>NZ_QJJQ01000039.1 GCF_003201975.1 Pseudogracilibacillus auburnensis | reverse complement strand
GATGGTTTGTCAAATTAAGTGCAACAGTTCTTTCTGAAACACTTCGTGTGTAGTTTTCCAATTTAAACATTTTCTTGGCCTATTGTTGATTAGTGATAATGCATTTGCCAGTTCTTCGTTCGAGACTTTAGCTAAATCGGTTTTCTTAGGAAAAAACTCTCTTAATAGACCGTTTGCATTCTCATTGCTACCACGTTGCCACGAGGAGTAAGGATCTGCAAAATACATCTGAATGTCCGTATCTTGCTCTATCGCGCTATAACATGCGAATTCTTTACCTCTATCTACTGTGGCGGTTTTAAATGCACCAGAAGGCAATTGTTCATTTAAAGTTCGTATGGCTTGTTCCATTGAGGTAGCTGACCGGTTTGGCATCTTGAATGCTATGTACCATCTAGTTTTCCGTTCTACAAACGTGGCGAAACATCCTTTGCTTTTGCCACGGCTGGAAACTACACTATCAAGTTCCCAATGTCCAAATGTTTCTCGCTTTCTAATCTCTTTTGGTCGTTTAGAAATGGAAGCTCCAACATTAAATCGTCCTCTTGTTTCTCGGGGAGTCTGACGCTTTCCTTTGTGGCGAAGAACATTTAAATGTTGATTCACTAATAGTCCTTGATAAATCCAGCGATAAATAGTTTTAAAGCTGATAGAACCCAGAAATAAACGACCTACTATTTGTTCTGGTGACCAGGTAAGTTCCAACTTTTCATTAATAATTTCCGCTAGCTCTGGAGACCATTTACCAATCCGTCCGCAATTATTTCTACGTTCGTTATAGTTATCTTGTGCATGTTCAGATTTATACGAACCTTTTTGTGAATTACGTTTTAATTCCCTTGAAATGGTAGATGGTGAACGCTCTAACTTTTTAGCGATATTACGGATAGATATTCCCTGTTCATAAAGTGTTTCTATACGTGCTCTTTCAAATGTGGTAAGATGTTTGTAGCTCATAACAGACCTCCGTGTATGTGTTTGTGTGGTTACTTACATTTTACACGAAGCTGTTATGGGCTGCTTTATTTTAACTACAGTTTTTTTAGGTGTTGCACTTAATAGTACAATTCGTCAT
>NZ_QJJQ01000038.1 GCF_003201975.1 Pseudogracilibacillus auburnensis | reverse complement strand
CAAAGGGTCCATGACAAGATCTAAAGTTGGACGTTTCTTCATTTCATAGGCAATAATTTCACCATTATAAAGATCAAGAATTGGATTTAAATATAACTTCTCTTCGCCTAGGCATTTGAATTCTGTTATGTCTGTTACTAATTTTTGCAGTGGAATAGATGTATTGAAACGCCGGGATAGCCGGTTTTTTGCCACTTTTCCAACGTTTCCCTTATACGAATTATATTTACGGGACTTCCGCATAAATTTCACACATTTTAATCCCAGTTCTCGCATAATCCGATACACTTTTTTATGGTTGATCACATATCCCAGTTTCTTTAATTCTCTCGTGATCCGTTTGTATCCATAACGTTCATGGAACTTTTTAAATAGGTCTGTAATGATGTTTTTTAATTCCGCGTCTGAATCTTCTCTGCCAAAGTTTTTCACGTGATAGTGATAGGTTGCTTCAGGAATATCCACAACAAGAAGAATATCTTTTAATCGGAATCCTTCTTTTTTGAGGTCGAATGCGATCTTTGCTTGTGCTTTTCGTGGAAGGCATTCGGATTCTCCCGAAAAGCTTTCAACTTTTTTAGATATGCATTTTCTAGCCTTAGTAGTTCATTCTCACGTTCTAATTCTTCCACGCGTGTTATTTTCTTTTCTTCCTTTTTCCTTTGCTTATTAGGTTTCTTAGACATAGAAGGTCGCCCCTTTAATCTTGGTTTCAGGCCTTCTATCCCTTGATCACGAAAAGCTTTTAACCAGCGTGCAATTAAGGAAGGATTGTTCAAATCAAATTGAACAGCAGTTTCTAAATAAGAAGCACCTGTCTTTAACATAAATTGTACCGCATCTAATTTAAATTGAACAGAATACTTCTTTTTCGTCTTTCTTCGTTTTAATCCATCCATGCCCTGTTCTTTATAAGATCTCACCCAATTTTTTAATGGGGAAGGACTAGGCATATTATATTTTTTCGCCAATAATTTATATCCAAGGTTTCCACACAAATACTCGGTGACAAGCTTTAGTTTAAATTCTTCACTATATTTGGCCATAAAAACACCCCCGAAAGTTAGATTTTCTACTCTAACTTTCGGGGG
>NZ_QJJQ01000037.1 GCF_003201975.1 Pseudogracilibacillus auburnensis | reverse complement strand
CCAGCGTTCGTCCTGAGCCAAGATCAAACTCTCCATAAAAAGTTTGGTTATCATGTTTTCACCGAAAACATGTCTTAGCTTCAAAAATTATCTTATTTAGACGAGGTTAAAAGTATATAGAATATACATTCAACTTCTCTTGACATTTATGTTGTGTCTGTTCAGTTTTCAAGGAGCAAATTACAAACAAGTGGAGCCTAGCGGGATCGAACCGCTGACCTCCTGCGTGCAAGGCAGGCGCTCTCCCAGCTGAGCTAAGGCCCCAAAATGATAACAATTAAATTAATGGTCGGGAAGACAGGATTTGAACCTGCGACCTCATGGTCCCAAACCATGCGCTCTACCAAGCTAAGCTACTTCCCGATTACAACGCGCCTGAGAGGAGTCGAACCCCTAACCTCTTGATCCGTAGTCAAGCACTCTATCCAATTGAGCTACAGGCGCTTATGGTGCCGAGGGCCGGAATCGAACCGGCACGGTAGGAACCTACCGCAGGATTTTAAGTCCTGTGCGTCTGCCATTTCCGCCACCCCGGCAGCACCACGAAATTTCTTGGAGCGGAAGACGGGATTCGAACCCGCGACCCCCACCTTGGCAAGGTGATATTCTACCACTGAACTACTTCCGCAAATATTAAATTTATACTGGATGGTGCGGGTGAAGGGAGTTGAACCCCCATGTCCGAAGACACTAGATCCTAAGTCTAGCGCGTCTGCCGATTCCGCCACACCCGCCTAACATGAGTGAGCCATACAGGACTCGAACCTGTGACCCTCTGATTAAAAGTCAGATGCTCTACCACCTGAGCTAATGGCTCTTGACAACATACATTATCATTCGTTTTTTTAGGAAACAACAATTATATGTCCAAATGGTGCCGGCCAGAGGACTTGAACCCCCAACCTACTGATTACAAGTCAGTTGCTCTACCAATTGAGCTAGGCCGGCGTTTGTTATGGTGGAGGATGCAGGGCTCGAACCTGCGACCCCTTGCTTGTAAGGCAAGTGCTCTCCCAGCTGAGCTAATCCTCCGGGTGTCGTATTTAAATATGTTACATTAATAGCCTGGCGGCTTCCTACTCTTGCGGAGGCAAAGCCTCGACTACCATCGGCGCTGGAGAGCTTAACTGCTGTGTTCGAGATGGGAACAGGTGTGAC
>NZ_QJJQ01000036.1 GCF_003201975.1 Pseudogracilibacillus auburnensis | reverse complement strand
TAAGATAATTTTTGAAGCTAAGACATGTTTTCGGTGAAAACATGATAACCAAACTTTTTATGGAGAGTTTGATCTTGGCTCAGGACGAACGCTGGCGGCGTGCCTAATACATGCAAGTCGAGCGCAGGAAGCAGACAGATTCCTTCGGGATGATGTTTGTGGAATGAGCGGCGGATGGGTGAGTAACACGTGGGCAACCTGCCTGTAAGCTTGGGATAACTCCGGGAAACCGGTGCTAATACCGAATAATGTTTTTGTTCGCATGAACAGAAAATGAAAGGCGGCTTTTGCTGTCACTTACAGATGGGCCCGCGTCGCATTAGCTAGTTGGTAGGGTAATGGCTTACCAAAGCAACGATGCGTAGCCGACCTGAGAGGGTGATCGGCCACACTGGGACTGAGACACGGCCCAGACTCCTACGGGAGGCAGCAGTAGGGAATCTTCCGCAATGGACGAAAGTCTGACGGAGCGACGCCGCGTGAGTGATGAAGGTCTTCGGATCGTAAAACTCTGTTGTTAGGGAAGAACAAGTATCGACCGAATAAGTCGGTACCTTGACGGTACCTAACCAGAAAGCCCCGGCTAACTACGTGCCAGCAGCCGCGGTAATACGTAGGGGGCGAGCGTTGTCCGGAATTATTGGGCGTAAAGGGCGCGCAGGCGGTCTTTTAAGTCTGATGTGAAATCTCGTAGCTTAACTACGAACGGTCATTGGAAACTGGAAGACTTGAGTACAGAAGAGGAGAGTGGAATTCCACGTGTAGCGGTGAAATGCGTAGATATGTGGAGGAACACCAGTGGCGAAGGCGACTCTCTGGTCTGTAACTGACGCTGAGGCGCGAAAGCGTGGGGAGCGAACAGGATTAGATACCCTGGTAGTCCACGCCGTAAACGATGAGTGCTAGGTGTTAGGGGGTTTCCGCCCCTTAGTGCTGCAGTTAACGCATTAAGCACTCCGCCTGGGGAGTACGGCCGCAAGGCTGAAACTCAAAAGAATTGACGGGGGCCCGCACAAGCGGTGGAGCATGTGGTTTAATTCGAAGCAACGCGAAGAACCTTACCAGGTCTTGACATCCCTTTGACCGTCCTAGAGATAGGGCTTTCCCTTCGGGGACAAAGGTGACAGGTGGTGCATGGTTGTCGTCAGCTCGTGTCGTGAGATGTTGGGTTAAGTCCCGTAACGAGCGCAACCCTTAATATTAGTTGCCAGCATTAAGTTGGGCACTCTAATGTGACTGCCGGTGACAAACCGGAGGAAGGTGGGGATGACGTCAAATCATCATGCCCCTTATGACCTGGGCTACACACGTGCTACAATGGATGGAACAACGGGCAGCGAAGCGGCGACGTGGAGCGAATCCCATAAAACCATTCTCAGTTCGGATTGTAGGCTGCAATTCGCCTACATGAAGCAGGAATCGCTAGTAATCGCGGATCAGCATGCCGCGGTGAATACGTTCCCGGGCCTTGTACACACCGCCCGTCACACCACGAGAGTCGGTAACACCCGAAGTCGGTGAGGTAACCTTTTGGAGCCAGCCGCCGAAGGTGGGACCAATGATTGGGGTGAAGTCGTAACAAGGTAGCCGTATCGGAAGGTGCGGCTGGATCACCTCCTTTCTAAGGATAGGCTAAGTGGTAAT
>NZ_QJJQ01000035.1 GCF_003201975.1 Pseudogracilibacillus auburnensis | reverse complement strand
GACATAAAAAATACGCCCCTAATTGGACGTGTTAATATTTTCTAAAAAAGTTTCTGATAGCTTCAAATCGTATATTGTGACTACAATCTTCGCATATATGCATTCCATTCTTATTTTCTTTATATTGTTTATATTTAATGGTTCCAGATTCAACTTTGAAAACTCTTTTACATGAAAAACAAACTGTATCATAATAAAATTTCACTAAATTCCCTCCGAAAGACAGTTTTGTTATACAGGATATTTTTATTTTAACACAACTGTCTTTCGGCATAAAAAAACACGCCCATTATGAGCGCTGGAAAAAGTACCACGAGTGAGATACTTTAGATATTTACTTTTCTTGCAACTTCAATATTGCCAAACATATAATTCCAATTGACAGTAAACTGATTGCATTTTTTGCTTCGATATTCCCTAAAATACTTAAAACGAATACACTTACACCCATCCCTAATGCTATAGCAGCAAAGATTATTTTAATTGTTTTTCTCATATGCGCCCCCTCCTCGTCCTATCATACGACAAGAAGGGAAATGTTTCCATGGGGAAACACGCACGTTTGTGAGTGTTGAACATTTTATTTTCGCTTTGTTTTCTCTATCTCGATTGCCCTTATGGATAAGTTATCATAATCCTTAATCAATCTATATTCTTCTTTTTGGTCACATTTTATTAATAAATAATTCGAGCCAGTCACCCTAATAATTTTCCACTCTGAACCATCATTCAAAATTACAAAGAAATCAAATTTCTTTGCTCTGTATTTCGAAAATAGATAATCTACTATAACAATATAAATAAATACCACAACAAATATTATTATTAGGATCACTATAACTGCTAATAAAAACGTAACTATTGGAGTCTCTTCCATTTCCCCCTTAAAAAGCATAACAATAAGCGTTATCACTACAATAACAAGTGCGATAATAAAAGCTAATGATGAAAAAACCTTAATTTTCTCAAAGTTAGTCTTCAATTTCTTTTCTAACGGGGTAGCGTTAATATCATTTACAACATAAGAAATACTTCCTACTAATAATGTTAAAAACAAAACAATAAAGCCTGAATTAACTAGAACATCCAATATTATCCCCCTCCTTACCCATCATATCGGTAAGAAGGGGCAAATACTTAAACCATAAAAAATAACGCTTATTCAGCGTTTTCAGTTTCTTTTACTTCTTTTTCATTATCAACTATCGTCTTAACAACATTGATCATGTCTTCTTCCGTTGCCTCTAAGGCAATGTCTTTTGGTTTCAGTCGATAAATATTTTCTTCTCCATCTACCAGCGCATGAACATTGCGTCCAAAATAATGATCAGGTACTCTCCTCGTAGGTGTCCCAGGTATTGGACTCTTCCATTGAATAGAAGTTCTTTCAATAATAATATTGTTTGACATCTTATTGCCCTCCTATAATTTCTTGATCTGAAATAATTTCATCATCCTCAAACACATATGTTTCTCCTGTCCAGCTTTCTCCAATTTCACGTTCCACACCTTTAATATCCCAATCCTGTATACTTTGGTGGTCATCATTTCTTGTGCCGATAACCAGTACTTTGTATTCGCCTGCGGATTCGCATGTCACTTTCAGTTCACCGTCTTCCACAATACCGAATGCCCTACCGAAATGCATATG
>NZ_QJJQ01000034.1 GCF_003201975.1 Pseudogracilibacillus auburnensis | reverse complement strand
GGAGTTATCATGAACGAAACTAGCCCCATCTTCGTAACAACGTAGATTAATTTGGTAATAATATTAAAAAATCAAACTACCAAAACAGAGCTACAATACGAAAGGAGCTAGTAATATGAATGATATCACAAAATACGTAGGTTTAGACGTATCAAAAGAAAAAATTGCAGTAGCAGTTGCAGAGGAGGGGCGTTCCAAACCAAGATATGTTGGCATGATTGACTATAAAGTTGAAGCAATTAGAAAATTAATGAAAAAACTTGGCGAACCTGAACAGCTTCAAGTCTGTTATGAGGCAGGACCAACAGGATATGGATTCTATCGGCTTCTAAAAAGTATGGATATTGAATGTGAAGTAATAGCCCCATCGTTAATACCCAAAAAACCTGGTGAACGTGTTAAGACCGACAAACGCGATTCGCTTAAACTGGCAACACTTTATCGTGCTGGAGAATTAACACCTATCTATGTGCCATCAGAAGATGATGAAGCACTACGGGACTTAGTTCGGGCACGTGAGGATGTAAAGGAAGATGAATTAAGAGCCAAACACAGATTAACAAAGTTTCTTTTAAGAAATGAAGTTAATCCACCTCAAGGAACAAGGAAATGGACCAAGAAATACTGGGATTGGCTGAATAGCTTGAAATTTGAACGATCTGCATCCCGAATTGCATTCCAGGAATATTTACAACAATTAAAAGAATTTCAACAACGATTAAAAATATTAGAGCAAGAAATCGAGGAACAGGCTAAAGAAGGTGTTCATGCGCCAATGATTCAAACCCTCATGACATTAAGGGGAGTAGCAGTTATTACAGCTACAAGTTTAGTTGCAGAAATTGGTTCATTTGAACGCTTCCGGACTCCAAAACAATTTATGGCTTACACCGGACTGGTGCCTAGTGAAAGTTCCAGTGGTGAATTACGTAGATTAGGTAACATCACTAAGACAGGGAATCGTCATGTACGAAGGTTGTTGATAGAATCCGCCTGGAGCTACAGATATCAGCCAGCAGTCAAAGGAGAATTGAAGAAAAGACAACAAGAGCAACCAACTAATATCTTGGGAATTTCGTGGAAAGCTCAAAATCGATTGCATAAAAAATATTACCGTCTATTAGGACGTGGAAAAGAAAGTGGGAAAGCCATTACAGCTATAGCGAGAGAACTTGCAGGTTTCATTTGGGCAATTGCACATGAAGCTAATTATGAAGCAAGAGTAGATTAAGCTACCATTTATCAGTTAGAAAAGAAGTAATTAAGATAAATAAGGGAATGAATATAGGGCCGGAGGCAAAGGTAAAAACCGTAAAGGAGAACACACGACGAAGACTTGTGCTAGCTATACCATTAGTGAACGCACGCCAGGAGTTCGTGACAGATCCTAAGACGGAGAGATAAAATGTGAGAACCCACGGATATCAGTATGCTCATCGGAGTAGAGATTTTTGCCTTCGTGCCGTGTATTTATCCTCCTAACAAAAAAAGAATAGAGCACAAAATATGAAAGCTGGATAGCGTCTTTCACAAAGATTCATATGTTACGATTAGGATTTGACATGGATCCCTGCGCAAGCATGATTCTATTGCCAGGAAGCAAGTTTACAAAGAAACTGGCTCTGCCGAAAAGGCTATCATGCTCGCTCTCCATGTCAAATCGTGGATAGAATGTAAATTGTGGAAAGCATCGCTTTCAAATTTTGACCATATGTTAATTCATCAAACATATATTGGATATCATTGTAACAGCAAAAAGAGGCATAAGGACTCTTAATTAAGGTTGCCCAAAAATACACTTTTAGTAAAAATAAGGGGTGGAACTTGACAGTTTCGTTCATATCAGT
>NZ_QJJQ01000033.1 GCF_003201975.1 Pseudogracilibacillus auburnensis | reverse complement strand
CTTTTTTGTCACATTCTGTGACCTGAAAAAGAAGTATGAACTTGTACCTTGAAAACTAAATAAGAGCAAGATAATCAACGACATCAATAAAGTATTATTATTATATTTGTAGGTTTAGTTAAGTGAATAAGGGCGCACGGTGGATGCCTTGGCACTAGGAGCTGACGAAGGACGGGACTAACACCGATATGCCTCGGGGAGTTGTAAGTAAACTGTGATCCGAGGATTTCCGAATGGGGAAACCCACTATTCGTAATGGAATAGTACATCTACTTGAATACATAGAGTAGATGAAGCACACCCAGGGAATTGAAACATCTTAGTACCTGGAGGAAGAGAAAGCAAATGCGATTTCCTTAGTAGCGGCGAGCGAAATGGAATGTAGCCCAAACCAGTAAGTTTACTTACTGGGGTTGTAGGACACTTCATATGGAGTTACAAAGAAGTATGTTAAATGAATCGATCTGGAAAGGTCAGCCAAAGAAGGTAACAGCCCTGTAATTGAAAATATATTTCCTCCGAAGTGGATCCTGAGTACGGCGGAACACGTGGAATTCCGTCGGAATCCGGGAGGACCATCTCCCAAGGCTAAATACTCCCTAGTGACCGATAGCGAACCAGTACCGTGAGGGAAAGGTGAAAAGTACCCCGAGAGGGGAGTGAAAGAGTACCTGAAACCGTGTGCCTACAAGTAGTCGGAGCGCTTTTATGCGTGACGGCGTACCTATTGCAGAATGGACCGGCGAGTTACGATCGTATGCAAGGTTAAGTGAATCATTCATGGAGCCGCAGCGAAAGCGAGTCTGAAATGGGCGCATTTAGTATGCGGTCGTAGACCCGAAACCGTGTGATCTACCCATGTCCAGGGTGAAGGTCAGGTAACACTGACTGGAGGCCCGAACCCACGTATGTTGAAAAATGCGGGGATGAGGTGTGGGTAGGGGTGAAAAGCCAATCGAACACGGAGATAGCTGGTTCTCTCCGAAATAGCTTTTGGGCTAGCCTCAAGATGATAGAAGTATTGGAGGTAGAGCACTGATTGGACTAGGGGCCCTCATCGGGTTACCGAATTCAGTCAAACTCCGAATGCCAATTACTTTATCTTGGGAGTCAGACAGTGGGTGATAAGGTTCATTGTCGAGAGGGAAACAACCCAGACCACCAGTTAAGGTCCCAAAGTATACGCTAAGTGGAAAAGGATGTGAAGTTGCATAGACAACCAGGATGTTGGCTTAGAAGCAGCCACCATTTAAAGAGTGCGTAATAGCTCACTGGTCGAGTGACTTTGCGCCGAAAATGTACCGGGGCTAAGCGTATCACCGAAACTGTGGATTGTTCCGTAGGAACAATGGTAGGAGAGCGTTCTACGTGCAGCGAAGTAAGACCGTGAGGACTTGTGGAGCGCGTTAGAAGTGAGAATGCCGGTATGAGTAACGAAAAAAGAGTGAGAATCTCTTTCACCGAAAGCCTAAGGTTTCCTGAGGAAGGCTCGTCCTCTCAGGGTTAGTCGGGACCTAAGCTGAGGCCGAAGGGCGTAAGCGATGGACAACAGGTTGATATTCCTGTACCACCTCGTGATCGTTTGAACGATGGGGAGACGCAGGAGGATACGGAAAGCGCACGGATGGATGTGTGCGCCCAAGCAGTGAGAGAGTTGGATAGGCAAATCCGTTCAACAATTTCAAGCTGTGATGGGGAGGGAAATTTAGTACCGAAGTTCCTCATTTCACACTGCCAAGAAAAACCTCTAGTAAGATCACAGGTGCCCGTACCCGAAACCAACACAGGTAGGCGCGGAGAGTATCCGAAGGTGAGCGGGAGAACTCTCGTTAAGGAACTCGGCAAAATGACCCCGTAACTTCGGGAGAAGGGGTGCTTCTTGTATGAGAAGCCGCAGTGAACAGGCCCAAGCGACTGTTTAGCAAAAACATAGGTCTCTGCGAAGCCGCAAGGCGAAGTATAGGGGCTGACACCTGCCCGGTGCTGGAAGGTTAAGGGGATGTGTTAGTGCATTCGCACGAAGCATTGAACCGAAGCCCCAGTAAACGGCGGCCGTAACTATAACGGTCCTAAGGTAGCGAAATTCCTTGTCGGGTAAGTTCCGACCCGCACGAAAGGTGCAACGACTTGGGCACTGTCTCAACGAGAGACCCGGTGAAATTATACTATGCGTGAAGATGCGCATTACCCGCGACAGGACGGAAAGACCCCGTGGAGCTTTACTGTAATCTGATATGGAATGTTTGTGCAGCTTGTACAGGATAGGTGGGAGCCTGAGAAGCGTGAGCGCTAGCTTACGTCGAGGCAATGGTGGGATACCACTCTGGCTGTATGAACATTCTAACCCAGGACCGTTATCCGGTTCGGAGACAGTGTCAGATAGGCAGTTTGACTGGGGCGGTCGCCTCCCAAAAGGTAACGGAGGCGCTCAAAGGTTCCCTCAGAATGGTTGGAAATCATTCGTTCGAGTGTAAAGGCAGAAGGGAGCTTGACTGCGAGACCAACAAGTCGAGCAGGGACGAAAGTCGGACTTAGTGATCCGGTGGTTCCGCATGGAAGGGCCATCGCTCAACGGATAAAAGCTACCCCGGGGATAACAGGCTTATCTCCCCCAAGAGTTCACATCGACGGGGAGGTTTGGCACCTCGATGTCGGCTCATCGCATCCTGGGGCTGTAGTCGGTCCCAAGGGTTGGGCTGTTCGCCCATTAAAGCGGTACGCGAGCTGGGTTCAGAACGTCGTGAGACAGTTCGGTCCCTATCCGTCGTGGGCGTTGGAAGTTTGAGAGGAGCTGTCCTTAGTACGAGAGGACCGGGATGGACACACCACTGGTGTACCAGTTGTTCCGCCAGGAGCATAGCTGGGTAGCTACGTGTGGCACGGATAAGTGCTGAAAGCATCTAAGCACGAAACCCGCCTCAAGATGAGACTTCCCATCATTTTAAATGAGTAAGATCCCTTACGAGACGATAAGGTTGATAGGTTCGAGGTAGAAGCGTAGTGATACGTGAAGCTGACGAATACTAATAGATCGAGGACTTAACTAAGCTTTATATTGAACGTTGATTATAGCAGTTCTTATTTAGTTTT
>NZ_QJJQ01000032.1:8484-9561 GCF_003201975.1 Pseudogracilibacillus auburnensis | reverse complement strand
ACGGTCACTAAGAAGGTAACCGTATGATCATCGGTATCCGCCACATTACCAAACGTTCCTGTAACTTTGCCATCTACCACATGACCGGCATCTTCATCTTTCGCATCTGTCACGGACTTGCCATCTACTTCTAGACTATCTGGCACATACGTTAAACCTGCTGGAATCGTGTCGGTGATAACTAAGTTTTCTACTAAGCTATCTTCGATCGTATTTTTAGTTGTAATCGTGTAACGAATTGTATCGCCTACTTCTGGATTATTCGTATCTGTATTACCGTCCGCTTTCGTTTCCAGTTTAAAAGCCTTACTTGATTCAAGCTTCGGATCTTTTGGATTAACGACGATCGTTGTTGTTGGCTTCTCAGGCTCATCAAACTCATCGGCCATAATTTCAGCTGTATTTTCAATCTCTTTACCGGATTGACCAGACAAAATTTTTGCTTGGAATATGATGGAACGCCATTCCGTATCCGTTACATCACCAAAATTTGCAGTAACTTTACCATTTTTGAATTCGCCTTTGCCGTCATGACTTATTTGTAAGCTGTCCGTAACATATTCAAGACCTGCCGGAAGTTCATCTGTAATGGATAAGTTTGTAACTAAACTATCGGATACTTGATTGCGTGTCTTAATAATATAAACAATCGTATCGCCGACCACAAATCGCTTTTTACCATCGTCCAAGTTAACAGCCATTTTCTCGGATTCTAGTTTCGGATCCCGTGGGTAAATTTTCACTTCTTCTTCTGGTTTATCTGGTTCGTCAATATTGTCACCATCTACAATTGCAACGTTTTTAATATCTGCTCCTGCTTGCCCTGCTTTTACGGTGACTAAAAACTCTAACGTATGCCAGTCAGCATCCCTAATATCTCCGAGATTACCTACAACTGTACCATCCACTGCATGACCTTTATCATTATCCTCAGCGTCGGTGACAGATTCTCCATCGACTTCTAGACTACCCTCAACATATTCCAATCCTTCTGGAATCTCGTCAGAAATGACTAGACTTTTAACGATACTATCTTCAACCGTGTTACGAGTTTTAATCGTATAACGAATCGTGTCA
>NZ_QJJQ01000032.1:0-8387 GCF_003201975.1 Pseudogracilibacillus auburnensis | reverse complement strand
ATTCCAATCCTTCTGGAATCTCGTCAGAAATGACTAGACTTTTAACGATACTATCTTCAACCGTGTTACGAGTTTTAATCGTATAACGAATCGTGTCACCGACTTCAGGGTTATCTTTATCTGTATTTCCAGCTAGCTTTTCTTCTAGCTTCGATGATTTCCCGGATTCAAGATCTGGATCTTTTGGATCTATAGTAACCTCTTCTTCCGGTTTATCCGGTTCGTCAATATTGCTACTGTCGACAGTTGCAACGTTTTTAATTGTTTTTTCAGATTGTCCTGACTTCACTTTCGCATAGAATGTAACTGTGCGCCATTCTGTATCGGTCACATCACCAAAGCTTGCTGTAACTGTACCATCTTTGAATTCAGCTGTGCCTTCATGACTTACTTCTATGCTATCTTTTACAAACTCAAGTCCTGCTGGAAGTTTATCCGTTATCACTAAATTACTTGCCAAACTATCGGATACTTGGTTACGCGTCTTGATTGTGTAAACAATCGTGTCGCCTACTTCAAATTTATCCTTCCCTGTTTCTAAGTTCTTTGCTGATTTCTCGGATTCAAGGACTGGATCTCTTGGGTAAATTTCCACTTCTTCTTCTGGCTTATCTGGTTCATCAATATTGTCACCATCTACAGTTGCAACGTTCTTTATATCTGCTCCTGCTTGGCCTTCTTTGACAGTTACTAAAAATTCTAACGTATGCCAATCGGTATCCTTGATATCCCCAAACTGACCTGAGATTTTACCATCCACTACATGTCCTTTATCATCATCCTCAGCATCAGTGACAGATTCTCCATCGACTTCTAGACTACCCTCAACATAGTCCAATCCTTCTGGAATCTCGTCAGAAATGACTAGACTTTTAACGATACTATCTTCAACCGTGTTACGAGTTTTAATCGTATAACGAATCGTGTCACCGACTTCAGGGTTATCTTTATCTGTATTTCCAGCTAGCTTTTCTTCTAGCTTCGATGATTTCTCGGATTCAAGAACCGGGTCTCTTGGATAAATTTTCACTTCTTCTTCTGGCTTATCTGGTTCGTCTATATTGTCACCGTCTACAGTTGCAATATTTTTAATATCTGCGCCTGCTTGACCTGCTTTTACCGTGACTAAAAATTCTAGTGTATGCCAGTCGTTATCCTTAATACCCCCAAACTGACCTAAGATTTTGCCATCAACTACATGACCTTTATCATTATCCTCAGTGTCGGTGACAGAGTCACCATCTACTTCTAGACTACCCTTAACATATTCCAAACCTTCTGGGATGTTGTCCGAGATAACGAGATTTTCAAGAAGGCTATCCTCTACTTTATTACGTGTTTTAATCGTATAGCGAAGTGTATCGCCGACTTCAGGATTGTCCTCATCTGTATTTCCAGCTAGCTTTTCTTCTAGTTCCGATGATTTCTTTGATTCAAGAACTGGATCTCTTGGGTAAATTTTCACTTCTTCTTCTGGCTTATCTGGTTCATCGATATTGTCACCGTCTACAGTTGCAACGTTTTTAATATCTGCACCTGCTTGACCTGCTTTTACGGTGACTAAAAATTCAAGCGTATGCCAGTCGGTATCTTTGATGTCACCAAACTGACCTGAGATTTTACCATCCACTACATGACCTTTGTCATCATCCTCGACATCCGTGACAGACTCTCCATCGATTTCTAGACTACCTTCAACATACTCTAGACCTTCTGGAATGGTATCAGAAATGATTAGATTCTCTACTAAACTATCTTCAACGGTGTTGCGTGTTTTAATCGTATAGCGAAGTGTATCGCCGACCTCAGGGTTGTCTGCATCTGTATTTCCAGCTAATTTCCCCTCAAGCTTAGCCGACTTTTCAGACTCAAGATCTGGATCTTTTGGATCTACAGTAACCTCTTCTTCTGGCTTGTCTGGCTCGTCAATGTTGCCACCATCTACTATTGCAACGTTTTTAATTGTCTTTTCAGATTGACCAGACAATACTTTCGCATGGAATGTGAGCGTATGCCAATCGGTGTCTGTAATATCACCAAATTGAGCGTTCGCTTTTCGATCTACAAAATGACCGGTATCATTGTCTTCAGCGTCGGTGACAGATTCACCATCCACTTCTAAACTACCCGTTACATATTCGAGACCTTTTGGTAGTTCATCTGAGATTGTTAAACCTTCCACGATACCATCACTTACTTTGTTACGTGTTTTGATCGTGTAAACAATCGTGTCGCCTACTTCAAACTTATCCTTGCCTGTTTCTAAGTTCTTTGCTGATTTCTCTGATTCAAGAACTGGGTCCCTGGGGTAAATTTTCACTTCTTCTTCTGGCTTATCTGGTTCATCGATATTGTCACCGTCTACAGTTGCAACGTTTTTAATATCTGCTCCTGCTTGACCTTCTTTTACGATTACTAGAAATTCAAGTGTGTGCCAATCCGTATCTTTGATGTCACCAAACTGACCTGAGATTTTACCATCCACTACATGACCTTTATCATCGTCCTCGACATCCGTGACAGATTGTCCATCCACTTCTAGACTACCATCAACATACTCTAAACCTTCTGGGATCTCGTCAGAAATGACTAGATTTTTAACGATACTATCTTCAACTGTGTTACGAGTTTTAATTGTATAAAGAAGCGTATCGCCAACTTCAGGATTGTCTGCATCTGTATTTCCAGCTAGCTTTTCCTCAAGTTTAGCTGACTTCTCAGATTCAAGATCTGGATCTTTTGGATCTACAGTAACTTCTTCTTCTGGTTTGTCTGGCTCGTCAATGTTGCCACCATCTACAGTTGCAACGTTTTTAATTGTTTTTTCAGATTGTCCTGACTTCACTTTTGCTTGAAATGTGAGCGTATGCCAGTCAGTGTCTATAATATCACCAAATTGAGCTGTTACTTTTCCATCTACAAAATGCCCGTTATCATTGTCTTCAGCATCGGTGACAGATTCACCATCCACTTCTAAACTATCCGCAATGTATTCTAACCCATCAGGTAGTTCATCTGAGATTGTTAAATCTTTCACGATACCATCACTTACTTTGTTACGTGTTTTAATCGTGTAAACAATCGTGTCGCCGACTTCAAACTTATCCTTCCCTGTTTCTAAGTTCTTTGCTGATTTCTCTGATTCAAGAACTGGGTCTCTTGGGTAAATTTTTACTTCTTCTTCTGGCTTATCTGGTTCATCGATATTGTCACCGTCTACAGTTGCAACGTTTTTAATATCTGCTCCTGCTTGACCAGCTTTTACGGTGACTAAAAACTCTAACGTATGCCAATCCGTATCTTTGATATCTCCAAACTGACCTGAAATATTGCCATCAACTACATGACCATTATCATCATCCTCGACATCCGTGACGGATACACCGTCCACTTCTAGACTACCTTCAACATACTCTAGACCTTCTGGAATGGTATCAGAAATGATTAGATTCTCAATTAAACTATTTTCTATTGTATTGCGTGTTTTAATCGTATAACGAAGTGTATCACCGACTTCAGGGTTGTCCTCATCTGTATTTTCGGCTAGTTTTTCTTCTAACTCCACTGATTTCTCAGATTCAAGAACTGGATCTTTTACTTTAATCGGTGTTTTTGTTTCATTTGTTTCAATTTCTTTTTCTTCATTTTTTAGCAAGTCTTTATATTTGACCTGTGCTTTGTTGTCCACATCTTTGCCTGCATGATTGAACAAAGCTTTCACTTTAAATTGAACAGTAATTCCGTCCGGTAATGTGGTTGTGTTCGGTAAGTCCCCTAATTTAAAGATGACTTTTTCACCGTTAAAATGACCTGCATCATTATCTTCCACATCTGTTAGGTCTCCCGCTTTCGGACCATTTAAAATTTTCATGGATCCTGGGACATATTCTGTACCCTCTGGAATGGCATCTTCGATTACCGTATTTGCAGCAATGTCTCCACCGGAATTTTTGACGGTCACTTCATAGATTAATTCGTCACCTGCAAATACATCACCTTCAGGGCTTACTGATTTCTCCGCTGTCACACATGGTTCGGTACCTAAAAAGATATCGTCTAGGAAATTTCCTGCTGCGTTTGATCCATTTGCACTGGAAATAGCTTCAAAACCAAAGCGAGTTTTCGTTTGACCTGCTGGAACAACATATGAACCAGAATAATATTTCCATGCATCTTTACCACTCGTCATTGTTTCAATCGTTTTCAGATTTTTCGGATCAACAGTGGCTGAATCTATCTTTAATGCCATTGTATCTTGGCCAACACGACCTTTGTGGGCCAGACGCCAATAAATCGTTTGGCCTGGTGTCGTATCTACATCTTGATAAAGCTGTGCCGCTTCACGGCTGTTCAATTCAGCGAACTGTTGACCGTGCGCCGGAGTAACCTTCAAAGCCTCATACGGGTGCCCTGGTGGGATTTCATCACCCAAAGATTTATTCATGATTTCGAATAAACCTGATCTGTCGGTAGTTTTCCACCCTGGGACAGCAGCTTGAGGGGCATCGAACCATCCAATCTGTTTTGTTAATCGCGAATCATCAGGCGAAAATGGCGGATCTTCAAAACTACCATTAATTAGCGCTACTGGTGCGGCACAGACGTCTGGAGGATCTGGTCTCTCAATAACTTCAGTTGTCACTTCATTTGTTTCAATTTCTTTATCTTCATCTTTTAACAAATCTTTAAATTTTATTTGTGCCTTGTTTTCTACAGTTTTTCCTGCATGGCTTGACAAAGCTTTCACTTTAAATTGAACAGTAATTCCGTCAGGTAATGTGGTTGTGTTCGGTAAGTCTCCTAATTTAAAGGTTACTTTCCCATCAGCATAATGACCTGCATCATTATCTTCCACATCCGTTAGGTCTCCCGCTTTTGGACCATTTAAAATTTTCATGGAACCCGGGACATATTCGGTACCTTCTGGAATGGCGTCTTCAATGATTGTATTTGCTGCAATATCACCGCCTGAATTTTTGACGGTGATTTCATACGTTAATTCGTCACCTGCAAATACATCACCTTCAGGGCTTACCGATTTCTCGGCTGCGACACATGGCTCAGTTCCTAAGAATATGTTATCAAGGTAATTACCGAAAGCCACATTTCCACTAGCTGAACTAATTGCTTTAAATCCAAAACGCGTCATTGTTTGGCCTTCTGGTACCGTATAAACCCCTGTATAAGTTTTCCATGTAGTTCCAGTTGAAATTCTCTTTATTTCTGGCGTAGTATTGAATGGATCGTCCGTGATCGGTCCAATATTAACACTCATCGTATCTATACCATTGTATCCTCTGTGATCTAAGCGCCAATAAATCGTCTGCCCTGGTACGGTTGGTAATTCTTGATATAACATACTATTTTGATCAGCATTTAATTCCGCAAATCTACTCGTAAGATTGTCCTTATTCGGAGCATTTATAGGTATAGTGCTCGGTCGGGCAGGGTCCATTATTTGAATAATTCCTCTTGGTGTACGGTTGAAATCAGTCGTTTTCCACCCTGGAACAGTATCTGCATAGTAATAACCACCTCCTGCTACCGAGTTATCATAGGTACCCGGTCCCTCCGGCAATTCAAAATCACCATTAATCAACGCCATTGGTGCGGCACAGGCATTTGGAGGGTCAATTGGTTCTTCAATTGTGTTTATCACTTCATTAGATTTAATTTCGTCAGATTCGGATGAAGTCATGGTTGCTTGGTTTACAATTTCAGAACCAGGTGCAGTGTCATCCTTTACTTTCACTTGAAAGGTGATAGTTGCTGCATTTTCTTCATCTACGAGAATAACGCCTTCACTTGCATTCTCCGACGGCGATTTAATCTTTAAGCCTTTTACTAACGGACTTTGACCATCGATATCGGCAACATCTTTCCCGTTTAATTTCGTACTATTTGCGACATACTCCGTTCCTGCTGGAATTTTATCCGTTAAGATGACGTTGTCAGCAGGTAGATTTCCTGTATTGTTGACCACGAGTTTGTACTCGATCACGTCATTATTGTTGACAGAACTCGTTTCTTTGCTTCCATTGGCAAATTTCTCTATATTCAGCTCTGTGTAAAAACTTGGAAAAACTGCTGAAGCAGCATCAGTAAGGAAATTAATATTTGGAATTTTCACGAGATTTTTCGCAATATTGTCTTTTGGATCGGAAGCAAAGAGATCTCCTTGTGTGAATGCAATAAGCAGTTCATTAGAAGGTAAGTAACTTAATCCTGCTCCATGTCCTGGGGTAGTAAGTGGTATATTCCCTACCCGTCCAAATACTGTTTCTTTCCCCGTATCACGATCATAGCGCACCCATTCTTCATTTGTGGCATCGATATAATACATATTTCCTTTATCATCAAAAACATTATCACGTAAGTTTAATCGGTTATTTGGATTGATACTACTGTCTACCACATTCCCTGTATTTGGGTCGATCAATATAATACGCGACTGTTTATTTGTTGCATCTCTAACAAATAAAGCATAATGACCTGTGATTGGATCAATGGCTCCTGCACCTAGCGGAAGGAAAGTTGCCAATTCACTTGGCATATTTAAAGGTTGTTTTGTTGCATTACCGTCTTCGGTAATTTTATAAATAAATGTATTATTATTAGCTTCTATTGCATAAACCTCAGTTCCATCTTTAGACAATGCAATAGAATCCAAGGAACCTGTCAAACTTCCTATTAATTGTTTTTCATATTTGATCCCTGCTGATGGATTATGACCATCAATTTGCAACAACCAAGTTCCCGGTTTACCATTATAAGATGTGACACTTAAATAAGTGTCTGTGGTGTTAAAGTTAAACCCTGTTTCATTATTGGCAGCGGAAGCATTTCTTTTTGCATTCGTTTTTTCTGTAGACGATTCTGAGTCTGGCTCTTTTGCCTTAGCATTATCATTTACGGATTTACTTTCTTCTTCTGATTCACTCTCTTCTTTGGTGTCACTTTCTGACTCCTCTTTAATCTCCTCAACTAGTGTTACCACTGCTGGATTCGTTTCAATAGAAGAATTATCGTTAATCATAATCTCTGCAATGTTTTCAATTTCTTCTCCTGTGTCCGTATCTTCCTTCACTTGCGCTGTAATTTGGAGCGTTAATTCTTTCCCCGCAAGTTCCTCTAGTTTTTCTTCTGTTAATTCAAGTTCAAAAGAAACGGTTTGACCATCTACTTTGGCCTTTAATACCTTATCCGAATTTTCTTCAGACTTAACTTCATTTTCTTCAGACTCTATCTCTTCTTCCCCATCGATTAAAATGATCGTATCTATCACTTTTAATCGATCATCGAGCTTATCTAAAATAGAGATAGTTGAATAACCTGATAAATCTTTTGGAAAGAGAACGTTTACATCATATTTGTAATCTTCTCCCTTATGCATTTCTTTTGTCTTTTCTCCATCAATAGTTTTAGAAACTTCAGGATCATTTATCTCTTCTATTTCAGATTTCTCCGAAGCTTCAACAGAAAACGTAGAAGCCGATGGAAGAATTCCATTTAATAAAATTAAAAACATTGCTAAAAATACCATGCTTTTTTGGATTCTAGCCTTCATTCTGCTTGTAACTAATTTCCTGTAATTCAATTTTTTAACCCTCCTCTTTTTTAGATTGACTTGCTTCCATTAGTCTATTGACTATTAAAATCATGATATATAAAAGGCCTATACAATTTCCATACACTTTCTATACATTTTCCACACATACAAGAAATATATAAGTAATTATTACTATCCATAAGTATGAGAAAAAAGTAAGTTGTAGTTATTCAAAGCCTGTAACAACAGCATTTGTAAGAACATTTAGGAAAATGGTAAGTTTCGATGCATAGTGCTAAAGATTCAATTATACAAGAAGAAACTTTTGGGGAAATCCTCCTTTAAAAGGGATACTATTTAATCTCAATAACTAGGTTGGACAATTTAAATTTCTTTGACTCTCGTTGGGAAGTAGAAGTAATTGGAGCCTAAAGTTAACAAACTGTGTTAATAGGAAACTGGCAAATTCTATTTACACTCCCTAAGAATAAACAGTCTTAGCTCAATGGATTTAGAGCTAAGACCGTTTAGATCATTGTTATTTTATTACCAGCTGTTTACCTAACCGGCGAGCAGTTCAATTCGTATGAAAACTCATATTTTTATAACTTGTTTGAACTGTTCTTTACTCTACCACTCGTTTTCTTCTTTTATAAAAGAAGAATCCTAGTGTGATCAAACCTAGCCCAACTAAAGCAACGTTAAAGATATTTGTTGCTGTTTTCGGCAATTTCTTACCAACGTTGTCATTGCTTTTTTCTGGTGCTTTTTCCGTTTCTTTTGGTTCTTTAGAGTCTTCTGGTTCCTGTGGCTCTACTGGTTTCTCTGGTGTTTTCGG
>NZ_QJJQ01000031.1 GCF_003201975.1 Pseudogracilibacillus auburnensis | reverse complement strand
CTGCGGAGATAGCTTGGTGTATAAGAGAAACCACTGTGGGTAGTGTATGCCACCACTCTCAAGTATGCTTTGTTCCCAAGAATCTCGTGACTTTAGTCATGAGAGGTTCAAGCCCTGTAGTTTGAAAATAAAAGCACTATTCAAGAAGTAGCTTATAGCTAAGGGAATAAATAGCATGAGTCTTGAGCAAAAGCGAGCAAGATTGATACGACTATAAAGATTTGTAATGACACTGGTGGGGTTTAAGCAGCCTTGAGGAATGCGTTCACCTGTAATGGAAAGAATCGGTATCCATTCATTTATATTTCTGTTCGGATTAATCCTTTGCAAATTGATTTAGACGATAAAAATAACCCGCCTGCAATTGTTTAGAACTGTAGGTGGGTTATTTTTTAAACAATAATCTTATTGTAAATGGAAAAAGACCAAACCAACGATTACTATAAATCGATTGATTTTTATTCACTTTCCCTTCTTTACGCTCTTGTTTCGTTTTATTCATATGCGTCACAAGTTGCTCCGTTATAAATTTTACATATTCATTATGAGACATATATCCATCATCTTTTCCATCAATTTTTTATTACTCAACTTTCGACATCAACAATAAGATGAGTTCCAACCGTTCACTTGGTTAAGTTAAGCTGCGCAGTTTAGATCAAATGCGTAATAATTTGCGAAAAGAGCAGATGTAAATACTTCTTAGGGCAAACAGTTAATCTAAAGTCAACGTCAGCACCATATCTACCTTCCACTCCGCGAAAGTTGAGTTATTAGTATTTGAATAAGAAAATAAAAATATACGTGAAATAGTAAAAAAAGTTGTAAAAATAGCAGGACTATTATAAAATAGTGTCGAATATAATAATAAATACCTATATCACTTCATGTGAGGGGGTGAAAATTTGCCTAATCCAGCAGCAACAATAGCGAACAAGCTACTGGAAGATGCTTGTCAAAAAAACGCCTCTGATATTCATTTCTATCCTTTTCCAAATAAAGATAAAATAAATGTTTATTACCGTTTGTTAGGAACACGCACATTTATAAAGACGATAAAAACTTCCATATATGAACTGTTACTAACCTATTTTAAGTTCTCCTCTGGTATGGACATTGGGGAGATTAGAAAACCACAAAACGGCACATTGCCATATGTTAGTAATAGTAAGAAAAACTTCTCCCTACGTTTATCAACTCTTCCATTAACGAACTTAGAAAGTTTAACAATTCGAATTTTACCACAAGAAGAAAAAACAGTATTAGAACAATTATTTCTCTTTCCCAACCAATTTAAAAAAATGCGTCGTTGGCTACGACATCAATCAGGGATCATTTTGCTTACCGGACCGACTGGGTGTGGGAAGACGACAACAATGTACGCCTTACTTGAATCAATGCTGCAAGAAAAGTCCTTTCAGGCGATCACCTTAGAAGACCCGATTGAAAGAAAATTGGAGGATGTCATTCAAGTAGAAGTAAATGATAGAGCAGGAATATCGTATCAAACAGGACTAAAGGCTGCCTTGAGGCATGATCCAGATGTGTTGATGATCGGTGAAATAAGGGATCAAGAAACGGCGAAATTTGCCTTTCAAGCATCGCTAACTGGACATTTAGTTTTAAGTACGTTACACGCCAAAAATGCGAAAGGGACGATTGAACGATTAGTTGATTTAGGTATCAATCGTGTAGAAATTGGTCAAACACTTATTGCAGTAGCAGCAATTCAATTATTGCCAATCGAAAAGCATGGGAAAACAACTAGTCGAGCAGCAATTGTGGAATTGTTGGATGGTGACGTTTTACAAAAAATTATTACAGGAGATGAACAAACAGTGTTCGATAAATTTCATTCATTTAACCATTTAAGAGAGAAGGCTTATATTTATGGCTTCATTTCTAAAGAAGTTTATTATAAATCGTCCTTCTAGGTTAAAAGTGAAGGATGAAACACAACTACTTTTTTTGAAAAGGTTGCATCGCTTACTAGAAAGTGGGTATTCCCTTCTTGGAGCACTTGAGGTGATGAAATGGGATAAATTGATGTATCACATCGCTGATAAACTAATTCTTCTGTTAAAAAGGGGATATCCAATTGATAAAGCTTTTGCCAATGTGCAATTTCACGGGACGATCGTTTCTTATTTATATTTTGTACGAATAAATGGTAATTTAATTTCTAGTCTTGATAAAAGTATTTCAATGTTTGAACATCGAATAACATATATAAAAAAATTTACACAAGTTATTCGTTATCCGATCATTTTATTTTTTGTTTTTATTTTCCTCTTACTTTTCCTTAAACAATCTGTATTACCTTCTTTTATGGAACTTTTCCAATCAAGTTCGGATTCTTCCACTACCGTATTATATTCAATTTTAATCATTGACATCATGAGCACAATCTTTATTGTTTGTGTGATGGTCGTTCTTTTAGGGAGTTTATTTTGGCATTTTTATAAACGAAAAATATCAACCGATAAACAAATTTCGCTTTATGAAAAATTACCAATTTATCGTTCCTTTAAAAGAATGGAAACATCCTACTATTTTGCTACCCATATGAGCATGTTCCTAAAAGCAGGATTATCGATAAAAGATATTTTGAAAAATATGAGTGAACAAGAAAAACTACCAATATTAGCTTATTATGCACAATTAATGACTATAAGCTTGAAAAGTGGCTACTATATTGATCATTTATTACAAAGTTTATCTTTAATGGAAAAACAATTGGCAACAATTTTTCAAAAAAATAATAATACGGAATCGTTGGAGCAAGATTTAACGACATATGCTGATTTTTTAGCGGAAAATTTAGAACAAAAAGTGTTAAAAATCATTACATTTATTCAACCAGTATTTTTTGTCACATTAGCATGTTTTATCATTTTCATTTATATCACGTTAATGTGGCCGATGTTTCAATTAATCCAAAATGTGTAAAGGAGAATTAACATGTTTAAAAATCAAAATGCATTCACGCTGATAGAGATGTTGATCGTCTTAATGATCATTACGGTGCTGATTATCCTAATCATTCCAAATATAACGGATAAAAGTAAAGATGTTCATTCAAAAGGTTGTGAGGCACTTGTTGCAACAGTTCAAGCACAAGTAAATGCATACCAATTGGATCAAGGAGTATTACCTAGTACGTTAAATAGTTTAGTAACAGAAGATTATATTACAAGTGAACAAACAACTTGTCAAAATGGAAAAACGTTAACTTATAACAGTTCAAAAGGAATTGTGAGCATCGAATGAAGGAGGTAAAAGGCTTTACATTCATCGAGTTAGTATTTGTATTATTTATTATTTCGCTATTAACATTTCTAGTAATACCAGGGCTTTTCTCGACTTTGAAAAAACAACAAACGAAACAATTTTTCACTACGTTTGATGCAGATATACTCTATATTCAAAATAGCGCTCTTGGTACACAGCAACATGTTCGAATTTTGTTTGAAGAAGATTATTATGTCATTAGAAATAACAGGACAAAAGAGGCAATTAAACGATATTACCCTGAACATATTTCACGTATAACTAAATCAAATAATCGGATTTCATTTAATGATAGTGGAACAGTTATTAGCCCATTCTCATATCGTTTTGAAGATGAGACAACAACATACAAAATAGTGTTTCCATTAGGAAAAGGAAGACATTATATTGAAGAACAATAAAGCGTTTACGTTTATTGAGGCTTTAGTCGCGATGAGTATTTTAATGATGCTCGTCGTAACGATTATTCCAATTCATACACTAATGAAACAGGAGAGGAAAGTGTTACGAGACAGACGGTTGATCGTTTCAAAACTTCATGATGAATTACAACATATGGTTTGGAGTAATGAAGAGCTTCAACATGTTTCTATCACAATCAATCAAAGACATGTTAATATCGAATTTCAACTAGAGAATGAGTTAAT
The DNA here is from genome assembly GCF_003201975.1 of Pseudogracilibacillus auburnensis. GTDB lineage: Bacteria > Bacillota > Bacilli > Bacillales > Amphibacillaceae > Pseudogracilibacillus > Pseudogracilibacillus auburnensis. The sequence goes on along the minus strand of NZ_QJJQ01000031.1, from coordinate 12,674 downwards.
CAAAGGATGTGCTACATGGGAAAATGTTAAACAAAAAGAAGAAACTTTTTGCCTGTTTGGTAAGAGAGAAGAACGATGGATTCACGATGATTGAGCTCCTGTTAACACTTATGATTATCACGATGACATTACCATTCGTTGCGTTATTTTTTAGTTATATCAACACACCTTCATTTGAAGAAGATATGTCTATACAACAGTTTTTTATATTTTTACGTAATGATGCTTTATTAGCGGATAATGTTTATAGTGAAAATAATAAATTATTTTTCAATTTAACAACAAACGAAATAGCGAAAATAGAGTATTACCCATCGTTAATTCGTAGACAAGTCAATGGTAAAGGACATGAAATATACGTAAGGGATATAGCTTCCCTTACCATAGAATCTTTACCATATGGATCAAAAATAATTGTTCAAACAGTAAAAGGAGAGACATATGAAAAAACGATTGCCCACTATGATTAATGAAAGAGGCTTTTATTTGCCATATGCTTTAATCGTTTCTGTCATTATACTCTCGATTATTACTACCTCTATTTTTATTTATCAAAACGAGCTTAACATTACTCGTTCATTACTTGATCAAATTGAAGTTGAAACGTTGATTCAAATGGGGAAAACACAATTTATAAAAGATGAATGGTATAATCATCAAGATAAGGGGCAAGTTAATTATGAATTTCCACCTGGAAAAGTTCACATAACATTTGAATGGATAGCAGACGATTTGGTAGAAATGGAATTTAACATTATGACAAACAATCAATTTTCCTTCATGATTTTTCATCGAATGTCTGTTGGCGAATGAAGAAGTGAAATGTTTGTTGCAAATTTGTGAACGAAGGACTTGTTCATTCCTAAAAAAATGAATGACATTCTTGCTTACCTATAAGCTGTATCTAGCTTCAACCTTTTTTGACAAAAGAGTTGATTGCTCCCTAAGTTTTCTTTACTTTCTTATGTCCGTAGTTTATAATGAATTTGTATTAGGTTACGTAAAAGGAGGGGAAAAAGCATGGATCGAATGTTTCGTGTGCTTGCCTTTTGGACAGGGATCTTTACTATTATGTTTTATGTAGGTGAAATGTATACTACGTCTGTTTTATTCCTTGTGCAAACGGCTTTTTTCCTAACACTTAGTTATCTGAATCTTTCAGAACGAATGTATATGTATTTGTTCGGTGCGTACTTAACAGTGTTTATGATTGGGTTTACATGGTATTCTGAATTTATTATGGTACCTGGATTCGGTCACTAAACAAAAATCCTCTACTAAATTATTAGTAGAGGATTTTTCCATTTAAGATGTGTTCAAAACAGAGGATAAGAAGGGGTGAAGTCAGCTAAGATCGCTGACATCTTAGGACCCCGCTAAATACTCGTCCCATCGTAAAACTTTTGTATCTGACTCGGGTGTAGTAAACGTTGTGCGGCGCATCAAGGCGGTGTAGCTCCCGGCAATGGAGCGTGTGCATGTTAATTACGTGAGTAGAGTAGCTTAAGAGCAAGTCAATGAGAAAACATGCCACTAAAGAAAACATGCCACTTCATAGGGGGATGCCGACATTAGGCGCAAAGCCTGTCCTTAGTCGGCCTTTCCTAAAATAGCCGTTAGGCGAAGTCAGAGATGATGTTGCACTTTTGTAAACAAATACTTATTTAGAAAGCCTTTACTGTAAGAACTTTTTTACTGCCAAAGAAATGCGAAGGGTCATTTTTACAAGCCTTTTGAACAACCTTTTTAAGTGGAAAAGTTTTCGGTTAAATAAAGGATACCACCATTAATAATGTCGAATGTTATTTGTGGTTGAAGCCTTGCCGTTACCTCCTCGATCTCTTTGTTCATGTCAGTTTCCTCTTCACTATCTTCATAAAAATGATGGATCATCATCGTTTCTTCTTTTAGCAACTGAATGGATTCAAGTGCCCATTGATGCTCCATGTTATTCACATAGGACTCCACATAGCTTTCGATTCGTAATAAACCACTTTTTACTTTAATTAATGGCGAGATCGTATAACAATGATTAGAAATTTTCGGTTTAAGCTGTATTTTTTCCAATCTTTGCATCATATCAAAAAGGAAAGTACCATTAATTAGATTTAACCCAATGGATAAAAGTTCTTCTTTTTTTTGCTTCCCTTCGTACATAATACAAATATTTGTTAAAAGCCATGGTTGCAACATCGTATTATTCATTACTTCTACATTTTCGTAAAGATGGATAAATTTACTCGTTTTACTTAAATATTGATATATTTGCTCCAGCCTAGGACTGCCAAAGTGGATCCATTCACCTTCATCTGCTTTTTCGGGGTCTGTAATAAAAGTTAATTGTTTCGGTTTACCAATATTGCCTGTGGACTCAACATATTGCCAATAAAATGGACGATTCATTAATGCTTTATCCATGTCGATCGTTAGTTGCACTGTCATTTTTCCAGCCTCTTGTTTCTGGATTTCACAATGATGTGATGTGAAAAATTGGATAAGAAATTGTTCGATATTAAGTGGATTACCCATGTTTTTCCTCGCCATATTCATCACTCATGTCATGGACAATTGAAATAAAATTATCCATCTTAATTTGCATTTCTCCAACGGTTTGTGATTCTTCCACCATTTGCATAAATTCGTCTTCTACATTATTAATTTCAAGTGTTGCTAAAATCTTATCCAATTTACCGATCACCCGTTCAAAAATATCAATTTTCTCATACAGTAATTTCATCACATGTTCCTCTAACGTATTTTCAATGGCAAAATTATAAATATGAACATCATTTTTTTGTCCAAATCGATGAATTCGTCCGATTCGTTGTTCGAGTCTCATAGGGTTCCAAGGAAGGTCATAGTTAATAATGTAATGGCAAAATTGTAGATTAATCCCTTCTCCACCAGCTTCAGTCGCAATCATTACTTGTTTATCGTTTTTAAATAATTGTTTAATCCAATCTTTTCTTCCTTTTTTTAACCCACCACGAAAGGCGACAGAAGAAATATGATGCTGATCTAAATACCATTGTAAATAATATTGTGTCGCACGGTATTCCGTAAATACAATTACTTTCTCCCCTTTAAAAGATTGAATGAGTTCGACTAATTTTTGTGCTTTTATATGATGAGGCAATGCTGCAATGTCATTTAATAATGGCTCATTTACACTTTTTACTTGTTCATTTTTGCTATTTTGTAACGATAAATAGCAAGCTTCCCGGGAAGAACATAATTCTTTTAAAAAAGTAATCTTTGAAAGGGATGAAAAGCCATGGAAAAAATCATTTATTTTTTCATATACTTTTTGTTCTTCAACAGAAAACTGTAACCAAACGGAATGAACATTTCGTTTCACTTCATCGAGTAACGTATCTTTCCGCCGATTTCGAACCATTACTTTTTGAATTAATTTATTTAAATAGGTGTCTTGTAACTTTTCAGCTTTAATTTTTCCGTATTTTTTTGTAAACGTTTCATAACTACCTAAATATCCCGGTTTTAAAATGGTGACTAAATTAAATAATTCGATCAATTTATTTTGGATTGGGGTAGCTGTTAGTAGAAGACAATATTTTTTCTTTAATGCACGTACAAAAGAATAATTAACTGTTTTATGATTTTTTAATTTATGTGCTTCATCTACAATAATAAGATCATAATCAATATTTAATATTGCTTCACGATGTGGCTCTCTTTTAGCTAAATCAATCGATGTGACAAAAATTGGATAATCATTCCAACGATAGTTTTTTCGGTAACTAGCAGCAGGGATATAGAATTTTTCATGTAATTCTTGAATCCATTGGTTTACAAGAGAAGCCGGAACGAGCAGAAGTGCTTTTTTCACAAGACCTCTTATCATATATTCTTTTAAAATAAGACCAGCTTCGATCGTTTTACCGAGTCCAACCTCATCAGCTAAAATAGCACGACCATTCATATCTTCCATAACTGTTTTTACCGTGTTGATTTGGTGATCTAAAAAGGTCATATGAGGTAAATAGGATAATCCTTTTAACTCGTTAAATTCTGTCACCATTGTCGCTTTTTTCATTTGATAATGTAGATGAAACTGTTCCCAATTCGTTAGATGTTGATTTGATTCAATTGCTTCTTCCAATTGCTCAAGAAATAGTTGATCTTTTTGAATAATAATATTTGACATAGTAATCCCCTTTTAGAATATGATGTTTTAATCAGAAAGAATAAATGGTATAATACAAAAAATAGCAAATAATGGTCCTTACTACTAGTATGAACAAATTTGCCGAGAATATAATGTGAATAAGTACAAGGAGAGTTTACGAGTAAAAAAGATGTGTTTCATCAAATAGGAAAACTCCTGGATCGTACACACATGACAAACAGAAAGAAACGTTACCAAAACAGGGATTTCCTAATAACTTAGTGAAATCTCTGTTTTCATTTTTGGAAAATTTGTGATAAGGAGAGGATAAATTGATTTCATTAAAACGCACCCCATTATATGAGGAGTATAAGCAACTTGGAGCGAAAATGATTGATTTTGGAGGGTGGGAGTTACCTGTTCAATTCTCTAGCATTATGCATGAACATGAAGTGACTAGAACGAAAACAAGTCTTTTTGACGTTTCCCATATGGGGGAAATTACCGTAATTGGAGAGGATAGTTTAGCATTTCTTCAAAAGCTAGTTACAAATGATGTAGCAAAATTAACACCAAATAAAGTGCAGTATTCACTCATGTGTAATGAATATGGTGGAATAATCGATGATTTTTTAATTTATATGATCGATGTCCATCATTATATGTTAGTTGTAAATGCTGCCAATCTTGAAAAAGACTTGGCATGGTTAAAAAAACATACAGAGAGTTTTACACAACTTTCGATTAGAGATGACTCTGCATCATTTGCCTTACTTGCCCTACAGGGACCAGAAGCAGAAAAAGTATTACAACGAATAACGAATGAAAAGATTGCAGAAATCAATGCATTTACCTTCCGGCAACATGTGTATTTTCCAGACATTCACGCTGAAGCTCTCGTTTCTCGTACAGGATATACAGGAGAAGATGGGTTTGAAATCTATCTGAATGCCGAAAAAAGTCGTCTATTATGGAATTTATTATTAAAAGCAGGAAAAGATGTTGGCATCGAGCCAGCTGGTCTAGGTGCAAGGGACACACTTCGGTTTGAGGCAGGTTTACCACTTTATGGTCAAGAGTTAACCGAATCAATTTCACCAATTGAAGCTGGACTACGTTTTGCTGTAAAAGTGCAGAAGGATACGAATTTTATTGGCAAGGAAATAATCCGAAGCGAAATCGAAAATGGCCCTAAAAGAAAAATGGTCGGCATTGAAATGATGGACAAAGGAATTCCACGTACAGGTTATAAACTGATAGGTGAGAATGGAAACATTATTGGCGCAGTAACATCGGGCACCTATTCTCCGACACTAAAGAAAAACATTGGATTAGCTTTGGTAAATACACCATTTAGTGAAATAGGTAATACTATTTGGGTTCAGGTGCGGAAACGGAAATTAAAAGCTAAAATTGTATCAACCCCATTTTACCGTCGGGCAAAATAAAGGAGGATATGCATGGACTTTCGTTATTTACCAATGACTGAAAAGGATAAAGAAGCAATGTTAGAAACGATCGGAATTACATCAACAGAAGAATTATTTGCTGATATACCAGAAGATATTCGGCTACAAAGGGCATATAAACTAAAACAAGCAGCAAGTGAAATGGAATTAGAAAAAGAATTAACAGACCTTGCGAATAAAAATATGAACACAAAAAACATTAGTTCTTTTTTAGGAGCAGGTGTATATCATCATTTTATTCCTTCCGTCGTTCACCATATGATATCCAGATCAGAATTTTACACCGCATATACACCATATCAGCCAGAAATTTCTCAAGGGGAATTACAAGCAATATTCGAATTTCAATCGATGATCTGTGAAATAACAGGAATGGATGTTGCTAATTCTTCACTTTATGACGGTGGAACAGCATTAGGGGAAGCAATCAATGTAAGTTATGGGCAAACAAAGCGTAAAAAGATCATCGTCTCTGAAACCGTTCATCCTGAATATCGGGAAGTCATTCACACGTATGGACGTGGGTTTCAGTTAGAGATCGTCGAAATAAAAGCAACGAATGGAATAACTGATTTAGCTCTTTTAGAAGAGGAGCTAGATGAAGAGACAGCAGCCGTTGTTATTCAATATCCAAACTTTTTGGGTCAAATGGAACCATTACAAAAAATTGAAAAATTAATAAAAGATCCAAAAACATTGTTTATTACATCTTGTAATCCATTAGCTTTAGGATATTTAACAACTCCAGCAGAATTTGGCGCGGATATCGTTGTTGGCGATACGCAAGTTTTTGGCATCCCCGCCCAATTTGGTGGCCCACATTGTGGGTATTTTGCAACGACGAAAAAGCTAATGCGAAAAATGCCAGGTAGATTAGTTGGGCAAACGACAGATGAAAATGGATTACGTGGTTTTGTGTTAACATTACAAGCGCGTGAACAACATATTAGAAGGGATAAAGCTACCTCTAATATTTGTTCAAATCAAGCATTATATGCACTGGCAAGTTCAGTGGCTATGACAGCCTTAGGACAAGAAGGAATCCGAGAAGTGGCCTACATTAATATGCAAAAAGCTCGTTATCTCAAAAGTAAATTAATAGAACTAAATATCTCCATTCCATTTTCAGGTGCATTTTTTAATGAATTTGTTATCGATCTAAAACAACCTATCGAAAAAGTGAATGAAAAATTGAGAAAGAAGAACATAATTGGCGGATATGATTTAGGAAAAACATATCCAGAGCTTGAGGGGAATATGTTAGTTGCCGTCACCGAAGTTAAGACAAAAGAAGAGCTAGATTTATTCGTAAAAGAATTGGGGGATTTGTATGAGAACTAAAAATTATCCACTTATTTTTGAACGAAGTAAACAAGGGAGAAAAAGTTATAGTTTGCCTCCATTAGATGTTCCCGAATTAAAGCTAGACGATGAAATAGAGGAAGATTATATAAGGAAAAATAAAGCTAATCTCCCAGAAGTAAGTGAATTAGAATTAATTAGGCATTATACAGGATTATCGACCCGAAATTTTGGCATTGATTCAGGTTTTTATCCTTTAGGCTCCTGTACGATGAAATACAATCCTAAACTTAATGAAGATATAGCAAAACTGGATGGATTTAGTTATATTCATCCATATCAAGATCCTCAAACGGTTCAAGGTGCATTAGAAGTGATGTATGATCTTGGAAAACATTTACGAGAAATTACAGGAATGGAAGAAGTATCATTGCAACCAGCAGCAGGGGCACATGGCGAATGGACAGCATTGTTAATGATTCGGGCCTTTCATGAAGCGAATGGTGATATGAATCGAACGAAGGTGCTTATTCCTGATTCAGCCCATGGAACAAATCCAGCATCTGCAACTGTTGCTGGTTTTGAATCCGTAACGATTCAAACAAATGAACAAGGATTAGTCGATTTGGAAGACTTAAAAAAGGCTGTAGGAAAAGACACTGCCGCTTTAATGTTGACAAATCCAAATACGTTGGGGCTATTTGAAACAGAAATTATGGAGATGGCGGAAATTGTTCATGATGCAGGAGGAAAGTTGTATTATGATGGGGCAAATTTAAATGCAATTATGGGATATGTACGACCAGGTGACATGGGATTTGATGCAGTACATTTAAATTTACATAAAACGTTTACAGGACCACATGGGGGTGGGGGACCGGGGTCTGGACCAATTGCTGTGACAGGGGAGCTAGCACCTTTTTTACCAAAACCGTTAATAAAAAAGCAAGGGAATACGTACGTCTTTGATGAGGATCTACCACAATCAATTGGCAGGGTGAAGCCATATTACGGAAATTTCGGTATTAATCTGAGGGCATATACGTATATTCGAACGATGGGAGCGACTGGACTGAAAAAAGTGAGTGAATATGCTGTATTAAATGCGAACTATATGATGCGTAAACTATCGAGAGAGTATGATTTGCCTTTTAAACAGCATTGTAAACATGAATTTGTTCTGTCAGGAAAAAAACAAAAAATGCTCGGTGTCCGAACATTAGATATTGCTAAACGATTGCTCGATTATGGTTTTCATCCTCCAACCATCTATTTTCCGCTAAATGTGGAAGAGGCATTAATGATTGAACCGACTGAAACGGAGTCAAAAGACACGTTGGATCTTTTTATTGACACGATGTTACAAATTGCAGAGGAAACTAGGTTAAACCCGGAAATTGTCCAAGATGCACCACATCATACAGTAGTAAAAAGGATGGATGAAACGACAGCTGCAAGAAGGCCGATATTAAAGTATGACCTTTAAAAGAAAAAGAATCTTTTTATGGTGATGATAAAATGGCTCGCGTGATTATATTTTTGGTCAATAACAAAAACGCGACAAAACATTTCAGACAATAAAAAAAGTCAAAGGAAGTTCATTTTCCTTTGACTATTTTTTTTGATCGATTTTTCCTGTCCACTTTTTAAAGCCGCCCTTTAGTATATTAATATCTTCATATTTATTTTTTCGTAAAATGTGAGCTGCTCTAGAAGAACGAGTAGTATTTTGACAATATAAATAAACAGGTTTATCAGAGCGTAATGCATTCAAACTTTGTTTTAATTGTGTGAGTGGAATGTTTCTAGCGCCTCTAATATGACCACGTTCAAATTCTTGTGGCTCCCTCACATCGATCAGTTGTGCTTTTCGATATCCTTCGATAAATTGATCCTGTGTTAAGACAGTTAAATACGCTTTTTGTCTAAAATAACTAAAAATATAAAATCCGATTAACAGAACTAAAATAATGATCAAATATGTCGTCATTTCTAAAAATCCCCCAATTATTATACGTATACAGTATATATTATAAGGATAAAGAGTAGAATTTACAATGTTTATTCAAATGAGACATTAAAATGAAAACGTACTACGAAAAAATGTACATTATTTACTCAACTTTCGCAAAGTGAAATTGATAAAAAGTCTTCATTGAATTAAGGGGATGTAGATACAGTACTCAATTGACTTTGGGTTAATTGTTTGCTCTAAGCGGTTTGTATGCATCTGTTTGAACTCATTTTATTGGTTATTTACTATTATTTTCGTAAGCGATTAAAATGACTTCTTCTTTTACCTCGTCACAAAGCCGCTTTTCGAGTAAACGTATTTGCTCAATTGTTTCGTGTGATAATTTGGCGAAGTCGTATTGCTTTTTTTCGATGTTGAACACCTCTTTACTCTTTTTTGAAGTAGTCGTAAAATAAAGGATTAATTTCAAATTTGTTTTTCTATTTTTATTATTAGTTGTTCAAATAAAATGTATGTATGGAATAAAGAAGAAAATACGCTAAAAAGCTTGGTTTTACGATCATCTAGTAAATTGACAAAAAAATGAGTAAAGTGCAAATAATTCAATATATAGATTTTTTATTTCTTTTTCACGACTACATATTGATTTTTTAGGACTTTTTGTGTATGTTAGTAGTAATCATTTAAATCGTTTTATCCTAAAACGATTTGTAAGGAGCGATTAAATTGTCGACGACGATACATGCCAAAACTGAAATTAATGTACAAGCATTAAATGAGGATATAAAATTATTTCCCCAAGTTCATCCGATTACATCAGATATGCAATTGACGCATGAAGGTGTTTCGAGACTAGTTATGTTAGATCGTTATGCCTTTAAGGATACAGAGAAAAAAACATTAAAACAGGATGATTTTGTCGTTCTTACTGTTAAACCTGATCCGAAATTTCCCGCGCGTGGATTTGGATTTGTCGAGTCTATTGATTGGGAAAACAAACAAGCAAGAATAAAGGTTGCAGAAGAATTTCGTTCGGTATTGGAAGACGAAAAAGAAATTGAAACTGGGATTGTAAAGCGAGATCTAGATGTAATCGATAAACCACTTGAAATTTTTTATGAACAAATTGCAATGAGAAATGCTACAGGCCTTTCCTCTGTTGAATCGACAGTAGCAAAGAAAAAAGAGTCCTTTAAGAAGTTTACAAAGGAACTTGCGGAGTTAAATTTTATCCCAGCTGGCCGTGTTCTTTATGGTGCTGGTTCTGAAACAGATGTTACTTATTTTAATTGCTATGTCATGCCCTATATTCAAGATTCCCGTGAAGGAATTTCGGATCATCGGAAACAGGTGATGGAAATCATGTCTCGTGGTGGTGGTGTTGGAACAAATGGTTCGACTTTAAGGCCACGTAATACACTTGCAAGAGGTGTAAATGGCAAATCATCTGGTTCTGTTTCATGGCTTGATGACATTGCAAAACTAACTCATCTTGTTGAACAAGGTGGTTCGAGACGGGGAGCACAGATGATTATGCTTGCTGACTGGCATCCCGATATCATCGAATTTATTATTTCCAAAATGCAAAATCCAAGAATTTTACGTTATTTAATCGAAAACACAGAAGATGAGCAAATCAAACAACTAGCCCATGAAAAATTAAAATTTACACCTTTAACGGAAACTGAAAAAGATTTATACCAAGGAATTATTAATTATAAAAACATGCCTGGATTAGGTGGATTTACAAAAGAAGCGATTCGTGAAGCAGAAGAAAAGTTGAAAACTGGGGGAACGTATTCTGTTCACAATTCCGAATTTTTAACAGGAGCAAACATTTCTGTCTGTTTAACAAAAGAATTTATGGAAGCAGTTGAACAGAATGACGAATATGCATTACGATTTCCGAATGTAGAAAATTACTCATCAGAGGAAATGAAAATGTATAATGAAGAATGGCATCAAATTGGGGATGTTCGTGAGTGGGAGAAACGCGGTTTTGATGTCAGAACTTACCGTAGAATAAAAGCAAAGGAATTATGGGATTTAATTAATATTTGTGCTACATATTCAGCAGAACCTGGTATTTTCTTTATTGATAATGCAAACGATATGACGAATGCCAAAGCGTATGGGGATCAAGTTGTAGCGACTAATCCGTGTGGAGAACAACCGCTTGCACCTTATTCTGTTTGTAATTTAGCGGCTATTAACTTAGCACAAATGGCAAATAAAGAAACGAAAACAGTGAACTTCGATAAATTGATCGAGACAGTGAAGGTAGGCGTACGTATGCAGGATAATGTCATTGATGCGACGCCATATTTCCTAGAAGACAATAAAAAGCAAGCACTCGGTGAACGCCGTGTTGGTCTTGGTGTCATGGGATTGCATGACTTGCTCATTTATTGTGAAACACAGTATGGATCAAAAGAAGGTAATGAGTTAGTTGATAAAATTTTTGAAACGATTGCAACCACCGCTTACCGTGCATCTATTGAAATTGCCAAAGAAAAAGGTAGTTTTCCGTATTTGATTGGAAAGACGGAGGAAGAAACAAGAGCATTACGGGAAGCATTTATCAATACAGGCTATATGAAACAAATGCCATTTGATATTAAAGAAGATATTATTAAATATGGGATAAGAAATTCACATTTATTAACGGTGGCACCAACAGGGTCAACTGGCACGATGGTTGGTGTAAGTACAGGGCTTGAACCATACTTTTCGTTTTCTTATTACCGCAGTGGACGATTAGGTAAATTTATTGAAGTAAAAGCAAAAATTGTGCAAGAATATCTTGATGCACATCCAGATCAAGATGCAGACAATTTACCAGATTGGTTCATTACGGCAATGGAATTAAGTCCAGAAGCACATGCCGATACACAATGTGTCATTCAACGTTGGATTGATAGCTCAATCTCTAAAACGGTAAACGCGCCAAGAGGCTATACTGTTTCACAAGTTGAAAGTGTCTATCAGCGACTGTATAAAGGTGGAGCCAAAGGTGGAACTGTCTATGTTGACGGAAGTCGAGATTCCCAAGTGCTTACATTAAAGGCAGAGGAAACTTCTTTTGAGGAAGAATACGAAAATGAAGAAGATTATGTCGTTGCCAAACCAAAAATTGTGCTGATGGATACGATTCAAGAACTAGAGAAAACAAATGTAACGATCGGTTCTGAAGTAGGTGACCGTTGTCCAGTATGTAGAAAAGGTCATGTTGCCGAGGTTGGTGGATGTAATACGTGTACTAGTTGTGGAGCACAGCTAAAGTGTGGGTTATAAAAAAAGTAATTGATGTAGGTTTAAAATAAAGTTTTGAAGAGACACCTCTGCGGATATGATTATCTAAAGGGGTGTTTTTTATAAAAATGTCCAGAACACCCGCGATTTCAATCGTGGGATGAATGGACGCCCGGGAGCTATAAATCTAATCTCAAATCCATTTGCAAACACACGTTCCACAAAGTATAATGAAAGTATAAAAACGAGGTGGAACATATGTTGAAACTTAAAGCCTATAAATTTCGGATCTATCCCAATAGAAACCAAGAAGAACTAATTGCTAAAACAATTGGCTGTGCAAGATTTGTGTATAATCATTTCCTTCATCGATGGAATACGACATACTCTGAGACTGGAAAGGGATTATCGTATAATCAATGTTCTGCCATGCTTCCTAAAATGAAAAGGGTAGAAGAAACGGAGTGGTTAAAAGAGGTTGATAGCATTGCCCTTCAGTCCTCCTTGAAAAACCTCGCTGATTCTTTTTCTCGTTTCTTTAAAAAAC
>NZ_QJJQ01000030.1 GCF_003201975.1 Pseudogracilibacillus auburnensis | reverse complement strand
CGCATTTACTATTCGTCCTTTTAGTTCTTTACTCTTGGCGAATTTTACAAAGCCGAGTTTAGGTAATTTTAAGCGGTTTTTGTGCACGGAAATATTGTTGTTCACATTTTTCGTTGTGTAACTTTGAATGGGGTTGTTTTTACTTTTGAATTAAGGTTTATTTGTTTGTTTTTTGAAAAAGCGCGAAAAGGAATTAGAAAGATTTTTCAAAGATGATTGGAGGGCAATGCTGTCTACTTCTTTCAGCCAGTTGGTTTCTTCGTTCTTTTTTATGTGAGGGAGCATAGTAGCACAAGCGTGATAAGTTAATCCTTTGCCAGTATTTCTGTACGTTTCATTCCACAAACTCAAAAAATGGTTAAAGATAAAACGTGAACAACCGATTGTTTTAGCGATTAGAATTTGTTGGGCTTGATTCGGATAGATTCTAAAGCTAGATGCTTTATGTCGCAACACGTAACTCACCTCATTTCTTTTTTTGATTTTGAATGTACTGCGTATCTGTTCTTCTGTATTTTCACTTACAGTAGCCACGAAGTAACTAGGATTCCATAGATGACCACCCCAAAGATGTTGTTTTAGTTCTGGATGTTTTTTAAATAGTAGTCGTGCAGATACACCTTTAAAAGCTTTTACAATACTTGGAATGTAATGTTGGGGTTTGCAGTCTATTAGTAAATGGATGTGGTCTTGATCAGACTCCATTTCTACAATCTGAATGTCATTATCTATTGCAATTTGTTTTAATAACGTTTTCACATCCGTATCTATTTGACCGTGCAAAATATCATGACGATATTTAACACACCAAACTAAATGGTATTGAATCGAATAGACGTAACCACGTCCGTAATGTATGTCAGACATTGAAAACACCTCAAATATACTTTAACATATGCACAATTACATATCCATACGTAAAAACATTTAGAAATATATTTTAGTTAACATATGTCGATTGAATAACATAGCCAAGGCTGTGCTTTAATCGAAGCCGATTCATCCCACGAAATCACGGGTATGCTCGGTTAATTGATAAAATGTAACGTTTTTGCATTATACATATTGTACAAGCATTTAGGAGGAAGGAATATGCAAGCATGGGTTATCGAACTGATGGAGCAACTTGGTTATGTAGGTGTCTTTTTTATGATGGCGTTAGAAAATATTTTTCCGCCAATTCCCTCTGAAGTCATCCTTCTATTTGGCGGATTTATGACAACGTATACGAATTTAACGGTCGATGGTGTCATTATAACAGCAACAACTGGTTCGGTGCTAGGTGCAATTATTTTATATGGGATTGGCATGTTAATTAATATAGAACGAATGGAAAAAGTGATTGATCGTTGGGGGCATATTATTCGCTTGGAAAAGGAGGACTTACATAAAGCAAATGCATGGTTCGAAAATTACGGTTATTGGGCGGTATTACTTTGTAGGATGGTGCCAATTGTCCGCAGTTTAATTTCTATTCCAGCTGGGATGTCGGGGATGAAGTTTTGGTTGTTCCTACTTTTTACGATAATTGGAACTGCTATTTGGAATACGATGCTAGTTTTTGTAGGCGCTATTTTAGGAGCATCTTGGAAAGATATTCTCAGTTTTTTTGAGTACTATTCAACAATCGTTTACTTCTTAATAGCTATAGGTTTTATCCTCTTTATTTTAGTATATATTCATAAGGGAAAGAGGAAAAAATGATGCTATTTTTCCACTGTTTAGGATGAGAAATCACAAGTCTAGCTATTACTATTTAATTTTCTTGAACTTCTTTTATTTATGGCTTTTTTCTTTTGCGAATCGCTATACGGAAGATACCGTTATGGTATAATGCTTTCCTCAACATTTATTCTAAATTTAATGGAGGGGGATAAGGCCCCCTCTGCTCTATTAAATTGAAATTGTTCCTAGAAGTATTGCTATTATTATTAAGACAATGCTTAGTCCCCACATCCAAAAGAATGCATAGCGGATATGCTTCCCCATTTCTAGTCCCGCAAGACCAAGGGCTAACCAAAGTGCAGGTGAAAATGGACTAACAAAAGTACCAACGATGTTTCCAATAATCATGGCATATGCAGTAGAAATCGAAGGAATACCAAATGTCGTTCCAATTTGTTCAGCAACAGGTAATAAGGCAAAATAATATGCATCAGTACTTAGTAATAAATCAAAAGGAACTCCTAATACACCGATGATCAAATGAACATATGGAGCAATAAATAATGGCAAAATTTTTACCGTATCCTCTGCAATGGAATCAAGCATGCCAGTTCCATTTAGAATACCTAAAAAAGATCCTGCAGCTAAAATAATGGTTGCCATCGTTAAAGCATTTGGGGCATGTTTTCGAATACTTTTATTTTGATCATCCACATTTCTAAAATTAAGGGGCAAAGCAAGACAAACACCTATCATAAACGCTAAACCAGCTGGGATGATGCCGGAAACTAACACCCCGATTACTACTAAAGCTAAAACAACATTTGCCCAATAAATTCCCGATTTTGTAACGGCTCGTTTGGCCTTATTCTTTTTATCAAATAAGCCCACTTCTCCGTCATCTGTTGCAATTGCATTTTCAATACTTCCATAGCGCTGGATAATTCTTCGTTTTTCTCTCATACCTAAAAATATGGCTAAAATAATCATGAATACCATTCCGATAATTTGAATTGGAATAAGCGGACGCCATAATTCTGTTACATCCATATTTAATACAGATGCTGCTCGACCAAGTGGGCCTCCCCATGGAATCATATTCATAATACTTGCACTACCACCAATTAATAATAAAAGTAAATAAGGACTCATTTTCATTTGGCGATACAAAGGTAATAGTGCTGGTATGGTAATTAAAAAGGTCGAAGCTCCTGAACCATCCAGTTGAGCGATTGCAGCGATAAAGACAGATCCAATACTAATCGTGATCACATTTCCATGAGTGATGGAAATCATCTTGTCAATAATAGGGTCAAATAACCCAGCGTCTTGCATAATGCCAAAAAACAGAATAGCAAAGATGAACATAATGACGACATTGATCACAGAGACAATTCCATCACTAAAAAATTCCCCGATTTCTCCAATAGTAAATCCCGCTACGATAGCCCCGATTATCGGCATAATGACTAAGGCGATAATAGGAGTAATTTTCCCCCGAATTAATAGAAATACAATCGTCAAAATCGTAGCAAATCCAATTAAACTTAACATCTATATCCTCCTTAAATAATTATTGTAAAGATAACGTTTTCATTTACCTTGTAAATGAAATTATCTTTAACAAAGTAACATAACATTTAAAGAAGATATATATTCCTTTGATAAGAAAAGTATTATTTATTATGATGAGTTTTGTTCATTTTGTTCACGATAGACATATTGTCGTAATGGGCGACCGATATTTCCATAATTTAAGATCGTTTCTGCCTTGTTAATGGAAACTAAATATTCCATATATCTTCTTGCTGTCGATCGACTCATACCTAAAGATTTACTAATATCTGTAGCGGTCATTGGTTCATAAGAGGCACTTTTTAAAAAACGAATTATTTCTTGTAGTGTTAAAGGATCAATCCCTTTTGGTACGTTTTCATTTTTATCTTGTTTGAATGAACCTAGTTGCCCTGAATGAAAAAGATGATCTATATGTTGTTGGTTAAACTGCTCATGATCGTTTATCAGTTTCGTATATTCAAAATAAAGGTGAAGTGATTGTTTTATCCGATCTTCGTCTGCTGGTTTTACCATGTAATCAAAAGCACCATATCGTTTTGTCTTTATCATTGTCTCTCGATCATTTGCTGCAGAAATAACAATTACATCAATTTGGTGATAATCAGTCCGTAACTTTTTGAAAAGTGTTAATCCCTCCGTATCGGGTATGTATATATCTAACAAGATTAATTGTGGTAAATGTGTGCAATGATCTAAATAATGTAAGGCTTCTTTGCTTGATTTAGCTATTTTTTGCACAGAATAGTATTGATTTTTTTCGACTTGTTCTTCATGGATTCCAGCGATCCAAAAATCATCTTCTATAATTAAAACAGGAATGTTCATTATCTCTGTCCTCCATTTTTCGGAATAACAATGACAAAAAGGGCCCCACCAAGTTCGCTTGGCTCATAAATAATTTCCCCTCCAACATCGTTGATAACTTTTTTTGATAGAGCAAGACCAGTACCTCTGCCAGAAGTTCCTTTTGTTGAAAATCCTTGTTCAAATAAATATACTACCTTTTCTTCTAGAATTCCTGGTCCCGAATCTTCAATTTCAAAAATGATATCTTGACCATGATCTGAAAAAAAGATTGAAATTTCCCGATGTAAAGAACAAGATAGTTTAATCGAATCTATGGCGTTCTCAATAATAGTACCTAAACTTGTTAATAGAGCTTCTTGTTTGTCCCCTGTTAATGGATTAGTCAGCATACTATCATCTTGAATTTGTACCGATATGTCAAGTTCATTTGCTTGGTTCCATTTACCTTGCAGTAATCCATGTACGTAAGGGTCTGCCATATGATCTGTTAAAAAGGTCAGCCAATTTGATTGAATATTGCTTTCAGCTTTAATAAATTGTTCCGCCTTATCTACTTTATTAAGTTGTAATAGCCCTAATATCGTGTACAACTTATTGGAAAATTCATGTGATTGTGATCTTAGTGCATTTGCATATTGTTTAATCTGTGAAAGCTCTTTCGTTAGGTGCTCGATCTCGGTTTTTTTACGGATTGTCGCAACTGCCCCTAAAAAAGTTTGGTTTTCTGTAATGGCTGTACGATTGACTATAACAATCGTATTTTCAATCATCATTTCCACGTCTACGTTATGATCATTTTCCTTAATATGATCAAAAATATGCATATACGCTTTTTCGTTCACATGATTTTCTATTAATGTTTGTCTGTTAGAGTTTTCTTTTGATTGGATAATATTAAGTGCTGCCTTATTAATCATCGTCGTTTCTCCCCGGTGATTGATAGCGATTATGCCTTCTTTTGTTGATTGTAAAATAGCTTCTTTTTGGAGGAGCAATTCAGAAATTTCCTCAGGCTCCATATGAAAAAGAAGTCGCTTTATATAGCGAGAAATGCCAATTGCACCGATAATACCTAATAAAAAAAAGAGCGATATCATTAGCCATATAGAATGTCTTTGTTCATTAATAATTGCTTGAATATCATCATTTAAAAATCCGACTGAAACTACTCCAATAATTTCTCCATTCTTACTTTTAATTGGCACTTTCCCGCGAATCGATAAGCCTAAACTGCCAGTTTGTTTCGTAACATATGATTCGCCATCATATAAGGCACGATCGTTATCTCCACCGACCATTTCTTTCCCGATTCGATCCTGTATTGGGTGTGAATAACGAATCCCATCCTTATTCCCAACTACGATATATTCCGCATTCGTTTCTTTCTGAATGGGATCAACAATTCCTTGGATCCTACTTGCAGGATTTTCTAAATCAAACGCAGAAACGATATCTTCCATGTTTGCAACCGAAGTGGCTACACTTAATGCTCTTTTGCCCATTTGATCTTCAATTGTTTTTGAAATAAATAGATTCATAAAAAAACCTAAGATCATTAAAATGAGAATAATGAGTGTGCTTATAAGTAGCATCATTTTAATGTTTAAACTAAATAGGGGGCGTTTTACATTTCGAATATGTAAAATGGGAGAATGACGTAATTCCAATTTTAAAAGCTCCTTTTTTTCAATATCACATTATAATAACATACTTATCGTGTATATCTGAAGATGACTTTTTGTAAAGAAAACGAATGTATGATGGAAGATTTTTACCCAAAAGATACGTACTACTTTCCTCTTTGTACTAAAATATTGATTGCTTAAGTGATATACTAGATATTACTAACTAGATATTATTGACCAATAAGTGAGGTAGGTGGGCATAAGGGTGAGTAATTTAAATGTTTTTGTTGGAAGGCAGCCAATTTTTGATCAGAGTGGAAATATTTATGCCTATGAACTGTTATATAGAAACAGTGAAGAAAATAATTTTCCGAATATAAATCCTGAAAAAGCAACGATTGAATTATTGATTAATACTTTTTTGACGATTGGAATTGATCAAGTAGTTGGCCGGACGAGATCTTTTATTAATTTTTCTGAAAAACTATTAAAACATGATGTAATAAAACAATTGAATCCAAAAGTTGTTGTCATCGAAATATTAGAGGATGCGGAGATTACTCCGTATTTTATTAAACAATTATCAGGTTTAAAAAAAGCAGGCTTTAAACTAGTTTTAGATGATTTTGTGTTACATCCAAAATATGATTTACACCCCAAGTTATATAAGCTAATCAATATTATTAAAGTGGACTTTATGAATACGACTTTAACGGAAAGAACTAGGATCGAAACATTAGTAAAAAATTATCCACATATTTCACTATTAGCCGAAAAGGTAGAAACAGAAGAACAGTACGAAGAAGCTAAGCAATTAGGATATTTATTGTTTCAAGGTTATTTTTTTGCACGGCCTGAAATTATTAAAAGTCCTGATATACCTTCCAATTATGCCCTTCATTTGCATTTGTTTCAGCGACTAAATGAGGAAGACGCCGATATCGATGAAATTACTCATTTAATTATGCGCGATGTCTCTTTATCTTATAAATTGCTTCGTTATATTAATTCTTTAGCATTTGGAGTACCTAATAAAATAAGTTCCATTAAACAAGCAATTATGTTAATGGGATTAAATAAAGCGAGAAAGTGGATGCAAATCTTACTCCTTCACGATATAGGAACAGGAGTAGGGAAAGGAAGAGAAAAGGCACTTATTGATCACTCCCTAATTCGTGCAAAAGTTTGTGAGCAATTAGCGAAGAAAAGAGGGAAACAAAATTCAGAAGCGTTTTTCTTGGCGGGAATGTTTTCGCTTATAAATATTATTATGCAGCGGAGTTGGGAAGATATTTTACCACAATTATCCCTTTCAAAAGAAATAACGGAAACACTTTTAGGTAAAGAAACCGAAATGCTACCATATATCAACCTATGTAAAGCATTGGAAAAATTCAACTGGGAATTAATCGAAAAATATTGTGTAGAAATAGGGGTAACAAAAGCGGAATTAAGAACGATTTCGACAGCTGCACATCATTGGGTAACCCATTTTGATTAATCAGTTATTTAAAATATAGGTGAACGACATGTTACTAGAAACAGTTATTAATTTTTGTGTATTGTTTACATTTTGTGTATTACTTTATTCGTTTTCATATAAAAACAGTATCTTCCATACCGCAACTCCAGTGTTACATGGAATTGCGGTAGGGATTTTTAGTGGACTTATTGGACTTGTTTTAATCCAAACAAGTATATCCGTATCTGAAGAGATTATTTTGGATACGAGGTTTGTAGTCATCGTCTTATCGTCTGTTTTAGGAGGTCCAATTGCTCCATTAATAAGTGGTAGCATCATTAGCCTTTCTAGAATGGGCTTTGGTGATTTTACGCAGACGGCGGTAATGGCGGGACTCAATACGTTTATTTGTTCCATATTTTTAAGTTTGCTTGCTTTAAAAAAACAAGTAACATTGAAAAACGCTACATATTACTTTTTAGCCATTTCAATTGAAACGGCTATTTTTCTTTTCTTTTTAGCTGGTTTTACTTGGGATAAAGCATGGCAAAGTATTTACTTTCTTTTGTTTACGAACATTTCATTTTTTGTCGTTTTATTTATTGCCAAGGAGTTAGAAAAGCACTTTAAAAATGTTGAATTAGTGGAAAATTTATCAGAGACGGATTTTCTTACTGGACTCTTTAATAGCAGGAAATTCGAGAAAGTTTCGCAGGACATAATAAAGAATAAAAAAGATGTTTTTTCGTTGATGATCATTGATATTGATTACTTTAAGAAAATAAATGATACATATGGACACTTGGCTGGGGATGCAGTTCTTCGAGAGCTTGCGGTTATATTAAAGGATTTCACTATAACAAATGGAGGAAGCGCTTATCGATACGGTGGTGAAGAGTTTTTTCTTTTATTTCCACAAAGAGATGGGGAAAGCAGTTTTCAAATCGCTGAAAGTTTGCGTCTATTTGTACAGAATGAATTTGTCATAACATCGGGTAAACAGAAAGTTACCATCACTATTTCTATTGGAATTAGCACTTTTCCATCTAATGGTGTGGGGATGGATGAGCTTTATACATGTGCAGATCGTGCTTTATATACAGCAAAAAGAAATGGTCGAAATAAAGTGGTTCATATAAATCAAAGGGAGGAGGCAAGAAAGAACTGATTGAACCAATACCTCATTGATAAACACGATTTTTATTTTTAGGCATAAACTGTGTAGAAACCTAATTTAATAAGAGGAGGTTTACACAGTAATGGATTATCATCATCATATGCACCCAACTCAAGATCATCGAAGACAGATGGTTTCAAGAGCATGTGCTGAAATAAGAGGAAGTGAACTTGCACCCAATTTACAAGGATATGTTATGTTTATGGATGTTCCTTATGGCACAGAAGTAATGGTGGAAGTGACTGGGCTTCCTGAGTATAAGCCGGCAGAAGGAAATAATTCTCCGATTGGTCCATTTGGCTTCCATATACATGAACATGGAAGTTGTGCAATGGGAAACCCAGAAGACCCATTTCAAGCAGCGGGAGGTCATTGGAATCCAGACAATCAACCTCATGGTAATCATGCGGGGGATTTTCCAGTGCTTTTTTCGAATCATGGATATGCTAGGATGTCGTTTTTTACCGACAGATTTAGCGTAAATGATATTATCGGGAAAACAGTTATGATCCATCAAAATCCAGATGATTATCGTACACAGCCCTCAGGAAATTCAGGGAAACGAATTGGTTGTGGCGTTATTCAAGCTTATTATTAAAAAACAGGGACTGTCGTTAAAAGCTAATGATGGAGGTAGAGATGATACGATAAAAATACTCTCCTCCCATTTTTTTGATAGTCCCGTCTACTATTTAGAAAAAAATGTAAAACTTTTCGTATGAAACAAGAAGTTCGGGATATTCTAATAACGAGCATTTATTTCATACGGAAAGGAGGACAAAAGGATGGATTACGTAAAAGCACTAATTATAAAATTTATTATGTGCACAGCAGTTATCTGGATCGTTTTAGGTGCATTTTATGGGGTGAATTTTGGACAAATCCTCATGCTAAGTTTAATTATTACTGGAGTATCTTTCGTACTAGGAGATTTGTTTATTTTACCTAAATTTGAAAATTGGGGTGCTACAATCGCTGATTTCATTATCGTGTTTGCAATTGTTTGGTTGTACGGCGCGAATTTTATTAATGAAAATATTCCATTACTAACTGCGGCTGCAATTACAGCAGCTATCATTGCAATTGGAGAAATATTTTTTCATAGGTATGTAGATAGCCGTATTTTACATGTTGACGATCGAACAGATAACCGAGATAATGATAACTATATTGATATTGATCATTCAGAATTAAAAACAGAGTTTGGAGAAGAGATTGATCCAGTACCAAATGATGATGATCGAAATAAACGATAATGTGTAAAAGGTTCAGATGGCGTGAAGAAACATCTGAACCTTTTCATTTCAAATGAAAAAAACATCATTTTGTCACGTTTCCTCCTCTGCTTGTTGTGGTATGATAGAAAGAGCAAATAGAGGAGTGCGAGCAATGCGTAAATTAACTTTTTTAGCGATCATTTTTACTATTTTTATTGGTGCTTGTTCTAATTCAAACGATGATAAAGCCGAGGAGAAGGAGAACTCAAATCATGAAGTGACTTCAATAAATGATGGTAGTATGGGTGATCTTCGTGAAGAAACATCAAACAAAGAGACTTTACCACCATTTTTAATGGATCATGATGATAATATGAAAATTCTTTACACAGCCGTAGCAGAACATAAGGAATTATTGGAACATATCCCATGTTATTGTGGATGTGGTGATTCTGTTGGTCATGGTCATAATTACCATTGTTTTATAAACGAAAATAAAGAGGATAGTGCGGTTGTTTGGGACGACCATGCAACAAGATGTCAAGTTTGCTTAGACATTGCAGCTGAGGCAATAATTGAATACAACGAAGGTAGATCAATTGATGAAGTGCGCGATGCCATCGATGCAAAATATCAAGATGAAGGATATCCAGAATCCACTCCAACTAAGAGATTTGGAGCTTAATGCAGAAAGCCTAAGAAAGGCTTTTTTGCTTTTTACGGTTGTGGTATTGTCGCAATTCCTACTATAGCCACCATTTTTCTTGTGGGATTAATACAGTTTGAATAGGAATGTGTTGTTCCAACCACTCTTTGATTACTGTACGATGAGCAAGATATTCTGAAGCGGAATGGGATACGCCAATAAGGGACATCTTTGTATCTTTAGCAAATTCCATCATTTGATTGTACTTATATTTTCCATATTTATTATCGATATGGCAATGTATCTCACCACTAATGTATGCCTGAATCCCATTTTGTTCTGCCTCTTTCATCCAGTCAACAACATCCCCACATCCAGCAACGATTGCTACATGCTCAATATTTTCTCTCTTTTGACCTTCAAAATCGACATATGGAATATCAAAAATAGGCAGAAGGTTTGTCATAAGTTGATCAGTGTTTGTTTTGTTTATTGTACCGTACAAAATAAATTCATTCCCCTCATTTTTATAAATGGAAGCGACATTTAAAGCTTTGGCAATTGCGGCATTCGTTCCTAAACTTTTATGGCAATCCATAGGGATATGACAAGTATAAATGGACAATTGCTTCTCTTTTATTTGTTCAATATATTTTTCTTGAATAGGAACGAACCCTTCTCCCCATTCACCTTGAGGGTCGCCACATTCCATTAGTAATGGGTGATGCATAAATAATAAATCACCAGTATTACTCGTTGATATAAATGTTTTTAACACATGATCTGTCGGAAAAACAGCAAGAAAAACTCGATGAACATTCGGGGCTCCTTTTATCATTAAACCATTAAAAATAGAAACAAATCCCTTTTCAAAAGCAGATTTCCAGTTAAAATCAATCGGGTCATAAACTTGAGGGATAAATCGACTAAATGCGGGATCTTTACCGAACACATTTACTTGAAACTCCTCGTCTAACTTGCTGATGATTTTCTCAAGTTTTATCACAAATATAACCTCCCTTATGTAATAAAAAGCACTCCCATAAATGGAGAGTGCTTTTTTTAAATTGTTTTATTGGCGGCTTTTCGAATAGCTAGACGCTTTTCATAAAGATTAGAAACAATCGCTTTTCCTACTGCATAGCCTGGAACCGCTAATAATATTCCTAAAAGCCCAGCGATTTTTCCAGCTGCCAGTAGAACGGTAATAATCGTTAATGGGTGGATGTTTAATGTTTTTCCCATAATATTAGGTGTAATTAAATTTGCATCTGTTTGCTGAGCGACAAGCGTTATTAAAGAAACCCAGACAACCATAATTGGATCTTGGAAAAATGCAATCAGAAGTGCCGGAATAAAGGCAATCCAAGGTCCGATAAATGGAATAACATTCATGAAAAAGGCGAATACAGCTAAAAGTAATGCAAAATTTAACCCGATAAAATAGTAACCAATAAATAACATGATTGCCAATATCGAACTAATTAAAATTTGTCCCCGAATGTATAAGCTTAGCACATCATCAATATCGCTAAATGTCTTATGTACCCATTTTTTCGTTTCACCTGAAAAGAACTTTGTGACAGCAGGTAAAAACTTTTCATGATCTTTTAACATAAAAAATAGAAAGAACGGCGTAAGCACTAAAATAAGTGTCCCTTGTATTACTGACTGGAAAAAAGTAACGATCCATATTCCAAATTGGCTTGTTATCGTGCTAATTGAATCTGTTGCTTTTTCTATTTCTTTATCTACCCACTTGGGAAGATCACCTGCTTGCCTTAACAGTTCCATAATAAGATTATTCGTTTCTTGAACAATTGCTGGTGTGTTTTCAATTAAATTATTAACCTGCTCTGTAATTAGTGGTCCAATAATGGATACTGCCACCCACAATAAACCAATTAATGTCACGAAAATAATGGAAATGCTGCCCCATCTAGGAATTTTTTGTTTTTCAAGAAATGTTTGAATAGGAACGGTAATATAAAATAAAACCCCGCCAAGCAAAAGAGGTAAAAAAATCGTTTTAGCAACAATTAAAATTGGTGAAAAAATCCAGTTTACATCTACAATATATTTAATAATAAATAAACTAATTAATATACCTATCCCGACTTGAAACCATAATTTCCTCGTCAATAAGAATCAGCCTCTTTTCTCTGTCAAAACAACTAATATAAGTAGAAAAGTTGTATGTAAAAAGTGTAAGGTTATTTGCTCCATTATACCATAAAATTACCCATAATAACCAAAATTAAAACGATTGAACAAGCAGTCATATCATCGATTTCCATTCATAAAATGAAGTAATAGATAGTTAGGGAGAGGAAAAGGATGAAAACATACTACAAAATAGCGATTTGGCTATTAGGTGCTATTATTTTAATTTTGCTTATTCAGTTTCCGACTCATAAAGGACAACATATGTGGAGAACTATTCCATTACCACTTTCCGGGAAAACAATCGTTATTGACCCTGGTCATGGAGGGCCTGATGGGGGAGCAGTGGGGAAAGATAATACGTTGGAAAAAGAAATTGCACTTGAGGTGTCAAAAAAGACTCGTGATTATTTACAACAGGCAGGTGCACTTGTTTATTTAACGAGGGAAGAAGATAAAGATTTGGCAGCTGAGGATACGAGAGGCTATTCACGTAGAAAATCAGAGGATATAAGAAATAGATTAACCTTTATCCATGAAAAGGAAGCGGATTTATTTATTACGATTCATTTAAATGCCCTCCCTTCTAGTAAATGGTCTGGAGCACAAACATTTTTTTATCCAAGTTTTCCTGAAAATAAACACTTAGCTACGATGATTCAATCAGAAATCATTTATAATTTAGAAAACACAAACCGGGTACCACTCCAAATTAATGATATTTATTTACTCAAGCATGCTGAAGTTCCGGGCGCATTAGTTGAAATTGGCTTTTTATCAAATGAAGAGGAGAGAGAACTATTAAAAGACAATCATTATCAAGACAAGATGGCTGCTAGCATCTATAAAGGGATCATCCGATATGTTACAGAAGAAGTAGAAGAAGAGGAAAAAGCATCTGAGAACTAATTTTTACTATGATTCAAATCACTTAGGTTTCCTTTAAATTATGTTATACTAACCTTAACTACAATAAGTGTTCAAAGAAGATTTGAACCATTTTTAATGGTGTAAACATTGTGTCTAAGGGATGGTGTATTTTATATGTTAACGAAAGAGGAAGTAATCGAGCTACTACAAACTGTTAAAGATCCATTTTTACATACAACTTTTAAGGAAACAAGTGGAATCGTAGATGTTACGGTCCGCGAAGAGAAAAAGCATGTTAGTGTTAAATTGGCAATAGGGAAGCCAAACACAGCAGAACAAATGCAATTACAACAAGAAGTTGTTTCCATTTTAAAAAGGAATGGTGCAAGAACAGTAGGATTGCGTTTTGAACAGCTACCAGATGAAATGATTCAAAAATTCCAACCATCTAGTTCGGAAACGGATACTTCTATACTTGGAGCAAAAAAGCAACCCCATTTTGTCGCAATTGCTAGTGGTAAAGGTGGCGTTGGCAAATCGACTGTTACTGTTAACTTAGCAATGGCATTAATGCGCCTAGGAAAAAAAGTCGGTATTATAGATGCTGATATTTATGGATTCAGTGTTCCTGATATGATGGGTGTAGAAGAACGCCCGGTTGTACGAGGAGAAAAAATTATTCCAGTCGAAAGATTTGGCGTTAAATTAATTTCGATGGGCTTTTTTGTAGAAGATAATTCTCCAATCATTTGGCGCGGTCCGATGCTCGGGAAAATGTTAAATAACTTTTTTCGGGAAGTTGAATGGGGCGACTTAGATTATTTATTATTGGACTTACCTCCTGGAACTGGAGATATCGCAATGGATGTTCATGAATTACTTCCAACTTGTAATGAAGTAATTGTCACAACACCCCATCCAACAGCGGCATTTGTTGCAGCACGAGCGGGTCAAATGGCACTTAAAACAGATCATAAAATTTTGGGTGTTGTTGAAAACATGTCGTATTTTGAAAGCGAAAAAACAGGAGAAAAAGAATATGTCTTTGGTAAAGGTGGAGGCGATAAGCTAGCAGAGGTACTTTCTACAAAAGTGCTTGGTAGACTATCCTTACAACAACCATACGAAGAGGAAGATCTATTTGCCCCATCCATTTATCAGGAAGATCATCCAAATGGACAAGAATATCACCGAATTGCTGCTAAAATAATCGCACAAATGGAAGAAGAATAATGTAAGGAGGCTGTCCATCGTGGACAGCCTTTTTGGATCTAGCGGACAGTTTTATATGGAGAGTAGGGGATATTATTGTCCACTCCCTCCTCCACCGCCACTTCCGCCGCCTTGGCCGCTACCTTGTCCACTACCTTGTCCACCTCCACCACTTTGTTGTTCTTTTTGTTGCTTTTGTTCTGCTGCCTTTAACAATATTTTTTCCATTTTTGCTTGGAATAAAGGTGTTTCAAGTGTCTGTTGGATCGTTTCTTCAAGATGAGCCCGGAATTGCTGACTTTTCATTAATGATAACGTCTGATTGGAGATTTCCGGATTTTGTAACAATTCAAGCATTTGCTTTTGAAAATCTGCATCATTCATTAAACTTTTAAACAATTTTTTTTGTTCATCGGCAATCGATTTATTAAAACTTTCCACGAAGGATGGATCTTCAAACAGCTTTTTCCACATCTCTGCCCCTTTTTCGGAAACAAGCGCTTGGGTAATCGACTCTTTTACTACATCAGATTCCATTACTAAATGTTGTTTCATTTTATCATCAGCAATGATATCTTGGAGTGCCTTTTTCCCTTCATCCGTTTGTAAAATATCAACAACCATTTTTTTCGTTTGTTCATAATCCATATCTTTATTCGCTGTATTATCAGCACAACCGGTGAATACGACTAGAATTATACATATGAGTGATATTGAATAAGCACGAATCATTCCTTAATCCTCCCTTATCTATCTTTAATATGTAAAAATGTGCTGAATTATATGCACAATATGAAGAAAAAAAAGCTTGTTCATGATAAAATGATGATTGGATATAATCCGAACGTAATAGGAGGATCATTTGTGAATAGTCGTAAAGTCGTCAACATGTTTTTTAAGACATTGTTTGTTGGTGGAATTGTCGGTTTAATAACTAGTTTCTTCGTTAAAGGTCAAGAATATTTAAATTTTATAAATCCATTTAATGGTTTAGAATTACTAGGAGTATTTTTATTTTTTACTGGGTATGCACTCGTCTTTACTGTCGTAAGCCAAACAGGATTTTTTGCTTATTTATTTATCCATCGGTTTGGACAAAACTTCTTTCGTTCTTTTTGGCCAACAGTCCAAGTGCTACTTGTCGCTTTTGCACTGTTTGATTTAATTTATTTTTCAAGTAAAGAAATTTCTTTACTATTTAAAATAATGATGACAGCATTTATTTTAATCTATGGGCTTATTATAGCTAGAATAAAAGTGAAACAAACGAATAAAACAGCCTTTATACCCGCTTTATTTTTAATGGTAGTTGTTTCAGCACTTCAACTTTCTCTCGTTCTTAGGGCTGGAGATGTAAGCTTTATTATATTAATGTTGATGCCACTTCTTGCAGCGAACGCTTATCAGCTACTTATTTTACATGAAGTAACGAAAGTCGATGAAGAACATAAACGGCGTATTGAAGAAAGACGAAAACAGCGTCTGGAACAACAAAAAAGGAAACGTATGGAAAAGGTGAAAAAAACATCCGATGCAAAAAGCTAGTCGATAAATTTTATTCGACTAGCTTTTCGTTGGCAATTACTTCTGTTAATAATTCAGAAATGGTAACAAATGACAGTTTCCTCTTTTGTAAATTTGGTAAAATGGTTTGTAATGACTCCGCGGTTTGTTTAGCTGAATCTGATGCATGAAGCAAAATAATATCCCCTCCTGAAGCATTTTCGACTACCATACTTGATATTTCATTTACTCCAGGATTTTTCCAATCATTTGGATTGACACTCCAATGGATTACTTCAAGCTCAAGTTGTTCCGCTAACGCGATAATTTCTTTATCAAAGTGACCACTAGGTGGGCGAATGTATTTCATTTCCTTAAACCCAAGCTTTTTAAATACTTCTTTTGCATGGAGTATGTCTTTTTTTACTTG
The DNA here is from genome assembly GCF_003201975.1 of Pseudogracilibacillus auburnensis. Classification (GTDB taxonomy): domain Bacteria; phylum Bacillota; class Bacilli; order Bacillales; family Amphibacillaceae; genus Pseudogracilibacillus; species Pseudogracilibacillus auburnensis. Next base: position 905 of record NZ_QJJQ01000030.1, on the reverse strand, counting down.
ATCAATATCTTGATCTAGATAACTTTTATAGCGATAACCTAACATTCCTACTTCATGCTGTTGCTTGGTTATTTCCTCCATAATTTGTGGGTGTCTTTCCGCCCATTCTCCACTAACAAAAAAGGTGGCTCTTATTTTTTGATCTTTTAATACTTGAAGAATATCGTATACCTTTTCTTCCCCCCAACTAATATTAAAGGTAAGAGACAGTTTGTTTTCATTGACATTCCCTTTCGTTAAAGCAGTTGTTTGGTCTGTTGAAAATGTTGAAAATAAACGGGCAGGTTCAAATGAGAGTATGAGTGCGGTTATTAACGCTAATGAAACAATAAAAAATATTTTTTTTCCTTTGTTAAAATTCCATACGTAAAAATGTTGCATTTCGTTCCTCCTCTGCTACTAAAAGATGCCTATTATAATGTATGAGGAAAATCGTGGAATATGAACAAGCTCTTTTTTAGTGTGAGATATAAATTAAAGGGTAGTGGTTGATTGTTTCTGAGTATAATTCTTTTTTTCCATCGCTGCTCACTTGGTAGTTGGAGAAATTGGTGAAACTTTGAAATTAAATTGGTGTAAAATGGCTTTTTGTCTGGATAATACTTTTACATAAACATGTTTTTCTTCATGCAAGTAATTTTTTTAAAAAATAATGTCTCTTTTTGTTGAAATACATTTTTTTATATGTTATATTAGTCTCTGTTGTCATTTAAAAATGATAACTTAATGCTCCTTGAAAACTGAACAGACACAACATAAATGTCAAGAGAAGTTGAATGTATATTCTATATACTTTTAACCTCGTCTAAATAAGATAATTTTTGAAGCTAAGACATGTTTTCGGTGAAAACATGATAACCAAACTTTTTATGGAGAGTTTGATCTTGGCTCAGGACGAACGCTGG
>NZ_QJJQ01000029.1 GCF_003201975.1 Pseudogracilibacillus auburnensis | reverse complement strand
CCAGCGTTCGTCCTGAGCCAAGATCAAACTCTCCATAAAAAGTTTGGTTATCATGTTTTCACCGAAAACATGTCTTAGCTTCAAAAATTATCTTATTTAGACGAGGTTAAAAGTATATAGAATATACATTCAACTTCTCTTGACATTTATGTTGTGTCTGTTCAGTTTTCAAGGAGCAAATTTTATGTCGCTTCAATTGAGCAACTACTCTAGTGTATCACACAAATTATTCGGAGTCAACACTATTTTGTTTATTTTCTGAAGCAATATGGGCCTGAGTGGACTCGAACCACCGACCTCACGCTTATCAGGCGTGCGCTCTAACCAGCTGAGCTACAGGCCCATCGTAAAATAATATGGAGCGGGTGATGGGGATCGAACCCACGACATCAGCTTGGAAGGCTGGAGTTTTACCACTAAACTACACCCGCATATTTTTTTGACGACAAGAAATAATATAACACACTAAGAAAAATAATGCAAACTTTTTTTGTTTTAATGCGGTCGAGAGGACTTGAACCTCCACCGAGTCACCCCGACTAGGCCCTCAACCTAGCGCGTCTGCCATTCCGCCACGACCGCAAAATTTCATTAGTGACTACTTATTCATCCTCATTTTTTAAAAAAAGTAACAACCACTTCTAATGAGAACTAACATTATATAAAAATGAAAGTGAGCCATACAGGACTCGAACCTGTGACCCTCTGATTAAAAGTCAGATGCTCTACCACCTGAGCTAATGGCTCATATAAACCATTTCCATTTTACGTTTCACAAGCAATTAAACCAGGTCACCCAATTTAAATAGAGCATCAATGCTTTAACTTACTCGATAAAATCGTATAAATATTATGGCTGGGCTACTAGGATTCGAACCTAGGAATGACGGAACCAAAATCCGTTGCCTTACCGCTTGGCTATAGCCCAATCATCGGTTGTCCAAATGTAATGATATAATAATGAAGATATCAAATGACCCGTACGGGATTCGAACCCGTGTTACCGCCGTGAAAGGGCGGTGTCTTAACCACTTGACCAACGGGCCAATAATAAATGGCGGAGAAGGAGGGATTTGAACCCTCGCGCCGCTATCGCGACCTATACCCTTAGCAGGGGTACCTCTTCAGCCTCTTGAGTACTTCTCCATGGCTCCACAGGTAGGATTCGAACCTACGACCGATCGGTTAACAGCCGATTGCTCTACCACTGAGCTACTGTGGAATAAGAATATTTTTTATAAACTTCAAATTATGTCCATAAGCTTTTACGGCTCGTCGTGCATTCGCACTCCTCGCAGGCCTATCCATGTTAATATAAAGGATAAGAACATTTTGTACCGGCCTGCTCTACCACTGAGCTACTGTGGAATAAGAATATTTTTTATATACTTTAAATTATGTCCATAAGCTTTACGGCTCGTCGTGCATTCGCACTCCTCGCAGGCCTATCCATGTTAATATAAAGGATAAGAACGTTTTGTACCGGCCTGCTCTACCACTGAGCTACTGTGGAATAAAAAATTGGTTTTAGTATTATTTTAAATATGTTTGTAACTATATGGTTCATCATGCACTCACTTCTTAAAGTGAGAATCTTCACTGTATGCCTATGACTAAAATCAGTATATGTACTCGTCATTGCAAATTACAGCAGCAAGAATTAATATACAACATTTACTCTTGCTTGTCAACAACTTATCGAAATTTATTTACTTTTTTTTATTACTTTAAAATGTTCTTTATAAATTTACCATGTTTATTACTACTTCGTCAATTTTTTTAAGGCTTATTTCAACAGAATGGGACTACTCTCTCTAATTTCTAATGAATCTTGAAGACGGAGATTCCTACGAACACCAGCATAACTGCTTGGTGTTCGCTTTACCGCTAAACAAGACGATTCGATCGTTGAAGATTTTGCCTAACAGACGAGTTCCTGCTAGAACCTGATACCTTCCGTTTTCAAAGAACAATCTGTACAAGAACATTACACCTTATAAACGGATATTTCGCAACGGAAAAAGACAATTCATCTACTACCTGTTTTTAGGATATGCCCTACTAAAAATTAAAGCAGGTGTCTTTTACCCAAAACGATAAAACAACTTTTCACGAACTTGCATACACCTGACAAAAAGAAGGGAAAAATTTTTCCTTCTATATAATTCAACTTTCGCACCAATAAATTGAGTTCAAACAGTTTCGCTTGGTTACACTTGGGATGCTCCTAATTATATCTTTGACAACCATGATATAGCCAAATAGATTTTTTGTTTTTTACATATATAAAAATAAACTGCGCAGTTTATCTCATCGGCGTTAATGAAAGCAACAAACTTTCCAAAAAGAACAAGTGGAATCTTAATGTAAACAGACTGCTTAATGCAAACAGTTCATCCAAAGCCGACTTCAGCACTGTATCTAATTCCCACTTCATTCTACGAAGGCTGTTTTGTCCCTTTTCCTCTGCGAAAGTTGAGTATATAATAAAATTTTTTAGCGGTGCTTCTTTTTAGTACGCAAGATAAGGAATCTAGGCGCTTAAGTCAATTGAAAAATCATGGAAACTTAAAATGATATGATAGAAAGGAAATTTTTATGCCAAATTAATAAAGGGATCAAATATGAATTTAATCCTTCCCTTTAATCTGTTTTAAAATAACTTTTGCTAATACTGACATAATAATAGTAAAGGTTTTATAATCTTCCATGGTATGATATTAATGGATATTAAAAAATGATTTGTTTACTTGATGGAAAGGAGTAGAAAGAATGGCTAATTTAACTAGAGACTTTTTTATCGCTTTATCGAACAACGAATTATTGAATAAAAGTGCTAAAAAATGGGGATATCGTCTTGGAGCGGAACAGTTCGTCGCTGGGACAGATATAGACAGTGTCATCAAAACAGTAAAACGCCTTAATGATAAAGGGATAAGCTGTACAGTTGATAATTTAGGAGAATTTGTTACTGAAAAATCGGAATCAACAGCTGCAAAAGAGAAAATTATTTCGGTCATTGAAAGAATTCATGAAGAACAAGTATCTTGTCATATTTCGGTAAAATTAACACAGCTCGGACTAGATATCGATGAATCATTTTGCCTTGATAATATGCGTGAAATCGTTGGAACAGCTAATAAATATGACATTTTCATTAATATCGACACCGAAGATTATCATCATTACGCCCCAACTATTCGAGTGCTGGACGAGCTCTTACAAGACTTTGATAATGTTGGTACTGTCATTCAATCATACTTTTATCATGCTGAAACAGATATGGACAAATATAAAGATGTCCGACTTCGCATTGTAAAAGGGGCTTATAAAGAAAGTGAAGAAGTTGCCTTTCAATCGAAAGAAGAGATCGATGAAAACTTTTTAAAGCTTGCAAAGAAAAGATTAAAATGTAATACTTTTACTTCCATCGCGACGCATGACCATCATATCATTCAAGAGATTAAGCAATTTGCTGCTGAAGAAGGCATCAATAAAAATAACTTTGAATTTCAAATGCTTTACGGCTTTCGTACTGAAATGCAGGAACAGCTTGCTAATGAAGGGTATTTGTTCTGTACGTATTTGCCATTTGGTGACGATTGGTACGGGTATTTCATGCGCCGATTAGCTGAACGTCCACAAAACATTAATTTAATATTGAAAGATAAATTGTACACATCAGATAATAAGTTAAAAAAGACACCTATTGTTATTGCTGCTGCTTCTATTGCAGCTGCATGTTTACTATTTTGTAGACGTAAAAAATAAGAAATAAGCTTCGCGAGTCATGTTGATTCGAGAAGCTTTTTTTGATGCACTTTTGGTCGTTATGCCAAAAACAAGATGGACTATTTTGCGAAAAGAATGATATTAAAATGTAAAACTCCCGCACATGTGACACGTGGGGGAGTACTGCCATTTATTGATCATATAAACTTTTAAACCCTAGTCCTAGGCTAATTTCCAAAGCATGATTAATTTCCTTCATCGTCTCTGCATCTAGTTTCGTAATTTTATCTGTCAATCGCTGTTTATCCAACGTTCTTACTTGCTCTAACAGGATCACAGAATCACGCTCAAACCCATGCTCTTCTGCTTTGATTTCTACGTGAGTTGGAAGTTTAGCTTTTTGAATTTGGGCAGTGATTGCAGCAACGATTACAGTTGGACTAAATCTGTTACCAATATCATTTTGGATGACCAACACTGGCCGCACGCCTCCCTGCTCTGATCCCACTACTGGTGATAGGTCAGCGAAGTAAACCTCGCCCCTTTGAACGATCAAATCGCTACACCCCGATCACTAAGCGGTCTAAGGTGTTTTTAGCCTCCTCTTCAGCTAAAAATGCTTCTGAACAAAGATTTAAATTTATCCTAGCCATTTCTTCATAGCCTTTTTGCATCGACTCATGAAGTTGTCGAATTTCCTTTTTATATTGGACATAATTTTTTGTGGCTTGATAAATTAAATCGTTAATATCTTTATTCTCATGCTTTGCCATTCCATTCACCTCAATGAATAGATTTTTTGGTAATCTAATTAAGACTTCCTCTAATCTGTCTGGCAACACCATACACCTCCGATGATAGTAAAACGACCTATGAAATTCTTCTTTAATATTATCATTTTACCTATCATAATGCAAAAGGAAATATAACTAACTTGCTTCTTTATTTGTAAAGACGTGGTACACGACTTGTCAACATACAAGGTATTTCATAATTTATTGTTTCAAGGTAATTGGCGACATCATCCATATCAATAACTGCCCCATTATCCTCACCGATTAATGTTACTTTTTGGCCTACTTCATAAGGTTTATCCAATTTAACCATCATGACATCCATACAAATTCGTCCAACGATTGGCATTTTTTTCCCTTCTATTAAAACATAAAATCCTTGTAAAGAACGTCGCCATCCATCCCCATAACCGATTGGAACTGTCCCGATCCATTCATCTTCTTTAGCAACATATGTGGCTCCATATCCGACGAAATCTCCTGCTTTAATTTTTTTCACTTGAATAAGCTCGCTATACAATGAGAAAGCTTGCTTTAATGCAACGTTTTCAAGCTGTCTAATATCATGAGACGGATATAATCCATAAATAGAGACACCAAAACGTGTATATTGATGCATATGTTGTGGGTATTGAATTCCTGCAGCACTATTTCCTATATGTGTCATTAAAGGATGTGGATAGATGGATGTTAGATGTTCTAACATTTCCTCATATCGTGTCCGCTGGCTTTGAAAATGAGCAGAACTTACTTCATCTGCCGTTGCAAAATGAGTATATGCTCCCGTAATGCGTACAGACTCAAGCTTGTTTACTTCCTCCATTACTGTTTCTAATTCTTCTTTTGAACAAATTCCTGTACGGTTCATGCCAGTTTCAAATTCTACATGAACAGAAAGCTGTTCCGTAAAGTTCTCATTGTGTAAAGCTTTTAACCAGTCTGATTGAAAAACGGTTAAGGTAATATTTAGTTCTGCAGCTACTTTTGCATAGGAAGGGTGTACTCTACCGATAACTAAAATTGGTGCTCTAATGCCATGCTCCCGTAGCTTTACCGCTTCCTCCAACAATGCTACCATCAAAAAATCGACTCCAGCATCCAGCGCTGTTTGTGCTACTTGCACACTTCCATGTCCATATCCATTTGCTTTTACAACACCCATTACTTTACGGTCTTCGGGAAGTAATTTTTTCAGTTGTTGTATATTATATCCAATTGCATCTAAATTTATTTCAGCCCAAGTATTACGAAATTTCATCATATAGTTGCCCCTTCCCAAAAATAAAGAAAAATTCAAGTATAGATAATAATGATTGGTTCTACTGCTTGAATTTTACTCTAAAGGCTATCTTTTTTCAACCTGTTTGAAAGCGGTGGCATTAAAATTTATGTACGATTAATGAACGATGCTTCTTATAAGTCTGGCACCTGAGTCCTACGCCATTTCTTAACCAACATTGAAAAGAGCAGACTCAGTAAGGAGACTGCTCAAGAGAGTCTTACTTTATTTCTTGTCCTTGTATCGAAGAAGCAACTTCAATTAATTCTTCAATCGTCATATCTTCGCTTGCTAGATAAAAGTCGGTACCATTATAATTCCATTCTAATGTATTGTTGGAAACTGCTCCGATACTATACCCTAAATTCACAACTTCACCACTTACTTCTTCTAATGTCGATTCAGCTGAAGTTGGAACTACCGTCGTTTTTTCCTGAATAAGCGTAAAATTACGATCTCCTTTGAAGGTCATAATGACCCTCTCCCCATCTTCAAGAGACACTTCTTGCTTTTCAATTAACTCAGAACCTAACGTATTTAGTGGGAACATTACTGCCAAATCTTCTTGTTGTTCCATATTTGTAACAGCAGATGTATCTGCTAACGTATCTTTTAAAATTGATTCTCGATTAAAGTCATTATTTTGAAAAGCTGGATTTACATCAAATGAATTAAATGTTACTTCAACAAGTGTATTGTTATCTTTGTCCATTATTTTTACGGCTGTAGGTGCAAAAGTTTTCTTATCAAAATATACTTCTTGATACGGTAAATTCGTATTGTTTTGGTAATTCGTCTTCGTTAGAAAAATATAATGTGACTCACTGTCTGTAAATTTGGCCTCTTTATCCGTGATGACGTCATTGACTAATGATTGATATAAATAAGGTTGGCTACTACTTTCAGGCCAATCCGTTTGAAATTTAAAACTTTTGTTTAAGGCAGGTGTTAGTACAAAAACCCCTTCATCGTTTTTTAATATAACTTGACCGCCTTCCTCTTCTTCGTTTTCTAATCCAACACGATAAAAGTCTTCCTGTCCTTTCTTAAACCAAACATTAATATCATAACTTCGCTCCTCTTGTCCCGTTTTCATCGTCATTTCTGCTTCAACTTTATAGCCGTTCATGTCTTTTAATTTTTCTTCAATCTTTTTAACGACATTTTCCTGTGATTTCCCGCCACAACCAGCTGCTATCATGAACAACATACATAAAGTTATTAGCGCAAAAAGCCTTCTATTTTTCCCCATACACCTATCTCCTTTGTCTCATTTTCGTAGTACCCCAGCCACGCCGAGTCAATTAGATGAGGTTGGAAGCGAGAGTTATATCATGTAAAAAATATAACAACAGCTTTCTTCTCACCTGCACTAAACTATATGAGACAAGTATTCATTTTATGCAAAAGTTCTTTCGGTGATAGGGTGGATTTCCATGTTATTTAGTAATGACAACTTGAGCTACAGCATATTGTTTACTATGAGTAATAGATAAATAAATTTTTTCTCCTTCATACCCTTGTACGTTCATCATTGGTGCACCATTTTCTTTCGTTAAAATTTCAATATGCTGAAAACTTAATTTGCCTATACCCTTTCCAGTGGCTTTAGCGAAAGCCTCTTTAGCAGCAAATCTCCCTGCTACATACTCTAATTTTCGTTGTTCTTTTTTATATGTTTCATAAACTCCTTTTTCATTTTCTGTTAATATTCGGTCGATAAATCGATTGTTCCTTGTTATTGCTTTCTTAATTCTTGAAAGTTCAATAATATCAATTCCAATTCCACTAATCATTTGTATGATACCTTTCTTCCATTAAATTTTTCTTTCCTCTTTGAACGATTAATCATTATACATGACTTACATCTTGGGAAAGATTATATTATATTCAAAGATATTTTTATTTTGTCGGGGAGGATTTTATGTTTATTCGCACAGAACGAAGTGTTCAAGATTTTATGCGCTTTTACCCTGTTGTTTCAATCATCATCATTATTAATTTATTATTATGGCTTATGATCGACCTTCTTCATTTACCAATTGGCTATACTATTTATAATTGGGGAATTGGTCATAATTTATCTGTTTATCATGGTGAATATTGGCGCCTTGTTACCCCGATGTTTTTACATGGTGGGCTTGGTCATGTCATCTTTAACTCCTTTGCACTCGTTTTATTTGGACCCGCCCTAGAGCAAATGCTCGGTAAATTTAAATTCATTATCGTCTATTTTTTAACTGGACTTGCAGGAAATATCGGAACCTATGTCATTGATCAGATGTCAAATACTCCACACCTAGGTGCTTCAGGTGCTGTTTACGGACTGTTTGGTATTTATATTTTCATGGTTTTCTTTAGAAAAGATTTAATCGATTCGGCCAATGCACAAATTGTTCAAGTCATTTTCTTGATCGGATTAGTGATGACATTTATTCAACCAAACATTAATATAGCTGCACATATCTTTGGATTTCTTGGTGGATTTGCTCTTGGGCCTATTGCACTTAGAAACACCCAGCCTTTTTCAATGGCTCGAAATCGACCGCGTAAAAGAAAAGATCCTAATGATATACATTTTAACCCTAATAGGTGGAATAGGAAACGAATCATCCCTAAGGCTATTTGGAAAAATTTATTTTGGATAATTTTAGGAATTCTCGTTTTACTTGGCATATTCGGTAAGGCGTTTTAAAGGGAAATCCTTACAAGTCCCCACTTCCTTTGCGATTGAATAATCATTTGGTAAAATGGAATATATGTAACAAAAGTGATGTTCGATTCTTTTAGGCCACTAAATAGATGGTCAAAACGATAAGAAGTGGTGGTGAAAAAATAATTGTTCAAATTTTTAGTTGAAAACCATTCTTTATACACGTTATTTAAGTTACATTGGGTCATTTTTTTCTTAATTATTTCTTCTTTATATAGAAAGAAAGTCGTTCAATCGCCGCTTTATTCGGTTACAAAAAATCAAAAATATTATTTTATGATTGCAATTATACTATTGCTGCTTTTAAAAGCTACACCATTTGACGTCATTGCGACTCAGTATTTGTTTAGTGCTCACACATTACAATTGTCGCTTACTTATTTTGTTGTCATCCCTTTACTCATTTTAAGTTTTCCAACTAATTTTTGGCGACAATATATATGGAATCACCGAACAAAATTTGCTTTAAATATTTTAGCACATCCTTGGTTAACTTTAATCACATTTAATGGACTTTTAACACTTTATTTTATACCGGCTGTATTTAATGTAGTACACATGAATTTCTTTCTATCATTTATTGTTCAAGTAATCTTGTTTATAAATGCCATTTTTATGTGGTGGGTGATGATCAATCCAGTTCCTGAAATAAAAGGGCTTGACTACTTATTACGCGCATTATATATCTTTTTAGCATCTCTTGCGCTATTTCCAATCGGCTTTTTTTATGTGATTATTCAACATGCATACTTTCCAATGTATCTTCCAATTGAGGGTGCAATCATTCCAGCCTTAACATTGATCTATGATCAGCAAGCTGCGGGAGGAATTTTAAAAATTACTCAATTAGCGAGTTATTCTTTTGCCCTCTTATTTATTTTAATGAAATGGGGAAAACTGGAGGAAGCGAAGGAGGGACAGGTTGAGGAAGAAAATATTCGTTATGTTCGCGGTGTCGTTATTCATTTAGATAAAAAGAAAAGGTAAAAAGAAGCTCGATAAATAAATTGTCAAAATCTAAATCAAAAAATGGTAAATACATTAAAAGACATAACATATTAGTCATTTGAAATATGTTATGTCTTTCTTCTTCTATATATGAGTTGTTTATTTTTAAGTTTTTCCATAAACTCCTAATTGAATTGCAGGATTTCCTAAATGACCTACTTTAATGCCCTAATCTTTTTTTTAGCTGCTTTAGTAATAAACTCTACTTTACATATGTTTCTTTCACGCTTTTTACTTTAAACATTGGCTCTGTTAAAGTTTAATGTTGATAGAAAGTTCCTGTTAACGGAAGAAAACAGCATATATTACAATAGCTATTACTATCACAAGGAACGCTATTCCAAAGTTTCTCCAGCCTAAACCAGTCACTATATCATATTGTTTTTTTCTCTCTATTTCTTGTCTTTGTTTCTCCATTGTTCCGTCAGTAGTCCCATTATCTCTATTCATTTTATACCTCCTTAGAACATAATCCTACAATCTGTTACGTTATTTGAACAAGGGTGTAATCCAAAAATATAAGTAAAGCAATAGATAAAAAGAAGCGAAAATCATTCCTTTAAATACTTCGTTGAAACCCCGTTAAATCGTTGCATCCACCATACATTCAATAAATTTCATCCATTGGTTAAGACGACGAGTTCGATATAGAACAGTGGTTGGTTAGGTCGGTAAATGTCTTTTTACACGCTTTACATCTATAACGTTGCTTTTTTACTTCCTTGCCATCAACAACGGTTGAATATTTTCCAAACCGAACTATACTCTGATTCGTAATCAGGACATGATAACCGTTCTTATTTTGACGTTCAGATATTTCTTGTAGAACAGTTCCTGTCGAGGACGATGCGGTTAGTGCATCAATTAAATACTCTCATAATCGATGTTTCTCTGCTGGATTCAGTTTTTGAATGGCTTTAAGAATATCAACAATTAACTATAACAGAGCCTAAACATTAAAGCTGTTCTAATGTCCATAGAAAGGTCTTTGACATCCTATTGACATTCAACAACCTAAAATAACGCCATTCATTTGAAATCAACATAAATAGCCTAAAGTAACATCAAGCCCCAATGTTTCTTTTAAAATAGCAAACATTCTTTATAATGGTCTAAAAGTAATCAAGAGTGAGTATATCCCATAAGAATACTACGACTTGTATTAAACTTTCTAAGCTTATTCATACCAAGCCTTTATAGGTCTATTTTTAGGGAAGCCTATTTTGTCACGATAAACCCGCCGCTCATTTGTAAAATCAAACCACTGTTTACTACTCTCAGGATTGTTAGAAAAGTTGATCACACAACGAATTTGATCTTCAACACAACTATCAGTCCATACACCTAATTTTTGTTCTAATTCATCAAAGAGTTTGGGACCATCCTTGTCCTTGATTTCCGATAAAGAAAAAATGTTCAACTCAAAAACCAACTTTTTTCAGCTAATTTAGAACCAATAGAAGGGACACTTTGAAAATCTGCTAACCCTTTTAAAATTTTTGCTCTTTCAACAGAAACGTCTAACATCTGTGCTATTTGTTCCTTATTTAAAGTATGTATTTCCCTTATTTTCACTTTCGCTCTTCTAAGTTTTGATTTCTCACCGTCTGTTAAAAACAGTTTAGGATTGGAACTCAAAAGTAATACCTCCTCTTCCATATCCTTTTGATCACTTATGTAAGAGCATTCTTACTGCTTTAGCTCCATTCTCTTTTTAATTGATTCGGTGTTGGTACTTGGGATTGTTGATTTCGTAAAGTATCAACTTTAGAACACAATTCCTTCTTGTCATAAAGTGTTGCATTCGATCAACAAGCTTTCTTTTCATCCGCTCTTGTCTATGAAAGATGATATTTCCTTCTTAAAGGGTGTATAAAATAGATAACGTTGTAAATTCTTTTATTCTTTTTTTGCAATATCTTCTCGACTTCTTTGTTTTGCTACTTCAATTGCCTTCGTGGTTATGTGATCCGTTCAATTACAGTTGCGTTTGCCATCCCCATTCCTTCACAAATCGCAAGCAAGCCATATTTTCCATTAATTCGTTCTAACTCGTGCAACAATGAAACAAGTAATTTCGTTCCCGTAGCTCCTAGTGGATGACCTAATGCTATGGCACCACCATTTACGTTTAGTTTTGAAGGATCTGCTTTCAAATCATGTAACCAAGCAAGTGGAACAGGTGCAAATGCTTCATTGACCTCATATCGATCTATATCCTCTAACGTTAGTTGCGCTTTTTCAAGCACTTTTCTCGTTGCTTCAATTGGGCCAGTTAGCATAAGAGTCGGATCAGATCCTACCACTGTACGTGCGGTAATTTTTGCAATTGGTGTTACACCTATTTCATCTGCTTTTTCCCGGGACATCAGTAAAACGGCACTTGCTCCATCACTCATTTGACTAGCATTTCCTGCAGTAATTTTCCCATTTTCTTTAAATACGGGCTGTAAATCACCTAATATTTCTATTGTCGTCTCTCTGCGTGGCCCCTCATCTTGTATGATTGTGTGAATCTCTCCATCTTCATCCTCCACTTTAACCGGGACAATTTCATCTCTATAATAACCCCGATCAATCGCTTGTAGCGCTAATGTATGGCTTTTAAGCGAAAATTCATCTAAATCCTGGCGCAAAAAGCCCCATTGATCAGCAATCATTTCTGCCGATATTCCTTGATTAACGATATGGTGCTTCTCTAACAACCTCTTACTCGGCTTTGTTTCCCCAACATTAGCAAACATCGGAGATCTTGTCATGCTTTCCACTCCACCAGCAATCACAATATCCATATCGCCGGAGGCAATGGCTTGTGCCGCAAAGTGAACTGCTTGCTGACTTGAGCCACATTGACGATCAATCGTAACACCTGGAACTGTAATTGGAAAACCAGCAATTAAAGCTGCTGTTCGCGCCACATTCATTGCCTGTTCGTTTACTTGTGTCACACATCCAGCAATTACATCTTCCACTTCACTTTTATTAATTCCTGCTCGTTTCACAACTTCTTTTAACACTTCGGCAAATAAGTCATCTGCCCGATAATTACTAAAAGCTCCTTTTCTTCTACCAACTGCTGTCCTGCAACCTTCGACAATGACAACTTCCCGCATTACCCACACTCCATTCTTTGTTACTCTACTAATAGTATACAATTGACTTGCTATTTACTTAAACAAAAACTTTTATTCATTATAATTAATTTTATGCAATATGACGATAGAGAAACAGAAATACTCCCATCTATAAACAAACAATTTTCGTTTACGAAATGAGAGTATTTTTACATAGATAAATCCATTATTTTATAAAAGTTAAATTCTAAAGAAGAGTACCATATCTTTTATCGCTTGATTCATACCGTAAATTTCTTGAATTTGTTTTTCACTTAAAATAATAAATTACTATGATCCTTTCTAAACTTATATTAAGAAGAAGTAGTCCTTCTCTAATCGTTTATTAAAAACCAAATGCTAATCTAGCCTATTGCTCATGATATTAAGATTTTATTAGAAAACTTGGCATTCGCCAAGCCTTTTCGCGAATGCCTTAGTTACACTTATGCAGGATAAGAAAGTTTTATACTTTCTTATCTGCTAAAAAAGTGTGGTAAAGATAATAAATTACAGCCGATATTATTGCGCCATTTACTGCAGGAATAAAAAACGGTAATAAAAAAGCTACAAACCCTCCAATTAACCACGAAATAATACCTGGCCAATATAGTCCATTTTTTCTATTTAACTTTCCTTTTGACACAAAATAATATTCACTTATAATAACACCAGCTGCGGGAGCAACAAAAGCTGCTAAAATTCCTAAAAATCCAATAAAAAATTGCATAATACCAACTAACGATAAAACAGTACCAACAATTGCTGCAATTAATGTCCACCAAAATCGACTCCAGCCGAATACTTTTGTCAAGGCTAGTCCAGCGCTATAAGAAGAAGTTATATTAGTTGACCATTGCATAATGATAACTAGGAACAGTGAAATGATCGGTAATCCTAAAACCTTCATTACTTCTGCAATATTCCAAGGCTCTTCTACGTTTCCAAGAGAAGAAGCACTAATTCCCATCATTGCTGCAATAATCGTTAAAATTAATAGTGGTGGGAAATTTCCAACTATACCTGCATAAGATACATGAGACAATTTATTTCTCGTCCATCTAGTGTAATCAGCAGTAAAAGAGGCACCGACAACCATACTTCCAACCATTAAGTTTGCTCCCCAAACTATCGTTTGGCTTGAAGTAGGTGTATATTCAAACAAACCTTCCATACCTGTAATACTCATCGCTTTAGAAAAACCATAAATTGTAATAATTAATATTGCAGGAACTGCTAAATAGTCCAGCCAAGCCATACTAATTACACCAAACATTGCGGGAATACAGAAAATAATCCCTAATATAATCATCATCCAAGGGGTTAAACTTTCGTTTCCCCCTAATACTTCTGTTAATGCAGTAGCCGCAATAGAAACTTGAACACCATACCAACCGACACAAGGTATTATAGTAATGATGAATGCGGTTGCAATATTAGAACCTTTTGAACCAAAAGCTGCTTCTCCAATCATATACGTATTTAAACCTTCTCGAGCCCCAATATTACCAGTTGGAATAAAAAATAGAAAAACTAAAATTGCTGTTCCTAAAATTGTTGCTCCAATCGACTGTATTAATGTTAATCCGCTAATAAGTGCTCCACCTGTAGCAAAAGCAGATAGGGCAGCTGTCATTCCGAAATAAATTGCCGCTACACCAATCCAACTTTTTCTTTCCTTTTCTGGAATTGCTTTTTTAGCGTACATTCCCTCACTGACGTTAACATCATAACTTTCCATCTCTTCATCTCCCTTACTTCAAAATTAATAATAGTCTGAAAATAATAGTGGTTTTATAGCTGCCCGAAGTTATTATTTATCCAGCTAGGGCAGCTTCATTAATACGAACTAAAGTAATGTCACTCTTTTAATTGATCCAGCGTTTGATATTGTTTATTTATTCCAAAAGCTTGCGGACCACATATTTCTATACCTCTATCTGTTTTCATTTTAGGATCTGCTGGTATTAAAACGATATAAGCACGATAACCATATTTTATAATATCGGTTCGTAGTGCTAATCCCGTTTCAGGATCCATTAAAATGATTAAGTCAGGTGGTAATGACAATGTTTTTCCATTTATTTCAAGATGTAACCACTCATTTTGAAACATTACTTTTGCTTCGCTATTTTTATAGGAATCGATTCCTTCTAAAGTAATCAACCCTGATGAAAATCCTTTCGTTACTTCTGAACCAAAATCTCTGTTTAAGTCTGTCACTTTTCCTTTAAAGACGATTTCTCCTCCTGTAAAAGAAGCAAAATCTTTAACAGGCTCCGTATTAATTTGTTGATTTTCCCTTACTATTTTTCCAATTTCTTGTGCATGTGTAACGGTTCGATGGATTGCTGTTTTTTTCATTTCCAACCCAGACATAGGATAACTAGAAATCCAAGAAATACCTCCGTAAGCCATCGCGGCACTTCGAATAATGCGTTCAGAAACTTCTCCTTCTTCGGAGTCTACTATACATACTTCTTCTTTTTCGTTACTTGCTGCAACAGGAGATGGACTTACACCTCCAATATAAAAAGAAGTCATTTGCAGTTCTGGAAATGCTCTTCCCATCCCATCAGCATCAATAACTGGTATACCTAA
The DNA here is from genome assembly GCF_003201975.1 of Pseudogracilibacillus auburnensis. Lineage (GTDB taxonomy): Bacteria > Bacillota > Bacilli > Bacillales > Amphibacillaceae > Pseudogracilibacillus > Pseudogracilibacillus auburnensis. Next base: position 7,736 of record NZ_QJJQ01000029.1, on the reverse strand, counting down.
TGCACCTGCAACTGCCATTGGAATTGTCATATTCACTCCACCCGCTTCAGCAGGAATAATTGCATTGACATCTTTTCCTAAATAGGTTGATATTGCTTCTAAACTTTTATAAATTTCATTTCCACCTGGGGGCTTTTCAGTAAGAACGACTGGAGCACCTAAACAACCAACACTTGTAATTAATTCATGATCAGGAATATCCTCTGGGTCAAGCAAAACAATTTCGTGCTTATCTTCAATTATTTTTTGCGCCCAAAGAAATCCTATATCTGGATCTCCACCACCTCCAGTAGCAAGCAATGTAGAACCTACCGTAATATCTTCTAAATCTTCCAAAGTAATTACTCGATATTTTTTTACTTTCCATTTTTCTAATAAATCATATACAGACACGTCACTCACCCCCTAATTAAGTATCATTTCTCTTGGTGAAGAAGTTAAATACTCATAACCATCTTTCGTAACAAGAATCATATCTTCAATTCTTGCAGCTCCTATATTTGGTACATAGACACCTGGCTCAATTGTTACAACCATATTCTCCTCTAAAACACTCTCTTCGCCTTCATCAATAATCGGATATTCATGAATACCAATACCTAAGCCATGTCCAGTTAAGTGAGGGAAAAACTCTCCAAATCCATGTTTTTTAATAAAGTCTCTTGCTACTTTATCTACCTCTTGTGCAATTACTCCTGGTTTAATTGTTTTCATCGCTAATTGTTGTGCTTCTAAAGCGATTTGATAAATTTCTTTTTGTTCGTCGGAAGCCTCTCCTAAACAAAATGTCCGCGTTATATCTGAACAATATCCTTGATAAATACATCCCATATCAAACAATATTAATTCGCCTTCTTTTAATGATTTCATCGATGAAACCCTACGCGGAAGTGCTGAATCAACTCCTGACATTATAAATGGTTCAAACGAATAATTTTCCGCACCATTTTTATCCATCACATACTTTGCAAATCCAGTAACTTCTCTCTCAGTTACTTGCTTATTTTCCACGATATAATTCTTCGCCATATTCATCGTCAAACTAGCTATTTCACCTGCTTTTCTAAGCTTAACGATCTCATTTGCTGTTTTTACCTTACGTTGCTCTGTCATCAGCTGTTCAATAGCCTCTAAATTACCGTTAAAAATACCTTGAACATAAGATAGATGATGTAATGTAATACTACTTTGTTCAATTCCGATTGTTTTCCATTTCCTTTTTACCAATTTTCTTAATGGCGCTAAGTAATCAGGAGTATCTTCCAAAAAGGCATGGATACTCTCTATCCAACAATCTCTTTTTGCTCGAAAAAGATCTAATCTTGGAACTAAATAGGATATAGTTCCATCTTGTTCAATGATAAGAACAGATTCCGTTAATTGATTTACTTGAAAGCCAGTAAAATAGCGAATATTTTCTTGTCCAAAAAATACTGTTGCATCGATGCTTTTATCCTGGAGCTTCTTAACAAATTTAGTTACTCGATCACCATACTCTTGTTCCACGATAAATTCCCCCCTAACTAAAAATCTTGTCGAGTTCATCAGAAACTTCTGGATTTATAATGAATATTTTCTTCGGAACTCTCGATTCAACCGTTGATCCAGCTTGGCTTGTAAGCTCTACAAAGATAAATTCATTCGTTAACTGATTGATTGCATTCTCGTAAAATGTCAAGTCATTTTCAGATATATTTTCTAATAAATCCTTCGCTTCAATATAAGGATTTTTATGCACCTTTTTTATTAATGCTGTATAACGATCATCTTGATCGATATATTTTTTTACATTTGAAATCATTTTTATCTTCCTTTCTTTGCAACAATATCTTCGACAGGCTCATATGACTCTTCGTAACCAAAATAAGATGGTCCAAAAATTTCTAAACCTTTTTCAGTTCTCATTCTTTCTTGTGCTGGAATTAATAAAATTGAACCACGATAACCGTATTTCATAATATCTGTTCGAATCGGCTCTCCTGTTTCATTATCTAGTATCGTTATTAAATCAGGTGGCAAGCTTAACGTTTCTCCGTCAATCTTTAACCGTAACCATTCATTTTGAAAGTCAATTTCAGCTATTTGGTTTTTATACTCGCCCATTCCTTCCATTTGAATTTTCCCTGAAGAAAATCCTTTGGTAGCTTCTCCACCAAAATCACGGTTTATATCAACAATTTTTCCATTAAACACTTTAAAACTTTCTACACCGCGCGTCTCTTTTAATTTTTTTATAATCTCATCAATTGGATTTCGATGATTTTGTCGTGCTTCACTCACTGCTTTTCCAATTTCCCAAGCGATACTTTGTGAATATAATATTGACTTTTCTTTTACTTCTCTTCCTGTTAAAGGATAAGATGCTTTCCAAGATATACCGCCATAAGCCATTGCAGCATTCCTTGCAATATTCTCTGCACGTAAATTATCTTCTTTCGTATCAATAATCGTCATATTCCCCCGGTCATCTACAGAAACTGCCGGAGATGCATGACTCCCGTTCGCTACCCAAGATGTTTGGTGTAATTCAGGAAATGCACGATTCATTCCATCTACATCAATAACAGGGATTCCTAGTTCGCCAGCTATTGCATAAGCAACAGTCGAGTTAACACCTCCACATTCAAAAGGAATAACAACTTCTAGATTTTCTCCAAGATATCTAGATAACTCTTTAAACGCTTTTTCTAATACATTGTGACTCGGTGGTTTTTCTGTTAATACAATCGGAGCTCCTAGACAACCTACACTTGCACCCATAACATCATCCGGAACATCCTCTGGATTAATTAAGACAATATCTTTCCCTTTTTCGATTGTTCCTAATGTCCATAAGAGACCGATCTCTGGATCCCCTCCGCCACCTGTCGCCAAAATAGATGCACCTAATGTTATTTCTTCAATCGCTTGTTCATCAATTATTCGATAGTTTTTGATGCCCCACTTTTCTAACACTTCATATACGCTCATCGCTACTTTGCCTCCTAATTCAATTTAAAATAGTTTAGTTAAATACTTTCCCTTTTACTCTCACTCTAATTTTTTGTCTTTTTCCTGGCATATAGGCAAATGGAATTTCTTCTATATCAATAACTTCTGCTGTGTCCTTCACTCCTCCAGCAATTTCTAAATTATTTTTTGCCATTTCAATAACTTCATTAATCGCTTGTTCTCTATCCTCCACTTCTAAGTCAGCAACTGCTTCAGCTTGTGCTCCAATTTCAGCAATAGTTGCTCCAATTGCGCCACATACTTCAAAGTGATCAGGGTTAATTACCTCTGTAGTTCCTGACACATTTTCTTTCGGCATTGTTGTCGCACCACCTCCAACAATTAAAGCAGGTATATCTTCAGGCGTTGTTTTCATCTGATCAATTGTCACCTCCAACATTTCAGTAATGTTTTTCGTTGCATTCATTACTAAATCATTAGAAAGTTCCTTAATTTTTTCAGGATGAGTAACAAAGTTATTTGTGAAAATATCAAGATTTTTGTTTAGTCCCCCCCTAGCGACGGCAACATCATGCACAGTTAAAATCGGGCCACCAAATGATTTTCCTAAATGTACTAGATTGTAACCTGTACTTTCAGGTCCTATTCCAACGACTTTGTCTCCGCTATTTTTAATAATCGTTCCGCCACCTAATGCAATAGATAATAAATCTGGACAACGAATATTTGTTTTTACGCCTCCAATTGTTACTGTAATTGCAGATTCACGTGGGAAACCATCTACAATATACCCAACATCTGTTGAAGTTCCTCCCACATCGACAACAACCCCATCTGTTATTCCTGATAAATAAACCGCTCCCCTAACACTTGCTGCAGGACCTGATGCTACAGTGAATATTGGGTAGTCAACTGCATAATCAGAAGACATAACACTACCATCATTTTGTACAACATAAAGAGAAGCTTCTATACCACGTTTTTTTGTAGCATCTTTTAAAGCGTTTATTGAACGTTGCATCACTGAAATAACGGATGCGTTTAAAATTGTCGAGTTTTCTCTTTCTAATAAAGAAATAGTAGAGATATTTTGTGATAAAGTAATATGAATATCGTCACCTAAAACTTCTTTCACAATTTCTGCTACTCTATTTTCATGATCAGGAATCATCGGAGAAAATACACCTGTAATAGCTACAGAGTCAACTTTTCCTTCCAATTCCTTACATGCATTTTGTACTGCTTCTGTATCGAGTGGTACGATATCTCGACCATCATACTCGGAACCACCATTGATAATAAAAACGTTTTCATTTCCGCCGATAGCTTCTTTTAAATCGTTAGGCCATCCAGTTAATGGTGGGATAGCAGTCGTTGCTGGTGCTCCTATTCTAAAAATTCCTACTTTATTTAAATTTTTTCGTTCAATAATAGCATTAGTTGTATGTGTCGTACCAAAGGAAACCATACCTACTTCTAGTGGATCTACCTTACTTGCTGTAAGTAAATCATCAAGGGCATTGATGATTCCAGACGTTACATCTTCAGTAGTTAATGTTTTCGTTTTCGATAATATATCTTTTCCTTTTACAATAACCCCATCTGTAAAAGTTCCTCCTACGTCAAAACCAATTCTCACTTCTTTCTTCATCGTTACCAAAACCCCTTTTGTTGTATTTTCTAAAACTAATTATTAACATTATCAGTGATTTATCTCCTTAATCATATATCAGCCAGTTACAAGGTATTTCTCGACTTTTGTAAACGCTTAACAAAAGGATGATATCTTTGCAATTTAGTAACAATATCAATTTTGTTCCAGAAAGTAGTCGCAATGCTTGCCATTCTATAAAATAAAAAAGAAATTCGACATCACCAGTCGAATTTCTTTTTTTAACTTGAAATATTTCGAAACAGTACAGAATAATAACAAATATATATAAAATACGTAATAGTCGAAATTAAAGTGGAACAGTTCAGACCACTTATATACTAGTCTGCAAGTAGCATACAAAGTTAGTATTAATACTTTTTAATACCGCTATATCGTTATTTGAACTCTTCCGCTTACCGTCTGTGAGATTTAAAAAAGATTATGTTTCCGATTGATCATTATTAATTTAGCACATTTCTAGTCGAACGATATGAGGAAAAAAAAGCGATAGAATAAATCATTTGTACTGATACATTTTAATTGCAATAGAAAGGTTTAATCTCTTTTCAGAATCAGAAAATAAATGTTCATTCTTATACAATTCTTTCACTTTCCGAATTCGATATCTCACCGTATTAGGATGAACAAACAGAAGGTCGGCTGTCTCTTTATAGTTTAAGTTATTATCTAGAAAAGTAGCCAAAGTGGCCATTATTTCTTTTTTGTTTTCTTCTTCTAATGACAAAAGCGGTTCTAACTCGTTAGAATAAAAATGTTTAATATAATAATTATTTCCAAAGTCAGTGATTATTTGAAAAAAACTTAGATCATCAAAATACTCAATTCTTTTATCCAATTCATTTGCTGACTTAACTGCAGAAATAGCCTCATTGTATGCTTTATACAATTCGGTCGTGTAAGAACTACTTAATCCCAAATTAATTTGTAAAAAGGGAAACGTAAAATTCATCATATTTAATAGTTCATAAGAGATTTCCTCAAAATGTTCCTTCGATTTTAATGTTAAAAAAATAACGAAATTATTATTATACCATGTTGCAAAAATACTTCCCTTAAAATAATGATTAATTTGATTAATAATTCTAAACCTTATATTATCTAAATAATTCAAATCCATAGATGAGTTATTTTCCATCTCCGTATTTATATCCATAATAATTATTGCATTTTTATCTTCCAACTTATAACCAATTTTGGAATAATACAATTTTGCTTGCTTAAGATTGTTGTTTTTAAATAATTCAACGTTTGCCTTATTTATATTGCCCATTATCTTCTCAAGGGATTCTTCTTTTTTGAGATTTAATGCTTTTTCTATACTCTCAATAATTTTGTCAATCATCGGATGATCTACAGAACCAATAATGACTAATACTTGTTTAACATACTTATTTTCTTTAATTGGACGAACAAAAAAATGAAAATTAGTATCTTCAATAACAGTGTCAACAATAATACTATTACCGTTTGTTAAAAGTTGTATAGTTTTTTTGTCGTTCATAAACTTTTTAAAAGAATTACTGTTAATAATATTTATATAACTATCTTCTATCCGTGAACTAGAAGTAACATTCAAATTTACATCTAAGATAATAAATTGTAAGCCTGTCATTTCAGAAATATTTCGAAGCAATTTATCTAATGTTAAAGTCTGCGATAAATATTGAAAAAGGAGTTGATTAACATTACTTAAAATGCTCACCTGACTCTTGTATTCTTTTATTTCTATATTGTATAATAAATCAATTATTTCAGCATACGTACATGATGCATTAAGTTGTAACAAAGGCAGTTCATAGCGCTTAGCATAATCGATTGTCTCTTTATAAATTTTCCAACTTTTATTTGATTCGTTACCAGGATGAAATGCTAAACAAGTTACTCCCCCAGTAGCAAGCTCTTTAATAAGTGTCAATTGTAATTCTTTTGTAGGAAAGTTTTCCACAGTAGTTAAAGCTAATTCTTCACCCTTTATCCAGGAACTAAACTTTCTTAACTCAATGACTGAAACCCTTTTTATTAACTTTTTACTATTTTCAGGTACATAAACAACTTCAAAAAAAGATTCTAATTGCAATAATTTGTCGATACTAATTCCATAATTTAATATTGTCTTATCTACCGTTTTCGTCAACTTATTGTCTACAACTGTATATGAAAATTCCAATTCTACACCCCCGCTTGTATTGTTAAGTTTTTACAAGTATATACTTGTATATTCGTTTATTTAAAGCGGTTTAACAGTAAAAACTTACCTTTTTTTAATTTAGAATGCTATTCTCCATATTAAAAAGGATAATACTTATACTATGTGCTATTACAATAAAATAATTTATTCGTTTAAACGTTGGTTTTAACCAAGGTTTTTAAAAACTGTATAGGGGTTGGTACTCTACAAAATCAATCTGCTTTTTCAGTCAATAAAATAGTGTAATTTTTACAAAAGTTATTACCTGAATCGAATATTATTTTTATTAAGATAGATTCATCAAAAAACTCTGAGTACTAAAATTTATCATACTTATTAATTTATTATAACATCTAACACAATATTATTTATAAGTAAATTTTTATAAGCTTCACCATTTGCGGATACATTTCGACACTGCTTTTGAATGAAGAAAGTGTCGATTTACGAACTTTACGGAAACTGCTTGAGCATAAGCTTGAGTACTACAGGCATGTACACGCATATGAGTATAGATTGAACCTCTCATGACTAAAATCACGAGATTCTTGGGAATAAAGCATACTTGAGAGTGGTGGCATACACTACCCACAGTGGTTTCTCTTATACACCAAGCTATCTCCGTAGTTCCTACGGTTCTTGATTATTTCTTTTTTACGTTAGGGATAGTTTCCTTAGCCCTTCAACCAAGATGTTTTTGCTAGCGTTGATATCACGATCATGCTTTGTATGACAAGTAATGCACATCCATTCTCGGATGCTAAGGGCTTTCTTTGCATCTTGATGCCCACATTCTGAACAGATCTGGCTGGATGGATACCACCTATCAATTTTGACAATTGTTTTCCCATACCATTCAGCTTTGTACTGTAATTTGGAGACGAAGCTGGACCAAGATACATCAGAAATACTTTTGGCTAG
>NZ_QJJQ01000028.1 GCF_003201975.1 Pseudogracilibacillus auburnensis | reverse complement strand
CTAACGTAAAAAGGAAATAATCAAGAACCGCAGGAACTGCGGAGATAGCTTGGTGTATAAGAGAAACCACTGTGGGTAGTGTATGCCACCGCTCTCAAGTATGCTCTGTTCCCAAGAATCTCGTGACTTTAGTCAGGAGAGGTTCAAATTAGTGTGACAAAAAATAAAAAGAGAAGCTCCTATTCTATAGAAGGATGATAGAATTATAGTTCGATATGGACGCAAAGCCCCACAAAAAAATCAGCTATGATACTATATAAGTATAGAATAATTGATGGGGGTTGTATTCATTTGAAATGGAAACCATCTAAAAAAATGTCGATCTTTTCTCCAGCTATTTTTGGTGATTTGAAGGATGCCGCTGCAAAAAAACAAGCTCAAGGTGCAAATATCGTTGATTTAAGTTTAGGTAGTCCGGATTTACCACCAGATAAGATAGTAAGACAGAAGTTATCGAAAGAAAGTGCAAAGCCAGATGTGTATGGATATACGTTAGGTGGAACGAATCGATTTAATGAGGCGGTCGCAAATTATTATGAGCGTCGATCAGGTGTTGAGCTTGATCCCGAAACAGAAGTACTTCAAACGATGGGCTCACAAGAAGGCCTCGTACATTTGCCACTTGCTTTTTGTGATGAAGGTGATATTGTCTTAACGACAAACCCCGCCTATATCGCTTATGATGCCGGGATAAAATTAGCGGGTGCAACACCTTATTATATGCCGCTGCGTGCAGAAAATAATTTTTTGCCTAATCTTGGTGAAATACCGGAACATATTGCCCAAAGAGCGAAACTACTCATTTTAAATTTACCTGGAAACCCAGTACCGGCGACTCCGACTGCAGCATTTTTTGAGCATGTTGTTCAATTTGCTAGGAAACATAATGTGATCGTATTACACGATGCAGCCTATTCAGAATATTATTTTACGGGGGAAGCTCCAAAAAGCTTTTTATCTACGCCGGGTGCAAAAGAAGTCGGGATGGAGATTAATTCTTTATCGAAAAGTTTTAGTTTAGCAGGTGCAAGAATTGCCTATATTGTCGGTAATCGAAAGGGAATTCAAATAATACGTGAACTAAAATCAAATTTAGACTATGGCACATTCTCCCCGATTCAAGAAGCAGCAATTGTTGCACTAGATCATGCAGAAGAAATTACAGAACGATTACGGACGATATTTTCTGAACGGCACCACATTCTAATGAAAGGATTAGCTGAACTTAATTGGGAAGTGTCTCCTTCAAGTGGTGGGATGTTCGTTTGGGCCAAATATCCATATGACATGGCTGATCAAAAATTCGTTTTTAAAACGATTGAACAGGTCGGGGTTGTCATGGTGCCAGGTAGTGTTTTCGGAACAGAAGGCACTGGATTTGTCCGTATCGCCCTCGTTCAAGAGGTGGAAAAATTAAAGCTAGCGATCGAGTTGTTGAAAGGGTTAAAGTTGTAAGGTTTATGGGGGATGAATCACGTCTGCTCGGTGATAAGGAGTTTGTAAAATAAATGTTATACGTATGGATGACGCATGATCTGTGCAATGCTCGGCCTATTTAACTATATAGAGAGTTTTAGAAATAGTGAAGCTTAATAAAGGAGAATTTAATGGATAAAAATATCTATCTTATTAGGCACTGTGAGGCAGACGGACAATCGGCAGATGCACTGCTAACAGAAAAAGGAATTATACAGGCAAATAAGCTTTCGGACTTTTTATCTCCTTTGGCGATTGATCGCATTATAGCTAGTCCATTTTTGCGAGCAGTTCAATCGATAGAACCTTATGCAAAGAAGCAAAACGTAGAAATAGAATTGGATCATCGATTATCGGAACGTATCCTTAGTTCCATTTCCTTGACAGATTGGATGGAAAAACTTGCAGAAACCTATAGGGATATGGATGTAACGTATGTGGGTGGAGAATCTAGTAAGGAAGCAATGAAGCGAATTGTAAAGGTGATAGATGAAGTTGTTGCAAGTGATGTTGAAAACACGATTCTTGTCACCCATGGAAATATCTTGTCTCTTTGTTTGAGAAACTACGATAAAAATGTTGGATTTGAACAATGGAAAAGTTTTAGTAATCCTGATGTCTTTTTGATGAAAATTTCACAAAATAAGTTCCATTATAAACGTATATGGGAAGAGTGAAATAGCAAATGAGGTTGTTCCAATATTTAAGGACAACCTCATTTGCATAATATAAGGACTCTTGCTTAATCACCTTAGTCAGATTTGGGCAAATCCGTATCCTTTATTTCAACTTCCTCTGTTATGTTAATACTATCTGCAACAGATTGAATCATGCTACAATTTTTACGAGTTATTTTTAGGGCTTTTTCAACTTTTCCAAGTGGGATATTTTCTCCATATAGCATAAAAGTTAAATGAATTTTTTCTATCCGGTTCGCTTTCTCCTCGTTCCTTTGTACTTGAGCAGAAATATGTATATCATCAACTTGGACACGCATCTTCTGTAAGATTTTTCTTAAAACCCCGCCACTACAACCTACAATGGAAGAAACGAATAATTGATAAGGACGAAACCCATGATCTTCTTGCGGCGAAATTTGTAACTCATCAAAACCTAATTTTGTTTGAAATCCATTTTCATTCATTGTAAAAAACAATTTTTAATCAGCCTCTCTTGTTGTCCATTTTTACTATTGCGAATGTCACTTATCCATCGTCTATTGGTTTAGCATAAAGAATATACCTGTCTGGTGCGTCACCAATGTACGAAAAAGGGTAACAGGTTGTAATAACTAATTCTTCATCATCCATCGGTTTTATAATCGTTCGATCGTCAGCATCAACAATTTTGGAATCAACCATTTCATACGTTCTTTCCCCATATGGTAATTTTACTGTAATGATGTCACCAAGTTCCACTTCGCCAAGTCTACGAAATACTGTGTCGCGGTGTCCAGACATAACAATTTGGTCATTCTGCATTGGGTATGCAGTTCCACGATAATGTCCCACTCCTTTATCTAATTCATCTGGATCTGTCCCTTCAACGATAGGAAGTTCTCCATCAATACTTGGGATTTCTAGTATGCCAACTGTTTCTCCAATTTCCGGATCGAACGTAATTGCATTGATTTCTATATCCTCATTTTGAACGGTTAACAGTTCATTTGCTTCTTTCAAACTATTTTGCTGAGCTATTTTAGTATTAACATGTTGGTAGCCACCATAAAGGAGGAAGCCGCAACCAATAAGAACGAACAAAATAGATATTTTTTTCATTATATCACTCCATCGTATTTTTTGGGTGCATAAAATTCTTTACATCAAAACAAAGAATAAAAAATGACAATCTTAAGTACAATGACAAGCTTTTTAGTTATTATAACGGAACAATATGAAAATTTGATGAAAGTAGCCTAGGACGTGGCGTTTTTAGCTAGTGGAATTTCTTAGGCTTTTTTTATCGACCATTTTGAACACGCACTTATAGTATGAGAGAATTTCATACTTATAGAAAATAAAGTACAGTGATAAACTAAAGACAGTAATTCAGGAAAGCGCATACATACTTTTAGCATTATATGGGAGTTGAATGATGAATGGATACAGAGAAACAACCAAATGTTGTTTTTATCATGAGTGATGATCATGCTGCACATGCAATGAGTTGTTATGATAGTAGGATCAATACGACCCCAAATTTAGACAGAATTGCCAATGAAGGAATGCGGTTCGATAATTGTTTTTGTACAAATTCAATCTGTGCTCCGAGTCGGGCGACCATTCTAACTGGGTTATACAATCATAAGAATGGAGTGAAGACTTTAGGGGATACATTTGATAATAAACAAAATACCATTCAAAAGTTATTACGAGAGAATGGATATCAAACAGCTTTAATTGGTAAATGGCATTTAGGTCATGGACCGAATCACGATCCGATCGATTTTGATTACTGGCACGTATTCCCAGGTCAAGGTGATTATCATGATCCAATGATGATCGAGATGGGAGAAGAAAAGCAAATGAAAGGATATGCGACAGACCTGGTGACAGATATGTCAATGAAATGGATAGAGGAGCGGGATAAGGACAAACCGTTTATGTTGATGTGTCACCATAAAGCACCTCATCGTCCATGGGATCCTGATGAAAAGCATATGCATCTGTATGAAGATGTCGATATACCCGAACCGGAAACTTTTCATGATGACTATAGTGGTAAGGCATCTGCGGCCAAAGAAGCAAAAATGCGAATTGACCGTGATCTGTTAAAAAGAGATGTGAAAGAAGATCCTCCCGCGGGGCTTACCGATAGAGAATTGAAAAGCTGGTACTACCAACGTTATATAAAAGACTATCTACGCTGTGTTGCTTCAATTGATGACAATGTCGGGCGATTATTAGATTTCTTAGATGATGAAGGAATAGCGGATAATACCATTGTCGTTTATACATCGGATCAAGGATTTTTTCTTGGTGATCATGGTTGGTATGATAAACGATTTATGTATGAAGAATCGCTACGAATGCCGTTTATTGTTCGTTATCCTAATGTCATCAAGCCAGGGACAGTGACGGAGGACTTTGCTTTAAATGTTGATTTTCCCGAAACGTTTTTAGATTTTGCGGGAATTGAAATCCCTGAAATAATGCAAGGCCGTAGTCTAAGGCCAGTTATGGAAGGAAATACTCCTGAAGACTGGCAGGATTCTATGTATTATCGATATTGGGAACATTTGAGCAAAGAACACCGAGTTCAGGCACATTATGGTATACGAACGAAGGATTATAAATTGATTTATTATTATGGAGAGGCATTAGGAAATAAAGATGCGATGGATGAACCGAGAACACCAGAGTGGGAATTATTTGATTTACGGAAAGATCCTTATGAAATGAATAATGTCTACCATGATCCCGAATATGAAGATGAGATCAGATTACTTAAAAAGGAGTTATACAGATTAAAGGAAAAAGTCGGAGATAAGGAATAAGGTGAAAAATGATGAAGGATAAACCTGGTTGTTGTGCCGCAACAAGAAATAGTGTACAAGAAAGCACTAAAGCGCCAACAACAAGTGAGGGGATGACACAAGCTGATCCTGTAATCGATAAAGAAATGGTGAAGATTGATGGTGGCACTTTTCGAATGGGTACGACTGATAGGGATGCAAATAAATTAGATGGAGAAACACCGATCCATGAAGTAACGGTAGATTCATATTATATGGATCGGACAGCTGTAACAAATAAAGAATTTAATCAGTTTGTTCAAGCAACAGGTTATAAGACAGAAGCAGAGGATTATGGATGGTCATTTGTCTTTTACCTATTTATCAGTGAAGCAACTGCTAAAAAGGTAAAACAATATCCACCACAAACACCATGGTGGTTTGTGGTGGAGGGAGCGACTTGGAAAACCCCGGAAGGATCTGATTCGACAATAGAAGACAGAATGGATCATCCAGTCGTCCATATATCTTGGAATGATGCAGCGGCCTACGCGAAATGGGCATGTAAACGACTACCAACTGAGGCAGAGTGGGAGTTTGCAGCAAGAGGCGGATTGAATCAAAAACGCTACCCATGGGGAGATGGGCTTACTCCTAACGGAGAACATCAATGCAATATTTGGCAAGGAGAATTTCCAAAACGAAATGATCAGTTAGACGGATATGTCGGAACAGCGCCGGTAACAGCGTTCAAACCAAATGGATATGGGCTGTACAATATGGTCGGAAATGTTTGGGAATGGTGTGGAGATTGGTTTACAACAAATTTTGAACTACGTGGCAGCAGTACGAATCCAAAGGGAGCAAAGAGTGGGAGCAATCGTGTCATGAGAGGTGGCTCTTATTTATGCCACGACTCGTACTGTAATCGCTATCGTGTTGCCGCAAGAACATCCAATACACCGGATAGTTCGACAGGTAATATTGGATTTCGTTGTGTAAAAGATATTTACTGACAGAAGGTTCTAAATGGAAGGAATAAATTATTATGGCTAATGAAACAAATCATACAGAAAAAAGTTGGATAGAAAAAGTTCCAAATAAGGGCTGGCTAGCGATATCTATTATCGCAGCACTTATCTTTTGGACGATATTGTCTTATATCCCTGCAACAGCTAGAAGTTTTCCTAATGTATTTTTAGTAGTTGAATCTATTCAAATAATGATCGAACGTGGAGTGTTTTTTAAAGATATTCAAAGCAGTTTAATTTCAGTGACTGCGGGGTTTGGTTTAGGATTTACTTTTGCCTTACCAGTAGCAATTTTAATGGCGTGGTATCGACCGGTTCAGTATATTATTGAACCATGGATTCAATTTGTCCGAAATATACCTCCTTTGGCTTATGTGCCGCTCGTTGTAATTTCAGCAGGGGTAGGGAGAACGCCGCAAATTATCGTCATTACAATTGCGACATTTTTAATTATGTCCATTACTATCTATCAAGGCGTAAAAAATATTGATCCAACATTGGTGAAGGCCGCTAGAGTGCTTGGGGCAGGAGATAAGGATATATTTTTAAGAGTCATTGCACCAGCATCATTGCCTTTTATCATTACGGCTGTGAGACTTGGAACTGCAGTAGCCTTAACCTCTTTAATCGCCGCCGAGTCAACTGGTGCATCAGCAGGTCTTGGTATGAGAATAAGAGCACTTAATAATACGTTCGAATCGTCTCCAATGCTATTATACATCATAATCATCGGTATCATCGGTCTTATATTGGATAAATTGGTTCGAATGTTAGAAGGGAAATTAACAGGATGGCAGGAAAAGAACGAGGGATAAAAGTAAAAATTGATAAAGTGAAAAAGGTGTTTGAATCTAGAAGTGGGCAGGTGGTTGCTCTTAATGGAGTAGATTTGGAAATTAAAGAAAATGAATTTGTTACAGTGGTTGGGCCATCCGGTTGTGGAAAGTCTACCCTATTGAATATAATAGCTGGATTGACTAAACCAACGTCAGGGCAAGTACTTTGCGATGGACAGATAATTAAAGGAACAGGAACAGAACGGGGTGTTGTCTTTCAGCAGTATGCGCTTTTTCCTTGGTTAACAGTGAAAGGCAATGTCGAATTTGGCTTGAAAATTAAAGGTGTGGAAGCGAAGAAATGTAAAGAGATTGCTTTGAAATATTTGAAAATGGTAGAATTAGAGAATTTTGTAGATCATTATCCAAAAGAATTATCAGGTGGTATGAAGCAGCGTGTTGCGATTGCTAGGGCATATGCGGTAAATCCATCTGTACTATTGATGGATGAACCATTTGGAGCACTAGATGCTCAAACAAGAACACAATTACAAGAAGAATTATTGCAAACATGGGCGGAAGAACAGAAAACGTGCTTTTTCATCACACATGATGTTGATGAAGCAATCATCTTAGGGCAAAGAGTTGTTATCATGAGTGCCCGTCCTGGCAGAATAAGTGAAATTGTTGATGTTAATATTCCTTATCCAAGGAATCAAGAAACGAAGATGACGAAAGAGTTCTTGGAAGTGAAAAATTATATTTGGAGCAAGGTGTATAAAGAGTATCTAGAAGTGAGGAAATAGTAGTAGGTGATGATCGACATCCACAACATGCATGGTTCAATAAAAATAGGGGAGGAAAACAGATTGAAAAAATCAATTAGTTTACTGATGGTGTTATTTGTGATTTTGTTGCTAGTTGCTTGTTCCAATGACGAAAATAATGATAAAAGTGAAGTGGATTCAACAGAAGAAGCAGCATCCAATGAAGAGTTAACAAAAATGAAAGTGGCCTACATGCCAAACTATGCCAGTATGAATGCGGTAGTAGCAGGAATTAATACTGGTGCATTTGAGGAACAAGGAATTGAAGTAGAATTAGTTGAATTTGCGGATGGTCCAACGATTATTGCCGCAATGGAATCAGGGAGCATTGATGTTGGCTATATTGGACCCGGAGCACATGTATTAGCAATTCAAGGATCAGCAGATATTTTTGCATTTGCACACTTAGGGAATGCTGATGAGGTTATTGGCAACAAGGAAAATGGTGTAAGGGAAATAAGTGATTTAAAGGGTAAAACAATTGCAGTAGCTTCAGGAACTTCCAGTGAAACAATATTAAATATGACTTTAAATGAGGCTGGATTAACGGAGGAAGATGTTAAATTAATGGATATGGATGCGTCAGCTATCGTTACGGCAATGATTTCAGGAAGTGTTGATGCAGCAGCAACATGGTCACCAAATACAACTGCCATTAAAGAGGAAATGGGTGATAACGCTATTATGTTATCAAACAATGTACGCTATGCCGATCAATTTCCATCCATCGCATCATGGGTAGTAAACCCGAAATATGCAGAAGAAAATCATGATCTGTTAGTTAAATTCACAAAAGGGTTATATGGGGGAATGGACTATCGCGTTGAGAATTTAGACGAAGTCGCGAAATGGTCTGCGGAGGTTGCTGGTTTAGATGCCGAGTCTGTTAAAAAAGAGACCGGGGATGGTGACTGGATTACGTCTGATGATTTAGTGGAAATGATTGAGAATGGAGATATAGACATATTTTATGAGGTACAACAAGAAAACTTTATGACAGAAGAACGATTAACAGAAGATGAGCTTGTACCTGTTTCAGACTATGTACTATTTGATATTATGAAAGAGGCAGCAGAATAAACACAAGGCAAAATAATGGATAAGTAATTGTACACATCTATATAATTAAATTTAGAATGGACTTTCGAATTTTGAGAGTCCATTTACGGCTTAATGAAAACAGAAGGAATCAGAAGGTGAATACACATGTTCATCGTTTTTTTAATATTTTTATTAATTGCTTCCATTATGGTTTTAATTGTAAAACGGAATAAAGAGACTTTTTATTTATTTGCAATGTGCATCAGTCTTGCATTAATGTTAACAGGAATATTAGTTTATATTGCCAAAAAGGGGGGGATTAGCAGAGAGGTTCAGAATTTTTTCTATTTTAATTTAGATATTAAAACATCAATCCAATATTTTTTAATTACGCTAGATCATCTAGGATACCTTGTAGCAATAGGCAGGTATCTTTTTCCGCTTTTTCTATTATTATTAGCCATTCATTATTCGATGATTGTTTGGATAAGAAGAAATTATTGGTTGAAGAGAGTGATTTTTATTCCACCAATCATCTCTTTACTATTATATTATCCTGATATTTTTCGGACAATTACGAAAAATAATTTATTGTTTCAATCTAGTATTGTATATTTCTCTTTTACTTGGATTGTTATTTATATAGCAGTGTCCATATTTTTATTTTTATATGAAGCTTATTCAATCAATATGCAATTCTTTAGACGGCAATTCATTTTAATTATAACGTTTATTTTTTCATTGACATTATTGTACTTATTATATTTTGAGCAGGACCCTGCGCAAGTATATCAATTTTATTCTTCGGGATTTATATGGAGAAATGGGATTTATTATTTGAAGTCTGTATTATCAGTTCCTACGTATACGTTTATTGTCCTATTAAATATTATTTGTGCGATTGTCGGTTTTGCAAGTCTGTTAAGGTATACGAAGGATTTGTTTGAGTCGAGTAAAGAGGGAGAAATTATTCAGCGTCAATCTAAGGCTGTAACAATGGGAGCCTCTGTATTTGTTCACGGAATTAAAAATCAGTTACTTACTAACAGGGTTATTTACAAAAGAATGGAACGAATTTTTGCTAATGAAAGCTTAGATAAAGAACAATTGAAACATTTTACAGATCAGTTAGCTGCACAAAATGAAAATATTTTATTACGAATCGAAAGCTTGTATAACGCTGTTAAGACAAATCAAGTTCATCTAGTACCTGTTCAATTGAAAACAGTGATTGACGAGGCATTATCTTACTATCATCATAAATATAGTAATTCATCAATCCATTTGCAGATTCAACTATCTAGTTCACCAACGCTTCTAGCTGATAAAGAACATTTAAGCGAAGCAATTTATAATTTGTTAGTGAATGCATATGATGCCATAGCTGATAGTACAAGTGAAAAAGGCACTATTAAGCTTCATGTATATAGCGTTAGGTTATACCATGTGATTGAGGTAACAGATAGTGGCGTAGGAATGACGAAAGAAGAAATGAGACAGATTTGCGAACCATTCTATTCTAATAAAAACTCTAACTATAATTGGGGGATGGGCTTATATTATATTCGCAGTATTGCCAATGAACATTTTGGAAGTTTAAAGTTTGAAAGCAAGAAGGGCGAAGGAAGTACCTTTTATTTATTGCTTCCGAAATTTAAATAAATTCAGAAAGGGAAAAAGCGGATGATTAAAGTGTTGATTGCGGAAGACTTTTCATTACTTTTGGAAGACCTTGAAGAAACGATCAATAGTCAAGCGGATATGAAAGTAGTTGGTGTAGCAAGTGATGGCAGATCCATTGTGGAGCTGGCATGGCACACCTCTTTTGATATAATTTTAATGGATATAGAAATGGAGCATATGACAAGCGGAATTGATGCAACAAGAGAAATACGAGAATATAAAAAGGATGCCAAAATTATTTATTTAACAGCTCATGGTACGAAAGAAATTATCTTAACAGCAATGGCAACTGGTGCAATCGATTATATTATTAAAGGTGTCCCTGAAGAAGACATCTTGTTACATATTAGAAGTGCTTATTCAGGTAAACCTTTAATGGAAAGCAGAGTAAGGGAAATCATTATGCAAGAATATAAACGATTACAGCAGTCAGAAAAAAGCTTATTATTTTTTATTCACAATGTATCAGATCTAACAAAAACAGAACGAGAAATTATTCGTCTATTGTTACTGGATTATAAGGTAAAGGAAATTGCTGAGGAAAGGTGTGTTGAATTGGTAACAGTCAAAACACAGATAAGCGGTCTATTAAAAAAGTTCGGTGAAAAGCGTACAAAAGCAATCGTTAATAAAATTAAAGAGTTAAATATATCCCATTTATTTTAACTTTAATATATTTTGTGGGAAGTATCTTTGTGTAAAAAAGTCTCCTCTTTTGAAAATTAGCTTCTAACAGAAAAGGTTAGTAATTCTGCTAACCTTTTCTTACGAATCGATTAACCCAAATTTTGGCAAAATAACATTTTTGATCAAAAGAAAAACGCTAATCGTTGCCCAAGAAAAGGGCAATCGGCATTCTTTGGGTACAAATAAGTCCTAACTCGAGTTCATGGTGAAAAAATTTGATCAAAATGGTGCTTTTAGCATACTATAAACCCTATTTGTAATAAGATTTCATTTTCAAATTTGTAATGATAGTAATCTAGCGAAAATGTTTAGCTAAAAACGCCCAGCATTTGAGAAGTAATATCGAATATCCGGACTAGTTAGTCTGCTACATAATGTATTTTATTCATCATGATCTGAAATACCGTGTAAATTAATTAATATATCGACCCGTAGTTTTATAAACTCTGGATAGTTGATAAAAAAATGCCATCTTTTTGTGCTTCATATCTTGTCCCTCTTACTTTATTAGAATGTTTTAATACAAATTCTGTAAAAGATTCTGCAATATCCTCTGCAATGTGTGAACTTGCATATTCACTTATAAATTGATCTTTATTTTGTGTATAAAATTTTCTTTTTGCCACTTCATCATCTTGACTATCTTTCCATTTAGTATAATTCTCTTTCCAAAACAGATGATAGAATTGAATTATTAGGGGTCTTCCTTTAAACATCCCTCTTCTATAAATAAAGTATCACAGTTGTCTTGATACTTAGAAATGTCTTTCCCATTAGCATAAGCATTCAAATAATGAAGGTCATAATTAATTTGAGTCTCATCTAATGTAAATACATGGCTAGTTTCGTGATTATTTAAACGGGAGTCTAGAACGTCAAGACTTTACATCCATTTTTATGGATCATTATCCATTGGAGTAACAAATACCAAAGTACCGTCATAGCCATCTGAGAAAACTTCGAAACCTTTTTATTTTTTCACGATACTCTCCGGGATAAGCTTAAAGTATGTTTCCCACATAGACTTATGTATATCTGTTCCCTTATGAAAGTTGATAAATTCATGTACATCGTCAGTATTTCCATCAAGGCGTTTTGTTAATAGTGATTGGTTTAATTCTTCAAGTTGAGGATTAACCATCTCACCGTTAATGATGGAATATGATGCTAAGACTATTTCAGATTCTGCAGGATCACCTGCTTCTAATATTTCGTGAACATTATACTCCTTCCACTGGAAATTCAAATTTGTTTAAATCTTTGATCTTTTTTTCCATCATAGTGATTAATCCATCGTCAGATTCTATATATTTCTGCTCCATGTTTTTATTAACGCGGATCGTTACGGGTTTTTCAACATTTTTTTAGAGTGATGATTGGATATTATGGTAGATTTCATCTTATAGAGATCCTCGCCAATCCGGGGCGAGGATCTTTTTACTTTTTTAAGCAACCTTTCTTTCATCATGGTTAGAAGCTTTACGAAAAGACAAATAAGTGCCAAAACGCATGACTTTCTCTAAAGGTCCATAACGGAAACGTTCGGTGTAAAGGGAACTAAAAGTAATTTGAATACAGAAAATAACGATGCCGAGTACCGTTCCTAAAAATACACCTATTTTACCGAATAATCCATACCCATATCCGTAAAAAATGGTCGTACAGATGACTGATTGCAAAATATAATTTGTGAGAGATAATTTACCAACATTTTCAAAGGCTCGAAGCAAACGCGATTTTGCTAAAGAACTATACATCATTGCTAACATGAAAATATAACCAAAAGAGAGAATTGGACCGCCTGTTAATTCTATCCCTTCATGATGAAAAGTGAAACCGTATATTTTCATCGATAAACCTAACACACCACAAACCATTCCTAGGATCAAATACAACTTTTTTTCTCGTTTCGGATGAAAAAACAATTCTCTCTTTGCTGCATACATGCCAAATAAAAACATTGGAGCTATCACTATTGGAGATAATAGCAGGATAAAAGCAAGCTTACTTTCTTCCAGTTTATCAAATGGATCCTCCCCATTATTACGATGTTCTTTTATTTCTGAGTATGTGCCAGAACTGTAAATGTCTGTTGTTCTTTCAACATATGTTTTGATTTGAGCCCTTTCTATTATGTCGTCATCTTCAAGTGGAATAAAATGAAGTACCCCAAAGATTACAAACAAACTTACCGCCCAAATGAGTATTGTTTTTGCTTTACGATTAAGAAAAAATAATAGGAAGAGTCCCATGATCCCATATAAAAGTAAAATATCCCCATCCCATAAAAAAGTACCATGTAATAATCCAAAAGTAATCAATAGTAAAGAGCGTCTGAAAAAGTGCCATTTTATTTTTGCATTTTTTTGTTCCAGACTATTTCGCATTAAAATCATCGAATAACCAAATAAAAAGGTGAAAATTGGCATAAAGCTTCCTTCAACAGCAATTTTAGTAAATGCATAAAACCAATGATCGATTGTGGATAATTGAAAAAGATGTATTTCATCTTTTCCCCATAATCCATATTGAAAAATTAATAAGTTTGCTAATAGTATTCCGAATAAACTAAAGCCCCTAATTCCGTCAATTGCATTTATTCGATTTAAGTTTCTGTTCATCTGCATTTTCTCCCTTATGTAGAATCTAGTTACATCATATAACTTCATCATTAATGCACATAAACGACTAGCTTACATGTACCTTAATTTTCGTGGAAATAAATTAAGGTTCTGTTAAGCTTTCTGTGCTAGTATACATTTAGGTGATGAACATGAAAGATGTTAAAATATTACTCGTTGATGATGAACAAGCAATTTTACAAATGCTTGAGATGGTATTAAGGAAAGAAAAATTTTCAAATATTTATACAGCGACTAATGGAGAGGCAGCTGTATCGATAATAAAAAAATACTCACCGGAATTTATTGTATTAGACGTGATGCTTCCTGATACAAATGGGTTTGAATTATGTACTAAAATTCGTGAGTATACAGATGCTCATATTTTGTTTTTAACAGCACGAGTTTCAGATTTTGATATATTAACAGGGTTCGAAAAAGGGGGAGATGATTATGTTACCAAACCTTTTAATCCTTTGGAAATCGTCGCTAGAATAAAAGCTTATTTTAGGCGCCAGAAAACAAATCACTCCCAATCAAGGACAATAAATAAAAAAATCCATCATTTTCAACATTTCACTGTTGACGAGGATGCAGGAGAGTTAACAGTTCGTGGAAAGGTAGTCTCTTGCCCAGCCCAAGTATTTTTGTTACTCGTTTATTTTTGTAAAAATGTAAACCGTGTCCTTTCAAAAGAACAATTATTTATGGCTGTATGGGGATATGATCATATTGTAGATGATAATACCGTCATGGTACATATTAGAAGAATCCGGGAACGAATCGAACCGAACCCAAGTAAACCTGTCCATCTTATTACTGTTCGTGGGCTCGGGTATAAATTAGTAAAGGAAAACGTTCGATGAGAATAAAACGAAGATTAACAGTACACTTTTTACTACAATTTATAATGACATTTGTTGCTACATTATCTATTTTTGTCTTATTGATATTTGTTATCCTTCATTTTGTAACGAAAGACGAGTTGGATTCAAATCCCCAAAAGGCGATTGTCGAGACTCTCCCGTTATTTTCGTTTGTTTACGATGATGAAACAGTGGTGATTAAGGAAAAATGGGAAGATATTTTAAAAGGTCATGGTATATGGATGCAACTGGTCAATGAAAATGGTAAAGTCATCTATGAAATAAATACACCAGATCGTTTACAAAAAGAGTACACAATAAACGATCTGCTTTATATTGAAGAAACAAATAAACTTGACACTTATACAGTCGAGACATATTTTGAATCATGGCAACAACAGCCATACTACTATTTATTTGGGTACTTAACTGAACAAGAAACGCTGCTACAGGATTGGTATGATTCATACGCTGACGAAGGATCGATAGACGAAACAGATATGGCAACACTTGAAAAGGAAGTAAAAAAACAAGGAGGAATGCTTGAGATATACAAAAATGGAAAATTGCTTTATACTATAGGCGAAAAAATTACTGAGCCTAAAAAACAATTGGAAGTAATCGGTAGTATGTATGAACCAGGTAATTATGAAACAAAGACATATGTCGTTAACGATCAAAATAAAAATAGTTCTTGGATTCTTTATGAAAAGAACAAAACGTTTAAAGATACTAAAATTGTTTTTAATTCGAATACAGATATGTATCTTTTATTCATTACACCGATCATTAGCTTAATTATCGCTATCATCCTTTCCATTTGGAGTGGCTATCGCTATGGTACACCATTGCTTTTACTCATAAATTGGTTAAAAATAGTAGAGAAAAGGCAATATGAGGATGTACTATCAGGAAAGGAACATAAAAAGATCTATAAGAAAAATGGCAAAGTAAAATTTCGTTACCGATTATATAAAGAAGTTTTCGAGTCTTTTTCAGCTATGTCAGGACAACTTGCGCTTACAGAACAGAAAAGAAAACAATTAGATAAAACTCGTGAAGAATGGATGGCAGGGATTTCGCACGATTTAAGAACTCCTTTGACTAGTATACAGGGATATGGTCATATGCTAGAAAGTGATCAATATGAATATACAAAAGAGGAATTACAACAAATAGGTAAAGTAATTCGAAATAAAACGGATTATATGGTAGATTTGGTCAATGATTTCTCCCTTATTTTTCAATTAAAAAACAGTGTGGTAACGCTAAATAAAGAAGTAGTAGATCTTAGCAATTTTGTACGTGGTGTTGTAGAAAAGTATAAGAACGATATGACATTAAATGAATACACATTTTCCTTTAAAGCGCCAGCACAACCTTGTGAAACAGCGGTTGATCCTAAATGGTTTGTGCGCGTATTAGATAATGTACTTTCAAATGCAATTAAACATAATCCCCCCAAAACGACGATCTGTGTTCAGGTCACTTGTAAAAATAGCAAAACGAAAGTGTCCATAGCTGATAATGGAAAAGGAATGGATGAACAATTCGTGAACAATTTATTTAATCGTTATTTTAGAGGAACAAGTACAAGTGGAAGTACTGATGGTGAAGGTTTAGGAATGAGTATTGCTTACGCGATTGTTGAACTTCACGGTGGGGAAATTTATGTGAAATCAGCATTGGGTAAAGGGACGGAAGTAGTCATACAATTATAAAAAATTTACTGAATCCCACTCGTCTTGCATCATAAATGCTCTTGTTTGGCTAATTTTACTTACGAGCTCCTAGAAAATCATTATGTTAGAAATAACACTTCATTAGCAAAAAGGGAAGACTGGAATAATCGGTCTTCCCTTTAAAAAATGATAAAAGCAATAGATCATTTTGCATAAAGTTAGTTAGTTGAAACAATATCCTGCATAAGTTGATAAATTTTACGTGTCGTATTCACATTTCGTACTGTCATTTTTTTGTATAAATTTGTGCCACCCAGTTTGATTATCCCACTTTTGGTCACATTTTTCTTGTCAACGGACCATAAAATTGCACCATTAACGTATGTAACTGTATCAATTCCAGGTTTTATAACCAGCTTGCTAAGAACGGTCTCAGAATCAAGATCATCCCATAAAAACAGTACATCACTTTTCATGTTTTGATCATTTTTCCAAGTCTCAGGAAGGGCATCTATTATTATTTTCATGGCATCAAAACTTCGAATGAGTATTTTAATTTGCAATCCAAAATCTTTGCAGATAGCTTCTTCCAACAGATGAGATATTTCGGACTTTGATAGACTGTCATATGTAAAGATAATATTTCCTGAATTGATATAGGTCTTAACGGATGTCATTCCTACCCGCTCAAACGTTTGTTTAAGCATTTTCATATCTATTTTATTTTTCCCACCTACATTTATTCCACGAAGCAGCGCCACATAGATCATAATAAATCCCTCGAATCATATTTGATAAAATTAATTATAAAGATTCTGTAAATGACGGTCAATGACGAGCTTAGGGTAGGGAATGGCTTTTGCCGCACCAGTACCTCAGTAGAAATTTCTTTCTGTAATGAAAGATAAGGTACCGCTTAAGAAGTGTGCTAGTAAATATTTTTTAAATCCTAGAACCATATTACTTTAGCGGTGGGAGTTGTTAGGCTGCCCGCTGTCTTTTTAACACAACCATGTTTAACAAAATAAATGCGATGGCAAAACTAGCTAACACGATAAAATCTTTTGATACTTCTTGAAAAGAATACCCGCGAACCATAATGTTTTGCAATGCATCTGTTGCATACGTTAGAGGCATTAAGTTACTAATTACCTTCACCCAGGTTGCCGCACCGGACAAGTCAAAAATGCCACTAAAGAAAAATTGGGGAACAATAGCTATAGGTATAAATTGTAATAATTGAAATTCTGTTCGTGCAAATGTTGATAGCAGTAGTCCTAGTGATAGCGCCACAGAGGCAATTACTAAATTTAAAAAGAGCAATAACCAATAACTTCCTATACGTTGAACATCAAGAATATCAACAATGGTGGCTTGAACGATAACTGTTTGAATAGCAACAAATAGGAAAAAACCTAAAAAGTAACCAAATACAATGGATGACCGTTTTAATGGTGTTGCAAGGGTCCTTTCCAAAGTTCCTGTTGTTCTTTCTCGTAAAAAACTAATTCCGGCGATAATAAAGACGAAAAAGAATATGAAGAAGCCCATAATTGCGGGTGCAACTTGATCAAATAGATCTGTATCCTCATTATTATATAAATAATGGATAGATGGTTCTTGTAAGGAAAGGGCTGTTTCGGGCATGTTTATGTCAACTTTTTTTCCAGTTGCATTTTCCTGTTCCTTTAATAGTTTTTGCAACTCATTCATCAATTGTATTGTCGATTCTTGCATACTTTCTATTTGATCCTTTTGAACATTTGCTAAAGTATTATGAATTGCTTTTAAAACTAGTGCATTTCTAGAAATATTGCCACCTTCAATTTCAATATATGTTTTTTTATCTTTCATATATATATAAGCATCAATTTTTTGATCCATCATTGCTTGAAGTGCTTTTTCCTCAGAAGGAAATTCATTGACGATAGCTTCTTCCTTTAGTGCATTCGTAAAAGATTCGTCAAGATCAATCGCTCCAATTGCTGGGGAATCACTCGCACTATTCATAATGGTGTAAAGTAAAAGTAAAACAAAAACAGGTGCAATTAGTAAAAGTGCTAACGTCCTTTTATCTTTCACTATTTGCTGAATCACACGACTTGCAACAGTTATCACTTGCATCATTATTCACCAACCTTTAAAAAAGCTTGTTCGATGGAACCATATTGCTGAATAAGTTCTTTAGGCGTTCCACCATCTATTAATGTTCCATTTCGAATAAGTAAAATACGGTCACATCGTTCTGCCTCATCCATGACATGGGTAGAAATAAGAAAAGTCATTCCTTCGTTTCGCAAATGCTCGAACTCATCCCAAAACACCCTTTTAAGGGCTGGATCAATACCAACAGTTGGCTCATCTAAAAAGATTAATTTGGGTCGATGAATAAGAGCGATTGCTAAGCTGAGCCTTCGCTTCATTCCCCCTGAATATGCATGGACAGGTTTTTTCGCTTCTTGGTCTAAATTAACGAAACGGAGACAAGTATCGATTCTTTCATGAAGTCTTTTTCCCTTTAATCCATATAATCTACCAAAATAAGCAAGGTTTGCCTTTGCTGTTAGCTCCTCATAAAGTGCATCCGCTTGAGCCATATACCCAATTTGTTTCATCTGTTTTAAGGAAGGTTGCCTCTCACCTAGTACAGAGACCTCGCCGCCAGTTGATTTTCGTAAACCGATCAAAGCTTTTATTAATGTCGTTTTCCCTGAGCCACTAGGTCCTAATAATCCGACAATCTCCCCTTCTTGAATTTCAAAATTAATATTTTTTAAAATGACCTTTTTGTGAAAAGCTTGTTCAAAGTTGTCAACCTTTATCACTGTATTCACCTCCAACTAAAATAAGCTACATAATGTTGTGTAATTGTCATTATGTAGTATAATTTAAGTATAAATATGTATGATTTAAAATACAATAATCAATATTATGCAGTTTGTTGCTTACTAGATAAATGATGACAATTTGTTTATTAAAGGAGGAAAAATGCATGAAAAAGAAAACGGATTTACGTGTACTTAAAACGAGAAAATTGTTATATGAGGCATTGCTTAATTTAATGGAGAAAAATGAATTTGAATCCATCACAATTCAGCAGTTAGCAGATGAAGCAATGATAAATCGGGCTACCTTTTATTTACATTATGTGGATAAATATGAGCTTTTAAACGCAAGTATTACAGATAAGTTAGACGAATTAATGTTGAAGCATATAAGTCCAATTCGCCATGTTCATGATGGTGTTGTTTATCTTGATATTTTTCGAGATATTGCAACGGAAATATGTCAAACAGTTAACGATAATGAACGCTTTTTTCGTATTATGTTGAACTCAAATAGTGATCGAATAATAAAAGACTATTTCATTCAATTAATTAAAAAAAATATAGAACCACAATTTAAACAGATGTTCGGAAAAGAACCTAAACAGTTTGAGCGACATAAAGATATCTTTATCCAACTGATCGTTTCTTCCATTATTGGTGTAATGACGTGGTGGATCAGTTCAGATGATAGAGAACCACCTGAAGTAATTGCAAGTACAATCATTAATTTTGTAACAAAAGGACCAGCATATGTAATGGGATTAGAAATGGGAGAATCATGAAAGTCTCCTTTATCTAAAACTAAAATTTAGCCTAGAATGATTGATAATGCCATGTCTTATTAAAAAGCTTGTCTTTTGTTTCTGAACTCCGATTCCGAAAAAATGACAAATTAGTCATGAGCGGTTTAAAGGAACGATGCTTTACGTCTCGTTATTTTTTCTCACGATTTGATGAATAAAGATAAAAAAGCATCACAAACAATATAATTCCAGCAATGACTAGAATACTATTATAGTTACCTTTCTCAAGTAATATTCCCAATACGAAGGGACCAAAAAACATACCAATTTCGTAAATAAAATAAAACGTACTCCCTGCTAAGCCTGACTCTGTAGCTTTTGTCCGATCTAACGTCCATGCAATAAGACCAGGCATCGCACCACCAATCCCTAAACCGAACATAAAAGGAACTATTAACGCCAAATGTGGATGGGTAATGACTCCAATTAATATCATCGAAATGATGATTAAAACTAGACCAGGTAAGATCGCCCATATCCTGCCTTTTTTATCGGACAGCGGTCCAAATGTCATGCGAGCAAGTACCATAGCAGTTGCAAGCACCATCAAATAAATTCCTACATTCTTCTCCATTCATGGCCTTGACGACAAATGTTTTCATAAAAATTACTTTTTTTCTATGACTATTTTTGTTATTAGAGGATAAGTTACACATATTAATTATCCTGATGGGAATTTTGTCCAATATTTGGAAAAAGTTTTTATGAAAATTACTTGTAAAAAACGTTCAGTTTAGAAGATAATAATGACAACAGTAAATTTTTAAAAAAGGAGAGGACTTTCAATGATCGTAACAATTCAGCCTTATTTAACGATGAATGGAAATGGACAGGAAGCGGTTACATTTTATGAGGATGCACTTGATGCAAAAGTTTTAGCAATGCATACTTTCGGAGAATTTCATAATAATGCAGAAACTCCTATGCCAGATGATGTGAAAAATCGGGTAATGAATGCTCAGTTAGCTGTTGGCGATACAAAACTAATGATTTCGGATACATACCCCGGACCGCATGAAGAATCATATCAACTAGGTAATCAAGTAACGATTGCCTTAATGGTAAGTAGCGTCGAAAAATCGCAAGAAGTATTTAATAAGCTGCAAGATGGTGGAAAAGTAACGATGCCGCTACAAGAAACATTTTGGAGTCCATCTTACGGACAAGTTACTGATAAATTCGGAGTCATTTGGCAAGTTTCGACAGAAGTGAGTGAATAAACATCATGTAGTTAATTAAGCGTTAGGATGTAGGGAATTGTGGATTCGCAGTTTGACAAGATAATTTAAATATTTCATAGAAATGCCTTGCTTCTATCATTGTTATCCTGCCAATTTGAACACTTATCTTATAATGAACTGCCCTCCAATTGTTAGACCAAACTACAATTGGAGGGTCAGTTCACCTAAACTTTAACCGTTGATAAAAAAGAATCATTAATGTTGAATTTATTATGATTCAATGCTCAAGAAACAATGAATTATTTTAAGATTTCTGTATCAAATGCAGCTTTTCACCTTTTACGATTCGGTCATTTTGCCTCAGGAACCCCAACTAATTCAGGTACTGTAACAAATTCTGTCCCATCATTTTTAAGTTTCGTAATAATTTTATCCAACGCTTGAGCTGTACCTGATAAATCCATCGTCCAATCTCCTCCATCGTGCATTAAAATAATGGAACCAAATCCAACATTACTTAACACATTATCAGCTACGACATCTTCTCCAGGCTGTTTCCAATCAAGTGAATCAACATTCCATCCGATCACAGTGTTGCCCTTTTCCTCCAACATTTTTATCATTTCCTCATTTAACGCACCGTAAGGAGAACGAAATAGACGAGGCTTGATACCTGTTATATCCTCAATTACTTGTTCCGTTTGTGTCAATTCCCAATGGAGTCTACCCAATCCCTCTTTCGGTAAATTTGGATGCCAATACGTATGGTTTCCAATCACATGTCCCTCATCGTGGATTCGTTTCGTTATTTCATTGTGCTCTTTCGCACGTGCTCCAATTAGAAAAAAGGTCGCTTTCACATCATGTT
Source organism: Pseudogracilibacillus auburnensis (assembly GCF_003201975.1). Taxonomy (GTDB): domain Bacteria; phylum Bacillota; class Bacilli; order Bacillales; family Amphibacillaceae; genus Pseudogracilibacillus; species Pseudogracilibacillus auburnensis. The sequence goes on along the minus strand of NZ_QJJQ01000028.1, from coordinate 10,245 downwards.
TAGCTAAAACGTCAAGCACTTGTGGAGTAAATCGGATATCTGGACCGTCATCAAACGTTAGTGCAACTTGATTTGTCGAAGGAGAACCGTTTAAGAAAAGGGCATTAGGGAACTCTTTTTGTAATATGTTATTGGATACAGGATGTGGTTTACGAACATCCCTTTCTGATCCACCCTCAAGCTGTGGCTGCTTATCTGGTAAATCTCTTTCTTGTTCGTATGTAGTATGTTCGAATTCATCTAATTGGTCCTGTGGATTACCATTTTCGTGTTGATTAAAATATTGACAACCAACTAGAGAAATACATAGCATGATAGCGAAAATTACTATTGTATAGTTCAGTTTAATTAGTCTCACCACCTAAAATGATTACTATTAGGTTACGAAAATTAGCAAATTTTATTCAAAGTAACGAAAGATAACGATCACCAATGTGTAATGTTTCTATCATTTTAGTTGGTGTATTAAAAAGCTCTTTTATCCACCTATTACGATTGATGTACATATTATTCCTTCAACCCTGCCATCTTTGATCTTTTACGTTATAATAAGTAAGTCGTGAATTTTTAGCAATTGCACCATGAAGGAGAGTATTTACATTGGCAGAATCTATTTGGTCACTTATCCCACCGTTATTGGCAATTATAATGGTTTTACTTACTCGACGCGTTCTTATTTCTTTAGGGGTAGGAATTGTTGCATCGGCTCTATTTATCACCCATTTTCAGGTCATTGATTCCCTTGACCTTATGTTAGGTGCGTTGACAGGTGTTTTTTTGGAGAACGGTGGTTTAAATACGTGGAATGTATATATTATATTTTTTATATTTATATTAGGAATCATTACTAACTTTGTCGGCTTGATGGGAGGTACGAGGGCGTTTGGGGATTGGATGATCCGTCGTGTAAAGACACGCATGGGGGCACAAATTATGACGATTTTGCTAGGGATCGCACTATTTATTGACGACTATTTCAATAGTTTGACCGTCGGCCAAGTCGCTAGACCAATTACGGATAAACATCGGATTTCACGGGCAAAACTTGCTTATATTGTTGATTCCACTGCTGCTCCAGTTTGTGTCATTGCGCCAGTATCCAGTTGGGGTGCTTATATTCTCGGATTGATAGGAATGGTTTTAACGACGCATCAGATTGTGGATTATACTGAATTAGGTGCTTTTTTGCTTATGATACCGATGAATTTCTATGTTTGGGCAGCACTAGGTGTCGTACTAGTTATCGCGATTAGACAAGTTGATTTTGGTCCGATGAAAAAGCATGAGGCGCATGCTTTGAAAACTGGTGAAGTTTCGCCCCCTGATTCAAAAACATTCATTGATCCAGACTCAGGTCCAACAAGTAGTTTAGGAAAAATGGTGGATTTGATTGTACCAATTATCGTTTTATTTATCGCAACAATTGGATTTATTTTTTGGACAGGCGTACAAGGATTAGAAGAAAAGGGAAGTTTGATTACTATTTTTGGAGAGGCAGATGTTTCTAAATCTCTATTTTATGGTGGTCTTATCTCACTTTTAACAACCTTTTTATTCTATTTAAGGCATGTAATAAAGGATCAACTAAGCGGGGGTCATTTTTTTGGGGGAATATTGAACGGAATAAAATCGATGCTCCCTGCAGTAATGATCTTAATTCTTGCTTGGACGATAACGGATTTAATCGATCAACTGGGTACAGGAACATTTTTAGCAGACGTCGTAAAAAATTCTAATATATCCTTTGCTTTACTGCCATTTATTATATTTATTATGGCTGGTTTAATCGCTTTTTCAACCGGAACATCTTGGGGATCTTTCGCACTGCTTCTCCCGATTGCAGGGCAAATTGCAGCAGCGACCCATATGGAACTTATTTTGCCGATGCTCGCCGCCGTCTTAGCAGGAGCTGTTTTTGGAGATCATTGCTCCCCTATTTCCGATACGACTATTTTGTCTGCAACCGGGTCAAATTGTCATCATATTGACCACGTCATGACGCAGCTTCCTTATTCCATCGTTGCAGCGGTGATTGCTGGTGCAGGATATTTAACGCTAGGATTTACGGGAAGTGTATGGATTGGGCTAATTATCGTATTTGTTGGTTTAGTAGTATTGTATTTTACGTTAAAAAAACCGGAATCGGAGGATTGCATGTCTCGATAAAGCATATTATGCACACGTAATTGTTGGCTACAGTACAAGTGAAGAATGATGAAATCTTCCTTTAGCATAAAGTATTATGTAACCGAAATGGAATATGATGTGTTTTTGTGTACGAAAATATGGCGCAACTTCGTTGTTATATAGCGCAACTTAGCAATGAACTGGCGAATCTTTAAATGTTTATACCCACCCAGTCTAATGGAGAAGTTCGTTTTTTCTTATCAATGTATGATGGCTAGAAAAGTACAGTGTGAATAGAATTTATCTTGGTGTAAACTTTATGGAAGGAAAAACGATAAGCGATGCCCAAAATGTAATGTGCTATTAGTCAAAAATTACTAGGAATCGGTTAAAAAGAAAAATGGGAGTTTTCCTTTTTGATTCATTTGAGACTTTTGTTTGTAAAAATAGATGTAGTATGACGAGAGAATAAAACACCTAGAAAGAATCATATCTTTCCAGGTGTTTTGCCGTTGAACCATCGTTATATTAACCTTTTCTCTTCGTCATGCGACCAAGTAAAAATGCAACAATGCCGATTCCAATGATGGTATTTGTTTTTTTGTTGAATACTTGCTTCACGAGTAAGTTCAAATTCTGTGGGCGTTCTGCGAGTCGTCTCATGAAGTAGCCGTACCAGTCTTCACCGAATGGGACATAAGTACAGAAATTGTACCCATCTATTACGAGTTCGTATTGCATTTCTTCGCGGAAGCCATAGAGCATTTGAAATTCGAATTTTTCTTTTGGTATGCCATGTTTTTTGACAAAGTCTTTTACATGGTTAATAACATAGTGGTCATGGGTTGCAATAGAAGTAAACTTTCCATTCAACAAATGCCATTCAATGAGTTCGATGTAGTTTTGATCGATCTCATTTTTATCTTGGTATGCGACTGTGGCGTCTTCTTTATAGGCACCTTTTACAATTCGAAGGCGGTAGTTTTTATATTGTTTAATATCTTCAATTGCCCGGAAGAAGTAGGCTTGGATAACAGTTCCGATATTGTCATAGTCTGCTGAGAGGTCATCTAGTAAATCGAATGACTGTTGCAAGCGCGCATGATCTTCCATATCAAAATTAACGAAGATTTCGTATTTTTTTGCTTTTGTTACAATTTCTTTTAAGTTATTCCTGCAAAAATGATAGTCAATATCAAGTCCGAGTTGAGATGGTTTCAGTGAAATATGTGCATCTAAATTGTTTGTGTGAATCGCTTCAATCACGTTAAGAATTTGTTCTTTTGCACCTGTTGCTTCTACTTTTTCATAGACGAACTCTCCGAGATTATCAATCGTACAAGCGATACCTTTTTCATTTAGTTTTTTAATGCTCGCAATCATTTCGTCAATCGTTGTTCCAGCGACGACGTGTTGCGCACCTAGTTTTAGCCCCCAACGTTTTGCTCCCTGGTTTAATACTTTATTTTGAGATAGATGCATAAAAAAATCTCTTATTGCATTTTCCATCGCTTTTCCCCCGTTTTAGATTTCTATTTTTGTTCCTGCATTTGTTTTTTGTGCGATTTTATAAACACCGTTTGCAACAGCTAGGTCATAGTAAGCGGCTCCGACTGACTTAAAGAAAGTAATTTCTTCATTGTTTTCGCGATGTGCGATCTTGTTCACGACTAATTCCATTAGGTCTCCATGAATGGTATCAAACGACCAATCGGTTTGTTGCTCAGCATGAATTAGTTCACCAGCTTCTTCTGTGGCGCCTTCTAAGTCATCGACGACAATTTTGGATGCGCGTTGCAGGAAGGTAAGATCCACTTCACGCATATGTGGCAAGTACGATCCGACTCCGTTTACATGAGTTCCAGGCAGAAGATCCTTGCCATTAAAGACTGGTTCATGGGAGCGCGTACTGCAACAGACAATCTGAGATGCAGACACAGCTTCTGATACATCATCTAAGATTTCGATACTGATGGAAAGATCGATTCCAAACTGTCGTAACTTTTCTTTAAAATTGTGTGCTTTTTCTTTCGTCGGATTAATGAGTAAAATTTCTTTGATATCACGGACGGCGAGTACACCAAGAGCTTGTTCAAACGCCATTTCACCGGTTCCGATCATCGTAAGTGTCTTAGCATCCTTTAATGCTAAACGATCAGTTGCTAGTCCGCTCATCGCTCCTGTACGCAAACGTGTTAGGTAAGAAGCGTTAAACATCGCCACATGGTCACCATTCTTTGCATCTGATAAAAGTACAATACCTTGTGTTGTTGATTTCCCTCGTGATGGGTTATTCGGAAAAATTGTCACTGCCTTCATTGTCATCATTTCTTCGTCTAAGTCTGTGCTCGGCATGTAAAGTACGGAGCCGTCTTCTTCAGGAAATTCAATAACAGTCCGAGGTGGGTTCACAATTTTATCCGCTGCTTTGTGATGGAGCATACTTTCAAGATCGACTAGTGCTTGTTCCATTTCGTACAGTTCTTGGATTTCTTTTTCATTTAAAATAATCAAATATTTCAAACCTTTCGCAATTATTTATTTACCGTTTTTATTGTTTGAAAACGGATGTATTGTTAACTAATTTAAGTGTTACTTCAATTTACTCGATTATAAAACGAATAAATCGATTCGTCAACTTTTGTTAAGAGGTAAAAAAGAATTGACAATTGTTTTATTTTTATATTATTATTGAAGTGACACTTAATTTAAGTGATACTTCAATTTATTGTTTTGTGCAAAGTGAAAGCGTTATCTATAGATAGGGAAGGTGATAGACTTGAAGAAAAGTTTACCATTTAGTCAATTGTTTGCCATAGGGCTTATGCTTCTGTCGATGTTTTTAGGAGCTGGAAATATTATTTTTGCACCTAAGTTGGGACAATTGGCTGGGTCGAGTACTTGGGTTGCGATGACTGGATTTTTAATTACTGGAGTAGGGCTTGTATTATTAGCTATCATTTCATTAGCGATTGCTGGTGGAAAAGTGGAATTATTGGCAGGACTTGTTAGCAAAAGATTCAGCATTATTTATTCTGTTTTGTTATTTTTAACTTTAGGTCCGATTTATGTTGTACCACGAACAACTTCAGTTGTGTATGAGGTTTCGATTGCACCGTTGCTTTCGGGTATGAACGTAAATAGCGGTTTGATCTTGTTTGTTTTTTCAGCTATTTTTATTGTGTTAACCGTTTGGCTGTCAATGAACCCGGGAAAATTTGTCGATCGCTTAGGTAAAATTATTACTCCGATATTTGGTGTGTTACTTGTTATTTTGATTGGTAAGTCCTTCCTCACTCCGATGGGGGTCATCCAAGCTCCGCAAGTACCGTATTTGGAAGGGGTATTTTTACAAGGTTTTGTCCAAGGGTATTATACAATGGATGTGTTAGCAGCATTTGTGTTTGGGGGAATTTTTATTAAAGCTATTGCAGATAAAGGCATTACTGAGAAAAAAGATGTGTCTGCAACGTTTGTAAAGGCAGGAATTATTACAATTATTGGTCTTGCTATCATCCAGTTATCGATGGCGTGGATCGGAGCAACAAGTGTTCAGGCGATTGGGATGGGTGAAAACGGTGGCGAAATTTTAGCTCAGAGCGCTCGCTACCTTTTCGGAAATATAGGTCTTCTTATGATTGCAACAGTTGTGTTTTTAACTGGGATTACAACGAATATTGCTTGTCTTTCTTCTGTGGCGGAGTATTTTGAAAGGGTTTTTCCTAAGTTTACGTACAAACAGTGGATCTATATTTTAGCGTTTGGAAGTTTGGTCATTACGAACTTCGGTTTAGCAAAAATACTAGAGTTGGCCTCTCCTATTCTACTGTTATTGTATCCGATATCGATTGCATTGATCGTCCTTTCCTTTACACATAAGTGGTTCCGCGGGTATCGGCCGGTTTATGCAGGGACAATTATTGGCGTCGGCTTTGTTGCCATCTTAGATGCGGTAAAAGAAGCGGGAATTGCTGTTGATTTCATCAATCAAACGTTTGCCTTCATCCCATTGTTTGGAAATGGAGCAGGCTGGATCATTACCGGGCTAATTGGTGCGATTGGTGGAGTAATTTATTCCAAAATTAAAGTAGCTCCCGAACGTTCCTTGCCAGTGAAGGGATAATCACATTGGATTACTAGTTTGTGAGATGATAAAATAAGAATAGAAAGAGTGATGGAAAGGGATTTTTGGATGAGAGAGACACTAGGTTCACGGATAAAAAAAGTACGAAAAGAACGAAAAATGACATTGAAGACTTTAGCTGAGAAAACTGGATTTTCGATTAGCTTTCTCAGCCAGTTAGAGCGCGGAAAGTCTTCTGCGACGCTCGAATCATTGAAAAAAATTTCGCTTGCGCTTGAGGTGAATCCAGGCTTTTTCTTTGCTGAAGTAGAAGAAGAAGAGAGGGTTGTTCGGCGAAGTGCGTTGGAGACAGAAAAGATGGAAGAGCATAACATCTATTATCAGAGCTTATGTAAATCGATAGACAATCCGGTTTTTTCACCGCTTCTTGTCGTTTTAAAACCGAATCAGAATGAAGGAAATTTATTTAAACATGCCGGGCAGGAATTTTTGTACGTCCTTGAAGGGCAATTAACGGTACAGATCGATCAGGAAACGTATCATTTGGATCCTTCTGATTCGATTATGTTTGATTCTAGGAAAGAACATTATTGGTATAATTACACGGATGAAAACGTGAAGTTTTTATGCATAGCATATGATGAAAAAAGTTAATGGTTGTGAAAGCTGTCGAGCATCGTGTTCTCGGCAGTTTTTCGTTGGAGTTTATAAAAATGTCCAGAACACCTGCGATTTCAATCGTGGGATGAATGGACGCCTGGGAGCGATAAATCTAATCTCAAATCTATTTGCAAACACATGTTCCGCAAAGTATAATGAAAGTATAAAAACGAGGTGGATCATGTGTTGAAACATAAAGCCTATCAATTTCGGATCTATCCCAATAAAAACCAAGAAGCTAATTGCTAAAACAATTGGCTGTGCAAGATTTGTGTACAATCATTTCCTTCATCGATGGAATACGACATACGCTGAGACTGGAAAGGGATTATCGTACAATCAATGTTCTGCCATGCTTCCTAAAATGAAAAGGGCAGAAGAGACGGAGTGGTTAAAAGAGGTTGATAGTATTGCCCTTCAGTCCTCCTTGAAAAACCTCGCTGATTCTTTTTCTCGTTTCTTTAACAAACAAAACGAAAGACCCCGATTCAAAAGTAAGATGCACCCTGTTCAGTCCTACACTACAAAACACGTCAATCAAAATATTTCTATTGATGGTAACCTTCTGAAACTACCTAAAATTGGGCATGTAACATTCGCCAAAAGCAGGAAACCCATCCCTAACGTAAAAAGAAAAATAATCAAGAACCGTAGGAACTACGGAGATAGCTTGGGGTAAAAGAGAAACCACTGTGGGTAGTGTATACCGCCTACCTCAAATATGCTCTGTTCCCAAGAATCTCATGACTTTAGTCATGAGAGGTTCAAAATGTTTTTCTAAATGAAAAACACCATTTATCATACTCAAATTTCTTTTCATAAAATCTGTGCGCGTCTGTTCTTTGAATTCCTGATTCAAGAGCGACGTACTTTGCTCCATTTTCACTAGCCCAATGATGAATAAAGTTTAATAGTTTTCCACCGTATCCATGGGAACGATGTGAAGCATCTGTTACTAAGTCATATACAAAAACATGTCTTTTATTATAAAAATTCACCCTTATGCTTATTCCGGCTAAGGCTACAATCATATCGTCCTTTACTAGTGCGAAAAGTCGGTAACCGTCTTTCGCCATTTCATGTAGTAAGTCAAGATAAGACGTTTCCACTAAATCAGTCCGAAGCTGATTCATCACTGGGAAAGCTTCTTTCCATTGTTCCATTGTTTTTAATTCTACAATTTGTTCTGCTGAATTTTCCATTATTAATCCCCCTAAATTAGAATATATCGTGTTAAATGAATGATTATCGTTATTATATAGTAGACTGACAACTATAAAAGATACAGTTTTCAACTATTTGATAGGTACAGTTTACAGAAACCTTTCCTAGTCTAGATAAAAAAGCAACATGGACACATGGAGCATGGTAGCCATTTATTGATAAGATAGATATAGACCGTTTTGTTATTACTGATATGATGTTCTTTATATTAAGAATCATGACTGTCTTCAGTATAAGGATATAAGTTAGATGAAGAACATCTCGTTTATTAGAAACAGTGAAGATTGCTCGTTGTAACATATAAATCCTGGGTCAATCAAGATGATCTTTATTTAACGCTAAGTTTTATAACAATTAGGGGGAGAGATGGTGTATACCATTGGACAAGTAGCTAATTTTTTAGGTGTTTCTAGAGATACGTTAAAGCATTACGAGGAAAAGAAATTGGTCAAACCTAAGCGTGATGAAAAAAAAGGTTATAGAAAATATAATCAATTTGATATTCATGATGTGATAACGACAAATTTTTATCGAGGACTTGATATTGAGATTAAGAAAATTCAAGAGATAAGACAAAGTAAGAGTATAGCCGATCTAGAGGGTTTGTTAGAGGAAAAGGAAGCACAAATACTTGAGGAACTTGAATATAAAAATTCTTTTAAAGCAAATAAAATCTGTGAAAGTGGACTGTAAAAATATTAAAGAACATTTAGGTACGTTTACGGTTATAGAAAATGGGAGAGCAGTGAATGACGGAAAAAACATTGATCATGAAGTAGGAGAAAGCTTGTTCAAAATAGCACAAGAAAATGGAATTAGTAGGTATGGCTTATATTAACATATTATTGACAACGTATGAAGAAGATCTTGAGCGTGTATTTTTAGAAATGTATTCCCCCATAAAATAAAGGCCTTGAGCAGGGGGTAACCCACTAGTTTAAAATGAAGATGTTAGTAAATGGAATGTTTCATTACTAACGTTTATTTTAAAGGAGTGGCTCCTGATGAAAAAACGAAAATCGTTAAAACCTTTGACAAGCTTTATCATCTTAAGCTATATCATATTTTTTGTACTTTTTATCGTAATCGGTATAAGTATGGTGTTAGGTGCACCTAAGAGTATAATTAACATTTTACAAATTACCTCTGCATGGTCATCAGATTTTGCATTGGCTATTTTATTTAAAAAAATCTTTCCCGGATTAAGGTTCAAAGATTTTGTAAAAGCGCAATTTTCTCCTAGAATAAATTTTTCTGTTTTTAGCACCGTAGTAATGATTCAAATTATCATCACCGCCGTGACTATATTTCTGTTATCACATACAAACGATACGCAACATTTAGCAATATCATTGACAAGTCTTGGACTATTGCTCGTCGCAAAAGGGGGCGCTCCGAAACCCCTTGCCAATTTTCATTTTGTCCGTGTCGGTAAATTCACCGACAGTCGTATTCAGCAAAAGTAAAAACTGGCACGCTGTAGGCAGTCCAGTTTAACGGACAAAACCACTTCAATAATCTGATTCCCTATAAATGTCCTCTGCTTCTGGAACAGATTTCTATCTTTAAAACTCACCACCAATCATTATTTACTTCTCCCCTTGCTTGTTTTTTTTGTTTATTTTTTTTGTTATAAAAAAACAATAGTACTGATGTAACTAATAAGATTATAGGGTAAATAAAAAGCCAAGAAAATCTAGGTGTCGCTGATAAATATAATACATAAGGTAATGATAATAAAAAGCTTATTAACATAAACTGCCAAGAAAATACAAGCAATGAAAGGACTACCCCTATTGTAGAAACTAATAAGGATGCATAAAAAATAAATGTATATATCATTATTTTCCTCCTTTCACTATATTATATCTAATATTTCTATTATTCTGTAATTGTATGTTGTATATTCAATAATATAAATAATTACAGAAAAGGTGATTAAATGAATAAAGCGAAAGTTCTTTTTGGCTCATTACAGACAACGAGACAGTTAAGATGTTGTTGCCTGATTATTTCCAATACCTAAACAAAGATGTCGATGTTTGGGTGAATGGACATATGCATTTCGGTAGGGCATTCGGTATTGTGGAAGACGGTGAACTGAAAGTGACATGCGAATCCGCAGGCGAATACAAAGTACTGGTTATCGG
>NZ_QJJQ01000027.1 GCF_003201975.1 Pseudogracilibacillus auburnensis | reverse complement strand
CACTAATCAACAATAGGCCAAGAAAATGTTTAAATTGGAAAACTACACACGAAGTGTTTCAGAAAGAACTGTTGCACTTAATTTGACAAACCATCAAATATTAAAAGCAATGTCAATATAATTGGAGGTAACAAAATGAATACTTTAGAAAAAATACAAGCAAATTTAGAAAAATACAACATAGATGCAATAGTCGTTGAAAGCCCCTTTAATCGTCGTTATTTAACGGGTTTTACGGGCACATTTGGTGTAGCATTCATTTCAAAAGATCAGGCAAAATTTATTACCGATTTTAGATATACGGAACAAGCAGCAAACCAAGCACAACATTTTGATATAATTGAAAATAGAAATACGACAAAGGAGATTGCAAATTTAGTCCAAACTATGGGAATAAAGACGGTCGGATTTGAAGAAGAGCATGTAACCTTTAATCAATACAGACAATTAGAAAAAGAACTTAATGCTTCTCTCATTCCAATATCTAGTCCCGTTGAAGATTTACGTAAAGTGAAAACAGACGATGAAATAGCAAAGATTAAAACTGCTGCATCAATTGCAGATAAAGCCTTTACAAAAATATTGAATGATATTCGTCCTGGTGTAACAGAAATGGACATTAATAACAAACTAGAAATGTATATGCGTGATGCAGGAGCAACTTCTTCCAGCTTTGATCTTATCATCGCTTCAGGGGATCGTTCTGCTTTGCCCCATGGGGTTGCTAGTAATAAAATAATTGAAACTGGTGATATGGTTACACTTGATTTTGGCGCTTTATACGAAGGGTACTGTTCAGACATGACGAGAACAGTTGCTGTTGGTGAGCCAGACCAACAACTAAAAGATATTTATGAAATCGTTAAAAGAGCACTTGAATTAGGGATAAGTGCTGTTAAGAGCGGTGTACAATGTAAATATATAGATACGGTAGTTCGGGATTTTATTTCTAGTAAAGGATATGGCGAAAATTTCGGTCATGGGACTGGGCATAGTTTTGGACTTGAAATACATGAGGGACCTTACTTTAGTCAAAAATCAAAAGATGTTCTAGAAACAGGTATGGTAATGACAATAGAACCCGGTATATATATTCCAAATTTAGGTGGAGTTCGTATTGAAGATGATGTACTTGTAACGGAAACTGCTTGTGAAATCCTTACTACTTCACCAAAAGAATTAATCTTCTTATAATAATTGTTTATTCGGCATTTATAAAATTTACTAAATAATTTGGAGGTTAATCCATTGAATACCATTTATTCTATAAGAAGAACTGCATTAATTGAACATTTAAAAGAGGAGAATATATGTTGTGCAATGATTTCAAATCCTACTAACGTGTTTTATTATACTGGATTTAATTCGGATCCTCATGAAAGGTTTATGGCCTTATTCATAAATGTACAAACGAATGAAGAATTTTTGTTTGTTCCTGCACTTGATAAAGAAGCAGCTGAGAAAGCGGCCGATATTAGCACAATTATTCCGATTTCTGATATAGAAGTTCCATTTGAAATTGTAAAGAAAACGATAGGTGATCTTACCATTCGTTTAGGTATAGAAGGAAAAGCTATTAGTTATAATCAATATATAGATCTTAAATTTTACTTTCCAAGTCTCGAGTTGACAGACATTCAGCCTTTTATTAATACACAAAGAATGAAAAAGTCAAAAGTAGAAATTGCTGCACTTACTAACGCTTTAAAAATAATAGAAGAAGTACTTGCTAAAGGTATAAATAAAGTAAAGGTTGGCATGACAGAAGTAGAGTTAGTTGCTGAACTGGAATTTTTAATGAGAAAATGTGGAGCCGATGCCCCCTCTTTTTCAACGATTGTCTTATCTGGTGAAAAAGCTGCCCTTCCACACGGGACCCCGGGTGATCGAAAAATTCAAAATGGGGACTTCTTATTAATCGATTTTGGTGTTTTAAAAGATGGTTATTGCTCTGACATCACAAGAACGTTTGCCATTAATAGTTTCTCTGAACGACAAAAAGAACTGTATGATATTGTCCTTCAAGCAAATGAAGCTGGTATAGATGCAGTAAAAGCAGGAGTTCCCTTAAAGACATTTGATCTTGCTGCAAGAAATGTAATTGAGGAACAAGGGTATGGCACATATTTTAATAATCGAATTGGTCATGGATTAGGAATTGAAGTACATGAGGAACCAAGTGTCCATGGAAAAAATGACACATTAGCTACAGAAGGAATCGTTTTTACGATTGAACCGGGTATTTATATTCCAAATGATATTGGTATACGCATTGAGGATACTGTATACATCAATGAGCAAGGGGAAGTTGAAGTATTAAGTACCTTTCCAAAACAATTACAAATCATTTAATTTGAAACATCCCGCCCATTTCATACATGGACGGGATGTTTTTGACTTTATAACCGAACGTTACTTAACCATTTTACACAATTCTTTTCCAATATAATTTTCCCAATGTTTTTTTAACTTATGTTTACCCTCTTCTACATTTGGATGGAATTGAATATAGGCACTATTTCTTGTTTGTTCTATTTCTTTAATCGATTTTTCTATATCATTATTAAACTTACCATCTTGGATATGATTTAAAATAGAAAACCCAGCGACAACTCCCTGACTCATCGCAACTTTGGCTCCTTCAATACCTGTTATATTCCCAGCAACATAAAGCCCTTCAATTGTCGTCTCCATTTTTTCGTTATGAAGAGGTACATGTCCGCCCAGTTCTTCAATATGATAAAATGGACACCCTGCAATAGCCGCCAATTCTGCTAATGGATAAAGTCCACCTGTAATACAGACAAAATCAGCGCTAATATTTTCTTCTGTTCCTTTAACAACTTCTCCATCAGGAGTGATCGTAGCAATTTTCACTCCTTCTACTACTTTATCTCCATAAATTTCAATGACTGCCTTACGTAACATTATTGGGATGTCCCACATTTTAATACCATTTTTCGGATAAAAAGAGATGCCCATTTTTTTCATAAGATCATTCTTCATCAATTTACTCCCCAACTGGACAAATTTTGAAGGTGCCATATGAGAAACATGGAGCAAGGAATTCATAACCTCCAACGGGTCGCCAGATTCTTTCGCTAGTTTTGTCTTTTTAGGAAGTGTAATACATTTTACATGGATACCAGCAAGTTGTAATTCCATTGCAATTGCCGATGACAACACATTCACACCAACAATTATGCCACGCTTTCCTGGCTTTACTCGATGAACATTCGTCATAACTTGTGCTGCACCGACAGACATAACACCCGGTAAAGTCCAACCTGGAATTGCGAATGGTTGTTCCGCGGCACCTGTTGCTAATAATACATTTTTTGTAAAATATGTCCCGTTATCAGTATAGATGATCCATTGATTATTCTGCTTTTCCATATCGTAAACAGACGTATTCAATTGGATATCAACGCCAAGTTGGATAGCTTTTTCATAAAGATTTTCCGATTCAGTTATTCCATTCCACCAATTTCCAGTCGGTTCCTCATACAGCTGACCTAGTAATCTTCCTCCTGCTAACATATATTCATCAAGAACAAGCACTTCCTCCCCGTTTTGAGCAATAGTAATCGCAGCAGACAATCCAGCTGGACCTGCTCCAATAATAATTATTTTATTCATTGTCTAGCCTCCAATCTTTAACAGAGGTTAATAGTTTTTCCCCACTAATAATAACCATGTTTTCTCGTAAAGGAGTTAAGCAAGCTCGTATTCCTTGTTCCCCATTAACAGTAACCCGACATTCATAACAATGACCAATATTGCAGTAAATTCCACGCGTAGAACCACTTTCTTCATGTTTTCGTAAAACACGAATTCCATTAGCTAATAATGCAGAGGCAATAGACTCATTTTTTAATCCTGTATATTGCTTATCGTTAAAAGTAAAAGAAACAGATTCACTCTGATCTAATTTTCCTAAAATAGGATGATCTATAATTCTATTCGTCATTATTCATACCCCCTAATTTTCCAAAATGAATTGGCCGGATTGGTGCCTGATATTTTAAAGGAACATGTTCGTCCTTTTTCTCATTTTCTTTATCTACAATACTCTCAATCATACTTCTACAAGTCCTCCCTCCACAATACCCCATTCCTGCTCGAGTACGGAGTTTTAATTCACGGGAAGAACATTTATATTTATTCGCGGTTTTTACTAAATCATCATAAGTAACTTCTTCACATCTGCATACAATCATTGAACAATCCATTTTTACCACCTCTAAATAATTTAAGTAATACTACTTATCTAGTTATATGCAATATTCTAGCCAATTTTTTAAAGATAGGACGTTATCGTTATTTATGGGGTCAACTAATTTTTTTAGACAACTCTATAACTATTCTCATATTCACCTTCAATGGTACTGTCCAATTTTTTAAAACATCAAAAAAACTGTAAAAATTATTACACACCAACTTTTAACTTTTTTGACGTTTTTCTTTCTTATTAACACATATTAAATATTGGCATACAACTTGCATTAAAATATAGCAATAACAAATGAAAGGAGGATAAAAATGGGAATCACTCAACACCGAGATATTGTTGTTATTGGTGGTGGAATTATTGGAGCAGCTATTTCATATTATGGATCAAAATTCGGACTAGACATTACCGTTTTAGAAAAAGGCGAATTAGCAAGTGGAACCTCATCTAGATGTGATGGAAATATTCTAGCTATTGATAAAGACCCTGGGTTTGACAGTCAAATGTCATTAGAAAGTCAGAAATTAGTGCATGAATTAAGTAAAGAATTAGAAATACCATTTGAATATCGAAATCCCGGAAGTATTTTAGTTTGTGAAAATGATGAGGAAATGGAAGCTGCAAAAAAATGGGTTGAACAACAACAGGCGGCTGGATTAGATTTTAAAATGTTAGATAAAGAAGATCTAAAAAATGAATCAAATTATTTTGCAGACGATTTGTATGGTGGGCTAGAGTGTAAAACGGATTCGACAGTGAATCCTTATATGCTTACTTACTCGATGTTCTATAGTGCAAAAAAACAAGGTGTAAAAATTCATACAAATACGGAAGTAAGAAACATAACTAAAATGGACGATGGAAGTTTCGTGATAGACACAAATAACGGGACATATACAGCTAATAAAGTGGTTAATGCTTGCGGAGTATGGGCGCCTAAAATCGGTGAAATGTTGAGTGTAAAGATACCTATCACTCCAAGAAAAGGTCAATTGATTGTTGCTTCTAGACAACAACCAGTCGGACTTCGAAAGGTAATGGAATTTGGTTATTTAATATCTAAGTTTGGTGGGGAGAGAAAAGTAGATAAAGTAATGGAAGAATACGGTGTTGCACTCGTGTTTGAACCAACTGAAGCACAAAACTTTTTGATTGGAAGTAGCCGTGAGTTTGTTGGTTTCAACACGAAAGTAAACCATGAAGTAACAAAATATATTGCACAACGAGCTATTCGATTTTACCCCAAAATTGCTGACATGACAGTTATTCGAACGTACGCCGGCCTTAGACCTTGGACAGAAGATCATTTACCTATTATATCAGAAGTCAAACATGTACCAGGATTTTATGTTGCAGCTGGACATGAAGGTGATGGAATTAGTCTAGCAATGATTACAGGCAAAGTAATCGAAGAAATGCTAAATGAAAAGGAAACTAGTATTCCTATTGAACCATTAAGTATCGACCGTTTTAAGGAAAGGGTGACACAATAGTGAATTTCCAAAAAGTATTTACAACAATTGATACACATACAGGCGGAAATCCAACAAGAACTTTAATAAGCGGTCTACCACCATTAAAAGGAAATACAATGTCTGAAAAGATGTTGTACATGCAAGAGAATTACGATTGGATCCGAAAATTTTTAATGAATGAACCGCGTGGCCATGACGTTATGTCAGGTGCTTTAATAACAGATCCTTGCCATCCTGATGCAGATGTTGGTGTTATCTATATTGAAACTGGTGGTTATTTACCAATGTGTGGGCATGATACGATCGGATGCTGTACAGCACTAATAGAAGCTGGTCTAATCGAATATGACCCAAACACACCATACACTTCTATCAAATTAGATACTCCAGCTGGAATTGTTGATGTGAAGATAAAAATGACAAATGGAAAAGCGGAAGAAGTGACATTCGTAAATGTACCTGCTTTCTTATTAAAGTCAATCACCATTGATATAGAAGAAATAGGAACTGTAGATTGTGATATTGCATATGGTGGGAACTTTTATGGAATCATTGACGCACGTAAATTAAATATCGAATTACATGAAGAAAACGCTACTGAGATCATCAATAAAGCAATTACCATTCGAAATGCAATAAACAAACAAGAAGAAGTCGTTCATCCTGAATTTCCGTTTATTAACGGACTTACTCATATAGAGTTTTTTACAGACCCAACGCATCCAGATGCAGATGTAAAAAACACAGTAATTGTACCCCCTGGCGGTATTGACCGATCACCATGTGGCACTGGAACTAGCGCTAAATTAGCGACAATGTATAACAAAGGAGAAATTGCTCTAGAGGAACGGTTTGTCCACGAAAGTATTGTTGGAACACTATTCAAGGCACAAGTGCTCGATGAAACACTTGTTAAAAATCATTCAGCTGTTATTTCGGAAGTGACAGGGTCAGCATGGGTAATGGGGATGCATCGCTTTTTTTACAATGAAGATGATCCACTTAAAGAAGGCTTTTTACTTATTCCTCCAATGGAACACGAACAAAAAAAGGAGGATACAATATGTTGATTAATAAAATGTTTTCATCAATTGATGTACACGTCTTAGGAGAAGCATATAGAATTGTTGTTCAATCACCTATCCTATTGTCCAATGGGGATGTTCACGTTAATAATCAAGTGTTACAAAATAATTTTTCAACTGAAAAAAAGTTATTATTAAATGAACCTAGAGGTCATCGGGGAATAAATGGTTGTCTTATTTTACCTTCTAAAACTGCAAATTATCAGCTATTATTTTTCAATCATGAAAATGTAGCCACTTTTAAGTACGAAGGGTTGGCGGCTAGTCTTACGGCACTTTTAGAAACAGGAAATCTCCAAAGAACGAAGGACGATATTTATCAAATCGAGACGAATAAAGGAATTTACAACATAGAGGCAAACATTGTTAATGGAGAGGTAATCAACATTCAAATAGAAAACAAGCATGCTCATATAATGGAATTAAGTGATGAATTTAGAAAAGTGAGTATAGACAATGACCGAAACTATTTAGTATATGAATTACCAAACTTCATTAAATCAATTGACATAATAAATTTGGAAGCGATTACTACTTGGGGTATCGAAAAAACATCTCAATTAAATGAGCAAAGTGTTTGTTATGAAGGTGTGATTCTTACCAAGAAACAGGCATCTTCTTTACAACATTTTAAAACAGTCACATTTGAAAAAGATGGTTATATTAAACGAACACCTGGAATTGACAGTACAGTAGCGATATTTACTTCCGTTGTCAAAGATGCATCAACAAACATTCAGAATGAAACTATTTTTAAAAGTAGGCTAACTGCAACGAAAGTAACAGGAAGTGAAGGTAAATATATTTTGCGACTTAGACCATTTGTAACTGGAAGCCATCAATTTATTTTAGACAATGATGACCCGCTAAAAAATGGCTTTCTTTTAAAATAATAGAAGCTGCGAATAGAAAACAAGTACACCATGACATAAACATCACGAATATTTTTATTAAAATATTAAATTTTCGGGGGGAGTATCATGGAAGATCAAAAAAGGTTACCTAATGCAATTGAAATTTTATTTGTATTAGTTGGTTTTATTGTTGTGATGTTTTTTTTCATTGTGAAATTTGAAATCTCTATTCAATTAGCATTGCTTACAACATGGTTTTTAATTATGGTAGTTGGTCTAAAAATAGGTTATAAATATCGGGAAATGCAGCAAGGTATTTTAAATGGTATTTTTGACGGTTTAGAAGCTGTGTTAATTCTAATTTCCGTTGGGGCGTTAATCGGTACTTGGATTGCCGGTGGGATAGTTCCATCAATTATTTACTATGGTCTTTCCGTTATTTCACCTAGTGTATTTTTATTAACCGCCTTTATTATTTGTACAGTAACATCTTTGGCTACAGGAACATCTTTTGGTTCTGCTGGTACAGCGGGAATTGCAATGATGGGAATAGGTGCAAGTTTTGGTTTTCCACTTCCACTCGTTGCAGGTGCAGTTATTTCAGGATGTTATGTTGGTGATAAATTATCTCCACTTTCAGATACAACTGTGATGACTGCTTCGCTTTCCAAAGTTGATCTTATAGAACATATCAAATCGATGTTAACGGTTAGTTTCCCGGCATGGATAATTGCGGGAATTGCATTTACAATAACAGGAATTTTCTATCAAGGTGATGGAGATCTTTCTAGTGTAACATCTACAATGTCTTCACTTGAAGAGCACTTTAATATCGGTTGGTATATGATTATCCCTGCCGTCGTTGTTATCGTGTTACTAGCGATGAAAATGCCGTCCATTCCTGTTATCTTATTCGGTGCCCTACTTGGATCTATTTGGGCTTTCTTATTTCAAGGATACCCAATCTTAGATTCAATTAACATTTTATATGCGGGAACATCGATTGATTCAGGTGTTGAATTTATTGATAATCTATTAAACCGTGGCGGAATTGTCTTTATGTTAGATGTCATTGTTTTAATTATTTTTGCACTTGGAGTTGGTGGCTTAATGGAGAAGATTGGTATTCTCCGGGCAATTGGTGATTATCTTGCTAAATGGGCAACAAATGCTGGTAAATTAACTGCCTCTACCCTTCTGGGTGGATTCTTTGGAAATTTCTTTGGTGGAGCAGCATACGTATCCCTTATTACAGCTAGTAAAATCACGGGTGAAAACTACGACCGACTTCATATCGATCGTCGAGTGCTGTCGAGAAATACAGAAGCTGGGGGAACAGTTACTACACCGATGGTTCCATGGTCAGATGGTGGAGTATTTATGGCTTCTGCATTAGGTGTTGCGACTTTGAATTATTTACCATTTTTATGGTTTAACTTTTTAGTAATTATTATTTCATTAATTTATGGATTTAGTGATAAATTTATTTGGAAAGTAGACCCTCAAGATGCTAGTTCAGAAAAAGCAGTATAGGGTTAACTTATATATTATAGGGAGGAATTATAATGGTCAAACTTGAAGGAGTATTTCCAGTATTAGTTACACCCATGTTAAATCAAGAGGAAATTGATTGGGAAGGTTTTAAAAATAATATCGAATACTTCATTGACGAAGGAGTTGCTGGTATAGCAATCAATGGTAGTACAGGTGAATTTGTAAGTATGACGAAAGAAGAAAGATTTAAAGCAGTAGAGATTGCAGTAAAACAAGTGAATGGTAGAATCCCACTTGTAGTTGGGACGGCAGCAGAAACGACAGAAGACGCAATCGAATATACAAAACAAGCAGAAAGTGCTGGAGCAGACGCTTCTTTACTCATTAATTCTTATTATGCCCATCCTAATGATAATGAAGTGTATGAGCATTTTAAAGCAGTTGCTAACTCTGTTTCATTCCCAGTCATGATTTACAACAACCCATTTACAACGGGTGTAAATATTAGTACGGAAACAATTTTAAAAGTAGCTCGTGACGTAGAAAATATTACACACATAAAAGAATCTAGTGGGGAAATTGGTAAGGCAAGAGATATTGCCCGTCAAGGAAAAGGATCTATTGAAGTCTTTTGCGGATCTGAAGATTTAGCAATCGAATCTCTCCTTGTCGGTGCAACAGGATGGATTTCTGTATCCGGTAATATTGCGCCAAAGTTAGTTACAGATATGTATAATCATGTTAAAAACAACGAAATGGAAGAAGCTTGGGCACTTTATGATAAATTACTCCCGCTCTGTAATTTCCTTGAAGGATCAGGGAAATATGTCCAAATTACAAACAGAGCGATGGAACTAAAAGGTTTAGCAGGAGGTCCATGTAGGTTACCACGTTTACCATTAACCGAAGAAGAAGATGCAACACTAAAGAAACTTATGAAAAACGTTGGTGCACTGCAAACAGTTTAATCATAGGCCATTTTTAACTTACTTCATTTAAAACACATTTGTATCATTCTCCCCCCTGTCTTTGGGGGGAGAATGAATACATACCGTAAAGTAAATTTTTATAAAAGAGGGATTATATAATGACGACACTTCAGTACGATTTAAAACCAAAAGTAAAGCAGTTTTTAGAAGATGGTGTAAAAGGGCTTTATATTAATGGAGAGTACATACCAGCAGTGAGTGGCGAAACATTTACCGTACTTGATCCTGCAACAGAAAAGGTGATCGCAGAAGTAAGTGAAGCACACCCAAAAGATATTGACATTGCCGTAGCTGCAGCCAGAAGAGCATTTGATGAAGGCGAATGGACAAAAATGCCAGCAGCCGAACGTTCTCATCTTATTTATAAATTTGCTGATTTATTAGAAGAAAATCGTGAAGAGTTGGCTCAGCTTGAAGCACTTGACAATGGAAAGCCATACCATATTGCTTTAGCCGATGATGTGGATGGCACTGTACAACATTTTAGATATTATGCTGGATGGGCAACAAAAATAACTGGAAAAACAGTTCAAGTTTCTCCAGAATACTTAAATTACATTGTACATGAGCCAGTAGGTGTAGTTGGTCAAATTATCCCATGGAATTTCCCATTAGCAATGGCTGCATGGAAACTAGGATCTGCATTGGCAGTTGGATGTACAGTTGTTATAAAACCCGCAAGTGAAACTCCATTATCATTGCTTTATGCAGCAAAATTTTTCAAAGAAGCAGGATTCCCTGATGGAGTTGTAAATGTTGTACCTGGAGCAGGTTCCGTAGCTGGAAACGCATTAATAACACATAACGATGTAGATAAAGTTGCATTTACAGGTTCAACTGTAGTGGGTAAAGAAGTTATGAGAAAAGCGGCTGACCAAATAAAAGGAATAACGCTTGAATTAGGGGGTAAATCTCCCGCAATCGTTCTAGAAGATGCTGATATTGATGAAGCTATTCAAGGAACATTTGATGGAACAATGTACAATCATGGGCAAAACTGTAGTGCTTGTACACGAGTTTTCGTTCATCGCAGTCTTTATGATCACTTCGTTACAAAAATAGCTGAAAGAGCGAACGCTTTAAAGGTTGGATCTGGTATGGATCCAAATACAGAAATGGGACCGTTAGTATCAGCAAAACAACTACAAACAGTATTAAACTATATTGAAAAAGGAAAAGATGAAGGGGCAAGACTTGTAGCTGGCGGAGAAAAAGTGGGTCAAACAGGTTATTTTGTACAGCCTACTATTTTTGCTGACGTTGAAGACCATATGACAATAGCACGTGAGGAAATTTTCGGTCCTGTTATGTCCATTTTTGTCTTTGACACAGTTGAAGAAGTGATTATACGTGCAAACGATAGTGAATATGGGTTAGCTTCTAGTGTTTGGACCAGTGATATTAAAAAAGGGCATTACATTGCAAGCAAATTGAGAGCTGGTACAGTATGGTTGAATGATTTCGGATTAGAGTGGGAAACAATGCCATTCGGAGGCTATAAGCAATCTGGGATTGGCCGTGAAATGGGCGGTGATTACGGATTAGCTAATTATACAGAAGTAAAAAGTGTTTTTGTTAACATAGAACAATAATACTGATTGCAGAAAGTACAGAAGTAACTACTTATTTTCATAAAGTTGAAATTAATAAAACTACAAAATTAATTTGGGGAATAAGGCAGTACTGTAAGTGATGATGACTTTACCAGAAGCAAAGCGAAAGGTAATCATTCAATTTTGACTGATGCTCCACAGAGTAAAAGAAAAGCTTGTAACGAAACATACAAGCTTTTCTCTTGCTTTGATCTTTCCGCCTTTTATGAAATTTTCTCTTAGAAAAGATAGTTGAAGTATTTAGTTATACATGATTTCCATTTGATTAAATAAGCTCCATTATCAGTTTTTTCGGATCTTCAATCAGTTCGACAAATCGATTCGTAAACCGGACCGAATCAGCTCCATCTGCTATACGATGATCAAATGAGAGCGATATATTCATCATGTCCCGAATCACGATTTCATCCTTTTCCATGACAACTGGAATTCTTTTTGTTTTGTGAAATGCCATAATCGCGGTTTGGGGATGATTGATAATAGGTGTAGCTGCAACACCACCTAGTGGGCCGACATTACTGATGGTAAAAGTTCCGTTTTGCATTTCTTGTGCTGACAGTTTTCCGACTTGTGCTTTTTCAGTCAGTTGTTTCATTTCTGCATGTATAGTGCGTAATGATTTGCCGTTCACATTATTTAAAACTGGTACTAATAAACCTGATTTTGTATCGGTGGCAAGACCAATATTGGCTATTTTATGTTGGCGAATTACTGATTTTTCTTCGTCCAATTCAGCGTTGAATATTGGGTGTTCGCCTAATGAGATTGCGAGCGCTTTTAAGAAAAAAGCGACGATTGAAATATTTTCTCCTAACCCTTTTAGCTCTTTCCGATATTGGGAAAGTTTCGTTACGTCTATTTCTTCAAAATGGGTCACATGTGGAATTGTTCGAACTGAGAAACTTAAATTATTTGCTATTTGTTTACGGATTCCTTTAAAAGGAATTAAATCCGGTTCTGTTTCTTGTTTCTTCTCAGCCGGTAGTTTCTCTTGTATAGTAGAGCTTGCATTAGAACCTTTACTAAAATGATATACATCTTCTTCGGTCACACGTCCGTTAGGTCCTGTTCCAACAATTTGTTCAATGTCTACCTCTAGTTCTCGAGCAATTTTTCGTGTGAATGGTGCAGCCTTTACATGATTGATCCGCTTTGTTGGTACGAACACATTGCTCGTTGTTTCTGTTACACTATTTGTTTTCACAGCTTTCTTTTCAGGCTTACTTTCAGGCTTACTTTCTCCATCGCTGATTTCAATTATCGTTGTTCCTACTGTTATTGTTTCACCCGTTTCAAAATGAATGGCAGTCACTTTTCCCGCGACAGGGGACGGAATTTCGGCAACCATCTTATCTGTTTGCATTTCAACTAATGGTTGATCAACCGAAACTTCATCACCAATCTTTACAAAGTAATTTAAAATTTCTCCCTCTGTCATTCCTTCCCCAATGTCATGAAATTTTACCTCCACTATCAATCCCCCCCTAAAATGACACTACTTTTTCTATTGCTCTTTTTACTCGTTCTGATGTTGGCAAATAGTCATTTTCAATTGAAAATAATGGGACGGGAACATCGAATCCAGTAACCCTTTCAATTGGCGCTTTTAAATATAAAAATGACGTATCATTAATGATCGAACTGACTTCACTGCCGACTCCGCCTGTCGCTTGTGCTTCATGAACGACGACAGCCCGCCCCGTTTTTTGAACAGATTCTGCAATAATCTCTTTATCGAGTGGATATAATGTGCGTAGGTCAATGACATCACACGTTAGTTGCTTCGCTTTCATTTCGGCAACAGCCTTCTCCACAATTGGCATCATTGCTCCCCAAGCGAGCACTGTTACATCATCGCCTCTTTCCACGTATCTTCCTTTCCCAAGTTCGATCGTATATTTATCAAGTGGAACATCGTTACGTTCTCCACGATATAAACGCATCGGTTCTAAAAATAAAACAGGATCTGGATCTTCAATGGAAGTGATTAACAATCCTTTTGCGTCGTACGCATTGGATGGGCACACCACTTTAATTCCAGGCATATGGGTAAAAAATGCCTCGATACTATCGGAATGAATTTCTGGTGATCGCACTCCAGCTCCATATGGTGCGCGAATAACCATCGGTAAATTAAAATGTCCCATCGTCCGTGCACGAGTTCTCGTAACATGTGTTGCAATTTGCTCAAATGCTGGATAAATAAAACCTAAAAATTGAATTTCAACAACAGGTTTCAGGCCGTTCACAGCCATCCCGACCGCCGTTCCGACAAAACCTGCTTCACTAAGTGGTGTATCAACTACCCGCTTCTCACCAAACTTTTCAAGCAGTCCATCTGTTGCTCGAAACACACCACCATTTACCCCTATATCTTCACCAAGTAATAATACGTTGTCATCAGCTTCAAGCATCGTTTCTAAACCGTTCGTAATTGCTTGAATAAGTGTAAATGATTTTTGCTCTGTTTGTTTACGGTATTGTTGCCTGTTATCGATCATGACCATTTAAGCTCCTCCCCTTCCTAAGAGTGCTTCTTTCTGTTCTTGAATTGTCCAAGTCGGTTGTTCAAAAACATAATCAAACATATGAGCCGGATCAGGTTGTTGAAACGTTTCCATACGTTCAATTGCTTCATTTAATTCATTTTCAATTTCTGTTTCAATTTGTTTGATCCATGTTTCATTCCAAAATCCGTACTTTTTCATTAATCGTTCTAACCTTGTAATTGGATCACGTGCTTCTCGCATCTGCTCTGTTTTTTCTTGGTCACGATATTTTGTCGGGTCATCTGCAGTCGTATGTGGTCCAAAACGCCATGTTACTGCTTCAATTAATGTTGGCCCTTCCCCGCGTCGCGCCCGATCACATGCTTCTTTGACAGCAAGATGAACAGCAAACACATCCATTCCATCGACCCGGATTCCCGGAATTCCATAGCCTTGCGCTTTTTGAGCAATTGTTTTAGAGTTCATTTGTTTTTCAATTGGAACTGAAATTGCGTAGCCATTATTTTGGTTAAAAAAGACGACAGGTGCTTTAAACACACTCGCAATATTAATTCCTTCATGAAAGTCACCTTCTGAAGTTGCACCATCACCAAAATAAGCAATTGAAACATTTTTCGTTCCCTTATAAGCTTCCGCCATAGCAGCACCCGTTGCATTCGGTAATTGAGTTGCAATCGGAATGGCGATTGGAAAGATATTTTTTGTATAGGATGGCACACATCCTTCTAATCTACCATTCCAATATAAAAGGAGTCGATCCATATCGGCACCAAATGTTAATGTTGCCCCATGATCACGATAGGTCGGAAACATCCAATCCTCTGTTTCCAGTGCAAGGGCACTCCCAACTTGTGCCGCTTCTTGCCCTTCAAATGGCACATACGTCCCAATTCTCCCTTGTCGTTGTAACGCTCTACTCTTTCGGTCAAATGTTCGAATTCTGACCATATGATAATAAAAGTTTTGTACTTTTTCTTCTGTTATTTCAGATTGATAGCTTTCAGAAACTAGTTTCCCCGTCCTGTCAACAACGACAAATAAAGGATACTTTTCTTTCATCTTGTTTCACCCTTTCTTTTTTATCGAACATGAAAATTCCATTTTGGACGGCGAGCGTATGCATAAAAATTATTACGATGTTTTTGTTTCTCCATTGTTTTTTTACATTTACGATACGCGGCATCTACCGTCGTTATATTCAATTGTTCTGCTTCTTCATAAATTTCAAGGAGTGAGTGATAGATTGCTTTTGTTTTTAATAACACTCGTTCTTTGTTCGCACCGTACAATTCATCCGCAACTTGAATTAAACCCCCTGCATTGACGATATAATCAGGTGCATATAAAATTCCTTTTTGCTGTAGAACATGGATCAAGTTCTCCGAAGCCAATTGATTATTTGCCGAACCGACAATTGCTTTAACCTGGAGCTCCTGAACTGTTTGTTCATTGATTATTCCGCCCATCGCACAAGGAATAAATATATGAGCTGGAACTGAATAAATATCTGCACTAGTGACAGCCGTAACCGTCCTGTTTAGCTCAGCTCCTATTTGTTTTATTTTTTGAATGACCGCTTCGTTTATATCAGTCACGAATAAATCTGCTCCTGCTTGAAGTAAATGCTCTGCTACTTTGAAGCCTACTTTTCCGAGTCCTTGTATTGCATATGTATTACTACCAAGTTCTTTATGTCCGAATAAAAATTGATTTGTCGCTTCCAGTGCGTAAACGACACCTTGGGCAGTTGGGATCGATGTATCGCCACCACCACCATAACTTTCAGGGATTCCATTGATATAATCTGTTTCTTTTAATGCTTCTACAAAATCATCCATCGTCGTTCCCATATCTGTTCCTGTAAAAAAACGCCCATTTAAGGAATCAACATATTGACCAAAGGCGCGAAAAAGTGCTGGCGATTTATCTTTCGCAGGATCCCCAATAATGACTGCTTTTCCCCCGCCAAAATCAAGATCTGCTGCTGCACATTTGTAAGTCATTCCTTCCGATAATCGGAGAACATCTTCAAGTGCATCATCAACTGATTCATATGGATACATTCGGGTCCCTCCAAGTGCGGGACCAAGGGTTGTATCATGAATGGCAATGATTGCTCGTAAGCCGGTCTCCGGATCATTACAAAACATTACTTGCTCATGATGTTGGATTTTATGAAAAATATCCTCTTGCTCTTGAACTACTTTCTCTAATTGTTCCATCATTTTATTTCCCCCATATTTATTTTCACTTGCAGATTGCAAGTGTTTTGTATGCGCCTTCAAGTTGTGGTAAAAATTGAATGTATGTGCAAGTCTTAAGATGAGTGTTTGCTGAAGATGAATGGTAAGAAATTAGTATGTGAAATTAACAAACTAATCAAATGTTTCCCAATTTACTTAACAGTATATTCGGTTGACGGTTAACTGTCAACCATAAATAAATAAAAAAAATCTTATCGCTAACATATAGCATAAGATTTTTAACATTCCTTCTTTAATTTATATGCTCTAAAACACCATCTAACCCTCTTTGTATATGAATACTTACTAATTCAGTTGCTTTTTCCACATTTTTTCCTACGATGCTTTGATATATTTTTTCGTGTTCATCAAGTAACGTTGGGTAAAATGGAGCATCAATCATATTATTACGCATATAATGAATTTTTGTCTTAATCATTTCAAGTAGTTGAATTAAATGATTATTTTTTGATGCATTAATAATAATCGTATGGAACTGTTGATCAAATTGTTTAAGAAGAGCGCCTTTATCTAGTGCTTGTTCAGTTTCCTTAATGTTTTTCTTTAAGTCCTCTAATAAAGTTTCATTACTATGTTCGATCGCCTGTTTAATTGCAAGAATTTCCAAGCTTTCACGACATTGAAAAATTTCAATGATATCTTTAACAGTCGGTTCATACACTTTCACAAAACCATCATTATATTCAAGAAGACCATCTTGAATCAGCATCCGAATTGCTTCTCTTACAGGTCCTCTACTTATCCCTAAAGTTCCCGCAACCTTTGCTTCGACAACACGTTCAGAAGGTTTACGCTCCCCGTCCAAAATCGATTGTTTTAAAATACTATACGCCTGTAAGTGGAGCGATTCAGGTTTAATAATTTGTCCCACCTTAGCACCTCCTCATTACCCCATTT
Organism: Pseudogracilibacillus auburnensis; assembly: GCF_003201975.1. Lineage (GTDB taxonomy): Bacteria > Bacillota > Bacilli > Bacillales > Amphibacillaceae > Pseudogracilibacillus > Pseudogracilibacillus auburnensis. Next base: position 15,643 of record NZ_QJJQ01000027.1, on the reverse strand, counting down.
TATTGATCGTTGTTTTTATCATACTACAAAAGTTAAGAATTCGATACGAATAATAGGTATTGTCCTGTGTGAAAATGACCCTAACGTGAGCATTAAATCCATCTCCCTCTCTTGGTGATGCGATTACACCCTATTCGTATCGATGTTTCTATCTTCTCCCTTACTAAGGTACAAGCAAATTTAAATAAGGATTTTTTACAAAACTAACAAAATGGAACAATCCTTTTTACGTTCCGTAACCCTTTTCGCATGAAATATGTACAAGAGTTTTTGCCATATGACATCCAACTTTCTGTATACATATTACAAACTTAACTTAAGAGTATGACGAAATACAAAATAGTTGAATTCTTTAAATGAAGTTGGACTATATTTTTTCCTTATTATTTGTAAATTACCTCTAGTTTTTCTTCAATTGGAGTTCTTTCTTTTCGTTTTGGTATCTTTTTTGGGTAGCCAATTTGCATGACGGCTGCGATTTTTTCTCTATCACTATGTAGCCCAATCTCTTGTAAAAATTGTGGATCGTGCATATAAGGTGTAATCGTCCAGAGCATTCCAACTCCATGTTTCCAAGCCGCTAGTTGGGTATTTTGGATAAACGCACATACGGCGGCATATTCCTCCTCATAACGAACAGGATCTTGTTCGATTGGCAAATAGATAACCGCATGATGAGGTATTTCTAGTAAAAATTGTTTGATCGACTCAATGGACTTAAGTGCCTTTTCACTTCCATCCGATTTTAGCATTCCGAGCCGCTGGTAACTTCGAATGGTTGCATCAATAAGTTTATTCCGCCCCTCTTGCTCGTACAATTTTATATTCCATGGCTCTTTCATATAATGGGTCGGTGCCCATGATGCATAGGTAAAAATTTCTTTTAAAAGTTCCTCTGAAACACGTTCTTTTTTAAAAAGATGAATGGATCTTCTCCCCTTCATTGCTTGTAAAATATCGATTTGCTTCACCTCTTCATTAATAAAATTGCACTAATGATATAAATAATAGATCCGACATAAAAAATGCTCGCAATCGTTAAAAAGTCGACCATATAACCAGTTAAAATAATCGCAATGGCAGCAACAATTGAAATGGTCGTATGGTATGCCCCGATTTCTTTTCCAGCTGTTGCTTTTTCCACATTGCGGGCGAGTGCCGTTTTTTCGGTGTTTTTTTGTACTGCACCTAATAAACCCATAAATAGTTGCAAAATATATACGTGCCAAACATCTGTCACGAGTGGAAAGATTAATAAAATGATCGACATCCCAAAAGAATAGATAAAAAATAATGTCTTATCTCCGACTTTATCTGACACCTTACCAATAATCGGATAAGCAAATGCAGCCGTGAGTGCAAATATTCCATACGCCCAGCCAAATTGGGCATAATTATGTCCGACGTTTTTAAGTAACAAAACGTAAAAAGGAAAAATCATACTACTTGCCATCATAATCGTACTTTGGTAAGAAAGAAATCTTTTATACGTCATTTTCCATACTCCTCATAAAACATATTCATAAACAGTTCATCTGGATCAAATTTTCGTTTCATTGCAAAAAAATCTTCTGCATTTGGATATGCTCTATGAAGCTGTTCCCTCGTTGGATACGGATAATATGGTAAATAATAACTGCCATCATGTGCTAACGTCACATCGATCATTTTTTCAATAACAGCACCTGTATCTTCAATATCTTGTTTCGTTCTCCCTTGATTAATGAGCATAACTAGAGCAAACATATCATCCTTTGCGTATGACATGATAGATTGATCGCTTTTATCGACATAGCGAATCGTTATATTTAGAAGATTAAAGTCTTTTTCTGCTTCAAGAACTTCACGCAAATCATCGATATAACTACTAAACTCGTGAACAGGCACAAAATATTCTTGCAATACTTCTGTTTGCTTTACACTATCATATTCCATAAATTTTGAATCAGAGCGCATCACATTATTTCTCGTTTCCAGTTTATGATTCGTGGTTTCCATATATTTTTTCTGCGTTTCCCAAAAAATATTTTTCCCCCAGTCACTATATCTTGACAAGCCTAATAAAAATTTTGGGAGAGCAATTAAAGGTTCGCCTTTTAATTTATTGTATTCGGTTAAGTCTTCTTGATTTGGGGCTAACTCGTAATTGGTCACATACATTTCCTCTAAAAATGAATCAGGTGCAACCGAAATCCGTGCCATATGCATTTTAACCTCATCACGCTGTAGCACTTTCTCTTCAAAAAATGCTGTGTACTCCTGATAATCGATTGTAACATTATCGGTTGTATATAGTTCATCATCGGTAAGTGTCAGCGTCATATCGAGGATTACACCAAATAGGCCATAACCACCGAGCACATACGGAAAAAGTTCTGCATTTTTACTGCGACTTACCTCGATTATTTCACCAGTAGGTGTCAATAGCCGAAATGACTCAACTGTGTCAATGACTGAACCATACCGAATGTCCCTTCCATGACCGATCGCACTTAATGAACCACCAACTGTGAAAATATTTTGTGATTGCGCAACCTTTAGTGCAAGTCCAGATGGATTAATATAATGCTGTATATCATCCCATGTTGCACCACTTTGAACAGTAATGGTTTTCGCTTTTTCATCAAATGCTAAAATTTTATTGTACCCTTTCATATCGAGCATGATGGCATTCGGATATAATGTCTGTCCACCTTGACTATGCTGCATCCCTGCAATCGAAAGCTTATCACCGTCTTTCTTTGCTTGTTTGACGATCTGTTGTAACTCTTCTTCTGTAGTCGCGGTTTTGATGCTTTTCATCTTGATCGGTAAAAGTTGTCCAGAATCTGTTACGACAGGATTAGAGTGTTTCATTTCATAAAGATAAATAGAACTTGCAAATAATAACAGGTACATGACAAGAAGTAAAACAGCGTATTTTTTCGGCAACTCGATTCACCTACTTCGTTACGTAATTAACATTATAGAAATCATTATATGAAATAAAATCTTTTCCCGCTAGATTAAATTAAAATACTCGTGAAATAACCGCATTCATGATTTGGACTCTGCATTTTTTCTCTGAACTGCGCATTATGGATTTGAACTTCGCATTTTTCCTCTGAACTACGCATTATGGATTGGGACTCTGCATTTTTCTCTGAACTGCGCATTATGGATTGGGACCCCGCATTTTTTCTCTGAACTGCGCATTATGGATTTGGACTCCGCATTTTTCTTTTTGAAAATAATAAACCCCAAAAGATAAAGTTTGTTTCTACCTTTTAGGGCGTATTTTAACATTTTAAAAAATCATAATCGCCACGATTGTCGAAGCAATTAATCCGATCACAACAGGAAAGAAACATTTTCGCACGAGCTCCATGACTGGAACTTTTGCAAAACCTGCAACAGCGACTAACGAAGACCATGCGATTAGTGTTCCGCCACCAACCCAAATGGCACCCATTTGCCCGATTGCCGCAAGTGTTGTTGGATCGATTCCCATCGTCGTTCCTAAAGGATCTGCCAACGCACCTGTGAGTGGAAGACCAGAAAAACCTGAACCATCAAGGCCTGTAATCATACCGATGATGAGTATCCCAAATGCCGCGAGAAAGCCACTGCTCGGAATGAGATGTTCTCCAGCTAAAATTAATTCGAATAAGAAGGCTGGTGCTCCTTCCGCCATGCCCAAAATTTTTCCAGCTGTTTCGTCATTTCCTAAAAAGAAGAACCCAGCAATCGGAAGGACCACTCCCATCGCCTTAAAGGCAAAAACGAGTCCACCAATTATATGCTTACTAACTTCTTCAAGTGATTTTTTCATACTATTTGTTGCAGAGGCGGCAATCAATAAAAGAAGGGCTGCCCCGCCGATTAATGCTGCTCCTTCGCCACCTTCCATTTCAGCTGTTCCACTCACTTTTGCAAAAACCATATAAGTAACGATTGCTAAAAATGAAACTGGTACAGCGATCGCAAACAAATTTCCTTTTGTATCATTTGTAGGAATGTTATCATCTGCTTCCGTTTCCATTTTTACGTCACTACTACTCTCCTCCCAATGTTTTAAATGAATTGCACTAGGTGTTGAAATGGACTTACGAAGAAAAAGATAAGCTAACCCGATAGCGATCACACCTGTAACGAGTGATAACACTAACGCACGATCTGCGACAACACTAACGTCCAAGTTCGCAGCACTTGCACTTAATGTTGGAGCAATTTGAATGATATAGTCGGATGACAAAGCCATCCCTTGCCCTGCAAGTGCAATCGCCACACCTGCACCGATTGGTGGCAACCCAGCACGAATAGCGACTGGAATAAGAATAGCACCTACGAGTGGTACTGCCGGTGTCGGCCAAAAGAAAAGCGAAATCGCATACGTAATTGCGATTAAAACAAAATAAGAAACATGCCCATTTACCATCACCTTTTGAAACGGTATGATCATTTTCTGATCGGCTCCAACATCCTTTAGTGAGCGAAGTAATGCAGTCATAACCGCAATAATTAAAAATATATCAAATAGGGAACTTGCTGCGACTAAACTAGCACGAAATGTTGATTGTAATGCTATACCAAATGATCCTGTATAAGCGAGCGCCACAAAAAAAGTGACAACGATAGCAGGAACAACGACATTTCTTTTAAATAACATCGTGAAAATAATAATGATTGTTCCAGCTAAATACACCCAATGAGCTAGTGTTAAATCCATTGTTCACACCCCATAATGTTCAAGTACTATACAATATGTGTTTTTATAGGTATGTGTGTAAATTTTCGTTGCCGCTCCATATTCGTACGGTAAAAAGTAAACTGAATAAAATATTGATCTCTTAACAAAATGGAGGGATACTAATTCTAAGGCTCTTACAAAATAATTGATATCGTAACATATGTAATGCCAATAACGATACGAAAATGTAACCAATTGATTTTTTGAGTATGAAACTTTTAAATCAGAGTTCAACAATTGTCTCCCGAACGTAAAAAAACTCCCCTTCAACTTAAAGGAAGTCGATCTAAAATAGAAGCGCATTTTCATTTTATATTGTTTTCATTAAGCTGGTCAATCATATACAAATACATTCTTTTCATTGGAAATAAAGTTTCTTTTACCATTCATTACATTGTCATAATCAATTTCTAAGAAATACATTGCCTTACTTATTACGTCATAAAAAAAAGGTATAAACTCCAAATCATTAAATACAAATACTTTTATCTGCTCATCGTTTTTTCGATACGCTTTTAATATTCTATGGTTTCCATTAATGCAATATTTTCTATCATCTGTCAGGTACTTACTTTTGATTACCATTACTGGGTTTTTATGATTGGGTTTTATTCGATTTGGGTCTTTATTAATATTACCTTGATCAACCGACTTAAAAATATTTGATGGGGAGAACGTTACTGGTTTAATATTTCGATCTTTTATAAGTGAAGTAGCACCGTCTATATCTAAAGCATACTCAAATATCCCTGTCGAAAACTCTGCAAATAATGAGAATGTCTCTTGTCCAATGGGGTGAACGGCTGGATAAGTTTCATTCATCAGATTTTGAGAAACAACCTCAGACCACTTCATGGCTACTTCAGCCCCATAATCAGATTTATTCTCCATGTCTTTAATACGTAATTTAAAGTGATTAAAAGGGTTAAACGCTCGATATTCTTTTTCATATTGTTCAATTTTACTTTTCATTTATAAATCACCCCTTTACTTTGTAATATTCTCTTGGAAAATAAAAGGAAATTTTCATATCAACGGTTCCCGCTGTTTAAATAATGCAGTTTCACAAACGCTATACAAGCATTTAAGCAATGAAGGGTTTTGCAGTTAACAAAACCCTTCGTTTCATCTTATTGTTCAATCACATTACTTACAAGTAATTGCTTATTGTTATAAACAACTATACATACTATTGCCAGCAGTAGTCCCGAAATAACAAATACCATTCTAATCCCTAACAAATCTGCTACCATCCCCATAATAAGGGAACCTACGCCGAAAGTCCCCGTTCCTATAGCACCTAAAGAAGTATAAACAGTTGATAGTTCTTCTTTTGACACGCTCGTTTGTATTACTGTTTGTTGCGGAATATTTTTTATCTGTCCAAACAGTCCAATACATAGAGATAATAATAAGGCAAAGATTGGAACACTATTTAAGCTAAACATTAATGTGACTAAAAAAACTTCCAATTGAGCCAACAAAAATAAAAGCACCAAATTTTTTCTCCACAAAAGAAGTGTATCTAAAGCAATAAATACTTCCTAAGATCAAGCCTAAAAAGAAAGCACCATTGATAAATCCCCACCATTTTTTATCGACTTGTAGGGCATCACTAACAAACACATATAGAATAGCAGCTATCCAGACTGTTCCCGATATGGTCTCGAAAAAGTTCATCAAAGCAATTTTCCTCAAAACAGGAGTGTTGGATAATGTTTTCCAACCTTTTTTTATCTGTTCTAATTTTCCTTTTGACTCTGTTGTTTGGTGACTAACGTTCTCCAAAAAACATAACAGTATGCTTGAAAAAATAAAGAAACCTCCGACCAACCAAATAAGTTGATGTGAACTTAAAATGACTAAAAACAAACTACCTAAAAACCACATCACTGCTTGAATCATTTGAATAACGGTTTCAGCCATTCCATTTGCTCGTACTAAATACTCAGTTTTAACATAATGTGGAATCAATGTCTGCATTATTGGGCTAGCACAACCATCAAAAATGGCAATCAACCCAATGATTAAAAAAATTAAATAGTAGTTAGATATTGTTATACTAATTAATATAAATCCTAGAGTTACAAGTAAAATTGTTTTTCCAATTTGGGATCCAGCCATTAACCACTTCAAATTTACCTTCCCAATCAAAAGAGGCGTCAATAGGCTAGAAACAAACATCGATGAGGTAATAGTAAATGGAACAAAGGAGGCAGCTGTTGCAGAACCTGTTAAAACAAAAATCGTACTTATTATACTTACCATATATAATACATCGCCTATATTAGCAAAGGACTGACCCAACAATAATAAAGAATAGTTTCTATTCAATTTGATAAAATATCCCCCAATATCAGTTAAAATATGATTTTTTGGGAAATATTAAATCGGACTAATCATCTAACTTTTCCCCTTTCAACTATCGGAAAAGTCTGGGGGAAAGACTTTTCACAAGTATTTATTTTCCATGCCAAACTTACTAATGATTGGTCTAAATAAAGCTCATTCTTGAACCTTTACGTTTGGACAACGTTCTTTTATCTCATTGATAAACTCCTTTTTATCCTTAGGTGAAATTTTCACACTTCCTAAAGCCGCTGTTTTATAAAATATTTCGAGTCCATCTCTTGATGACAATATTCTATAACCTGTAAAAATCTCAGTTGTAGGTGAAACTTTTGTTATTTGCTCATATTGAATCCTACTTCTAAATGGTCCGCCTTTTACAAATAAATAGTCTTGATAAAAAACATATTTAACTGAAAAAGCACTCCATAAAATAAAGCTTATCACAATAAGAAATATTGAAGTCAAGATGATAATTACAGGTAAAGCCTTACCACCTTCAAGGAACAGAGGCCAAAATGTCGCTACACCAATTATTAGTACCACTATCAACATAAAACGAATAAAAAAAGTGTCGATTTCTGAACGAAAAACCATTTAACAATGGCACCACCTTATACGAGTTACTTATATAAATGTTTCAACTTTCTTACAAAAAACCATTAACGAGCACTTTAGTTCAGTAAACCTCATCCAACACCTCAGCAATTTATTGTAGTTAACCTCAGCTAGGTAACAACTGAATAAATGCTTCGCTGTTTAATAACTACGTGCCAAGGTGTTTGGATATGGAGTTATTACCTCTTACTATTTCAACATCATACGTTCCATTTCTTTCAACATTTCGTAAGCACTATCCGAATTATTCGAGCATACAGCGATGGTCAGATCTAAATCCGGATAATGCACCAGTCGATAATTCACGCCAGGATCATATCCCATTTGGATATATTTCACTACTGATTTTTCATTCATCTCAAAATATCCGCCATAACCGTATAAAATATCATCATCAACTATGACTCTCGGTTTAAGCATTATTTCGGTCATTTTTTTTGACACAACTTCGCCAGCCAATAAAGCTTTCCAAAACGTTACAATATCTTTTACTGTTACATATGCTCCGCCATCAGGTCCACCTTTTGCTGGTAAAGAAAAAATATTCGTTTTTACTTGACCATTTGTATTTTCGATGTATCCAAGCGCTACCTGTTCCGGCAATGCATCCATAGAAAAATATCCCGAATTCGCCATTCCGACTTTTTGAAAAATATTTTGCTCAATATATTCGGAATAATCAATACCACTGACCTGTTCAATAATTAACCCTAATATTATATAGCCAGTATTGTTGTATTTAAAAAAGTTTCCTCGTTTATTCTCCATCCTTTTATATTGAAACAACGGTAAAAAATCTCTTGCACTTCGAACACGGTACATCGGAAGACTTTCCCAAAGTACCTCATAATCATCCATTGTATCCTCATCAAAATAATCTGGAACGCCAGATGTATGCGTCAATAAATGGTCGATAGTCACGTTTTGGTCTAAATAAGGAAAATCAATTTCCAAAAAGTCTTTCACCTTTGTATCAAATGCAATTTTATCCTTTTCAACTAATTGACAAATAGCAACAGATGTAAAGATTTTACTACCAGATGCAATAGAAAACCGCGTGGCTAATTCATTTTTTATTTTTTCCGAACGATTTGCATAACCATAGCTCTCTGCTACTACTTTTTCATTATGATGAGCATAAAAAGCCCCAGAAAAACGTAATTCTTGTTGCAGTTTTGTTAATCTATTTCCTATTTTTTGTTTATCCATTTTTGTCCCTCCTGAATGTCTTTTACGAAAATTGTTATCCCTTTTGGTAAAAGTACATTCAGTTAAGCTTTTCACAGTTGGTAACGAATCACATCGAACTCCTCCTTTTGAATAAATAGTACCATTTATTACTAATTACAACAACGTGATCTTGCAAAATGATAGATTTTTATGTTTGCTTTACGGCGATTAAAACACTTTTATCCTTAAGCTAAAAATAAGTAGGGTAGTAAATAATATAATTTTTCCACGTTTTCGTTTACACTAATAATTAATGACAATTCATGGAAGGGGAATTTTTATGTCTACAAAAACTATAAGAATGACTCGTGATGAAGTTCCAGTGGAAGAAACGTGGAATTTAGAAGATTTGTTCCCAAATGAGCTCGTTTGGGAAGCGGAACTAGTATCCGTACAAGAGGATGTACATACGGTTACGCAATATCAATCTAGATTAGGCGAAGATGCAGAAACTTTACTAGGTGCTTTAAAAACACTAGAAGCCTTTCAAAAACGGCTGATTCGTGTTGCTACATATGCAATGTTACGAACTAGTAGTGATGGAACGAATCCTGAATACCAGGCAGGTTCAGCAAAAGTAGCATCGGCATTTGCTGACATTGGTGCAGAGCTATCTTTTGTTGAATCAGAACTATTAACTATTCCCGAAGAAACAATTGAAAATTTTATTAAGGAAGAACCTAATTTACAGACGTATGAAAAGATGCTCGCAGATATAATGGAAAAAAAGCCATTTACTCTTGCTCCTGAAATTGAAAAAATATTAGCTGCTTTAAGTGAAGTACATGATGCACCTTATATGATTTATGAAAGAAGTAAAACATCTGATATGCAGTTTGATCCGATTGTTGATCATTCAGGTAGAGAACTTCCCATGTCAGAGACCCTCTATGAAGATCGTTATGAAATGGCGGCTGATACAGTAACACGCCAAAATGCTTATGACTCTTTTATTAAAACATTGGATCAATACAAACATACATATGCCGCAACCTACGCAACAGAAGTAACGAAACAAGTAACTTTGGCAAAACTACGTGGCTATGAATCTGTCACAAAGATGTTACTTCATTCCCAACAAGTAACAGAAGAAATGTACGAAAATCAACTAAATGTGATTCAAGAAGAACTAGCACCACATATGAGAAGACTTGCGAAATTAAAACAAAAAGAATATGGACTCGATAAAATAACGTTTTGTGACTTAAAAGCACCGCTCGATCCACAGTATAACCCAACAACAACATATGATGATGCAAAAGAGATGATTTTAGATGCCTTACAAGTGCTCGGTGCAGAATATAGTGCCATTATGGAGAAAGCATTTTCTGAACGTTGGATTGATCGAGCAGATAATGTTGGGAAACAATCTGGCGCCTTTTGTTCAAGCCCATACGGCATTCATCCGTATATTTTAATTACGTGGACAGATATGATGCGCGGGACATTTACATTAGCTCATGAACTTGGCCATGCTGGACATTTTTATCTAGCCGGGAAAAACCAAGAACTTGTCAATACGGACCCATCCACCTATTTCGTTGAAGCACCATCGACGATGAACGAATTATTACTAGCCGAGCATTTACTTGAAAAAACAGACGACAACCGGATGAAGCGCTGGATCATCAGCTCATTACTTGATACGTACTACCATAATTTTATTACACATTTATTGGAAGGCGAATTCCAACGGCGTGTGTATACTTTAGCCGAAGCTGGTACACCACTTACTGCAGATGTTTTGTGTCGTGAGAAAAAAGAAACAATTGAACATTTCTGGGGAGATGCAGTTGAAATTGACGATGGTGCAGGTCTAACTTGGATGCGCCAACCACATTATTATATGGGGTTATACCCTTACACCTATTCAGCTGGACTCACTGTTTCAACAGCTGCTGCCCAACAAATCAAGGCAGAAGGAAAGCCTGCTGTTGATCGCTGGCTCGATGTCTTAAAAGCGGGCGGAACATTAAAACCACTTGAGCTTGCCAAAAAAGCAGGTGTAGATATGTCTGAACCTAATGCCATTAAAGAGGCTGTCGCCTACGTCGGCTCCCTTGTTGATCAGTTGGAAAAAAGTTATGATTAATGAAAATCACCTAGAGCGCTAAATTGCTCTAGGTGTTTATTTAAGTGATTCAGATTTGTTACACAACATTATAATCTGTGACTTTGGACAGTATGACGAGCCTTTACACAGCATTGCTTCTTTTCACATTTTAAATACTTTTCAATATATAGTACACTATCGTTAGAAATTAGTTAAAGGTGGTGATATTGTGAGTGGCTTCCATACAGTTGACTTTTTAATTGTATTGGTCTATTTTGGGGTCATTTTTCTCATCATTATTCTATGTGTCATGTTTTTTCGTTCTCTTTCTAAACGTAAAAACCAACTTGATAACATCGAAAAGAAAATAGATGCTATTAAGGAACAACTGAAGAAAGGAAATGATTAACAACAAACTAGGTCGTTTTTTTGTCTATTGCAACTTTTCATCTAATTTTTACACCCCGTATCTACATGTAAACATGTGGAGTTTCAACCACTTAGTATTTTTCCGAATTCCACATATTCTAGTTTTTTGCCCAGTATTTATTTGAAATAAGTTAGCATTATAAGTTTTAAGCTAGCATTTATCGCCATTAGTCAGCATTGGCTCTTCAACACAACATTACGCAAAAAAACTAACTAGTATTATGCCTTTTACAAAACAAACCAATAGAACCCTTGGTTTCATACTCGGAATTTCCTAAACCCTGTCAACCCGTCCATCCCTTTCTACCCAATATTTTCGATTTTAATATTTGAGAGTTACTAGCATTAAGTGATAAGATACTAACGGGCGAAAGGAATGAAAACAATTGATATACGACGTAATAGTTATTGGTGGTGGTCCATCTGGATTAATGGCTGCCATATCTGCTGCTGAACATGGTGCGAAAACGATGTTAGTTGAAAAAGGGCAAAAACTTGGGACGAAGCTTGCGATTTCTGGTGGCGGACGTTGTAATGTAACGAATCGCCTACCACAAGACGAAGTAATAAAAAACATTCCCGGTAATGGAAAGTTTTTATATAGTGCCTTTTCTGTTTTTAATAATTACGATATCATTGATTATTTTGAACGTATGGGTATTGCCTTAAAAGAAGAGGATCATGGCCGGATGTTTCCTGTTTCCAATTCAGCAAAGTCTGTGGTGGATACACTCGTTAATAGACTACATGAATTAGAAGTACATATGCAGCTTTCCACTCCTGTAAAAGCGATCCATTATACAGAGACAACCCATCATATCCTTTTACAAAACGGGGAAAAAATACATACAAAAGCAGTTGTCATCGCAGTTGGCGGCAAATCGGTTCCCCATACTGGTTCTACTGGTGATGGTTACGCTTGGGCGAAAAAAGCGGGGCATACGATAACAGACCTTTATCCGACAGAAGTTGCATTAACATCAGACGAACGCTTTATTAAAGATAAAACATTACAAGGGCTTTCTTTACGTGATGTTGCATTAACCGTATTAAACAAAAAAGGAAAACCAATTATCACCCACCAAATGGATATGGTGTTTACTCATTTTGGAATTTCGGGTCCTGCTGTTTTACGTTGTTCCCAATTTGTTGTGAAAGAGATGATGATGGGAAGGCAAAAACGTGTCTTGATGGCAATCGATATGTTACCTAATGAACAGCTGGAACAACTGATGAATATGACTGTTGCGGCAATAAAGAAAAATGCACGTAAATCGGTTAAAAATACTTTGCGAGATATGACAGGAATTCCGGAGCGTTTACTAACGTATCTTCTCTATAAAAATGAAGTCGGAGAAGAGTTAAAGGCTGGAAATGTTTCTAATGATACTATTCGCACAATCATCGATAACATTAAAAACTTTACTTTTTACGTAAATGGATCGCTTTCGATTGAAAAAGCATTTGTCACTGGCGGCGGTGTTTCAACAAAGGAAATCATACCTAATACGATGGAATCTAAATTAATGGGGCGACTATTTTTTTGTGGGGAAATTTTAGATATTCATGGATATACTGGCGGCTATAATATTACTGCTGCGTTAGTGACTGGGAGATTGGCCGGAACAAATGCTGCTCGCCGTGCGCTTTCTTACAAATAATATTACTAAATAAGTATAAAGGAAAAAGATCTAGATTGTCCAAATACAATCTAGATCTTTTTCCTTTTCTATTACTATAATTTCTTTAAAAAATCATCCGCTATTTGTCCAACAACAGGTAGCTTAAAAAACTCTTTTTGATACGCTTTAACCATAAGAACAATCCACATAATAAAAGCAAATAATGAGCATATCGAAGTTAATAGCCAACCAATAACCGGAAGAAAGTCAACGACAAAATAAACAACCCAAATGCCGACGAAGAAAACAGTCGATTGCATGGCATGAAAACGAACAAACCTACTTTTCTTTTCCAGGATAAGAAATATAATACCAGTTACAAATGTACCTAAATAGCATAATAAGCCTGCAACGTTTTCATCTAAATTTAAAGAAGAGCCAGACGTTTCATCTTCGTCATTTCCGGCTACTATTTCAGTCGTTACTTCATCTTCAACTTGTTCTTCTGTAGAATGATGTACCTTTTCTTCGTCCTTTTTTTCTACCATTGTACACACTCCTTTCCTATTAATCTCTTCGAAAGGAAAGTTTAACAAAGATTATTATATTTTACTAGACCTTTTGGAAAAGACAGTAAAATAATCCTATATAATTGTGTATGTATATTACACAATTTAGGATTAAATAACCTACTTCTTCCTTCATGATGAGAGCCTTTTGCTATGCTAAAAGTATTGCTCCTGATAACCAATCATTCAATCGATTTCCTCTTTTGAGCAGATATATGTAGTTACCTGTGGATAACTGCTATAATTAAGTTAGTGAAATAAAAAAAATAGAAAGAAGTGTTATTATTAGTTATCAAAAATCACTCATTAAACGAAATGTCGTGATCATGTGGTTTGCTAACTTTTTTATTGCGGGAAGCATGACAATGGTTTTACCATTTATCTCCCTTTACATTGAAACATTCGGGAACTTTTCTACTGCCTATGTCCAGAGCTGGTCTGGTTGGATTTTTGCCATTACGTTTGTTACCGCCTTTATCTTTTCACCGATATGGGGACGAATTGGTGATAAGTACGGTCGAAAAAATATTTTAATCATATCAGCGACAGGGCTTGCAGTTTCTGTGCTTCTCATGGGGTTTGCCACAACAGTATGGCAACTTTTTTTATTGCGATTTTTTACGGGGGTCTTTACTGGATTTATCCCAATGTCGCAAGCATTCATTTCAACACAAACGCCGAAAGAAATTGCTGGTCGCGTACTCGGTTCCTTACAAACAGGTAGTATAACTGGCACATTAATGGGTCCTTTATTAGGTGGAATTATCGCTGACTCATTTGGCTATAGTGCTACATTTAAATGGGTTTCCATTACTATTTTCTTATCGTCCTTAATTGTCTTGTTTGGAATTAAAGAAATGCAATTGAAAGTAACAAACAAAGAAGATCGAAAAATATATTCAAGTAAAGAAGTCATCAAACATATTGTCCAACACCCTGTTTTATTTATCGTGATGATTACATCAGCGCTAGTACAAATAGCCCACTTTAGTATCCAACCAATTTTATCTTTATATGTTGTTGAGTTACATGGAACTGCGAGTATTGCCTTCTTTTCTGGGCTCGCTTTTTCCGCTGCCGGACTTGGAAATTTATTTTTTGCAAGACGGTGGGGAAGTTTAGGGGACAAGATTGGTCACACAAAAATCTTAATCATTCTTTTATTCATGGCAGGAATCGTTTATTTCCCTGGAGCATTTGTCACAAATATTTGGCAACTCGTCATTTTACGCTTTCTCCTCGGAATTGCTATCGGTGGAATCGTCCCAACACGGATAGCTTATGTCCGACAAGAAGCACCTTTATCGATGCAAGGGGAAGTATTAGGGTATAACACAAGTTTACGATTTCTTGGAAATATGATCGGGCCTGCACTTGGCGGGGTTCTAGCGGGTATCTTTGGGATTTCATCCGTATTTTTCGTCACAAGTGCTTTACTCATTATTACAGGATCAATCATGTTAGTAACATGGATTAAATATGAGAAGGTTGATCCATACTTTTTATCATCGAATAAAGGATAAAAATAAGAGACTGGGACAAAAGTATTTTCACCATCACCAAAGAAAAACCCGAACAATGGTAGCTGCATATAACCCGCTCTGGAAATATACTTCGCTTTCCGCGGGCGGCTGGTGAGCCTCCTCTTTCGAAATTAAAGGATGGCCAACGTCGGCATACCCCTTGCCGGGGCAGGGTCTCACCGATGCCTTTCTTGAGGTCACTGAAAAACATCCGATTGAAAAATTCATAAAATTATAATGAGAAAATAAAGAAGAATTGAAGGGGTTTTTTCCTCTAATTCTTTTTTAAAAATTTTACACGGACGGTCGAGAGTATTTTATCCCCTTTTTTCATCCATTAGTTTCAATATGTCATGACTTTTTGTGTAGGCAATATTATCTTTGAAGACAAAGTAAACATTCCATGTTTGTGTGGAATCCGAATTCACTGATATGAACGAAACTGTCAAGTTCCACCCCTTATTTTTACTAAAAGTGTATTTTTGGGCAACCTTAATTAAGAGTCCTTATGCCTCTTTTTG
>NZ_QJJQ01000026.1 GCF_003201975.1 Pseudogracilibacillus auburnensis | reverse complement strand
CCAGCGTTCGTCCTGAGCCAAGATCAAACTCTCCATAAAAAGTTTGGTTATCATGTTTTCACCGAAAACATGTCTTAGCTTCAAAAATTATCTTAATTTAGACGAGGTTAAAAGTATATAGAATATACATTCAACTTCTCTTGACATTTATGTTGTGTCTGTTCAGTTTTCAAGGAGCAAATATATCGTCTTCCAAAATGGCGACTTAACTAATATAACATGTCGAAAAAATTAAGTCAAGCCCTTCTTCGGAAGGAATTTTATTATATCATGGTGTGAACTTTTTGTCAACACCGAAAACTGTTATTTAAAACAGTAATAACAATAATACATTGGTAAAAAATAAAAGTCAAGCTTTTTTTTAGTTTGCCCATTTTTCTAAAACTATGGCTACATTTAAAAAGGGTTTAGAAAAATCGCAAAGAATGGTTTTTTCCATATAATCTATTGTAACAACATCCTATCGTGCTTTCTGTGTGATAAAAAAAATCGGAAGTTGATATTCACTATTAGATGCTGTTCAAAAAGGACAATAAAAACGACATATCAATTTTCTGTGTTGGCTTGAGCTTCTTGGCTCTTTTTTATCAGCCTTTTTGAACACGACTTTTATGGAAGTGCCATTCGGAAAATAAATAGGCTAGGCACATTTATTAATATCACAAACCTCTGCTCGACAACCTTTTTCATTAGGGTATCGCTTGAACAAAATAATCATCTAAGGGCATTGAGACTTTTTACAGATCATTCACAAGTGCTTCTTGCTAAATATAGTTTAAATATAAAAGGTTGAAAAGCCACCTTAATTAAACCACGTTTAACAACTAAAACGTGTTCTACTCTACCTTTTTGTTAGCAAAAAATGGGCATGTTCTTAATAAATATGCATTCTACCTTCATCAGTAGCAACCTCACTTCCAGCGTTTATTTGCGCCACAACCCAACATCTTCTCTATCACATTATCACTACACGCAAATACATTACCCATCGTGAAATAAAAAATAAACAGGTAATGCTTGTAGTAAAATCTCCCCTTTCCTATTTAAAATCAATTTCCAAAAATACTTTTCCACATGTTGTTCCATATTCATCAACAAAATAAACAATATCACCTTGTACGATTTCATTCACATCTTCGAAATGATATTTGGTGGAATGTTATTGTCACTCTCAACCGTAATAGGCTCACTCACTATATCCATTCCCATAGCCTGTAAATTACTTTCTGTCTTTGTAATCGTATCGTCTAATTGAGTTTCAAAACAGAAAACACCTTCCCAAGGGTCATTATTTATTTCCTGCACGAACACCCAATCTAATATTTGGGGAATCCGCAGTCCGTTAGGTGGGTCTATTTTTGTGTAACCCGCTTTTTGTAAACGCTCGTTGAATGTACAACATTGGGTCAGCCTCATTTTCATGGCCGTCACTCATTTCATCCGCAATATCGTCTATTTCATCGATATTTGCTTTGTTGGCATCTGAATCATTCGCAACCTTATCTGCCATACTTTCATTCTCTCCATCAACAGCATCTTCAGTTGTCATTTCTTCCGATTCAGTTTCTTCTAAATTGCTGATCCAATATTTTATTTACTTTTCCAACTATTTCTTCTATTTCATTACAACCAGATAGGATTAATATCCCAATCCTAGTGTGAATAGGGATAACCATTTTTTCTTCATTTTTAAGATTCTCCTTTCACTAAAGTCTAATCTGTACCTTTGTACGGTTCACGATTAGTTAATTGATTATTTTTATGTTCTATTAAAAAGTAGTCAAGGATTTGCACTACTGATTCTTGCATTTTAAAAATTATAATTAATATTTCACAATACACGCGAATAATGATTGGTCCTAAAAACAGACTGATTAGCCCGAAAATTATTGGTGTATAACTACTATTTTTGGAAACTATCCCAAAACCAATCATGAAAAATTCTGATAAAACAGCAACTAAAATACCTATCCAGAACAAAATCTTTATCATAATTGGTGTTATCATCTTATCAAAATTGAAAATCCTCCCCATTGTCATCTCCCCATTCAGTGATCAATGTAAAAAACAAAAGGAGAACCTGGCAAAAGTTCTCCTTCCTCTCTTTGAATTTTTTGTAAAAGTAATTTAATTAGACAGCCGAGTTTTCTTCTTGCTTACTCTTGTTTACTAAGTTTTTAAATTTCGATGAAACACCTAAGAGTTTTTGCTGTAAATCCATGGCAGGTTCTAGACTGCGAATATTTATTTGATAAGAACGAATCATCGCAATTGTTACAAGCGGATCTATCAAAGCACGTTTTAATAATGTTGTTAGTACGTATGCACCTATCAATGCTAAAGCCCCGAATAAAAAACCTGCATCAGGTGTATTAGAAGTTACCATTTTTGAAAGAAACATAAGTGGAAAGGCAAATATAAGAAATACAACAATATTAAACAGATAAATAAAAATGACAGAACCAACTGATGTTTTTAAAATACCTTTCCAACTTTGGGCATAGAGAACAACACCGTCAGAAGCAGATTTCCAAACCGTTTCATCGCGCCCTTCACTTTTTCGAACAAAAATATAACTGACAATGGCTTCATCAATATAATTTAGTGCTATTGACATAATTGCATTAATTATTCCGATCACATTTTTCGAACCTGGAATAAAGCTGAACATATCTCCTACCCGCATGATCCATCGCTGAATTTGTCTTACTGCTGCATGAACCATACTATCAAGTACAAAGGCGACATTTGCTGTTCCAAAATTTGTCGTAACTTGTTCTTTCCCATAAGCAACTTGGCCTTTTCCTTCTGGGATTTTCCCTGTTCGTAATAGTTCAACGATCACTGATACATGACCTATTTTTATCATATACAATACATATCGCTCCACAAACCGTAAAGCTCCATAAACGACCCCAAAAGCAATCAACATAACAATCAGAAACGCGCCAGAACTTTCACCAAACATCTTTACAACTAAAAATCCAATGGCAACCATTATTCCAAGAAAAATGAGAGCAGCCAGACCAAAAATTCCATAAATAAAAATTCTCGTAATAAAAAATGGCATCGTTTTTGTAAATAATTTCATAATAGACATATCCATACATATTGCCTCCTTCCACTATTATTCCTTTTAAGGAAACTGTTGAATTATTCTTATTTGTACAAATTCCTCTTTTTGCGTAAGTTCTATGACCGTGTAAATATTTGCAGTTTTATCTTGAAAAGCCTTCAAACGTGCTGTTCCAGATGCTGGGCTTTGGCTTTCTTCATCGATAGAACTCCCAAAAAACGTTTGGTAATCGGTAAAAATATCTTGCCAATCACCTTCAGCAGTAAGATAAGCTTGTAATTCTAGCTCGTTTTTCGTTACACTTTCTATAAGGGCACAGTCAGGAATAAAAAATCCTTCTTGTAAATCATTCATGATCGCAGAATAATCCTGTTCCTCACATTGTTGTGGAGTATTATCTGAATCTGTTTCCGTATTCTCTTCCTCTGTTTCATGTGTGGCGTCATTCACGGTCTCTTCGATTTCACCGTCTGGTTCTCCCACTTCTTCCTGTGCTTCTGTTACTTCTTCTTCCTCAAGTTCATTCTTCTCTTCATTAACAAATTCAACCCCATCCGTTGAAATTTTCAAGACATCGTCTCCAAACGGGATGGAAATACAACCAACCAATATAATGCTCATACTTAAAATAGTAAGTAGATGGATGAGTTTCTTCATCATACAATCTCTCCTTTTTGTAAATTGTCCTGACACTTCAAATACATACTAACTAGCTAAGGTTAAAATGAAGTTAAGAAATTCTGTTTTAAATTTTTTTTGCAATGAATGGGGCTCCATATCGTTTAACTGATAAGAGCCCCAAGTTTACATTAATTCTGTTTTTTACTCTGCCTGTTTCCTTCTTCTAATAATATAAGTTGTTCCACTTAAGACGATTAACATGAAGCCAACTAGTATAAATGTATAGTAGGCTGTCGCTGTTTTAGGGAGAGTCTTTCCATCATTCGTAGCATCAATTTTTACAGAAGTACCTTTTGATTCCCGTTTATCAACGGTTACGATCAGATCTTCAGAGTCAGCCCCACCCACAGGGTCTTTAGAATCTTTTGGACTTTCTGAACGATCCCCTCCATCATCAGGGGTTTTGCCACTTTCCTCTGGCCTACTTACTTTATCGCTGTCTATTACATTAACCCAATATTCTATTTTGTGTGATAGCGGATTTGTAATTCCATCTTTTAGTACTAGTTCACCATAAAATGTATAGGTGCCGACTAAATTCTTGTTATACGATGGTTTACTATCCTTTGACCAATTCACATAAAGTTCAGTTAAACTGCCATCCCCTAATTCTACTTCTACTTTAGATGGGAACAGTTCTTGAACTTCTGATAATTTTTTTGATCCAACCTCAATTGCCGTTCCAATGATAGGAATATTTGTAACTTCATTATCAGTTGGCTCTTTGTCTCTTGGTGTTTCTGGTTCCTCCGGTGTTTCTTTTGAATCTTTACGATAAATATAGGTAACTGTTATACTAAAATATTGAAATTCCCCTAATGCATTTGTTGGCGTTTCCGTTAAGATATAGCCATCAATTTCTTTTGGCTTTGTGATATACTCATCATGCATTTTACCTGTTAAAATTTCTTCAGGTGCTAATTCTTTCCCTGCTTCATCGACATGTTTAACGATCGCTACAGCATCTGATAATCGGAACATATATTTTGGTTGATGTTCATATGGATTAGCAATTCCGTCGATCAGTTTAAATTCCCCACTAAATAGATAATCTCCAGCAACATCTCGGTCATAGATAGGTTCACTGTCTACATGCCAATCTACTTCAAGTTCTACCTTACCCCCATCATTTAAGGTCACTTTAACTGAATCTGGCAAAGGCAACATACCTTGCTTATAATGCCCTGTTTTTAACGGTGTCCATGCATAATATGATCCAGTAATTATTTTATCCGTGTCAGGATCTTTATCTTCATTAGGTTGTTCCTCTACAATGATCTTAATTTTTGCGACAAGATTATTAGGGTTTGTTACGCTATCCTTTAATTCCAAAGTGCCTGATAGTGTATATGTTCCAGGCTCATGGCCATTATAAGATGACATATCCCATTCGACATCCAAGAACAATACTTTATTACCTTCTGAAGTAGCTGTTACCATCTTTGGTAGATGAATATCAGAAAGCTCTGTCCCATACGCTACCTCAATATCTATCAATGTTTGTATGTCAATAATCTCATATATTTTTTCTTGTACCCTCACCGTAACTTCTATGTTCAAGTTCGCAGGGTTGGAAATGTATGCCGGTAGATCAAGCTGTCCCGTAATTAAATAATCACCAGACACCTCACCATCAAATGGCAGGGGATCCTCCCAAATTACTGGGATTTGTAATGTACGACCATCTGCTAGTTCTATATCAACCCTTGTTGGTAATGGAATAGCTGTTGCGGTTGTTCCAACATCTACTTCAATATCCTCCATTTCGTTAACAGAATGTACAGTTGAAAAAGCAATAAAAGTATGATCATACTTTTCGGCATGCTCTTCGGCTTTAGAACCAGC
The DNA here is from genome assembly GCF_003201975.1 of Pseudogracilibacillus auburnensis. Lineage (GTDB taxonomy): Bacteria > Bacillota > Bacilli > Bacillales > Amphibacillaceae > Pseudogracilibacillus > Pseudogracilibacillus auburnensis. The sequence continues at coordinate 35,645 of NZ_QJJQ01000026.1, read as the reverse complement.
GTGTCCATAAATAATTAGATTATCTGGATTATCTTCAAATGCCATTCCACTTACGATCGCAGTGTCTTTGCCGTAAATATACACTTCTTTTAAATTATTATTATTAAAAGATCCATCCAAAATAGTTTCAACACTTTCTGGAATGATTACTTCTTCTAATTTGTTTGAATCAAATGCCGAAGTCCCAATATATTCGAGTTTATCTGAAAAAGTAATGGATGTTAATTGATTTTCAGCAAATGCTTTCATCCCGATTGTTGTAAGTTGATCTGGCATTTTTGCGGATGATAATTTATTCTTTCTAAATGCATCATCACCGATATAAATTAATCCAGTACCAAATTCCACTCTATCTAACTTATTGCTATCGAAAGCACCAACATTTATACGTGTAACTGAATTTGGAATAACCATTTTCTCCAAAACATTACTGGCAAATGAATATGCACCAATAGTGAGGAGATGATCTGGCAAATCAATTGCTGTTAATCGGTTACTCTGGAAAGCAAAATCTCCAATTGTTGTAATTGTATCTGGGAAAATGACACTAGTTAACCCTTTGTCACTAAAAGCATGTTCTCCAATAATTGTTACTGTTTTCCCATTAATTTCACTCGGAATTTCGATATCAGTGTCTATTCCGTTGTAGCCGGTAATGGTTAATGTCCCATCATTATTTTTAGTAGTTTCATACTTTGGTAAAATTGCTTGAAATGAATATCCATGGGCAGACGCATACTCTTTTGCTGTGGATGGATCATGCCCATTTATGATTAAGTTTGCTGGATTGCTTTGATTATCAAGAAATATTTGATTACCTTCAAATATCGTAGCAGGACTTTTGACGGTAACTTCGCTTAGTTCATTCACTCTGAACGCATCATCACCAATTTTTTCGACACTTGCTGGAATCGATACATTCGTTAATTTATTAAATGCAAGTGCATAACTACCGATTTCCTTTACCGTTTCTGGTATGACAATTGTCTCTAAATTATTACTTAAAAAGGCTTGGTTATCGATTTTAGTGATATGATTTGGAAGCGTAATCTGTCTTAAATTATTACCCCTAAGAACGCCATAGCTTATCTCTGTTAACCCGCTACCAAGTGTCACATTTTCGAGCTCATTATAGGCAAACGCATACTGGTTCATCTTTTGAACGGTTTGCGGGATGGTAAGTACGGTTAATTTATTGTCCCGGAAGGCATTGCTTTCAATATTCATAACCGTATTTGGTAAAATGACACTTGTTAAACCTTTATCTCTAAAGGCACTTTGCCCAATTACCGTTACTCTTTTCCCATCAATCTCACTTGGAATCGTAATATCTGTGTCTGTCCCGCTATACGCTGTAATCTTCACTGTTCCATCACTGTTATCTATTGTTTCGAAATCAGATTGATCCGCAAGGGGTTGAATATCCCCATTTAATTGCAGCATATTTCTCGCTTCTATTTCAACATCTTTCTCCTCAGCGTCTACGATCTCTGGGGCGGCTATGCCATCGCTAGATGATTCCGTTTCATTTTCTGGTTCTTCTTTTTCCTCTCCCTCATCCTTAGTCGGAACACTTACCTCCATATCAAATTCAGCTTCTTCTCCAACCTCTGTTTTTTTTAAAAAATCCCCTTCCCCGGATTCCTTACCTGAAGATACACCTTCCACATCTTTTCCGACCTGTTCAGTAATGATCCTCTCTTCCTCTGCTTGAACATACCTGGCTGAATAATTGAATGTTGTCCCAAAAGGACTAAGCAGCAATAGAAAACAAAATACGATAAGAAAACTTCTTCTTATTTTTAAGTGCTTTCTTATGCCTTTCAAACTATTACCCCTACTACTCATTTTCACCCTCCTTATTTATTTGTAGGAATTATCAAATTCCTACATTGGTTCAATCCTAACAGTGCTAGGTTAAGGGTGCGTTAAGCAATCAAAATAAAAAACAATATAGTAGGAATCCACTCAGTAGTCAGATATTGAAGACTTTATTCAGATCCATTTCAGGATAATATTATCGACAAATAAACCATCTAAACCTGTATGCAGTTAAGTTTTATACAAAATTCATTAAATTTATTTGAATTTTTTATCTATAGGAAATCTGCTTGGATTGTTCATTGATTAGTACAACCTATGTTAAAATTACGTAAAGAGACGTTCAATAAATGAATTCCTTTGCAAGCGATATTTCATCGTCACATTTTATTACAGACAAAGCGAGGAAAACCTTTATGTTTCGATATAATCCTCTGCTGTTTTTATTTTCCGCTACAAAAACAATTTCATTTATTCAACTATTTTTCCCACCATGTTACCGACATTCGCCAATTTAGATCGTTCCCCTTGATTCGCTTTTCACACCATAAACAACCATAAAAGTGCGTGTCAAAAAGGTCGATTAAGGAAGACCTGAGAAGTTCCATTGGCTAAAAACGCCCCGTCCTGGGACTGCGAGTACTCGTCCCACCGTAAAGATTTGTGGTAACGTCTGTACTAGAACATCCTACTCCTGCGATTTACTCATCGCAATAAACATTGTTCGCCTGAGGTAGTGTGGCTCCATAAAGGAATAAGTTCAATTGCTCGCTCAGCATTCTCCACCTGTTACTCAAATAATTGGTTACGCTTTGGAGTCTACGCAATAAGTTGTATTAAACACTATATAGCGAGGATCCTTTTTAATCTACATAAAATCCGATCAACATGTTCACACTTAAATTAAAATCACGCAAAAAGGGATCCAACATATGGTTCCCTTTTTACATGTTATCGTTAAATATTTATCTCTTAACCATCTATGAAAACCCCAATTTTATACCCCATCCCTCACTCACTTCACACCATAATAATCTACATACCAATCAACGAATTTTTGTAGCCCGACTTTAATAGATGTGCCCGGCTTAAAACCGATCGTCTTTTGTAATAAATCTGTCGAGGCATACGTTACTGGTACATCCCCAGGTTTAATAGGTTCATACACTTTATTAAATTCTATCACTCTTCCAGCGGCCTTACTTAATGCATTTTCCAACGTTTCAATAAACGTCATTAATTTCTCTGGACTATTATTACCGATATTAAATATTTTATGGGATGTTGTCGCATCAGAAGGCGGGTTATTTAACAGTCGCTCAATACCCATTATAATATCATCAATATAAGTAAAGTCTCGATAGAGATCATTATTCATATCTCCGTTATTAAAAATTTTAATAGGCTCCCCTTTAAAGTATTGATCAACAAAACTAAAATATGCCATATCCGGGCGTCCAAGCGGTCCATAAACGGTAAAAAATCGCAGTCCTGTAGCTGGAATATGATAAAGATGGCTATACGTATGGGCCATCAGCTCATTTGCCTTCTTTGTTGCTGCATATAAAGAGACTGGATCATCAACAAAATCAGTCTCTACAAAGGGAATCTTTTTATTGTTCCCATAAACAGAACTAGAAGATGCATATACTAAATGATCAACAGCGTAATTTCTGCATGCCTCTAAAATATTGTAAAAGCCAATAATATTAGTTTGAACATAAACATCTGGGTTGATAATCGAATAGCGTACTCCAGCTTGTGCTGCTAAATTTACAACGATCCTCGGTTTAAACTTGGCAAAAATATCAAATAGTTGCGCTTTGTTTGCAATATCTTCTTTAATAAAAGTGAATGTCTCATACTCCTTTAATTGTTCTAAACGAGTATGTTTTAAATATACGTCATAATAATCATTTAAATTATCTACCCCGATCACTTTATAACCTTGCATTAATAGTTTTTGGGACAAAAAAAACCCAATAAATCCCGCAGCCCCAGTTATTAAAATTTCTTTGCTTTTATCCAGCATATAAGATCTCCTCTTTATTCCAACTGATCTTCAAACAATTTCTTTGTCCATCTTCCAATTTTATTTATCTTATTATCAGAAAATTCTTTCTGCCACCCAGATAAAGGATGTGCAAAAAGCTCACCAAAAATGATGTATCGAATTTCTGCGTTGGCAGTTAAGAAAAGAATAAATCCTTTCTTAACTCTCATAAAACACACACTAATAAACTATTACTGATAAACCCCATAGATTGAATTAAAGCACCTTTTTATTCATATGCTTCTTTGCAAATTTTTCAGCCATAATTTGTTGATAAAAATGATGAATACGTTTAGCGACAACTTGTTCAGTAAAATGTTCTTCAATTCGTTTTCTTCCATGATGACCGTATTGTTTTAGGGTTTCTGTATATGTTTTAGATGACCATTTATCCATTATTTCAGCTAGTTTGTAATGATCATTGAGCTCAACTAATTCCCCTGTTTTATGATGGACAACCAACTCATTTGTTCCTAACACATCTGTTGCTAAAACAGGCTTTTTACACGCCATTGCTTCCATTAAAATCCTTGGAACACCCTCTTTTTCAGACGTTAAAATGATGGCATCAGCAATTTGCATAAAGCGTAATAAATCTTTTCTATATCCTAAAAAGACAACTTTATCTGTTAGTCTTTCCCTTTCAGCAAATTGCTTTATCTCTTTTTCCAAGGAACCTTGACCAGCCAATAACACTTTTACATGATTGTTTGCTATCTGAGTTAAACTCTTTAATAGCATGTAATGATTTTTTACTGGTTCAAACCGTGCACCCATTAAAAAGATAAAATCTTCTTGATCTATCCCCAATTCTTGCTTATTGTTTTCAACCTGTTCTTTTGTGATTCGCCCAAATGCATCTAATTTAGATAGATCAATGCCATTACCTTCATATCCCGTGATCACCCTTTTAGGAACAAAGCTTTCTATCTTTTTTAAATCTTCTTTATTTTGGGAAAAATAACCGTCACTAAAATAGCTGGAAAATTTCTCGGCCAATTTATAAAAGAGGTTTTTTACCTTCGATTGACCTTCATAGAAAGGCAAACCATGACTTGTGTGAACGATGACCGGTTGCTTCGCCAATCGTGCGGCTATTCGCCCAATGACTCCTGCTTTTGCTGTATGTGTATGAACAATATCGTAAGGATGATTTTCCAAAAACCTTTTTATCTTCAACATACTTTTTATATCTTTCCATGGGCTTATCGCTTCATTAATTGGAATCAAGTGATGGGTAAACCCTGCCTGTTTAATAAGATTTATGTGTACTGATCCCCCTGCTTCCACATATTTAATATCTGACATCAGTTCAATATCATAGCCGTACTTTTTTAATTCCTTCATTTTATCAATAATCACTTCTTCAAGAGTGACATCAACTGTCGTTATATGCAAAACTTTCTCTCTCATATAACCTCTCCAAATCACGTATTTTCCTATCTAACCTACTATTTAGGATCCTTAACCTTTTAAAGGAGCTTTTTCAGTTAGTAATCGGTCATATAATCTTTCGGTTTTTTTTACCGTCTCGTTAATATCAAATTCTTTTTCTACTCTCTCACGTGCCTTTTTGCCCATTTCTTTTCTTTTCTTTTCCCTCATTTCGATTACCTTTTTTATCGCCGAATATAATTGCTGCTTATCGTAAGGGGGAATTATTATCCCCGTCTCCTCTCGTATTATTTCTGCTGTTCCACCAACATCTGTCGCAATTACTAGTTTTGAGGATGCCATTGCTTCTAATACTGCAACAGACATTCCCTCACAATTGGATGGCAACACAAATAAATCAGAATTGGCTAATAATTGGGGGATATCAAAACGCCTGCCTAATAGAAATACATGGTCCTGTAGTCCTCGCTCTTTTACTAACCGATTAAGAGTCTCTTCTTCCTCACCATCCCCTGCAATCAAACATTTCAGTGTAGGATATGTGCTAATTAAGTCCTCAACCACCTCAATTAAAAGTGAAAAGTTCTTTTCTTTATGCAATCTACCTACAGATAAAATTTGAATTTCGTCTGTAAAACCATTGATAACTTTCCGATTAGTCACCTGAAATTCATCTACATTTATTCCATTAAAAATAACTTCGGTTTTTTTTCTATTAATCACACGGGAGCTAATTAATTTTGTTGCAATCGTTTGGCATACAACCGTTATGTAATCTGTTAATCGATCAGTTAATAATAACAATAATTCCCTGTTCCTACCTCCGATATCCTCGCTATGAATCGTTCCAATCATTACCGGTACCCTGGCAACCTTTCCAACAATTCTAGAGAGAAAATCAGCGTGAAACAGATGGGCATGAATAATATGTGGGTTAAATTCTTTTATTATTTTGTAATATCGACACACTCCCATAATGATACTTCTTATTCCTTTTTCTATATGTAAGGAATAGACAGGAATACCTTCCTCTTCAATCCAGGTTGAAATCACTCCTTTTGGTGTAAGTGAAACAACGATTGGCTCATATTTTCGGCGATCGATTAATGTAACGTTTTTATATAACATCATTTCTGCACCACCGGTTGTTAATCCAGTAATGACATATAATACTTTGATTCTATTCAACCCTTAAATCACTCCCCGCTGAATTTCCCTTGGTTCATCCAATTAGCTAAAACTATCTATAATAGATTCATATTGTGCCACTATTTTTTCAACAGCAAAGTTTTCAATTATGAGCTCTTTTCCAACCGCCATATCCCTTTCAAAAAAGATCCTATCAAACTTCACTTTCTGTACATATCGATGATCTTGATGTGTCATCATCATTATTTCCTTAGTTCCACCTGGATGTTCACTGACTAAAACGGGGCATTCACAAGCAATTGCTTCTAACAACACGTTTGGTAATCCCTCATATTTCGAAGATAAAACAAACAAGTCAGCATGTTTTAACCATACATATGGATTTTGTTGAAAGCCGACAAAGTGAATAGAAGGAGAGAGTTGTAGATTTGATACTAAGCTTTTTAATTCCATTTCTAATTCACCTTCTCCTAATATCCAAAGTTTCGCATCTGGTTTTCTTTTTACGAATAACGAAAAGGATTTAATTAACGAGAAAAGTCCTTTTTGTTCTGCCAACCTTCCTATCGCAACGATATTTACACCATTTTCTGCTGTCACAAATGGAGATTGACTTTCCTTACTTCTTTTTTCTATTAACTCCACATCGACTGGATTATAAATTTGTGCCGTCTTGTCGCTTGGTATATGGAAGTTATCTATAAGATCCTGCTTCATCACATTCGATTGACAAATAATTTTATTTGCTTTTTTATAAAGGAATCGATATAAAAATTGCCACATTTTAGGGGAACCTCTATGTTTAATTTCTTCTGACACGGTATTTGATTCGCGAACGATTATTTTCGTTCTTTTCGGCATGAGCCATTTGATTGAAAGCAATAATATATTTAAATGTCCAAGTGTCGATAAAATTACATGCGGCTTAATTTTCCATACTAATTTTATGATAGGTAGCCATACACTTCGAACTCTCAAGACATCAAAATGATGAATAACAATATCGGGTGGAAGTTCCGATACATAAGTACCTTGACTGGAATTAAGACCCAAGTGAAGAACGAAATGGTCTCTATTAAAATGTTTTAATAGAGTCGATATCACACGTTCACTCCCCCCGCCCTTAAGCGAAGGAATGATAAAAAGAATTTTCACTTTCATGTAATCCACCACCTTTGTAATCACACGTGTGCAAGGTAAATTAAGCAAATATTAAAAGGAGAATCCATCCCATGAATACCAAGTAATCCCCCCGTATATTATTAAAACGAATACCAAAATAACTTTTGATTCTTTATTTGACATCAAGATAGCAGCGACAATGATTGGAATATAATTTTCAAAAAGTCTTGCACCAAAATCAATAAAAAAGTAAGTAAGGACGTATAAAATGATGGCATATCTGCCTATAATTCCCGTCTCGTTTTTTTTCACTAACAAAAAAAATAACAATCCCATCAACAACCACAATAGAAAACCATAATAACTTCCAGCTTCATAACCTGCATACAGCTTGATCCTTCTATCACCCGATAATTCCATCAGAAACGGAATAGTAAAAACAAAACTAAAAGCTGAAACGATAAAGATGACTAATCTTGCAGAAAGGGTAAAAAAATTTTTCGTCCATTTTTCAAAAACTTCGATAAATAATACAAACCAAAAGCTGGTATGAATAAAAGGGGTGATGAAACGTAACAAAATCCCCTTTTTACCTTCTCTCGTAAATCCTAATAAAAAAATTCCAACAGCGAGTCCCTGGCGTAAATGTAATATATGATTCTTAATGATTTGTACTAAGAACAAAAAGAAAAATATCGTCAAGAAAGAATAGTTCGTTATTTTACCCAAAGCATAAAGGACACTAACGGCGGAAAAGAATATAAATATTCTTATGACCGTTTCTGGTTCGAAAATAAGATTAAAACAATTATTCAAAAGTAACCATATCGGCTCGTTGACTAAAATAAATAAGGGATTATGAAGTGCTTTATCAACGGTATTGGAAAATAACAAATGACTATACGTAACATAGTTTAAATAATTCTGATCATCGGTTGCCCATGGTATTTTTCTTAACGCTAAAATTAGGCCAACAACAAAGGTAAATAAATAGTAAAACCGCTTTCGATATTTATTAGCAACCGGCACTTTATTCGTATCCTCCATTATGAATTACCTTTCTTTTATGATGGCTTTAAAGTTAGCTTTCATTTGAAAACTATTTTTGGTAATTCCTTTGATCACTTGATACAGTTCATGAACATTCCTTCCATTGTTTTATCGCATCACGCACTCGTAAATCATAGCAACCATTCGTGTTAAATATCCCTTCTTCAAAAACCCATTTCGCGTTCGCGCATTTATGAATATAGCGTCCAGGTTTCCCATCGACATACATTTGTGACGGATGATTGCTGCCAAATAGAGACTGTAATTCATTGACATAATAATTTCCTTCATCATCTTCAAAAATATCTACATTCATTGAACTGAAATTACCAATATCACAAATATGTTTCGTTAAATTTAGTAATGCTTCTGGCGGGTCTGCCCATCCCATCTTACCGCCACCACTATGGAAGCCATCTTGAATCAATTTATGATGACCAAAATAAGAACCTCCAACATTGATCATTCTCCACTCATGTTTTACGTTTAATTTTTCTTGAAAAAGGATGAAATTATATTGCTTATCATCCATCAAAGGGTACGATAATTTATACTTCGTTTTATACCAATTCGTATACCCCCGGTTAAAAAACTTCCATTTCGTAAACACTTGATTCAGAAGACGGAATGCCTCCCTTTTATTTCTTATATAACGTACACCTAAGGCGGAACTGCCAAAGCTCGTTTTAAACACGATTGGATAATCTTCATATGCGTGTAAAAACTCTTTTGCTTCATCCTTATCATAAAAAATCCATGTGTTGGGATGGACAATTTTATGTAGCTTTAACCAATAGTTCATATTTTTCTTATTTTCGTATAGCAATATTTCTTCATATGAAGGATAAATTCGCTTCTTCATCACTTTGTTCAAGAAATATAACCTTTCATCATACATCCGCTTCCAGACATCTTTTTTATAAGATGGACGGACTAAATAAATATCACATGCCGATTTTTCGATATTTTCAATCCAATCATTTGAAATAAAGTTAATTACTTCATAATCGACATCCAAGTCCTTACATGCCTGGATGTATTGTTGTTCATTTTGAAGAAATTCATTTAAAATCCCTATCTTCATTCATTAACACCCCACTGCTTTTTAGAGACATGTATTATTCTTTCATAGTTGCGAATTGCTTTACGCGTAAGTAGAACAAAATTGGTGACAAAAAAACTGAATGCATATGTTATGGCAAGATCAGCTTGTAATCGTCATTACAATTTTTATTCCATTTTTTCCTTATTCATTGTATAAATAATAACTGATAAAACGAGCATGGCATTAAAAACAGCACCTATCACACTATAGGCAGCTATACTTATAACAGATGAGTAGTTGAATGCAACGAGTATCATTGCCAAAACCCTGCAAATAAACAATGTTACTTCATACAACAATAAAATTCTTTGCTTTAAAAGTACTTGAATTACTGCAATGGACGGTTGATTGATAAAACTAAAAAACAACCAGATAACGAGTAAGCTTGAGTACTGTCCAGCCTCATACCAATTTTCTCCTAAAAAGATACAAAATAAAATTGGTGCGAAAAACAATAAAATAATTGAAGGAATGATCGCTGTCAATCCTAAATACAAAGTCATCTTGATTAGCGAATTGCTTAATCGCTTCCCTTCATTATGCAAACTGGAAACCTTCTGAAAAAACACTTGTCGAACCGATTCAGAGACAATACTCGCTGGAAGGCTAATGAGTTTTAAGGCAATCGCATAGTAACCAACTACTGTTGAACCATAAAAAAAACCTAGAATAAAAGGTGCTGCATTTTGTGAAATTGAATTAACTAAAGATTGCGAACAACTAAACAATGGAAAGTCACGGTACCTCTTCATTACATCCATCATACTTCTTCGTTCAAATGAGCGGACAATTTCCATTTTGCTTTCTTTCCATGTCATATACATCAAAAAGCATGATGATATAAACTGTCCTGCCATTTGTCCAATAATCAGCCCAGTTGCACCAAAACGTCCAATACCGCCACTGATTTGCATCGTTGTCACACTAACAGATCTAAGTACTTTAGAAGATGTAATATGACTATATGCTTTATTTCTAGTAGACCAAAACTCGAATGTATTATTTAACCCTACTAATAAGGCACTAATAGGCATAAACCATAACCACTTAATTAAGTCAGTAGCTCCAAATATTTTGGAAATATAAGAACCTGAAATCGATATAATCATTAAAATGAATAGTGCAATGATTGTGGTAATCATCATCGACAAGAGTAATAAATTTGATGCATCACGATCAGATTTTGGAAGCACAATTGCCGTTTCATACTTTAATGTCATCATTACCGTTAAAACACTTAAAATAGATGTATAGTATGCAAACACCCCAAAATCTTCAGGTACATACAACCTCGTTAACAATGGTGCCGAGAGAATGTTCAACACTTGTGCGAATACTGTTCCAGACATCATGATCGTAATATTTTTTATAAATGTATTTTCTTTTATACGACGTCGCACCTTATAATCCCCTACTCATTCATTTGTCGTTTAAGATGAACTTTTATTTAGTTAGATCCGAAGACATAGCTTTTCATATGTACCATTTGCCGTATCAATTTTTTCATAACAAATACCATGCCCTTTATTTCATAGCATTTATACTGCTAACCTTCATTAATTCCGGTAAACGATTCTGCTTTATTTCCCACCTGAGAACGTCTGTACACATATCAACCAACGTTTTTTCCGTCTTCCAATTAAGCTTTTCATTCGCCTTTGTTGGATCTGAATAAGATATTGCTATATCACCTGGCCTTCGTTCCTTAATTTGATATGGTATTTTTCGACCTAAAACTCTCTCAAATGTTTTTATCACTTCCAGAACACTATAGCCATGCCCTGTTCCAAGATTAAATGTTTCCACTTGATCTAAATCATCTATTTTTTTCAATGCTGCAATATGCCCCTTTGCTAAATCATCAACATGAATATAATCACGAATACAAGTACCGTCTTTTGTCTCATAGTCACCTCCAAATACCTTAAAATATTTCAATTCTCCTGTTAATACCTGAAAGATAGCAGCAATTAGACTGTGTTGCTTCCCATTTTGAAACTCACCAATTTTTCCACTCGGATGTGCACCGACAGGATTAAAGTAACGAAATAACAACACTTTCCACTTATGGTTAGAATTTGAGACATCTTTTAATATTTCCTCGATGAATAACTTTGTTTTGCCATATGGATTGATTGCTTTCACAGAAGATTCCTCTGTTAATGGTAATTTTGTTTGTGCACCATAAACAGTTGCTGAAGAACTAAAGACTAAATGATACACCTTAAATTCATCCATCACTTGACATAAATTTAATGTCCCAACAATATTATTAATATAGTATTTTAATGGTTGTCCAACGGATTCCCCAACGGCTTTATAACCAGCAAAGTGGATAACCGACTCTATATGATGCCTCATAAATATCTGTTTCAATGCGGCTTTCTCTAACAAGTCAATGTAGTATGTTTTTACCTGCTTCTTTGTTATTGTTTCGATTTTATTTTTTATCTCTTTTGAACTATTACTTAAATTATCTATAATGACAACGTCATAGCCAGCTTCCAGCAGTTCAATTGTCGTGTGGCTTCCAATAAAACCTAGTCCCCCTGTAACGAGAATACTCATCTTCAACCTCTCCTTGAAAAAATCATCTAGCACCATCGCCAGTTACAACTACCTTCATTGTTTTTAACATTATTTTCATATCTAATAAAGCACTCTTATTTTGAATATAATAGAAGTCCAAGTTCATTTTCTCATCCGGTGAAAGTTCATATCCTCCATTCACCTGTGCCCAGCCAGTAATTCCTGGTTTAACAATTAGCCTTTTAATAAAACCTGGATATTTTTGTTCAAACTTTGCTGTTAGTAGCGGCTGTTCTGGTCTTGGTCCAATGATACTCATCTCACCTTTTAATACATTAAATATTTGAGGTAACTCATCTATCCTCGTCTTTCTAATGAATTTACCTATTCTCGTGATTCGTGGATCATCTTTTTTTGTCCATACTGTTTCATTTGCTTCCTCGTTCATAAACATAGAACGCAATTTTATCACCTTAAAATATTCACCATTCCGTCCAACTCGTTCTTGAAGAAAAAGCACAGGACCAGGTGATTCAATTTTAATCAGAATGGAAAACAGTAATATGACAACGAGCACTTTTGGCAATAATAAAATAGAAATAAATAGATCTATAAACCTTTTGCCAACCATATAATAAGTGTTATGGTGGGCATCTTTTAATTTTGGCATTTCCACTATATATATATATTCTTCATACAAATTCTTTTCATTAGCTTTTATTTGCCGCATTAAACCCTTCCTCCAATCACTTTTCCCCCCTCGTTGATATTTACATGTAGGAATTTTGAAGCTTTGACATTTAAATAGAATCATAGATAGCGAAAGTTAATTACAGGTAAACTTCATAAAATAAATTTTCTAATTGATCAATTTTTACTAATAAAAATCATTTTAAAATCCGGTTCAACCTTATCTTTAACTGTAAATAAATAGCTATAAACCTGTATCTGGTTTAGATTTAAACGCATTCTTTAAATTCGGATAAAACATTTGCAATCGTATTTTTTCCAGTTTTTTTTATTCCATTTATAGAGAGTCAAATTGTACTTTTATCGGATGGTAAAACCTAAGGTTAAGATTACGTTAAAAAAGATTTCACCTACTTACAGCATTTATTTATCATATTTAACAAAATCCCCCTTTAAATTAAATCGTTGATATTTCTAGTGAATAGAGCGCTTATTTACTTATCTGTTTTTCTGCCATCTCACCGGTGATTGGTAATTTGAACATCTCTCCTTGGTACGCTTTCCACATCATAAATATCCATAAAAACAAAACGGCTGGAGCGAGTATTAAGGAAAAAATTAGTCCGATAATTGGAATGAATGCGAGTACAATCCCGAGAACAAATACAGCAATAGATAGAATGATAGATTGGAAAGCGTGAAAACGAATGAAGTGATTCTCTTTTTCTATGAAAAGAAAAACGATACCCGTCATTGCCCAAGCAAGATAACAAAGTGCTCCTGCAAGGTTTTCTTGTAATCCAGAGTGAGTTTTTGCTAAAGTAATTTTTTCTTTGTTATCATACTCCTCAGACACGTCTTTAAATACGGTTTGTTTTTTTGATTTCGGATCTGTCATGTCATTACCTCCTTCGAATTTCCCTTTACCTTTTACGATAACTGTTCAAAGTTAAATCAAGGTTAATATTCAAATATAATATTTTCTAAACCTTCCATTGATTAATAATTTCTAAACATAGAAAAGTTACTATTTTTTTGTGTATGAAATAATTCCAGACACAGACATAAAAAACTCATTTACTAACACGTAAAAAATCCTCTTAACAGATAAGTTTGTTAAGAGGACATTTTTATCACTGCCAATATCTACACTCATCCAAAGATACCTTTTATTAAACGGTATCTTTCTGACGATTTTTGATTGGGAGAGATATGTAAAAGGTACTTCCAACATTCTTTTCACTTTCTGCCCAAACTTTTCCGTGATGTCCTTGAATAATCTCTTTCACAATTGCTAAACCAATACCTGATCCTGTTTGCTTTTTATCAAGCGTAATGGATGGCTGCTGATAAAAACGATCAAAGATAAGTGGAAGCATTTTACGACTAATGCCAATACCATTATCACGCAAACCAATAATAAGACAGTCCTTATCACTACTTAAAGCGGTCGTCATTTTAATGATACCTTCCTCATCAGTAGTATGTTTTACTGCATTAGAAACAATGTTTGTCAAAACTTGATCGATTCGTTCTAGATCAATGGAACAATTAAATTGATTTTCTATCAAATGTACTGGATCTACTATAAATTTTCTGCCGTACGTTTGAACCTCTAAAGCAAGGTTTTGATAAACCCTTTCTAGCCATGAAAATAAGTCATACGTTTGCAAATGTAAACTAGTTCGTCCCGCTTCAAGATACGATAAATCAGTCAAATCATCGATAAGTCGATTTAACACTTTAACTTTGTCATCGACTAATTTATAATAATACTCATCTTCTCCAGTAATAAGCCCGCCATGAAGAGCCTGAATATAACTATGGAGCAGCATAACAGGGGTTCCTAAATCATGTGCTATATTTGCTAAAAGATTACGTTTCGATTCTGCCATTTCGATTAACGATTGATTTTTATCTGACAAGTCTTCATTTGCTAACTCAAGTGCTTTTGTACGTTCCTTTACTTTCGTTTCCAATTTTACATTCAATGTCGTTAATTCATCGTTCATTGATTTTAATTGTGCCAATGTTTTCACACGCGATAATAATTCCTCTTTATCACAAGGTGTGGTTACATAGTCATTTGCTCCAACCTCAAATGCCATTATTTTATCGTGTACTTGACTCTTTGCAGTCAACATTAAGATGGGTAATTCCAATAAGGAGTATGTTTGTCTTAACCGTTCACATACTTCATATCCTGTCATCTTCGGCATCATAATATCAAGAATGACTAAATCAAAGGAATGTTGATTAACTAACTGTAATGCTTCCTCTCCACATGTCGCTTTCATCACATCCATCCCTTCTAACATGAGCTGATTCATGACAACTTGTAAATTTATGAGCTCATCATCAACTACAAGAACTCTAATTGCTTTTTTGTTTAAGTATATATTAGGTTTAGTCAGGACAGGATCAAAGTGGCTAAATGGCTTAAGCGATACTGCAATTTCTTCCTCTGCTTGTCCCTGCAAATGACCTAACTGGAGAGTAAAACTAAATATTGTTCCTTTGCCAACTTCAGACTGGACCGTAATTTCTCCTCCATGAAGGGAGATCAATTTTTTTGCTATACTTAGACCGATTCCTGTCCCAGCAATGGGCTCACTTGTCGCTGAGATCCCTTGTTGAAACGGTTCAAAAATATCTTTTTGATATTCCAATGCAATTCCTTTTCCTGTATCAGAAACATATACTTTAACCAATTCATTATTAACAAGTTCCGCCGTTATGCGGACTTCACCAAAATCAGTATATTTAATTGAATTACCAACTAAGTTGTACATAATCTGTTGTAGTCGGTCAGGATCTGCTAATATAGGTGCTAAATCGGACGAAACGCGGTTGACAAGACGAACTGGTTTATCTTTTAAGAGGGGTTGGCATATCGTAAAGACTACTTGCACCAAGTCAAATAAATTCACTTGCTTAAATTCAATTGCAAGCTTATTATGTTTTAATTTAGAAAAATCAAGAATATCATTCACTAGATGTGATAAGCGTCTGCCACTCATAATGATCATATCAAGCTGTGTACTCATATCGTGGGATAATTTTCCTACCACGCCATCCCTTAATGACTCAGCTATACCAATCATGCCATATAATGGTGTGCGTAATTCATGTGATGTAATGGCTAAAAATTCATCTTTTAGTTCATCCGTCCTTCGCAAGCTCTCGATTGCTAGTTCCTGACTTTCTCGTGCTGTCCTTTCGGCTTTTTCCTTTTCTTTTCTCATTATATTAATTTTATCAGCCAGTGCCAAAGACAATAAAGCAACTTCAATCGTAAGTGCTCCTTGACCAACATATTCTGTAAACATCGAATAAGGAATAACGGCTGCCCGCTCTAAAATAGTAATAAAAGTACCAGACAAAAACACTAACCACCCAATGACAAAAAAACGCGCTTCTCTTACTCCTCTAAACAAGCAAATAAATCCGACTGTCACAACAGCTGTAAATGTGCTAAATGTACTTAAAAACATGATGTTTAGCGAAATAAAATGGTTGATAGGCAAAAATAGTAGTATCATAACGTTCAATCCGATTAAAATAATCGAGACAACTTTAAATAATGGTACGTTTCGTTTTGTATCAAGAAATTCTTTCGTAAACAAAAGAATAAACATACACGCAAGGCTCACCCAAACTGAAACAGAAATGAGATTCCAAGCAGGATAACTAGGCCATAAGTATTTAAAGCCATCACCATTCAGTGCCATATAGCCAATCAATGTGCAACTAATCGCTAGCACATAATATAAATACGATCGAATCCGCAAACTAAAATAAAGAAACAAATTATATAAAATCATAATTGTGATGATGCCATAAAAAAATCCAAATAAAATATGTTCAGTTTGTATTTTCTCAATAAAGGCATCATTTTCCCAAATATTGATCGGAGGATGTAAATCACCCCCACCATATATCAAGATGTAATAGGTCTTTGTTTCATATGGATTGATATCTAAATTAAAGATAAAATGCTTATGGTTAATTTCACGCTCTGCAAAAGGAAAGTCAGCACCAGATGTAACAACCTTGTTTATTCCAGATTCATCTTCTGTGTAAATATGTATTTGGTAAATGAGTGGGAAGGCAAATTCTAAGACCCATTCTTTTTCATTTGATTCATTTCGGAGATCAAATTTTACCCACTTGGCAATTTCAAAAAAACCAATCTTGCTATCAAACGCTTCAGTTGGCACAAACTCTGCATCATATTTACCGGAGGCAACTTCTTCAATACTGAGTTTTTTCTCATTATCTGATAAAATCAGAAACGTTTCATACAAGTCTTTATTTACCGTCTTTTCATCAAGGATAATTAATGTATTATGTTCTAAACTCGTATGTCCTTGAACCGTGTCCCGTATCCATAGGCAGAAGATGAAGATGATCAAAATAGTCATGCACAGTTTTAACGTATTTTTCATCATCTTTTTCCTCCTTCTACTAAATATAACTGCTCTAGTTGATCATTATAAGTACTTTTTTAAGATCTTTTTATTAAATAAGCTGAATTTTCAAGCCAAAAGCTTTTTTTACAGTCCAAATGGATCGTACATTATGCCCTAAAGTAAGCTTCAGATTACATATTTTCTGAAAGCAACAGCTATTTTATTTTTTTGAAAACTCATATAAAATCTCCTTACTATCCATTTCTTTTAGGTAGATAAAGGGTAATACAAGATAGAAAATTGTTCCTTTATCGATTTCACTTTCTACCCAAATTCTACCTTCGTGCGCCTCTACAATTTCTTTTGAAATCGCAAGCCCTAATCCAGTACTATCTCCAAATCTTTTATTCGTTTCTTCCGTTCCTTTGTAGAAGCGCTCGAAAATATACGGTAAATTTTCCTGCGCTATTCCGTGTCCATTGTCTTCTATTGCAAACAATACTTCGTGTTTCGACGAGATAATATGTACGTCGATTGAAATTTTACCTATTTGCACTTCTGTATGGTTAATCGCATTCCATAATATATTTGAAAAAACTTGACCCATACGTTCAATGTCAATTTCACAAACATAATCAGAAAATAGTTCTAAACTATCTGACTTCATATGATACATTCGATCCGCATTTTTTACTTCTAATTCATAAGTTTTATTCATATCGCTTATCCACTCTCTTAACTCGACAATTTGTTTATTAAATCTTAATTGTCCCGCTTCCAACTTAGATAAATCAGCTAAATCATCAATTAAACGATTTAATATTGTTACTTTATCGAAAACTAAACGCAAATAATTTTCATCATTCACTGGAATTAGTCCTTCTCGAACAGCTTGTACATATCCATGAATAACTGTGACTGGTGTACCTAATTCATGTGAAATATTAGCTAACAATTGTTGTCTAGATTGTAAGACGTCTGTTAATGTTCGATTGGATAATTCCAATTTATTTGTTCTTTCCCTCACTTTTTCTTCTAATATGCGATTAAATTGAATAAGTTGCTTATTTAAATGGTGTAATTGTAATAATGTTTTAACACGTGAAAGAAGTTCTTTCCTTTCACATGGTTTTGTTAAATAATCATTTGCTCCAACTTCAAAAGAAGTTAGCTTATCTTGTAATTGGTTTTTCGCAGTTAGCATTAAAATCGGTAATTCCATTAACGAATACTTTTCCCTTAAATGCTTACACACATCGTATCCAGACATTTTAGGCATCATGATATCTAAAATAACAAGATCAACCTCTTCTTCTTGCACTTTTTGTAAAACTTCTTCTCCATTTTGAGCATAAATCACAGAATACCCGTCTAACGTTAATTGATGAACAAGGACTTGTAAATTAACTATTTCGTCATCAGCAATCAAAATAGTAGATGTACGTTCCTCGGAAATAGTTTTATTAACGGTTGGTATTAACGACAACTCCTCGCTTGGTACAACAGGAGCAATCGAGGAGGTTACTTCCTTTTTAGAAGTTATTTCCTCTTCGCTTTTTAAAAGTGTAAAGTAAAAAGTTGTTCCTTGTTTCACCTTGGATTTTACCGTTATTTCTCCACCATGCAATTCTACCAATTGTTTCGTAATGCTTAACCCAATACCTGTTCCACCAACTGCTTGCCCATCGTTAAACTGCGCCTGTTGAAATTGGTCAAAAATATAAGGGACTTCGGCAGGAGAAATTCCTCTTCCTGTATCTGAAATAGATATTTTTACTTGATGATTCTCCTCTTTTGCCGAAATATTGATGTTTCCTTCATCTGTAAATTTAATCGCATTTCCAATGATATTAAATAAAATCTGTTGAACTCTATTTTCATCCGCATGAACGAGAGCAGTAGATGCTTCAATTCGATTATGTATTTTAATTTTTTTACCATTCATCAATGGCGTGCACATCATGATGACTACATCTGCTATTTCTTTCATATTTACTGGAGCAAGTGCGAGAGGCAATTCCTTATTTTTTAATTTGGAAAAATCTAATATATCATTGATTAAATTAAATAATCTCTTTCCACTTAAAACGATAAGAGACAATTGTGCCTGAACATCTTTAGATAATTTTCCAACAGCACCTTCTTGTAAAGTTTCAGCAATTCCGACAATTCCATTTAACGGGGTCCTCAATTCGTGCGAAGTCGTCGCCAAAAATTCATCCTTTAATGTATCAGCCCGTCTTAGACTTTCATTTGCAAGCTTTTGACTTCTATATAATTGCTGAACTGCCTCATTTTTTTCTCGTTGTAATATATTAATTCGATCTGCTAAAGCAAAGGAAAGCAAAACAACTTCAATCATCGCGGCAACTTGGCCGGAATACTTTGTAAAAGTATTCAGTGGAATAAATGCACCATCAGATAAAACAGTTAAAAATACACCACAAAGAAAAATAGCCCAAGCTAGAATAAAAAATCTTGCTTGCCTAAGTCCCCGTTTCCAACTTAAAAGAGCTGACAATAAAATGAGTACAAACATTGCTGTAATGATAACCGAAAGTAGCCTCAAAGCAATATCTACAGCGTACAAAACAAAAAATAATAAAAGAACGTTTAAAACGAATGCAGTTTGAAAGAGAACTTTAAAACGCGGTAAATGTTTCTTAATTTCTAAAAATGTATAAGCAAAAAGCACTGCAAAAACCATTCCCAAAACTAAAAAAAAGACGACCGAAAGTTCATTCCATTTTGGAAAATTTGGCCATAAATATTGATAAGCTACACCTGTGAAAGAGAGGTTTGAAAAAAATGTAGCAAGTATAACAAGAACATAATATAAATAACTCATATGTCGAAGAATGAAAAAAATAAATAAATTATATAGTGCCATCACACCGAGAATCCCATATGTAATTCCCAAAATTAAAATATCAAACTGTCTTGTTTGAATAAAACCACTTTGCTCATAAATATACAATGGCATTTGTAGAGATGTTCTTGACTCAAATCGAATATATAAAGTAATCGTCTCATTTTGTTCTAATTCAAATATTCGTAAAAAATTTGGGTGAAAAAGCTTTCTTTCATTAAATGGGTATTTTGAACCCATTAATATTTTTTCACTTAATCCTGTATCATCATAAATATATAGTTCAATATCATTTAGTGAAGGATAGCCGATTTCAAAAAGAAATTTCTCTGCCTCTGTTTGATTGTTGACGATAAAATAAACCCAATACGCGGATGAAGTATATCCAAAATTCGGAATTCCTCCTCTATTTTTTTGAAATTGACTTGCTCTTGGTTCGCTCAGAACATCATCAATTTTCCATTTTTTCTCTTTATCTTCTAAAATATATAGGTGTTCCTTTATAGGAGTACGGTTCATGTCGGGTAGTAAATAAATTGTTTCTGTGTCAGTATCAGTTGCAAAGATATTCATTGGAACCATTAGTTGAAACAAAAGTAGGATGAATAGTGCTACGATTCCTCTTTTCAACTTTTCCTCCCCCCTTAGTAAACTATTAACAAATAAACTTGTATCCAAACCCCCGAACGGTTTCGATATAATCCAATGATGGCAAATGGTTATTTAATTTTTTGCGTAAATTACTTATATGGACTTTAATTGTTTGTACATCCCCTGCTGATTCGAACCCCCAAATACGATCATATAAACTCTCCGCGCTCCATACATGATTCGGATTTTTTGCTAGAATGATAAGTATTTCCATTTCACGTGTGGATAGTTGAATCTGCTCTCCATTTATATAGCATTCAAAACTCTCTAAATGAATTTCTAATTGATTAAACCGAAGTATATTGTTTTGTTCTATTTTTTTTGTTGCTGAATATCTACGTATATTTGCATTGATCCGTGCTTCTAACTCCACAAAATCAAATGGTTTAGTGATATAATCATCCCCACCAATTTCAAATGATTTAACTTTATCCGTTACACCCCGTCGGCTACTAATAAAAATTATAGGCACATTCATTATCTTTCGAATTTTTTGACACACTTCAAACCCGTCCATTTGAGGCATTTCGATATCCAATAAAATTAAATCAGGCTTTTTATTCTGAACGATACAAAGCGCTTCCTTTCCATCTACAACGGGATACACGATAAATTTTCTATTTTCCAAATAAAGTTGAATTAAACTACGAATGGCTTCCTCATCTTCCACTATTAATATTTTATATCCAGCCATGTAATCACCCCCTTTTCTACTAGGCTTAGTTGAATCATTATCATTTATATTAAATATAATATTTCGGAATATTTTGTTAATATAATCATAGAGATCTTTGGGTATTAAAACAAATTAGTTCCAACTAGTAGTCTACACGTAATAGGTAAAGATCAGGTTAAGTTTTCAGTAAACATTCAAATATTTAACATATGCTGCTATTTTGAGAAGGGAAGCACATGAATTTTGACAGATTATAGGAAAATGAGAACATACTCTATTTCTTGCAAGAAATAGAGTATTACATCATAGATGAAATACGTATTCAAAATATCATCGTTACTCACGGAAAAATGGCATCTGTCAATGGAGAGGCCATATTAAAAATTAAATAACATTACGCTTATTGTATTGTTTCATTTTTTAAAGAGTACTTGTAAAAACTCAAAAAATAAAAGAGAAAACGTTATATATTATTAAATAATACGCTAATAAAACATTTCTTCTTTTTAACTTTTCCTTTTTGCCCATTCAACCAAGATGAACTGCGATTACTTTTTATGCATTCATCAAAGGAATAAGTGTATAGTGAAACAAAAATTGACACAAAATAGGCTTATCAAAAAAATGGAGGTATTTCCTTATGATGATACGCTTTTATTTATTATTATTTATTTCTGTCTTGCTATGCATAAGTAATCTGAATATGACAGTAGCAGCTAACGAAAATGGTGAACCTTCATTTATTAATTCATATGAAGAAGATATTACCGGTGATGGATTACGAGAATATTTTAAGTTACAAGGTACTTTATTATCGAATAAAAGTAACTACTATCGTGATGTGTGGCTAAATATTTCAAGTCCGTTCGCAAAACAATGGAAAATTTCTTTTAACGGTGGATATGACCCAAGTATACAATTAATCGACCTTAATCAGGATAATGTATTTGATTTGTTTTATCAAATTGCAAAAGACGAAAAAAAGCAACAATATGATTATCAATTATACTCATTAAAAAACGGAGACATTCATCAAATACCATTACCAGAACACCATTATATTCAAGGGGAATTTTTACGTGACTTTAAAATAAGCCTACAAATGAATCCGAAGAGTAAACCGATCATGATAGACGTCGCAAATAAAAAAAATAAATATATGAAAGAAAATATTTACGATGAAGATGGGAAATTAATAGAGAAAAAAAGAATCATTATTCATCCTATATCTCATTTGGAACCAGTTTTAATTAGTGAATCAAAAGGGTATGGATTGAAGAGTTCTCAACCCATTTCAGGATTAAATGATAATGACTTATTGGGACGTGTGGAAACACTATGGTACTTTAAAAATGATAAATGGATTATACTAACATCCGATTGGGTTGAATAGGCTTTTTTAAAGCGAATTTCTGAAAGCTGTTTTTTAGTTTACTTAAAAAAATTGCTGCCTGGTTTTTTCGATTCTCTAAAAACTTTTGATTCCGAGTGATAATAATTCGGCGCAACAGCAGGAGTACATTCAGCGCGAAACGACAACAATTCAGCGCGATCACAGGTTCATTCAGCGGAAACAGCTATTATTCGGCGCAACGACAAGTTCATTTAGCGGAAATAGGGATAATTTAGTGTGCCAACGGACTGATTCAAACGATGATGCCGAAATGTTTCCATATTCGTGTTAAGGCATTCAGAATACGATCACATCAACTAAATACACTGACGGATTTCTTTATCTCTTACATAGTGATAATAATCGAATGATCCGCAACAGTAATAAAACACAGTGCAGAGTGATCATTTTAATACTTTTGTATGTATTGCGGTTTTTAAGAAGACCTAATGTATAAAAACAAATTCATTTTCACAATAGTTGGTAGCACGCGGGGTAAAACCGTGGTAGTTTCTTTTCAATAGAAAAAACTGCCGAGGTTTCCCGGCAGCTTAATCATCTAACATGTTAATTTGCGACAATATTCACGAGCTTTCCTGGAACAACGATAACCTTTCGCACCGTCTTTCCTTCAATCCACTGCTTAATTCTTTCATCTTCTAATGCTTCTGTTTCTAAATCGTCTTTGGAAATATCTTTTGCTACTTTCATTTTTGATCTTACTTTCCCCATTACTTGGATAACTACCTCTACCTCATCTTCTACTAATTTAGCTTCATCATAAGTAGGCCAAGCTTCATATGTGATCGTATCTTCATTACCTAAACGATCCCAAAGCTCTTCCCCTATATGTGGTGCTACTGGATAAAGAAGTTTCACAAAACCTTCCATAAACTGTTTTGATATTTTTTCTGCTTTATACCCTTCATTCACAAACACCATCATTTGTGATATCGCTGTATTAAAATGTAAATCATCATAGTCTTTCGTCACTTTTTTAACTGTTTCATGGTAGACACGTTCCATTGTTCCATCATGTTCATCAACGATTTTATCAGATAACTTCCCATCCTCGTTAATGACTAGACGCCATGTACGGTCAAGAAAACGACGTGCTCCATCTAACCCAGTTGTTGACCAAGCAACATCTGCATCAAGTGGTCCCATAAACATTTCATACAAGCGTAATGTATCTGCTCCATGGCTTTGAACAATATCATCAGGATTAACGACATTTCCTTTGGATTTACTCATTTTTTCATTATTTGCTCCAAGAATCATGCCTTGGTTAAATAATTTATTAAATGGTTCTTTTGTTTTCACGACACCAATATCGTATAAAAATTTATGCCAAAAACGAGCATACAATAAATGTAATACAGCGTGTTCTGCACCACCAATATAAATATCAATAGGTAGCCATTTTTCAAGTAATGCTGGATCTGCTAACTTTTCATCATTATCCGGATCAATATATCGTAAATAATACCAACAGCTTCCTGCCCATTGTGGCATTGTATTCGTCTCACGGCGACCTTTCATACCTGTTTTAGGGTCTACCACATTGATCCACTCACTATTTGCTAGCGGTGATTCTCCTGTTCCAGAAGGTTTAATTTCCGTCATAGTTGGTAACTCAAGTGGTAACTCTTCTTCTGGTACAGTCGTCATCGTTCCGTCTTCCCAATGAATAACTGGAATCGGCTCACCCCAGTAACGCTGTCTAGAAAATAACCAATCACGTAAACGATACGTTATTTGTTTTTTTCCTTTGCCGTTTTCTTCAAGCCAGTGAATCATTTTTGTTATCGCATCTTCTTTATTTAATCCATTTAGAAATGCTGAATTAACATGCTCACCATCACCGATGTATGCTTCTTTCGAAATGTCTCCACCTGCAACGACCTCTACAATTGGTAGACCAAATTTCGTTGCAAATTCATAGTCACGCTCATCATGCGCTGGAACTGCCATAATCGCACCAGTTCCATATGTCATTAATACGTAATCAGAAATCCAAATTGGTACTTTTTGATTATTTGCCGGATTAATCGCATAAGCTCCAGTAAATACACCTGTTTTTTCCTTCGATACATCTGTACGTTCAATTTCTGATTTATTTGTGACTTCTTCTAAATAAATCTCAACATCACTACGTTGTTCATCTGTAACAATCTCTTTTACATATGGATGTTCGGGAGCCAAAACTGCATATGTTGCTCCAAATAAAGTATCTGGTCTAGTCGTAAACACTTCAAATTCTAGTTCATGGCCGGCTACCGCAAAAGTAACATCTGCACCTTCCGAGCGTCCAATCCAATTTCGTTGCATATCTTTAATACTTTCAGGCCAGTCAAGCTCTTCTAAATCCTCTAATAAACGATCCGCATATTTTGTGATTTTTAAGACCCATTGTTTCATCGGTTTTTTGACAACTGGATGACTCCCACGTTCACTTTTTCCATCAATCACTTCTTCATTTGCAAGAACTGTTCCGAGAGCAGGACACCAATTTACTTCGATCTCATCCATATAGGCGAGACCTTTTTCATATAATTTAGTAAAAATCCATTGTGTCCACTTATAATAAGATGGGTCAGTCGTATTGATTTCACGATCCCAATCATAAGAAAAGCCTAATTCTTGAATTTGCCGTTTAAATGTAGCGATATTTTTATCTGTAAATGCAGCTGGACTATTTCCTGTATCTAACGCATATTGCTCGGCCGGAAGCCCAAACGCATCCCAGCCCATCGGATGTAATACTTCATACCCTTGCATCCGCTTCACTCTAGAAATAATGTCTGTTGCAGTGTACCCTTCTGGATGCCCAACATGAAGTCCAGACCCTGACGGATATGGAAACATATCAAGTGCGTACATTTTTTTCTTTGTTGAATTCGTGTTTGTTTTAAATGTTTTGTTTTCTAACCAGTAATGTTGCCACTTACGCTCAATTTTTTCATGGTTATAACTCACAAAGAGTGCCTCCCTCTAGTAAAAATCATTTCAATGTATTATGTAGTTCATTTTTAAATCTGTTAAAGGATTTATTCTTTCTTAGCTGCCGACGCAGAAATTCGATGCGTCATTTTTTTTTACTTTTTGAACATCTTCTTAAATGTAAAAAAGCTACTCATTAAAAATAGATAGGAATGAGGAGCTAGCCTTTTAAATTTCGCGTTCTTCCATCTATAAAAAAATTTAAACTAACTACTCGAATTGTAGTGAATCAGACAGGCTTTGTCAAGATTCGTGCTACTTTTCACTGTAATTACTCATTTAATTAATTTTTGCCTTAGAACATGCTAAGCTAATTGTAAACTATTATATTCAAATAGAAAGTTGGGGTTCATCATTATGTTAAAAGGCATCATACCTTATGCACATTATTTACTAAAACAAACGATTCAGCCAGGCGATTACGTTGTTGATGCAACTTGTGGCAATGGAAATGATACGCTTCTTTTAGCTAATCTAGTTGGAGAATCAGGTCATGTTTATTCATTTGATATTCAAAACCAAGCAATAGAAACAACAAAAGCACTGCTAAAAGCAAATGATCTTCATCATGTTACTTATATTCATGATAGCCATGCTAGGGTTGACCAATACATCCCAATTGATTTACACGGTAAAATTAGCGGCGCAATTTTTAATTTAGGCTATTTACCACGCAGTGATAAACAAGTAATTACAAAAGGCGATTCCACTATCGCGGCGATCAATGCTCTATTAACTTATTTAAAAAAAGGTGCACTTATTGTCGTTGTTATTTACTTTGGTCATGAAGGTGGAATGGACGAAAAAGATGCAGTCCTTCAATATGCACAACAATTAGATCAAAAATTATATGCAGTTTTACAGTATCAATTTATTAATCAAAAAAACAACCCGCCTTTTATCGTTGCGATTGAAAAAAAGTAAGCTTCCAACCTTCCATTTCATCGCTTATATGCTATGATAATATAGAATTTAGTTTTTTAACAATCGGAGGAAAATGATGATACACCATTACAAAAATATCGAACCCAACATTCACGAATCCGTTTTTATTGCAAAAAATGCGACGGTTATCGGTGACGTGACAATAGATGAAGAGGCAAGCATTTGGTTTAAAACCGTTATTCGTGGCGATGTCGCACCAACTCGAATTGGAAAACGCGTAAATATACAAGATCTATCATGTGTGCACCAAAGTCCAGATTTACCTGTAATCGTGGAAGATGACGTGACAATTGGTCATCAAGTAACATTACATAGTTGTATCATCCGCAAAAATGCTTTAATTGGCATGGGATCAATTCTTCTAGACGGTGCTGAAATTGGAGAAAATGCGTTTATTGGTGCTGGTAGTTTAGTTTCTCCAGGAACAAAAATTCCACCAAACACATTAGCATTTGGTCGTCCAGCGAAGGTTGTTCGTGAACTTACTGAAAAAGATTTAGAAGAAATGGCTCGAGTTCGTAAGTCTTATGTGGACAAACGAGATTACTATAAAAAACATACTGATTTAGGGTTAGATTTCTAAAAGATTGCTACTCTCTTTCATAATCTAATCATGGAGTGATTTTTATGATTATTAGTTTGTTTTTTGTTTCCGTCTTATTAGCATCCTTTTTTTTACTACGAAGTGTTAAAAAGAAAAAAAGACAAGATATAACTTTGTCTATCCTCTTATCCTTGGCAAGCATTGCGTTTTTAGGTTTATATATTCACAAAAACCATACGATTATTGTACACGCAACGACATCGATTTTTACAAAAGGGGAAGAACTCAAAAAAGAAGAAATTTTACAACAGCAAACATCCAACTTTATTCTGAATGAACCAAATATTTTAAGGGATGAAATCCAATTAGAGGCACCATTGATTAAACAATTACCAGAGTTACCTCGAGGTTGTGAACTAGTATCACTCGGGATGTTATTAGCTTTTAATGATATTCATGTCGATAAACTTGAGCTTGCTGATAATGTAAAACGAAATCCTGCAGTGTTTGAAAGAAGAGATGGGAAAACTTATTTCGGCAATCCGAATAATGGTTTTGTTGGTGATATGCTTGCACTAAACACACCGGGACTTGGAGTTTACCATAAGCCTATAGCAGAACTAGCGGAGCAATATGCTGAAGATTTAACTATCTATGACTTCACAGGGGAGGACTTTTCAGAAGTGAAAGAACAATTAAGTATGGGAAGACCTGTTTGGGTGATAATAAATTCTCATTATAGCAAATTACCAGAAAGTGAATTTATCACTTGGCATACGGAAGATGGGCCGATTGACATAACGTACCGGGAACATTCGGTACTTATCACTGGTTATGATGAGGAAAATATTTATTTTAATGACCCATTAGATTATCAAGATAGTGCATCGAAAGAAAATTTTATCGAAGCATGGGTACAAATGGGAAAGCAGGCAATTACTATTTACTAGTAACTTTGCCTGCTTTTTTATGACACATAATTCTTTAATAATGTTCGTAAATGTTCTACTTTATCCGTTTTTTCCCAAGGTAAGCTTACATCACTTCTGCCAAAATGACCATAAGCGGCAATTTGACGATAAATTGGTTTTCTTAAGTCTAACATATTAATAATTCCAGCTGGGCTCAAATCAAAAATCTCCCGAATGACCTCAACGAGCCTGTCCTCCGCTACTTTTCCTGTTTCAAACGTATTGACAGCGATGGAAACCGGCTGTGCAACTCCAATCGCATAAGCTAATTGCACTTCACATTTTTCCGCTAAATGAGCAGCGACAATATTTTTGGCGACATATCGAGCAGCATAAGCGGCGGAACGATCTACTTTAGTTGCGTCTTTCCCACTAAAAGCTCCCCCACCATGTCGTGCATAGCCACCATACGTATCAACTATTATTTTTCTACCTGTTAAACCAGCATCGCCTTGTGGTCCACCAATTACAAAGCGGCCAGAGGGATTGATAAAATAATTGGTGTTGTCATCAAGTAAAAAACTTGGTACAATTGGTCGAATAACATGTTCCATCATGTCTTTTTCAATTTTTTCAAGTGTAATATCTTGATGATGCTGTGTTGAAATGACAACTGTATCGACACGAATGGGCTGATCGTTCTCATCATATTCGATCGTGACTTGTGTTTTTCCGTCTGGTCTCAAATAATCAAGTACCCCTTCTCTACGTACGTCTGCTAGTCTTTTTGCTAATCGGTGTGCTAAAAAGATCGGTAGTGGCATTAAATCCTCTGTTTCATCACAAGCATATCCGAACATTAAGCCTTGATCACCAGCACCAATTGCTTCTTCTACTTTTTGATGGTTCTTTCCATTTCTCGCTTCGAACGCTGTATCAACCCCACTTGCAATGTCAGGGGATTGTTCATCAATTGCGGTTAAAACTGCACAAGTTTCCGCATCAAATCCATATTTCGCTCGTGTATACCCAATTTCTTTAATCGTTCTTCTCACAATTGCAGGAATATCAACATAAACTGACGTAGTGATTTCTCCTGCGACTAATACGAGCCCAGTCGTTACAGTTGTCTCACATGCAACACGTGCATAAGGATCATTTTTTAAAATTTCATCTAAAATAGCATCTGAAATTTGGTCACACATTTTATCCGGATGACCTTCTGTTACTGATTCAGATGTAAATAAACGACGATTTTTACCCATTTAAATAAAGCCTCCTTAAAATAGTACACGGAGCTCTTGTTATCAGAGATATAAGGAAGACTCGGTTTAATTTAGTGACACTTTTAAACCATAGTCACGATGAATGTAAGGCATCAAAATATCCTTTTCTATCAACATTCATTCTGCATTAATTCACATATTCCTTCTAGAAAACAAAAAATCCTTTCCATTTTTTCATGAGGAAAGGATACTTGCCTTTCACTCTTATTGTTCAAGGAAAATCCTTGCATCAGGTTAGCACCTTTTCACCTAAGTGATGGTTGCTGGGCTTCCTCGGGTCTGTCCCTCCACCAACTCCGAATAAGAGAGTCCGTATTTTTTAATTATCATCACATTTCATATCATCAGGGTTTATAACCATTAAAACTACTTTCAGATATTCAAGTTAAAAGCAAAACGCGAGTCCATATACTCACTTTACGAAGTAGTTTATCCTAAATGAATGTAGATGTCAAATCTAAAAGCTTCTACTATAGATTAAATTTACATTTTTATGTTTGTGCTTTTTTGAGAAGAGAATCCGTGTATCCCTTCAAAGTCTTCCATTAATGTTCTCTGTTTGTCACTTTAAAGTTGTATCTTATTTTCTTTTTGTTCATTTATGCATAGCCGATATTTTTAAAGTATCATCGATAGTAAAATGATCATGATCGAAACAGGGATAAGAACATTAATAACAGGTTTTAAAGTTGCTGAAACTTTTAAACCTACCGCGCCTATATTAAGATCTTTTCGATAGTTTTCAAATTTCCAGACAAAAACAATATAAAGAGATAACATTAATCCACTAATAGTAAGTAAAATATTTCCAGAAATATAGTCAATGATTCCAAAGATATCCATTCCAAACATTTGGATATGAGACCATGGGCCTTGTGAAAGTATCGAAGGAATAGAAAATAAAACCATTATACTAAGTGTAAGCATAACACTCGTGGTTCTCTTTAAACCAGTTAAATCTGCTAAATTTGCCACTATTGTTTCTACAAGCCCTACACCGGTTGTTAATGCTGCAATGGTAAACAAGAAGAAAAATAATAAACCAATGAAAATGCCTCCTGGCAATAAATCGATCATATTAGGGATGGTGACAAATAATAATCCTGTTCCTGAATTTGGGGCAATATTAAAGGCAAATAGCGCGGGAAAAATAACAAGACCTGCAATAAAAGCAATTAACGTGTCAAGTATAACAACCCAAGCACCATCAGAAACTAAGTTGGACGTTTTCGGTTTTAAATAACTACCATATGTAAAGGCGGCAGCAAAGCCAATTCCAACCGAAAAAAATGCTTGACCTAATGCCTCAAGAAATGTACTGGGTGTAATCACGGAAAAATCAGGTTTTAAATACCAGACGACACCTTCCAATGCACCTGGTAAAGACAACGAATAGATTGCTAAAACAACCAGCAACAGAAATAGAACAGGCATGAAAAATCTAGAAAAACGTTCAATTCCATTCCTAACTCCTTTTGCTACAACAAAACCAATAATGATGACTGGAATTAAAGAATATCCAAATACTTGAGTAGGATTTGTGACTAAATGATCAAAAGTAGCTACAACTTGTTCTGTTGTCGCATCTTTGAATGCTCCCGATGCAACTTGAACTATATAGAAAAAAATCCATCCCATAATCATGATATAATAAGACATAATAAGCCCAGATGCTACTAATCCAAGCCATGCAATCAATACCCAAGGACTTCCCTTTTTCGTTAGTTTTCTGAATCCCATTACTGCGCTTGTTTGTACTTTTCGCCCTAATCCTGCTTCAGCATAAAACAAAGGAATACCAATTAATAGTACAATAAGCACATAGATGAGTAAAAATGCACCACCTCCATTATTACCAGCGACATAAGGAAACCTCCAAATGTTTCCAAGTCCGATAGCAAATCCAGCAGATGCTAAAATAAAACCTAGCCTACCTCTCCAGTTCTCCCTATACGAGCCTTTTTCATTATTTTTCAACGTTACCCTCCTCTCCTCGTATAGTGAATGATCCTTTACTAAAATATCCCTTAAAAAATGATTCACTTTGTCAAAAACACGATTCTTTTATTTTAAGTGATCCTTGCTTTCGAATACTCAAAAAAATTTCATTTCATTTCCATGTATGCAATTTCAACCTCTCGCACGATCGGACTCAATCCCCTTCCTCTCGAATCCTCACTTAATAGTGAATGAAGTAATTTATCGAGATTCCCAGTATCCGTTTCTTCTTATTTAATTGCTATTTGAAAAAAGGCATGAACAATACTTTTTTGGCAGATAAGAAAGTATATTTTCTTGACTCGCATAAGTGCAACGAAGGATTTCCATAAAGGCTTGATCAATAAGTGAATATTCATTTATATACATACAACAATACCTAGTCACCGCCTTGACGGCTTGCCAGTAGGTGTGTTTTTTCGTCGTTCAAGTTTTTTAATAGTCTAACATATCTTAGTTGTTCGTGAATATAGGCATTTTGCCTAGATTTTTTCACCAGTCATTTACTTTTTTAAGGTTAAAGTATATAATATTTTAAAAATTGGAATAGTGAAGGTGTGGATTGCTAATGAATGAATTAGTACATATTGCACAAAATGTGGTGAAAGCGGTTTCGAAGGGATTGCCTTTTTCGATTAGTTTAAGTGATGAATATGGTTATATAATTGGAGCAACCGACCCAGAAAGAATTGGTACGTACCATCCCGTTTCCAAAAAAGTCCTTGAACATAAAGACTATATTTCTTTTGATGAATCAGATGTAGTAGAATTTGAAAATGTCTTACCAGGAATTGCTGTACCATTAAATTTTAATCACAAAACAATTGGAGTCTTAGGAATTATCGGTCCTCCAGACAAAGTAAAACCCCATGCAGAGCTAACAAAGCGTTATGTTGAACTATTATGGCAAGATGCTTTTTATCGTCAAATTGCAGATTTAGAAAATAAGATGATTGAGACGAATCTTCAATATATTTTACAAAACGAGACGATCAATGAATCACAATTCAAACAATGTTGCAAAACACTCCGTTTAAACAAAGAAATGATGTCTTTTTGTATCGTAATTGACTTAGATAATTTTTTATTGCAAGAATTTGACGACAAAATATACCCTCTCACAGCTATTAACGTGAAAGAATTAATAATGAGAGACGTCCATCTCAACTTCAGTAATAATGACACAAGTATAATCAGTTTTCTAAATACTGAAAAAATAGTTATCATACAATCTGTTACCAATATAGAGGAATACACTTCATACATGAAGCTTTTCAAAGAAAACGGAAAAAAATTACTCCAATGTTTTCAAAGATATCAAATGAATTCTATTTATATTTCTGCTGGAAAACTAACTTCTTCCATTCGGACAATAAATCAATCCTACAAAGAAGCAAATCATTTAATTCAGCACCATAAGAATATCAATAGCGCACAACATATTTTGAGTTACTATGACTGGGAAATCGTTACAGATTTATTACCTTATACCATTGAAAGTAATTTTAAAGAAAAAATTATTTTTCGAATGGACGAATGGATGAATGATAAAAATTTTGGTGAATTAAAAGCAAGTTTTATAGCATATTGTGAAAATGGCATGAACATTAGTGAAGCTGCAAAATCACTATTTATACACCGCAACACTCTCATATATCGCTTAAAAAAACTAGAAGACACCCTTTCCATACAAACTAGAAAATTTCAACATTGTATGTTGCTTTATCTCATTTTAAAAAACGATGGTGAATCAAGCTCTTATTTGTACAAATTGAACAATTTGCCTCACAATGCTTGTGATCATTGATGGCGCATTCAATTTATTAATGATAGGCTTTTTTCCATTTATTCATTCTGTCTATTTTTGTGCATAGTAACCATAGATTATGCAATAAAATTAAGATAAGGTTAGCTGAAACAATCATTGTAAAGGGTGACATCGATGGCTAAAAAAAGTGCAGATATCATTATTGTCGGAGGCGGAGTCATTGGATCAAGTATCGCTTATCATTTACTCAATGACGAATTTGACGGCGAAATTATTGTGTTTGAGAAAGATCAAATGTATGAATATTCTTCCACTCCAAGAAGTGCTGGTGGAATTAGACAATTATTTACGACAGACGTCAATATCCAAATCGGAAAATATGGTGTTCAAAAGTATTTAGCCTTTCCAGAAGAGATGGCAGTAGATGATCAGCTCGCGGAAATAGACTTTCAACAACATGGTTATTTATTTTTGAGTAGTGATGATACAGGGTTAAAACGCCTGGAAAAGTTAGCAAAATTACAACAAAAATATGATGTTAATTCCGAAGTAGTATCAAAAAATGATTTATTACAGATTATTCCAGAACTTAATGTGCAAGATATTAGCGGAGGGTTATATTCTAATGAAGACGGATACCTGGATCCTTATTCTGTTATGCAAGGATATGCAAAGAAGGCGAAGTCTTTAGGCGCAACGTACATGTATGAAGAAGTGCAAGAAGTAGTAAAAGAAAACCAAAATGTAATCGGTATTAAATTAGTAAATGGGGATATGTATCATTCTTCTATCATCATCAATTGTGCAGGTCCATGGGCCCCTGCTCTAAGTGAAACAGTTGGATTACCAATCCCTGTCGTTCCACTGAAAAGACAAATTATCCAGTTTAATTATGCTGTACCATTAAAAAAGAGATTACCACTAACAGTTGACCCAACCGGAGTATATTTTCGGCATGAAGGAAATTCAGTCATCTCAGGATATTCGGAAGATGTTCGCCCTGGAATTGATTTTAGGTGGAGAAGATCTTTTTTTATGGAATATCTATGGCCAACTTTAGCAAATCGAATCCCTAATTTTGAAAGAGCTAAAATTCAAAGTGGTTGGGCAGGAATATATAGTCATAATACAGAAGACCAAAACGCTATTATTGGAGAACATCCAGAGTTACATGGCTATTATTTAGCAGTTGGTTTTAGTGGTCACGGTATGCAACAAGCGCCAGCAGTAGGAAAGGCCTTGTCTGAATTGATTAGAACTGGTAAATATGCAACGATCGATTTTACTCCGTTAAGGTTTGAACGATTTGCTGAGGGTAAGTTAGTAATTGAAGAAGCAATTATATGATATGAAGGTTAATTTTTCGAAATTGTTCATAGGGTTTACTGATTAAAAAGAAATCCCATCTACATCAGCAGTTTGTACCCATTTTTCTCGATATAAAGTACAAGGGTTTTGAATGTTTTACCAAAAAACTTTGCATATGTAATGAACTACTCTAGTTGTCCGGAGCGATAGTGACTGACTCCAGCGGGAAAAGCGAATAGTCTTCGATGGGACAAACATTAGCGGAGTCCCATCGAAAAGCTTTGTCGCAACACCCGCACTAGCATGTCCTGAGCATCGGAGGCTGAAGCCGTGCCTGTGGAAAGCATGTCACATTTCGCTAAAAGACAACGATAGGAAGAAACGCAATTTAGTTGTTCAGCAGACCCTAATTATATGGTAGTAGTTAGAACTGATATAATAGAACATACCACTATACTTATTTCACAACTTTAAAACAAATAAATCTATTATTCCAATTTAAGAATAATGCTTATACTAATCCTTTTAACAGCGAGTAAAAGGCCTCTTTTTGAAATGTATTTGCCAAATAAGCATACATTTAGAGAGTGCTTTTTTTCGTGAGAAGTATAAAGATGAATTATATTTTTATCATTTGTTAAATAATGACACTAGGAGTCAATTTCATAAATAGCATAAGAAGTGATTTGTCCGAACCAAACACTTACTTTATGTAAAATGTCCAGAACACCCGCGATTTCAATCGTGGGATGAATGGACGCCTGGGAGCTATAAATCTAATCTCACATCCATTTGCAAACACACGTTCCACAAAGTATAATGAAAGTATAAAAACGAGGTGGAACATATGTTGAAACTTAAAGCCTATCAATTTCGGATCTATCCCAATAAAAACCAAGAAAAACTAATTGCTAAAACAATTGGTTGTGCAAGATTTGTGTATAATCATTTCCTTCATCGATGGAAT
>NZ_QJJQ01000025.1 GCF_003201975.1 Pseudogracilibacillus auburnensis | reverse complement strand
GGTCACACCTGTTCCCATCTCGAACACAGTAGTTAAGCTCTCCAGCGCCGATGGTAGTCGAGGCTTTGCCTCCGCAAGAGTAGGACACCGCCAGGCTAACAAACCATCATTTATTTATTATGATAAGTAAATGATGGTTTTTATTTTGTCTTGTGCACAATATGATGTCATTAAGGAAACAAAAGTAAAAACGAATTAGGATGAAAAACTGCAAAAGCATTTAATTATTCAATTCCATATCCACTTTCTATGTAAAGTACAAGCATGACATATTCATGCTTGTACTTATTTTAAATTTAGCTCATACTTTGAGAGCCAAATTGTCCCGATTGTTGATTATTTCCACTACCGCCACTAGTGTTATTGTTTGTCATACCACTAAGCATTGGCGCTACAGTCTCCATCGCCTTGTTCATTGGTTGACCACTTTTTGACATCGTATAAAAAGCAGCAGCACCTACACCAACTGAGGCAAGAAGTGTTAACCACATATCCGATCTTTTCATTCTCTTCATTCCTTCCCAAAATAATGTTCAGTTGATTAATCAAAAAAACGAAAGATTCGATAATTGAACCAAATCTCCTTTATAGTTTAGCTCCTTTAAATGAAATAATACTCGGAATGATTTACCTGTATCATCATAATCATATGACTCCAAAAACGATATTGTAGAATTTTATCGAAAAATAGGAAGGAATTAAGTGACGTTATGCATCATTAAGGTTCCAACATATCTAAAGTATGATAAAATAGCTAAAGGACTTATTATTTTTTATGTAGGTGAACTGATGTCAAATAAAATTTTAAAAGGAACTGCATTATTAACAGGAGCAGCTTTTTTATCCAAGTTTTTAGGAATGATTTACGCAATCCCATTTAATGAATTTGTTGGAGATAAGGGTGGAGAATTGTATTTTTTTGCTTATAATCCTTATTCAATATTAATTAGTATATCAACAGTTGGAATTCCGCTGGCAGTGTCAAAAATAGTGTCAAAATATAATACATTGGGGTATTATGACCTTGGTCTGAGAGTATTTAGATCTAGTTTATTATTTATGGCAATAACAGGACTTTTAGCTTTTATCACACTTTATTTTGGTTCAGGTTGGCTTGCATCGAAGTTCATATATAGTAGTGAAGAAGGTAATACTGTTGAAGATGTGAAAAAAGTAATGCAAATGATTAGCTTTTCCCTTTTGATCATACCGGCAATGAGTGTTGTTAGGGGGTTCTTTCAAGGGAATCAGGTCATGGAGCCGACAGCAATTTCACAAGTTATAGAACAAATTGTACGTATTGCAGTTGTTTTAATAGCAGCTTTCACTATCATCAAAATCTATAACGGAAGTATTGTTTTAGCCGTTAGTTTTGCTACTTTTGCGGCGTTTATTGGTGCAATAGCATCGTGTATCATACTTTTATATTATTGGCAAAAACACCGAAAACAGCTTCGAAAACATGTAAAAGTTTCACAACGTCCTTTAAATATATCGACTAAAGAATTAGTTATTGAATTATTTTCTTACGCTGGACCTTTTGTATTAGTCGGAATTGCTATTCCACTGTATCAATCCGTTGATTCGTTTACATTTAACCGTGCAATGTATATGGGTGGTTATGAAGAAATTGCCACAGTTTCCAATGCAACGATTAATATGTATGGCCATAAATTGATTAGTATTCCGGTCACAATCGCAACTGGAATGTCCTTAACGATCGTACCAGCATTAACTGAATCGTTTACAAGGCAAAATCGTAAAAAACTTTTTGTTGAAATGAATCAATCTTTACAAATTGTTTTATTGTTCGTTATTCCGGCCGTTGTCGGGTTATCGGCACTTTCATATGAAGCATATGGTTCATTATTTGGAATGAAAAATTTAGCAATTACAGGGAATTTACTTGCTTGGTATGCACCTATTGCTTTGCTTTTTGCTTTATTTACAGTAACAGCAGCGATTTTACAAGGAATCAATGAACAACGATTTACATTAATCAGTTTGACAGCTGGATTTTTAGTAAAAGCTATTTTTAACTCTACTTTTATACATGCCTTTGCAGGAAAAGGGTCTATTTTAGCGACAGGTCTTGCTGTTTCAGTCGCTGTCTTGTTAAATTTCTGGCGGATTAGACGTGCTATTTTGTTTTCATATAAACAAACGCTTAAACGAACATTATTTATGGTTATTTATAGTCTGATCATGTGGGGAACAATCATTATACTAAAATATATTTGTGGTATGTTTATCCCTTATGAAGAAAGCAGAATTGCGGCAATTTTTATGTTGTCCATTGGTGTATTAGGCGGGGGATTTGTCTATTTATTTCTTGCATATAAAACCACTTTAATTGATCATGTATTTGGTGGAACTAATATGTTAAATCGTTTCAGGAGGAAAAAACGTGCGAATTGATAAGTTGCTTGCTCACGCGGGTTATGGCTCACGAAAAGATGTGAAACAATTACTAAAGAATCGGGTAGTTACGGTCGATAATAAAGTTATAACGAAAAGTAATGTTCATGTTAACCCAGATGAGCAATCGATCGCAGTAAATCAGAAGCAAGTACATTATCAACAATATATTTATATTATGCTTCATAAGCCAAAAAATTACTTATCTGCAACAACAGATCGTTATGAAAAAACGGTACTAGATCTCGTTGAGGAACAATATCAACATTATGATTTAGCACCTGTTGGAAGGCTTGATAAAGATACAGAGGGGCTTATTTTGCTTACAAATGACGGGAAATTAAATCATCGATTAACTTCGCCCAAACATGATGTCTTTAAGACATATTTTGCGAAAGTCGATGGTCACGTAACGAACGATCATATTCAGCAGTTTAAAAAGGGAGTTATTTTAGATGATGGATATAAAACGAAACCAGCTAATTTAGTCATTGAAAAAAGTAACCCCGTTTCAGAAGTAAGGCTCTCGATATCGGAAGGAAAATTTCATCAAGTAAAACGAATGTTTCGAGCAATTGGAATGGAAGTAATTTACTTAAAACGTTTAAGTATCGGGGATTTATTATTAGATAAGACATTACCAATCGGGAAAATGCGCTTATTAAATGAAGAGGAATTAGCTTATATTGTATCAATAGTAGGTAAGGGAGTCTAAATCCAACTTACTACATAAAGTGCAACTAAGGCATTCGGGTAAAACCTTAGTGGATGCCAACTTTCCTAAAAAAAATGAAAAAGGGGTGCATGAAATGGCGCAATTAATAAAACTTCTTGATTATATTACGAGATACGAATCAAACCCATTTCATTATCCAACTCAATATATTCGATTAAAACAAGAGAACTGGAAAAAAACGTTACAATTATGGGAAATCGAAAATGAAAAGTCTTCAAACCAGAATCAGTCATATCATAATGATAACAATAATGGAAACTTTCGTTGGAATCCATTTGCAAAAAAGCAACAAATGGAACAAGAAGAACGAGAATCTTTCGAGCGAACATTACCTATAACAAAAAAACAACTAACGAAGCACTTTTTGAATGAGCTCTACCCGTTTCAATTAAAATGGGCAACTTCAACTATTTCTCATGTTTCGTTTACTGATTCGAAATACAATCATGATCATGCATTAAAATTTTTTTTACAACGGTTCCCTGATATCTATTTACTGATGTATTATCCGATTTTTAATATTAAAAAAGCACCGATTGATGGTGAAATTATTCTAATTAGCCCTGTTGGGATTGACATTATATCATTAATGAATAAAAATCCATACGAAACAATCGTTGCAAGTAATGAACGTACATGGACGATTGAAACGGAAAATGATGTGCGTAAGGTGCTTAGTCCAGTCATCTCATTAAAGCGGACAGAACAAATAGTGAGAAGTATTTTGAACATGCATAACATTGATTTTACGATTACAAAAACTGTTTTATCCCAAACGAATAATTTTCTATTCAGTACGGAGCCTTATAATACATCGATTATCGGAAAACGAGAGTATGAGGATTGGTTTGAGAAAAAGAGAAACTTACATTCCCCATTAAAAAGCGTTCAATTAAAAGCGATGGAAGTATTATTACATCATTGTCAAACGACATCTGTTCGGCGTCCTGAGTGGGAAACAGAAGATGACACATATACGACACCGGCAAGTTTTGAGGAGTCGTAAATGTACATATTTATTATGAATCCAATTGCCGGAAAAGGTCGTGCTAAAACGATTTATGCCAAATTACAGAAAAATGAGTATTTCCAAAAACTAAATACCGTATCTTTCTGTACAAAATATAAAGGACATGCCGAAGAGATTGCGAAAAGCCTTCACCGAAAATATCGCGAAACTGACATTACTTTAATTGTCGTTATTGGTGGAGATGGTACCATGCATGAAGTGATAAATGGATTGAAAAATAAGCAAATACCGATTAGTTTTATCCCTAGTGGTTCAGGGAATGATTTTGCAAGAGGGACTTCGACTCCAAAAAATATAAATAAACTAATGCAAAACATTTATGAGACTAATACTTCCGTCCCTTATTGGTTCGGGTCTTATCTTTCAAAAAACGGTGAAAAACGAAACTTTGTAAACTGTCTCGGTTTTGGTTTTGATGCAGTAGTCGCTCAGCAGGCTAATCAATCGAAAATAAAAAAGGTCTTCAACCGATTACGATGCGGTTCTCTCGTCTATTTATATGCATTAATACGTTCACTTTTCACGTTTAAACCTTTTATCATAAAAATGGAATTGGATCAAAGGACCAAAGTATTTAAACGATGTTTTTTGCTTACGATAAATAATCATCCTTATTTTGGTGGTGGAATGAAAATAAATCCGCAAGCACGGAATAATGGAGAACATTTTTCGATTCTAGTTATTGATTCGATTTCAAAGTGGAAAGTATTGGCATTGTTTTTCACTGTGTTTTTTGGAAAACATCTTCACTTTAAAGAAGTATCAACGTACACGGCGCAGAAAATCACATGTTATGCCAATCATTCTATCCCATATCAAGTAGATGGAGAGACAGGGAGTACATCTTTTTGCACCATGATAAAACAGCCACTACCAATGCAGGTAAAAGGCTGTTCAAAAATGGTTCAAAATAATCGCAACCATATTAACTAATATTTGTTTTTGTTCGATTGATCGTTTCTAACCACTTCTGAATATTGTTTTCGTTTTCTGAAATATGATCTGAAAAAGAGTGGGCGATTTCACCTTTAATCCCGTAATAATAAATTTCTGGTAGCACTGTTAACAACTCGCCATCCATTTCTTTATTAGCAATCATCGTTTGAACAAGCTTTTTAATTTGCCTGTATTCATTCATGGAAACGGTTTTAAATGTCACTTGTTCATCTAGTAAATCATGTAATAATGTTAACTGATTGTGGACAGTTAAATACATTATAAAATCACCTCTCTGCTATTATGCCCTAAATTTGTTATAATATACCCTAATTGAATTTGAAAATAGGAGGAAGATACGATGGAACGTCTACAAGTTGGAAAAGCGACTTTAACTTGGCTCAATGGTGGTGTTAATTTTCTTGATGGTGGGGCGATGTTTGGTGTTGTACCAAAGCCATTATGGAGTCGTAAATACCCTGTAAATGAAAAAAATCAAATCGAATTAAGAACAGATCCTATTTTGCTTCAATTAGATGGAAAAAATTATTTAATCGATACCGGAATGGGAAATGGAAAGCTTTCAGAAAAACAGATGCGTAATTTCGGGGTACTGGAAGAATCTAATCTTGAATCTTCCCTTGAAAAACTCCATTTAACCGTAGCAGATATCGATTGCATTTTGATGAGCCATTTACATTTTGATCATGCTTGTGGTTTAACGAAAAAGCTAGGTGATGAGTATGTTTCGGTTTTTCCTGATGTGCCAATTATAACGTCTAGCATCGAATGGAAAGAGATGCGAAACCCGAATATTCGGTCCATTAATACGTATTGGCCAATGAACTGGGAGTCCATTCAAGAACAAGTGAAAACGTTTGAAGATGAAATACATATTACCGACGAACTAAAAATGATCCATACAGGTGGGCATAGTGATGGACATAGCATAGTAGTATTTGAAGATGGGGAGAACTGTTTTATCCATATGGCGGATATTATGGCAACCCACGGTCATCAAAACAAGTTATGGGCCATGGCATATGACGACTATCCTGTTACTTCCGTTCATGAAAAAGAAAAGTGGATGGAGTATGGATATGAGCGGAAGGCATGGTATACCTTTTATCATGACGCATATTATCGTGCGTTACAATATGATGAGTCTGGTGTGGTAATTGACGAGCTTAAAAGGAAGCAGTATGAATATTAATAAACTTTAATCGATAAAAAAATAGCCATCCAGTATGAGGATGGCTATGAAGCTATTTGTTTGGCGTCAATGATGGCACCTGTTTCAATATCGACATAAAAGTCATATTGTTTGTTGTCTCCATCAATATTTCGGCTAATACCTCCGCGATACGTATCGTAAATTAGGCCGTTTTTTTCTAGTTTTTCTGGCTTCATGTAAATCCATGACCCATTAATTGGACCGTTTTTTTGAAACGTTTCTTTTGCATATTGTAGTGCTTTTTCTGGTGTGAGTTTTTTGTATTCGTCAAGTTGTTCTTTTAATAAGTAGCCAATCGCAAATCCTAATCCAGCTGCAAGTAAAGTATTTTTTCGACTCATTTGTATCATTCACCCCATTTAAATAATCTTTGTAAGGAGTCATGTTCTCCAAATCTAATGATTTATATGTATAGTATACATGAAAAAAGGAATTTATTATATGACAAAACAAGTAAATAGTATGTAGAAAATGGATATTCTCCAAGTCTTTCATAAATTCCTTATCCATTAGAAATGATCATCCACTTTTGAACAAGTGAAAAAATAGAAAGAGAGTGATAAAATTGGAAAAATCTACAAGGAACATGTTTAAAACGTTGACAGAGTTACAAGGTGTGCCTGGAGATGAAAAGCTAGTACGAGATTTTATGAAAACGGAATTAACTAAATATGCAGATGAAATAATGTATGATAATTTGGGTAGTATATTTGGGGTGAAAAATGGTATTGGACCACGTGTCATGGTTGCAGGACATATGGATGAAGTTGGCTTTATGGTCACGCAAATTACCGACAATGGAATGATTCGCTTTCAACCGCTAGGCGGATGGTGGAATCAAGTATTACTTGCTCAAAGAGTACAAATTATGACGAAAAAAGGAATCGTTCCTGGTGTGATTGGATCGATTCCACCACATAATTTAACTCCAGATCAACGAAAGAAGCCGATGGAAATAAGCAATATGTTAATTGATATTGGCGCGGACGATAAAGAAGATGCACTTCATATCGGTGTTTCACCAGGCGATTCCATTGTGCCAATCTGTCCTTTTACTCCGATGGCAAATGAAAAAAAGATTTTAGCTAAAGCTTGGGATAATCGCTATGGATGCGGACTAGCGATTGAACTATTAAAAGAGCTTAAAGAGGAAACATTACAAAATACATTATATGCAGGGGCTACTGTTCAGGAAGAGGTCGGTTTACGCGGGGCGCAAACGGCAGCAAACATGATTCAGCCAGATATCTTTTTTGCACTTGATGCATCACCTGCAAATGATATGTCTGGAAATAAAGAGGAGTTTGGGCAAATTGGTAAAGGTGCACTACTCAGAATTTTTGACCGAACGATGATCACTCACCGTGGGATGAGGGAGTTTATCCTTGATACAGCAGAATCAAACGATATTCCATACCAATATTTTATCTCTCAAGGTGGAACAGACGCAGGACGTGTACATATTTCAAATGATGGGGTACCATCAGCCGTGATTGGGATTTGTGCTCGATATATCCATACGTCTTCCTCGATCATTCATGTCGATGATTATGCCGCGGCAAAGGAATTATTGGTTACATTAGTAAAGGCAACTGATCAAGCAACAATCGATTCCATACGAAAAAACTAACAGAATGAAGGGTTTTTATGAAAATTGTCATCGGTTCATTGAATAAAACGAAAGTAAATGCAGTGAAAACGGTTTTTGAAAAAGAAGAAATTTTAACTGTGGAAGTACCATCAGGTGTTTCCGCGCAACCAGTGGGGGATGAAGAAACACTGCAAGGTGCGATAAATCGGGCCCGTGGTGCAAGGAAGACAAGTCAAAATAGCACTGGAATAGGACTAGAAGGTGGCGTCATGTTCCTACATGAGGAGCTTTATCTTTGTAATTGGGGGGCGATCGTTACACCAGATGGGAAACTATTTACGGCTGGTGGTGCCCGTATTCAATTGCCACGATCCTTTATAGAGCCGATTGAGGATGGAATAGAATTAAGTGATGTCATGAATGACTATGCACAGAAATCAGATATTCGTCATCATGAAGGTGCAATTGGGATTTTTACAAACGGACAAATACTCCGTGATGAAATGTTTGCTCATGTTGTGACGTTATTGAAAGGGCAGATGGATTTTTGGAGTAAAGAAGAGTAATTTATTCAAGATAAAAGGCTGTGGTGGATTTTTTCCATCACAGCCTTTTTTTACAAATTACTTTTTAGGATAAATAATTAGACGTAGAGCCCCATTAAAAAAAGGCATTTTTCTATGCGCTCCAAACTTTTTATCCCATTTACCGATGTAAGATCATCTTCTAACCTTTTAACGAGTTTTTGTTCCACTTCATCTGACAAAAATATCCAAGCTGATTGAGATTGGCGGACTTCCTTTTGAAGAAATGCTTCTGGTCTTCCATAAAAAGCTTCTTGAAAACCATCTCGACAATCGATCGGAATTGGGATATCTTTGATAATAGAGGCTTCACCTAGTATGTTTGTTATTTTATTTATTTTTGGATAGCGCGCTTTTTCTACTTTAATTAATTCTGGAAAATAATAAGCATTCCAAAAAACATCCAGTGCATTAGGATCATATGTCATAATAACAATTTGGTTTCGAGTCACCCTCTTAAGCTCAAGTAAGCCTTTTTCAAGGTCAGGCCAATGGTGAATTGTTAGAGTCGCCAAGGACGCATCAAAAGAGTCGTTATCAAAAGGTAATGAATCCGCTGTTCCGATAATGGCAGGAACTTTATTCGCATTCACTCGTTCTTTTCTCATTGAAATAGAAGGTTCAACTGCAACAACATATTTGTCTTGAGGCTCATAAGAACCCCCACCTGCACCAACATTGAGGACCGTTTTAGCTGAGCCTAAAGCTTCTACTATATGTTTGGCAATAATTGGATCGGTTTGCCTCAGGCTAGAATACTTTGTTTCGTGCTCATCATAATTAAAACTCGTTTTTCCAATAGTCAT
Source organism: Pseudogracilibacillus auburnensis (assembly GCF_003201975.1). GTDB lineage: Bacteria > Bacillota > Bacilli > Bacillales > Amphibacillaceae > Pseudogracilibacillus > Pseudogracilibacillus auburnensis. Next base: position 36,885 of record NZ_QJJQ01000025.1, on the reverse strand, counting down.
TATGGAGCCCCTTTGTACATAAAGTTCTCCCTACGAAATCCCAAATACCGATTACATTTATTCATAAATATAGCTTAACACATCTAATGCTTGATCTACCGTTTCCACTGTTACATTCGCTTTATTGGAAAGCTCTTTCAGTGGATGAATGAGTGATTCTGGTCTAATAATAATAGTTGGCTTGTTCCATGTAATTGCGCTGCTTGCATCCATTGCAGTATTCCACTGCCGGTACTGCTCTCCAAACAGGGCGATGACAACATCTGCTTTTTGCAACATTACTTGTGTTCTGAAATTATTAATATCGGAAGCTGCTGCATCTTTATAAAGCTTTCCCGGTTGCTTTCCTAAAATGTCTTCCCCAATATCATCTGAACGATCATGATTCGTTTGAGGTGCAACAAATGTAAGGGGTAATTGTTTTTTTTCTGCCTTCTTTTGCAGTTCTTCACGCCAATTCGTATGAATTTCTCCCGCTAAATACACCGTTAATTTCATTCTCATCCCTCCAAGTCTTATTATACTTTGTAAGCAAGGAAAAACAAAATTTTTCCATTTAAAATATAAACGAGCAAGTGAGTCACTGACATCAATGCTAATTCCCAGATCAACCCGAACATTATCTATGGAAGAAATCTTCATATTCTTGTATTGTAACTAACATCTAGAGTGGAAACGAATAACTAATCTTTGTTATTCGGATTTTTAACTGAAATATTGAAAGATGGGGATTGATTCCAGTAGAAAAACAATTAGAAAAAGAAATATTATTTGTTAAAGTTCAAGAACGTAGTATGATAGTATATAAAGAAATAACAATTAAATGTAAAAAATCGAACGTTTTTGATATATTTTTCTTGGAGGAATTTTCAAATGAAAATGACTAGTATAAAAATGAAAAACATTCTCAATAAGAGATTAGCAAGTCCGGATTTTCGGACTTCTTTTAATCGTGATAAAGATTTGTTTCGGATTGAATGGAAAAATACAAAAAAAGGGATGAACGTTAAGTTACCTCAAGTGATCGCGAAATATAATGCACAAGGTGAGGCAGCGATCGATGAACTTGTTAACCATATAAAAGAAGCATTAGCAATTATGAATGAAGAACATCAATTAAAAGGAATGGAAAAACATATTTTCCCTGTCATCCGTTCTACCTCCTTTCCAACAAAAACGAATGGCGGAAAACAATTAGTAACAAAAGATCATACAGCAGAAACGAGAATATTTTATGCGCTTGATTTAGGAAAATCATATCGATTAATTGATGAAGAGATTCTTGAAAAAGAAGGCTGGACAAAAGAACGAATGCATGAAAATGCTTTATTCAATCTCCGTTCTTTACCGATGGATTATAAAGTGGATCGAGTTCGAGAAAATGATTTTTATTTTATAGCAACACAAGATGGATATGATGCAAGCCGTATCCTATATGATGCTTTTTTAGAAGAAATGAAAGCAAAATGTGTCGGCGACCTAGCCGTTGCTGTCCCACATCAAGATGTTCTTATTTTAGCAGATATCACAAATGATACAGGGTACGATATTTTAGCACAGATGACGATGAAGTTTTTTGCAGAAGGTAGAATTCCGATCACTTCTTTATCCTTTATTTATGAAGATAAAACATTAGAACCGATTTTTATTTTAGCTAAAAATAAACCGAAAAAAGTAAAAAATAAAGCAGATGATGGAAAGAACGATTAATTTTCGCGATCTTTCAACAAAAAAAGTAAAAAACTGATAAAATAGATATATCATTATCGTTATGAAAAGTAGGTGAGATTATGTGGAAAGATTGGAAGAAAAAAGTGAGTGACTTTTTTTACGAAGATGTCATCGAAGGCGATGAAGAAGAACGAGAAGAAGATGAAGCAATGAATCAGTCGATTCATCGTTCTGTTGCAAATCGAACTGTAAACACAAAAATGACCTACCAATATCCGAAAGAACAAATAACTCCTTTTCGTTTCCCAGTTATTCCTGATCATCAAGCTGAAAAAAAATTGGCAAAAAGACAAGTTAATCAGAGAAATTATCAACTAAAGCGTAACTCTCATCGTTCCAATAAGGAAAAAGACTTTTTAATTCATGGATACAAACGAAAACAGTTAGTAAAAGAACTAGAAGATATCCCAGCATATGTTCGAAGGAGAAAAATAGAAGAGCGAGAACAAAAAAGGAATCAAGTAGAGAATAAGGAAGATCAAATAGAAGTACAGCATGAGCCAATTGTATTCAATCATACGAGGCCAGATGAGCTTGATCGAGTGTTTAAAATTCGAGACGGCCTACTAAATAATGATTCCGAAGAGTATAAGATGAACTCACTACCAATTCAGATTGAAGTTCACGATTCAACTGAACAAAAAAGGAAGCCATTTGAGCTTTCACTAAAGGAAGAAAAAAAGCTAGAAATGCAGCAACAAATAGAACAAAAAGCTACTTCAGAAAAAGAAAAGCATATAGTATCTAGTGAAAAGCCAAATCCACCATCATTTGTTCTTGACCTTATAGAAGATAGTCATGAGGAGTATGATTTACCACTTGATAAGCTGATCGATGAATCAATCGATGACCCAATCGATGAACCAATTGATGACCCAATCGATGAACCAATTGATGTACCAAACTATTTATTAAACGATCCAATACTTCCAGACGAAGATGATTCGGTCTGGTTAGATGAACAACAATCTTTACTTGAACAAACGTTAAAACATTTTAATATCCAAGCCAAAATTGTCAAAGTGACGCAAGGCCCATCCGTAACAAGATTTGAAATCCAACCAGCGCTTGGGGTAAAAGTAAGCAAAGTTAGAAATTTAGCAGATGATATTAAACTAAATATGGCTGCAAAAGATATTCGTATTGAAGCACCCATTCCAGGTAAAAATACAATTGGAATCGAAGTGCCAAATCAATATCCACAAGTCGTAAGCTTACAAGAAATTATTGAAACAGAGGAGTTTAACCAGGCTCCATCTCCATTAACAATTGCGTTAGGCTTAACAATTGAAGGAGATCCACTTATAACCGATATCGGTAAAATGCCCCACGGCTTAATTGCTGGTGCGACAGGATCAGGAAAAAGTGTCTGTATCAACACCATTTTACTTAGTCTTTTATATAAAGCGAATTACAATGAAGTAAAATTTTTGCTTATTGATCCGAAAATGGTTGAACTTACTCCATATAATGGGATTCCGCATTTGATCGCCCCAGTCATTACAGATGCGAAAGCGGCAACGATTTCATTAAAATGGGCTGTGGATGAAATGGAAGATCGATATGAGAAATTTGTTGAAGCAGGCGTAAGAAATATATTAAAATATAATGAAAAAATGACGAAACAAAATCGAGAGAGAGACAAATTACCTTATATGGTTATTGTCATCGATGAACTAGCCGATTTAATGATCGTCTCTCCGCAAGAAGTAGAAGATGCGATTTGTCGGATAGCTCAGAAGGCGCGTGCGTGTGGTATTCACTTACTACTTGCAACGCAACGACCGTCTGTTGATGTCATTACAGGTCTTATCAAAGCAAATATACCGACTAGAATTGCTTTTAGTGTTTCATCACAAGTGGATTCTCGAACGATGCTTGATACAGTCGGTGCAGAAAAGTTATTAGGTAAAGGTGATATGTTATTCGTTGAAAATGGAGCAAATAAAAGTGTAAGATTGCAAGGACCATTTGTTTCAGACGAAGAAATTGATCGAGTAGCTTCTTATATGCGTTCAGTTGCTAAGCCAAATTATTTATTCGAGCAGGAACAATTACTACTCGACTTCCAAGAAGAGGAAGAAGATGAATTATTAAACGAAGTGATTGCATTTATCGTAGACCAAAATCAAGCGAGCACTTCCTTATTGCAAAGAAGGTTTAGAATAGGGTATAATCGAGCCGCACGCTTAATTGATACATTAGAAAATAAGGGAATAGTATCTGCCCAAAATGGATCAAAACCACGTGAGGTACTTGTAACAAAAACACAATTGGAAGAATTTTTATAAAGGTGAAAACGAGAGGATAAAAAGACAGTTAGCTTATCCTTTAGAAAATGAGATGAAAGCAAGGAGCTCCTTTTATGAAAGAAATAGAACAGAAATTACAAGGGAAAATAAGCCGTTTAACAAATCGTACCTTCAAATTTGATAAACGTATTGGAGAAGGTTGGTTCTCAGCGGTATACTTTTTAAAAACAAGAGAGATCGTTGAAAAAAAGTTACCACATAATATAGTGACCATGCAATTTTTTCAAAAAGAAGAAGCGGTTCTTTGTGGAACAGATGAAGTGATTGCATTAATACATACGTTTGCAGAACACCCTGAACAACTGGAAATAAAATCGTTAAAAGATGGCGATAAAATAAAACCATTTGAATCTGTACTAACGGTTACGGGACCATATCAATACTTTGGCTTTTTAGAAGGGATTATTGATGGGATTTTGTCACGAAGAACCTCTGTTGCTACAAATGTATATAATGTGGTAAAAGCAGCAAGGTCATCTGGAAAACAGAAACCGGTAATCTTTATGGGAGACCGGGATGACCATTATACACAGCAAGCAGGGGATGGCTATGCGGCATTTATTGGCGGATCGACAGCGCAAGCGACTCATGCAATGAATGAATGGTGGGGGAAAGAAGGCATGGGGACGATGCCACATGCATTAATCCAAATGTTTCGCGGTGATATTATCGCCGCATCAAAAGCCTACCACGAAATGTTTCCAGAAGATGACTTGATGGCACTTGTCGATTATAATAATGATGTGATTACAGATTCACTTAAAGTCGCACGAGAATTTGGTAAGACATTAAAAGCAGTTCGTGTAGATACATCACGTACATTAGTAGACAAATATTTTTTAAGAAACCATCATTTAATGGGTACTTTTGATCCTCGTGGTGTCAATCCTGAATTAATTTTTGCCTTACGAAAAGCTTTAGATGAAGAAGGTTTTGAATTTGTAAAAATTGTTGCAAGTGGCGGATTTACGGAAAAGAAAATCGCCTATTTTGAAAGCAAGAATGTTCCCGTTGATATGTATGGAATCGGTAGTAGCTTATTAAAAATTAATATTGGCTTTACTGGGGATAATGTATTATTAAATGGATCACATTCAGCAAAAGAAGGTAGAAAATTTCGTCCAAATCCGCGATTAGAAGAAGTTAGATATGAAAAAAAACTAAATTTGAGAAATGAAAGTCAATAAAGAATAAAAACAATGATATTAGTCAATAAAAAACACTAGGTGTTTTGACTATATTTTATGTTACGTTCTTTATATGTTTTGGAGGTTTGTTATGACAACTTACCATTTTATTGGTATTAAAGGAACTGGAATGAGTGCTTTAGCCCAAATTCTTCATGATTCAGGGGAAAAGGTACAAGGTTCAGATGTAGATAAATATTTTTTTACACAAGAAGAAGTAGAGAAAAAAGGAATTTCCATTTTACCATTTTCAAGTGACAATATTAAAGAAGATCAAATTATTATCGCTGGAAATGCTTTTTCAGACGATCATATTGAAATAAAACGGGCAAGAGAATTGGGATTAACTTTTTACAAATACCATGAATTTCTCGGTCAATGGGCAAAAAAGTATACAAGTATTGCGATTACAGGCTCACATGGAAAAACGTCCACAACAGGTCTATTATCACATGTACTGGAGGAAAGCTATCCAACCTCCTATTTAATAGGTGATGGAACTGGAAAAGGACATGAAAATAGTGATTACTTCGTATTCGAAGCATGTGAATATAAACGTCACTTCCTACATTATAGTCCTGATTACGCAGTGATTACGAATATCGATTTTGATCATCCTGATTATTTTGCCGATGTAGAAGATGTTTTCAATGCATTTCAATCGATGGCAGATCAAGTGAAAAAAGGAATTATTGCTTGTGGAGAAGATGAGCATTTGCAACATTTACAAACAAAAGTGCCAATTATTTATTATGGCTTTTCATCAACGAATGATTTTCAAGCAAATAATATTCAAGTAACGAAAAATGGCACACAATTCGATGTCTTTGTACGAAATACGTACTACGATACTTTTCATATTCCAATGTATGGAAACCACCATATTTTAAATGCGTTAGCTGTGATTGCTTTTTGTCATTATGAAGAAATGGATAGGAAAGTAATGCATCATTTAAGCACTTTTGGTGGGGTAAAACGCCGTTTTTCCGAAAAGCAAATTGGTAACCAAATTATTATTGATGATTATGCACACCATCCAATTGAAGTTACGGTTACGATTGATTCGGCAAGGAAGAAGTATCCTGATAAGTCGGTGATTGCCGTTTTTCAACCACATACATTTACACGAACAAAAACATTTTTAAATGAATTTGCTGAAAGCCTCGACAATGCGGACTACGTATTTTTATGTGATATATTTTCTTCCGCTCGTGAATCATCGGGGGATTTAACGATTAATGACCTATTAAATAAAGTAGAAGGAAGTACTTTATTAACATTGGAAAATGTATCGGTTTTACAGCAATTTGCTGATAGTGTTCTTATTTTTATGGGAGCTGGGGATATACAAAAATTTCAGTCTGCATATGAACAAAGTGTAGAACTTGGCTTATCGGAACAAAAAGAAAGTAAAAGTAGTTAAACATCTTAGCGTTAAGGGAAGAAGTGTTTGCATAGATTGGCTATGTAAACACTTTTATGTTAACAAGTAAAAAGTATTAAACTTACTACTGCTTCCGCTCGTCCCATCGAAAAGCGTTGCGACTGCAATTACTTGTCGTGTTAAACATTGTAACGTCGTAAAGTACAGCAAGGACTCGCCGTTACAGGCTTTACGAATGCCAAGTTTTCTAATCGTTTTTATTTTGGACAAACATTTTATGATTGAAATTTCACTTTTGGAATAAAATAAGCGTAGGAAGTTTACCTTTCTGTCAAAAAGGTAAAAGATCTTAATTATTTTTTCGATTTATTTGAAAAAAATTGTCAAAATAAGCTAGTATGTATATAGGGATAAGTTGAAAAATGTTTACTCTATTTAGTAATGGGTATTGTTATTAAAAAACAAGTAATATATACCTATGATTTATGAAAAGATAAAGAAAGAGGAGTTGACCAATTATGAGTGCCGGATTAACGATTGCAGCAATTATCGTAGCAGTTGCATTTGCCGTATTAGTCTTTTATTTAGCCCAAACACTTTTAGCAACAAAACGTACTTTAAACAATGTTGCAGATACATTGGCAGATGTAAATAAACAAATGGAAGGAATTACAACGGAGACGACATTGTTACTTCAAAAAACAAATGATTTGGCAGAAGATGTCAATCATAAAGTCTCAAAACTAAACAGCGTATTTGATGGAATTCAAGAAATAGGGGATTCATTCAATCATTTAACACATTCTGTAAAAAAATTATCCACTAGCGTTTCCGTATCTGCAGATCAAGACGTCGAAAAAGCGACAGAAGCAGTTAAGTGGAGCACAGCCATTTATAATGTTTGGAAAAACAGAAAAAAATAACTTAGGGAGGGTTTAATAATGGAAGAGAACAACAACAAAGGTTTTTTATTAGGTACAATCATTGGAAGTGTTGTCGGTGCCACATTAGCGTTAGTATTCGCCCCTAAACCTGGAAGAGAATTACGTCAAGACATCAACAAAGGGGCTAGACAGGCACTTGAAAAAGCTGACGAGCTAAAAGAAATTGCACAAGAAAAAGGAAGTGTGTATACAGAAAAAGTTAAGGTCAAAGGTTCTGAACTAAAAGAAAAAGGATCCGAACTTACTAAAAAAGCAGTTGATTCAACGTCAAAACTGACAAAAGAAGTTACTGAAAAAACAGTTGATTTTGCCCAAGATGTAGGTGAAAAAACGAAAGATCTTGCAAAAGATGTATCGGAAAAAACGAAAAGTACGGTAAAAGAAGTTTCACAAAAGGCAAAAGAATTACGAAAAGATACAAAAGAAGAAGTTCAAGCAGAAATAGAAGATGTGAAAGAAGAAGTAAAAAGCGAAAGTTAAATTGGTTAAATAAAAAAGCTTGTAGAAGTCGAATTGGCTACTACAAGCTTTTTGGTTTGGGGCCATCAGAATTTTTCCCTCCCGATCTTTTAGGGAGTGTAAAATAAACTGTGTAAGTAAGAGAGCGTACGGCTCTTACTTCACAGTTTATTTTTTTACTATTTTATTGTTAGAATAAATACAAAACAATTGGGAGGTTATTCTATTGACTCAATCAAAGCGTGATCAGAAATCAGCTGAATTAGCGAAACAAATTCTAGAAAACTACCAACCAGAGACCGTAGAAGATATGCAGAATGCACTTAAAGATATATTTGGACCTATGTTTGAAGCAATGTTAAAAGGAGAAATGGTAACTCATTTAGGCTATGAATCGAATGATAAAGAAGAAAAAGAGACGGAGAATAGACGAAATGGTTATGGAAAGAAGACCATCAAAACGAGCTCCGGTGAAGTGAATATCAAGGTGCCACGAGATCGCGACGGTTCTTTTAATCCGGAACTGATACCGAAACGGAAAAAGGACGTTTCGGCGATCGAAAATAAAGTAATCTCCATGTATGCACGCGGGATGTCGCAACGGGATATTTCTTCAACGATTGAAGATATCTATGGCTTTTCGGTATCTCACGAAATGGTGTCTGATATTACGGATCAAGTTCTTCCTGAACTGGATGAATGGCAAACGAGACCTTTAAGTAACTGTTATGCCTTTGTTTTTGTAGACTGTATGTATACAACGATTCGCAATGAATATGAAACAAGAAAATATGCCGTCTATACGATTTTAGGATACACCACTCAGGGCCATAAAGAAATCCTTGGATTGTGGCTCAATGAAACAGAGAGTAAGCATAAATGGATGCAGATTTTTGATGAAATCAAAGCGAGAGGAGTTGAAGATATTTTCTTTATCTCTATGGATGGAGTGAGTGGTTTGGAAGAAGGAGCACGTGCTATTTTCCCAGATATCATCGTACAACGATGTGTGGTTCATTTGATTCGCAACTCCATCAAATATGTTCCTAGTAAAGATTATAAAGCATTCACCAAGGCCTTAAAGAAAGTCTATGGTGCACCAAGCCTCAAGGCTTGCCTAAGTGCTTTCGAATCCTTTAAACAACAATGGGCTTCATACTCAGGGGCTATTGACGTTTGGACAAGAAACTTCAACCATATCGAGCAACTTTATGATTATGGAAGTGCGATTCGTAAAGTGATGTACACAACGAATGCAGTAGAAAGTATCCATGCCAGCTTTAGAAAAATAACTAAAAAAGGAGCATTCCCTAACGAGAACGCTCTATTAAAAGTATTATTTTTACGAATAAAAGAACTTGAAACCAAATGGGAAGGTGGACACATTCAAAACTGGGCAATGGTTATGAACCAACTTCTCCTTCATGATGAGCTAAAAGATAGGGTGTTAAAATATCATGAGTAAATTGAAACTTACACACTTTATTTGACAAACCCATCTTTTCCATCTTGAGGTAGAAGTTTCCCCCAAAAGGGTTAGGAGGACAATTCTTTTCGATCATCTTGCAAAAACTATTCCCAAACAATTTCCAACTTATCTCCATGAATGACTTCTTCATGGAAGGTTGTCAACTCATTATTTTTATATAATTTATAGCTTCCTCTTATCTGGGATAAGTCAATATCGACATACCGAAAGATATCTTGAAAGATAAAGGCTCTCACATTTGTTTCCTTTAATACAAGTCGATCCCCATGATGTAATTCACTCGTTTCTTCCAACGGTTGGTCATCTCTTATCATCGTCATTCGATTTTGCTTTAGTTCAACAGGCTCTCCATTAAATGTTACATGAATCTGATAATCGAACTGCTTGTCTAGCTGATGTAATAACGTTTTTACCGTGACGTTTTCCGATGGGGTCATTGTTATTTGGTCTTCCTCATGAATATAAGTAGTCATATTAGCCTGTTTTCCATTGACCAAAATGATTGTACTTCCTTTATCTAATTTTACTTTTCGTTCGTTTACGATAACAAAAAAATCCTCTTTTTCCTGATCATTCAATAGAGTTTGTTCCGATAAAAAGTCAGCAATTGTTTTTGCCATGACGACATGAATCGTATCTTTATCTTGCACAAGGTAATTTTTATCAACGATTTGACCATTTGCTTGATAAACAGGTTTAAGTACAAATTCCTGATCATTGTATGTAAAAGGTATTTCCTTCATATCGCCTACGATCTCTTCTAATGTAACAGTTGAATTTTTCCCGTCTTTCCCTTTATGGATTACAATCTTGTCACCTGAAGCTATTAAACTATCAACAGTGGCAGCTTGATCATTGACAAAGATAGTTGGTGGATCACCATATTCTCCGCGAAGGGTCATTTTTTTCCCATTGAACGTAATAATCGAGGCAAGGCCAATCTTGCCATAATACTTGTTTACTTCAATTCCGGCTTGAATAATGGCATCTCCAACCGTTAATTGTTTTGTTTCAAACATAAGCGTTACTTTATCATTGACGTAAACGGTAATATAGTGAAGTGGATTTTGTGTTGCACTAATCGCTATCCCAACCGGAGTGACAAATTCTGGCCCAGTCGGCAACCCTTCATTTGATTTTAAACATTGGATCGCTTCAATTCCTCTCATGGCAACTCTGTTTGCAGGAAGTTGTAAATAAGTAGCTAGTTTTTCATTTAGTTTTGGTGTTAAACTTCCACCACCGATAAGCATGACAGCTTGTGGTGCCTTTGCATTTAAATGACGTATTTCAGTTGCTAATAGATTTGCCAGTCGATCGACACTTTCTGCAATTTGCGGAACTAAATCTTCATATGTAATGGTTGATTCAAACCCTAAAATATCGTGGACAGTTGCTTCTTGATCATTGATAATTTTCCGCTTTGTTTCTTCAGCTACTTTAAAGTCGAGTAAGTAATGATCACTTATTGCTTCTGTTATTTCATCTCCTGCAATTGGTACCATCCCGTAAGCCACAACTGTCCCATCATTTGAAATAGCAATATCGCTCGTACCTGCACCGATATCAATTAATGCAATATTTAATCTCCGCATGGATTCAGGAATAAGTACATGAATAGCAGCAATCGGTTCCAATGTTAATGCTTCCATCGTTAAATCAGCTCGTTCAAGTGCGGCTAATAAAGATTCAACAACAATTTTCGGTAAAAAAGTAGCGATAATTTCTACTGTTGCTTCCTTTCCAACTTGATCGATAAAAGAACCAATTTTTTCACCGTCTAGTTTATAATGTAAAATGGAAAAACCTACACAATGATAGTTGGTAAAATTATGTTTATTTTCTTTTGCTAAAAGAGCTTGTGCTTGTTGAACAGCACTTAACTCTAAATGTTTAATTTCTTCTTCGGTAGTAATTGGTTTATCTATTATCGAAATACTTTTTTCTGTTTGTATCGTTTTTAACGCACGACCCGCGGCAGCCACACAAACATGTTGTAACAGACCATGCTTTTTTTCAAGAGCACATTTCACTTCAGTTATTACTTCTGCAACTTGAACAACGTTTTGGATTTGTCCATCTAACATTGATCTTTCTTTATGTTGTCTTACACAAAAATCTATTACTTTATAGGAATCGTTTGTCTTTTGTAAAATGATCCCCGTAACAGATTGTGTTCCTATATCAAGTGCAAAAACGTGTTCATTCATTATGTAATTTCCTTTCGTTAGAAAAATTGCGAAAAACAGTATATACTCTATTATATATACATTAAAGTGACAAAGAAAACAATATTAGATATAATTGTTCTAATTGTTAATAAACTTGAAGGAGAGTCGTTCGTAAATGAGTAATGGAACTATGCAAGAACTACGTGAGCAACTGGATTCACTCAATCTAGAATTACTAGATTTGATTAACAAACGAGCCGAAATCGTTCAGCAAATTGGTGAAATTAAGGGAAAACAAAGTACAAGACGTTTTGACCCTGTCCGTGAAAGAGATATGTTAAATCATATTATTCGTAATAATGACGGACCTTTTAAAAATGCAACGGTTGAGCATATATTTAAAGAAATTTTTAAAGCGAGCTTAGAAATTCAAGAAGATGATCAGCAAAAAGAATTACTCGTATCTCGTAAGCGAAAGGCAGAAGATACGATTATTGATATTAAAGGTGTGAAATTTGGAGACGGGGATAATCATTTCATTTTTGGACCTTGTGCAGTTGAAAGCTATGAGCAAGTTGCAAGTGTAGCAGAAGCAATTAAGTCAAAAGGATTAAAGTTACTAAGAGGTGGTGCATTTAAACCACGTACGTCTCCTTATGATTTCCAAGGGTTAGGATTAGAAGGATTAAAAATTTTAAAACGAGTAGCTGATGAATACGATTTAGCTGTCGTAAGTGAAATTGTCAATCCGGCAGATATTGAAGCGGCACAAGAATATATTGATGTCATCCAAATCGGAGCACGAAACATGCAAAACTTCGAATTATTAAAAACGGCTGGAGAAGCAAATAAACCAGTTATTTTAAAAAGAGGATTATCCGCAACGATTGCTGAATTCATTAATGCTGCCGAATACATTATTTCACGAGGCAATGGAAACATTATCTTATGTGAACGTGGAATAAGAACGTATGAAACAGCAACAAGAAATACACTAGATATTTCTGCTGTGCCTATTTTAAAACAGGAAACTCATTTACCAGTTCTTGTTGATGTCACCCACTCTACTGGGCGAAGAGACCTTTTAATACCGACAGCTAAAGCGGCGATTGCAGTTGGCGCAGATGGTGTGATGGCTGAAGTGCACCCAGACCCAGCAGTTGCTTTATCTGATGCACAACAACAAATGGATTTAGATATGTTTAATGAATTTTTCAATGAAGTAGCTAATTATGGATTAGCGGTAAAATAACGTTCTTAAGGAAAGTTATTCCCAATTTGAACGAATAAAATGATTAGATCCTACTTTAGCGATCCGAATAAAAGTAGACTTTTTGACTAAAGTGAGACCCCACAGAATACAGGACGAGGTTGATCAATCGTCACGTCCATGTGACATTATCGACATTAGCACGTCCTGGGGCTTTGCGACTGCGATTACTCGTCACAATAAATATGGTGCTTCGGAGGCACAAGGGTCACCTATTCAAAGCGAAGTATAGTCGGATCGCGGGTAAAAGAGCATAAATAACGGATAATATACAGTGGGTTTTGCAGGCTTGCTGTATATTTTTTGTGTTTTTATTCAAGCTAGGATATTATAAACAGTAGATAGTTGATAATTTTGGTCGGAGGTGGCTAAAGATGAGTATAACAATTTATGATGTAGCAAGAGAAGCAAACGTTTCTATGGCAACTGTATCACGTGTTGTTAATGGAAACCCAAATGTAAAGCCAACAACTAGGAAGAAAGTGCTGGAAACGATTGAAAGATTAGGATATCGTCCAAATGCTGTTGCAAGAGGTCTTGCTAGCAAAAAAACGACGACAGTTGGTGCAATAATTCCTGATATTTCGAGCACCTTCTTTTCAGAACTAACGCGTGGTATTGAAGATATTGCCACAATGTATAAATATAATATTATTTTAAGTAATTCAGATCAAAATAAGGAAAAAGAACTTCATCTAATTGACACAATGTTAGAAAAGCAAGTAGATGGAATCGTTTTTATGGGTGGAGAAATTACAGAGGAACATATTGAGCAGTTCAAAACATCTCGTGTTCCCGTCGTTTTGGCAGCAACTCATGATGAAACAAATGAACTGCCATCTGTTAATATTGATTATGAATCTGCTGCATATGAGGCAACAAAACATTTAATTGAGACGACGAAAAGTCAACCAGCATTCATCACTGGCGGCGAGCATATTCAGTCAAATGGATTAAAATATGAAGGATATATTCGTGCGTTAAAGGATTCGTCCATTGAAATTAATGAACAAATCGTTATTGAAAATGAAGCTACTTATCATGGTGGTATTGAAGGAGTCGAGCAACTGTTAAAAGTAGCGGAGCGACCGAAAGCAATTTTTGTCACGACTGATGAAATGGCTATTGGTGTGATCCATGGTATTCAAGATAGAGGACTTCACGTTCCAAATGATATTGAAGTATTTGGATTTAATAACACTCGGGTTGCGCTCATGGTTCGCCCGACGCTTACGACAGTTGTACAACCGATGTATGATATTGGAGCAGTTGCTATGCGTTTATTAACAAAATATATGAATAAAGAAGAAGTAGACGAAAATACAGTTATTCTCCCACATCGAATCATCGAAAGAGATTCAACAAAATAAAAATAGAGCCGATATATAGAGTAGGTAGTAATTACTACACTAGCATACGGGAGAGATTTATATAATGAGAAAAAGAGACATTCTAACTCCAATAGGGATCACCATCGGGTTTATTATGATTATGCTCGCAATTTTATCGAGTGGCGGTAAAGAAGGCTTCGGGAATTTTGTTGATGTAGCTTCCATTTTTATCGTCATTGGTGGTCTTATTGGATCATTGCTCATTAACTTCAAGTATGAACAAATTAAATTATTTTCATCCGTAATGAAAGAGGCGTTCAGAAAGAATGATCGTAAAATGCCTGAATTAATTCAGTTATTTATCCGCCTTTCTGAACAAGCGAGAAAAGAAGGATTACTCGCATTAGAAAACGAAATGGAAGATGTAGAAGACGAATTTATTAAAAAAGGAATTTTGCTAGCAATTGATGGGATTGAGCCTGAAGTAATTAATGAAATTATGAATGCTGAAATTACTGCCATGGAAGAAAGGCACTATAAAGGACGTGTCATTATCGAGAAAGCTGGTGAATATGCACCTGCTTGGGGGATGATAGGTACGCTAATCGGCCTTGTGTTGATGCTTAGTAGTTTGGACGACCCGGCAAGTTTGGGACCTAATATGGCAGTAGCACTATTAACAACACTTTATGGAACGGTTCTTGCTAACTTAGTTTTTTTACCAATGGCAAGCAAATTAGAAAACAAAACAGACGAAGAAATTTTTATTAAACAAATTATCATTGAAGGTATAATCGGTGTGCAATCCGGGCAAAACCCACGTATTTTAGAAGAAAAATTAAGCGCCTTTTTAGTTGGAGAAGAGTTAGAGACACCTTCTAAAGTAACAGGAATTAGTGGGGAAAACATCCATGAGGCGTAGAAATAGAAAGCAACAAAAGAATGGCGCACCAAAGTGGATGGTTACATATTCTGATATGGTTACATTAGTATTAGTTTTTTTCATCTTATTATTTTCGATGTCGCAAATTGACTTGGTTAAATTTGAATCTATTTCAAAGTCATTTCAAAGTCGGGCAATTTTAGACTTTCTACCTTCTTCTGTTCCATCAGAAAATATCACGAACGATGATGCTTTTGGTGGATTGGGAGATGGGGACGAAGGTGTTGACGATGCTGCAGGTGGAGAGGACGATAGTGAAGATGAAGAAGAATTAGACGTTGACAAACTAATTGATCATTTGGAAGAATGGGAAAAGAAAGCCGATGCACTTGCAAAACTAATGGAAAACATTGATTCCTTTTTAGATTCGGAGGAGTTGGGAGACGTTATCTCAGCTAAGCGTACGGAAGAAGGGGTTATTTTAGTTTTACAAGATAGTATTTTATTTGATTCAGCGGAAGCACAAATTTTAGATACTGGACGACCTTTTTTAGATGAGGTTGGTAATTTGTTAAAAGGAATGAATAATCATGTACGTGTCGAAGGGCATACGGATAATCGACCTATTTCGACCTATCGTTATCCTTCCAACTGGGAGCTTTCTGGAGCTCGTGCTGGAAGTGTTGTTCGTTACTTTATTGAAGAACACGACCTCGATGAAGAGCGTTTTTTAATTGGAGGATACGGTGACACTAGACCTGTCGTAGAAAATAAAACTCCAGAAGATTGGAGTAAAAATAGACGAGTTGAAATTGTCATATTGGACGCGGATCATGAGCAAACAAGTAAAAAGCCAGAGGATTAAAAGTTAATCCTCTGGCTTTTTTTGTTCGTCTATCTTTTCACTTGTGGCTTTACTTGAATCTTATGAATTTTAGAAATAACTAGATTTTAACTTGTTGTTTTGCGTATGTTATTTTTCGCAGCACTATATTATGCTAAAGCAGTTTCAGCATTAGTTTTACCAATATTGATACTATTTCTTCTTAGGTCAAATAGATGAGATTGACGAGGGCAGTGGATAATAAAAATAAAGACAAGGGATAGAGATTCTATCCTTTTTTAAGTAAAGGAATATCCTTTAAGAAAGACTCAACCTTATCTGATTGAGAATTACCTTTAAAATACGCAATGTTATTTTTGGGAAGGTAAAGTATAAACAAATCATCTTCTCTGCTAAAATACAGGACTTCGTTCCAGTTATAGGAACTTTTAAGATTATGTTTTTTATTGTATTCTTGTCTTTCATTAAATAGAAAATCTTCTTTAACACGTTTATTAGAAAAACCATTTTCGGAAATTATACTTATACGGTCACCTAAGTGTAAGTGTTTAATATGAGATAGTTTTCTTTCCATACCTTTTGTAAACATAAATTTATACACTGGAAATAGTATAAGAATTATAAAAATCCATCTTAATAAAGTATATATTAAAGGTAGTTTGGAATAAAATAAAAATGCAATAATTAGAACACCAAATACCCAAATTGCTTTCTTTATATTTTCAAGTTTAGAATACTTGAAAACATTATTCGCTATTTTCTTTAAGTCTTGATCTTCAGTAGTATATTCGAGTTTAAATAACATTTAAAACTATAACCTCCTAAAGATGATATCACTATAAAATAAATCTAAAAAAAGAAACGAGATCTCTAATGCAGAAGACTTTTCAATTACATAATATGGTATAATTGATATATATCATACACGATAAATTAAGGAATTACAAACATCTTAGGAGGGGTTAACATGATAGAAAAGCCCTTAAAAAAAGAAGGTAATCAACTTAAAAAGATAGAAAAGCATTTAAGAAATTATAAGCAATAATATAAATCTGCAATAACTATATTACAAAAGCAATTAGCTAATTATAGAGATAGTGTAAACTAAACTGGCCAATAGGAACTGCACGCTATTCTACTTACACAGGCTAGTTTAAGCTACTTATTCTTTCCAGATGCCATTGTTCAACGTTGCATCGTTCATTTGATCCGTAATTCTGCTTTTGATGTATGGACTAGGAACTCGCATCATCTGGTACAACTCTTGATGATCATGGTAGTGCTATTCGTAAAATGATGTACACAACGGATGCCGTAGAATGCATCTACTCTAGTTTTAGAAAAGTAACCAAAAAGGAGCATTCCCAAATGAGAACGCCCTTTTAAAAGTATTATATCTTCGGATTAAAGAACTTGAAAAGAAGTGGGAAGTGACCATATCCAAAACTGGTTAATAGCTATGAACCAGCTTCTACTACACACGATCAATTAAAAGATCGAGTAAAGTATTTAGAATAAATTATAATTTACACACTTTATTTGACAAGCTCCCCCGTCTTTTCGTTGTTCGGGAAGTATAAAAACTTCTAATTTCAAAGTGGTTATATTCTTACATCAAATATGAGCAATTTCGAGAACTAATCAAAAAGTAGAACTGAAATTTATTTCAGCTCTACTTTGGGCTCGTACTATTCATAAATGGACTAGTTAATCGCTATCTTCATTTCCTTCATCACTACTGTCATCTTGCTTTTCTTCTTCTTTCTTTTTTTCTTCTTCCTCTTTCTTACGCTTCTCTTCTTCTTTCTTTTTCTTTTCCTCTTCTTTTTTACGTTTTTCTTCTTCCTTCTGTCGTTCTTTATCGGCTTTTTCTTGCTCTTTTTGTTGTTTTTCTAGTTCTTTCTGTTTTTCTTTCTCTTTCTCTTTCTCTTTATCTTTTTCCTTGTCTTTATCATCCACTTCTACAGTAAATGGTTTAGAAGGTTCTGATTCTCTTCCGAAATAATTTACAGCTCGTACATGATAAACACCTTCTCCAGAAGGAATGGAGTAGGACGGCTTAATCGTATGACCAATTAATTTAAAAGAACCGCCCTCTTTAGATGCATAATACACTCGATAACCTACGATTAAGTGTCCTGTTGCTCCCGACCAAGAAATACTACTGCTCGATGCTTTTAAGGATCCGGGTGCGGGGGGTGAACCTCCGCTGTCATTTTCAATAGCTCCTGATGAAGAACTACCGCCTCTAAAACCGATTTTTTGCCAAGGTTCCGGATTTTTTCTTGGAATAAGTACTGATAAATCACCTAAACGATCATATCCCATCCGTTTTAAAAACTCTGGATTAAAGGCATACCCACCCTTTCCAGACGTAGTAAATTCGGATGGAGTGTTAGGTCCAGCAACGATTTGTTCTCCATCTACTTCAACAAGAGGCATATTTCCTCCTACTAAACTATCATCTGTTTGGTTCGGAACATATTTAGCATTGTATAAATCAGATCGAACAAGACCAGCATCTGAACAAATTTTCGATGGAGCCATCCCTGAAGTTGCACAATAACTTCGTCTAACAAGTCCATCTGGTTGTTTATGGTTTCCTTGTGGTGCCAGTAATTCAGGATTAATTTCGGTAACAGCATTCATAATTTGTGCCCATAGGTTTTGTGTTCGTTGACTATAATTTAGTCCGCAGCCAGAACAATCATAGATGGAACTTGGCGTATCATAGCCAAGCCATAACCCCATCGTTACATTTGGATTTGTTCCGACAAACCACGCATCTTCATAATCATTCGACGTACCAGTTTTCCCAGCCCAATCGACGCCGCGATAGGCTAAGTGGTTAGGTAAATATGCTCCAGTTCCTGATCGAAGTACATCTCGCATCATGTCGATCGTTAAATAAGCAGTTTGCGGTGAAAATACTTCTACTGGTTCCGATTTATGTTCATAAATAATATTTCCATCAGAATCAGTTATTTTCTCAATCATATAAGCAGGAATATACTTTCCCCCATTACTAAATGTGGCAAATGCATTTGTGTTTTGCTCTACTGTCACGTTATTTGGTCCTAATGCGATAGCAGGACTTTCCAGCTCCTCATCAGATAGTGGTATTCCCATTTTCATGATGTACTCTTTTCCGGGATTTGCATATAATATCTTCTTATAAATTTCCACCGTAGAAGTATTATATGAGTATGTTAAAGCTTCTCTAGCTGAAACAAGCCCATAATAACCACCCCCATAGTTAGGTGGTGAGTAACCTGGAAGTCCTGGAACATCAGCAACCACTGATCCTGGTTGGATAGCACCCATTTCCATTGCAGGGGCATAAACAGCAAGCGGTTTAAATGTACTTCCTGCTGGACGTCCTAATGTTCCGTAGCCTGTCGCATAATTAACTTCATGACTTCCAGCACGAAAATCTCTACCTGGAACAAAACTTAAAATTTTTCCAGTTTTATTCTCGACCAATTCTACTCCCACTTCAACTTGCTCTATTGTTTGTTCTGTATCTTCTTTTTCTGGTAAAGTTTTATCAGGTCCGAAGTATTGATAATCTTTTACGACTTTTTGCATCGTATCATACATTTTCTTATCGATCGTTGAATGAATATGATAACCATTCATTCGTAAAGCACGATCTGCTAAAATTTCATATTGTTCTTTTAGCTCTTCACTTTCCATCACTTCCGCCAAAGTATATCCATCTTCCTCAGCAATTACCTCCATAATGATTTCCTTCGCCCGTTTTTCTAACTCTAAAACAATGGCTGGATATTTTTCGATAGGGGAAGCAGACTTCTTCGTAAAGTCAGCAGCAATATCATATTTCACTGCTTTTTTATATTCTTTTTCTGTAATAAATTCTGCTTGATACATCCGCTTTAAAACGGTTTTCATTCGGTTGATTCCTTTTTCTAACTCTTCTTCCTCTTTTACTTCTCCTGACGTTTGAAAAGGAGTAAAGGCATATGGGTTTTGCGGAATTCCAGCTAAAAATGCCGCTTGCGGTAACGTTAACTCAGATGCATCGACTCCGAATATCCCTTTAGCTGCAGTTTGAATTCCTGCAACGTTTTGTCCGGAGGCATCTCTTCCATATGGAACGATATTTAAGTATGCTTCTAATATTTCATCTTTTTCAAAAAAATGTTCTAAACGCATTGCAAGTAAAATCTCTTTTGCTTTACGCTCAAATGAAACTTCATTCGTTAATATTTGGTTTTTAATTAATTGTTGTGTTAATGTACTACCACCTGTTTTTGTATCGGAATTGGATACTTCTTGATAAATTGCACGAACAATTGCTTTTGGAACAACTCCATTATGTTCATAGAACAATTCATCTTCTGTGGCAATTACTGCTTCTGTTACTAAATCTGAAACATCTTTTAATTTGACTTCTTCTCGGTGTAAATCAGCTCTTATATCACCAATATACTTTTCACCAGCGAAATACAACTTAGATGTTTCTTCGTAATTGTAAATGTCTTTTTTCATCTCTTCGTAATCTCTAATTGGTTCATCTTTGACGAGGGAGGCAAAATATCCAGCCCCAACCCCTCCAGCAAAAATAACGGACATGGAGCCAACAATAATAAAAAAGAGAATAATATTCCAGACAATATCATATGTAATCCGTGATGTTCTTTGAATTTTACCTTTATTCCATGAACCTATTAATTTATTTCCTACATTTTGCAGAAATTGTTTGAAATTCATCTTTAAACCTCCTAAATTCAAGTATTTATTATATCACAAATTAAGATAATATGGTCTTAAGTTTAAGTAAGAAAATAATTTATTTCCAATATTTTCAAATATCCTTTTCTTCATTAAAAACTAGGAGGAAAAGGTAATAGATTTAAAAGAGAAGGGTTCCACTTGCAAGATAACTAAGGTTACTTTATAATTAAGTTAACTTAGCGAAGGTGGATGGAATGAAAAAGGAACAAATTAGGCAAATAAATAGGTTACAAAACAATTTTAATATATTAATAGCGAATAAATTTGAGGATAAATTAGATAATCAGTTAACAGCTAAACAAGTATTAATGTTAGAGTTAATTAAGCAAGGGATAAATTCAACGAAAGATTTAGCTACTAAATTAAATGTTTCAACAAGTGCAATAAGTCAAATTTTAAATAAATTAGATGATAAGGGATATATTGAACGAACCGTTAATCCACAAAACAGGCGGGAAATCATTTTGAAACTTGCCGATAAAGCCGATCAATATTTCCATGATTTAACTGCATTGAAAGATCAAATTAATCAAGAGGTTTATGGGAAGTTGTCTTTAGAGGATTTGAAACATTTAAAAAAGATATTAGAAAAATTACAGACGATAGCTATGAATGAAACAAATGATGATAGGAAATAACATATTGGAGGGATTTTTTGACTTTATTTTATCGAGAATCAGGTAATATAGACGGCTCATTCCTGCTTTTTATTCATGGCGGCGGGGTAAGTGGATGGATGTGGGATAAACAAGTTCAGTATTTTAATAATTATCATTGTATTGTTCCAGATTTACTGAAGCAAGAGGGAGATAATGATATTGCAGAATTCTCCATTAAGAATAGTGCTGAACAATTGCTCATGTTAATCGAGAAAAAAGCTAAAAATAAAAAAGTAATAGTGATTGGTTTTTCATTAGGAGCTCAAATTGCGATGCAAATGGTAAGCATGAAACCGAAATTAATTGATTTTGTAATGATTAATAGTGCATTAGTTAGACCATTCCCGTTTGCAAAATATTTTATAAGTCCATCTGTCAAACTCACATTTCCATTCATTAAAAATAAAACATTTTCAAAACTTCAAGCAAAAACGCTTTATATTGGGGACGAGTACTTTGAAAAATATTATGAAGAAAGTTCTAACATGAAGCAAGATAGTCTCATTAACATATTAAAAGACAATATGGCGTTTGAAATACCTGAAAATTTTAGCAAGGTACAAGCGAAAATATTAGTAACTGTCGGCGAAAAGGAAAAAGGGATCATGAAAAAGTCTGCCGTCGATATCGTGAAACATAACCCGCATTGTGAAGGAGTTATCTTACCTAATATTGGACATGGTATACCATTAGCTGAACCAGATCGTTTTAATCACATGGTTGAAGAGTGGATGAAGGAGGGAAAGGTGCCAAATGGAAAATTAATCAATGACGGGATCTAGTATACTGAATATACAAGTGTTATAGTCAGTCAGAGAAAAAACGTGATCTATTTTATGAGTAAATAATTTGCCTTTTTATTTGGAATATGGTTAAAATTAGATCAGAATAAAATTTGTGAAGAACGACCGAAGTAGTGGAGCAAATCCCTTTTAAAGCGAGCTAACGGCTGGTGGAAGTTAGTAATATTTGTTTCTACGAATTACAGTCTGGAGCAATTCTTTTTACGTATCGTAAATAAGACGGTGACATCATCGTTAACAATGCCAAGTGGTAAATAAGTTATTTTATTTACAACAAGGGTGGTACCGCGAGTATAATGCCTCGTCCCTTTTTTAGGGATGGGGCTTTTTTATATTTTCAAAAACTTAGATTACGGAGAGTGAAGCAAGTGAATATTTTACAAGATTTAAAAAATAGAGGACTAATTCAGCAGACGACAGATGAAGAAGGTTTAAAAAAACATTTAGCGGAAAACCAAGTAACTTTATACTGTGGCTTTGATCCTACGGCCGATAGTTTGCATATTGGTCATTTACTTCCAATTACGATATTAAAAAGATTTCAACAAGCTGGTCACCGTCCGATTGCATTAATTGGTGGTGGGACAGGAATGATTGGTGATCCAAGTGGAAGAACGAGTGAAAGATCATTAAATTCAGAAAGTGTCGTACATGGCTTTACGGAAAGTATTCGTAACCAATTAGCTGGATTGCTTAACTTTGATAGCGGTGAAAATGCTGCTGTGGCAAGAAATAACCATGATTGGCTAGCTAAATTAACGTTCATCGAATTTTTAAGAGATGTTGGAAAACACTTTACCGTAAATTATATGTTAGCAAAAGATGCTGTTTCGTCCCGTATTGAACAAGGAATTTCGTACACTGAATTTAGCTACATGCTGATGCAGTCTTACGATTTTCTACAATTACATGAACAAGAAAACTGTACACTACAGATTGGCGGTAGTGATCAGTGGGGAAATATTACTGCTGGAATGGAATTTATCCGTCGTTCTCGTGGAGATGAAGAGACGAAGGTTTTCGGCTTAACAGTACCACTCATTACAAAAGCAGATGGAACAAAATTTGGTAAAACAGCAGGTGGAGCGGTATGGCTTGATGCGAAAAAGACGAGCCCATACGAATTTTACCAGTTCTGGTACAATACAGATGATCGTGATGTCATTAAGTTTATTCAGTTCTTTACGTTTTTAGAGCAGGATGAAATTGGACAACTACAAACGGCTGTAGAAGAAAATCCAGGTGCACGGGAGGCGCAAAAGCGTTTAGCAGAGGAAATGACGAAAATGGTGCATGGTGAAGCTGCCTTAGCACAAGCGATAAAGATTTCAACTGCATTATTTAGTGGGGATGTAAAAGCACTTACGAAAGATGAAATTGAACAAGGTTTCAAAGATGTTCCTACGTTTGAGGCGGAAAAAACAGATCTATCTTTAGTTGATTTACTCGTTGAAGCGAAAATCTCTTCGTCTAAACGTCAAGCGCGCGAAGACATAAATAATGGAGCCATTTACATTAATGGAGATCGTAATCAAGATGTCCAACATGTCGTAACAAGTGCAGATCGTCTAGAAGATACATTTACCGTTATTCGTCGTGGCAGAAGAAAATATTTCTTAGTTCATTTTAAATGAGCAAGAAAATGGAACACTCCAAAAATAGAACTTTTGGAGTGTTTTTATCTAGTCTAGCGTGAATTCACTTGAATAACACCGAACCGAGTATTTATGCATTATAGATTATTAAATAAATTTGGATAAAAAATTAAGGCCGTTGTAATCACCCTGCCAATGTAGAGGGTGATCAGATTTGCTGCTGTTTCAATATTTCTACTTCATCATGCTTTAATTTGGTTAATTGCATAATTTTCTCCACAGTAAATCCATCCGCCAGCATTTTAAGGGCAATTCCCTTACGTTCGGCCTCAATTCCTTCAACTCGTCCTTTATGCTTCAGTTCTTCCTCATATGGAATGATGATCTTCTTCATTTCCTCCGCATCATCAAAGTCTTCCATTGCTTCCATATATTTTACCTCCTCTTCCCCCGTTAATTGTAAATAAGAATTAAAAAAACCATAAATTAATCGTTGCGCAGCTTCATCCAGTTGCAAACGCCATAATAAATGCATAAATTCGACCTTTACCTTATAACGTTCTTCCTCTTTATATCCCATTTTTGAAAGAAATGCTGCCACAACGGGATTTTCCTTCCTTAAATAATCTCGCCAGTACATTTTCCTCAAGTGTAATGTATGATACCGAAAATGCAAATAGGTTGTACCTAACGCTTGAATTGTAAATTCATTTTTTTCCCAATTTTCCGGATAACTAAAGACAGCAATCGGAATAATCGGTTTTTGATACTCGTTGTAAAGCAAACTATAATATTGGAACATTCGCTTATTAAACTGGTATTGAACTGAACTTTGCGGTTCTACATGAATAATAATCAACGCATCTGTATTTTTTTGTTTCACCTCGACTACGATATCAAGTTTTCGTATGTCTCTCCTTACGACATTCGTATACACTTCCTCAGGCAAAAAATGGATGGATTCCAAATCGATTTGCTCATACATATCTGGAAAAAAAGCCTTCAAAAAATCCGTAAAGAAGTAACGAATAAGTTGCTTAAATAACATATCATGATTCGTATATTCCTTTTTTTGCTCTTTCAGAAAATAAACTTGTGCGGGCTTTGCGAACGAAGGCGTCTCTGTCAATAATATTGTATCCATTATACCACATCCGAATCTATGTAAATATTCTGAAATTTAACTAGTTCTATCATACTAGAAAAAATAGAACAGAACAAGTGTTTCGTTCATTGCAATCAATACTTTAGTTTCATGGGAGAAAGTCTATAGCTCTTACTTTGGGAGTTTCACAATGGTTATTGGCATAATGGAGAGATAAAAGAATTATCTACATTTTTGAGTTTAGATATTTAGAAGGTTAAGTCGTGAACCGTATGGTTGGCCATGTGAGAGGTTGACTAATCAATGAATCATTAGTCATCTACTCGTTTGAAAATAGTATGGTATGATATGGTAAATTGAAAAGGAGAGTGATCTCATGATTAAATACCCTCTGCTAGAAAAAGGTGCAACAATCGGGATAACTGCACCTTCATCTGGAGTCGAAGCAGAATTACATCATCTTGTGAAATCGGCATGTAATCGCCAAAGTATAAAGGGATTTAAGACGATTTGTGGCGACACTGTTTGGACGCAGGAAAAGGCAAAATCGGCGCCAGCGAAACAACGCGCGGCTGAGTTTACTCAAATGATGAAAGATAATGAAATCGATCTTGTCATTCCACCGTGGGGAGGTGAGCTACTCATTGAAATCTTGGAATTTATTGATTTTAATCAGTTAGAAAAGAAATGGATTTTAGGTTACTCTGATACAAGTGTATTGCTGCTTGCAGTCACTTTAATGACAGGAATAGCTACTGCCCACGGAACGAATTTAGTAGATTTACATGGAGAATATTCGGATGAAACAACGGCTATGTGGGAGCCCGTTTTATCAACTAAAACAGGTGCATCCATCCTTCAACATTCCTCTAAAATATATCAGAAGGAATGGGATTTTAATACATGTTCCCCTTATGTCTTTCATTTTACGGAGCATACGTATTGGAAAACAACTCCGAATGAGCCAATAAATGTAGCAGGTCGATTACTTGGTGGTTGTATTGACGTCATAAGGCATTTGATTGGAACTCCATTTGGGGATGTCCAACATTTTAGCGAAAAACATATCGGAGAACCAATTATTTGGTATTTTGAAAACTGTCATTTAAAAACAACTGATTTACGAAGAACACTTGTGCAGATGAAGTTGGCCAGATGGTTTGAAAATTGTTCCGCTATATTGTTTGGACGAAGTGATGCCAATATGCCTGTAGAAGATTATACGATTGAAGATGTCTATCAAGACCTTCGAAACGAATTACAAATACCAATCATTTACGATATTGACTGTGGTCACTTGCCCCCGCAACTTACTTTCATTAATGGTGCATATGCCAGGGTATGTGTGCAACAAGGGAAAGGAACTGTTTTACAAACATTTAGTCCATAACATGTTATGAAAAAATTGGTGTTTGCTTATAGTCTAGTTAAAGATTCCTATAGGGACTTCGCTCTAAAATTTTATGTGAGCTGTTTTTATCTTTTTTTACTATTACTTATTTTTCATAACCACTTCTATTTCATCTTTATACGTTTTCAGCAGTTCACTTCTATATTTTTTTGATCCAGGTTTTTGTTTTACGGCTTGCCATAGTAAGGCAGCAACCTCCATTTTAGGATGTAAATCTTTTGTTTTCGTATCGCGATGAAAATCTTTGACAAAATTATTCCATTGATATGTCTGTTCTTCTGGAAGATTTGTTGTTTGTTGTCCCTTCTTTCCATTTTCATATACTTTCATCAGATCAGCTACTGTCATCTGTAAGTTGTTATTTTTCTCAGCTTCTCTGAGTGCTGCAGCCATATGTTTCGTAAAGGAAAACTTGGAGACACCGTAATATTGTTTGAAAAATTCCCGTGCTTGTTGATTGAATTTAAAACCGTCAGGGATTAAACGTGTTTCTAATGTTATTTCTTTTGAGGAAGATTTTTGTCTTTTATCGTAATTTTCTTTCCTTACATCAGTGATCGCTTTTCCTGTCATTAAAAATTCTTTTATTCTCTCTATTAATTCTGCTTTTGTCCCATATGATGATAAGTTGTATTTTTTACATAGTTGTCTAAGCTCTTCTTTGTACCAATAATGTTGATTAAATTCTTGAACGGTCATACTTGGACTAAAATGAGGCTTATTAGCTTTATCCATTGTGAACTCCTTTCATGTTTTACATTTACCTTAACATGGATATTGAAAGCTGCCAACCTACTTTAAGTATTAAAGGATGTTCAAAAGGTCCAACAAAAATGACACATCGAATTTCTGCGTTGGCAGTTAAGAAAGGATAAATCCTTTCTTCCTGCATAAGTGCAACTAAGGCATTCGCTGTAAAAGCTTAGCGAAAGCCAAGTTTTCTAAGCTTGCTTTTTTAGGTACTCACGTATGTAAGAGCATACGCTCCGTTCCTCATAGCTACGCCGCCTTCGACGAACAGGACGTTCTAGCACTGGCGTTGCCACAATGCTTTTCGATGGGATGAGCATTTAGCGGAGTCCCAGGACGTGGCGTTTTTAGACAGTGGAACTTCTTGGTCCTTTTTATCGGCCTTTTTGAACACGCACTATTAGTCAACTTTTCGCCCAATGCCCACCAATTTTTTTACTACGATCTAATGTAATCCCTGCATCCGTATAGCTGGAAGCGCGTAAAATGGCAGTCGCACCGAATTTATCTCGAATGGTATCCATGACATAGCCAATATCTTTATTTTCCGGCCGCTTGCTAAATAAATCGAGCTGTGTATCGCCATCCTCGCTTAAATTCGTTAATGTGACATAGACCTTTCTTATTTTACTATACCCATCATAAAATTTTTCAAAAAGTTGTATGCAAACGATATACATTTCCATCGTAATATTCGTCGGAGCGTAAATGGAACGAGAACGACTAAATCCTCCACCAGTCTCGGATGAGTAACCAATTCCTAAATGAATCGTTCTTCCCACTTTTTTAGCGGTACGAGCTCTTCTACATGCTTCCTCACACAGCTCCAATATACAGACGAAGGTATCTTCTTTCGTATAATCACGTAATAAAGAAATTCCATGACCGAAGCTTTCTTGTGTTGTTTTTGTAAAATCCCCGAATACAGGACTTAAATCGATCCCCCATGCGTGCCAATACAGTTGCTCACCCATTACCCCAAAATGCTTTTTCAAAGAAACGAGGGGAAATTGCGCAAGTTGTCCGAGTGTCGTAATCCCTAAGCGGTATAAATTTCTTTTCATTCTAGAACCAATTCCCCAAATTTTTTCAACTGAAAAAGGCCATAACATCTTTTGTACATCTTCATATGTGCATTTGGCAATCCCGTTTTCTGCATTTTTTGCATGTAAGTCCATCACTACTTTTGCTAAAAATTTATTATCGCCAATTCCAATTGCGCTCGTAATACCAAAGTTGGACAGAATTTTATCTTTAATTTTCACAGCAATTTCAACGCGATTTCCGAATAATTTTTCTAACCCATTTACTGTGATCCAAACTTCGTCAACTGAATATTGGTGAATTGCCTCTTTTGGTGCAAAAGTATTTAATAATTTTGTAATGTTTAATGAAACATGTAAATAATCCGCCATATTTGCTTGCACAATATGAATGGCAGGGTCTTTTGGGAGTTCAAAAAAACGACTAACATTACTAATCCCATGTTTCTTTTTTAAAGCTGGTGAAGCGGCAAGTATAATACTCCCAGATCGACTCCTATCCCCAACGACAGCGAGCATCACTTTCATTGGATCGAGCCCAAGCTTTACTGCCTCCACACTTGCATAAAAAGAGCGCATATCAATACAAAGGATATCATTTCGTGGATAATGTGAATAATCCATGTTTCCCACTCCTTAAGAGAACGTATGATTCATTATATGTAACGAAGTAGGTGAAAACAACTAATAGGGGAATATTTGTTCTTGTTTTTTACTGGAAATTATGTTAGTATAGGAACAAACGTTTCGTGAAGTTTTCCAAGCATATGATTGATAATATTTCCTGTACGAACGAACGTATTGCTATATCCGAAAAGGATCAGACATTTAACATAAATAGAACGAAGCGAGTAACGAATGGAGGTATTGTATAATGGAAGTACAAGAGCGTGGGACAATGAGGTGGGTATCGCCCATGTTACCGGAACATGTTGAATTATTAAAAGAAGTATTTGTTGAATATAAAGAAAAGCCAATCCTTAATGAACAGAAGATGAATGAAATAGATCAAACGTTAAAATATGCATTAAAACATCAAGTAAATATTGAAATGACTTATTATAAGGAAGGAGAATTTTTAACATTAAGCGGGAAACTAGTAAGAATCGATCAACGAAAAGGGTATATCGTTTTATGGAATGAAGATGGATTTAATATATCGTTGACCAGTATTATTGATGTCGAAATTGTATAACTGTAACAACCTTAGAAACAATTTACTGTTTTTAAGGTTTTTTTTTGTTCATATGCATAACATAATAAAAAGTGAACATTGCTTGGTCATTTGAAAATTTGAGGGATAGTAGAGCGCCTTTTTTTGAGAACAAATTCCGCCTAGGAGAACGGTTCGATATTCAACTAAAGGGAGCAGGAAGAATACCTTATTTACGTGAGTAATATGGACGTGCAGCGCTTGACTTAAGGATACGCGAATACATGATAAATGAATCCATCATTTATTGATGAGCTTGGAGATGTTGGCGACCATGCAAGGCTAATGCGAAGCAGCAATCCAGCAGAAATCATTGAGTAAAAGAAGCGGTAGAAAAGAATGGTGATGGTAAAAATAGAACAGCTTTTGCAACTACTTGCGAAAAGGAGCAAGTTGACTGCGCTAGGACTGAAGACTCAGTAAAACGAATGATGCCTGTAAACATTTGAATAGTTAAACGACCATTAACGTAAAAGTCATTTTACCTAGATAAACTAGAATGTAAAATTAAAATAATCAATAAAAAGGAATGAATACAAACAATCTTTAAAAAATATTTACCATTTCTTTCTGATATCTAAACTTTTCTATTTTATTATTAGGAAGTAGAAAAGAATTTCCAAGAAAGAATGCATGTGATTAAAAAAGAATGGTAAGTTGTATGATGAGAAATCGGCAGTGTCCATTGATTCGACACTAAACGTACTGACGAACTGTAGAGGATATGTTCTAAAAAGGAATACTAAGAAGGAGCATCGCCGCTTGCACAAGTTTACATGGAATTAATTTCCTTATAATGAAAACGATTTAATTTTGACAATTTAAGTAAAATGATGTGTAATTAATGAAGATTCACCAAAATACTATTGTATGTAATGAAAAAAGGTGGTATGATTTAAAGGAAAAAAATGTAATGGGAGGATACATAGAATTAGATGTAACATAGAACTAAGTGTAACATTTGAAAACTGATTATTAGGAATATTGTATTAAGTCTAAATGCTTATAAAAATGGAAAGCAAGAAAAAGAGGATGAAAAAATATGTGTGGACATTTATCTGTGTTAAACAACGAAAATTCCCAATTTAGTGAGGAACAAGTAGAGAACTTTAAAAGTAAAGGGTACTTTGTTGACGATCATGTTGCAATAGGATTTGGCGGATTATGTCCAGAAGATCTTTTACCCGAACAACAGCCTTATCATTTCAGTAATGGAAGGTATACACTTATTTTAAATGGTGAGATTTATAATGACGTTGAACTTCGTAATAAATTAAAAAAAGACGGATACCATTTTGATTCCGAATCAGTTTTAGAAGTTATTGCGAAACTTTTTTTAGATAAGAATGTGCAAGCTTTCTCTCATTTACGTGGGAGATTTTCCATCTTTATCTGGGATAGTAAAGATAAAATTGTGTATGGTGCAAGAGACAGTTTTGGAAGTAAATCATTATATTATGTGGAGGGCGAAAAGCAAGTCATTTTTGCCACGGAGGAAAAATATATCATTTCTGCACTTGACGATGCAAAAGTGATAGATCATGAAGCATTACAACATTATTTCACCTTTCAGTATGTTCCCGAACCTCTTACTTTAATGAAAAATATTCGTAAAGTAGAGCCTGGACATTATTTTATAAAAGAGTTGAACAAACCAATTGAATTTGCACGTTATTTTCATGCAACATTTCAGCCAGTAATCACAGAACAAAAACGAATGATTTCTTGGATTAGGGATGTGCTCATTGAATCTGTTCATATTCATATGCGAACAGAATTACCGTTAGGATCATTACTGTCTGGCGGGATAGATTCAAGTTTAATTGTTGCACTTGCAAAAGAAGTGAATCCAAACATAAAAACATTTACAGTCGGTTTTGAGCATGAAGGCTTTTCAGAAATTGAAGTGGCCCAAAATACTGCTGAACAGCTAGGCGTAGATAATATCTCATACGTTATTTCCCAAGAGGAATATATCGAAAAGTTACCTGAAATTATTTGGCATATGGAAGATCCGTTAGCAGATCCATCTTGTGTTCCACTTTACTTTGTAGCTCGTGAAGCGAAAAAGCATGTGGAAGCAGTCCTATCAGGGGAAGGTGCTGACGAATTGTTTGGAGGCTATAATATTTATCGGGAGCCAGGTTCACTAAAAGTTTTTCAGGCTATACCAAATGGTATCAATCATGTTATTAATAAAATTGCAACAACATTGCCTGAAGGGGTGAAAGGAAAAAGTTTTCTTATAAGAGGGACGACCCCATTAAAGGATCGATATATTGGTAATGCGAAAATGTTTGAAGAAAATGAGAAAGAGGAGTTACTAAAACAATATGATAAGAACGCATTTTACCAAACAATAACAGAAAAGCTGTATCGAAACGTGACAGAGGATCATTTAGTACAACAGATGCAGTACATCGACATGCACACTTGGTTACCTGGTGATATATTATTAAAAGGAAATAAAATGATGAAGGCACATGCTTTACAACTTCGTCTCCCGTTTTTGGATAAGGAAGTATTTGAAGTAGCGAGAAAGATTCCTGTAGATGAAAATATTGCTGGAGGAACTACAAAATTATTGTTACGGAATGCATTTTCCGATCTCGTACCAGAAAGTGTTTTATTCCGTAAAAAGCTCGGTTTCCCTGTCCCGATTAGACATTGGCTTAAAGAAGACAGTTTTTATCATTGGACTCAGGGGTTAATTCGAGAAAGTGAAACGGATCATTTACTTGATAAGACGGTTGTGTTAAAGTTGTTGACAGACCATAGACAAGGTAAAAGTGATCATTCTAGAAAAATTTGGACTGTACTTATCTTTATGATTTGGCATCAAATTTTTATCGAGGAAAAATATTCTTTTGCAAAAAATGAATCGACATTAGAGACAGTTTAAAAAAGACACAAAGTGTATAACGCCTCCTTATTTGGGGGCGTTTTATGTGTGCAGCTAACTATGGAATACAGTGTTAGATAGTTTTATTTACTCGGAGTCACGAAAAATTTCCGGGCCACTGCAAATATAAATATTATAAAGTTTTTATAAAAAATCCTGTATAAAAGAAAAGGTAGGATATAATGTAATCGTCGTAATAGGTTTTACTTTTTAGCAGATAAGAAAATATAAAACTTTCTTACCGAATAAATGCAACTAAAGCTTGGCGATAAGCTACGTTTTCTGAGAAGGGACAGATTATGTGATGAAAAATCGGCGTTTAACCATTTTTGCTGGAATTGGATTGATAGCATATATTTTGCTAATGTTTTTTGGTAATTCTTCTTCCGGCTATTCTTTACCAGACTATACAAAGTCAGATATTTTTAATGCATTAGATTATTCAGCAAAACAGTTACATATTCCATCGATCACGGAAGAGGAAGCGATGTATGTTGATGCAGTTGCAAATAATAGTATTGGCAGGTATGTGGATGAGAAGCAATTAGATCAACAGCAACTAACTATTTTAGAAAAGGAAGTCCCACTTTACACCATTGAAGTTGATACATTTCTAAAGGCGTATCAAGTCAATCCACAAAATGGCGAACTGACTTCGGCCACATCTATTAATATTGCAACAGATAATGTGGAGCAATTTGTTATAGACCAATTTGGAGCAGGTTATGAACTCCAATCAGAAGAGCGTGATAATAGTATATTTGCGGAATGGGAAGTAAAAAAGACATTTGTTGCTGAAACTTCTTTTGACAATGTGTCAAAAATGGTTGATGTTTATTTGATCAATAACGATATCGTGCAATTTGATCATTATGGATTAGCAGAAAATTATCCACTTCAACAAGTGGATTCGACAGGGCAGATGATTTTATACATTATCATCTTTTTATTTTTAGTCGTGATGTTTTTCATTGTGACAATCCACCTTATTATTAAACTAGTGAAAAAACAAATAGAAGGATTTATTGGACCACTTTTCCTTACTATTGTAGCTGGATTTGGTTGGTTTTACTTAACGAATGCCATGGGTGGAGCAATATCAGGAATAGGAATGATTGAACCGGCTTTAATGACTTATTTAACTTTTGCAACTTTAATGATTCGTTGGAAAAAGTCAAAACAAACAGTCAGCACAAAATTATTATCTTTTAAAAAGCCAATTTGGTTAGGATTATTAGCTGCAATAATTAGTCTTGCTTTAAGTGAATCTTTCTTTTTTATTGCTAGCTTTTTTGGGGCTTGGGTATCTCCTGTTTTGAATCATGGGGCACTTATTCAGTTGGATGTATGGATGTTACCGATTTTCTCTCTATTTATCGGTCTTAGTGCAGCAATTACGGAAGAGTCCATTTTTAGAAATTATATGATTCCTTCCTTTGACCGATTAGGGGTTATTGTATCGGTCATTGCTACGTCTGTATTGTGGGGGATCCTCCATATTGGATATGATATGTTCCCTTGGTATTTGTATGTCATTGATTTTATCATTATTACCGGCCCATTATTTTATTTTGTTTATAAAAGATACGGTTTTAAAACAGTCATCTTTTTACACTTTTTCTATAATACATGGGTGACCACTCTTTTCTTATTTTCAGTTGATGTAAAAGTTGCTTTTGTTTCATTGCTCATTACGTTAAGCCCATTTTTATTGTTCCTGTATAGGCGGACCGATTCAACAGTTTAATAGAAAAACCCTAGAAATAACGAGGGTGATATTTCTAGGGTTTTATTCTTATTCTATTCTTTAATAGGAAAACACAAATCCATTTCAAGTTCATCTTCTTCACTATCGATATAAACCTCTATACCGTAGCTATCAGCTAACGTATAGTCAGACTGATCTACCCATTGATACAAAGCATCATAAATATGACCAGCTTCCCCTTTGGGGCCTTTATATGTAATGATGGCATAAAGATTCTCTGGAAGTTCATATCTAACCATATCTTCAGGGATATCAGAAAATTCATCCACTTTTACGCCCGCAATCCATTGAAACTCATCTTCATCAGGTCGATAATTTGGCGGGTCAATAAATACTCCGCAGGATAAAGTAGGATGACTCTTGTTTTTTATGTCATGTACACGTTTTTCAAATGTGTCATGTAAATTAGTAATAAGCTTCTCTTTTCGTTCAACTTGAAGTAAAACCGATAATGACATTCCGACAATTTTTAAAGGATCCTTTTTTTCAATACGTACATTCATGATTATTCCCCCATTATTTTTATTCTTTACCCATCACATTGAACATTGAACAAATTTCCATCTGGATCATAGAAGTTTAAAAATTTATTTTCTCCATCATTATTAATGTCGGTTACGTTTACTTCAAATGCTTTTAAATGATGGTATAATTCCTCGATATTTTTTGTATGAAAACCTACTGCACCATGAAGGGTACCGTTTTGTGAAAAATTTGTATTTGTTTGATCTGTTGTTTCGAATAAAAATAACATTTGTCCAGATGGTAAATTAAGTTGTGCAAGCTGTTCGTCTTCGTTATGCCAAATAAATGTAAAGCCTAAAACTTCCGTATACCATGGCACAGCATCAGAAATATTTTTTACAGGAATTTGCTCATATAAAATTTCCCGGATCACAGTATCAACCTGCCTATCTTAGAGGATGCAAATGATTATTCGTATTGCTTAAGAAATCGGGTCATACAAGGTTACATATATCATATGCTTAGTTTGTTCTTTTTGATGGTCATATTCTTCTAATGTCCATTTAGTTGGTTGGTGCTTTAATTTTGCTCGTTCTATTTCCTGGTGTAGCTTTCTGTATGTCTGATGAATGTCTTTTGGCAATCCTTCATGATGGATCATTGCATATTTAATTTCGGGAACGTGAATAACTTCCATATCAATTGGAATCTTTTGTACACGATGAACTTGCATACAAACCCAATAACCATCTTCTGACTCATCTGCTTCTGCTTTGAAGATACCATAGGTAAAATGTTCATCTACCTGATGAACTATTTCGTCAAGACGTGAGCGTAACTTTTTGGTCACTTTCGGAATTTCCATTTGATACTCCTCTAATGTTTTACATTGTAAACGAAAACCAACAAATAGTAATGGACCTTTCGTAATGATATTGTTGTTCATAGACTCCCCCTTCTGAGTTAACTATTCATCATCTAAACCATTTTGTTATAATAGAAAGCACCCGATTTACCCTACCACGCCAAACTCATTTTCATCGAGGTCATATAAATTAAATCCTCTTAAACCATCATATTGATGAATCTTGCTAACATTAGCCCCCTTATCGATAAAATATTGATGAGCTTTGTCCACGTCGGTTGTATGAAAATTAAAATAATGTTCCACACTGTAATTGTTTCTAGGAAATGTTGGCTGTTCAATTTCATTTGATTTCACCAAACAAAATGTGACAATTCTATTCCCCATTATGAATACATTTGCTTCAGGTTCATCTTGATGTAATAGTTCAAATCCGAACATTTCGCGATACCACTTTGTCGATGCCGCTAGGTCACTAACTGGTACAAATACCCCAACTCCATCCAATAAGCTTTTATCCATGTCTAATCATTCCTTTACATCCATTTTTGTTTACCGAAATTTGAATAACCGGTATATCCAATGATTTGACCTTCTAGTTTATTCTTCCTTTACGTAAAAATATTGATCATTATCTTTATCCACGACAACGCTAAACATATTTTCATCTTGATCAAAGAAGTCAAACCCTACTACTGGACCAAGATCTTCGATGTCGGTTACAGTCACCCCTTTTCGTTGGAGCTTTTTACGATAAGCCTCTAGATTATCTGTTGAAAAATTGTAATAGGGCAGCGTCTGGTCTTTGTTTACATGAAACGTGCCTGACTGTTTTTCTTCCACTTTAACAAGGGATAAGTATTGCTTTTCAGTTGTAAAATAAAAGTCTGCTCCAGTGTCTTCAGGCCATGTACCTACATGATGAAGTTCCAGCTTCTCTTTATACCATTCGATTGCTTTTTCTACATTACGTACCGGGACAAATATTGCTCCAATTTTGATCATACTTTTTCCTCCTAATTTAAGTATTGATGTCTTCATATAATAAACGGGAAAGGAAAAGGAAACCTTACACATAATTACTAAAAATTTTTTAGATTAAAATAATCATTTATGTTTTATTATAAGTTGGTTCGCAAATCATCCAGACATTTCCATCTGGATCAGTGAAATGGAAATAGAATGCTCCACGAATAGTTTGAATCTTATTTATCGTTATGTCATTTTCTACTAATGATAGATATGTAGTGTAGATGAGTTTCGGATCTCGTTTTGTAACCCCTTCCACAAATGTCTCGAAAGAATGATTCAGAGATTGCTTTTCTGTCTGAGCTAACTTTTTATAAAAATGTTCAGAACACCCGCGATTTCAATCGTGGGATGAATGGACGCCTGGGAGCTATAAATCTAATCTCAAATCCATTTGCAAACACACGTTCCGTAAAGTATAATGAAAGTATAAAAACGAGGTGGATCATATGTTGAAACATAAAGCCTATAAAATTCGGATCTATCCCAATAAAAACCAAGAAAAACTAATTGC
>NZ_QJJQ01000024.1 GCF_003201975.1 Pseudogracilibacillus auburnensis | reverse complement strand
ATGCGAAGATTGTAGTCACAATATACGATTTGAAGCTATCAGAAACTTTTTTAGAAAATATTAACACGTCCAATTAGGGGCGTATTTTTTATGTCTAAATTTATGGAGGTAATTATGGAAACATTATTTAAATCATTTGTCGCTGTCGTTGGGGCGATCGTTACATTTTTATTAGGAGGTTGGTCGCCTTTGTTGCAGGTACTTGTACTATTTATTGCATTCGATTATATTTTAGGAGTTTTAGTTGCTGCAAGTTATGGGCAATTAAGTAGCAAGATTGGATTTAGAGGTATTGCTAAAAAAGTAATGATCTTAGCTTTAGTAGCAGTAGCATATTCGATCGACACAATAATGGGAGATGGCACATTCATACGTGATGCAGTCATCTTCTTTTATTTGGCGAATGAGTTGTTAAGCATTTTGGAAACAGTAGGTAAGACCAATTTGCCAGTACCGGATGTACTTAAAAAAGCAGTTGAAACACTTAATAGTAAATCAAAGAGTAGCGAATAAATCGTTACTCTTTTTTAATTAAGAAAGGGGATATTAACATGAGTTACGCATTTCAAAAGTTACCACAGTTGGTTGATCATAGATCATCGATCCCTAAAAAGGGATCATATTCAAGACGTACACGAAAAATCACTCACCGTGTTTGGCATCATTCATTAACTAAGAAAACATTGGGTGGGTCTGTTGCAGCTGCATTCGCACGTTTTCATATTTCCTTAGGGTGGCCAGGTGTAGGTTATGCTTTTATCATTGAACCTCAAAACGTTGTCAAAACCAAAAAAGGGAATCGAGCAAGAATTGTCTATGCGAATGACATTAATCAACGCACTTATCACGTAGGAAACAGCAATCAATTTTCACTAGGAATTTGTGTTGCTGGGGATTATCGAAGTGATAAATTAGACGATGCAACAAAAGCATCCATTGCTGAATTACATGCAGCATTAGTCGCGGATCAGATTGGTAACCAGGATAAATCACACCATGAAATGCCGGGATATAGTTGGAAGGCTTGCTGTGTTTACAATTATAAAGAAGCGTTTAAGCTTTTAAATGTAAGTAAACCAACTGCAAAAACACCTGCAACTTATAAAATTCAACAGGGTGACACGTTCTGGGGAATCGCTCATAACTTGGATGGGATTACCGTAGAAGATTTAATTACTGCTAATCCAAAAGTAGATCCTAAAAAGTTAAAAGTTAGTCAGACAATCAACTTAGGTAAAGCTAAAAATACATTTACTCGTAAACCTAGCCAACCAAAGAAACCACAGTCGTCTTATAAATACCCATTACCAAGTGGGATTTTAAGAAGTGGTTCACGTGGCAATGGCGTTAAACAACTACAACAAGCTCTTAATGCAATTTACTTTAAATGTGGTTCTGTTGATGGAATACTAGGCCCTAAAACAGTAGATGCAATTAGACGCTTCCAAATGGTTTACTTACCGTATGAAGTGGACGGGGTATATGGTCCGAATACACGTAAGAAGTTGCAAGCTGTGTTGAAATCGAAAGGGTATTAATTTTTTGCCCATTACTTTATTACTGTGATAAGGTAAAGGTACTAAAAAATGTACAAGCCACTAGCCGTGGAAAAGCTAGTGGCTATTTTTTAAACTTTAATTATTTGAATAAATAGAATATATGTAAAGAGATTGTAACATAATACGTGACATTATTACCATATAATGCTATTATTAATATAGTATTCCATTATGCGGAATATAATGAATTGTCGGAAAAACGCGCGTAGTTACAAATATTAGTCGTTTATTATGGAATATAGGAAGTGCTTAATTTGTTTGCGTTTAAAAAAGGTGCACTGTTCATTAGTATGTTAGTTATTAGTTATATAGGTGAAAACGGTGAGGATTACAGGTCGTTTTTTGCTTCGTGGTTTATCTTTCTTTTGTTAGTAGTTATTGATTATATAGAAAACTATAATTTTAAAAAAATAGAAAATGAAAAATTTCCAGTGTTCCTTTACTCAATAGGAATTGCAATTTTTAGTATTTATGGAGGTATTTCTTTGTTGGGATCAATGGGATTAATTTATTTGGATAAGCTTTTTTTGACTGCTAATACCAACTTTATAATTGTAAAAGGGTTATTTTTGTTAATTCCGGGGAATAAGATAAGTGTAGATTGGTTTCTACTTTCGATATCCGCGTTTATAGTAATTTTCTTTATTCTAGAGTTCTTTGCTAAACCTGCACAATCGTATCGTGAAAAGCATAAATTGAAATATAATAAGAAGAGGGGGACGGCATAATGATTTTATTAGGGTATTTACCTTATTTGATATTGCTAGCTCTTTTTGTTTTTGTTGTTGCGTTGTACGTGAAATTATACTGTAGTACTAGAAATTTATTATATTCTTTTAAAGGATTGGTATATTTCATGGTTACTTCCTTAAGCTTTCCTTTTTCTTATTCTAATCACATATATAGACGTAGATCTGCTTTGAATCGAAAAATAAACTTAGATAAAAACCTTGATAAAGAACAACGTGAGAGATTGAAAAAAATAATAAAATCCAGAGTTCGACTATATTTCATTTTTACTTCTATGCATGTTTTAGAGTTTCCAAACTTTATTGAAGGATATTGTCGAGCATATTCAAAATGGTATAAGGAGAAAAACTCTAATAAAGATAAAAACAATGACAGTAGTATAAACCCATTATTGGAGATAAAAAGGTATGGAATTGGAGATTTCCCAAATTTATTCAATTCACTAAAAGAAAAAGCGATTTAGTTAAAAAACCTTTATTCCATAATTTCTCCCCATTCTATAAACCAAAAAACAATGCCCCTCTTATTGAGGGGCTATTCATTGATTAATACAGATTCCCGTTCATTTAACAATTCCCTCAACTCTTCAATATCATCAATTGTTGCTTGGTTACGAATAAAACTTCTCGCGCGGGACCGATCACTTAAATATTTAGCGCGTTCTTTATTTTTTTCTTGCCATTTTTTATTTGCTTCTGTTTGTTTGTTTTTATCGTCCATAATTTACCCCTTAATTTTTATTTCTCTTTATGATGAAAATTAAAAATACTCTTATGACATGGATTATAATAACAATGGTAAATAACGTTATTATAATATAATCTGCAATTCCCGGGTTTTTAATATCTACATATACAAACATGATAATAACACCCATGACAAGTAATGCAATATTTGTATAACCGAATTTTTTTAACATAATTTTAAGTGGATGTGTTATAATTTATTTGTAAGGGAGGTTTTACCCTCCCTAGGTGTTTAGCTGTCTTCCTTTTCAGGAGACGGCTTTTTGTTTTCTTGAGCCTCTTTCTTTTTAAGCTCTTTTTGTTCGACTACTATGTTGCTTACGTCTTTCGCACTAGATGTTATTCCTTTGATGGCTGTAACTGCTAGAACGATTATTGCTAGTACTTTCTCGACA
Source organism: Pseudogracilibacillus auburnensis (assembly GCF_003201975.1). Lineage (GTDB taxonomy): Bacteria > Bacillota > Bacilli > Bacillales > Amphibacillaceae > Pseudogracilibacillus > Pseudogracilibacillus auburnensis. Next base: position 48,076 of record NZ_QJJQ01000024.1, on the reverse strand, counting down.
TCCACTTCCTCACCTCCTTATATATTATTATACTATGCATAGTATAATAAAGTCAACCTTTTTAATGTAATAATTTAATATTTTTCCAAATTAAAAAGACCGCTGTAAATGGCGGTCATTTAGCTTCATATTTTATCATGTTTTCTAACTGGATCAACATTTTATTGTAGTTTTCATTCTCTAATAATTTATGTACGATATTATTTGTCTGCTCGTCTGTTAGATTTACATGCATACTTGTCACAACCATTTTGACATAATCTTTAATATTTTGCACAATAGACCTCATTTATACCAAATATCGGCATATGTAAATAAAAGTAAAGAAAAAGACCGCTATCAAACACATTAAAATACATCGAAAAACACTAGAAAATAAGGTGTTTGTCGGCATTCTGTCGGCATTTTGCTTCTATAAAAAAATAGAGCAATTCCTTTTCATACAAGGAATTGCTCTATACCAACGTTTAACCCTAATGATTCCGATTGGGCTCGAACCAACGACCTCCACCCTGTCAAGGTGGCGCTCTCCCAGCTGAGCTACGGAATCGTATGTAATTGCAACATCTATTACTATATATAAAATTTGCGAATCTGTCAATCAATATTAATTTTTTGTAAAATATTTAATTTCATAGGCATTCTACCATCAAAAGTAGAATGCCTACCTACCATCATTTACCCGTTCTTTTGCTGAAACTGCTTCATAAATTCACTGAGTGCAAGACATGCTTCTTGTGGAACAGCATTATACGTAGAGGCACGACAACCTCCTACTGAACGATGGCCATTTAGACCGACAAATCCTTCTTCAACAGCTTCTGCTAAAAACTTCTTTTCCAACTCATCGTTTTGTAGACGGAATGTAATATTCATTAGGGAACGACTATCTTTACGTGCGTGTCCCACATAAAATCCGTTACTTTCATCCATAGCATCATAAATAAGTTTTGCTTTTTCTTCATTATTAGCTGCTACAGCATTAAGTCCACCTTGCAGTTCAATCCACTTTAGCACTTCTCCTAACATATAGATGCCAAAAGTTGATGGCGTATTGTATAAAGAATTACTTTTTATATGCGTTTGATAGTCAAGCATTGTTGGCACATCATTATTCGCTTTTTCAATGAATTCTTTTTTAATAATTGCGACTGTTACACCTGATGGACCAAGGTTTTTCTGGGCACCTGCATAAATAAGATCAAATTTACTTACATCAATTGGTTTTGACATGATGTCGCTTGACATGTCACCGATTAACGGGACTTGTCCTGTTTCAGGAAATTCCTTCCACTGTGTACCATAAATCGTGTTATTTGACGTAAGGTGAATATATGCGTCATTTTCATGAAAGCTACTTGCAGAAATTTCTGGAATATAGCGATATTGATCTTCTTTTGAGCTTGCTACATGGTAAGCCTCTCCGAAAAAAGTTGTTTCTTTAAAAGCTTTTTCAGACCATGATCCTGTCATAATATAGCCTGCTTTTGTATCTTTTGGCAAAAAGTTCATCGGTATCATGGCAAATTGCAAGCTTGCTCCGCCTTGTAAAAAGACAACTTCATAATTTTCTGGAATGGAGAATAATTTTTTTAATCTTGTGATTGCTTCATTATGTACATTCTCATATGTTTTACTTCTGTGACTTAGTTCCATGATTGACATACCAGTCGATTGGAAATTTGTCAGTTCTTGCTGGGCATTTTCAAGTACAGCAGTTGGAAGTGCTGATGGGCCAGCATTAAAATTGTATACATTTTGATTGAGGGGTTTCACATTTTTCACTTCCTATTCATTGTTAATTCTAATTATACTTTGTTAAAAACATTTTGTTAATTATTAATTATTGAATTAAAGTATTAATCGATTAAATCGCTACCAATAAACTGTTAAAGTTGATCCTATTTTTCAAAAATAACAGATGAAATTAGGAGAAAAACACCTGTAGATTCTCACCAATCAGCGCAACAAAAAGTAGTTAACACTTATTAATTGTCATCCGATATACTATTAGCCAGTTTCTGAAAAGCCTCATTTAACGTCCTCATTCTTTTTTCAACTTTTATAATCGCAGCATCTAATGTAAATCCTTCATCGACCATTTCTTGAATAAGGAGGATTTTTTTCACGTTTAAATAATTATATCTTCGTGTTGAACCTTCTTCATCTTGTTCAGATTGAATCGCACCTTTTTCTTCCCAATAACGAATTTTTCGTGTAGGAATACCAGTAATTTTAGAAACTTCCCCAATTCCGACAATTAGTTTATTTAGTAATTCAAAATCTAAAAGAGCATTTAGTTTTTGAACATCTTTATCCATTTCCATTCTCCTAACTCCTTAGTTTGTCATTATTTTACGCTAAAAGAAAATAAACTACAAACAATCTATTGACTTTAATTGTAGTTAAGTTACAATTATTATAATTAAATTCTATGACGGGAAGTTAAATTACATATATGGAGGTACTTATGGGAAATATCATAAAGTCTGGAAGAAGTACGCAGCCAAATTATTCGTTGTTGACAGTTATTTTGTTTTGGTGTGGGTTGGTCATTGTAGCGAGCAACTATTTGACCATTCCTTTAATGACTATTTTTAGTCAAGTTTTTGATGCTTCGATAGCAAAAGTTGCTTGGACAGGTAGTGCATTTTCATTATTTTATGCTATTGGTTCATTATTTTCCGGCCCAATATCAGATCGTTACGGGCGAAAAAAAGTAATATTAATAGGTTTACTATTATTAACCGTTATTACCTTTTTACTACCCTTGGTTAGTCATTTAACATGGATTATTATTTTACGAAGTATTCAAGGACTTACCGCTGCAAGTTTTGCACCTGTTGCTCTCAGTTATGTTGTTGATCTATTTCCAACTGAAAAAGTGGTCACCACTATTGGATTTATTAGCTCTGGTTTTTTAATGGCGGGAATTGTTGGACAAATTTTTAGTGATTTTTTTAGTCAAAAATTTGGTTGGCAAAGTGTATTTTATTTTTCTGGGGGTATATATCTATTTACAGCTCTAATTGTTGCTTTCTCACTACCGAAATCAATGATACAAAATGTAGATAGCAATTTAAGGACGATGTTTTATCAATTTAGAACGATTTTAGTTCAAAAAAAATTAATATTATGTTATGTGATAACAATTACTTTGCTACTTACATTTGTTGCTGTTTACACGGTTTTAGGTGATTTTTTAAGCGAAAAATATCATGTAGATGAGAGAGGAATTTTATCTATTCGAATGTTAGGGATCATCGGTATGCTATTTGCACCAGTAGCAGGGCTACTTACTCGCCGGTACGGATTGTTTCATGTATTACGTGGAGCATTATCCCTTGCAGTTATTGGCGTAGCACTCCTTGGCATTAGTTTTAACTTAATTTTTGCCGTATGTATGAGTATCGTTTTTGTCACTGGTATTGCTTTAACAGTTCCGACACTTATTTCCGTAGTCGGGGAACTTGGTGGAGAAAACCGTGGGGCAGCGGTATCTTTCTATGCGTTTATTTTATTTATTGGTACTAGTCTAGGTCCAATTATCGCTGTATTGTTACTTAAGTTTGGAAGTTACGTGATTGCATTTCTATCATTAGCATTGCTTCTTAGTGTGGGACTCTTCCTTTCGTTTTTACTAAAAGGCGAAGATGAGAAAGGAAGAGGCGAGAAAGGGAATTTAATTTCTAAATAAAGGAGAAATTGAATTGGATGAAGGTATTGTAAAAGGGTACGCTACTTCTGTTTTTGGATTGGATACGATTGTATCAGATTCGGCCATCGATGATACGTTACTGGAATTAATAGAACTTAGAACGTTGCAGATGAATGAGGGGATATGTCGTCTCGATATCTGTTGGGAGGATGTCAAAAAATTATCTGAAACGGAACGGAAATTGTACGAACTAATTATGTGGGAAAAATCCAACTTTTTTACTGCTAAAGAAAAATCTGTATTAGCGTTAACTGATGCGGTTTTGATCATCCAAGCACACCATTTTTCTGATCATGTCGATGAGGTGGTAATAAATCACTTTAGTCGAGAAGAAATTTCCGAACTTCTATTGGCAATTACTTCGATCATTACATATTATGGCCTGTTTAAAAGCAATGTAAATCTCAGCTAAGAGAATAGTTAGAACAATGAACGAGTATGAAATAATAAATGAAAAAGCAAACATTAGACCTCTGTTTTGTATCAGGGGTCTTATTATTTTATAAATAAAATCAAGAATAATAATGCTTTGTCACAAGCCGCCAGTCGTCTAAAAATAAGTTCCATAAATTAGGACGACGTCTAATGGCAAGCGGATGATATGCAACGATCGTTTGATACCCTTGCACATAATGTACTTTTCCGCGTAATGATTTTACGTCCACATCAGCATTTTGAAAAAAACTTTGTACCGCAATATTTCCTAAACAAAAAAGGAGAGAAGGCTTTTTTTCTTTTAGTTGTTGATGGAGATGGTGGATACATATTTGTCGAGTTTGTTCCTTCTCATATGCACGTTTCGGTCGTCTTTTTAAAATATAGGTGATATACAAGTCTTTTTCATGAAGTCCTACATGATTTGCCGCTAATTGTAACGTTTCTCTTGTACCACAAACATATTCGTTCCCTTCTTTATCTTCACGTGCACCAGGATTATCAAGAATAATCATGATGGAAGCAGTTGGATTTCCTTCTCCCCAAATCATCCGTGAGCCATGTTTATAAAGTCCACATTTTTTACAATGAATAAAATCCTCAGGGGTTAGTTCTTCTTGAAATGGGGTAGGGCAAAAGTGAGTCATTTGTATTCCTCCAAACTTTTATAGAAGTTGTTCAGAAGTCCGATAAAAAGGACACTTCGCATTTCTTTGGCGGTTAAGAAAGGATCAATCCTTTCTTCCTGCTCACTGGCTAAAGGCGCGACGTTCTGGGACGAGCATTTAGCGGAGTCCCAGGACGTCAGCGACTTAGCCGACCTTGGTCCTTTTTATCTTCTTTTTTGAACACGTACCTATAGAATTATCTTTCTCATTTAGCATTCGTCCATTACAATAGAAGTATGCAATGAACCAAAAGGAAAATGACAAGGGTGTGAAACTAATCATTCCTGCCTTGCTCTTGTTTTTAGTTTCATGTTTAGCCCTGAACCGTTCACACGTAGAAAAAGAGTAGATTTTATCAAGGGAAGGTGGGAATAGAGTAAAAAGTATATGCGGTTTTGGAATAAGGTCACTACTAAAGACCTAATGTATTTGCTATAATAAGTTAACATATTATTCGATGTACATATAATGGTAGAAGATGAAATGAGAAAGGATGTTATTTGATGTCTAGCAGGATTTGGTTAGGAATATTATTTCTTACGTTAGGACTTGGATTTTTATTACAACAAGCTGGTATTTTGCAATTTACAACTGTACTTTCCACTTGGTGGCCACTTATCCTAATTATTATCGGTATTATTCAATTATTGAATCGTACGCAAGGGTCATCCATATCAGGTTTTTTCTTTATTATCGTTGGCGGGTTGTTTTTAGCTAATCAATGGTTTGACGTTAATATAGCAACATATATTTGGCCAATAATTTTAATTTTTATTGGATTCGTGTTCATCTTTGCCCGCGTTAATCAAGAAAAATCGATCGATTCATCTCAAGCAGTTAATGCATTTGTTATATTTTCGGGGGTGGATGTTCGGAGTCAATCAGAAGACTTTCAAGGTGGAAGTGTAACAGCTGTATTTGGTGGCGCTGAAATTGATCTACGTGATGTGATTCTTTCAGATCAAGGTGCAACACTTGATTTATCGGCAATATTTGGCGGTGTTAGTATTACTGTCCCTGATAATGTACAGGTAGAAGTAAAAGGTATTCCCATTTTTGGCGGTTGGGAAGATAAGTCGAGAAAACATGTAGATAACGGAGAATTCCAGCCTGTGTTAAAGGTGAATTGTTTAGCGGTTTTTGGTGGTGTAGAAATTAAAGATTAATTTTTAAACATTACCTTTCCCGTCCTATGCTATACTAGGTTTAAATACATATCAAAAGGAGAGGTTACAGCTTGAGTGATAAAAAAAGTATTACGAGAGAGATGGCAACCGAAATAATTCTTCATGCAAAGAAAGAGAAGGGTTTAACTTTTGACGAAATTGCCGAGATAGTTGGACGTCATCCCGTTTGGACAGCATCTGCAATTATGGGGCAAGCAACAATGGACGAGGATGAGGCAGAAAAACTTGCTCAATTACTTGAACTAGATTCAGGGGTGGCAAAGGCGCTACAAGAAATACCCTATCGTGGCTCACTTGATGAGACGATCCCTGTCGATCCATTAATTTATCGTTTCTATGAAATGATCCAAGTGTATGGAACATCAATGAAATCCATTATTCATGAAAAATTTGGTGATGGAATTATGAGTGCAATCGACTTTAAAATGGATATTGAACGAAAAGAAGATCCAAATGGTGATAGAGTCGTCATTACGCTCGATGGGAAGTTTTTACCGACGAAAAAGTGGTAGAAAATTAAGATTAATAAAATATAAGGGTAATAGTATTCCCAAAGTAATAAAAAGGCGAGGCAGGACACATAACTGTTTCGTCTTTTTGTTTACTAAAAGGTAGTTGTAAGGGGCAAGTGATTAGAACAAGACGTTATTGGAAGATAAGGAAAGAAAAGAGGGGAAGGTAACCTCTAAAATAAATTGTAACTGAGTAGGGGGGGCTGGGCGCTAGCAAGGCAAAAATAAACCTCATGCCATATAATTCTACACTCATCATTATTTTTATAGGCGTTGCAGCATTCGCTATGTTTTTACCTGTTTTTGCAGTTTATCAATAAAAAAGGGGAAAATTATTAAAAGAAAGAAGGAATTTCAGATGAAAATGTTGAAATAATAAGAATAAGCATTATGTTAGATGAAACTTTGTCCACTTAACGTGATAATATTCGCTAAATTTATTCATATTTTAATAATCATAGGATTCTTTTACGTGTTTTTGATCTAATATTAATAAATGGTTGATATATTGTGGAGGAAAAGAAATATTTACATAAAAAAGGAGGAATACTTGGGGTGAAGAATAGAATATTTCGAAATACAATAGTAAAAACGATGCTTGCACTTTTACTAATCTTCTCCGTTTTACCAGCTCATACATTAGCGGAGGTAGAGTCGCAAACAGATGAACCTTTAGAAACAAATGAATTAGCTGAACGGGATGGGGAAGCCGTTGGTGATGAAGATGAATCTATAGAGTCAGTGAATAAAGAGGAGGATTCGACAGAAGAAGATGACTCCGAAACAGAACAAAAAGAGCAACTAGAAGATGTGTCTAAAACAAAAGAGGTAGAAAAAACAACTAGTGAGCATGAAACTGATCAAGGTAATGACCAAGTACATGAACAAGAAGCTCAAAAAGAAGAGGATGACGACGCGGGAGAGGAAGCAACTACTGAAGATGAAAGTCTCAATGTAACGATTATGCATATGAATGATACACATGCCCATTTAGATCCAATGCCTAACATGCTTTCAGCAATTAAAGAAGTACGCGCTAATAAAGACAATACATTGTTATTACACGGTGGAGATGTCTTTTCCGGGACATTATATTTTAATACATTTAAAGGACAAGCGGATTTAGCGTTAATGAATCTTATGGGCTTTGATGCGATGGTTTATGGAAACCACGAATTTGATTTGGGATCAGGTGAAGGCGGGCATAAGTCTTTAGCTGAATTTGTAAAAGGCGCTAACTTTCCACTTCTTGGAACAAATGTTGATTTTTCTGCCGACCCATATATGGCGGGACTTGTTTATTCAAATAAATTAGTTGAAAATGCTTCAGGTGGGAAGTCTTATCATAGTATTGTGAAAGAAGTAGATGGCGAAAAGATTGGAATTTTCGGTTTAACGACTGAGGATACAGCAGCGATTTCAAGTCCTGTCGGTGTAAAATTTTTAGATTACTATACAACTGCAGTGGATGCAGTAAAGACATTTGAAGATGCTGGCATTGATAAAATAATTGCAGTAACGCATTTAGGGTATGACAGTAATCCAGCAGTTGGAAATGATTTAGCGCTTGCGCAAATAGATGGAATTGATGTCATTGTCGGTGGTCATACCCATACAGCTTTACAAAACCCTGTTGTCATTAAGAAAGATAGGCAAGGGCAGGAGAAAGATCCAACTGTTATTGTCCAAGCTGGTCAGTATGCAGGAAATCTTGGGACGTTGGATGTGACATTTGACGAAGAAGGGGTTGTTTCCGATTATTCAGGAGAATTATTATCTGTAAGCAATTACCCTGCTGATCCAAATGCTAGTAAGATTCTTAAAACATACAGTGATGAAATTGAAAACATCAAAAATGAACCAAGTGGTGCAGTGGCTTTAAAAGATCTACCAAATCCACGTTTAGGCGAGGATAGTAACGAGAGTGTTCGTGCGAATGAGACGGAATTAGGTAATTTAATAACAGACGCAATGCTCGCAAAAGCGAAAGAAAAATTTCCTGATACAGTGATTGCCCTACAAAATGGTGGTGGAATAAGAGCACCGATTGCCAAGGGCGAAATTACAGTCGGTGAAATTATTAGTGTAATTCCATTTGGTAATGACCCGGTTATTGTCACGGTAACTGGAGACGAATTGAAGGAGATTTTAGAACATAGTGTTCGTTTAGCACCAAAGGAAAATGGTGGGTTTTTACATGTATCTGGTATGAAGTTTACCTATGATAGTAGCAAAGAACCTGGAGATCGTGTTTTAGATATGGAAGTAAAACAGGGTGATAAATTTGTAGCTATTGAGTCGGATACTGAATATTTAATTACAACAAATCAGTTTACCGCTCAAGGTGGAGATGGGTTTGAAACATTTCAAAAAGCTTATCAAGAAGGTCGCGTAACCAATATTGGAGAAATCGACTGGGAACAGCTTCGCGATTATATGGTAAATGAAAAGTATTTGAATGGTGAAGTTGATCCAGTTCGTGAAGGCAGGATAACAGATGTAGAATCATTCGGTAGCAATGTAACGATTATGCATATGAATGATACACATGCCCATTTAGATACGATGCCACAAATGTTTACGGCAATTAAAGAAGTGCGTGAGGATCATGCTGATTCCCTCTTATTACATGGTGGAGATGTTTTTTCGGGTACATTGTATTTCAACGAATTTAAAGGGAAAGCAGATGTAACATTAATGAATTTAATGGATTTTGATGCAATGGTGTTCGGAAACCATGAATTTGATCTTGGTTCGAACGAAGGTGGTCATAAATCATTATCGGAATTTGTCAAAAGCGCTAATTTCCCACTACTAGGATCAAATGTCGATTTTACCGCTGATCCTTATATGACAGAACTTGTTCATCCGGAAAAATTAGTAGAAGATGCCAGTGGGGGAAAATCATATCATAGTATTGTGAAAGAAGTCGATGATGAAAAAATTGGAATTTTTGGCTTAACGACAGAGGATACGGCGGCGATTTCAAGTCCTGTCGGTGTAGAATTTCTAAATTATTATACAACAGCAGTAGATGCAGTGAAGATGTTTGAAGATGCTGGAATTAATAGAATTATTGCACTTACCCATTTAGGATATGACAGTAATCCAGCAGTCGGGAATGATCTAACACTTGCACAAATTGATGGAATTGATGTGATCGTTGGTGGCCATACACATACAAAGTTATCAAAGCCTGTTGTTATTACTGAAAATAGTAAGGGACAAGATAAAGATCCAACTGTCATTGTTCAAGCAGGACAATATACCGAAAACTTAGGGAAATTGGATGTTTGGTTTGATGATGAAGGGATTATTACTCATCATGAAGGGGAACTAATAGATGTAACAAAGAAGGAAGCTGATCCAGAAGCAAGTGAGGTTTTAGCACCATTTAGTGATGAGATTGATAGTATTAAAAATGAAAAAAGTGGTGCAGTTGCATTAAAAGATCTACTGAATCCACGGTTAGGTGAAGATAGTGATGATAGTGTTCGAGCAAATGAGACAGAGCTTGGTAATTTAGTAACAGATGCAATGCTTGCAAAAGCGCAAGAGAAATTCCCTGAAACAGTCATTGCGCTACAAAATGGTGGGGGAATTAGAGCACCAATTATGGAAGGCCCAATTACTGTTGGTGAAATCATCGCTGTGCTTCCGTTTGGTAATGATCCAGTAGTTGCTAATGTGACAGGTACTGAGCTGAAGGAAATTTTAGAGCATAGTGTTCGTTTAGCCCCCGGAGAAAATGGTGGATTTTTACACGTTTCTGGTATGAGGTTTATTTATGATAGTAGCAAAGAAGAGGGCAATCGTGTTTTAAAAATGGAAGTAAAACAGGACGACAAATACGTAGAAATTAAACAAGATGAGGAGTATCTCATTACGACAAACCAGTTTACTGCTCAAGGCGGGGATGGCTTTGAAACATTTGCAAAGATTTATGAAGAAGGACGAGTAAAAAATATCGGTGAAATCGATTGGGAACAACTAAAGGATTATATGGTGGAGGAAAAATATTTAGATGGTAAGGTTGATCCGGTAAGAGAAGGACGAATTTTAGACGCTGCTCGGGACGAAATACCAGGTGAAGAACCTAAAGACCCAGACCCGAAGCCGGGTGAGGATCCAGACCCGAAACCGGGTGAGGACCCAGACCCGAAACCGGGTGAGGACCCAGACCCGAAACCAGGAGACAACACAGACAAACCGGGTGATGACACAGGCAAGCAAGATGAAGATAAAAATGGTACAAAAGTAACGATTGATGAACATGATGGCAAGGGAGGAAGTAAGTTACCAAGTACCGCAACTACAATATATACGACTTTATTAGTTGGTGGTTTACTACTGTTAATCGGTGTAGCAATATTTATTTACAGAAGATATAAATTAAATTAATTGATAGATTCATAATAAATCCCTCTGTACTTTGAGTATACGAGGGATTTATTCTTACCAAAGAGGTGTAAGTGAATTAAATGTTAGTTTTTAGTTGATAGGGATCAAAAATAACTAGCTTGAAAAACAGAATACCAAAGACAGTCGCAAATTAGGGATAAAATGGAGGAAAACACCTACTTTTTTTGCACCTAACTTGCAAATTATATAAGCGGTGAACGACGTTCCAAAAGTGTATATGGCTGAAAACAAATAAATACTAACTTATCTTCATAAGCTGAAACAATGATAGTTGTATGAAAGAGAAAATAGTTTTCATCATTCGATAGATTTTGTACTTTGATCGAAGTGGATCTAACTTTTACATGTACCCATTCTATAGTGAAAAATAATAAATGCATAGGTAAGGATCTAAAAGTATCTCCTTATTTATTCATTTTTTTGATAAGTAAAGCAAGTTTCTTTAACCCTGCTTCAAGCTGTGCTTCTGTCGCATATGAATAGGAGATACGAAGATGGTTAGCATCATTTCGATCATATATATTTCCTGGATTGATTAATATTCCTTCTTTCAAAGCATTATGAAATAACTTCACTATAGACACTTCCACATTTAATTTAAGCCAAATATAAAAGCCTCCTTCAGGAATATTCCACGTAGCAACATCTGAAAAAAAGTTTTCAAGGATTTGAATGGTTAAATCTCTTCTTTTTTTCAATTTTTTTCTAATATGATAAAGATGTTCCTCATATAAACCACTTGTAAGCCATTCGGTAACGGCAAATTGTGATAATGTGCTTGAGCCATAATCAGTTTGCATCTTTATATCAGATAATCGATCAATTACTGGTTCTGGACCGACAAGCCAGCCAATACGTAATCCGGGTCCTAATGTTTTGGACATGCTCCCCATGTATAAGATTAGTCCTTGTCGATCTATTGCTTTTAGCGGTTTTAATACGGGTTGCTGAAACCATAAATCTCCATAAGCATCATCTTCAATGATTGGAAGCCTTTCCTTACTGCAAAAATCCAAAAGCTGTTTTCTTCTATTATCGGTCATTAAAACGCTAGTTGGATTTTGGAAAGAGGGAATTGTATAGAGCAAGGCACCATGATGGTGTCGTTTTAATCGTCTTAATACATCGATTCGTATTCCCTTTTTATCCATCGGAACTCCAAATAAATTCATTCCTGCAGACTGAAACACATTGACAGATGTAAGATAAGATGGTGTTTCATGAAAAATGGTAGAACCCCTATGTAGTAGGCCAAGAGAGATCAATTGTAATGCTTGAAGTCCTCCGGAAACAATTAAAACGGAATCAGGAGTAATGCCTATACCTTTTGACTTCAAATAGTCACAAATAGCTACTCGTAAATGTATATTTCCTTTTGGTTCCGTATAGCTAAGAGATAGAGTATGTTTACTACCTTGAAGAAATATTTCTTTCGTCTTTTCGGATGGGAGAAGTTCAGGGGATAGTTCGCCTGTTGAAAGACGAATAATATTAGAGCTAAATTCCTCCTTATTAATATGTTGTATGACTTCTTGATTTGGATGATGTGTCCCCGATCTTACATAACTTTTCCAATCAGGTGGTGGAGTGGAAGTAATGATACTCCATGTATTATTAATGACTATTGTCCCTCTTCCAACTTTCGATTTAATTAACCCATCTGCAACTAATTCATCGAGAGCTATAATAATTGTACTTCGGTTCACTTTAAATATTTTGGCTAATGTTCTTTGTGGGGGTATTTTTGTCCCTATTGTCCATTCTCCATTCATTATTTTCTCCTTCATATATTCATAAATTTGTTGGTGTAAAGGAATTGGAGAAGTTCGAGTTGGTTTCCATTCGTAGTTAGACATCTTTTGCACTCCCACTTTTCTTTCATTATAACGAATTGGTTGGTTTAATTTCCATCCAATTGGTTGAAGACTTACCATTTCTCTTCTTGTAAAATGTTTTTATAGGATAAAGGAGGAATAGAATGATGGAAGCATTTATCCATGGGGTAACATTAGCTTTAGGTTTAATTCTACCTCTTGGTGTTCAAAATGTTTTTATTTTTAATCAAGGAGTTACACAAAAAAGTTTTTTACGAGCAATACCAGCTGTTATAACGGCGTCAATTTGTGATACAATTTTAATCCTTTTGGCGGTCACAGGTGTTTCGATCATTGTTTTTCGTTTTGAATGGTTAACGAATCTAATATTTATTATTGGATTTTTTTTCCTAATCTATATGGGATGGTCACTATTAAAAAGCGATCTTGATAAAGAAGCAAAACAACAAATGAATGAATTTTTTACTACAAAAAGACAGATTACATTTGCGGCTTCTGTTTCGTTACTTAATCCCCATGCTATTATAGATATTATAGGAGTGATCGGTCCTAGTTCATTGTCATACAATGGCTATGAGTTGGTAATTTTTACAGCTTCCTGTATTACTGTTTCATGGATTTGGTTTTTTGGATTAGTGATTTCAGGAAGAACTCTTGGAAAGGTTGATACGACTGGCAAATTGGTAAAACGATTTAATCAAGCATCAGCGATTATCATATGGGGGATGGCTGTTTATATTGGGATTCAGGTTATAGGTGGTTAGAGGATTTAGACGAAAATAAATGTATTGTAAACTCCCTCAGAAGGATTCGATTTACTCGTACATGCACGTCTAAACTGTTTAAGTAGATCAGTATATGGGGATAGTTTCAATTTTTCGTTTTAGTTTTTTTATTGTTTAAAATTCCTGTGGATATAATTTATCAAATAGTTATATCATCCGACTGTTAATATTTTTTCATCAATGATAAAATGAATTGTAATTAAATGTAAAGGACGGGATAGCATGAAAAAGTTATTCGTACTATATATAGATGAACAAAGGGGATGTATAAAATATAAATAATAAACGCTTATAGTCCCCGATAAAAATTGGAGGGTTCTATACTTGATGTTAAATAGTGAAGGTTTTAATTTATGGGCAAATAGTTACGATCAAACGGTTCAATTATGTGAGGAGAAAAATGAGTATCCGTTCGCAGGATATAAAGCGGTACTTGGGTACATTTTTAATGAAGTGATGCAAAAGTCGAATACAAATGTGTTAGATATCGGGTTTGGAACAGGCGTTTTAACGAGTAAACTGTATGAAAACAACCATACGATTACTGGGATCGACTTCTCGAGCAACATGGTAGAGATTGCGCAGGAAAAATTGCCAACAGCTCATATGGTAGAATGGGATTTAACCGATGGCATACCTACTTTTATTAAAAATAATTCGTATGACTTTATTATTAGTACGTATGTGTTTCATCACTTTAATGATCGAAAAAAAGTAGCGCTGATAAAAAGTTTGTTAGGATCACTATCAAAGGGCGGAAAAATATTGATTGGTGATGTCGCTTTTACAACGAAAAAACAGCTTGAAACATGTAGAAAAAATAGTATCAAATGCTGGGATGAGGCTGAATATTACTTTGTTGATGAACAATTACGTCCATTATTGATGGAATGGTGCCAATCTGAGTTTCATCCGAAATCACATTGTGCTGGAGTTTTTGTCATAACACATAAGTAAACGAACATAAACGTGGGATTTCTCACGTTTTTTATTTGGTATGAAGAAAGGAAAGAATAACTCTTTCTAACTCATAAATGCAAGGTTAATTTTCGCTAAAACAAGCTTGGCGATAAGCGAAGTTTTTTAATAACATGTGAGGTGAAAAGAAGTGAAAAGGATTATCGTCATGGGTGTTTCTGCTGGTGTAGGAAAGACGACTTTTGCGAATAAATTAGGAGAAATATTACAAATAAACGTTTATCATCTTGACGCTTTATATTGGAATCCAGGCTGGGTTGAGGCATCGAATATGGAGTTCACAACGGCACAAAAAAAGATTGTTCAACAAAAAGAGTGGATTATCGAAGGAAATTATACAGCCACATACGAAATTAGAGCTGAGCATGCAGATACCATTATTTATTTGGAGTTGCCACTCCTTACTTGTCTCTATCGTGTCGTGAAACGTTGGGTAAAGAATCGGGGCACAACTCGTCCAGATATGGGAAAAGATTGTCCAGAAAAAATAGATTGGGCGTTTATTCGGTTTATTTTGACGACGTATTACCCTCGAAAAAAAGCGATGATCAAACGACTTCGTGAATTCCAAAGTAAGGGAAGAAATGTTTTTATTTTACATGGGAATAAAGATATTCAGGATTTTTTTAAAAACAATATTTAATCTTTATTCGTTCAGTTATAGATGTACCAAATTGGAAAGATTTCGATAAGAATTGTTTTATCATGAAACGAAGTAAGTCTCCATTGATTGAACGATAAAATAGCAGCTTTAATTCAATTAAATTGTGTCTACGGAGGAAAAAACATAAATAATACTTTCTATTAAAATAAGAGAGTGCACGAAACCGATCATTCAGTGAAAAGGAGGTGATTTTTTGATCAAAGGGATAAATCATCTATTATTTTCAGTTTCAGATTTAGAAGAGTCGATCGAATTTTATCAAAAGGTATTTGGTGCTACATTATTAGTAAAAGGTAGAAGTACTGCTTATTTTGATTTACATGGGATGTGGCTTGCCCTCAATGTGGAAAAAGATATTCCACGGAATGAAATCAAACAATCGTATACACATATTGCATTTTCAGTGGACGAAGCCGATTTTGATAATATGTACGAAAAACTGAAAGTATTACAAGTACCTATTTTACCAAGTCGTCCAAGAGATAAAAGGGATAGGCGCTCTGTTTATTTTACTGATCCAGATGGCCATAAATTTGAATTTCATACGGGAACGTTACAAAACAGGCTCGATTATTATAAACAGGATAAACAACATATGCATTTTTTTGAGTAAAGGCCGTTACTCGACAACTTTTTCCAAAAAAATGAGGATGAGGGAACGCGGCGTCTTCCCGCGTGCCCTTCCTCGGTAGAAATGCGCCAGAATGTCACGCGGTGCATTACGATGAAAAGCTCCCTACTGATCAAAAATATTATGTACGAAGCTCCATTTTTCTGGATCAACAATTTCACTTTTTTCTACAACTAAATTACCGCCTAAATAAATCGTTCTTCCTTTAATAGCGATAACCATTGCCTGAATGATGGGGGCGCTATCGTTTTTTTGAAAAACATCCCCCATCTTAGGTAGATCTACTTCTGGTGAAAGCGGAATTGCCTCATGTTCATTCGAATTTTTGTCTGTTCTAGGGTGTTGGAAATCAATCTTATTTGCGCCTTCTAGCAAACCAGGCACCATTACCCAGTATTCATTATGTTTGATCCCGTTCGATTTATTACTAATGACACCATTTTTTTCAATAGATGAAACTAATTCAATGGCATGGAGATGATGATGATCTAGTGAATCAGGACGCGGGTTAATGACTAAAATATAATCTCCAATTTTAGCTTGACTATTCTTATGGAGGGTATACCGTTTATGGTTACAAATAAAACTATCCAAATGCTTTGGTTTATATAATTCGATTTCTTTCGCAGTAGTAAGTTGTTGTTCTAAATCGTTTAACCTTACAAGATGGACGGACTGTTTGAAAAATGGTTTAACCGAATACACTTTATGTAATTTATTGTCATAATAAACAAACTGACCTTTTCTCACATTGTATAATTTCATTCAAAAACGCTCCTCTCGTTAAAACACTTTCCGCTTTTTAGGATATGTTGGTCCTTCTTGTTTTAATCCTTTATGAAGGGAGAACATCATAAAAATTAGAATAATCACAAATGGAAAAGCAGAAACGATTGATGCAGTTTGCAAGGCAGTGAGACCGCCAGACCATAAAAGCACTGCAGCTGCCGAGGCTTGGATGATGCCCCATACTATTTTGATTAGAAGAGGCGGATTAAGCATGCCATTTGTTGTTTGCATCCCGATAACAAATGTCGCTGAATCAGCCGATGTGATGAAAAAAGTGCTGATTAAAACAATGGATAAAACAGATGCTATTGTACTTAAAGGCAAATGACTAAGTGTTGCAAATAGCGCTATTTCAGTATTATTTCCATGCTCCATCGCTTCCCAAATACCGCCATTTCCGAACATTTCAACATGGATGCCTGTTCCACCGAAAATGGCGAACCATAAGGCACAAAATATTGTCGGTACAGCAAGAACTCCCATAATTAATTCGCGGATCGTTCTTCCTTTAGAGACGCGTGCGATAAATGTTCCAACAAAAGGGGACCAAGCAATCCACCAAGCCCAATAAAAAATAGTCCAACCTTGGATCCATTCACTATTTTCATCACTAAAAGGAGCGAGACGAAAACTCATTTTAGGTAAATACTCTACATAACTTCCAATTGTAGTCGTAAATAAATTGAGTAAAAAAGTGGTTGGTCCTAAAATTAAGAAAAAGAGCATTAACAAAATAGCGAGAAGGATATTTATATTACTTAGCCATTTAATCCCCCTACCTAGTCCGGAAATGGCGGAAAGCATGAACAAAATGGTTACTCCGATAATAATGATCATTTGTACATTAAAGTTATTCGGAATATTATTATTTAAATAGGAAAACCCACCATTAATTTGAATGGCACCTAACCCAAGGGAAGTGGCGACGCCGAATACAGTTGCAAAAACGGCAATAAGATCGATTGTTTTTCCAATTGGACCATTAACATGTTTACCAAGTAATGGATAAAATGTTGCGCTAATTGTTCCTGGTGCATTTTTTCTAAATTTAAAATAGGCAAGAGCTAAGGCGATAAGTGCATAAATGCCCCAAGGATGTAATCCCCAATGAAAAAAAGCAAAACGTAATGCATTTTCTGCAGCTTCCGGAGTCTGTGCATCTCCAAATGGTGGGACATAAAAATGAGAAATAGGTTCAGCAATTCCCCAAAATACAAGGCCAATGCCCATTCCTGCACTAAATAACATCGCAAACCAACTGAATGTACTGTATTCAGGTTCATCATCATCTTTGCCGAGTTTGATGTTCCCGTATTTTGAGAAAGCTAGGTAGATTGTGAATAGTAAAAAAGTACTAGCGGAAATAAGATAAAACCAACCGAATCTTGTCTGTAAAAATTGTTGAATGTTGGATGATACAGATTCAAGGTGACTTGGTGCAATTGCTCCCCATAAAATAAAAATAACAGCTAAACAAACAGATATCATAAAAACAGGGGTTGTTCCTTTCATTGAATCTCCTCCCAGGGTGAGAAATGTAAGTTACCCTAACTTAATAATTGTAAAATTACGCTTTTATCATTATGTGACAAATTGTTCATTTTATGTGAAGGTAAAATAGTTGCAATGTATAATGAAAGATTTTTGAGTCAATTTCATAAATGCTTAATATGAGATATAAATGCGAACTAAAATACAAACTCTTATTGTTCGTATGCTTTAGATCTCTAACTTAAGATGATTGGAATGACTGCAGATGACTTCTGCGGGAAGATAGGATTAGAAGACCCCGCAAGATAAAGCCTAAGGATGCTCACCTGCTGTCTGCAGAAAGTATCCGCCTAGAGTGGGAATACAATTTGCTACATAAAAAATGTTCGGTTCTTCTCCTCATTAAATAAATGATGAAATGGATTCATTGATAAAAAATTTCATTTTTTTCAGGTTGACGCGTGATATTATGTCTATAAGAATGGTACAATAGTAGGAGATTATCTTGTGGAGGAATAACAATGCAAAAGATAATAAAAGGTTTTATAATATGTGCAATGATGATAACGTTTGGGATTATTGGTGTTTTTGTTGTTGAATCAAAAACGGAGGTTGTTCAAGAAGTGAATGATCAGCAGTTGGTTGAACATACACCCAAGATTGTATCTGCTGATGATCAGCTTTTATATGAGGATAGTAGATTAATTGGAATACATATTGCTTTAGGAGAAGTGTTAGGAAAGGCGACTTTAAGTAATGGAGGAATTCTTGGAGCAGATGAAGATCAACGGAGACATGTTCGGAAAAAGAATCTAGATTTCTATCCTGATGAGATAAAAAAAGTGATTGAAATAATAAATCGATCGATCTACAAAAGTGGAAAATGATTGAACAAAAAGTCAAATAAATCCCTCATTGCTAAAGGGATAGGGTCAAGACTACCATTTTAGGCAAAGTATTCTACCAATTATTTGATATTTATGATATAGGTCCATTGACAAAATCTCTCATAATGCTAGAAGCAAATGAGAGATTTTTTATACAATTATCAAACTCAAAAGGGGAATTATTGTGAATAATCACCCAAAAGTTCCATTCACCGTAAGTAAATGGGTATATGTCCTAAATGGAATTACGATTTTATGACCATTTTTAATTTGGAAATCGTACTAATCTTTATCATTCCATCAATCGATATGATGGGTCACTATCTTGGAGTTTGGTATGTGATCGTCGTATTTGCTGTTCCACTTTTGACGATTGAACTGTTTGTTGTCCGATTAAATAAAATAAAGGATGAGGCTAGTGGGATTAGAACAAATTAAAAATGAATTCAATGCAATTGCTAAAACAATTTATTTTGATAAGGCTCATTTTTTAAGGGAAAAAGCTTCTGACGAAAAGGCGGTAAGGATATTTCTAGAAAAAGTAGAAAGGCTTTTGCAAGAAAATGATCGAAAGCTGGAAGAACTTTATTTTGTGTATGGTGTTTTCGGCAATTTATATCGTGTGATAGGTCACCCGAAAAAAGCAATTCACTATTTACAACAAGCATTATGTTTAGCTGAAAGGGAGAACGATGATTCGCGAAAGGTTGTTTTTCTTATTCGTTTAGGAGAGGCGTTGAAATATAATGAAGAACATGAAAAAGCGCTGAAAACATTTGATAAAGCAATGGATCTTAGCGATACGCTCCAAGTTAGAAAGTATAACGATTTTATCTTCCAACATAAAGGAAAATGTTTGCTAGAATTAGGACATTTACTAGAAGCCGAAAAGTGTTTTCTAGAAGCACTTCACATTAGAAAAGAAAAAGGAGATCCTGAGTTAGTAGCTTCGACTGAATTAGCAATTGAATTAGTGAAAAAAAGTAAGTAATAAGCGTACTAAATAAATCAGCTATATGGGATTTCCTTGAATCCTTCTACATAAACAAAAACCTATAGTTCTTACGGCTTACTTTTCAAATTTTCCTTTATTATCGGTTCATACTAATGTAAAATAAAGGTGATCTGAAAATAAGGAACGTTCAACTTACATAAAATGGCTTCTAAAAGACGAAGGAGGAATTGTGATGAGTATTTTAAGAAGATTTAAAGATATTATGGCGAGTAATATTAATGCATTGCTTGATAAAGCAGAGGATCCTGAGAAAATGATCGATCAATATTTGCGAAACTTGAACCGTGATCTAGGGCAAGTGAGAGCTGAAACAGCAACAATCATGGCAGAAGAGCAAAGAGCGAAACGTAATTTAGAAGAATGTGTAGCAGATATAAATAAAATGCAAAATTATGCCGTAAAGGCACTTGAAGCTGGCAACGATGATGATGCAAGAAAATTTTTAGAAAGAAAAGCGACATTAACTGCAAAAGAAACAGATCTTAGAACGACACTTGAATTAGCGGAAGCCAACAGTGTCCAGATGAGACAGATGCATGATAAACTCGTAAAAGACATTGGCGAGCTTGATGCCCGCAGAGCGATGCTGAAAGGAAAAGCAGCGGTCGCCAAAACACAAAAAAGAATGAACGAAATTGGTACATCGGTAACTGGTGCAAATCAATCTATTTCCGCGTTTGATCGGATGGAAGAAAGAGTGAATAAATCTCTTGATGAGGCACAAGCAATGGCTGAATTAAATAGAGGGCAAGAGGATGATATAAAAGATTTAGCAGCCAAATATGAAACGAAAGTAGATGTAGAAGACGAGTTAGCTGCACTTAAAGCCAATCTAGCTAGCAAAGAGGAATAAGCATGTTAAGGTGTAAATCATGGCCGTAGCTTAAGTTACGGTCTTTTTTACATCGGATAATAAAGCGAATATTCCTCCATTCGATTGTCGTGTCCGAATAGATAAAAGAGGTGATTGTATTGTTAATCCATTATAAATGTCCAAATTGTGGCGATGATATGGCTTTTGATAGTGAGTCAGGGGCACTTTCTTGTAGTAGTTGTGGCAGGCAAGATAATATTGAACAATTTTCGGATGATTACATAAAAAATGTATTTACAGAAGAAGATGCAAAAGAATACCATTGTGAAAACTGTGGGGCTGTCGTCATTACTGATAATGATACGACAGCAACATCTTGTAGTTTTTGTGGAGCTGGTGTCGTATTAGGGGATCGATTGACTGGAAAGTTAGCACCTGGAAAAGTGATACCATTTACGATAAGTAAAGATCAAGCACGGGCAGCATTTAAGAAGTGGTGTAAAAATGGTCGTCTTACACCTAAAGGTTTTATGACCGCTGATCGGATTAAAAATATTACTGGAATGTATGTCCCTTTTTGGATCTACGATTTAAATAGTAAAGTGAAATATGAAGGTGCTGGAAAAAAGGTAAGAACGTATACGAGAGGCGATTATATTTATACAGAAACGAAGCATTATGATGTGTATCGTGATATCGATCTTTATCATGTTAGAGTACCTGTTGATGCATCAGAAAAAATGAATGATGAGATAATGGATAAACTAGAACCATACCATTATAACGATTTAAAAACGTTTAAAACACCATACTTAGCAGGTTATCTTGCAGAAAAATATAATTATGACGATAATGAGTTATTTCCACGCGTTAAATCTAAGATTAGTAGTTTTGTTGATTCGTATGTCCGTTCCACGATAACAGGCTATTCATCTGTTACTAAAAAACATGAACAAATCAACACGAACAATTTAAACAGTACGTATGTCTTATTTCCTGTGTGGATGGTTTATTATGATTATGATCGGCAAGAACATACTTTTGCGATGAATGGGCAAACAGGAAAAATTGTTGGGAAACCACCGATTTCACCTAAAAAAGTAGCAACTTGGTTTGGTGGAATTGCTGCATCATCATTTATTATCATTAAACTACTAGCATTTATCGTTAGTGGGGTGATTTGGTAATGAAAAGCTTAAAAAGCATCATTATTGCTCTCATTTTCCTTTTATTTATTCCGTTTTTTTCAAACGAAGCACATGCCGAAACAGTTGAAAAACAGCGAGTTTTTGATGATGCGAATCTATTATCGGATGATGAGGTCGAAAAGCTGGAAAAATTAGCTGCAAAATATAGTAAGAAAAGGGAAACTGACTTTATTATTATAACGCAAGAAAACATAGAGATAGATATTGAACAATATATGAACGATTTTTACGATGAAGAAGGATTAGGGTATGATAAAAAACATGGAAACACGGCGATGATTGGGCTCGATATGACAGAGCGTGATGTCGTCTTACACGGTTTTGCTAAAGCACAAACATATCTCGATCCTGATCGCCTTACCCAAATTCGGGAAAAAATTACACCTTATTTATCGGAAGGAAATTATTATACAGCTTTTGAGTCGTATATTTTACTGGTAGATAAATATATGAATTATCGTCCCGGTGTTAATCCGGAAAATCCAATTTATCGTACATGGGTACAGTTCATTATTGCAATCGGATTAGGAGCAGTCATTGTCGGAGGAATGGCGTACAATGTGAAACCGAAAATGACAACTACTCCTGGAACGTATCGGGACACTGAACGATCAAAAGTGTTACAACGAAGGGATCGCTATATTCGTACAACTGTCACAAAACGAAGAAAACCGAAACAATCAAGTGGTGGCGGTGGAAGTGGAAGAAGTGGTGGAAGTATTGGGCGCACAAGTGGTGGATTTTCAAGAAGTAGTAGTAGAGGTAAATTTTAAAAAACGGAGAGGAGCATGAAAATGATGAGTTTTTTTAAAGGGCAATTAGCGAATGTTGTAGAATGGGACGAATTTCGGGAAGATATGATTTTTTGGAAATGGCATAATAATGAAATTAAAAAGGGTAGTAAATTAATCATTCGTCCTGGGCAAGATGCGATTTTTTACAATCAAGGTAGAATTGAAGGGATTTTTGAAAAAGAGGGCGATTATGATGTGGACTCTGATATTATTCCATTTTTATCGACGTTAAAAGGATTTAAATTCGGTTTTAATTCGGGCATGCGTGTAGAAGTTTTATTTGTTAATACGAAGGAGTTTACGGTAAAATGGGGAACAAAAAGTGCGATTCATTTACCAGCTCCAGGTTTACCTGGCGGGCTTCCGATTCGTGCCAATGGAACGTTTAACTTTAAAGTAAATGATTATGTCTCCTTGATTGATAAAATTGTCGGTGTACGAAATAGTTATTTGGTGGAAGATATCAAAATTAGAATTACTGCTGTTCTCGACCAGCTACTAATGAAGTGGATTGGACGAGAAGGGAAAGATATGTTTAATTTGCAAATGAATGCAGATGAAATTGCAGCTGGGATTAAGCAAGATCTTGATATGCAATTAGTCGATGATGGCATGACGATTACTCGTTTCCATATTATGAGCTTCAACTACCCGAAAGAAATTCAAGATATGATTAAAAAGTCCGCTTCCCACGGCATGATTGGTGATGTGAAGAAATATCAGCAAGTAGAACTCACCGATGCAATGGCATCGGGAAAAATGGGTGGTGAAGGTGGCAGTGGTTCTGGAACGGCCTCTGAAATGGCTGGTATGATGATGGGAATGAATGTAGCGAAAGAAATGATGGAAAGTATGCGTGATTCGGGCGGTGAAACGTCAAAAGGACAAAGTGAACCGCAAAATCAACAAGCAAGTTCTGGGGGACAAGGGAATATCCCTAATTTTTGCCCAAATTGTGGAACGAAAACGAGTGGTGGGAACTTCTGTAGTAATTGTGGGCATAAATTAGTGTAAGTAAGTTCGATAGAGGGAGCATAATGAATAACGTTCTGGAAATGCTTATTTTGTGTGAAACTAATAAACTTGTTCATTAACATCCTACTGCTAAAAAATATTCATAAAAATCAAACGATAAAATAAAAGCTTTTTCCTCACCTACTGTAAGATGAAATTGGGTGAGGATTTTTTGCTAAAAAGTAAGAACAGGAGAAGGCACGTTCGCCCTCCTGTTTTTTCTATTTCGTGTAGAAATGTAAAAGCAATTGCACCACACCCAACCCAACAGTATGTATAAATGACTATGAAAAATCAGAATATACTTGTTACTGATAGAGAAAAGGGCATTCCTCGGGGACGAATAGATTGCTAATTGTTACCCTAAAAAACAGAAAACGTCATTCCTTGGGGACGAATAGATTGCTAATTGTTACCCGATAAAAGAGAAAACGACATTCTTACAAATAAGTCCTAATCCAGGTTTCTGCGAAAAAAATTTTGATCAAAATGGAGCATTTGGCATACTATCAACCCTATTGTAATAAGGTTTTAGTTTCAAATGTTCAATCTTAGCGACCAGCTACACAAGGGTGTAAAATCTTCAAATCGGGCTATCTACATCCTGCCAGAACGAATAATCGTAAAGATCATAAACAAAAACATTAATGTTGCAATGACAGAACCGATTTCAATCACAGGTATCCGAAAAAGCAGATTCGTTTGTCCAGAGATAGAAGCACCAATGATAAGGCCTACCATTAAGATACTGAACGAAAGTAAAATAATACTGAAGGAAAGCCGGTTGCTAATTCGGTCAAGCCGTTTCAAAAAAGATTGCATGTCCGTTACATTTATATCAAAGTGCAATTTTCCTTTCTTAACAGTTGAGGCAATATCTTTCATATCTTTTGGAAGTTCAGATAAAATTTCTGCATTCTCCATGATTTGATCTAACGATTCCTTGGCGATATTTTTCGGATGGAAACGTGCCTTCATTAATTTTTCCCCGAAAGGTTCCACTGCTTTCATAATACTAAACGTTGGATTCAATTTTTTCATGATTTCTTCCATCGTTAAAATTGCCTTTCCTAAAATTGTAATATCGTTTGGAATTTGTACTTCATGTGCATAGGCAATGGAAAAAATTTCGGCAATGACTCCACCTAAACTAATGTCTTTAAGGGCAATATCATAATATGTAGCTTGAAGATGTTCCAAATCCCGATAAAGGGAATCCCTATCCGTCGTACCGTCGATCAAGCCCATCGATGTGAATGTTTTAATCATTCCTTTTATGTTTCCACGTTGTAAATGGATAATTAGGGTGGCAAAATTATATTTTAACTCATCACTTAAGCGACCGACCATGCCAAAATCTAAAAAAGCGATCACATTATTTGGCATAATATAAATATTACCTGGATGTGGGTCTCCATGGAAAAAGCCATTCTCTAAAATTTGCACAAACATAGCGTTTGTAATTCTTTCGGCAATAACATTTCGATCATATCCCTTTTCATCGAGTGTATCAATATGGGTTACTTTAATCCCATGAATCATTTCCATTGTCAATACTTTTTTTGTAGAAAGATCCCAATAAATTTTAGGAATATGGACTGTTTCATCATCCCTAAATTGATTCGCAATCCGTTCAGCATTACGTCCTTCAACACTGTAATTTAATTCATCTCGAAGGGAGTAGGAAAATTCCTCTATCATTTCCCGAATTCGGTATGTTCTCGCCCATGTAAATCGATCTTCTAAAAGTCTAGCAAGATCATGAAGAATTTCTAAATCGGTTTCAATGGTTGGTTGAATATCAGGGCGCTGAATTTTAATGGCAACTTCTTCACCTGCAAATGTTTGTGCAATATGTACTTGTCCAATCGAAGCAGTTGCTAGTGGTGTTTCATTCACCTGTTCCAATAAGTTCTCCAGTGAATCACCGAGTTCAGCTTCCATAATGGAGCGCACTTCCGAAAAAGAAAATGACTGAACATCATCTTGAAGCTTCTCTAATTCCGTTGCAATTTCTTCTGGAATTAAATCACGTCTTGAACTAGCAATCTGTCCTAATTTGATAAAGGTAGGACCTAGCTCCTGGAACGTTTTTCTTAACCTCATCCCAATATCTTTCATATTCATATTTACATTTTCTTCTTTTTTATGACGCCGTTCTATTAAGCCAATTCGAAACAAAAAATGACTAAAACCATTTTTAAAAAATCCATTTAGTATTTCTTGAAATCGTTGGGTGTGCTTCATTCTTCGTCGAAACATTGTATTCTCCTCCTAGCAAATGGCTAGTATCTGTTTTCCCTATCTTATACGAATAAAAAGCTACTATTGCTTATCATTATAGAAGACAGGGAGTACAAAACCAATTATTTATTAAATGGATCCCTTGTAAGACTATGATGGTGATCGAATTCTTTAGCGCATAATCCTTAGAAACAGCACATTTCGCAATCGTTTTTTAAGAAAGAAAGCTTAACATTTACATCTTCCTGATTATGTTGATTATTGAATGTAAGAATGAAATGTAAGTAAAGTGACATATATCACAGACTTTTACAATGAAAGTGATTATCATTTAAGTAAAGAAAATAGAGGAGGTTATTCTAATGAAATTATTTACAGCGGAAAATACACCTGCATATATCGTAAAAGTCTTCCCACAAGCGAGCGATATATTTATCAAATATATGATTGATTATTGTTGTGGTGGCAGTAAACCCTTAAAGGAAAGCTTTAAGGAGAAAAATCTACCGAGAGAATTAATTTTATCTGAACTAAATACTGCTTACCAAAATTGGCGAACAGAAGATAATGAGGTAATGGACTGGGATACAGTTCCACTACCAGAATTAATCGATCATATTGTACATCACCATCACGATTACTTAAAAAATGAGTTGCCTGCACTTGGAGAATTTGTAACGAAAATTTTTCGTGTACATGGTGCGGATGAGCCACATTTACAAGATCTCCACCGTTTATATAATGAATTTCGGATGGAAATGGAACAACATACAATAAAAGAAGAGGCAGAAGTGTTCCCACTAATTAAACAATATGCAGAAAATCCGAATCCAGAGCTTTTACAGCGAATTAAAGAGGCGAACGGTGATTTAGAAGATGAACATGAAGTAGCTGGTGATTTATTGAAAAAAATGCGTTCTATTACAAATGGATTTGTACCCCCAATCCATGCGTGTGGATCTTATCATATTACGTATGATCGATTAGCTGAACTTGAATTGGATACATTCCAACATGTTCATTTGGAGAATAATGTATTATTTGCGCAATTATGATCAGGTACTGAGTAGGGGATTTCAACTCTCCTGTTTTAAATAATAGGCTTTGTGATAGTTTAAGATTGATATTTGGAATAAAAATAGAACTTTGATAAAAAATGAAGTTCTATTTTTGTTTTACCTTACTCAACTAAAGCCCTAGTTAGAACAATAGAATAAAAACGAAGAAACAATCTAATTATACATTTCTGTGTGTTGTATTAACTTTCCTTTAATAATCAAGACATTCATAGTGACTTCGTTTCCCTGGTGTTGAATACTTACTAATACTTGAAACCAGTGTTAAGAATATTAGTTGCTTTCACGTTCATCACCAACCTTGATATTTATAAACTTATTGTAGAATACTTGTTTTTGGGAATCGAATTCTCAAACAACTTACTTGAACAGAGCCAAATAAAAAAAGACCCGCAATATCCCCGGGTCATATCCTTATCGTTTTACTTTATTTCACCGTACGTTTCTTGCAACATAAAATACGACTTTTTCAACCGTTCGTGATATGTTGGTTCCTCCCAATTTTCCCACGTATAATGAAGCCAGTTAGATAACTCATTGTTTTTTGTTTTGGGAATTATTTCTACAGTTTTTCCGTCAAGATCAGTAATAACAAAGGCAATCTCTATTCCATCGATTCGCCTACTTGATTCGATTCCATCCTCTGACCAAATATCACCCATTATTTCTTTTTTACTCGGATCTTTGAAGTTAAGCAGAAGCCAAGGGAGTCGAAGTTCAAAAATACCTTTTTCTTCATCAAGATAATAATCGGCTAATGAATTGAACTGTTCAGATTGTGGGTTTCCATTCCCATTGGTTAATTTGCCTGTTTCATATGACTCAAAGGGGTATGTCATTGTTTTACCATCTTTTTCAATCGACATTTCTTTATTCAAAGCGAACCGAATTGGGTGAAATATACCATTATTTTTTTCTTTTGCATAGGGGGCTTGCGGAATCATCTGTAACATTTCCCCGTAATGATAGTAAAAAGTATCATAGTAACTGTCAATACGTACATTTGCTGATTGTTTGTCCTCTATTTTAACAACAAAATCAATTCCTTCTGTCTCCAAGTTTTTAATATCCTGTTCGCTCGATTGACCTTGCTCTTTTGTTGTATCTAGCAAAAGGAACGTGTCTTGCTCTTTGACATTCCATTTATTTGGATCAAATTCCATTCGGACATAAATGCCTCTTTCATCACTCGTCATAAAAATTTGTTTGATCATATCATCATTTCCAATATAAATTGTTTTTTCTTCACGTGCTTCCCAGTCATCGATTTTTCCATCTAATTTAATCAATGTTTCTTCCGTTTGTGGGTCAAAACTTAATAAACCAAAATGTTGTTCATTTGTTTGAATATTATCCCAATATGGGCGTTCGTCTGGGTTATCATAATCCATCGTATTCCATGTTCGTTTAAACCATTCATCTTGCCATGTAAAGACAAGCCCACCAGCCATTTTTTCGGTAATGATGTCCTCGTACAATTTGCTGACATATTTTCCTTGGTCTTGTTCTGAATGAAAACCTTGGTTCATTCCATATATATTTTTATGCGTCATCCCTCTGGAAGCTGGGATACCGAATTCGGCAACTAAAACCGGCATCTTATGGTGTTCTCGTAAATCATGTAAATAACCAGCATAATTATTTTTTTCGCCACGATGATCGAGATAAGAAATGTATTTTTCTTCTATGTTTAAAAAGTCGGGATAATACGGATAAATATGGTAAGAAGCAAAAACTCCGGGATAGAATGCTTCTTTTGTTTTTATCACATTAGGATCTACAGAGACCATATCCTCTTTTTCAATTGGTTCACTTGGATGATCAAGTAAATCGGTCGTCACCCAATTAGTAAAGCTTAAAGGGCGCTGTGTATGATATGTTTCTGCTTCATATGTCGCAGTATAATCCATCATTTCAGCCAACCACACTTCAAATGGACTTGCTTCATTTACGATAAAATAGTTCCCATCAAACGATCTTTTAGTGCTGTTTTTCTGATTTGTACTGACAACAACTTCTGGATCCCACTCTACTCCAATAATCCAGCCTAAAACATATGGAGAAATATTGTAATGGTAGCTTCCGCTGGCATGTCCGGCACGATTTTCAAGCTCTGCATTTCCATGGATAATATGAATGATTCGCTTTATTTCTTCTTTAAAGTCCTTCGTTACTTCTTCATCAAATGCATTGTTTTTTCGAACAAGCTCCTCTTCATTCACCCATACACCGTGAAAAAGGTATAAAGGTTCCTCGCGATCTAAATTATGTTCATATAATGCTTCATAAAAGGGAGGTGGATGAATGGTATACACACGAATCGCATTCGCATTCATCTCACTGATCATCTCAAACCATCGAGCATATTCCTCTTTTGTAATGGCTGTTTCACCTGGAAAATGTCCAGGTTTTGCAATGCCCATATTGACACCTTTAATCATGAGGTCTTCCCATTCTCCGTCTTGATACACTTGTACATAATTATTTCCAACATTTCCGACTATTTGCATATCGTTTTCTATTTTTCGTTCCCGCACATGATCCTTGTCATCTCGTTTTTCTTTCGATTCACCTAAAATAGTTGTCATAATCGGTACATATGCTTTCCAAAAAAATGTATCTGTTCGACCTTTTTTCTGGACAGAAGTAACTTTTTTCCACCAAGCGATCCCTTTAGATTGATAGAGGCTAGGTACTTCTTTTTGGTCGACAAAATCACCTGCAAAATAATAGCTTTCATACTGTGGATGCTGATGATAAATAATCGCTGGAAAAGTTGTCGGTATGTTTTTATCTGCTAACTTTTCTGTTCCTGATGTAGAAAGAGCAAGTTGAAAATTCGCCTCAACATTTGAAGTTTTATTAGGTTCAACAATATCAAACCAATAGTCATAATCATACGTACCATCCAGTTGAAAGAAGCTTGCCCCTGCATCCGATAATTTCATGGAAACTCCTTCTTCATTTAAGTCGTCTTTATGTAAAATAACGACTTCTCCCCCCTCATGAACGAATACAACTCCATACCCGGAAAAATTGTATGTTTCCCCAGATTGTTTTTCATACGTTTCTTTTACCCAAGAAGGTACTTCCTCACTATGTAATTGATGAAATGCTCTGCCAATCCAACCTGTCCAATTGACATGTAATAACTCATATAATAGCTTCTTTACTTCTTCATCCGTAGGCGAGCCAAATGAATTAAATTCGGCGATAAATGTTTGATTATTGTTAATGAGTGAATGTTTAATCGCCTCAACCTCATCCATTGTCATTCCGCCATACAATATGTTAGATCGCTTACCTTCAACCTTATCACCATGATATTCATCTTCCGTCACACCATAGCTATCAGCGAGATAAATGATTTCATAGGCTGATAAGTCTTCTGGTAGTTCTTTTACATCAAAGTCAGGTGGATTTTTTGGCACAAATCCACTGTAATCCTCTTTGACATCATATGGTTTACCATCCGCTTTCGTAAATTTTAAATGGTTTAATAACCAGATTAACCCTTTATGTTCTCGGTAGGATGTATCTGGGACTGTTTTATCGATAATTAATACATTTACATGTTTAGATGGTTGTAATTTCCATAACCAAAAAGGCGATGAAAAAATGAATAAACAGCTCATAAGACAAATGAAAAATATTCCTTTTCGCTTCATTTTGAAACACCTTTTCTATCCATTTCTCCCCACTCACGATTACCAAATATTAATTCAAACATACCTTCCATGCGCCAAATGACAGTGAGAGGTCTGTACCAAAAACTTTCCGTTAAGGACCAAAAAAAGATGCGAATAAATTGATTCGTATTTGGATACCGATCCATACTCCATTCTTCCAATAAGACAGAAACCATGGAATAAATAGTACCGTAAATGATCGAAAGAAACAGAAAAGTAAGGGCAATTTCGACATAAATATCTCCCGTAAAAATAGAAATGATAACGAGCATATAGCCAGCCAGTTCTATAATCGGGCTTAAAAATTCAATCAAAAAATAATAAGGCATGGATATCATTCCAATCGAACCGTATTTCGGGTTAAAAAGCAAAGTACGATGTCTCCAAATACTTTCAAATAACCCTTTTTGCCATCTTTTACGCTGCTTTCGTAAATACTTGATCGATTCAGGTACTTCTGTCCAGCAAACGGAATCAGGAACGAAGATAATTTTTTTATGTAATTTTTGTTCTTTGATCATACGGTGAAGCCTGACGATAAGCTCCATATCTTCACCAATTGTATCGGCGTAACCACCAGCACGTACAACCCACTTTTTATCAAATACACCAAAAGCACCAGAGACGATTAATAGTAAATTAGAATGGCTTAAACCAATTCTCCCGATCAAAAATGCTCGTAAATATTCAATGACTTGCATGAGGACAATTGGCTTTTTTGACAGTTTTGTTTCCATTACTTCGCCATTTTCGATCAAGCTACCGTTAGCAACGCGAACACTTCCGCCAGAAGCGATAACATGGTAGTTTGATTCCATCATCGGCTTAACAACTTTTAAGAAAGCATGTTTTTCAATAATTGAATCTGCATCTAATGAACCGATATAAGGATATTGGGCAACGTTAATACCAGCATTTAGGGCATCGGCTTTTCCACCGTTCCATTTATCGATGACGATAAGATTTTCGTAGATAGATGATTGGTAAATTGCTTTTATCTCTTTCGTCTCAAGTTGTCTTCGAATCACTCGTTGGACTTTATAACATTGAAACCGTTCAAGCACTTTTTCCAATGTGTTATCTGTTGAACCATCATTAATGATAATAATTTCATATTCCGGATATTCAATATTTAACAAAGAGCGGACACTTCCATAAATGCCAATCGATTCATTATAAGCAGGTACTAAAATAGAAACAGGTTTAATAAAGCTTGATTTTAAAAACTTTTCATAAGGCTTATTATTTCCGAAAGAATGGTTTCTCCTCATTTGAAAAAGGGATACGATAAGCATTATTCCATAGATAGTAATAATAAAAAACATAAAAATAACGATGATGAGACTGCCTACTTCTAAGATGAGAGACCAATTAATAAAAATTTCTAACCCGCTCCTTTTGTAACCATTCGTTAGCCATGTCGACAGCAAATGGATCGTCACTTTTTTTCGTTATTTCTCTTAATAATTCTTCGCCATCTGGAAACTGTACTAAAGCTTTTGCTGCTTCTTTTCGAATAATATATTCTTGATCTGTTAAACGATCCACAGTGGCATCTTTATAGTAGTCTAGTTTTTTTGTTCCTACTATTTTGGTAGCCATTAACCGCAATTGCCAAACATCATGATATAAAAAAGGAATTAAATCTATATTCTCTACGGAAATATCTGTTTCTGCATATACTTTTAACGATCTAATCTTTAACTCTATTTCATTATCCTCTAGTAGTTGTCTAATGAGGGGGGCAAACTCGTGACAATTTTTATTAGCAATCGTATCTAAAATAGCTAATTGATAAGGAAAAGGCAATGTTTGAAACTGATCACTAAGCTTCGTAAACGTCGTCTTATTCATCTGGGCAAAAATAGATAATAATTCAAAATTAGATAATGAATGTTTTGTATGCAGTACTTTGTCGATTATCGTCTCATAATGGAACATCGCATACAGCTTTAATAGTTGTGTTTCTTCTAACTGTGTTAACTTTTTATACGTAAAATGAGCTTCTAATTCTGTTTGTAAATGATCCATCTGAAAATTTTCAATCATATAAAGAGCATTTAAACGGATATTCCACCGTTTATGCCGTAAATTTTCCGTAATGTATGTATACATATGTTTGTTTGCAAATTGTTTCAAACGTTGAGAAGCTTCTTGATCGTCCATGACGAGAGCAAAATCATTTAATAATTCAAAAATAGCTGTTATTTGTTCTTTTGAGTATGTTTTAGATAAAGCTTCCTTTTCTCCTTCATATAAAAATTGATAGATTAAGAAGCGGGTTTCCTCTTTAAATGAATCAATTAGTTTTCGTTTATTACTCATTCCGATTTTATGAATAGTGAGATAAATAAAGAAAATGATTAAGAGCAAAAATAATAGTGCCAAAATGGTGAATAAAAGATCCGACGAAATCAATCATTACTCAATCCTTCTTCATTATATTTTCTTTCTTTAGTTTATCTATCCTATTAAAAAATTCAAGCTTTCAATAAATCTACTAGCCTATACGCTTAGTAGGTCTTTATGCTTAATTTAAGGAAGGAAGCACGATCATGATTATTATCTTAACAATGATAAATAAACAAAAAATGAACAAAAAGAACTAGCCAATAAATTTACATTTCTTTTACGTCATATTTACTTTTACTACATAAACATTCGTTATACTAAAAATAAATAGGTCATAAGCATGATGTTTTGAAAGGTGAGAGGAGTAATAACATCAATGAACCGCTTATATGAAAATGTGCTACTAAAAACAACACTAAGAACAAGGCTATTACTATTATTTATATCTCTAATCGTCATTTCCATTACAACAGTAGGGGGTACTTCCTACGTAAAGTCGAAAAATATAACAATAAAAACAATTGAAAATAGATTAGTAAGTGAAACGAAATTAATAGGATATATAGCAGAAAATCTTCATTTTACATATGTTAGTGATGAGGAATATTTCATGCAACAATTAAATGCTAATATTCGGATACAACAAAAGCAACTGGAAAATGAAGGGATCAAATCAGAATACTTTTATATAAGTGATTCAAAAGCAACTTCTTTTCCAGTAAGTGAAAAAACATTACCTGAAATTCCAAAATCAATTATCGATAAAATATCAGCGCAAAAAAGTGGAGTCATTAGAGACAATATTAATGGCGAACCACATACGATTTCTTTTCAAGAGATGGAAGAAATCAATGGAATGTATGCATTACTCGTCCCGACAAAATCATTTATGGCACCTGTGAAAAACATGGGGTATAATACGATACTCATTATTTCTATTAGTTTAATTGTATCCATCATCCTCATCATCTTGTTCGTTCGTTCCTTAACGAAACCGCTTCAAGTATTGCGTAATACGATGCGGGAAGTAAGAGAAGGAAATTTATTACCTATGAAAGAGATGAATACAACATTGCCAGAATTTATCTCGCTGCATAAAAGTTATAATGCAATGATTAGCCATATGCGGATTGTTTTACAAGAATTAAGTGAAACAACGATTCGCTTAAATGAAACGGGTGAAACTTTAGCAGATCAATCGAAAGATACAATAGGAACTAGTAATCAGCTGGTTGAAGCGATAAATATTGTGAAACATGGAGCAGAACAGACAGCAAGTAATTCTGAACAAAATACGAGTAGTTTTATTGCGATGAAAAACAAAATAGTCAAGATGTTAATGAATATGGAGTCTGTATCCAATCGATCAGAAAGCATGAGTATTGCGGCCAATCAAGGTGAAAATAATATCGCCACCTTAATTGATACGATCGGACAATTTGAGCGAGATTTCCAACAGTTTAATCAAACGATCCAGCAAGTTAATTATTATTCTCATTCCATTACAAATAGTGTCAAACTCATACATAGAGTTGCCGAACAAACGAAGTTATTAGCATTGAATGCTTCGATCGAAGCAGCCCGTGCTGGTGAAGCTGGAAAAGGTTTTTCCGTCGTAGCAAATGAAGTTGGCACTTTGGCTGAAGAGTCTGCCAATGCTAGCCAAGAAATAACGAAGGCCATCTTTGACATGGAAAATATGACCATTAGTGCTACAGAAGAATTTAAACAAATGTTTGAAAAAATGAATGGAAATTTAACTTTGGCAAATGAATCAAAAGAATCATTTGATCAATTAATGCAAGAAATTTCTGAAGTAAGGACTCATATTGAAAAAGCGCAAGGAGATTTGCAAATGCTGGATGAAACACTGCCAGAACTTGAATTATCAGCAGTTGATTTCGCTTCAGTATCACAAGAAACATTAGCAAGTGTAGAAGAAATGTTAGCAAGTAGTGATCACCAATTTCATCAAGTGCAAAACACACATGAAATTGGTTTAAAGCTATCAACCATTTCAAGATCCTTATCGACGATGACCAAAAGGTTTAACGTCGAGGAAGCTAAGTAATCATTGAATTTTAATTATCTAGCATTGCCAATAAAAATTTCCTAATCCTCTCCTTAACAAAGATCGCTCAAGGAAAACCTTTTAGAAGCAATGCCAGTTAATTTTTCCTACCTAAATAAATTGAATCCCCCATTCAATTTATTTAGGTTTTGTTTATTTTATACTAAATTTTAAATCGTAGAATAGAAGTTGATAAGATATTAAGTAAACTATGGTATGTTAATTTACTGTAATGAACATATTTAGTTTTTGTAAACAGAAACTTATTGCAACGAAATTCCTCTATAATGAAATGCGGTAATTACAATAATAGGAGGAAAATATTATGCAACGTTTGCTGTACATTTTTATTAGCTCCACATTATTATTTTCCATTTATGTTCCTACACCAATTACATATGCGGAGGAACTGTTAGAAGTAGAGAACGAGGAAGAAAGTCTGGAGAAAGAAATACCAAAGAAAGTAGAAGAAGCAGTCGAGACTCCAGATTCAATTAGTGAACAAGAAGAAGCAGTGGATAAGGATGTTATTTCAGAACCGGAAATGACAGATGGCATAGTAGAAGACGAAGAAAATAATGAAGCAACGAGTGAGCAAACCGAAGAAAAAGATGGAATCGAGAAAGAGGAAACGAAAGAAGTTAAAGCAGAAGAGGAACAATTGACAGAAGTAGTTATTGAAGATAAAGCGTTACATCAAGCAATTCAACAGGAACTTGAAAAACTTGGACATACAGAAATGACGCATGAAACGTTAGCAGAGATAAAAAAATTAGAGAAAATTAGAGATAAAGGGATTAAAAGTATTGAAGGAATTCAATATCTCGTAAATCTAGAAAAATTAGAATTACGTTCCAATGAAATTGCTGATTTAACCCCACTAAAAACATTAAAACAGCTTCAATCAATTGATTTACGTGAAAATAATATCTCCTCATTAGCAGGAATAGCAGATTTGCATAAATTAAAATCGTTAGATGTCCGTTCTAACTATATCGAATCATTAGAGCCAATCAGAAACTTAACGAATCTTGAATCAATTGATATTCGCAATAATCAAGTAACTAATATTGAAGCCGTTCAGCAGCTAACTTCATTAAAAAAGTTTTCAGCACGAAATAATGGGATAAATGATCTATCCCCTTTAGCAAATTTGGTTGAGCTACAAGAACTAAATCTACATTCAAACCAAGTAGTAGACTTATCATCGATTAGTAACTTGACTAAATTGGAAGAACTTGTTTTACGAAGAAACCAAATTGTTGATATTACACCATTACAACATTTACTCGCCTTAAAAGATGTAAATTTACGTGATAACGATATAGCAGATTTAGGTCCATTAAGTGAACATCAACATTTGACTGTCCGACTTCATTTAGATGGAAACTCAAGACTAGTAGATTTCTCGGCAATCGCTCATTATTACGATGAAATAGAAGATGTTGACTTTGTGTTACCAGGCAGAACAACGATTGACGTAACTAAATTTAATCCTTCTTCAGGAGAAGAAAGAAACAACGATTTAATTAAAAACATCATTGCATTCAATGAGCATATTAGCGATGCAAGTATGAAAGATACGAAACTTACTCAAATGGCATCCAGCCCATTTTCATTTTATCGTGGTACAGCTGCATTATTTTTTGTAGACGTAAAAAATAATGTTATTGAAATTCCATCAAATTGGTATAAGATAGAAAATCCAAATACTTGGATCACTGGTGACTTACATATTGAAAACGTTGGATTTTACGGCAACAAACATAAAGAAGCAGTTTTTGATTTAAATGATTTTGATGAAGTTGGTATCGCTCCTTTTTATTACGATCTATTAAATTTTGCAACAAGTATTTATTTATTAAATGATGTTGCACCAAAATTACAATTAGAGGAAACAGAAATTGTAAATATGACAGAAGCTTATGCAACCTATTATAGGGAAGCAATTCAACGTGTTGCTGATGGTTCTATTGATGTAGACAATCATTCTTTTAAGAAAGATAATATGGATGGATTTGTCGGTAACATTGCAAAAGATGTCAGTAAAGAACCTTTAAATAAAGAATTACTTACATGGACAACGATCGGAGAAACTCGTGAATTTGATTTAACGAATAATCGATTGGAGAAGGCTACTGATGAAGAAAAAGAAGAAATTGTAAGTAATTGGGATTCTTATATCGACAAATTAGATCCTACTATTATCCAGCAATATGGTAAAAGCTATTTTACGGTTAAAGATATTGCAAGACGTGTAAATGCCGGATTGGGCAGCTTAGGTTATGATCGTTACTATATATTAATTGAAGGAGAAACTACTTCTGACGATGATGATATTATTTTAGATGTGAAAGCCCAAGGCCGTTCAGCTGTAGAAGCTTTAGGTGGGTTTGACGGCAGTCAGTATGGTCCAAATGCAACGCGAACGATTACTGGAGCGTTTGCACTACATAATGATGCTGATATTCATTGGGGAACGCTTGAGACAAAGAAACAATCATATTTAGTGAAAGAGCGTTCTCCTTTTAAAGAAGAAGTTAAGCCAGTTGATTTCGAAGGGGCAGCAGACTTAGAGGATTTTATAAAAATAAGTGCCGAAGTAACTGCGTATGCCCATGCCCGTGCAGCGAATTCTTTAGGAAATGATACATTCGCAAGTAAGTTATCTGCTGCATTTAACAATGATCTAAGTGATTTTGACAAGGAATTAGCGGAATTAGCACTTGCCTATTATGCTCAAGTAGTACATGATCATTCATTGTATTCTAATTTATATGAAAACAACGTCTTTGATCAAATAGATAATGAAGAAGATCCAGATGAACATGATCCAACAGACAAAGATCATGAGGAATCTCCCGATGGTGAAAATAATAACGAAGAAGTGGACGAACCGACTGATGAAAATAGTCCAAATGATAAGGAAACGAACGAAGAGGATTTAGATGGTGAAAATGGACAAGAAAATAATGAAAAAATTGAGCAACCAGTAGACGAATCAAATAATAATAATGGAACAGTAAATGGTGAGAAGTCTACTAAAAATGAAGAACAAATAACGAAGAAAGAAGAATTAAAAACAGATGAAGTAGCAGGAGTGACTGTCAGAACGACTGGGGAAAAAGGAGAGAACCCTATTCAGCAATCAAATGATTCTGGCTTAACAGAAGGTAAGTTACCTCAAACAGCAACAAACTATTTTAATAACTTATTTGCAGGCTCATTAATCTTCTTACTTGGCGTAATTGCATTATTGTTTTTACGTAAAGAAAAATTAAAGAGCTAGAAAATATAAGATGACAATAGGCTGGGACAAAATTGTTTTACCAAAGATAAATCCTAACAATGGTAGCAACATATAACCGGCTCCGGAAATATACTTCGCGCATCCTAAGTTGACAGGTGAGCCTCTGATGTATAATGTTTATTGCGACGAGTAAGCGCAGTCGCAGAGCTCTTCGATGGGACGAGCATTTAGCGCAGTCCCAAAGCTCTTCGATGGGACGAGCATTTAGCGCAGTCCCAAAGCTCTTCGATGGGACGAGCATTTAGCGCAGTCCCAAAGCTCTTCGATGGGATGAGCATTTAGCGCAGTCCCAAAGGTCTTCGATGGGGCGAGTAAATACGCAGCCACGGGACGTACTAGTGTCGCTGACGTCACAAATCTTTTTGGTGGGACGAACGAAGTGCAAGGCTTTTCGATGGAACGAGTAAGCACAGTCTCAGGACGTGATGGGTGTCATCGACCTCTTGCTAGCGCATCTTTAGAGGGCTCACCGTGCTTTTTCTCCCGCGATGCTCAGGTCGTGCTAGGTCGGCGTAGTCACATGGAGTGACCATTTCTAGCCGACCAAGAGTTTATGTATATTTCCTTTGCTAAGGTAACACGCTATTTTTCTTTAGGTTTGATCGTTTTTATTATGGTCCAGTCCTTTTTTTGTGTCATTTTAACTCATTTGCTAATAATCTCTTTGTATCGTTCTAACTTTAGTATTATCCATCAATCCTATTTCTCTATTATGAATGAAAGAATTAGTTTAAATGGTTCACTTTATTTGGAAATACAGGTATAGTTTTAATGAAGAGTTCTTTCAAACGACGCAGAACGTATAAATGGAGGTGGGACAATGGAGATTTTTGCACTTTTCCCGATCTTTCTTATGTTAATTGTTTATGTAGCTGTCATTGGCCTTACTATTTGGTTTGCAATAACATTTCTTCATAGACAAAAAGAAAGAAACTTGATCTTGAAAGAAATTTCAAACAAACTTAGTCATATCGAAATTAGGAAGAAAGACGAAGAGGTTTCCTGAAATAGATGTCTACAGTCCATCGATTGTAGACGTTTGTCCTTTATTGATGACATTCCTCATCCTTTTTGTTTTAATAAATGGAAGAAAGGCTTTTTTTCTACATATAAATGGAAGGGGCTTTTAAGATGTATGAATTAAAAACGAAGGAAACAGATAAGAGTGTTATTGAATTTATTGAAAGCGTAGAGAACCTAAAAAAGCGGGCAGATGCTTATCAATTACTAGATATTTTTACGGAAACGACGGGATTTGAAGCGAAAATGTGGGGACCTAGTATTATTGGATTTGGTAAGTACCATTATAAATATAAAACAGGTCATGAAGGGGAAGCGCCACTTGTCGGTTTTTCTCCAAGAAAAGCAAGTATTTCTTTATATTTTGCCTCAGGTGAATTCAACCGAGAAGCATTATTAAAAGATTTTGGCAAACATAAAACAGGTAAAGCTTGTGTCTACATAAATAAAATTGCTGATATCGATGTTAGTGTTTTACAAAAAGTGATTGTGGAGTCTATAAAATATTTGCAAGAACTTTATCCTGATAATAAATAAGGTTCAAAATTAGAAATTTCTAAATGAATGAGATTGGGATCGCTTCATAAGCATGTTCATTTTGCACTGAAATACTGCTGTATTAGTGGTAGTGATATG
The DNA here is from genome assembly GCF_003201975.1 of Pseudogracilibacillus auburnensis. Taxonomy (GTDB): domain Bacteria; phylum Bacillota; class Bacilli; order Bacillales; family Amphibacillaceae; genus Pseudogracilibacillus; species Pseudogracilibacillus auburnensis. The sequence continues at coordinate 7,831 of NZ_QJJQ01000024.1, read as the reverse complement.
TCTAGATTATGATAAAAATATAAGATTTACTTCCATCAATATCTTGTCCATTGGACTTCACATTCGTATGCCCAACTGAAATTACAGCGATGTCTGACCGTTACGATGAGTTCAAAGAGTTAAACGCTGAAATTATTGGAGTTTCAACAGAAACAATTTATACACATAAACGTGGATCAATACTGTACGTGAAGAAAATGGGTTAGGTGAACTAAATTATCCATTAGCGGCAGATACGAATCATGCTGTATCTAAAGAATACGGAGTACTTATAGAAGAAGAAAGAATCGCACTTCGCGGCCTATTCATCATCAGTCCAGAAGGAGAGCTACAATATCAAACAGTTTTCCATAACAATATTGGCCGTCATGTAGACGAAACTCGGGTGTACTACAAGCACTACAAACTGGCGGACTTTGCACAGTTAACCGGAAACCAGGTCAAAAAATACTATATTAATAGGAACAAAAAGGTCGATGCTCATCACTAGAGCATCGGCTTTTATTTTAGAAAAAACTCACCCTTTAATCAATATAAGTAACCTTAACATCCCAATGTTTTCCTTTTTATTTTCTTTGCAGGTATCCTTCCATTAACATGCATACATGAGGTGATAAATGTTTTCTAGACAACATTTTGATTTTAACAGATCCAAGGTTCGTAACCTAAGATATCGTTATTTCTCTTTCCGTTCTTGGTGAAGCATGAAATAAGTATTAGTATTTTTGGGACAGCACTTTCACTACATAACAGGAGTTGTTATGATTTAATGGAGACCTTTATTTTTTCAATTTCTGCAGTTAATTCATCCATTTGCTTTTGCATCAATTGCAGTTGTTGTAATTGATCTTGTGAATCTGATCCATCATCTGATTTAGCTGCGATTTCGTAAGCAAGTAATGAAGCCAAGGCTGACAAAGCATCCCCGAAAGTAGTAATGGCTGATCCAATAAAAGCAATTTTGGCAACCATCGCTTCAGAGGGAAGAGCTTGAGATTCATTTTGATTTTGATTCAATTTTTTCACTCCCAAACAATTATCTTTGTATATGTAAAAGTAGGAGATTGGGGCAAAAGTGGTTTTGTTAAAGAAAAATCAGAAATGGTAGCTACATTCAACCCACTCAGAAAATTTCCGTTGCGCAACCTAGGGTGTCTGGTAAGTTTCCAACTTACTTTATTTGGCGAGTAATCGCAGTCGCAACGCCTTTCGATGAGATGAGCGCAAGCACAGTCCCAAAAGATGTTTGCTGAGAGGAGACTTATCGCAGTCCGGACGTACTAGTGTCGGGCGCAGCCACATGGACGTGACCGTTTCTAGCGGACCTGGTCTACGTATATTTTCTCCGTTAAGATGATGCAATGTTCGTTTTTAGATTTGATCGTTTTCGTTATGTCCCATCTCCATGATAAAAGAAAACAAGCGAAATTTATATTAACCTTTGCTTTGTAGCTTGGAAATGGCTATTATTTCCAAGCTGGATTTACGGTTGCCAGTAGTCGCTGTTAATGCCACGCTTTCCCTATAATGATCGTTTTCATCAATGAAATGAACAGGCATTCCTTTTAGTTTACCCGGCAATCAAAGGTAAGTGTTTTACTATAATTTATTATTTAGGCGGATGATATGAATCTTGTCTATCCTACTAAGCTATATAAAGATTTATTCGTCGCGAATAGAAAACGAAAGGTACCGCAAATGAAAGTGTTTATTAATTGGAGAATAGAAGAAGTAATGTTGCGGGAAGAGTACTTATTTTTCATGTTTTCATACTAGCAATACTTAACTTTTTTGTCTTATTACTTTTCTTTTTCTGTTTTTAAATGCTATCCATGAAGTTTTTAAAGAAGCATACATTCCAACAGCAGCCGCACTGTAAAATCCCCCCATAAAAATTCCCGCCCAAATATTATGCGGATGACTATAGAAAATAGAAATTCCAAAACCAAAAATTGATGCAATTGTAGGGAAATATTGTCTTGGAATCGGAAACAATTTGAAAAATTGGGTGATCAAGACTATTAACGGAACTGCAATAATCCCATCCCAAATATTCGTATGAATAACTGGAAATTCCATCAAAAATCAACCTTTCCACGATCTTTTTTTTATTATTCCCATCTACTAATAAAAAATAATTGAAAGTTGTCATTTTACGTAGTTGAAGATGTTTAAATCTATCTAAAACGACAAAAGTTGACATATTAAGTGAACAAATTGGGTATATAATAAATGATAAGAATGTCCAATATGCTTCTATCACTAATAGGAATCCATAAATAAGAAATGGAGGGGTTTACATGCATGAAAAGGGGAGGTTATTATGAGTGTTTTTAATGAAAAGTTCATCGCTGTAGAGAAAAAAATAGATTCATGGGAGGAGGCAATTACTTTTAGTGGGAATTTATTATTAAAAGAAGGAAAAATATTACCTAGATATATTGACGCAATGATTGAAAATGTGAACAAATTAGGACCTTACATTTTAATTGCACCAAATATCGCTTTGCCACATGCCCGTCCTGATAGTGGAGTACTGGAAGAGGGAATTAGTGTCCTCGTCTTAAAACAGCCTGTTTATATAGGTGGAGCAGAGGATAAACCAGCATTACTTATTATTTGTTTGGCCGCAAAAGATGCACATTCCCATATTGATTTATTGAAAACTATTTCTAGTTGGTTAAGTGATGAATCTTTAGTTAATCAAATGTTAGAAGTTGAAACAAAAGATGAATTAAATGAAATAGTAAGAAAATATTATATATAAAAATGTTGGGGGTAAGTAAAAATGAAAATATTAGCAGTTTGTGGGATGGGGTTTGGATCAAGTTTAATGCTCAAAATGACGGCAGATCGTGTGTTAAAAAAGCTTGGTGTAAAAGCAGATGTGGAAGCATGCGACATTGGAACGGCTGGTGGAATGCAGGCTGATTTAATTTTAACAAATGCAGAGTTCGCCAAACAATTAGCTGGTGGGCAAGCTCCAGTCGCAGCAATATTAAATATGGCAAGCGAGGATGAGGTTGAAAAAGCGCTAAAAGAAAACTTAGATTTATGAGAGGTTGTTCAAAAAGTCTGGTAAAAATGACATTTCGCATTTCTTTGGCAGTTATCAATCCTATCTTGCTGCATAAGTATTCGCAACGAAGGACTGGCGAATGCCAAGTTTTCTAATTGGTTTTAGCTACTCACGTATTAAAAGCATACACTGCGTTGCTGGAAACTACGCCGCCTCGAACTGCGATGCACAATGTGTATTGCATCGAGTAATCGCAGATCCAATGTCTTCGATGGGACGAACAAATGCGTAGTCTCAGGACGTGCTAGTGTCGGCTTTGCTGGTAGGACGCCAGCGATCTTAGCTGCCCTCGGTCCTTTTTATTCTCCTTTTTGAACATGCACTATAAAGAGATCGTGATTTCTAAAAAAATAAGGAGTGATTAAAATGGCATTTTTTGAATTTCTTATGAATGAAATCTTAAGTTTACCTGAAGTTTTAGTTGGCGTAATTGTTTTAGTTGGATTATTGCTACAACGGGAAACATTTTCAAAAGTGTTTTCAGGGACATTAAAAAGTATTATCGGTTTTCTTATATTAGGAGCAGGGGCAACCGTTGTAATCGGCTCACTAGATTCATTAGGTGGAATAATTTTTGATCGGTTTGAAGTACATGGAGTCATTCCAAATAATGAGGCAATCGTTGCATTAGCCCAACAAACATTAGGAAAAGAAACAGCTTTAATTATGGGATTTGGATTTTTAGCCAATATTTTATTCGCTCGTTTTACACCAATGAAGTATATCTTTTTAACAGGACACCATACGTTTTTTATGGCAGCATTATTATCGGCTGTGCTAGGAACAGCTGGTCTCAGTGGTGTATCACTCGTTATAATAGGTTCCCTTATTCTCGGATTTGTTATGGTATTAATGCCTGCAATTGGACAACCGTTTATGCGACAAATTACTGGTGGAAATGATATTGCGATTGGTCATTTTGGCACCATCGGCTATGTGTCAGCAGGATTCGTTGGAAAAGTAATTGGAGATAAAGAAAAAAGTACGGAAGACATTAAAATCCCTGAAAATTGGTCGTTTTTGCGGGATTCCTTAATTTCAACTGCCCTTACGATGGTCATTATGTTTTTAATCTTAGTCTTAATTGCTGGACCAGATATTGTCGGTACATATGCCGGAGAGCAAAACTATATTATGTTCGGAATTATGCAAGGGATCACGTTTGCTGCTGGATTTAGTATTATTATGGTTGGAGTGCGGATGATTTTAACAGAAATCATTCCAGCCTTCCGTGGTATCGCAGAAAAATTAGTCCCAGGCGCAAAGCCAGCACTAGATGTTCCAATGGTCTATCCTTATGCACCGACAGCGGTTTTGATCGGATTTATTAGTAGTTTTATCGGTGGGTTAATTAGTATGTTTTTACTAGGAATTTTTTCATTAGCATTAATCATTCCGGGGCTAGTTCCTCACTTCTTTACAGGTGCAGGAGCGGGCGTGTTTGGAAATGCAACTGGTGGTCGAACTGGAGCTGCTGTTGGGGGCTTTGTAAATGGTGTTCTGATTAGCTTTATTCCAGCATTTTTACTTCCAGTCCTCGGTAATTTAGGATTTGAAAATACGACATTTGGAGATTCAGACTTTGGCATTATCGGGATCATTGTCGGCTTTATCGCTAATTTATTTAGCTAACGAACAAAAGGAGTGACACAAAAATGGATGATCTAAAAGAATTTGCTAGGAAAATTCGGCAAGGAGTAATTGAAGTTGTTTACCGTCAAAAACAAGGGCATATCGGTGGACCACTTTCAATGGCGGATGTACTAGCGTTTTTATATAGGGAAGAATTACAAATTGACCCAAAACGTCCAGATTGGGAAGAACGAGATCGTTTCGTTCTTTCCAAAGGTCACTCTGCTATTGCTTTATATGTTGCAATGGCATTGCGTGGCTTTTTTGAATATGACGAACTATTTACATTTGATGAATTGCATTCTCGTTTGCAAGCGCATCCTGATATGACGAAATTACCAGGCATCGATATGTCGACAGGTTCGCTCGGTCAAGGTCTTTCCGCAGCAGTAGGTATGGCATTAAGTGCAAAACTTCAACATAAAGATTTTCGTGTCTTTGCGATGATCGGAGATGGCGAATCACAAGAAGGGCAAATTTGGGAAGCAGCAAGGATTGCGCAGCGATATAAACTCGATAACTTAATTGCTATATTAGATCATAATCATTTACAGCAATATGGCTGGATCGGGGAGGACATGAAAACAAGAATGGCTCCGGAAAATGATCCCGCTGCCAAATGGCGTGCTTTCGGCTTTGATGTCCAAGAAATAAACGGGCATGATTTCTCTAGGATAAAACAGGCGTTCTTCTATGCAAATAACGAAAAAAATGAGCGCCCACATATGATTATTGCTAATACAATAAAAGGAAAGGGTATTAGCTTTATGGAAAATCAATATGGCTGGCATTCCAATGTACCATCGGATGAACAGTATCAACAAGCAATCCAGGAATTGGCGGGTGTTTCGAATGAATAAGACAAAAAGTATGCGCAATGCTTTTGGCGAAAATTTGGCAAATATGGCTTTTAATGACGAAAAAATCGTCGCCTTAGATGGAGATTTAGGAAATTCAACTAGATTAAGTTATGTGGAAGAAAAGAAACGTTCTGCTTTTTTACAGATGGGCATTGCAGAACAAAATATGGTGAGTGTTGCTGCAGGACTTGCGGCAACTGGAATGAAACCGTGGGCATGTAGTTTTGGTGCCTTTATGACAAGACGGGCATACGATCAAATTGTTGTGCAAGTGGATCAACCCAATTTAAATGTCAAGTTAGTCGGCGCTTATGCGGGACTGTTGACGAGTAATACTGGGAAATCCCATCATTCCCTTGAAGATATTGCTTTAATGCAAACTTTACCAAATATGACGGTCATTGCACCAGGTGATGCTCGTGAAGTAGTACGGGCAATGGAGGCGATTGCATCCTTTGATGGACCAGTTTATTTACGGTTATCACGCGATGAGACGCTTGATTTTTTGCCTGGAACTGATAAAGAGTTCGAAATTGGAAAAGGCCAATTGATTGAAAAGGGCGAAAAGATAGCGGTACTGGCAACCGGGAGTATGTCTTCACGGGTATATAAAGCAATCGAACAACTGAAGGATTATGGAATTCAGCTCACTTTTGCCCATATTCCAACGATAAAACCGTTAGATAAAGAATTGATTCTTTCATTGGCAAAAACTCATTCTCATTTTATTACCGTAGAAGAGCATTTCATACGAAGTGGGTTTGGTGCAAGTATCGCCCAACTGACCAGTGAACATCACCCTCTTTTTGTGAAAAAAATTGGCATAGAAGATACATACAGCCAATGTGGAAAAGATGCTGATTTATTATCCTATCATTGTTTATCTACTTCGCAATTGTTAGAGAACATCCGCTTCATTTACGAGGAGGTACAGCATGAATAAACAGGCAATTGCTTTAGATATGGACGGTACATTACTCGATCCAGTTGGTAACATTACTGATAACCTTCACCAACTTATCGTTACATTACGTCAAAAAGGGATCTACATCTTTTTAGCAACAGGTAGAACAAGGAAAGAGGTAGAAGATGTTTTGCCGGAATCGTTTAAGGTGGATGGAGTTGTTTGTGCAAATGGGATGGAGACATATATTGATGAAACACAATTAGAATACCATGTACTTGATGAGGAACTCGTCAAAGATATCGTTGAACTAGCAAGGAAAGAAAAATTGTACTATGAAATTCATCCATTACGAGGTTCGCGTTACGCATTATTTGCTGATAAAACATATATGGAAATGGAACTTCAAAAGTCTAAACCAATTAGTTTGTTAGAAAATGAATATATTTCTAGAATCGACGCTTTAAGGACACATATTAAATGGACAAATACACTAGTTGATCAAAACATTGTAAAGGTGTATTTTTTTAGTATGGATAAGAGAAATATCATTGATTGGGAAACAATACTTCACCAGATGAAAAGAAAGCACCCATTTTCCACCTCATCCTCCTCCCTGCATAATATCGAAATGATGGTAGCGAATGTGTCAAAGGCAACAGGGATCAAAAAACTGCTTAATCATTATCAATTTTCTAACCAAACATTACTTGCGATTGGCGACGGCGAAAATGATTTACCTATGTTTGAGTTAGCCAATCATGCGATAGCAATGAAAAATGCAGCTAATTTTGTTAAATCAAAAGCAGATGAAATTACAACATATTCTTATGAGGAAGATGGATTATTTCAATTTTTGAAAGAGCATTGGAAAGATTCATAGCTACACGAGACTTATTTCGTAATAAGGAGGATTTGAAGTAAAAAGAGGCCGGAACATAACTAAAACGACCAAATCTAAAGACGAACAATGCATTACTTTAGCGGTGGAAATATACGTAGACTCCTGGTCGGCTAAAAGCGGTCACGTCCTGTGACCACGCCCGACACTAGCACGTCCTGTGCGTCGCGGGAAGAAAGGGAGGCCACTGAAAAAGTCCCCAAGGTTTGTGTACATGTGTTCCATCCGAATCCACTTCGCTTTCCGCGGGCAACGCCTCAACTAATTTCAAACGTTTTATTCAAAACGTTTGAAATGGATTTTCGGCTGTTGCTTTTCCAGCAAATATTTACGATGGGACGAGCATTTAGCGCAGTCCCAGGAGTTATCATGAACGAAACTAGCCCCATCTTCGTAACAACGTAGATTAATTTGGTAATAATATTAAAAAATCAAACTACCAAAACAGAGCTACA
>NZ_QJJQ01000023.1 GCF_003201975.1 Pseudogracilibacillus auburnensis | reverse complement strand
CTGCGGAGATAGCTTGGTGTATAAGAGAAACCACTGTGGGTAGTGTATGCCACCACTCTCAAGTATGCTTTGTTCCCAAGAATCTCGTGACTTTAGTCATGAGAGGTTCAATTATGTGATAAAATGGCTATGAATTTTATTTACAATGTTCAGATCGAAAAAAATAAAAAGAAAATGAATCCCAAAGTAATCGCAAGCGTTAGTCTTTTCCTTTTTGGAGTTTACCAAGTGTTTACGGATGTAGGTCAAAAGTTTTTACAATTCATCGGAGCAATGATCGATTTTCTTCCGGTTTTTGCTATATTAATGTTTCTGCTACTATTATTTTTCGTTAAACCAATACAACGTTATTATTATTTACATAAGTATTCGGAACAATTTCGAGAAAAGTTCCAGTACGAAAAGAAAAAATGGCTTGGGCAATTATAACCTCATTATGTAGAAAAAAAATTAGAATAAAAAAGTCTCAAGCAATACATTATAAGTAGAAGCAACTACTTTGACTTGCCATCCAATAAATGTTTATGGTAAAGTATAAACTAGATATGTATTTGTTCGTTTTTAGAGAGGATGTTGTTTGATGGCTAACGTTATCAATATCATATTAGTAATTAATGCAATTATAATGATCGTATTTATCGTCTTACAATCGGGTAAAAGTGCTGGACTATCGGGAGCGATTTCTGGCGGGGCTGAACAACTTTTTGGAAAACAAAAAGCACGAGGACTTGATTTAGTTCTCCATCGCGGCACGGTAATCACTGCAACACTGTTTTTCGTTTTGGCATTTGTAAGTGCATATATTCTATAATGAAGCGACATCCCTTATTACAGTATTGTGATAAGGGTTTTTGCATTTTTACTGATAAAATTTCGTCAAAATTAGAAGGAGATCATTAGAAGTGAAAATAAAACAACCAGAACCATTTACATTTGAAGCAGGATCCAGGGCTGTATTACTACTCCATGGATTTACTGGACACTCTGCTGATGTACGCATGTTAGGTCGTTATTTACAGAAAAAAGGGTATACGAGCCATGCGCCCATTTATCGCGGACATGGTGTTTCACCAGAAGAATTAATAAAAACATCTCCTGATGACTGGTGGGAAGATGTTTTACAGGCATACCACCATGTAAAAGATTTAGGATATGATGAGATAGCGGTTGCCGGTTTATCGATGGGAGGAGCACTTGGATTAAAACTTGCGAATTGTGAAAAAGTAAAAGCAACTATTCCAATGTGTACGCCGATGTTTTTTGATAATAAAACACAACTCACGAAAGGCTTTCACTTTTTCGCAAAACAATATAAACAATTTGAGAAAAAAGATGCTACAATAATCGAACGAGAACTCAATCAATTAATGGAGCACTCCACGAACATGTTTAAACAAATTGGTGCATTTATTAAAGAGGTTCACGATATAGTTGATATGGTGTATACACCGACGATGGTCGTTCAAGCGAGAAAAGATGGCATGATCAATCCAGAAAGTGCAAATTATATATATGAAAATGTTGCGACAGATGACAAAATAATAAAGTGGTACGAGCATTCAGGGCATGTCATTACATTAGATAAAGAGAAAGATGTATTACATGAAGATATTTATACGTTTTTGGAATCACTAAATTGGGAACAATAATTAACTAGGAGCAATGATATATTCAATCAAGAGAGAGAAGGTGAAATGATGAGTGAACAATTACGAGAAAAAATGTTAACTTATTTTAAAGAAAGTGGGACAAAACCTCTATCCGTGAAAGAGCTAGAAGAAATATTTGAAATGGAACAAGTAGATGATTTTAAAAAATTAATTCGAACATTAAATGAACTAGAAAATAGTGGTGAGCTTATTCGGACGCGAAAGAACCGTTTCGGCTTACCTGAAAAAATGAATCTAATCCGTGGTAAAATTGAGATGAATAAAAAAGGGTTTGCTTTTTTAATTCCTGAAGATGAAAATGAACAAGATATATATATTCATTCATCTGATTTATTGTCTGCCATGAATAATGATATCGTTATCGTCAGGTTGGAGAAAAAAGGAGTTCGTGACAATCGTCCAGAAGGAGTTGTTATTCGAATTATTGAACGGGCAATTCATCAAGTTGTCGGCACATTTGAAGATAGCCGTGAATTTGGCTTTGTAATTCCAGATGATAGCCGCATTCCAAATGACATTTTTATTCATAAAAATGATATGAATGGAGCAGTGGCAGGACATAAAGTAATCGTCCAGTTAACGAAATATCCTGAGGGAAGAAAGAGTGCTGAAGGAGAAATTATTCAAATTTTAGGGCATAAAAATGACCCAGGTATCGATATTATTTCGATCATTTATAAACATGGAATAAAAATGGATTTTCCGTCTGAGGTGTTAGAACAAGCAGCATCAACGCCAGATGAAATTTCGGAAGCGGACTTAACAGGACGTCGTGACCTTCGTAATGAAACAATTGTTACGATTGATGGTGCAGATGCGAAAGATTTAGATGATGCGGTACGAGTAGAAAGATTAGAAAATGGGAATTTCTTATTAGGTGTTTATATTGCTGATGTGACGCACTATGTAACAGAAAAGTCACCAATCGATAAAGAGGCATATGAAAGAGGAACAAGTGTCTATTTAGTTGACCGAGTCATTCCGATGATTCCACATCGTTTGTCAAATGGGATTTGCTCGTTAAATCGGGGTGAGGACAGGCTTACAATCGGTTGTGAAATGGAAATAAATCGTAATGGTGAAGTGGTTAGTCATGAAATTTTCCAAGCAGTAATCCGCACAACAGAAAGAATGACTTACAGTGATGTGAATAAAATATTAGTCGAAAAAGAGGAAGAATTGCGGGTGAAATTCGAAGTCTTAGTTCCATGTTTTGAAAAAATGGCAGAGCTTGCACAAATTTTACGCCATAAACGAATGAAACGTGGTGCAATCGATTTTGATTTCAAAGAAGCGCAAGTACTAGTGGATGATGAAGGAAAAGCAATCGATGTCGTTATTCGTGAACGTTCCGTTGGCGAACGATTGATCGAAGAATTTATGCTTTGTGCAAATGAAACAGTTGCAGAACATTTTCATTGGTTAGATGTGCCATTTATTCACCGGATTCATGAATCACCAGATGAGGCGAAACTAGAACATTTCTTTGAGTTTTTAGCAGGTCTTGGATACGTCGTTAAAGGGACAGCCAATGATGTACATCCACTTGAACTACAAAAAGTGTTAGAACGTGTGAAAGGTAAAAAAGAAGAAATGGTTATTTCAAAATTAATGTTGCGATCGATGAAACAGGCTAAATATGATCCAGTTAGTATCGGTCATTTTGGACTATCAACACAGTTTTACACCCATTTTACCTCACCGATTCGTCGTTATCCCGATTTAATTGTTCATCGACTGATCCGAACATATTTATTACAAGGAAATATGACGGACAAAACATTGAAAAAGTGGAAAAAGCAATTACCTGAAATCGCGAAACATACATCAGAAATGGAACGTGCTGCAGTTGATACAGAACGAGAAGTCGATGATTTGAAAAAAGCAGAATATATGTTAGATAAAATTGATGAAGAATTTACTGGGATTATTAGCTCCGTTACTAGTTTTGGCTTATTTGTAGAACTTGAAAACACAGTGGAGGGGTTAGTCCATGTTAGCTATATGATCGATGACTATTATCATTACTCTGATCGACATCATGCCTTAATAGGAGAAATGACTGGAAAAGTGTATCGAATTGGTGAAGAAGTCAAGGTAAAAGTAATAAATGTGAATATGGATGAACATGCGGTAGATTTTATCCTAGTATAAATAGATAGAGAAGGACAGGGGGAAAAGAGATGTCTAAAAAGCACGAAAAGCCGATCGCGCAAAATCGGAAAGCGTCTCATGATTATTTTATTGAAGAAACATATGAGGCTGGGATCGTATTAAAAGGAACGGAAATTAAATCAATTCGTGCAGGACGAGTGAGTTTAAAAGATGCCCACGTACGTATCATCAATGGGGAAGCACAAATCATTAATATGCATATTGCAACATATGAACAAGGGAACCGTTTTAACCATGAACCGACAAGATCACGTAAACTTTTATTACATCGCAATGAAATCGATAAATTATTCGGTTTAATCCAGCAAAAAGGGTATGCAATTGTACCTTTAAGATTATATATTAAAAATGGATTTGCGAAGATTTTGATCGGACTTGGAAAAGGAAAAAAACAATACGATAAGCGAGAGGATTTAAAACAAAAGCAAATGAAACGGGATATCGATCGCGCGATGAAGGAAATGGATCGATAGTGATCGTAGGGTTGAAGGAAATTTGCAAGGAATGTTTTTCCGTTAATATTGAAGTTTTTAGGGGAAAATCTTTTAAATATCTATCTCCCAATATACATTTTTGTAAATTTAATCCATGCACTTGCAATTGTTTGCAGCTATGTTATAATAAATAATGCACTCAAGAAAGAGTGTTAAGCTCAAATTACCGAGCAGTCCTTTATTTACGGGGACGTTTCGGATTCGACAGGGGTAGGTTGAGCTTAAGTCGCACGTCGAGGTTACGGCTCGTAAAACGTTAAACGCCTATAACTGGCAAAGAAGAAAATTACTCTTTAGCAGCTGCATAAGCTTGTTAAAGGACTCTAACCGTTATCTCCCGTGTAACGGGTAAAGAGTCTCAACTTTAGCGGGATAAACGTTCATCCTCCGTCTGCGGATAGAGCGTTGAAACCAATCAGACTAGCTACTCGGAAGCCTGTTGGTAGGCTGAAAAGTTAGCGAATGATAATATACCAACTAAGCGTGTAGAAGCTTAAGTGGCAATATCCTTGGACGTGGGTTCGATTAGTAAATAGTCGCCTTTTGTAGTAATACAAAAGTGAAAATTCGGCTTTATCGGTGAAACCTAAGTTGTTCTTAAAGTACGGTTTCTAAAAGGAAAATAATCCTTTTGATACGTCCTTAAACAATAAGGCAATACCGAGTGGTATGTGGAGTAATCCAACAGCCATGTATCGACTTATAGGCTACCGCTCAATTGAATGGGTAGTACTAGGATACAAAATACTATTCTTAGAAAACTTGGTTTATCGCCAATCCTTTTGGCAAGAACTAGTTGCATTTATGCAGTAAAAAGAATTACTCACTTATCTGCTAAAATAGAATAAAATTATATTTTGTATAAGACGCCGAAGAGCCTATTATACATGTAGGTTCAAGATATAGTCAGTGCCATGACGAAAGCATGGAATAACATGTCCCACCGTCTCCATCAATTATTAAAATTGATGGTTTTTTATTTTGTCAAAGTTAAAAAATTTTTTTTCAAAAGCGTACGTCATTTTTAACATTTCTTCATTATACTTACCATTCCTAGGTGTGACATTGTCCTAATTGTCTAGGATCCATTTCGCACGTTTTCTTTTTTCGTTAACTCCTAAAAAGTCAGAAGTTTCATTTAGAACATTAATAACTTCTATTTAAAGTAAAGTGTATATGAATCTTTATGTTTTTGGATTGTAATTTTTCTTTAGATAAATATCTCCACCAGCTATTTTTTGTATGAAAATAAGCATTTCTATATCATTTGAGGATATTGATATACAAGGTCTACGATTTTTTTTTATGCATTCTTGTCCATGTTATCGATCTTCACCATCAATTATTCTAGCAATATATGCCGCTTCCCATTTTTCCAACTATATATTCACTCCCTAAGTATTATTCTATTTATTAGATATTCATTTTTGTTGTTTTCTGTAACTTCGCTTATTTAGGAAAAGTATAAATGAAACCATAGGGTTGTCAAATAGTATCTACCAAAATCATCCTCATTTGTTTTGACTATTCATCATTTTTGTGGTAAAAAAAGTAATAGGTATATAGATTCAATTTTGATGTTTGATTTTTTGGTTTTAACTGCTGAAGAGGGTGCTGAAATGACCATGGTAAATTTAGAAGTGTTTCAATTTCCATCGAATAACTTAAATAAGCAGTTAGCGAATGTTGCTATGAATTATGTGAACGAAGCAATTATGATTACAAATAAGCACAATCAAATTATGTATGTCAATAATAAATTTGAACAAATTACCGGTTATACATTCAGAGAAGTTCGAGGAAAAACGCCAAAGACATTACAATCTGGAATACAAGGGTTATCCTTTTATGAAAAAATGAAAAGAATCGTTAAAAATACCGGAAAATGGCAAGGTGAAATATGGAATAGGACAAAAAACGGCGAAATATATTTACAATCTTTATCGATTATTGCAGTAAAAAATACGTTTGATCAAATTGAGCATTTTATCGGTATCTTTTCAGACTTATTTCATAATAAATCAATTGAAAATGAATATTTGCATCAAACACATTATTTTGATCGATTAACAACATTACCGAACCGGGCACTTTTTGAAAAGCGAGTTGTATCATCGCTTAAATTATCCGAACAAACAAATGAAAATTTTGCCATTATATTTTTTCAATTAGATAACTTTACTAGTGTGAATGAAAAATACGGCTATATTTATGGGGATATTCTACTCAAACGAATTGCGTTAAGATTAAATAGTCATTTACCTGAACATAGTATGGTAACAAGATGGAATGGAACAGAATTTACTAGTATTATTGAAAGTATTAGCAATGAAGAGGAAGTAATTCATCATATCAACCAACTACAACGGCAGATCTCTACTCCTGTTCTTGTGAATGGAATAGAAGTTTGTTTGCAAGCAAATTTTGGTATCTGTATGTATAGAAAAGATGGAAAAACAGTTTCTGACCTGTTATCGAAAGCTAATACTGCACTGGAAATTGCCAGAAGGGAAAAAAAGCCGTATCTATTTTATCATCCAAAAATGGGGAAACCAAATAATTTTTTTATTATGGAATTGGAATTGAAAAAAGCAATTAAGGAAGAGCAATTTGAATTATATTATCAACCATTAATTTCTGTCTCGTCAAGTAAGTTAGTTGGATTTGAAGCTTTAATTAGATGGAATCATCCAACAGAAGGATTAATTTCACCAGTAAAATTTATCCCGCTTGCGGAACAAACAGGATTAATTCAAGATATTGGGAATATCGTTTTTAAAAAGGCTTGTATGCAATTGCGTAAATGGAAAGACAAAGGATTTAATAATATTAATATAAGCGTCAATATTTCAATGAATCAATTTAGAAATCAACTATTAGTGGAAAATATTAGAGAAATTTTACAGGAAACGAATGTGAATCCATATGATATTGGTATTGAATTAACGGAAAGTTCTCTCATCGATAATATGGAAGAAACGACATTAAAGCTTCATGAACTGAAAAACCTAGGGCTTTCAATTGCGATTGATGATTTTGGAACAGGTTATTCGTCTTTAGGTTATTTGATTGACTTTCCTATTCAGCGAATTAAAATTGACCGTACATTTACGAAAGTCATTGGAAAAAACGAAAAAATTAAAGCGATTGTGTCTGCAATAAACACGATGGCAGAAACGATGGATATCGAAGTTGTTGCGGAAGGAATCGAAACAGAAGAGCAATTTTATCTCATGCAGAAATTAAATTGCAATGTTGTACAAGGGTTCCTCTTTGATAAACCGCTACCGATAGAAGAAGTAGAAAGAAAATGGCTTATTTTTAGAGAGTAAATAAAAGTCAACTATGTCAAATACCAAATAGTAAGAACACATAATCAGTACATCATTATTTATATTAGTGATGTACTTTTCTCTTTATTTACTTAACTTTCGCAGGGTGAAATGGACAAAAAGTCTTTATAGAATGAAGTGGGGTGAAGATACAGTGCTCAAGTTGACCTCGGACTAAATTTTTGCTCCAAGCGGTTTGTATTCATTTAAACTCATCGCCCTTCGTTAACTTTGATGCTATTATCACACATTTGAATTAAACTGCGCAACAACAGTTTGCTCCACCGCTACGGAAATACACTCCGCAATCATGTCCGCTCGGAATGAAAGAAAACCAACTAAAACCGTCCTTTGTGGCCAACGTCGGTATATCCCTTGTCGGGGGGCGGATCTTTTCTCAGCCTATCTTGTAGCTCAAGTTTGGGAAGCACATATAGCTTTTCGCTTTTTGGAGCACGATTAGGAGGTAATTATCGTCATTTCCGGGAACAATCCCACAAATTGGACATCACACGGATTACTAGCACTTAATCACGAAGAATCGCCACATACCCGCTAAGATGCGCCACATAATTGCGGAGATACGCCACATACCCGCTAAGATGCGCCATATAATTGAGGAGAATCGCCACATAATCGCGAAGAACCGCCACATAATCGGGGGAGAGGACGCAGCATTTTCGAAAACGTCCATGTTTATCTCGTCATTTATAAAGGCATAGTGTATTTCCAAAGCGGTCGACAAAAATGATCACGCAGTTTAGATCTAATATATAAAAACAACAAATCTATTTGGTAGGAGAAGTAATCGCATTCCCTATCTTTTGGAAAACAGTTTATTACCCCAAGATTGTCAAGGGGCTTAATTGAAAGCATCTCAAGCTTAACCAAGCGAACAGTTTGAACTCATTTTTTTGGTATGAACGTTGACTAATTTAAATGAAATGATATCCGTAGTTCGCCACCAATAAAATGAATAAATATATATTTACAACCGTGATGATCTGAATTATAATGAAGTGAATATTCAGATAAAAAGTATTGGGTCAAACTTTAACTTTAGTATTAGTTATTGAAAGGTGGATTTCATGAGCATAGAAGCAGAAGTGTCAAAACGAGTTTATCAAATGCGTAAACTACATGAAGAATTTTCAAATGGTAGATTTGAAGAGATGAATGATTTATATTCAGATGATTTTAAAGGATGGTTATATATCCCATCGAAAAGTAAAGTTGAATTATATAATGCAGAACAAATAAAACAAGGAAATAAAGAAGCTGCAAAGAGTTATCAAGGCAAAGAAATTAAATTTATTTATTCTGGATTGAAAATTATCCCACAGTCGGACGTGCAGGCAGCTGTTTCGTATGAAATTATTCATCAATACAAAGAAAAAATAGTAAGAGCGTTATCATTAGAGGTTTGGCGAAAAGAGTTAGATGGTAATTGGAGAATGATTCGGTGGTATGAAGAAAAAGGTTAAGCAAATAAAAATCTGGTCCAAGAAAAGATAGTTGGAAATGATAATGATAGATGACGATCCAACGTTACCTATCATTAACATCAGAATATAATTTAAAATGGTCATTATTTTATAATGAAAAAGTTTTTGCAACGGCAATAAATTCACGGACAGCATAAGGTAAGTAATTATCCTTTTTCCAAATCATTCCCAGCTCTAAATGTAATAAAGGATCAGAAAATGGAATAGATAGTATCCGCTCATTTTTAATATTTTCACATATTTTACTCGGTAAAAGTGCGACCCCTAGTTTTGCCTCTACCATTTCAATGATAAAATCCTTTTGTGAACTTTCACAAACAATATTTGGAAAGAATCCGTGTGAGGAACATACTTCTAAAATACTATCATATAACGAAAAATCATTCCGATACATGACGAAAGCTTCTTTTTCAATTTGTGTAAAATCAACATGTTGCTCTATGTGTAAATGATGATCAGCATGAATGACTAGCATTAATGGATCATTTAAAATTTGAATTGTCTCCATCTCTTTTTTATGGAGTGGGTTGTTACAAACAAATCCTACATCCAAAGTACCGTCATTGATCCCATCCTTGATTTTTTTCGTACCGACCTCCATCAATGTAATATCGATAAAAGGATATACATCAATATAGTGACTAATTATTTTAGCACAAAATGCAGCTCCAATAATTGGCGGTATTCCAATTCTTATTTCTCCTTTTTTTAATTCCATCACGTCATTTAGTTCTGATCTTAAATGATTGTACGCATGTAAGACTTGTTTTGTATTTTGAAGTAATGCCTTTCCTGCATCAGTCAACTCGAGCTTTCGGAAAGAACGATAAAATAATGGAACACCAAGTTCCACTTCCATACTTTTAATCGTTTTACTTAATGAAGGTTGTGAAATATGAAGAGTAGAAGCTGCTTTTGTAAAATTTAAATGTTTAGCCACTTCTGAAAAATATTCCAAATGGCGAATATCCATCCCATTTCTTCCTTTCTTTCGTAGTTCTCTATCATTATACTAAACTATAACTAAAAGGAATAGTAGTCATTCGAAATATGTATTGTTATTTATCATCATACTGTTATATAATAGATGCTAACTTGGAGAATGAAAATATGACAGGAGGAATTGTGGATGTCAGGCTATGTAAACGTTGGTAGTATAAAGGTTGCGGAAGTTTTGTATAATTTTGTGAATCGAGAAGCACTTCCGGAAACAGGACTTGATGTAGAACAGTTTTGGCAAGGATTTGAAAAACTTGTTGTTGATTTTACACCGAGAAATAAAGAAATACTTAAAAAACGTCAGCATTTACAAGATCAAATTAATGAGTGGCATAAAGAGAACAAGGAATTTAATGCAGAGAAGTATAAAGCATTTTTGGAGGAAATTGGTTATTTAGAGCCAATTGTGGAAGATTTCAAGGTGAATTTAGAAAATATTGATGATGAAATTTCGCAAATTGCTGGTCCGCAACTGGTTGTACCGATTAATAATCCGCGTTATGCGATTAATGCAGCTAACTCAAGATGGGGATCTTTATATGACGCATTTTATGGAACGGATGTCATTAGTGAAGATAAAGGTGCAGAGAAGTCTGGTGGATATAATCCAGTTCGTGGAAATATCGTCATTGAAAAAAGTAGAGAATTTTTAGATGATGGCACACCACTAACATCTGGCTCACATAAAGATGCGAAAAAATATGCTGTTGCAAATGGGAAATTAGCTGTTACATTACAGAATGGGGAAACAGTTGGTTTAAAAGAAGAAGATAAGTTTGTTGGATATCAAGGAGATGAAGGTAAGCCGTCCTCCATTTTACTAAAAAATAATGGATTACACATTGATATTCAAATTAATGAAAATCACCCGATAGGAAAAACAGATGCAGCTGGTGTAAAAGATATTGTTTTAGAGTCTGCTATTACAACGATTATGGACTGTGAAGATTCAGTTGCAGCAGTTGACGCAGAAGATAAAACAGATGTCTATAGAAACTGGAAAGGCCTCATTCGCGGTGAAATTTCGACATCTTTTCAAAAAGGTGATCGAACGATTGAACGTACTTTTAATGAAGATCGTGTCTACCAAACAGCAGATGGCGGTGAAGTAACCTTAACGGGTCGTGTACTTATGCTCGTTCGAAATGTTGGTCACTTAATGACAAATAGTGCTGTCTTACTAGAAGATGGTACGGAGACATATGAAGGAATTTTAGACGGGGTGTTTACAAGTTTAATCGCTAAACACAATTTACTTGGAAAAGGGAAATATATTAATTCGAAAAAAGGGTCGGTCTATATCGTTAAACCGAAAATGCATGGTTCAGAGGAAGTTGCTTTTTCAAATGAACTTTTTGCTAGGATTGAAGATTTACTGGATTTGAACCGAAATACATTAAAAATGGGGATCATGGATGAAGAGCGCCGTACAAGTCTCAATTTGAAAAATTGTATTTATGCCGCTAAAGAAAGAGCGATCTTTATTAATACGGGATGGTTAGACCGAACAGGTGATGAAATCCATACATCGATGGAAATTGGGCCAATTGCACGAACAGCAGAAATGAGACCAATGGATTGGTTCCAATCATATGAGAAAAACAATGTACAAGAAGGACTTAGAGCGGGCTTCCAATATGAGGCACAAATTGGAAAAGGAATGTGGGCTAAACCTGATAATATGCTAGAAATGTTTACGGAGAAAATTGGTCATGTAGAAGCTGGAGCTAACACTGCTTGGGTACCTTCACCGACAGCGGCTACGTTACACGCGCTCCACTATCATGCGGTAGATGTTCGGGAAGTTCAAAATCAATTAGTTGAAAAAGGAACAGATACAGATTACCGTGATGATATATTGAAAATTCCTTTTGAGACAAATCCGGGATGGACGAAAGAAGAAATTAAGGAAGAAGTCGAAAATAATGCTCAAAAAATGTTAGGTTATGTAGTTCGTTGGGTGGAGCAAGGTGTAGGTTGTTCAAAAGTTCCTGACATTAATGATATCGGAATGATGGAAGATCGGGCAACATTACGTATTTCAAGTCAGCTTATTACGAATTGGTTACATCATGAAATTGTTAGTGAAGAAGAAGTGCTAGACATTTTAAAGCGTATGGCAGTCGTCGTTGATGAACAAAACGCTGGCGATGAATTGTATCGAGATATGGCTCCCAACTATGATGAGTCAGTAGCCTTTCAAGCGGCTTGTGATCTTGTCTTTAAAGGAACGAAGCAACCGAACGGTTACACGGAGCCAATTTTACACAGTCGTCGCTTAGAATTTAAGAAAAAAATTGGTGTCACAAATTAAATAATAAGAAAAAAACCAGCAGATCTTGCTGGTTTTTTCTGTTTTAATGAAATGATAACAGATTTGTATAGTAACAGATAAGATAAAACGATCATCTGTTATTGTACAGTGAGGATTTCGAATTTTAAAGTTCATAAAGAGTAGGAAACCCATATATGCCAAATGATTCAACTGTTATTAATCTTATATTAGTCTGTGAACAAAATGTAAAATCATAAAAAATTATTGATAAATTACAATAAAACACTTGCAATTATTTTAAAACCAACTATACTGTATTATAACAGATTGAATAACGATAATACTGTTATATATATGGAGGTGTTAAAAGAGATGAAAAAGCATGAGAAAGTAACATGTCCAGAATGTGGAACGAATGTATCAGTTAAAAGTTATACTTTAGAATGTGATTACTGCTTATCTAAAAAAGAAGATTAATGAAATGATTTGTTTTACTTAACCTGTATTATAACAACCGCTAATTGTTTATGATAAGTTTACTAGCTAATGAGACTAATAAACTTTTCAAATAAATTTTATGTTTTTGTAAACCAAGGAGGAAAAATCATGTATAAGGAAAGAGCAGCAGCATTACAAAACGAATGGGATACAAATCCTAGATGGAAAGGAATCAAACGCCCATATTCGGCAGAGGATGTCATTCGTCTACGTGGATCCATAGATATTGAATATACTTTAGCGAAAAAAGGATCACAAAAACTGTGGGATTTAGTTAATAATGAAGATTATGTTAATTCATTAGGTGCTTTAACAGGTAATCAGGCAGTACAACAAGTAAAAGCAGGTTTAAAAGCAATTTACTTAAGTGGGTGGCAAGTGGCAGCAGATGCAAACCAAGCTGGAGAAATGTACCCAGATCAAAGTTTATATCCTGTAAACAGTGTTCCACAAGTTGTAAGACGTATTAATAATGCTCTACAACGTGCGGACCAAGTGGAATACTCAGAAGGAGAAGTGAAAAACGATTATTTTGCTCCAATCGTAGCAGATGCTGAAGCTGGTTTTGGCGGTCATTTAAACGTATTCGAATTAATGAAATCTATGATTGAAGCAGGAGCGTCAGGCGTTCACTTTGAAGACCAACTCGCTTCAGAGAAAAAATGTGGTCATTTAGGAGGAAAGGTATTAATCCCTACACAAACTGCAGTTAAAAATCTAATTTCTGCACGTTTTGCAGCTGACGTTATGGGGGCTCCAACAATTATTATGGCAAGAACTGATGCAAATGCAGCGGACTTAATTACAAGTGATGTTGATAACTATGATGCACCATTCTTAACAGGTGAGCGTACAGTAGAAGGATTTTACCGTACAAAAGCAGGACTTGACCAAGCAATTGCACGTGGACTTGCATATGCACCATACGCTGACTTAATCTGGTGTGAAACAGCTGAACCAGACTTAGAAGAAGCTCGTCGTTTTGCAGAGGCAATTCATGAGCAATATCCTGATCAATTACTAGCATACAACTGTTCACCATCATTTAACTGGGAGAGACACTTAACGCAAGAAGAAATGGATGTATTCCAAAAAGAGATTGCAAAAATGGGTTATAAGTATCAGTTTGTAACATTAGCTGGTTTCCATACATTAAACTACAGCATGTTTGAGCTTGCAGAACAGTACAAAGATAAAGGAATGGGCGCTTACTCTAGACTAGTACAACAAAGAGAATTTGCTGCTGAAGAAGCTGGTTACACAGCTACTCGTCACCAAAGAGAAGTTGGTACAGGTTACTTTGATGAAGTAGCACAAGTTATTGCTGGAGGAGAATCTTCCACAGTAGCTTTAGCAGGATCCACAGAAGCAGAACAATTTTAATAGAGTTAAAAAAGCTATCTTAATATAGTTTGATATGCTCCCCTTAAGGTAGACAGGTTAAAAAATCTGTTTTACCTTAGGGGGGTTTTTTGCGTCTAAACAACTCGTATTTTGAATAAGGGGGCTAGAAATTTTGTAGGATGGTGTATCCATTTGAAATATTACGTCAAAAAAACTCCATTGAAACATAACTGTAACATTATTAAAACATGCTTGTCATTTTAGGATGTTATACTATTATTCGACTAAGAGATTAAGTAAATTACATAATATAAATAAAATCAATTATGACATTACGAGTTTCGAGGAAATTATACATATTACGTAATGGTCATAAAAGGGGAAGCGAGGATATAATTTTGAAAAGAACAGTACTTACAATTGGCACGATTGCCGTTGTTACATTAAGTAGTGCACTTTTCACTGACGCAGTGCATGCACAACAAACATTAGATGAGGTTAATGCGAAACAACAAGAAGTGAAGTCAAAACTATCAAAGGCAGAATCACAAATCGCAGACATTTTATATGAAATTAAAGAAGTGAATGATGAGCTTGCTCGTCTACAATCTGCCCTAGAACAAAACCAGGCACAAATAGAGAAAACAGAAAAAGAAATTGATGCATTACAGGAAGAAATTGATGCTTTAAATGAAAAGATTGAACAACGTAATGAAAAACTAAAAGAGAGACTTGCAGCTTATCAAGAAAATGGTGGAAACATCCAATTTATTGAAGTGCTTCTTGGTGCAAAAGATCCTTTTGAGTTTCTTAGCCGTGTGGATGCAGTAACAACTATTACAAATGCTGACCTTGAATTGATTGAGGATAACGAACGTGATAAAGCAACAGTTGAGGAAAAATTAGCAGAACAAGAAGAACTAGTTGCTGAATTAGAAGCACAAAAAGAAACAATCAATGACCAAAAAGAACAAGAAGAAGCGAGTAAGAAAAAGTTAAAAGAAAAAGAAGATAAATTACAAAGTCAAAAAGCCAATTTAGAATCGGAAAGCAGTGACTTAGCTGCATTAGAATCAGAAATTCGTGCGGAAATGGAAGCAGCCGCGGCTGCAGCAGCGGCTGCGGTAGCACAGTCTACTTCCGACAATGTAGCAAATGATACTGGTTCATCGAACACTAATAATGGAAATGCTACTAGCAACAATGTTTCAAATAGTGGCAACAGCTCGAATTCAAACAGTGGGAATGTTTCTGTACCAACACCTGCACCATCTGGTGGCGGTGGGGGTCCAATCAGTAAAGGCCGCTCTGTAATAGGAACTCCTTATGTTTGGGGAGGAGCACAGCCTGGTGGTTTTGACTGTTCAGGATTTATATCTTGGGCACATGGAATGGGTCGTCAAACTACAGATTCATTGAAAAACATGGGTACTAAAGTAGATGCTAGTAACATGCAACCAGGAGACTTAGTATTCTTTGACACATATAAAACGAATGGACATGTTGGTATTTATACAGGAGGCGGTAAATTCCTTGCTGCAAACAGTTCAAGAGGTGTTGAGGAAGTAAGTATGACAAGTGGATACTGGGCTGGAGTATTTAAAGGACATGTAAGAAGAGTCAATTAATTGAAAAAGATAAGCGTATCGTTAATCAAACTTAACGATACGCTTTTTACATAGTAAAGGAAACTTCCGCACTTTCTTCAAAATTTGTGCAGTGCCGTCCGAAATTTCCGCACTTTCTCCAATCTTTCTGCACTACCATCGAAAATTTCCGCACTACCAGTCAAAATTCCAGCACTCCCTAAACTTTTATTCTATTATTTTGTAATATTACTTCAAAATTTGTGAACGGAATGTAATTTAATATAAATCTTTTTGTTATGTTGAACTGATATAATTTGTATCGGACTCATTAATAATTGAATAATAGTTTTACTTTTAATATACAGATATAGAGGGAGAGAAAGTTTTGAAAAAGACACTATTTGTTATAGGAACTATTTGTTTATGTATGCTATCTAGTTTAATCATTCCCCATACGTCATTTGCTGAAAAAAACTTAGAAGATATTCAAAAAGAACGTAAAGATATAAAGGAAAACTTATCAGCAACTGAAAAAGAAGTTACTACTATTTTAACAGAGATTAAAGAAATGAATGAAGAAATAGAAGAATACAATGCGACGTTAAAAGCAAATAAAAAAGCAATAAAAGAAGTAGAAAAAGAGATAGAATCAGTAGAAGATGAAATTGACGCCTTGGAGAAAAAAATTGAAGAGCGTTTTGAAATATTAAAAGAGCGCGCCCAATCGTACCAAACAAATGGCGGCGATGTTGGTTATTTAGAAGTCATTTTAGGTGCTAAAGATTTTAATGAGTTTATTAGTCGATTAACAGCAATAACGAAAATTACAGATGCAGATGCTGAGTTAATTAAGGAACAGGAAAAAGATAAAGAAAAAGTAGAGAAAAAATTAGAAGAATTAGAAGGTTTGAAGAAAGAATTAAAGGCGATAGAGGCGAATATTGTTGAACAGAAAGAAATATCTTTACATAAAAAAGAAGCATTAGAGGAAAAACAAACGGAACTAAAAGATAAAGTAGCAAAACTTGAAATCAAAGATGAGGAACTAGCATCACTAGAAGATAAAATTCTTGGAGAAATGGCAGCACCAATTTCGGGAGGTACTTCATTTGCTGTGCAAACGGTGGATGGTGGAGGTGCACTTGGTTGGCCAACACAAGGTGGATATATTTCCAGTCACATGGGTGAGCGATGGGGAAAAATGCATAAAGGGATAGATATTGCAAGAACTGACAGAAGCACAAGCCCACCAATATTTGCAGCTGATGATGGTACGGTTGAAACTGCTGGATTCAATAATGGTGGTTATGGCAATATGGTCATCATAAATCACGGAAATGGTTTGAAAACACTTTATGCACATATGTCATCCATTAATGTTCGTTCCGGTCAAACGGTCTCAAGAGGACAACAAATTGGTGTGATGGGTGAAACAGGTGATTCACAAGGAATTCATTTACATTTTGAAGTTCATCTTAACGGGGCACTCCAAAACCCAGTAAGTTATTTAAGATAATAATGGAAAAGAGATTTGTTTATTTCACATGAACAAATCTCTTTTTTTTATATAATGCACACAATCAATGTATAAAACTTACATATATTCATAGTTTTGATTGTCATCCAATATTTTCTAGTATATACTAGATGATAGAATTGTAAAATTTAATAGATAATGTCTTGGTTTTTTTGTATTCGTATTCCATACAAAAAATGAAAAAGGAATCAGGTGAAAATCCTGAACGGTCCGGCCACTGTAAATGGAGAATGGCTCTTATATACCACTGGTAACTACTGGGAAGGGAAGAGCAATGGTAATCCATAAGTCAGGAGACTTGCCAAAACATTAATGCACGAAACGCCTTCCGGGATAAAGGTTAGCATGAAGATGGACATATTCTATAAGTGCGTGTTCAAAAAGGTCCATAAAAGGACTAAGAAGTTCAAGGCGGCTAGCTTTGAGGAACAGAGTGTATGCATTTACATACGTGAGTGCCTAAAAAAGCAAGCCAACGAAGAAATTCGATGCGACATTTTTGTTGGATTTTTTGAACATCCTTTATAAAAGAATATAAGAAGACATGATGTATGTACGTTTACATATAACTCTTACCTTTTTCTGGGGGTAGGAGTTTTTTTGCGTTACAAAAAGTAAAGAGAAAGTAGGGATGTATTAAGAACAGAATTGTACTTCATATCAACTAATGAATTATTATTCACTTTATCTTTGATCGATTAATTGGATTCAAACAAATGAAAGGAGAATCTTAACAATTGAGAAATAATAGATTCATGATCTACATACTATCCATTTTTTCTGTGCTTTTATTATTAATAGGTATCGATCCGCGCCAAACTCATGCAGTTGCTCATGACCCCAATGATCAAAATTATGATTATCAGCTACGCTTTTGGGAAGATAGGCAGCCAGATATTGGTTTCTATATAAATGCTGCTGCCAGACATACATTTGAGACCGTACCAGACCCGAATATGGGAACAATTTCAGGAGAATGGTCGGTCATGAACTTACTTCGTGGTATGTATACTGGTTATGATTATATCAACACATTGGATACCTACGAAAATAACTCGGGGAAAGAGAAGTACTTTACCGATTATATGAAACGAATTGAAGACTATGTAGTGATTAAACAAGGAAATTTAGATCGCAATAAATCAACAGAGTGGTCCCGTTTAATCCTTTCTCTTTCTGCGCTAGACTATGATATTTCGGATGTTTCAGGCTTTGACTTTATCGATAGACTATCTTCTTCCCATCGTTTTTCTCACCGCCAAGGTATCAATGGACCAATATGGGAAATTATTGCAATGAATACTGGTAGATATGAGTTTTACCCTTCTCCATCCGAGGATGCGAATACGTATGGTAAAATGATTGACTATATTTTAGATCGTGAAATTAAACAAAATGATGGCACTCTTGGTGGATGGGCTTTAGCGTCATTTGGTAACCCACAACCAGATCCTGATATTACTGGAATGGCTTTGCAAGCGCTTGCCTCATATTACGGAAACAAAGAAAAATACGAGCAGACTGGGGCAGAAACCCCATTTGAAGACTTCGAAGCAGCAGTTGAAAGAGGAATTTATATTTTATCTGTTATACAAGCTGAAAATGGTGCTTTTAAGGCATTTGGGAATGTCAATGCAGAAAGTACTGTCCAAGTAATCGTCGCTTTAACCGAATTAGGAATCGATCCACTTTTAAATAATGTCTATCTATCAAGAATTGATAAAACTGCTAGTTTTGTCACAGAAGGCGCTGTTCAAGATGGAGTATGGACGAATAACATGATAGATGCTCTATTAACATTTTGGGCAGATGGTAGCAGATCAGAGCTTGGAGTTGGAGGTTTCAAACATGTAACAACCGGATTTGATGGTGGTGGGGATTCTGGTTATGGTGTAAATGCGATGGCGACTGATCAATCCCTTTATGGTTTGATTGCATATGACCGTTTTACCAAAGGTGAGAATACTCTATATGATATGACAGATATGATGAAAGCACATGGTGGAACAACTTACACAGATATGAAGGCAAGAGAATTAAACATACACTATATTGGGCTGCAAGATAAAGAAATAAACGTAGAAACAGCTAGTCCATATGGTATTGTAGAAATTCCAGAAAATGACCCCATCACTGGAAAAGAGTTTAAAAACTGGAACTCACAAAATGATGGTAGTGGTTCATCTTATGAGGCTTTAGAGAAACTTTCTATGCCAAATCATGATATTTCATTATATGCACAATATGAAAATATTGAATATGATATTATGTTTGAGTTAAATGGCGGAACTTTTATCGGCCAGCATGTACCGAAAGAATATACAGTAGAAGATGAGGTTTTATTACCGACTTTAAAGCAGATAGAAAAAGAAGGATTCGAGTTTGATGGATGGTACGATAACCCTCAATTAAAAGGAATAGAAGTTACTGTCATATCTGAAGGAAGCACTGGAGATAAAACCTTCTACGCTAAATGGGTAGAACAGACAGAAGGCGATGAAGAAGCTATAAAAGCGGTTGAAGAAATGATTGATCAACTTCCAGGGAAAAATGAATTAGCTTTAGAAGATAAGGAAGCATTAGAAAATGCAAGAGACGCTTATCAAGCGCTCACTCCAATTGAACAAGATCAAGTAAAGAACTACAGCAAATTAATGGAGCTAGAAGAAAAATTACGACAACTAATCGAAGAAGAACAAGATCGAATTGCTTCGGAAAAAGTAACAAATTTGATTGAAGAATTGCCCACTGCGGATAATCTGACACTTAATGATAGAGAATTAGTAGAAAAAGCGCGTTTAGCATATGAAAATTTAACGAAAAATCAACAGGCGCTCGTCTTAAATTTGGATGTCCTTTTACAATTAGAAGAAGTATTACAACATTTACAGGATACTTATGATGCTGAAAGAGCGCAAGAAGTTGATGATATGATTATTGAACTACCAACTGTAGAGGACTTGGTATTAGAAGATAAAGAGAGTGTTGAAGAGGTTAGAGAAGCATTTTATCGCTTAACATTAGAGCAACAAGAGCTCGTGGAAAACAAACAGAAATTCCATGATATTGAAGATCGGATGTTTGAACTAGAGGAAATAGCAAAAGATCTTATTGAAGCGGATAAAGTGGAAAAGATGATTGCAGGTTTACCGAAAGTGGAAGATATTAACATGAACGACCAAGCAAATGTTCAACAGGTAAGAAAAGCTTTCGATAATCTAACAAAACAACAACAGGATCTTGTCTCAAACATGGAAGTGTTAGAAGTGATTGAAGCGAGAATACAAGAAATTGAAAAACGGATGAACGATCAAAAGGCAGCAAGTAACGTTGACGAAATGATTAATAATCTCCCAGATGTTCATCTAGTAACAATACAAGATAAAGAGCTTGTTGAAAGCATCATGAAAGAATATGAGAGTTTAACTGAAAGTCAGCAAAAATTAGTAGAAAATAAGGAAAAACTTGATCAACTTCGAACAAAATTAACAGAATTAGAAGAACAGATCGAAAAAGAAGACAAAAAAGCAATTGATCAAGTAGAGGAAAAAATTAATGGTCTACCTCATATCGATCACATAAAAGTACAAGATAAAAAGAAAATTGAATTAGCAAGAAAAGCGTATAACGACTTAACCGAAGACCAGAAAAACAGAATTACAAATATAGAAAAACTACATTTAGCAGAAAAGAAAATACAACAATTGGAACAAGAAGAAATAGATAAGGAAAGCGCATTAG
Organism: Pseudogracilibacillus auburnensis; assembly: GCF_003201975.1. Taxonomy (GTDB): domain Bacteria; phylum Bacillota; class Bacilli; order Bacillales; family Amphibacillaceae; genus Pseudogracilibacillus; species Pseudogracilibacillus auburnensis. Next base: position 49,533 of record NZ_QJJQ01000023.1, on the reverse strand, counting down.
AAGTAGAAACGAAGATAGAAGTATTACCACTCGTTACAGACATAAAGTTATCTGATAAAGATGCAGTAGAAGCTGCTAGAAAGGCCTATGATCGTTTAACAGAAAGTCAAAAACAATTCGTTACAAATATAGAGAAATTAATTGCCTTAGAAGAAAAAATAAAAGAACTCGAAAAAGAAAATGTGAAAAAACCGCAAAAGCAACAGGAAAATGATAGAACAGGCGGAGGAAAAACCTCCGAAGGGATAAAATCACCATCCGAAAAAACAAATAAAATTGCCGATAACAATGATTCTACCAACAAAAAGGCTGAAAAAGAAAAACACGAAAAATTACCAGGTACAGCTACAAACATATTTAATGTTTTCGCAATTGGTTTGATAGTAATCATCGTTGGAAGTATTATCTATTTTGTAAGCAGGAAAAGAAAGGCTTAACATGAACAGAAACTCCAAAGCAAAGGTAAATTCAGCTTTGGAGTTTCAATAAAATACTCATGTAAATGAAGGGAGTTTTCGAATTTGTTTAAATCACTCCTAAGGTTTTATTCTATTTTATTCGTTGCAATGGTTTTAGTTTCTCCATCTTCAATGATAGATGCAGCATCAAACGAAAGTGGTACCTTTAATCAGCCTTTAGAAAATGTAAAAATTACAACGAGCTTAGAAGATAACTTAATCACAAAGGCGGATAAATTAACGTTTGATGTTTGGGCTAAGGATGAGAATGATCATAAAATTAATGCTTCTGAGATGAAGGTTACAAATAACGGAACAAGTGTACCAGTTAATTGGGATGACACAGAAAAAACAAGTTATACCTTGAATTTAGAAGTTGGAGAAAATCATGTAACAATAATTATTCAAGATAGTTACATTTTGGAGTATAAAATTACTCGTGAATTTGCTGAAGATGGCGATGTTATTGGCACATATATATTTTCTTTAGAAGCCTTTACGATTGGGTTAGGGTATCTTGTTGAACCGATACAAGTTGATATTATTAAAGGAGATAATAGTGCACATGCATTAGATAAAATAGTAACAAATAGTGGGTTTAACTATGACCATACGGGAACGTTGACAAATGCTTTTTATTTGTCATATGTATTAGACGGTGAAAATCAACTATATACATCTGAACCAAGGATTCCCCAAATTTTAAAAGAGATGCTTGCTGGAAACTTTGACGAAACCAATTATTTTCCGGGTGAATTAGGAGAATTTGATTTTAACTCTTTTTCAGGATGGATGTATGCTGTAAATAATGTGTTTCCTAACGTTGGATTTGCTGATTTCTATTTAAAGGATGGGGATGTTATGCGTGTACAATATACGATTGCTTTAGGTAGCGATTTAGGTGGTGGCATGGGGCAAAACTTTTTTGAACTTGTGAATAAAGATGAACTAACTAAAAAAATAGCTGAAATTAATAGTAGTGGAAATAAGGAAGAATACTTATTAGTTGAGCCACAGAAGAAGGCATATGATGATGCGCTGGAAATATTGCAAAAAGTAAATGCACTTCAATATGAAGTTGACTTTGCACTTCAACATATCAATCTAGCTGAACAACGATAATGGAAGGAAACAATAATAGGATTCAAAAGTCGTGATCAAGTAAGACTTTTGAAAGTTTTTCGTCTTATAGTTAGCAAAAGGAAATATGCCCTATTGGTAAAAAAGAATGTTTTTTTGGCTAAGTAAAAGACACATATTAACGAAGGGGTGGTGTATTCATGATGCAGCAGACATTCCAATTTATAAAACGAATTATCTCAAAACGAACTTTGCTATATAAAGGGTTCATTGCTTTTTTAATTATCAGTTTCTTTATGACGTACATTGGGTTTGCCTTACATCATCAAGACACAGTACTTCCGGATAATCCCTTAACGGAAATAGCAGAAAATAGTTCTAAAATACCACTAATGGGTGGCGATAAAAACTTAGTCCATGCGGAAGAAATGGAAGCGGAAGAAGCAGAGAAGGAAGAGAATAACAACGAACAAGAAGAACAAACGAAAAAGGATAAACAGGACCTTACTAACAAAGAAAAACAGACTAATCAAACAGAACAAAATAAGCAGAGAAATGAAACAGAAACCGAGGTAAAAGACGAGAATAAAAAAGGTACTGCCAATAATGACGAAAATGAAACAGGAATAAACGATGGGGAAGGTTCAGGTGGAAACCATGAAACAACTTCGGATGCATCGAACAAAGAAATTACGGATGGTGAACCGGCTACTGATGAGGTAAATGAGTATTTTATTACTTCGATTGAAGATGGAGAAATTGTAACAGAACAGGAATATTCCTTTTATATCGAGCAATTAGAACACAGACTTACGGTAAAAGATATCCAAGTTTTTATCAAACAAGGCGAAGTTAATAATATTTCGTCCGATCTTAGCAGGCCTGTTTATGCTGACCTTACACTAGCTAAAGGTAAAAATGATGTTCGAGTCGGAGTTACGTATCAAGATGATACAGGGCAAATTTTTACAGTAAGTAGAAGTTATTTGATTATATTCGATGAAGAAAATATCGTCATTAAGACGAATTTAAAAGATGGTGTCACAAAAAAACAAACATTAACATTTAACGCAAGTGCCCAGTTACGTGGTGAAACAGCTCCTCTAGAAGTCATCATGAATGAAGAGAAAGTTAGTGAAGAGGAAGATAGAAAATATGTAGTAGATTTAAAAACAGGAAAAAATACGATTATTCTTGAGTCTAATTATAAAGGTTTAAAAGCAAAACAAACATATGAAATAGAGTATAAAGAGCCAAAGTTACACATCGAAACAGACTTGAAGGATCAAACGGTTGAGATTGCAAACTTCCAGTTCACTGCAAAGGCTTTTGATGATAGCGAGCAAGTAGATTTATTCGTTGTACAAGATGATGATGAACTAGTTAGTGATAAAGGAAGCTATGATACAACACTAATAGAAGGAGAAAACATCTTCACATTAACCGCTAAAAGAAATAGTGTCACATATGAAGAAGTATATGTTGTTATATATAGTCCTAAGCAACAAAGTGACCCTGGAGAAGACGAGAATGAAGAGGATAATGGTGGTACGGATGATGATGACAAGGGGGAGCAAAACAAACATGCACCAACCATTGAAGTGCATGATATCGCTGATGGAGCTACGATAAAAAGTGCTTCACACCTCTTTCATGTTAAAGCATATAATTATGCAGGCAAATCATTAACAGCTGGGAATGGAAAAGTTTCTGCAACGAATAATGGGGCTAGTCTTAAAATAAATTGGCCCGATTCTAGTCAAATTAGTTTTGACTTAGATGTGCAATCTGGCGAGAACAATATCGTTATTACCGCAACAGATAATGAAGGAAATACAGCGACAAAGCAATTAACGGTTTATGGCGATATTGTCGATGGTGTAATAGGAACCGCACAAATAAGTGTGGAAGCGACGACGATAGGTTTAGGATATATTATTGCCCCCGAACAAGTAGAAATCTATCAAGGCGAAAATGGTGCTCACGTCATCGATCGATTGTTTGATAAACATGGAATCAATTATGACTATACAGGATCACATAAACACTCCTTCTATTTAGCAGCTATTTATAAGTCCGGATTAATAACAAATCCAGTAATCCCGAATGATTTAGCGAAACTAGTCGAAAGAGATATGGAACGTTTTGACCCAGCTGATTACAACTCGGTGGATTCTTTGGGTGAATTTGATTTCACAAATGGTTCTGGTTGGATGTATAGTGTCAATGGTAATTATCCTAATGTCGGTTTTGCGGATTATAAATTTAAAGATGGTGATGTAGTCAGAATTAGGTTCACATTGGCATATGGTGCAGATATTGGTGGAGGAGCCCCAGGGACAAATTATCATAAACAATGGTAAATGAATGTAACTAAAAAAAGAGGATCATAGCATGAAAATAATGTCGAAAATAAGTAAAATTATCATTTCCCTCGTCCTAATTTTTACTATTACTTTGCTTCCGATATCCGCTGAAGAAAAGGATGTCATTCGTGAAGATATAGTAGGAAAAATAGAAGATATTATTACCTGGAAAAAATCAACCTATCGTTTAGGCATGGATGAACCGTTATTAAATCAACGTTTTTTGGAAAACGCTGGTGATACTACAGGGGATTGGTATTTGATCGGGATGGGAAGGATCGGCTATGAAGATGAGTATGATCGTTATTTAGCTGTCATCCAAGATAAAGTAGTGAAAAGATATAGAGAGAAAAATAAATTAAGTGATTCAAAAGCGACGGAATGGCACCGGATATCATTAGCTATTTTAGCTGCTGGTGGAGATCCAACAACCGTGGGAGAAAAAAATGGTACCCCCATTCATTTAATTGCAGATGGGACGTATGATAGAGGAAAAACAAGGTCATTAGGGACTCAAGGAATAAATGGCTGGATTTGGGGCTTGATTACACTTGATAGTTTACGATATATCGTACCTGAAGATGCCTATGATACTCGTAACACGATGATAGAAGAAATTCTTAAAAACCAGTTACAAGATGGTGGGTTTTCTCTAAATAGTTCACTAACAGATCCAGATATTACTGCGATGGCAATCCAAGCATTAGCACCGTACTACAATAGTGAGGAAACGTATTCGTATAAACAAAAAGCGAGAGATGAACAAGTAACAAAAGCGGTTCGAGAAGTTGTAGATGAAGCATTAGAAATATTGTCAGAAATACAGTTAGAAGATGGGGATTTTGAATCATGGGAACGCCCAAACGCTGAAAGTACGGCGCAAGTGATTGTCGCTTTAACGACATTAGGCATTGATCCATTAACAGATGAAAGATTTATTAAGAACGGAAATACATTGTTGGACGGGATCGTAAAATATCAAAGACCTGATGGTGGCTTTATCCATTCGGAAATGTATGATCCAGAAAACCCGACATCATTGCCAGAAGAATCAAATTCAATGGCTAGTGAACAAGTATTATATGCACTTGTTTCCATGTACCGATTCTATGAAGGGTACCGAACATTATACGATTTTCGTGAAGAGATGAGCCCTGAATTAACAAATAAAATTAAAACAGTCAAAGAATCAATCGAGACGATTCCCGACGTTGTAGATGAAACGGATAAAGCTCTTATTGAAAAAGTATTTCGAGCCTATTTGGATGTTCCAATCGAAGAGCGTTCTTATATTGTTAATTATCAACATTTGGCTAATGCAATGAAAGACCTTGGGATTCCAAATACATCTGAGCCATTATCAGAGAGTATGGGGATTCATTCTGGTGGAACAGGATCAACAATGTCATTAATAAATAATCAAAAAGCTAAAACGGATACATTATTTTCCGAAGAAGATATAAAAAAGGTGACAATTTTACCAGATGAAATAACGACGGAGTATTATGTCGAGGTAATCAGTCTAATAGATAAATTACAACATGCACCGAATCAAAAAGACTATGAACATTTATTAAAAGATTTACAAGTAAAAAAAGAAAAAATGGAAAAAATAGAAATGGAAATAGAGTCAATTAACAACGATATTTTGCAACATGTCTACCCATTTCAAGAAGTTAGTCTCAAAGACAAAAAGCTAGTTGAACAAATTATCGAACGTTATCATGTATTAAGTCCATATGACCAAAACAAAGTACAAAGTTATGAAGATGTTGAAAAAGCGGAAACAAAGATTCATAGTATGATTCGAGCACGAATTATGACGGTTTTGATTTGTCTTGTTGTAATGATAATGTCTGCTCTATTAATTGTCAGATATAAAAAACGTAAACAGGAAAAAAAGATACGAAAAATGATGGATGAACGTTACTAAAAGGAGCCGATAAAAATTGCGAAAAGACCTTCTTATAGTAGCTTTTATTGCACTACTAATCATTATCTTGGCATCCGGAACTAATATTCAATCGGTGGAAGAATATTACCTTACGCATATTGATGACATTAACGAGGACTCTAAAACAGTATTTATTCGTATTGATGCCAGTACGGTTTTAGAAAATTGGCAACAATTAGATCCTGCATTACGATCAGAAAAGTATGTCCCAAACGATGGAGTTATACTAGAAAATACAGAATATGTACTTAGACCGAATGATACCGTTTTTGATATTTTACAACGCACGATTCGTCATAACAAGATTCATATGGAATTTCAAGGTGCAGATGAAAATGCATATAATAGTGTCTATATTCAAGGAATCAATCATTTATATGAGTTTTCCGCTGGTCCGTTAAGTGGCTGGATGTATGCGGTCAATGGAGAATTCCCTAATTATGGAGTAAGTAAATATGAACTAGAAGATGGTGATGAGATTGAATTTTTGTACACATGTGATTTAGGTCGTGATCTTGGTCATCATTATTTAGAGTGAGGATAAGGTGCTATGAAAAGTATGGCTAATTTCCATCCATTTGTTTTATTCATGTATTATAGTGCAATCATTTGTGTAACGATGCTTATGATGCATCCGATCATATTGGCATTTTCTTTCGTTGGCTCACTAACATTGTTTGCCTTCTTAATACCGTTTAGACAGCTTATGAAAGATGTAGGATTCTATTTGTTCGTTTTTTTACTTATTGCCATAACAAATCCGATTTTTGTACATAAAGGAGAAACGATTCTCTTCTTTTTAAATGATAATCCTATCACATTTGAAGCGATCATTTATGGGATCTTTATTTCAACTATGTTGGTAGCTGTGATTTTTTGGAGTAAATCTTACAGTCTTTTCATGACATCTGATAAATTCATTTATTTATTCGGCAAAACACTTCCAAAATTATCACTTGTTCTGTCCATGGCATTACGATTTATTCCGCTATTTATACATCAAATAAGGAAAGTACATCAAACTCAGAAAACATTAGGGCTATATACGAGTACCAGTATAACGGATCGGCTAGTTAGCGGGATACGAATATTTAATAGTATGATCATGTGGTCATTAGAAAATGCGATGTTACAAGCAGATGGAATGAAAGCAAAAGGATACGGATTAAAAGGCAGAACAAATTATTCTTTATTTCGTTGGCATGTAAAAGATAGCGTTATGCTGATTTTGATCATTCTTTTATTAGGAATATTGCTCTTTTTACATGGAATGAATCATTTTACAATTAACTATTATCCTGCGCTGACAAAAATCACGCTATCATGGGAAAATAGCTGCCAGTTTTTTATCGTGCTTGTCTTCATGATGTTACCGACACTTATGGAAATAAAGGAGAATCTCCATTGGAAATATTTAAAATTGAAAATGTCTCATTCATCTATCCAGAACAGCATGAACCAGTTTTAAAATCGATTGATCTTTCTATTCATGAAGGGGAGTTTATCGTTATTTTTGGTGAATCCGGTTCTGGAAAAACGACATTATTAAACATGTTAAAAAGGGAACTGACTCCACATGGGGAGAAAATTGGATCCATTTACTATAAAGAAAAAAATATCGAGGAACTTGATGACCGTACTGCTGCAAGTGAGATTGGTTATGTGATGCAAAATCCAGAAAATCAAATTATCACTGATAAAGTATGGCATGAACTAGCATTTGGGTTAGAGAATCTAGGGATTCCAACAGAAGTTATTCGGAGACAAGTTGGTGAGATTGCTAATTACTTCGGAATACATACTTGGTTTCAAAAAAAAACAACCGACTTATCAGGTGGGCAAAAACAGTTATTAAACCTTGCTTCTATTATGGTCATGCAACCGAACGTACTGCTTTTAGATGAACCAACTTCACAACTCGATCCAATTGCTGCAACGAATTTTATTCATACACTAGAAAAATTAAACAGGGATTTGGGCTTAACAATCATTCTAGTAGAACACCGATTAGAAGAAGTTTTATCACTGGCTGATCGGGTTGTCCTATTGGAAAAAGGAAAAATGTTATGTGTAACCCATCCACGAAAAGTAGGGGAATGTTTAAAGGAATTAGATGAACAACATCCGATGTTAGCAGCTTTACCAACAGCAACGAAAGTATTTCACTCTTTGAATGGAAAAGGGGACAGCCCATTAACAGTTCGAGAAGGAAAAAGGTTTTTGAGTGAATTGATTTCCCATAAAGTCGCTCTCGCTGTCAAGAAAGAGGTAGTTCTAAATCAAACAAACCCTGTTATAGAACTTAAAAATACGTGGTTTCGCTATGAACGAGATTTACCTGACGTTTTAGCAGGTGTGGATGTGAAAATATATCAAGGAGAAATCGTCACTATTTTAGGAGGAAATGGTTCAGGAAAAACAACGCTATTACAAGTATTGTCTGGTCAAAATCGACCATATCGTGGGAAAGTGTGGATTAGTGGAAAAAAAATTCAGCAGTATAAAGGAAAAGAATTGTACCGGCATCATTTAGCCGTACTACCACAAGATCCGAGAACTGTTTTTATCAAGGATACAGTACGTGAGGATTATAAGGAAATATCCAAAGTACTGCAATATTCTGAGGAGCGTATGGAACAATTAATAGAGGAGATTGCTCGTGATTTGGCCATAACAAAAATATTACATAAACACCCATACGATATAAGCGGAGGGGAACAGCAAAAGGTCGCCCTTGGAAAAATTCTACTTTTACAGCCTAAAATTTTATTGTTAGATGAACCAACCAAAGGGATTGATGCATTCTCTAAAAAGATGTTATTACAGATTTTAAAAGATCTAAAAGATAAAGGGTTAACGATCATAATCGTGACACATGATATTGAATTTGCAGCACATGTCTCCGATCGAGTAGGTCTATTTTTTGATCGTAATCTGTTATCGATCGATACACCAACCGCATTTTTTTCAGCGAATAATTATTATACGACCGTGGCAAGTCGAATGTCACGTCATATTTTTGACAATACGATTACTGTTGATGAAATTATTCAAGTATGTCAAAGTGCTCGGGAGATTGTACATGAAAAAGCAATGGATTAGTTATATCGTCTTACTACTTTTCATTCCACTAACCATTTGGGTTGGTGTATCTTTTTTTGATGATCGAGGTTATGTATTTATTTCCTTTGTCATTGTGCTTTTCACTTTAGTACCTTTTTTTCTTACCTTTGAACATCGAGAAACGAATGTTCGATTATTGGTTGTTCTAGCTGCTATGATTGCACTGTCTGTCGTTGGCCGTTTTATATTTGCCGCATTACCAGGCTTTAAACCAGTTACAGCGATCGTTATTTTGACAGCTCTTTACTTTGGACCAGAAGCTGGTTTTTTAGTAGGTGCTTTAACTGCGATTATATCTAATATGTATTTTGGACAAGGACCTTGGACACCATTTCAGATGTTTGCTTGGGGAATTGTTGGATTATTAGCAGGATTACCAGATATTCGCACGATGTTACTTAAAAATAAATTTGTACTAATCCTTTTTGGCTTATTAGCGGGCGTATTTTTCTCCTTATTGATGGACATTTGGACAGTATTATCTATCGATGGCGTATTTAACATGAAACGGTATGTCGCTGCGGTTAGTTTGTCTATACCTTTTATGCTGACCTATGCCGTTTCGAATGTTGTATTTTTACTACTAACGATAAAGCCAATAGGGGATAAATTAGAGCGAGTAAAATCAAAATATGGATTGTAATGATGAGGAGGATCAATCATGCTTGCAAAACTAGAACAAGCAATAAATGAAGTGAAAAAAGTAATCATTGGAAAAGATGAGATTGCTAAGAAAGTGTTAATGGCTATTCTTGCAGAAGGACATGTTTTACTTGAAGATATCCCGGGGGTGGGAAAAACAACGATGGCTTTAGCATTTAGTAAAGCACTTGGATTAGACTTTAACCGGGTCCAATTTACTCCTGATGTTGTTGCCTCCGATGTCATTGGTTTTACAATGTATGATAAAGGACAAGAAAAATTTGTGTTTAAAGAAGGTGTTGTCATGTGTAACTTGTTGTTAGCAGATGAAATTAATCGTACAACAAGTAGGACACAGGCTGCTCTTTTGGAAGTAATGGAAGAGAAAAAGGTGACGGTAGATGGAATGACTTATGATTTACCACAACCTTTTAATGTCATTGCTACACAAAATCCAATCGGTTCATATGGAACGCAAATGTTACCACAATCCCAAATGGATCGTTTTATGATTAAAACAAGTATTGGTTATCCTGACTTTGACAGTCAAGTGGAAATATTAAAAGATCGACAAAAGGAACAACCTCTTGATCATGTAACGGCTGTAATAACTGTTGATGAATTAATGAAGATGCAAACGGAAGTACAAGAAATCCATGTTGCAAATGAAATGTTAAAATATATTACGAGCTTAACAGAGGCGACAAGAACTAATGAATTAATTATACAAGGCATCAGTCCACGTGGAGCGTTAGCGCTTAGTCGGATAGCAAAAGCACATGCATATTTAGCTGGTCGGGATTATGTTATACCTGAAGATGTGATCGAAATGTTTATTGATACGGGAAATCATCGGATTATTTTGGACCAAAAAGCACAAGTATCAGATGAGAGTGCAGAGTCAGTGTTATTAGGAATATTAAATAAGGTACCTACACCAGATATTCAATATAATATGAGCATTTAAAAACATGAAAAATGATAAAGGTGATGCTATGATACGAAATCGTTTTCTTATAAGTATATTACTCGTCTTTGTTCTCTTGTTTTATGTTTTCAATGATTCATATGTTGCATTGTTACTACTTATTTTAACGATAAGTTTATTCACGTTTTCTTGTATACTAGTACTTTTTGTTAGAAAAAAAGTCCAGCTTACCATTGAAAATAAACGATCCATTTATAATAATCAAAACGGATTGTTCACACTGCATGTAAAAAATAATAGTTTATTTCCCGTCACAAAAGTTAAATTTGGGCTCCGTATACATAATGTGTTGACGAATGAACAGTATAGTGATCATTTTTACACCGCCTTAAATGGAAAGGAAAGTAAATCCATCCCCATTCAATTAAAAAGTAAATATGTAGGAAAAATAATCTTTACGGTAGAAAATAGGACAGTATATGATGTTTTTGGCATAGTAGGCTCATCGAAACAGTTGATGAAACAAGAAGAATTGTATGTGTTACCTTATCTAAACGATATAAATATACTACTGGATACATGGATGACTGATTTTCACGAAGACTTCTTACAAATAGAAGAAAAAGGATTCGATCATCTTGATGTAATTGGGTTGAAAGAATATGAAGTAGGTCACAATGTGAAACATATTCATTGGAAGCTTTCTAGCAAACTAGATCATTTACTAGTGAAAGAAATGAGTAACCCAAAAGACTCTTCTTACTATATTCTACTTGAAACAAGTGTAGAGAATATGGAAGCGAAAGAAATAAACGAAATGATTGAATCTACTTATTCACTTTCAAGAGCATTGTTAGAACAAAATCAAGCTCATTATATAAGCTGGCTAGATTACGATATAAATGATTTAAAGGTTGAAAAAATCATCTCTCTCGATCAATTAAATCATTTATTACGCAAAATGCTTGTCATGACATTTAAAGTGAAAGGGGAGACTAGTATCCATGCTTTTAGTCACCATAAAGACAGATTACAACTATCACATTTAATTTATATTACATCTTTACAAAGAGCAGAAAGTAACTTGGAACATTTACATCATATAAAATGGAATATTATCCATTGCTCGTTAGGAAAAACGGATGATGCTACTACTAGTGCATAAATCTAGAACGACAGATAATAAAAGACAAAATCTTTCTGTTTAAGGAGTTTGGTTGAGGTGGATTATAAACACAAGCAACTTGAATTATCGTTTGACCTAAATGCGGTCAATGAAAATAAGGACAAAAGAACAATATTTATCGATATTCTACTTACATGTATGTTGTATATTGTATTAATCTTTATTGTACGATCGATGTTTCAATTACAAAAGATTCATTTCGTATCGATGATACCGGGTCTTATGTTTATTATATTTCTATCTATTTTTAATCAAAGAAAAAGATATAAATATTTAGCTTTCATTGGCGTTATATTGCTATTTATCCTTTTCTATCCGTTTATTTTTCAAGGATTACTTACTATTTTAAATGATGTCTTTTATGCGATTGGAATACATACAGGGGTTATATTACCGGAATATATGATTACTATTTCAACAGTAAAAATACCATTTGTTGCAAACAGTTCATGGGCTTATTTTACATTTGCTTTTTCAGTCTTGTTTTACTATCTTGTCAAATATAATAAAGTTGGTATCAGTGTCCTTGTTGTGATTGGAACATTTTTATTGCAAATTATTTTCCAACTCCAAGCTCATTATTTATTAAATATCATGTTATTTTTTCTCTGCTTACTTCTCATCATAAAGAAAGAGAATAGTAGGACTTATACGATAAGCAATGTATTTCAGTTAAGTTCACTTTTAATGTTAGTTGTCTATGTGACCACTGTTGTCGCATTGTTATTCATTTATCCGTCTGAAACATATGAAAAAAATAAGTATATTAATAACGTAAGTAATTTTATCATTGCAAAAATAGAGAATGCTCGTTATGAAAAAAACAAGACAAACTCATTTACACATGGGGATTTCACTAGATTATCTGAATTAGAACTTCATGAAGAGGAAGCTTTAGAAATCGTAATGGACAAGCCTACCTCCCTATATTTACGAGGGTTCATAGGTTCCACCTATACAAGTGAACGTTGGGAAGAGTTACATGAAGAAACATATTATACAAATCATGGATTATTTTATTGGTTACATGATGAAGGGTTTTATGCGTTCAATCAGCTCCATAACATTCGGAATATATTGGAACTGGATCAAGTAGGCGAAACCGTGCAAATGACGATTAATAATAAAAATGCCAATAGTAAATATATATATACTCCCTATGAATTGAGTTCACACTATACTAATACAGAAGTAAAACCATATAGTGACAGTATGCTACACTCAACAAAGTGGTTTGGAGATCGCTTATATAGTTATGAAGTGAATTCAGACTTAGTGAGCACATATCCAACATTGGCGAGTGAACTATATGAACGAAGAGATGATGATAAGCTAAAAAAGTATTTTAATCATGAAAGCCATTATAATTCATATGTGTATCAAACATATACTGATTTGCCTGAGCAGATTGAACAGCTGTTTAAAAATCATTTTGAATTAGCTAACACAGAGGAAGATAGTCATATTGCATATGAAAAAGCAATTAATTTTGTCAAGAGTCATTTAAACGAAACGTCCACGTATAAAATAAACCCGGAACCTTTACCAGAGGATCGAGATTTTATGGTGCATTTTCTTCAAAGGACAAAGGAAGGATATGCAACACATTTTGCAACTGCAGCGACATTAATGTTTCGTTATTTAGGAATACCAGCACGATATATTGAAGGTTACTTAGTGACACCTGCTGATATAGAAAATGTACAAGATTTTGAGAAGATTAGTGTTACTGGAGAAAATGCACATGCATGGACGGAAATATATATGGATGAAATAGGTTGGATTCCAGTAGAAGTGACCCCACCATATTATCATGTAATGGCTCCAACTGACTTATCAAATTATCCAAAAGGAAATGTCCAACAAGAAAAAGATCATTTATCAACGACAGGTTCTAGCGGTGGTGCCACAGAACCAACACAAAAGATTAAAGAGAAAGATTCCGACCAACCTAAGGAAAAAAAGGGGAAAAATGATTCTTTATCCATCTCCAAGATTGTCTTTATCATTGTTAGTATGTTGTTTATGATCATAATTGGAGGAGCGGTAGGGTATTTTATCCATAAACGGATGAAAGTAAGGAAGCGGAATCGTTTATTTGAGCAGGCAAATATAGATAACGCAATTATGAGCTTATTTTCATATACGATGTTTTTGCTCCGTTATGAAGGTATCGAAGGACAAGGTGGATCGACAAATACCTATGTTCCTCTCATTAAAAATAAATACGGATCTGATTACGCAAGAAAATTTCAACAAGTTATCCAAATAAATCAAGAAGCAGTTTTTAGTGAACATCAAACTACGCCTCAAGATTATCAATTTGTGTATGAATTTAAAGAAAAAACATTGAAGCAAATAGTAAAATCGAAAAATATTTTTCAACGAATAAAAATGAAGTATTGGGAATGTATCTATTAAGTTCTAATATGACTTTAAATTGACATCGATTGTTTCCTAATTTATGATAGTAGTAATTAAATAGCTGGGAAGAGAGCGATTTGTGAAAATCGAGAAATAGGGAAGTTGGTGTAAATCCAACGCGGTCCCGCCACTGTAATTGTGAATTTTCTATCAAAATACCACTGTCAATTTGATGGGAAGGTGATAGAAAATGAGGAGCAAAAGCCAGGATACCTATCTTTTTTTCCAAAATATAACCTACTACGAGGATAGAAGGTGTGCGAATGAAGATGATACATGAATCATGTTATGTCATTTACTTTGCATGCGAACGTCCTTTCAAGAGGATGTTTTTTTTATTTAAATAGGAAACGGGGGATGTAAGGTGAACAAACGTATTTTGAAGCAATTTGCATTGTTTTTTTCATTTCTATTAGTTTTTGTGAATCTATCATTTATCCAACCACAAATTAGTTCAGCTGAAACGTTGGATCAAGCTGTAACAATTAAGGCCATTGATGGTGACGGAAAAAATGTGATTGATACGAAAGCAGTAGAGATTAATGATGGAGATACTGCATGGGATGTCTTACAACATGTTGCAGATGAGATTGATTATGATGAATTTGACTATGGAATCATGATCAACGGAATCAATGGCATTAATTCTGATTGGGATACATATCAAAACTTTTGGTCTTTTATTGTAAATGGCAATTCCGCTTCTGTCGGAACATCAGCCTATGAAGTAAAGCATGGCGATAATATTTTATTTTGGCTAACGGATGATATGGATGCGAACATTACTGTGACGGTTTCCGCGATGGATGGGGAAGGAAATCCAATCATTCATGAAGAAAGTGTAAATGTTACCCAAAATTCAACAGCATATGATGCGATCGTACAGGCGACAAAAAAACAAGATGTACCTTTTGATGTCGCAGTAGATTCAACCTTTTTTACATTCATTAATAATGTTGGTGATGTAGAATTAGCAGAAAATCAATGGTGGGAGTTTTTAATCGATGATCAATCATCCCAGGTTGGAGTATTGAGTCACCAAGTTCAACCGGGTGAACATATTCAATTAAGAGTCCAATCATTTAATGACGGATCAGAAGAGGAAGATGAAGATCCAGACAATGAAGAGAATGATGAAGATGAAAATGACGAAAAAATAGATGAAGAAACAAATGAAAACGATAATAATGATGAGAAGAATAATGAGGAAAAACCTACACCTGAAAAGGAAACACCTTCAAAGAAACTGATCAATCAAGTAAGTAAAGAGGTTGATTTTTTAGCAAACCATGTTGTTGCTAATGATCTAGCGACGGCTTTCGGAGATGAATGGTGGGTATGGGGTCTTGCGACTTCAGGTAATTCAGTTCCAAATAGCTATATAAAAAGTATTGAACAAGTAGTGCAAGAAAATGAGGGTGAGTTTGGAAATGTCTTTGATTTAGAGAAAGTAATCATTGCTCTATCTTCATCCGGAGTGGATGTAACAAATGTTTCAGGCGTTCATTTATTAGATAAGTTAGCAGAACATAGTGGTTTAGAAAATCCCCTCATTAACGCAGCTATCTTCGCCCTTATTGCGGCAAATAGTGGACAATATGAGTTTAATGAAGAGAAAGAAAACGAGCTTGTACAACTTATTCTTGAAAGTGAACTAGATGGAGGCGGCTGGGCATTTTTCGGCTCCAAGCCTAGTGCAGATATTACAGGAATGGCGCTTATTGCACTAGCTAATTACAAAGATCAACCAGAGGTAAAAGCTGCAATTGACCGTGCAGTAACTTATTTATCAAATGAACAAGCGAGTAATGGTGGCTATTATGATGAGTGGAATGGCGGATATACGAGTGAAACAGTTTCACAAGTTATTACTGGTTTAGTCGCTGTTGGTGTTGAACCAACAAGTGAACCATTTACGAAAGAAGAAGGAAAGAATTTAGTAGAACATTTACTCGAATTTAAAACGGCAGATGGACTATATAGTCATGTCCTTGGAGACGATGAATCAGATAGTTTTTCAGCAACACCACAAGCATTTTTAGCATTATCAACGTATAAAAATTTTGTTGATGGAGAGGTACCGCCAAAACCAATTCCAACAGAGCCTAAAGAAGAAAAGCCAAATAAAAACGGTAAGGTAGATGACACGGATAAGACGAAAACACCAAAAGAAGAAAATGGTGAAGAAAAGCCGCCTACGAAAAAAGAAGAGACTGATAAAGAAAAAACAGATAACAAAGGTGATAAATTACCGAAAACTGCAACAGATGTTTTCAATATGTTCGTAATCGGACTTTTAGTACTTGTAGTCGGATTTGTGTTTTTCATGCTTCAACGAAAATGGAAACAGGAATAAGTTAAAAAGTGAGGATGGGACAAAAGTGTTTTCACCAAAGAAAAACCTGAACAATGGTAGCTGCATATAACCCGCTCTGGAAATATACTACGCTTTCCGCGGGCGGCTGGTGAGCCTCCTCGTGCTAGTGCACTGTGGGGTCTCACCAATGCCTTTTCTCCCGCAGGAGTCTACGTATATTTCCTCCGCTAAGGTAATACATTGTTCGTCTTTAGATTTGGTCGTTTTCGTTATGTCCCAGCCCCCTTAAAATCTTTATAAAGGAGGGACCCCAATTGAAAAAAGTCAAAAACTTTCTAGTCATTTTGTTAGTGAGCTTACTAGTTATTTTTTCTGCCTGTGGAAATAAGGAAGAAAATGTAGGAAATGATCAAAGAGATGATCAGGAAAAAATAGATGAAATTAGTGAAGAAGCCGACGGGGAAGACGAGATAGATACAGATGAAAATGATGAAACGGATGAGGAAGAAGAGAATAATAAGAAAGAAGACAAATCCGAAGATTCGGAAGACCCGTTACAAACAAAAATTACAAAGACTAAAAAAGATCAAGATGTAACAAAAGACAGCACAAGTACGAACAATAACAATAATAAAACAGCTAAAAATGATACATCCTCAACGACAACTAAAAAAAGTAATAATAATAATAAATCATCAAACAATTCAAAAACATCAAAGTCAAATGATACGAAAAAAACAAGCAGTCATACAAATAATAAGAGTACAAAAAGCAATTCATCTTCTTCATCTAAAAATAATCAATCTGCTCCTAAAGAAAAGAAGAAAGAGGAAAAGGTAGAACAAACGGTCACAGTGTCTGTTTCAATCCCAAGCGGTGTAAATAATGGTTCTGGTCTAGCGGCTACAACGGTCACAATTAACGAAGGTGATACAGTATTAGATGCGTCTTTAAAAACAGGAATTAGCATTGATTACTCTGGATCAGGTAGCACTGCATATATAAAAGGAATTAATGGATTAAATGAATTTGATGAAGGCCCTTTAAGTGGTTGGCTCGTTAAAGTGGATGGTTCTTTAATTAATCGTAGTGCAGGAAACTATAAGGTAACAGATAAACAAACAATTGAATGGGTTTATACAACAGATTATACTAAATAACAATCTACCTTAAGAAGTCGTCAAAACATATAGGTTGAATCCTTTTTTGTCCTTTACTATGATAATGTATGTGCGAATAATTTAGTTGGCAAAAAGGAGATTTCAAAAAATGAATATAGAAGAATACCGAACAGCAGATTATCCAATAGATCCAATCTATATAAAGCGTTGGTCCCCACGGTCATTTTCAACCAAAGAAGTAGAGCAGGAAAAATTAAACAGCTTATTTGAAGCGGCTCGTTGGGCACCATCAGCTGCAAACTGGCAACCGTGGCGATTCATCTTCGCTAAATCGAATGAAGATCGCAAAAAATTTCTTTCATTTCTCTATGAAGGAAATGTAGAATGGTGTAAAAATGCTCCTGCATTCGTTGCCATTGCATCAAAAACGACACGCAATGAAGCGGGAGATCCAAATATAGCACATACTTTTGATACTGGTACAGCTTGGGGATATTTATCTCTGGAAGCAAACCGTCAAGGGTTAATTACACACGGAATGGGTGGCTTTGATCGCGGGAAAGCGAAAGAAGTTTTACATATTCCAGATGAATATGATATACACGCAATTATTGCGATTGGTTATCACAATCCACAAGGAGAATTATCTGAAAAAAATAAAGAAAGAGAAATCCCTTCCAATCGTCATCCGATTGAAAAGTTTGTTTTTGAAGGAAAGTTTGTAGAAGGCTAAAGAAGAAGGCTAGTTTCACGTAATCGTTGGAACTAGCTTTTTTTATGTTTATTACCAAACTAATACAATCCCGACAAGTATAATGGAAAGGGTAAAGGAACTAAGGACATAATACATGGCCGTTTGATACTTTTTCGCTAATAAAAGTTGAATCGTTTCGTTGCCGAATGTTGAAAACGTCGTGTAAGCCCCGCAAAATCCAACTCCTAATAGTAACCATAAATAATCAGGAATTGTTCCAGTTAAATAATAGCGAAGTAATATCGCAAGTAGGATCGATCCAGAAATATTCGCAATCCAAGTTCCAAAAAAGTGTTTATTTAGTCTATTTGAAATAAAAAAACGGATGATACTACCGAAAAAACCTCCAATAGCAACAAAAAGGAGCTGAATCATCATGGTACAATCGCTTCTTTCTTAAGACTTTTTGCCACTTTATAGCCAATGAAACTGCACAATAGTCCACCGCAAATTGTTAAGAACAAATAAAGGAACGCATAGAAAACATTTTCTTTTCCAACCAAAATTACTTCTACCGTAATAGTCGAAAATGTGGTATAAGAACCAATTACTCCTGTGGTTATGGCTGTAAAAATGGTCGGCGATATTTTATCCTTGATGAAAGGAGTAAATAAAACAAACGTAAGCAAAAATGCACCGCTTACATTTACAGTTAATGTAGCCCAAGGAAAAGCTGAAAAATTATTCGTTCCAAAAAGGAATGAAAGAAGGAACCGTAAAGAAGAGCCAATGACACCACCAATACCAATTGCTACGTATAATTTTAATCTGGAAATACCTTTTAAGCAATTTGGCATGTTGGGCATAAGCCATACACTTCAAATTTATGCCCATCAATCATATATTTAGTAAGAAGTTTCTCCACTTCATCCATTGGACATAGATTAATTTTTTTTGTTTTACCACAAATATTACAAATGAAATGGTGATGGTGGTGATCCCCACAATTCATACGGAAATGTTTTTCTGCATTCAAATCAGTCGATTCTAAAATACCTAAATCATGATATAAATGTAAATTACGATAAACAGTATCAAAACTAATTCCAGGATAGGTTGTTTCCATATATTCATATAAATCTTTTGCCGTTTGGTATTTATCTTCTTTTGCAAAAAAGGCTAAAATATCTTCCCGTCTTTTTGTCATTTTAAATCCTTTATTTTGAAGTAACCAACTTGCTTTTTTCATATCCATTTATTTCACACCCTTTTGAAATTGAAAAGATAGTCGCTTCAATCCTAATGAAATCATTAAAATAATAATAGCGATCATTACAATTGTCCCACCAGGTGGTATACTCAAATAATATCCACTAACTAACCCGACAATCACAGCGGTTTCAGCAAATAGAATTGAATAAAAAATAAGCTGTTTGAAACTAACTGCAACTCTCATTGCACTTGCAACAGGTAAAGTCATTAAGGCAGAAACGAGTAGTACTCCAACTATCCGAATGGAAGCAGCAATAACAAGTGCAGTTAATACAATAAATAAAAAATGAATACGATTCGAATGGATACCTGAGACGGTTGCATGTTCTTCATCAAATGAAAGAGTTAATAATTCTTTATAAAAAATGAAAATAATACAAACGATAAAAATGGAAATGCCAAGAATCGTGAAAAAGTCTGTTCGACTAACGGCTGAAACAGAGCCAAATAAATAATTAAATAAATCGGTATTAAATCCATTTGCAAGGGAGATGAAAATAACACTTAAGCCGACGCCTCCACTTAATATGATCGGTATACCTATTTCTTGGTATGCACGATAAACAGATCGTAACTTTTCAATTAAAATTGCACCGACGACTGAAAATCCCATCCCAGTATATAAAGGACTTAATAATGGAAGAAGGAACATCTTTTCAATAAATAAACCGAATGCAATTCCCGCTAACGTTACATGTGATAAAGCATCTGCCAATAGTGATAACCTGCGAACAACTAGAAATGAACCAAGTAATGGAGCGATAATACCGATTAAAATTCCTGTAAAAAACGTGTGACGTAAAAAGTCAAATTGCAAAATATCTGCTAACATAAAAACCTCCATCAATCATGGTCATGAACAATAACTTGTACAGGATGTCCGTAAATTTCTGATAAATACTCTGCTGAAAGTGCTGAATATTCGTCTGTCTTTCCGTGAAAATGCAATGTTTGATTTAGGCAGACGACATTTGTTGCATATTTTGTCATTGCTCCTGTATCATGTGTTACAAGTAATAGGGTAATATTTTGCTTCGTATTCAGTTCATGAAGTAGTTCATAAAATCGTTCCACATTTTGATAATCAATTCCGACTGTTGGCTCATCTAAAATAAGTAATTCAGGATCACTAACTAAAGCTCGGGCAATAAATACTCGTTGTTGTTGTCCGCCTGACAAGTTCCCAATATTTTGATAAGCATACTCGCTCATACCAACTTGGTCAATGGCTGTTAATACTTTTTGTTTGTCTTTTCGTTTCATGAATTTAAAATAACCAACTTTTGCAGTTAGTCCCATCGATACGACTTCATAAACAGTTGCAGGAAACCCTTTATTAAATGTATTTGCTTTTTGGGAAACAAAGCCAATCCGGTTCCAATCTTTAAATTTATCAATCGGTTTATCGAGTAGAAAGATCGAGCCTTGATCAGGTTTTAATAATCCTAATATTAGTTGAATTAATGTCGTTTTTCCACCACCGTTTGGTCCAACGAGCCCCATAAACATTCCTCGTTTAATTTCAAGGTTCACGTTCGATAAAATTATTTTTTCATCATAGGTAAAATGGATATTTTCCAAACGTATAACCGATTCAGACATTTGTTTCACCTCAAGTAAGCGCCCTTGAAGGAAGGGCGCAAATTTTATTACTTTGTAGCTTGATCAAGTACTTCTAGGTTTTTCTTCATTAATGATAGATAATCATCGTTATTTTCGATATCTTCATCTACTAGTACTTCTAAGTTATGAAGTTCCAGTTTTTCTGCACCGATATGGTCTTGAATAATCGATGCAATTCGGTTTGAACTATTTTGTTCAAATATAACATATTGTAAATCTTGTTCTTTTGCAAGTTTTGCGATTTCGGCTAATTCTTTTTGGGAAGGTTCATCACTAGAAGATAATCCACTAATCGGAATTTGTTCAATACCATACTGATGTTCCCAATACCCATAAGCTGCGTGTGTAACGATGATTTGTTTGTTATCTTTCGCTTGCAATTTTTCTTTAAACTCTTCATCAAGTTCAGTCATATTCTCTTTTAGTATAGCAAAGTTTTCATTATATTTCTCTTCATTTTCTGGATTTAGTTCAATTAATGCATCCTTAACAATTTCACCCATTCCAATCATACGTAATGGATCCAACCAAATATGTGGATCGACATCCCCATGATCGTGATGATGATGGTCATCATGGCCGTGGTGGTCATGATCGTCTTCCTCATCATGTCCATGTTCGTCATGCTCTTCCTCTTCGTGAGCATGATGGTCATGCTCTTCCTCTTCGTGAGCATGATGGTCGTGTTCCTCCTCATCATGTCCATGCTCGTCATGTTCATCCTCTTCATGAGCATGATGGTCATGATCATCCTCTCCATGATCGTGAGCATGTTCATGTTCACCTTCTAAAAATAGATCCTCATTATTTTCTTCAATCTCAACGAAAACTACTTTTTGGGATTGTAATGCTTCTTTTGCGCTATCTGCAAATCCTTCCATTCCCGCACCAACATAAAAGAACGCACCCCCATTTGCTAAATCTGTTATTTCTTTAGAAGTAGGTTCATATGTATGGGCATCAACACCTGGCGGATAAATAGATTTCACTGTCGCATCTTCCCCAGCGATTTGCTCTACAACATACTGCATTGGATAAATGGATGTATAAAGTACTAAATCATTTGATGTATCATTATTATCCGATCCATCTTTATTGTCAGCATCTTCATTTGATGAGCCTGATGCACAACCCGCTAAAATAAAAATAAAGATTAAAACGATAAAACTCACTCTTTTCAAAAAATCATTCCTCCCTCATAATGATAAACCAAGTATATCGTAATCATTACGATTTGTAAACAGGAATGGTTACGATTTAATTTAAAGCAAGTATAGTAGGAAATGACAAACTTTTATTCAAATTGATTAGAAGATATTAAAATTACTAGAAATTTTAATTGTAAAATGAAAGTTATAGCCTTATTATTAAAAACTTTTGACTAAAATGAATAAAAGATATATAATATGATATATGAAAAAGAAGGAATATATGCTGAAGAGGATTTTGTCATTATCGACACAAAAAGGGGATAATTTAAAGTCGGTTTATTACATTGTAGCGAATGAAAGCGGTTTAACTCGGACGGAGATTGCCGAAAGAGCTGGCTTAAGGCTTAGTACTTGCTTTCGCTTAACAGATGAACTTCTAGAAAGCGGTTTAATTTATGAAAGTGGGGAGGCGGAATCAAGAGGAGGTAGAAAGGCGATAAAGTTAGCTATTTCACCTAAAGTAAATTATTTAGTTGGTATCGATATCTCTCGTACTTATACAAAAGTTCTTCTTTTAGAGTTGAATTTAACGATTGCTGAAGAAAAAAGTTTTGTCATGAACGAAACGAGCACGCCAGATGTAATCATCCAAAAGATTATCTTTACTATCTATTCCATGTTAAAAAAACAAAAGCTTGATGTAAATTCCCTTCTTGGCATTGGAGTCAGTGCGATAGGGCCACTAGATACTGTAAAAGGGATGATTATAAATCCGCAACAGTTTCCCGCTTCCGGATGGACGGATGTCCCGATTGTAAAATTACTAAAAGAAGAGTTTGCTAGTCAAGTAATTTTAGATTATGGAGAAAATACAGCATTAAAGGCTGAAAATCGACTTGGCATAGCAAGGAGTGATCGAACTGTCATCCATATAAATAAAGGAATAGGCATTAGACTGGGCCTGATGATAAATGGGGAGATTATACGGTCTGAGAGCAAGGCGGGTGCATTTGGACAGGGGCATATGGTTGTAGACATACATGGGAGAAAATGTACTTGCGGAAATTATGGTTGTATGTGTGCATATTCAACTATCCCTGCTTTAATTAAGGAGGTACAATTCCAGCTAAAAAGAGGAGCTAACTCTTTATTACAGAATAGGGTAGAAGAATGTTCAGCTCTTACATTTTCTGATATTGTTCGTGGATTAGAAGAGGGAGATCAATTGTGTAAAGAAGTAGTTAGGAACGCTGCTTATTTTTCAGCTGCTGGATTAGCTAACTTAATCACTATTTTTCAACCAAGCAGAGTTATTTTAAGTGGACCTATCTATAGAAAACTAGACTTGTTTTATAAAGTGTCTGTTGAAAAAGCAAAAGAGAGGTACAGTAAATTATTTCCACACTTAGATGTTACTTTTAGCCAAGGTGCATTAGGAGAGGATGCAACAGCAATTGGTTCAGGTAGTGTAGTATTCGAATCATTCTTTGATAAATATAAATGAGGAGGAATTTAACATGTCTACGAAAGAAAAACAAACAACAAAGGAGTTTTTTATAAACGGTGTTTGGCAAACAGCAGAAGAGAATTCAACAATAGATGTGATCAATCCTGCTACAGGTGAATGTGTTGCTCATGTTTCAAAAGGAGGAGCTAAAGAAGCAAAACTTGCGATTGACGCAGCATCTGAGGCTTTTGGAGCTTGGAAAAAAACTCCTGCAAGGGAAAGAGCAAACTTGTTATGGAATCTATATGAAAAGGTGCTCGACTATCAAGAAGAATTAGCTGAAATAATGACGTTGGAAGCAGGGAAGCCACTCAAGCAATCTCGGATGGAAGTGCTAAATGGGGCTGAATATATTCGTTGGAACGCGGAAGAAGCAAGACGTATATATGGTACAACGGTAGAATCAATGGATCCTAGTAAACGGCTACAATTAAAAAAAGAAGCGATTGGACCAGTTGTCGCCATTACACCTTGGAACTTTCCATTTAGTATGATTACAAGAAAGCTATCACCAGCACTCGCTGCAGGCTGTACAGTTGCCCTTAAACCGGCAGAAGAGACTCCGTTAACAGCCATTAAGTTTTTTGAAATTGTCGAAGAAGTAGGTTTTCCAAAAGGAGTATTGAACTTAGTAATAGGAGATGCACCCGCCATTGGAGACACATGGTTGTCAGATAAACGTGTTCGGAAAGTAACGTTTACTGGATCTACCAAGGTTGGGAAAATGCTCTATGAAAAAGCGGCTCAGCAAGTAAAAAGAGCTTCGATGGAATTAGGCGGACATGCTCCTATTTTAGTATTTGATGATTGTGATTTGGAAGCTACTATTCAACAAATTGTTCGTAGTAAACTAAATAATTCTGGTCAAACATGTATTAGTCCAAATCGGATTTACGTACATGAAAATATTGTTGATGAGTTTACAGATAAATGTAAGCAACTGATTCAGTCAATGAATGTTGGCGACGGTACCAAAGATGATACGGATATTGGTCCTGTCATAAATGAGCAAGGTGTCCAAAAGGCAGAAAGTCATGTGAAGGATGCTTTGGAAAAAGGAGCAACATTAGTTTTAGGTGGAGAAAAGCTACAAGTTGACGGTTGTGAAAATGGTTTCTTCTATGCACCTACCATCTTAAAAGGTGTAGATGAGACGATGGAAATTGCTTATGCAGAAACATTTGGGCCAATCGCACCGATTTTTTCATTTAAAACAGAAGAAGAAGTAATTAACAAGGCGAATGATACAGACTATGGTCTTGCCGCTTATATATTTACGAATGACTTATCACGTTCACATCGAGTATCCGAAGCACTTGAATTTGGGATGGTTGGAATAAATGACACTGTTTTATCCCAAGTAGAAGGAGCATTTGGTGGAGTGAAGGAGAGTGGATTTGGTAGAGAAGGTGGACCAGATACTTTGGAAGGATTTTTAGAGACTAAATTTATATCTACAATCATTAAAAACTAATTTGGAGGGATGACTTATGTCGATTGCCAATGTAAAAGATACGTTAACAGAACAATTAAGAGAGTGGGACCGAAACTATTTTATGCATCCGACTTCATCAGTGAGAGCCCATCAAGAGCATGGACCTTCACATATTTTTACAAAAGGCGAGGGAATCTATTTAACGGATATCAACGGGAAAACGTATATTGATGGATTATCTTCTTTATGGAATGTGAATTTAGGTCATGGACGAAAAGATTTAGCAGAAGCGGCAAGAAATCAGCTGGAAACGTTGCCATTTACGTCCTCTTTTAATAATTTTTCAAATGAGCCAGCCATTCGCGTATCTAAAAAAATTGCTGAAATAACACCAGGTGATTTAAATGTCACTTTTTTCACATCAGGTGGATCAGAATCAAATGAAAGTGCATTCAAAATTATTAGAGAATATTGGAAGTTAAAAGGCCAGCCAGAGCGGACGAATATTATTAGTCTGCAAAAGGGTTACCATGGTGTTACGTTAGGGGCAACTAGAGCAACAGGTATGGATAATTTTAATACGTTTGGAACTTCATTTGCACCCGGATTCCTGCAAGCAACACCTTACTTAACCGAGTGTGAAAAAGGGGATACGACACATCCTAATTATGCAAGTTCTATACGCGGAATGATTGAAAAAGAAGGTCCAGAAAAGATTGCAGCAGTGATGATGGAACCAATTCAAGGAGCTGGAGGATTGAATGTCCCTCCAAAAGGTTATTTACAAGCGGTTCGTGCATTATGTGATGAATTTGGCATCTTTCTAATTGCTGATGAAATTATTTGTGGTTTTGGAAGAACTGGGAAAATGTTTGGAGTGGAAAATGAAGGAATTGTACCTGACTTTATGACGGTCGCAAAAGGAATTACTAGTGGATATGTTCCGTTAGGTGCAGTCATCATGAGAGAATCATTTAGGGACGAGTTAGCTTCACTAACAGATGGAATCCTATTTCATGGTTTTACGTATAGTGGGCACCCAACTTCATGTGCGGTAGCGCTTAAAACACTAGAAGTGCTCGAAAAGGAAAATATCGTTTCCCATGTAAAGGAAATGGAAATTGTTGTAAAAAATGGCTTTGCTAGTTTAATAGAGCGTCATCCACATGTTACAAATGATCGTTGTGTTGGTCTCCTGTCTGCCTTTGATGTATTTAAAGAGCCTGAAACAAATACACCGTTTCAGCCAGCTGAATTTGCAGCTCAGATTTTGAGTAAGGAATGTGAAGATCGTGGACTTATTATCCGTCCCGTTATGTATAAAGGTGCAAACACAATCGTATTCGCACCTCCACTTGTAAGTACAAAAGCAGAAATTGAAGAAGCTTTTGCTATTTTTTCAGATGCATTAACTGCTTTTGAAAAAAGAATTCAATAAACATTGGTTTAGAACGTGAAACAGTTATGTTCACGTTCAAACTTCTAAAATATAGAAAAGAAAATAACGATCATTGAAATCGCTTACCTTCTATAATGTTAACCACTCAATATAACAGATAAGAAGATGTAATCGAGAAAAGCAGATGATTATTACGCAAAATCTGAGGAGATGGTTATGATGTCAAAAGTAAAAAATCCAACAATAATAGATGGAATATTGCCATTGATTGTTTTAGTTGTTGGTGCTCTCCTATCCATATTAGTATGGGATACTAGCATGCTTGTTCCATTAATGCTAAGTATCGTAACAGCAGCTATTATTGCAATTCGTTTAGGACACCCTTGGACAAAAGTGGAAGGGTATATGATAAATGGTGTTAGGATGGTACTGTCTGTCGTATTTATTTTAATGATAATAGGTGCTTTAGTTGGAACGTGGATATTGAGTGGAACAATTCCGACATTAATATTTTATGGTCTAAATATTATTAATCCTTCTTTCTTTTTACCAATGGTTGCGATTATTGCCGGCATTTTGACACTAGTGTTAGGGAACGGTTTTATTACGGCAGGAACAGTTGGGATTGCTTTTATGGTCATTGGGCAGGGAATGGGGTTTCCTGCAGAGATTGTAGCAGCTGCTGTAGTGACTGGTGGACTAATGGGGGATAAGTTGTCACCATTATGTGATACGACGATTACTGCTCCCGCAATTGTGGATACAGATGTATATAGTCATATTAAACATATGTTGTGGGATACATTACCAGCTTACTTTATATCCGTTATCATCTTCTGGTTTATCGGTAATAAATATGCTAGTAATACAGTTAACTTAGCACAACTCGAGGAAATAACTGCTAATCTTGCTAACGTATTTACTATTACTCCTGTTTTATTTTTATTGCCAATTATTACATTAATCTTAATTGTAAAAAAGTTTCCTGTTATCCCTGTGTTAACTACATTAGCGTTGCTTGGTGGGATTGCTTCCATTATATTTCAAGGTAGTTCAGTTGCATTAGTCGTTCAGACAATGACAAATGGGTATGTCGCAGACACGAACATTGAACTTCTTGATACTCTTTTGACACAAGGTGGAATCGTTTCCATGTCAGGGATTATTTTATTAGTCGTTTTTGCAACTGCTTTAGGTGGTATTTATGAAGGCGCTGGGTTGTTCAGCGTGCTATTAGATAAGATGATAGAAAAAGCAAAATCAGTTGGTGCACTAATATCGGCTACTATTTTTTCAGGGTTATTAATTGGATTTTCCAGTGGAGCACTTTATTTAGCAATTATACTACCAGGGAGAGCTTTAGTAGGAACATATAAAGAGCGGGGTCTTGATACGAAAAATTTATCTCGTTGCTTAGAGACAGTGGGGTCTGTCGGTATTTATTTAGTACCTTGGGGCGTTCCAATTTTATTCGTTTCCTCTGTTCTTGGCGTAGATCCAATTAAATTGATTCCGTATCTATTTTTTGCTTTTTTAGTTCCAATTATTAATATTATCTATGGTTTCACTGGATTTACCATTGCAAAAAAAGATTATCCTGAAACAATAAAACCAAGGGAAGAGTCAACTACACCAACTTATATTGCGACTGAAAAAGCAATAGATTAGGAACGAATATATATAATCATTGAAAGAAAGTATTTTTTAAGTAGTTAGATGAGTCAATTTCATCAATGCTCATTCCAGAAATAAATACGAACATTTATATGTAAAGTTACATTATTGATCGTATTTATAATATAAACTTCGGGGATTGGAACGGCAGGCGGACGACTCCTGCGAGAGGAAAGGCCTAGATGAGACCCTGCCCCGGCAAGGGGTATGCCGACGTTGGCCGCAAAGGCCGGTTTTAGTTGGCCCTCCTTTAATTTCGAGTGAGGAGGCTCGTCAGCCGCTCGTGGAAAGCGTCCGCCAAGAGTGGAAATCAACTCCACCAAGTTTTATTGTTTGGATTTAAATGTGATTATTGAATGATGAAATTGATTTAGATAATAGTCTTTATAAGTTGTCATATAACGATATGTGACGTTTAATGGAATTGGTAAAATAAAAAATGAATGTAGTTTAATCAATTGACAAAAGGATGAAAAATACAATGAAAAATACGATATCAATTACGATGCTTGGAACGGGAAGTCCACGACCAGATCTGGAAAGATCAGGTCCTAGTCAAGTGCTACATATTGGAGACACACCTATTTTGATTGATTGTGGGGAAGGGACTACAACTCAATTGCTTAAAGCAGGAATCAAACCGGAGAATGTAACTTGCTTATTCATGACACATCTTCATTCGGATCATTTTTTTGGCTATGGACAATTTCTTTTAGGTGGATGGGGAAATGGTCGCAGGGAATTGACCGTTATCGGGCCAAAAGGAATAAAGAATTTTCATGAGACGTTATTAAATATGTACGATGACGATATTTCTTATCGTACCTCCCTTGGAAGACCCGGGAATGGTGTATTGGATGTAAACATTATTGAGCTTGACAAACCAGGAGTAGTACCTGATGTTATTCCAGCAAAGGTGACAGCTGAAGAAATGGTTCACAATGTTCGAACATTCGGCTATCGTTTTGAAATAGAAGATAAAGTCGTCGTCATTTCTGGTGATACTGCACCAACCCAAAATATTGTTAAACTAGCCCAAAATGCGGATATTCTTGTACAAGATGCGTGTCTTGCAAAAACAGGAATTTATCGAGAAACCAAAGATCCAGAATTACAAAAGATATGGGATAATTTACAAAAAGAACATTGCTCTCCACAGCAAGCAGGAGAAATCGCACAAAAAGCTGGGGTGAAAAAATTAGTGATGACCCACTTCTTGCCTAATGTTATTCCTGAAGAGGTTTGGCAAGAAGCCAATGCTGTTTTTGATGGAGAATCCGTCGTTGCTGAGGATTTAATGAAAATCTTTGTCAGATAGAACAACTGCTATTGATCAATGTGAAGCAAATGAATTGAAGATACAATATTTTCAGGGGATATACAGATAAATGTATCTGTATAAGAAGACAAACATTTGATAACGTAACTAATTTTATTCGAATTTTTAATAAGAACAGACATAAAAAGAATCCTTTCTGTTGGTTGTTTTGAATCACTTAATTCTAACAGGGATGATTCTTTTTTTCTTAGGGTTCACTTCTTCGAGGATAAAATCCAGTTATTCATAGGTTGTTTTTATAAATAGATTATTTCATCATTCAATATTTTAGTTGAAATTTAAACAATAAAGATTTGTTATTACTCAACTTTCACAGAGTGGAATGGACAAAAAAGCGTTCGTAGAATGAAGTGAGATGTAGATACAGTGTTGATGTTGGATTAACTGTTTGCTCTAAGAAGTCTATTTACATCTGCTCTTTTCGCTAAGTTTGTTGCTATGATCACACATTTGAAATAAATTGCGCGGTTTATTTCTGATATGTAAAAAACAACAAATCTATTTGGTAGTAGAAGTATTCGCAGATCCAACCTTTGAGAAATTGGTTTATTATACTAAGGTTGTCAAGGATATAATTAGGAGCAACCCAAGCTTAACCAAGCGAATGTTTGGACTCATTGGTGTGAAAGTTGAGTTATTCGCTTCTACTCTAGGTGTTAGTTAAAATACCCAAAAAGTAAGATTTTTTTAATGTGTCATGTTCGGATTTATCCTTGGAATTAGCTTTTATGAAATTGATTCACTTAGATATTTAAAAAGGTGCACATTATCCTTTAAGATTGATCCATCTTAAAAGGTCTCCGCTCTTTAATCTAATTCGATCAGCGAATTTGTATTTTACTCATTAATACAATATTATCGTAATTATATTATATAAAATATATCATACTTATACCGGTATAAAGAATTGTTGATATATCTTATATCTATGTTTTTTAAGTTATAAAATAAAATTATACTAAATGGCTGTTCATCTAATACATATAATCTTCAATTATATTCTGGACTATTTTACAATATGATAGGAGGCAGACTATTTTAGGAATTTATTATGGCAAAGGGGGAAAACGGATAAATGACGTGGAAAAATAATACAAAAGAAATAGAACAGTATATCCATTCGATTGAAGCACAACAAAAATTATATAAACGTTCATTATTCATCGTTGTCTTGTCACAAATATTTGGTGGGGCGGGACTAGCAGCGGGAATTACAGTAGGGGCATTAATTGCTCAAGATATGTTAGAAACCACCAGCTATGCGGGTTTACCAGCCGCGTTATTTACTTTAGGATCTGCATTAGCAGCTTTTCTAGTTGGGAGGATATCACAACGATATGGTCGGCGTCATGGATTATCTATCGGATTCCTTGCAGGTGGAATTGGTGCGATAGGTGTCATATTAGCTACGGTGATTAATAGTATTTGGCTATTGTTTTTTGCATTATTTATCTATGGAGCTGGAACTTCAACAAATTTACAAGCCCGTTATGCTGGAACAGATTTAGCAAATGAAAAACAACGTGCGACAGCGATTAGTATCGCAATGGTTTCGACGACTTTGGGAGCAGTGGCGGGTCCTAATTTAGTCACTCCAATGGGAAAGGTAGCTGTATCTATTGGGATTCCAGCTTTAGCGGGACCGTTTATTTTAGCGGCATTTGCTTATATATTAGCAGGGCTAACGTTGTTTATTTATTTGAACCCTGATCCTTTTTTAGTTGCTCGAGCAATAGATGCCAATCAAGAAAAGCAAGCTAATCAATTATTGGATCAATCGATTCCATTACAAACGAACGTAAACCGGATAGGGATCATCGTTGGGGCACTTGTTCTCGTATTGTCTCATATCATCATGGTTGCCATCATGACAATGACTCCAATTCATATGCAAGATCATGGATCAACTTTGACAGCGGTTGGACTTGTTATCGGCTTACACATCGCCGCTATGTATTTACCATCGATTGGAACGGGGATATTAGTTGATAGAGTGGGTCGTATTACTATGGTCATTGCATCAGGGATTACTTTAGCTATTTCGGGATTATTGGCAGCCTATGCACCAGGGGACTCCCTACTATGGCTTACGATTGCGTTGATATTGCTAGGTCTTGGTTGGAACTTTGGTTTGATTAGTGGTACGGCGATTATTGTCGACTCTACCAATTTGGAAATACGTGCGAAAACACAAGGTTCTGTAGACGTGTGGGTTGCGTTAGGAGGAACAGCAGGAAGCTTATTGTCTGGAGTTATTGTCGCCTACTCAAGTTTTGGAATGTTAGGATTGTTGGGAACTTATTTAGCACTGCTGTTCATCCCGATTATTTTTTGGGCGCATGTAAAGGAAAAGAGTAAAGCTCGTGTGATGTAACGTATTCTAGAAAGGAGCATTCTGGGTCAAAATGAATTGCTTTTTTCAAAATCAGAGTAATGTAATAAGGTGGTTTTATATAAGATAATTTTTCTGAAAACAATAAAGACACTCAAAATTAGAGTGTCTTTATTGTTTTTACTTTATATCTAAAGTAAAAATAGTATTTTATGTCTAATTTTTTATGACCATATCGAGCAAATGACCGAACTTAACAGGGATATCGTGTATAAGTTCAAAAGTCTCATTATGAATTACTAGTAAATGATCAGAATTTTCATCTATTCCCACCATATATATTTCATTATTATTTATATCTTGATATAAAAATTTATAATGGTAATTTTCTCTAATATAATCATTTTCTAAAATTGTAAATGTTGGTTCTTTATCAAAGGAGAATAATCCCAAAGTAGGTATTGTTTTTCCATTATTTTCTTGATACAACATATGTAATGCTGTTGTATCATCTAATAAAAGACTGGTATCCATATCATAATAATAGTCTTGATCAGACAACTCTTGAAAAGGGGAGTATGTTTTTACGTTCAATTCCTGATCTAGTACATAAAGAGCACCTTGTTCGCCTAAAATATAAGCATACTCATTTGTTACAAAAAATGGATAATACTCCCATCCATTTTCCTTGCCATCGAATTGCATAAATTGTGTTTCCCCTATATTGGTGTCAATAATTGCAATAGATGGATTGATAGGGATGCCATCATCATCTACAGTTCCACTTACTGCATACATTATCTTATCACCAAATTGTAAAACTGCCTCACTAGTAGGTTCGTATCCAGGAATTGTCTCCCAACTTTCTTTTGTTGAATAATTTGATATAGAAAGATTGAAATCACCCGATTCTTCATCATAATTTTGTGTACCTGTTTTGTGAGACACGAGTGTTTCAAATAGAACATCCTTACCATAATGTTTAATATGACCAACACCTACATCATAGTTAAAATAATCGATATCCATTTTATTAAACTTTTTTTTATCTATGTCATATTTATAAAACCAATTTTGAATTACTGGTTCACCAAATAAGGAAATATATAATTGATTTAATTCATTTGGCTTTTGGTAAACAGATGCTCTTCGAAAATCTTCATCCAATATCTCATACTCTTGAACAACCTCGCCACTCTTTAATACTTCTTTAATGAGCGTGTATCCTTGTGATACACGATTGTCAGCTGGATACACTAAAAAATACGATCCTTTTTCATTTAATTCTTCGGGTGAAAAATTTTCAATTCCTTCTAGTTTTATTCTATCTTTTTCATTTTGATAGATTGTGAATTTGTAAAAGAAATAAAAAATGATGCTGATTACTAATACGAATAAAAAAATTGCTATAATGAATTTCATCTTTTTCATTTTCTCACCTTATCATTTCACCAATTAAGTTTATTTAATTAAAGTTTACCGGGTAAGCTAGTTTTCCAATTTTTAATTAATCTAGTATTAGCATCTAACCTAATATCTAACGGAATGACTAATGTGTATCCGCCAATTAAAGTACCTCCCGGGCCTTTAAGATCGTAACCAGCGTTTGACCATTGTCTATAAGTTAATTTTGAGTAATATCATTTGTTATTTGTAATGAGAGTGGTTTTAATTCCATACGATTTACCTACTTGATCTTTACCAAAATTTACTGCTTTTTTTCGTTGTGCTGCTTCGATTACCAAATCATCTTTCGTAGATAATACGGCAGTATGACCCGTAGATGATTTCTCTCTCCCAGTATTATACTTACCAATCCATTAATTATTTACCTATTACTATTCAGATACCTAACCGGTATTTTATTTTTTTCTTTATTTTACCTAGATGCATTATTTTCCATTTCAAGATAATTTAAACTATATATTATTATAGAAATTAATTCAACTTTCATTCAATCTATTGTATAAGTAAGGAAAACATAGTGAATTCAACAGTTGAGGCCACGATTAGGTGTTAATCTTAGTGACGAGAGCGATAAAAAACGATATTAGATATTAACCAAATGTATGTTCACTTAGTTGTAGCGTAAGGCGGATAATTGCAGGAGAAAGCGTGACAGTTAAGACTCGGAAGGAAAATGGCGATGAAGTGGTTCGGTGACAAACCGAGGAAAGCGCTCGTCTATAGTGGGGAAAGCAACGATTTCATAAAAATTAATGTTAGGATTAATCCTCCCCTATCTGAATGATGAAATCGACCCATAGAAACAAACATCTTAACCTCATTATTATTAATATAAAACAGCTCCAATAATGCCAGAGAATACAATGACGATCGCAGGATGGATTTTATATTTAATTAAGGCAAGAAGAGCACCCAAAAAAATACATAATGAAGCTAACGTTTGGAAAGAAAATGAATGGAATAACTCATTTGAAATTCCAAATTTAATGGCTGCATAAATTATGAGACCAACAATAACTGGACGTAAGCCGTAAAAAGCAGATTGGACTATTTTATGTTTATTTGCTTTTGTAAAGAAAAACGAGATGAAGAGAATAATAGTTAATGATGGTAAGATCATGCCAAGAGCGGCAACAATAGCCCCACCAATACCAGCCGTTTTAAAGCCGACAAAAATAGCACTATTTGTAGCAATTGGTCCAGGTGACATGCCTGCAATAGCGATTATATCGGTAAATTCACTCGTCGTCATCCAACCGTGTGCCGTTACTTCTTGTTCAATAACAGGGATCATTGCATACCCCCCACCGAATGATACCGTTCCGATAATAACGAACGTTCGAAATATTTCCCATAACAACATCTGTCATCAGCTTCTTTCTATGTAAATAAATACTTTTTGAACAACCTCTTATAAAACGTTATACCCTAAATTTTCTTTCATTTTAACTAAAATAACACCAAAAAAGCCCCCAATAATGATCATGAAAGCAGGATGAAGTGGGGAAGATAGTAAAATAACTATCGTCACAGCCGCGGTTATGAAAGTTGTTTTATCAAGAATTGCCATTTGGCCAATTTTATACCCAGCAAATGTAATTAGCGCAACAATCGCAGGACGAATACCTTTAAAAGCAGCTTCAACTTTAGGATTATCATTAAAATATAAATAAGAGATACTAAGTCCAATCACGATAAGAAATGTAGGAATTAAAATTCCAATCATAGCAGTTACCGCTCCCCAAACACCGGCAATACGATAACCGATAAAAGTTGCTGAGTTAATCCCAATAGCTCCTGGAACAGATTCAGATATAGCGAAGACATCTGCAACATCTTCTGTTTTTAACCATTTTTTTGTCGTCACTACTTCTCTTTCAATTAAAGGAATCATTGCATACCCACCACCAAATGTGACAGGCCCAATTTTTAGAAATGTGATAAAAATTTCCCATAATAACTTCGTTTTCCCGTGCATATAACCCCTACTTTGTTGTAATAAATATACTATGAGTATACCATACTTTTATCTAAAATGGATAAAAGTAAACAAAAATTGAACAAGGCTTTTTATGGTAATTAATTTGGTAAGTAATGTCCTAAAACTAAACTACCTGCTCCTATCGAGGTAGCATTTTCTCCAAGATTCCCACGATTAATGACTATTTCATGGTTTGGATACATTATTTTATTTTTCATTAATGCCGTTTCCTTCACCGTTTCGTAAAATAACTCCATATTCGTATAAGTAGGTCCACCTAAAATAATTAACTCTGGATGAAGAACGTTTATGACATTGGATAATCCAATCCCAGCATAGTATGCTGCATCTTTTATTACTTGACTACATAAGGGATCACCTTCATTGACTGCTTGGCATATATGATCAAAATGAACTTGTTCAATTTGAGAAACTCTTTCTCTTAAAATAGAATCTCTTCCTTCTTTCAACAAGTTAATTACTTCTTCCACAATAGCCGGTATAGAAGAGTAGGCATGAACACAGCCATAGCTGCCGCAAATACATTTTTTTCCGTGTACATTGATAATCATATGCCCTTGACCATATCTCCCTAATTTATCAGAACCCCTTGTCAAATTTCCGTCCATAATCATACCTGTTCGTGTACCTACTCCTTTAATGACATACACGATATTTTGGTACATATTAAAAGAGGTCAGTTGGTATTCTGCCAGCAAAGCAGTATTTACTCCATAATCAATAAACACATCAATACCAAGTTGTTTTTCTAACATATCCTTGATCGGTATTTTTTCCCACCCAGGGGATGGAACGTCAACTGGATCTAAAAGGATTCCATCATCTCGATTTAACGGACCGATTGAGCCGATCCCTATCCCTAAAACTAAGTCTTTTGTTAGCGATTTTTTTTCCATTAATTCAGTAATTTTACTGACGAGAAAAGCGACAATGACGTCGGGAGTTGTCGTTTGATTCAACGATAACCTCTCTTCTTTCAATAAATGTAAATTTAAATCCATTAATAGTAATTTTGTATATGTACGCGAAATATCAATCCCGAAAACATAATAAGTATCAGGCTTTATTTTATATAAAATTGGTTTTCGTCCTCCGCTGGATTCTCCAAAACCCGCTTCAAAAATAAGCTTATGTGATAAAAGCTCATCAATTAATCTTGTACATGTCGTCTGTTTTAATCCGGTAAGATCGATCAAATCCACTTTAGATATTGGGCCATATTCATAAATGAACCGATATAGTTGTCGTAACGTTTTATCTTTTTGTGATAAAGAATCTGTAAACTGTTTAATCATCCGTCTTTTCAACTCCGATATTAGGTGTTAATAAATAAGTATATATAATTAAAACGAGATAATAAAGTAGATTCATCAAGTAGTTTGCAAAACGAAAATTTATTTTTGACTTTTGTATATAATACGATGGACATCATTTTCTCCATCCTTCGTTTACGTAGCTCTAAAGGTTTACTCAAGTCGTTCACTTTTTAGTTCTGTCATTTACTCTTTGGACTATCTTTACCAAAAACATGTTAAAATGACAATAACGACCACGGAATTCAGAAATATAATAGGAGTGATCATCATGGATGTAGAGTTAGAAGTGAAAGGGTTGAATGGTGGGAGGCATAATGAAAAAGAGATAAAAGAAATACTTCTTCATTTAAATGGTGTCAAACATGTGGAAGTACATTTGAATAAAAATATTATTAATGTTGATTATGATCAAACAGTTATCCAGTTGGAAGAAATATGTAATCAAATGGAGGAAAAAGGTTTTCATGTGATACGCTAATTGGATAAGATAAATTGCTTGAAACTAATCTTAAATGGTAAGTCGTTGGGGATGAACGGGGATAAATGAATGCATGAACTGTATTATCACTCCGTTTGTCTGATGGAAACGACCGAATGAGAATGATATACTACAGATTAGATAGGAGTGAAAAATCATATGGTTTCTGAAATGAAAGCATCAAAATTCCAACAAGTGAATGATCAAGAATGGCGAAAAATAGCAATAAAGTCATTACGCGGTCTTCCATTTGAAAAGCTGATAACAAAGACGATCGAAGGTATTGATATTGCTCCGCTTTACACGAAAGAGTATACAGATAACCATTTACAAAACGTTCAGGAAAAAATAGTGCAAACGGTACGGAGTGGAACGGCCTCTCCTAATTGGACAATTGCTCAACAATCATACGCACCAGAAGGCGAGCAATGGATGAAAGAAATAAAAGAGTCATTAGAAAAAGGCAATGAGTCTATCATATATGATGGGAATCGTTCTGTGAACTGGAAAGATGAACAGCTCACTGAAATGGAGAAGCTAGTTCAAAAATATCCAATCTATGCCTTTCATATAAAAGAATCCGACCCATTTTTAACCATATTTTCTAAGATTAATGAAGCAGATCGGAAGAAAGTCAAAGGTGCTATAACAGGTGATGTTCGTTTGCCGAAAGGATATTATTTTGTAAGGACAATGGTTGCTGATCAACTTTCGATACATTATCAAGGTGCAGACATAGTGACAGAGCTTGCCATTGCCCTATCAAAAGCGGTAGAGGAAGCGAAAAATGTTGATTCGTTTACTGCATTTGCAAATCAGTTTTTCGTGCGCTTTGCGGTCGATACTCATTTCTTTATGGAAATTGCAAAAATAAGGGCCTTCCGTATCCTTTGGCAAACTTTAGCAGAAAGCTATGGATACAATAAACAAAGTGCGATACCAGTTTATTCTGAAACATCCTTACGTACATACTCAAAACTTGATCCATATGTAAATTTATTGCGCGCCGGCAATGAAGCGCTTTCAGCAGTACTAGGTGGTACAGACATTCTTACGGTACATCCTCATAATATACTTTCTAAAGTAACACCAACTTCCATTCGGAATGCACGAAATATACAGCTTGTTATTAAGGAAGAGACATTTATTCAATATGTCCTTGATCCTGCTGGAGGTTCTTATTATATAGATAGTTTAACAAATGAATTAATTGAAAAAGCTTGGACCCTGTTTCAAAAAATAGAAGCGCAAGGTGGATATTCCACTTATGTTGCAAGTGGGACCTTAGAGGAAAAATTACAACAACGTAAGAAAGAAAGAATAAACGAATTAAGCCATCATAAAAAGTCTTTAATCGGTACAAATAAATATGCGGATTTATCGACAACACTTACAAAGGAAGAAGCGACGGTAGATGTTGAAGGGAGACTTGCTAAAACTTACGAGGATTTACGCTTGTTTTTTGAAAAGGATCAGCCAAAAGTTGTTTTACTTACATTTGGCAAATTAAAAGAATTTAAACCGCGTGCTGATTTTGTAGCAGGTTTTTTAGCGGCAGGTGGCATAAAAACAGTGTGGAGTCCTGCTTTTGACTCTGTTGAAACAGCAAATAAGTGGATAAAAGAAAATGATTTTGATTACGGCATTATCTGCATTCATCCAAATGAAACAGAACAAGTTATGGTTACTCTCATGAAAGATATTCAAGAAGATAAATGGTTGGATGTCGCTGGCACATATGAAACCAGGCTGCAAGAAGTTTGGATACAGGCTGGAATAGATGGGTTTATTTATAAAGGGCAAGACCAACTTGAAAAACTAACTGCGATAAAAAAACGTTTTGAACAGGAGGTGCGCCGTTGAAAAAGCCTGATTTCAGTCAGATTAAACCAAATAAAATAAAAAATAAATCTAGAATGTTAAGTGAAACTGTCATCCAAACAAATGAAGGCATTGCTATTAAAAATGTCTATGAAAAAGAGGATGTAAAAAATGTTGAACATGTAAATGATTACCCGGGAATCGCCCCGAATACGAGGGGGCCATATCCGACAATGTATGTGACACGCCCATGGACCGTAAGACAATATGCTGGATTCTCAACGGCAGAAGAAAGTAATGCCTTTTATCGCCGAAATTTAGCGATGGGTCAAAAAGGGTTATCGGTTGCCTTTGATCTTGCGACACACCGTGGTTATGACTCCGATCATGAACGGGTACATGGAGACGTTGGAAAAGCAGGTGTTGCCATCGATTCCGTAGAGGATATGAAAATATTATTTGATGGTATTCCTTTGGATGAGATGTCTGTTTCCATGACGATGAATGGGGCAGTCCTACCTGTTATGGCATTTTATATTGTTGCTGCAGAAGAACAAGGAGTTCCACCAGAAAAATTGTCTGGTACCATTCAAAACGATATTTTAAAAGAGTATATGGTGCGAAATACGTATATTTTCCCACCGGAGATGTCGATGAAGATTATTGCCGATATTTTTGAATATACGTCAACATATATGCCGAAATTTAACTCCATTTCGATTTCAGGCTACCATATGCAAGAGGCTGGAGCAACCGCAGATATTGAACTTGCTTACACATTAGCCGATGGGCTTGAATACGTACGAACTGGATTAAAAGCTGGGATCGATATTGATTCTTTTGCGCCAAGACTTTCTTTTTTCTGGGCAATTGGTATGAATTATTTTATGGAAATTGCCAAAATGCGCGCAGCACGAAAAATGTGGGCACAAATGATAAAAACATTCAAGCCGAATAACCCTAAATCATTGGCATTACGAACACACTCGCAAACGTCTGGTTGGAG
Organism: Pseudogracilibacillus auburnensis; assembly: GCF_003201975.1. GTDB lineage: Bacteria > Bacillota > Bacilli > Bacillales > Amphibacillaceae > Pseudogracilibacillus > Pseudogracilibacillus auburnensis. Next base: position 9,418 of record NZ_QJJQ01000023.1, on the reverse strand, counting down.
TTTAACAGAGCAAGATCCGTTCAATAACGTAACGAGAACGTTAATTGAAGCAAATGCGGCAGCGATGGGGCATACGCAAAGTTTACATACGAATGCACTGGATGAAGCGATTGCGCTTCCGACTGATTTTTCCGCACGAATTGCTCGTAATACACAACTTTTCTTGCAAGAAGAAACGTTGATGACAAATGTGGCTGACCCTTGGGGTGGTTCATATTATGTGGAAAAATTAACAGATGAATTAATGGCAAAAGCATGGGATTTAATTGATGAGATTGAAGATTTGGGTGGCATGGCAAAAGCAATTGAAACAGGCTTACCCAAACTGAAAATCGAAGAAGCAGCAGCAAAACGCCAAGCACAAATTGATTCACAAGCAGAGACGATTATCGGAATGAATAAGTATCAATTAGAGGAAGAAGAACCGATTGATATTTTAGATATTGATAATACAGTCGTCCGTGAAAAACAAATCGAACGGATCGAGGAAATCAAAGCTTCGAGAGATGAGGTGGAAGTAGAGCGTCTCTTAAACGAACTGACAGATGCAGCAAAAACGGGTGAAAAAAATCTACTTGCCTGTGCGGTTGACGCTGCACGAGCACGAGCAACCATTGGCGAAATTTCGGATGCAATAGAAAAAGTTTCTGGACGTCATAGGGCGGTGATTCAGTCTGTGAGTGGGGTATACAGCTCAAATTTCTCCAATCAAGATGAAATTGAAGAAGTGAAACAGATGACAGAGGAATTTTTAGAAAATGAAGGACGTAGACCACGCATTCTTGTCGCTAAAATGGGGCAAGATGGGCATGATCGCGGAGCAAAAGTCGTTGCTTCCTCCTATGCGGATCTTGGATTTGACGTTGATATTGGACCACTTTTTCAAACACCAGCAGAAACAGCAGCCCAAGCGGTCGAAAACGATGTCCATGTCATCGGGGTTAGTTCGCTTGCAGCAGGGCACAAAACGCTCGTTCCCCAGTTGAGGGACGAACTTAAAAAACTTGGGCGCGATGATATTTTAATTATTGTCGGTGGTGTTATTCCGGCTCAAGATTATGAAGCATTACGACAAAGTGGTGCAGTTGCTATATTTGGTCCGGGTACGGTCATTCCAGTCGCCGCCCAAATTATTATTGAAGAAATTTATAAGAGCCTCGGATATGAGGAAGTGAAGGAATGACAAATAAAGAAAAGGGCACTGAGCAGGAAAGTGCCTTACATGTCATGGGTGGAGTGACAAGTTCACATGACGGAACGAAACGGACGGCACGCAGAAAATTTGTGAAAAAGGAACAACCTGCTAACATTCATCATCTAGTCGAAAAGATTATTTCTGGATCACGTCTTGAATTAGCACAAGGAATTACTTTAATAGAAAGTGTGCGAAAACAAGATCAATCGTATGCCCAGGAGTTACTGCAAAAAGCATTACCTCATACGGGTGCCAGTGTCAGAATCGGTATCAGTGGTGTTCCTGGGGCAGGAAAAAGTACGTTTATCGAAACATTCGGGCTTATGCTGTGTGAATTAGGTTATAAAGTCGCTGTTCTTGCCATTGACCCAAGTTCGACGGTAACTGGTGGAAGCATTCTCGGTGATAAAACGAGAATGCAAAACTTAGCGAATCATCCGAACGCCTTTATTCGCCCCTCTCCAACGTCAGGCACTTTAGGTGGGGTACACCGAAAAACGCGGGAAACGATGCTTTTATGTGAAGCAGCAGGATATGACGTCATCTTAATTGAGACGGTCGGTGTGGGACAAAGTGAGACAGCTGTCAGAAATATGGTCGACTTTTTTGCCCTCCTCGCATTAACAGGTGCCGGAGATGATCTTCAAGGAATGAAAAAAGGGATCATGGAAATAACGGATCTTATTATTGTTCATAAAGCGGATGGCGAAAATAGAAAGCTTGCTAAAAGAACCGTGCGTGAATATAAACAAATTTTACATTATTTGCAACCAGCTACTCCTGGTTGGCAGTCAACAGCTTTACCCGTTTCCTCTTTACAAAAAACAGGACATAAAGAAGTGTGGGAACTTATTCAGGCATTTAAAGAAAAAATGCTAGAAAGTAACTTTTGGAAAACAAGGCGGCAAGAACAGACGAAAAGTTGGTTTCACGACATGATACATGATCGTCTAATCGAGAGTTTCTTTAATGAAGAAGGTAAAAAGAGAGTCGTATCTGAATTAGAAAAAAGTATATTAAACAGTGATGTAACAGTAACAGCTGCCGTAGAACAATTATTTGCGAAAAAAGTATAATCATCCTCATACGTTTATATGTTGAAAGAAGAATGATAAAGATAAAAATGGGGGTTCGGTATGAAGCAAGTTTTGTGCCTTATTTATCCGAAATATGCTGACTTTCAAATTGCCCATACACTTTTTTTACTTAAAAAATTTGGAAAGATTACGATTACGACAGCATCTATTGACGGCAAAGCGGTGGAAAGTATTGGTAGTTTAAAAACGGAGGTTGACATACCTTTACATAAGGTAGATGTGGCTAACTATGATTTAATCCTGCTTCCAGGTGGAGATGGCATTGCTGATGTTTTACATGAGGAAGTCATTAGTCTTATCCTTAAAAATACCGCTCAGGCAACTATTCCGATTGCTTCCATTTGTGGTGCGGCCGCTTTACTTGCAAAGGCAGAGGTGTTAAAAGGGAAAAAATTCACTTGCTTTATTCATACAGTTCAAGAAAATGAGACAATTTTTGAATTGGCGACATATACTGGGAAAGATATCGAAGTTGACGAACAAATTATCACCGCTAAAGGTACTGCATTTGCAGAACTTGCTGTTTCAGTAGGCGAACAGCTAACTATTTTTAGTAGCTCCAAACAAAAAGATACTCTGTATAACTTTTGTAAAGGGATTAGTATAGAGTAGAATAGGAGTAACTCTTCTATTCTACTTTATAACAGAGTTTTTTATTTTTTTATTGGATATCATTGCGAAAATAAAACAAATCGTCTATGATAGTAACAAGATTACTTTTTTTATTTACCTAATAGTGAATGAGCATTCATTCAAACGATGATGTAAGGAGGATTATGTAATGAGTCAAGTGATTAAACGTGCTGCGGTATTGGGATCAGGTGTAATGGGGTCTGGAATTGCTGCCCATTTAGCAAATATCGGTATTCCGACCATCATGCTTGATATTGTCCCAAGGGAGCTTACGAAGGCAGAAGAAAGTAAGGGATTAACTTTAGAAGATAAGGCTGTTCGCAATCGCCTTAGTTTCATGAGTAAGCAAGCTTTATTAAAGCAAAAGCCATCACCAATTACATCGAAGAAAAGCTTAGACTTAATTGAAATCGGTAACATGGAAGACGATATAGGAAAGCTTGCAGAAGTAGACTGGATTATAGAAGTTGTTGTTGAGAATTTAGCTATTAAGAAAAAGGTTTTTGCCCAAGTAGATGAATACAGAAAAGCAGGAACAATTGTCAGTTCTAATACTTCAGGAATTTCAGTAGAGGCAATGATTGAAGATTGTTCCGAAGACATGAGAAAACATTTTCTCGGTACACATTTTTTCAATCCACCACGTTATTTGAAACTATTAGAAATTATTCCAACTAAGTATACAGATCCTGAAGTCGTTGCATTTATGAAACAGTTTAGTGAAAACGCTTTAGGAAAAGGTGTCGTCGAAGCAAAAGATACACCGAACTTTGTCGCCAATCGAATTGGCACATACGGACTACAAGTAACAGTACAAGAAATGTTGAAAGCTGGACTTTCTATCGGTGAAGTGGATTCTATTACTGGACCACTTATTGGCCGACCGAAAAGTGCGACATTTCGTACATTAGATGTTGTCGGTTTAGATACATTTATCCACGTTGCTAAAAACGTCTATGACCAAGTCGATGGTGATGAAAAAAGAGTATTTGAAATCCCAGCATTCATGCAAGAGATGAATGAAAAAGGCTGGATTGGTGCAAAAGCGAAACAAGGTTTTTATCAAAAACAAAAAGGGAAAGATGGCAGTGTCATTTTACAGTTAAATCCTGAAACAATGGAATATGAAGAGCGGAAAAAACTAAAGACCGCTGCAGTTGAAATGGCAAAACAACAAAAAGGAACGAGAAGAAAATTAAAAGCACTTATTTCTGGGCAAGGAGATAAAGCGAGCGACTTTTTATGGAATATATTAAAGTCGACATTAATTTATTCAGCTGATTTACTTGGAGAAATTGCGGATGATATTACCCAAATCGACAATGCCATGAAATGGGGATTCGGTTGGGAAATTGGTCCGTTTGAAACATGGGATGCAATCGGTTTACGTGAATCGGTAGAACGAATGAAAAAAGAAGGGGCAAACGTACCAGAATGGATTGAGAAATTATTGGCTGATGGCCATGAAACCTTTTATAGAGAACAAAATGGCAATGTCTTTTATTACGACAAAGGAGAATATAAACTAGTTGCCTTTAATAAAAAAGAAATTAATATTCGACGGTTAAAAGATACAAAAGGAGTTATTAAGAAAAATACCGGAGCTAGTTTACTAGATATTGGAGATGGTGTGGCATTAATCGAGTTTACGTCACCGAATAATTCGATTGGACTTGATGTTATCCAAATGATGAATCAAGCGATTGAAGAAGTGGAAAAAAATTATGAAGGTTTAGTGATCGGAAACCAAGGAAAAAACTTCTGTGTTGGGGCGAATTTAGCTCTCATGTTAATGGAAGCACAAGATGATAATTTCTTTGAACTTGATATGGTCGTTCGTCAGTTCCAAAACATGACGATGAATATAAAGTATGCTGAAAAGCCAGTCGTATCCGCACCATTTAATATGGCTTTAGGTGGCGGAGCGGAGATTACCCTACCTGCAGCTAGTGTGCAAGCATCTCAGGAAGCGTACATCGGCCTCGTTGAAGTAGGTGTTGGTTTAATCCCAGGTGGTGGTGGAACGAAAGAGCTTTACTTGAAAATGTTACGCGATATGCCTGAAGGGGTTAATTTTGACTTCATGCAAATGGCGAATACTGTTTTTGAAAGAGTCGCGATGGCAAAAGTGTCCACTTCAGCAGCTGAAGCAAGGGAAAATGGATTTTTAAATAAACATGACGGAATTAGCGTGAATCCAGATCATTTACTTCACGATGCGAAACAACGTGTGTTAGCCCTTGCTCGTTCAGGATATCAAGCACCACAACGTGAGAAGATTCCAGTTGTTGGGGATGCTGGATATGCGGCAATGTTACTCGGTGCAAAAAATTTACAATTAAGTGGTTATGCATCAGAACATGATCTGAAAATTGCGGAAAAACTAGCTTACGTGTTATCAGGTGGTCGGATAAAAGAGGGGACATTGATTGATGAACAAGTCATGCTAGATTTAGAAAGGGAAGCATTTTTAAGTTTAATCGGGGAGCCGAAGACACAGATGAGAATGCAACATATGTTGTTAAAAGGAAAACCGTTGCGTAATTAATAGACTTTATCGTTTTGGATTTGATCAAGAGGGAGGAATTATCGTGAAGGAAGCAGTCATTGTCGCAGGAGCGAGAACTCCTGTTGGAAGAGCAAAAAGAGGTACGCTTGCAAATACAAGACCAGATGATTTAGCTGCTTTAACAGTAAAAGAAACGTTAAAACGTGCGGACAATTATGATGGAAATATTGATGATGTTATTTTTGGTACAGCTATGCCAGAAGCGGAACAAGGCATGAATATGGCAAATAATATCGCAGGTCTAGCTGGACTTAAAAAGGAAACACCCGCCATTACAATTAATCGTTATTGTTCATCAGGATTACAAAGTATTGCATATGGAGCAGAGAGAATTATGTTAGGCCATAGTGATACGATTATTGCGGGTGGCGCTGAATCAATGAGTTTAATTCCGATGGCAGGTCACGTAATTAAACCGAATAGTAAGCTTGTGGAACAAGCACCGGAATATTATATGTCGATGGGACATACAGCAGAAGAAGTAGCGAAACGATATGACATTTCTAGAGAAGAACAAGACGCATTTGCGGTTGAAAGTCATCAACGAGCAGCAAATGCGATTAAAGAAGGGAAATTTAAAGACGAAATTGTTCCAGTAGAAGTGGTCAGTCGTTTTGTCGGTAAAAAGAATAAAATAGAAGAGAAATCGTTGATGTTTGATACAGACGAAGGGGTACGCCCGGATACATCATTAGAAGTTTTAGCAAAATTACGTCCAGCCTTTTCAGTGACAGGGTCAGTGACAGCAGGAAACTCTTCACAAATGAGTGATGGAGCTGCATCTGTATTGTTAATGGATCGAGAAAAAGCTGTTGCAGAAGGATTAACGCCTCTTTTAAAATTCCGCGCGTTTGCAGTTGCGGGTGTTGCACCTGAGGTAATGGGAATTGGACCAATTGAGGCGGTGCCAAAAGCATTAAAACTTGCGGGGCTAGAGCTTTCTGATATTGGCTTGTTTGAATTAAATGAAGCATTTGCCTCTCAATCTGTTCAAGTCATAAAGACGTTAGGACTTGATCCAGAAAAAGTAAATGTAAACGGTGGTGCAATTGCTTTAGGTCATCCACTTGGAATGACAGGAGCAAAATTAACTTTATCGATTATGCATGAAATGAAACGTCGTAATGAACAATTCGGTATCGTTACAATGTGTATCGGTGGCGGAATGGGTGCAGCAGGAGTATTTGAGTTAATGTAAGCAAAATTCTCATGTTCACAGGGAAAAGGGAACGTTCTAGCATTTAGAAAGTCACAAGTAATTAGGGCCTACTAAATAAACAGAACCTTATCTAAATCACTAGTTTGTACCCGTTTTTATCGATATAAAGTGCAAGGAATTTGCCTGTTTTACTATAAAACCTTTGTATTTATATTGAAACTAGTATCTTACTTTAACGAACTATTCTAGTTGATTAGATTAGAGCGAAAAATGACTGGCTCCAGCGGGAAAAGCACTCGATTCTGAAGCCGTGCCCGCTAAAAAGCATGTCGCTTTTCGATGAAAACAACGGTAGGATGGAATGTATTCTATTTGTTCTGTAACCCCTAAATAGTTCATCAAGATGATGCGGAAAGTTTAAAATATCTTAACTAAAGAAGGAGAGATTTTTTAGTGGATATTAAATCAGGAGATGTTTTTACTTGGAAAAAAACGTTTCATGAGACGGAAACTTTAAAATTTGCTGACTTAACTGGTGACAAAGGAAAACACCATATAGAACGGGATGAAAAAGGCCGTTTGATGGTACATGGTTTATTTACTGCAAGTATTGCTACTAAAATAGGTGGCGATTTGAATTACATTGCTCGAGATATGTTTTTTGAATACATTCGCCCTGTATTTACAGGTGACACCATTCAATGTGAATTAAGCATAACGAATGTCGAACAAATGGAAGGGTATAAAAAATTGGAAATACAATCCACTTTTTGTAATCAAGATGGAAAAGAAGTGTTGATTGGAACGAGTAAAGGGATTATAAGAGATTAATATTTTTTAGAAAGGGTGTTTTTAATGGCTAAAGATGTGTTGTTTAAAGGTGGAGCTTTTTTAGTAGAGGATTTAACTGGAGAAGATGTCATTACACCAGAAGATTTTACAGATGAGCATAAAATGATCGCAAAAACGACAGAAGATTTCGTAGAAGGAGAAGTACTGCCTCTCGTTGATCAGTTAGAAAACCATGAATTTGAACATTCAGTTGAATTATTAAGAAAGGCAGGGGAGCTAGGTCTGTTAAGTGCCGATATTCCTGAAGAATATGGTGGCTTGAACCTAGATAAAATTAGTTCCTCTCTTATTACGGAAAAATTTTCACGTGCTGGCGGATTTTCCGTTACCCATGGGGCACATGTTGGTATTGGAACATTACCAATCGTCTTTTTTGGTACTCATGAACAAAAGGAAAAATATTTACCGAAACTCGCAACAGGTGAACTAATCGCTGCATATGCTTTAACAGAACCAGGCTCAGGATCTGACGCACTTGGGGCAAAAACAAACGCTAAATTGAATGAAGCTGGCACTCATTATATTTTAAATGGGGAAAAACAATGGATTACAAACTCCGATTTTGCTGATGTTTTCGTCGTTTATGCCAAAATTGATGGAGAACAATTTTCTGCATTTATTGTAGAACGTGATTATCCTGGAGTATCTGTCGGGCCAGAAGAAAAGAAAATGGGGATTAAAAGTTCCTCCACTCGTACACTCGTGTTAGAAGATGCCGAAGTACCAGTCGGAAATTTACTCGGTGAAAAAGGACGCGGACATATCATTGCTTTTAACATTTTAAACGTTGGTCGTTATAAGCTAGCCATCGGTGGTGTTGGTGGAGCGAAACGAGGGCTCGAGCTTGCAACAAAATATGTCAACGAGCGTAAACAATTTAACCGTCCAATTGCAAGTTTTACGTTAACACAAGAAAAGCTTGGAACGATGGCGTCTGAAGTTTATGCAAATGAAAGTGCCGTTTATCGAACTGTTGGACTATTTGAGCAACGAATGGGAGCATTATCTGACGAACAATTGAAAGACGGACGTGAAATTGCAAAAGCGATTGCCGAATACCAAATTGAATGTTCGATGAATAAATATATGTGTACAGAGTTATTAGACTATGTCGCAGATGAAGCGGTACAAATGCATGGTGGATATGGATTTATGCAAGAATATGAAGTAGAGCGCATTTATCGTGATTCACGTATCAACCGTATTTTTGAAGGGACAAATGAAATAAATCGTTTGCTTGTTCCAGGAACTTTGCTGAAAAAAGCGATGAAAGGGGAACTTCCATTACTTGAAAAAGCACAAGGTCTACAAGAAGAGCTACTAATGATGATGCCAGAAGAAGTTGGCACAGAAGCACTTGAGCAAGAAAAACATTTGGTGAAAAACGCGAAGAAAATTGTATTATTAGGTGCAGGTTTAGCCGCACAGAAATATATGCAAAAACTTGAAGGAGAGCAAGAGATTTTAGCAAATCTAGCAAACATGGTGGCAGAAGTGTACAATATGGAATCAGCCACTTTACGGACAGAAAAAGCAATCAATGCAACTGGAGAAGCGAAAAACAAACAAAAACTTCTTTACACAGAGGTTTACGTTCAAGAAGCATTCAACCGGATTGAAGCGGAAGCCAAAGAAATTTTAATTGCAGTGGAAGAGGGCGACACGTTACGAATGATGTTATCGTCATTACGTAAATTAACACGTCATGACCCAATCAATGTTATCGCAAAAAAACGCGAGATCGCCAAGGTAATTATCGAAGAAGAAAAATATATAGTATAAAAGAATGAAAAATAGCCTCCCTAATGGGTGGCTACACCAAAAGTTAGAGTTTTTATTATGAAGCTGATTGGCTGGATTGAGTTCGGTATTCGACTGGACTCAATCCAGCCAATTTTTCTTTTGATCGTTCA
>NZ_QJJQ01000022.1 GCF_003201975.1 Pseudogracilibacillus auburnensis | reverse complement strand
AAATACTCGGTGACAAGCTTTAGTTTAAATTCTTCACTATATTTGGCCATAAAAACACCCCCGAAAGTTAGATTTTCTACTCTAACTTTCGGGGGTCGGTACCATGCGTGGAGGCTATTTTAGTGTAATGTACTCAATGAACAAATTATTGCTCGAACATTGCATCTGCGCTGAATGATTGTCGGTTTGCGCTGAATTCTCGTCGTCCGCGCCGAATGATTGTTGTTTTGCGCTGAATCCTCGTCGTCCGCGCTGAATTACTGTCGGTTTGCGCTGAATCCTCGTCAATCCTGCTGAATTAATTTCGTTTCTCACTGAATAAATGTCACCCGAAGCGAATAGCTGTTTGCTCTCTCTGAATCATTGGCCTTGTACTGAATGGAATTATTATTTATTATTATCAAAGTTAATTTTCTATCTAAGAAAGGGGTTGTAAAACCCTGTTTTGCTATTAATAAAACTGATTTTTAGCTATTGTTCTTAAGGTTAAAATCGATTAATGTGTATTTGCTTTATATGAATGATCATCCTATTCTTTAGTGGAAAGGATTGATTAAATGATTATAAAACAACGTGAACTAAGTAAGGTACTAGAAAAATTACGTTCTCTTAACCAAAGATTGAGTGATAATCACCCGGAAAAAATACGTGTGCATAGTGATTTACAAAAGAAGTTAGCAGAAGAACGAGGTGAAAAAGCAATTGATTTTTTTCTGCAATTTTTAGATCAAGAGCTTTTTCATTTTCTGCATACAATTAGAATTCCCGATGGCCAAGGCTTTTTTCAAATAGATACGCTGATACTTTCCCCTTTTTTTATTTTAATTATAGAGGTGAAAAACTGGCGTGGTACCATCTTATTCGGTGGAAATGGTCAAGTTACTAGAATTAGAGAAGACGGAAGAGAAGAAGGCTTTCCAAATCCAGTTCCTCAAGCAAACCTTCAACGTTACAGACTTCAGAAATGGTTGTTGCAATCCGGTTTTAACAATATTCCAATTCATACGATGGTCGTTATTAGTTTCCCAAGTACCATCATTAAATCAACCAATCAACAAGCGATTCCAAAAGAAGTAATTCATAATAACCAGTTAATGTTTAAAATTAATACGCTTGCTCATAAGCGTAAACAAGTCATTTCGATAGATGTTCTCCATCAAATTGCTGATGAGATGATGGCTGCACATACTCCAGAAGATAAAAATATTTTAGAAACGTACGGTGTTCAACAAGCTGAATTAATCAAAGGAGTGATATGTGATAATTGTTCATTCAGTTCTATGATTTGGCAACTTTCAAAAATGCATTGTCCAAAATGCGAATTCATTTCGGAGGATTCATATTTAACCGCAATCAATGATTATTCTTTGTTAATAAATAGAGAGGCTAAAAATAGTGAACTTAGAGATTTTTTGCAAATTGATTCCCCACATATTGTGAAAAGGCTAATGCATAGAGAAGGTTTTGCCTTTATAGGAAATACAAATGGAAGAAAATATTTACTTAATGAACGAAATTAATGAAACGGTCGTAAAATAAGGTAGACACATGAAGTCACCTGTGCTGAATTATTTTTGATTTGCGCTGAATCCTCGTCGTCCGCGCTGAATTAATGTCGGTTATCGCTGAATCCTCCCAGGTTCGCGCTGAATTTTTCCGTTTCCGCTGTATCCTTCCCGGTTCGCGCTGAATTCCCGACTCTCGCGCCGCGACCTTCCATAGTACTGCTTATTGTTTTTCAGTTAGATGTTTTGTTATAATCATCGTAAATGGTATAATAATGGAGGATAAAAATGGCACTTACGTTGTATTGGTACCCTAACTGCAGTACTTGTAAAAAAGCAAAGAAATGGCTTGACGATCATCATCTTACTTATAAATTAGTTCATCTCGTTGAGGAAACGCCGAGCGCAGATGAACTATCCACACTAATTCAACATAGTGAACTTCCACCAAAAAAGTTTTTTAATACAAGTGGAAAAGTGTATCGGGAAGAAAATATGAAAGACAAACTTAAAGATGCTACAATAGAACAAATGGTTACATATCTTGCATCAAATGGAATGCTAATAAAACGACCGATTGTGACAGATGGAAACAAAGTAACGGTCGGTTTTAAAGAGGACGAATTTGAACATACATGGTTATCAAATAATTAGGAGGGATTCAAATGAGTTTACCAAGCGACTTACTGTACTCAAAAGAACATGAATGGGTAAGAAGAGAAGGTAGTGATGTGCGGATTGGTATTACTGATTTTGCACAAGATGAATTGGGAGATATCGTATTTGTTGAATTGCCAGAGGTTGGAGATACGATTGAAGCAAATGAACCGTTTGGAAGTGTCGAGTCGGTAAAAACGGTATCCGAATTGTATGCGCCAATTAGTGGAACAGTTGTAGAAGTGAATGAAGGCTTAGACGATAATCCGGAATATGTGAATGAATCACCGTATGAACAAGCTTGGATGATCGTAGTGGAACCATCTGATGATGCGGAGTTAGATAAACTTCTTTCAGCTGAAGACTATCAATCATATGTATCAGAATAAAAAATGAAAGCTGCTTGTACCATTTGGATACTTGCCAGCTTTTTTACATGTTTCCTTGTATAATAATGATCATAATAAAATAGAGTGGAGAAGTTGTGATGGATGATAAGAAAGTAATTATTGTTGAAGGATTATCAGATAAAACACACCTTCAGAAAATAATTAACGAAGACATTGATATCATTTGCACACATGGAACTTTCGGTATTGAAAAATTTGAGGAAATGCTCGAAACATATGATTTAGATAATAGAGAAGTGTATATATTTGTTGATGCAGATGATTCAGGAGTAAAATTAAGAAAACAATTAACTGCTGAACTTCCGACTGCTCGGCAAATGTATATACCTGATGAGTGTATCGAAGTAGAATTAACACCTAAACATATTTTAGCAGCAGAATTAATGAAACATTATATTAAAGTAATCCCGTCTTATTTTGGCAATAAGAAAGGATAAATCCCGTCTTATTTTGGCAATAAGAAAGGATAAATCCTTTCTTATTGCCACAGGCTAAAAGTGCAACGTTTTAGGATTGCGATCACGCTTGCCATATCGAAAAGAATTGTCGCGGGCGTCAGCTACTAGCACGTATAGGAATCGCGATAAATCTCGTCTCGCTCAAAAACGATTACGACTATGATCATTCATTGCAATAAGTATTGTGCGTCGATCGATGGCAAATGACATGTCTTAGGATTGCACTACGCTTGTCCCATCGAAAAGCGTTTGTGGCGTCATTGACGATAGTACGTCCTTCGGGGCTGCAATTACTCGTTTCAAAAACTTGTGCATCGTAAGCGCTAAGGCATTCATAGTAAAGGCTTAGTAAAAAATAATTTACTTACATAAGCTCAAGCATCATCTCTGGTCATCGCCTGCCGGTTTGCCAATCGGTGTATTTAGTGAATGTCAAATTGTTAAAGTGAAAAAGAAATTGGTGATCCATTTTGGAGGAAATAACGGCAGATCAATTAGAAGAAATAGATTCATTCTTCTTATATATTCATACCCCTTTTTGTGGGACGTGTCATATTGCACGCTCTTTTTTAGAAACAATTGAAAAAACACATAAACGAACAATATGTTATGAATTAAATGCTTCTCTTTTTCCAAACTTCATGCAGAAGTACAAAATAGAGAGTGTTCCATGCTTGTTCATTAAACAAGATGGTGAGGTAAGAGAAAAAATCTATACGTTTCACTCGATCCCAAATATGTATCATTACTTATTCAAATATGCACCAAATTTATTTATAAGTGAGTAATCTATTATTAATTGACAGAGGGAATTCGCCATGTTATTATTAAATTTATCACATCATAAAAATTGAATACATCTAAACTCTTATGAAGAGCGGTGGAGGGACTGGCCCTATGAAATCGCGGCAACCTTCAATTTTACACAAAAATTGAAAGGTGCTAAATCCTGCAAAGCGATCTGCTTTGATAGATGAGAGAACGTGAAGATAAAATGATTAGTCTTTTTGTTCTCTATGAGCAGAAGGACTTTTTTAATGGTCTAGGAAATGAAATATATTTGCCAAGAAGCCTAGGGTAAGCTAGAAGTCTTGGGATTCTTGACCTTGCATGTTCTATCAGCTAGTCCAGTTTTTAAGAGTCTGGTAAACTTTTAAATTGTAGGTAAATGAGGCGAATTTCCCGAATCCAATATGATGAGAAGGAGGATTTCTTAGAATGATCTCAATTCAAAACTTAAAAAAAATATTTACTCTAGATAAACAACCAATAACTGCTGTTGATTCCCTATCACTTGATATCAATGAAGGGGAGATCTTCGGGGTCATTGGCTATAGTGGGGCCGGGAAAAGTACATTCGTTCGTCTGCTTAATCGGTTAGAAGAGCCTACAGATGGAACAATTTTCATTGATGGGAAGGAAATGACAAAGTTAACAAGTAGACAACTTCGATTAGCAAGACAGGAAATTGGGATGATTTTTCAACATTTTAATTTATTGTGGTCGAGAACGACGGAAGAAAATATTGCTTTTCCGCTTGAAATTGCCGGTGTGCCAAAAGTGGAACGAAAAAAACGTGTACAAGAACTGATTGATTTAGTTGGTCTTACTGGACGGGAAAAAGCATATCCATCCCAGTTAAGTGGAGGGCAAAAGCAACGTGTCGGAATTGCCCGTGCACTTGCGAATAACCCGAAAGTACTGTTATGTGATGAAGCAACATCAGCACTTGATCCGGAAACGACAAATTCAATCTTAGATTTACTTGTTGGTATTAATGAAAAACTTGGTTTAACCATTATACTTATTACACATGAGATGCATGTCATTCGTAAAATATGTAACAGGGTGGCGGTTATGGAAAAAGGGAAAATTGTCGAGCATGGAAATGTGCTTGATGTCTTTTCTAATCCAAAACAACCTGTAACGAAGAAATTTGTCGAACAAGTTGTTGCTGAAGGGGATCAGGACGACAGCTTGGAATATTTACTCACACATATTGATCCAGTTGGAAAAGTTCTTCGCCTTCAATTCACTGGTACAGGTACGAACCAAGCATTAATTAGTGAAGTCGCAAAACAGTTTTCGGTTCAAGTTAATATGTTGCAAGGAAAAATTACGCAAACCAAAAACGGTCCCTTAGGAACGTTAACCGTTCAAATGATTGGGGAAAAGATAGAGATACAAAAAGCGGAATCCTTCATCAAAGAAGCGACAGTTGAAGTGGAGGTTATTCGTGATGACTCTTGATTTTACAAACCTCGATGTAGACAAACTATGGCTATCAACATATGAAACATTTTATATGACGTTAATCGCACTAGCCGGAACTTTCGTGCTAGGAATTGTACTCGGATTGCTTCTTTATTTAACCGATAAAAATGGGCTATGGGAAAATAAAATAATCAATTTTATTACTGCAACATTCGTCAATGTGTTTCGAGCGATTCCGTTTATTATTTTAATCTTACTTCTATTTCCATTTACACACTTTTTAATGGGAACAATCCGTGGACCAAATGCAGCATTACCTGCACTGATTATTGGAGCAGCACCTTTTTATGGAAGGTTAGTAGAAATAGCCTTAAAAGAAATTGACAAAGGCGTTATTGAAGCTGCAAAAGCGATGGGAGCGACTACAAGAGGGATTATTTTTAAAGTATTACTACCTGAATCGATGCCTGCACTCATATCAGGCATTACAGTGACAGCCATCGCATTAATCGGTTATACTGCAATGGCTGGTGCAATAGGTGCTGGCGGGCTTGGAAGTTACGCTTATTACGCTGGTTTTCAACGAAGAGCATTTGATATTGTATTTATTTGTTCTGTACTCATTGTAATAATTGTATTTATTTTCCAATTTATTGGAGATTATATATCAAAAAAATTAGACAAAAGATAAAAAGGGGAATTCAAAATGAAAAAAATTCTAACATTATTAGCTGTACTATTCATCTTAGTATTGGCAGCTTGTGGGGGAAATGCAACAAATAAAGAAGAGGAAGAAACAAAGCAAGATGATGCAAATGAAGATGCGACACAAGAAGAAGTAACAATTAAAGTAGGGGCATCCAGTGTTCCGCATGCTGAAATTTTAGAAGAAGCAAAGCCAATCCTTGCTGAAAAAGGAATCGAACTTGAAATTGAACAATATGAAGAGTATGTTTTACCGAATGATGATTTAGCAAGTGGAGAACTAGATGCAAATTATTTCCAGCATATTCCTTATTTAGAACAAACAGTTGCTGACACTGGCTATGAATTGACACATATAGGTAGCATCCACATTGAACCAATAGGTATTTATTCTAAATTAATTGAAGATATCGATGCTGTCCCAGAAGGTTCAGAAGTGATTTTAAGTAATTCTGTATCAGATCATGGACGTATTCTAGGATTATTCCAGAAAGCTGGATTAATTACAATAGCCGATGGGGTAGAGGTAGCTGACGCAACGATTGAAGATATTGAAGACAATCCAAAGAATTTAACATTTTCACCTGATTATGAACCAGCGTTTTTACCGGAACTATATGAAACAGAAGAAGATGCACTTGTCGTAATCAATACAAACTTTGCAATTGGAGCTGGTCTTAGCCCACAAGACGATTCATTATTTATCGAGGAAGATGATTCACCGTACGTAAATATTATTGCAGTAAAAGAAGAAGATAAAGACAATGAAGCACTCAATACATTAGTAGAAGTATTACAATCGGAAGAAATTCAAAGCTTTATTACTGAAAAATATGAAGGTGCAGTAGTACCAGTATCAAAATAAGGGTAATCGATTAAAGCTTTTGCCATTTAGCGATCAGTATACACGTACACTTCTAGGTGTGGGCTTCGCAGTCCGCATTGCAAGTAAGATGGTGATACCCGTCATGTTTTAGAGCTGGGGCTGCGCTTGCTGGTCCCATCGAAGGGCATTTGGGACTGTGATAAATCTCTTCCCATCGAAAACCTTTGGGACTGCGATAAATCTCGCCCCATCGAAAACCTTGCACTTTCGTACGTTCCATCGAGAGCGTTTAATGCCGACAATAGCTTTCTATAGGTTAGATACCTCAACTGGTTACGAAAAGCGAAGGGTATTCGAAGTACTGGGGAAATAAAAATTACTAGACGAAACAAGATCCAAATTAATACAAAAGCCAGTTCCTTTTTAAGGATGCTGGCTTTTGTTTGTTTAGGTTAAATTAAATATTTTTATTAATAAATTTTTCTAAATGTTATTTAAGAACTATTATAATTAATTTAACTATAAATGAGAATGGATAAGGCATTTATTGTTAAAACTTACTCTAACATTTTTATTCAAAAACTAGATAAATACATACCTTTTTAACCTAATTATTTGATAATTTTAATTGAATAATATAAGATTGTACTTGAGAATAAGTAGATAATTGGTTCAACTACCAAGTTGAAAATTACAAGTATGTGGAGGTATCTATATGTCAGAGAACACATTAGAAATTAAGGATCTTCATGTTTCCATTGAAGGTAATGAGATATTAAAGGGAATTACCCTAACGATAAAAAGTGGTGAATTTCATGCAGTGATGGGGCCAAACGGAACCGGTAAATCCACCCTTGCCGCGGCCATTATGGGGCACCCTAAATTCGAAATTACTAAAGGAAGTATTGTATTAAATGGTGAAGATGTATTAGATATGGAAGTAGATGAACGTGCACGTGCAGGGCTATTTTTAGCGATGCAATACCCAAGTGAAATTAGCGGTGTCACGACATCTGATTTTTTACGTTCCTCCATTAACGCACGTCGTGAAGAAGGCGATGAAATTTCTTTAATGAAATTTATTAAAGAAATGGATGGTGCATTAGACGAATTAGAAATTGATAAAAATATGGCACAACGTTACTTAAATGAAGGATTCTCTGGTGGAGAGAAAAAGCGTAACGAAATTTTACAATTAATGTTGTTAAAACCAGCGATTGCAATTTTAGATGAAATTGACTCTGGTTTAGATATAGATGCACTTAAAATTGTTTCAGATGCAGTAAATAAAGTACGTGAAGAAACAGGGTTAGGGTGCTTAATTATTACGCACTACCAACGCCTACTCAATTATATCAAGCCTGATTTTGTTCATGTCATTATGCAAGGTCGAGTTGTAAAATCTGGTGGGGCAGAACTTGCTGAAAAGCTTGAAAAAGAGGGTTATGAGTGGATTAAAGAAGAATTAGGTATTGAAGATGAAACGGTCGGTCAAAAAGCTTAGAAGTTAGGAGGGATAGTTCAATGACGACACTTACTCAAGTACCATTTGACAATAAATATATCGAACAATTTTCAAAAGAACATAATGAACCAAAATGGATGACTACACTCCGTTTAGAAGGTTTGGAATTAGCGAATTCACTCGCATTACCTAAACCGGATAAGACGAATATTAATCGATGGAATTTTACACAGTTTAAACATAGTGCTAAAGGAGAAGCAATAGCTTCTTTAAAAGATGTTCCTGAACAATTAAAAGATTTTGTCGATGAAAATAATGTACCAGAAAATATCGTTATTTTACGTAATCAGTCTGTTGCATACTCGGCATTGAGCAAAGAATTACAAGATAAAGGTGTTGTTTTCACTGATATCTTCACAGCTATAAAAGAACATGAAGAGCTTGTGAAAAAGTATTATTTAACCGATGCTGTTACGAAGGATGAGCACAACTTAACTGCTTTACATGCTGCATTAATGAATGGAGGCGTATTTGTTTACATTCCTAAAAATGTGCAAATTGATGTTCCTTTACAAACACTTTTCTGGCAAGAAGATAATGAAGCAGCATTGTTCAACCATGTGATTGTTGTTGCAGAAGAAAATAGTTCAGTGACATATGTGGAAAACTATATTTCTCATAATGATTCAGAAGAAACAGTCTCCAATATTATTGCTGAAGTTTTTGCTCATGATCATGCAAAAGTGTCATTCGGTGCGGTTGACCATTTCGCTTCAGGAACTACTTCTTATATTAATCGTCGCGGTGTTGCCTACAATAATGCAACAATCGATTGGGCACTAGGTCAAATGAATGAAGGGCATACGGTTTCTGAAAATGTTACGTATTTGGAAGGAAACGGTTCGAATGTAAATGCACGAACAGTTACAGTAGGACGTGGAAAACAGACACAAAACTTCACAGCGAAAACAGTCCATGTTGGATTAGATACGGATGGACAAATTTTACAGCGTGGAGTATTAAATGGTCGTACAACTGCGATCTTTAACGCGATCGGTGAAATTGATAATGGTGCAACACGCGCAAATGCTGAACAGGAATCACGAGTGCTTATGTTAAGTGGGGAAGCACGCGGTGATGCAAACCCAATTTTATTAATTGATGAAGATGATGTTACGGCAGGACACGCGGCTTCTGTTGGTCGGATTGACGACATGCAACTTTACTATTTACAAAGTAGAGGGATTTCTAAAGAAGAAGCAGAGCGTCTAATTATTCACGGATTTTTAGCCCCTGTTGTAAATGAACTTCCGATTGAAACAATCAAAAATCAATTGTCACAATTAATCGAAGGGAAAGTAAAATAATGGATGCACGAGCGATTCGCGAACAGTTTCCGATACTGGACCAAGAGGTGAATGGACATCCATTAGTTTACCTTGATTCTTCAGCATCCTCACAAAAACCGCTTCAAGTTATTGAGGCAGTTGACCATTATTATCGAACAACTAATTCAAATGTACACCGTGGTGTACATACATTAGGTTCACGTGCAACCGACTTATATGAAGGGGCACGGGAGAAAGTTAGAAGATTTATTAATGCGAAAAGTACGGCAGAAATAATTTTTAATCGAGGAGCAACGACAGCGATTAATATTGTGGCACAAAGCTATGGATTGGCAAATGTTACGAAAGAAGATGAAATCGTCATTACCCCGATGGAGCATCATAGTAATATTATCCCGTGGCAGCAAGTTGCTAAAATTACTGGGGCAACATTAAAATATATTCCACTCCAAGAAGATGGAACGATCTCACTTGATGATGTAAGAAAAACAGTTACGTCTAATACAAAAATTGTCGCGATTGCTCACATTTCAAATGTATTAGGTACAATTAACCCGATTAAAGAAATTACTAAAATTGCTCATGAAAATGGAGCAGTAATTGTCGTAGATGGCGCGCAAAGTGCACCACATTTACAAGTAGATGTCCAAGATTTGGATTGTGACTTTTACACTTTTTCAGGACATAAAATGTGTGCTCCGACTGGAATAGGTGTATTATATGGGAAACAAGCGTTATTAGAAAAAATGGAGCCAGTTGAATTTGGTGGCGAAATGATCGACATTGTCGACATGTATGAATCTACATGGAAAGAGTTGCCATGGAAATTTGAAGGCGGAACCCCGATAATTGCTAGCGCAGTCGGACTTGGGGCAGCGATCGATTTTCTAACGGATCTTGGAATGGACAATATTGTACAGCATGAAGAAAAGCTCGCAGCTTATGCGCTAGAACGTCTAAGCGAAATCGAAGGATTAACCATTTATGGCCCAAAGAAACGAGCAGCACTCGTTACGTTTAATTTAGATGATGTTCATCCACACGATGTATCAACTGTTCTTGATACAGAAGGAATAGCAATTCGGGCAGGTCATCATTGTGCACAACTATTAATGAAATGGTTAAATACTTCGGCTACTGCACGTGCAAGTATGTATTTATATAATACAGAAGATGATATTGACCGCTTAGTTGCAGGGCTTTTGAAAACAAAGGAGTATTTTGGTAATGTCGCATATTAATTTAGACACATTGTATCGACAAGTGATTATGGATCATTATAAACATCCACGAAATCGCGGCACATTCGATGATGATTCCTTAACAGTGGAAATGAACAACCCAACATGTGGGGATCGGATTTTTCTCCAGTTTAAATTGGATGGCGATATCGTGAAAGATGTAAAATTTACTGGAGAAGGATGCTCCATTAGTTTAGCTTCTGCTTCGATGATGACACAAGCAATTAAAGGCAAGAAAATAGAAGAATCAATAAAATTATCCAAGCTCTTTTCTGATATGATGTTAGGAAAAGAAGTAGATATAGATGAATTTGGTTTGGAAGATATCGAGGCATTACAAGGTGTATCAAATTTTCCAGCCCGAATCAAATGTGCTACATTAGCATGGAAGGCGATGGAGAAAGTAAACAAAGAGTGAGCACCGTTTTTTAGGTTTGTGCGTGCTGAATTGTCGCAGATAAGCATGTAAACTTATCTGTCAGCCAAAAAAACGTAGGAGGTTTTTTACATGGCGAAAAAATTGCCTGATGTAGGTGAATATAAATACGGATTTCATGATCGAGATGTTTCAGTGTTTCGTACGGAAAGAGGATTAACGAAAAAAGTAGTAGAAGAAATTTCACGTATGAAAAATGAGCCTGAGTGGATGTTAGAAGAACGTCTAAAAGCTCTCGACATTTTTTATAAAAAGCCAATGCCTCAATGGGGTGGCGATTTATCAGAGTTAGACTTTGATGAAATTATTTACTATGTAAAACCGACAGAAAAACAAGGTAGAACTTGGGATGAAGTACCGGATGAAATTAAACAAACATTCGATGCTTTAGGTATCCCGGAAGCTGAACAAAAATATTTAGCTGGAGTTTCAGCCCAATATGAATCTGAGGTAGTTTACCAAAGTTTGGAAAAGGATTTAGAAGAATTAGGAATTGTTTTCTCTGATACAGATTCTGCTTTACAAGAGCATGAAGAAATGTTTAAAGAATATTTTGGGAAAGTTGTCCCAGCTTCAGATAATAAATTTGCTGCATTAAATACAGCTGTTTGGTCTGGTGGATCTTTCATCTATGTACCAAAAGGTGTTGAAGCAAAAGCACCATTACAAGCATATTTTAGAATTAACTCTGAAAATATGGGGCAATTTGAAAGAACGCTTATTATTGTCGATGAAGGTGCATCTGTCCATTATGTAGAAGGGTGTACAGCACCAGTCTATACGACAAATTCACTACACAGTGCGGTCGTAGAAATTTTCGTGAAACGTGATGCATATTGCCGTTATACGACGATTCAAAACTGGGCAAATAACGTCTACAATTTAGTAACAAAAAGAGCAACATGTGATGAAAACGCGACAATGGAATGGATCGACGGTAATATGGGGTCGAAATTAACGATGAAATATCCTTCTGTCTTACTTCGTGGGGAAGGTGCACGTGGTGTAACAATTTCGATTGCATTAGCTGGTAAGGGGCAACACCAAGATGCTGGTGCGAAAATGTATCATTTAGCACCAAATACGTCCTCATCGATCGTATCAAAATCAATTTCGAAACAAGGTGGAAAAGTGTCATATCGTGGTATCGTTCATTTTGGACGAAAAGCAGATGGTGCGCGTTCAAACATTGAGTGTGACACGCTCATTATGGATAATGAGTCAACATCAGATACGATTCCTTATAACGAAATTTACAATGACAATATTTCGCTTGAACATGAAGCGAAAGTTTCAAAAGTATCAGAAGAACAACTTTTCTACCTCATGAGTAGAGGTTTAGAAGAACAAGAAGCAACAGACATGATTGTAATGGGCTTTATCGAGCCATTTACGAGAGAGCTTCCAATGGAATATGCGGTTGAGATGAACCGATTAATCAGTTTCGAAATGGAAGGTTCAATCGGATAAACCATCAAAACCCTTGTCACATCAGTATTTGTGACGAGGGTTTATTTTGTTAAATCGTTGTCGTGCCGTATTCGTGCCACATCAGAATTTAAATGATTGGTAACTTTGCTTAATTCATTGCATTCATATTGTGGTGTAATATCTAAATATGTGTCTGCTGTTGTTTGAATAGAGCCATGACCTAACCTTTTGGAAATATATAATAAATCTGCTTCAGCTTCTAACTCAAAAGTAGATCCTAAAAAGTTAAAAGTTGGACAAACAATTAACTTGAGTAAAGCCAAAAATACATTTACTCGTAACCTAGCCAAGCGAAGAAACCACAGTCATCTTATAAATATCTATTGCCAAACGGAATTTTAAGAAATGGTTCACGTGGCGATGGGGTTAAACAATTACACCGTGTCCTTAATGCTGTTTACTTTAAATGTGGTGCTGTTGATGGAATACTAGGGCCTAAAACAGTAGATGCCATTAGACGTTTTCAGATGGTTTACTTACCGTATGAAGTGGACGGGGTATATGGTCCGAATACACGTAAGAAGTTACAAGCAGTGTTGAAGTCAAAAGGGTATTAAACTAGTGAAGTGAAATGTTTGTATTTGAGCCCAAAAGTTTGTCTACTCGAAAACATAATAAATTCATATGATATTAGTATTAAGGTCGGCCGGCTTTAATATCGTTTTGGAGGGTTAAATCAATGTGTTTTGGTAGACGCAGAAGATGTCGTCGTTGTTGTTGTTGCCCCTGTAGATGTAGGGGATGGTAAAGTAAAGTCACGGTAAAAAGACTAAAATAGCCACTAGCTTCTCCTGGTGTACTATTATCCTATGATACTAAATGAAAACTGTACCAAAATATCTCTATTTACAATCAATTGATCCGGCGAGTTGATTATTCTTATTTTGAAATCAAGAACAAGGTTTGATTACATTTCCGAAATCATAAAGCTGATTGGGATATAGTATACTGTTGATAGGGGATAACCTCCTCAGCTGTCAAACTCTTATCATTGTCTTTTTTACAAAGTGCAGTGATAAGGGTTATTTTCTTATGAGAAAAAGGACCGCTGTAAAAGCGATCTTAAAACGTGCCATTTTCAAGCCATATTTAATAAATGTCATTTAAACAAAAAATATTAACTTACTTTTCTAGAAATCAAATTCGATGGATGCTACTATAGAAAGTATATGATTCCTGTTCCAAGAAATTGGGTGATTTTTATTTAATGGCAGCTAAGAAACTGTAAAATCTTCTTAGCTACATAGTGCAACTAAAGCTTTCGCCTAAAGACCTAGTAAATAAGCAACTATTTATTTACATAAGTGCAACATCACTTAGTCACCGCCTCGACGGCTTGCCAATCGGTGTATGTTCTTTAGCGATAAGCCAAGTTTCCTAATAATTTTACACCAATAAATAAAAAGGATTGGTGATTTGTTTGGTTATTATCATAGCGTTACTTATCGGATTTTTATCAGCCTTTGTTGGAAGTCTTGTTGGTCTAGGTGGAGGAATCGTTTTAGTACCAGCAATGTTATTTTTGTATGATAATTTTTCCAGTTTTTCATGGGCAAATCCGCAAGCAATAGTTGGAATTTCACTTATTACGATGGTGTTTACAGGACTTTCTTCCACTTTGGCATATTATCGCTTGAAAAGAGTCGATATTAAAACGGGTGTCATTTTTCTAATTGGAAGTCTTCCGGGAAGTGTTGTCGGTTCTTGGATCAATACACGACTGGAGACAGATCAATTTTCACTTTATTTTGGTATTTTAATGATCATTATTTTTATCATGATGCTAGTGGATAGAGAAAAACTGAGAAAAAATAAACCATTAGAAATTACCGATCAAACACGAACATTTATGATCGATGGAGAGACACATCAATATAATATTACCTATGTTCCGGCTATTATTTTATCGTTTGCGGTTGGGTTATTATCTGGTTTATTCGGTATTGGTGGTGGAACGATTAGTGTTCCCGCGATGATTCTCTTTTTCGGAATTCCGGTACAAATTGCGATTGCAACATCGATGTTTATGATCTTTTTTATTAGTATTATTAGTGCGTCGGCACATATTGTTTTAGGTCATATCGTTTGGAGTTATGTGTTGTTTTTCGTTATCGGTTCGTATATCGGTGGTACTGTTGGAGCTAAAACGAGTAAACTATTTAAAGGTAAAACATTAGAATGGATTTTAAGAATTGTGATTGTTATTGCAGCCATTCGGTTAATAATCGAAAGTTTTCATTAGGGAGTAAACAGCATGAAGGAAACAGTCCATTTTTATTATACGAATGATTTACATAGTTATTTTGATCATTGGTCACAAGTTGCCACTTTCATCAAAAATAAGCAGCATGAAAGTAAAGAAAAAAATGAATCTTCTTGGACAATCGATATTGGTGATCATCTGGATCGGGTTCATCCAATTACCGAGGCTACGATGGGAAAAGCGAACGTTAAGTTAATGAATAATTTAGGCTATGATTTTGTGACGATCGGAAATAATGAAGGGATTACTCTTTCACATCAAAATTTATTTCATCTATATGACGATGCACAGTTTGATGTTATTTGTTCCAATTTGAGGTGTACGATATCTGAAAATCCACATTGGCTTCAAACATCAAAAATTGTCTCGTCTAACCACGGAATCAAAATCGGAATAATTGGTCTTACAGCAAGATTTAATCCCTACTATCATTTATTGGGTTGGGATGTTCAACCACCATATGAAGTGATAGCCAAGGAATTAAAAAAACTTGAAAAAGAAACAAATATTATTGTTTTACTATCACATTTAGGGATAAATGAAGATCAAGCAATCGCAACTAAATTCCCACAAATTGATTGTATTATTGGTGGGCATACACATCATTTATTACGTACAGGAGAAATGGTAAATGAAACGATTATTACTGCTGCTGGAAAACACTGCTCGTTTGTTGGAGAAGTATTATTAACATGGGATCATGAAAAACAACAGTTAATTGATAAGCAAGCATATACGACAAATATTACCCATCTCCCGAAAGATTTAACAACAGAACAACGTTTAATGGAATTAAAGGAAGAAGCAGATTTGATTTTAAGTAAAAAAATTATCCATACAGATGAAAGGATGAAAGTGAATTGGTTTAAAGAAACGCCGATCATGAAAAAATTTACGGAAAAATTGCGCGTTTGGACAGATGCAGATTGCGCGATGCTAAATGCTGGATTATTATTAGATGATTTTCAGCCTGGGAATATAACATATAAAGATGTTCACCGTATTTGCCCACACCCGATAAATCCTTGTGTTGTTGTATTGAATGGAGACGAGTTGCTTGAAGTAGTAAGGGCTTCTTTATCAAAACAATTGATGGAACTAGAGCTCAAAGGTTTTGGGTTTCGGGGAGAAATGATTGGAAGAATGGTCTTTGCTAATTTAGACGTGCAAACAGATTTTCATCCAAATGGTCTTGAATTTGTAAAAGCAGTACTTTTTAACGGTGAACCACTTGATTCAGACAAGAAATATAAAGTTGCTACCGCTGATACATTTACATTTGGTCGCCTACTTCCTGAAATAGCTAAATCGGAAGTAAAGCAATTATTTTTGCCTGAATTAATTCGTGAATTACTCGTACAAACACTACTTGAATATGAGCAGGATTAAGTATTTGTGACATATCTCTTCTTGATGCATACATTATAGTGGCGAAGGGGTGAGGATATGATTACAATAAATCCTGTTGATATTGAAGGGATTATTTTTACCGCAATTCGAGTCGAACTTCCGAAAACAAATTTACTTGTTGTCTGTAATGAAATTGGCTACATTATGTGTGCAGCATTAGATGTAGATATTTTAAATGAAAAATTAAAAGAAAGAAAAGTGATCGCAGGAAGGGGTATGGGTGTTAGAACGATTGACGACTTGCTTCATGCTCCTTTAGAAAGTGTCACAGATGCGGCAAAGGAACAATACGGCTGGGAAGTAGGCATGATCGGAAAGGATGCCTTATTAAAAATAGCTTAACTCTAATGGAGGAAGTTTTGCCAATTATCGATGAAAACTTCATAAGACAAACTAGTCTAACCCCCTTAAAACAATCATACATTGTTTTAAGGGGGTTTTTATGTGCGACATCGCAATATATTCTCACAAAGAAGAAGATATCCACCTCCAAGAAGGCATATCTTATTGTTGACCACAATTATTTTTCTTAGTGTCATTATGCTAAGTTTGTGGTTGATTGACAGAGGGATCAGACCGGCATTAATGGATATTGCAGAATTAAAAACGATTGAATTTGCAACGAGAACAATCAATTCTGCTGTAAAATCTACTGAAAATATTAGTTTTGATGATCTTGTTGAAATTAATATGGACAATAATGGGAATGTAGCTACATTAGGATGGAATTCAGAGGCAGTAAATCGTGCGTTACGTTCGGCAACGGAGCGAGCGGAATATTTTTTATATGGAATGAATAAAGGAGAGCAAATTGATTTAGATGATCCAGATTTACAGCCAATTGAATTTGGCGATTCGGTCGGTGATCTTGCCTCAAAAGATCCAACGGTTGTAGAAATACCTATTGGTCAAGCAACGGGAAATACCATTTTAGCAAATCTCGGTCCCAAAATACCAGTTCACTTTGAAATTGTCGGAAGTTTACGTTCAGACGTAGTTCATGAAGTGAAAGAATTTGGGGTGAATGCCGCACTTGTAGAAATTTATATACCAGTAGATGTAAGTATTCAAATTGTTATTCCTTTTTCTACATCAACAGCCGAAGTAAGTACGCGGGTTTTTATCGATTCGCGGGTCATTATGGGAGATGTACCAGAGTTTTACAATGCAGGAGACGGTGGTGGACCATCGATCTCGGTTCCTAGAAGTATCAAGGAAGAAGAAAACTAATATAGTGATAAATATAAATTGCGAGAAAATAAAATGTATTTTGACATAACGGTGAACAATTGCTATAATAAGAGAAAATTCAGACAGGTATTTATTGGTTAGTGAGAGAGTTATTGTGAAAAAAGTACGTTTACGGACATTTACACATTTTCTTTTTCACTATTTCATTAAATACCTTAAAAATAAGAGGGAGGTATAGAAATGGAAGAACGTTCACAATGGGGCACAAGGGCAGGTTTTGTGTTAGCCGCTATTGGTTCAGCTGTTGGTTTAGGGAATATTTGGCGTTTTCCGGCTGTAGCTTATGAAAACGGGGGAGGAGCATTTTTTATTCCTTACTTGTTTGCTTTATTAACAGCAGGTATCCCAATACTTATTATGGAATTCACGATGGGACATAAATATCGTGGATCGGCACCACTCACCTTTCGAAAAATCAATAAAAGGACAGAAGGAATTGGTTGGTGGGCAGTTTTAGTAGCATTTATAATTTCTACGTACTATTCTGTTATCATTGCCTGGGCAATATCGTACTCATACTTTTCATTCAATTTAGCTTGGGGCGAAGATACAGAAGGCTTTTTATTTGGTGACTATTTAAAATTGGCAGACACACCGGGGGAATTTGGTAGTTTAGTACCGGGCGTATTCATTCCACTCATCATTGTTTGGATTATTGTACTAGGTGTGCTCGTTCGTGGAGTGAAACGAGGAATTGAAATTGCTAACCGTATTATGATTCCAACACTTGTCGTCGTCTTTTTAATTATTGTTATAAGAGCGGTTACATTACCCGGAGCAATAACTGGTTTAGATGCATTTTTTAAACCTGATTTCACGGAAATTTTATCCCCAACTGTATGGGTAGCAGCTTATGGGCAAATATTCTTTAGTTTATCCATTGCATTTGCGATTATGATTACGTATTCAAGTTACTTACCGAAAAAATCAGATATTACGAATAATGCATTTATCACTGGTTTTAGTAACTCTGGATTTGAGCTTTTAGCAGGTATTGGCGTTTTTGCCATCTTAGGATTTATGGCAACTTCTCAAGGAGTAGGAATTGACGAGGTTGTTGCAGGTGGAGTAGGGCTTGCGTTTGTCGTATTCCCTGCCATTATTAATGAATTTCCAGCATTTAAAGAATTCTTTGGTTTGCTATTCTTTTTATCCTTAGTTCTAGCGGGATTAACATCCTTAATTTCAATTATAGAAACATACGTTGCTGGTCTCTCTGAGAAATTTAATATTTCAAGAACAAAATCTGTCTTATTTGGTGGCGGTTTGGCCGCAATTCTTTCGCTAATTTTTGCAACTCAAGGCGGACTCTTCTTCCTAGATGCTGCCGACTATTTTATTAACCAATTTGGAGTAGCCGCATTAGGGCTTGTGGAAGTAATCTTAATTGCATGGATTTTACGTAAATTAGGTGTATTTAAATCTCATGCAAATGAAATATCCGATATTCGAATTGGCTCATGGTGGACGATTAGTATTGGGGTTATTACTCCGATCGTATTAGGGTATATGATGTTTGAATTGTTACGCTTAAACATTACAAAAGGCTTTGATACAGATACTGGAAACTATGAAGGTTACTCAGACGCGTTTATTATGTGGGGCGGCTGGGCAGTTGCCATAGGTGCTTTAGTAATCGGTATTATCTTCTCCTTCGTAAAATGGAAATCAAATGAAACAGAGGCAGAAGAAGAAAGTGCAGATGTTAATGTGAAATAGATGGTTATGAATAATAATCCTGAGGAAGGGTGAACAATATGTCTGCTAGTGCGCTTATTATGATGGTTATAGGTATTGTTATTATTTGGGGAGGATTAGTTGCAAGTATAGTAAATGCCATTAATAAGGCAAAAAGTAATCGATAGATAAGACCGTAAAGAAACGAAAAGGTACATCACTAATGGATAGTGGTGTACTTTTATCGTTTTCTAGGAAATTATATTTGCATTTACTTGTGGATAAAATTTATTTACGAAATGATCTATGTTTAGCTTCGACGCACAGAACGTGCTAGTACAACTGGTTTTCGATGGGACGAGTATTTAGCGGAGTCCCAAATCTTTACGTTGGGACGAGTAATCCCAGTCCCAGGACGTCGCGCTTTTAGTCTGTAAGAGCGCTTGCGCCTTTGTTCTTTTATTTCTAACTTTGTATTATATTATTGGAGATCGATAAAATGAATGATAAAATTTAGGAAGAAAAGGAGGTAATGAAATGGATATAGCACTTGATGAATTGGAAGGGAAATATATTCGAGTTGTTCCAATGGAAAGGAACCATATACAAGGTTTATATGAAGCAAGTAATGATTTAAATATTTGGACACATCTACCAAAAACGATAAAAACATTAAATGATATGGAAGGATTGGTCGATGAAGCTTTATCAAATAAGGAACTTGGTACAGAATTTCCATTTGTAATTTTACTACGCGAAAACAACAAGCTAATTGGATCAACAAGATTTCTTGATATATCAAATGTAAATAAAAATCTAGAAATTGGATGGACTTGGTTATCTCCATTCGTTTGGGGAAGTCAAATAAACATAGAATGCAAATACTTATTATTAGCTTATTGTTTTGATACGTTACAAATGATACGTGTTCAGTTTAAAACCGATCATCAAAATATTCGATCCCAAAAAGCAATTGAACGAATAGGTGGGGTAAAGGAAGGGATTTTGAGAAATCATAAAATTCGTAAAGATGGTACATTCCGACACTCTGTCTTTTATAGTATTATAGAAAGTGAATGGCCAGCTGTAAAGCTTAATTTGGAAAAGTATTACGTGAAAAAGTTTAGACACCTTCAATAACGGAGGGGATAGCAAAAAGGATAGACTTACATTTAGCACCTATCCTTTTTAACGTTTTAAGGTCACTCAAGATGAACGTCTTTTTTCTCGAGCAATCCTTTCCCATCTTTTTAAATAATGATATGGATCAAATGACCACTCACTTCTGCCATTATCTTTATACATTCCATAATGTAAATGAGGTGGAAATTTACCAGCTGTTCCAGGTGGTCCGTATCCACTTGATCCGACACTACCAAGAACATCACCAGGTTTTACAATATCTCCCACTTGTATATCGTCATGATAACTGTTTAAATGTGCATAGTAGTGGTAAATGTTGTAAATATCTCTGATACCGATTCGCCAACCGCCATAAAGATTCCAACCTTTTAATTCCACGACACCATACGTTGTTGATTTTACCGGTGTCCCATAATTTGCGAAAATATCAGTACCTTCATGTATACGGTTGCCGCCAAATCCGCGTCGATACCCCCATGTGCTACGGTAACTATAATTATGACCAATGGAAACTGGAAAATCTCGATCTGTTAAAATGGTTGTTTGAAAATGTTTAAATACTTTAGCAGTGTTTGTAATGGTTTTAACGGATAAGTCACGTTGATAAAAATTCCATAAACCGATTTTTATGTCATCCTCTGAAATTCCGAACGATTCTAAATAAGCAGCCATTGTATATAAAACATCTTCGCCATTTTTAAGATCGGCTTTACCATCCCCATTCCCATCTAGACCGATACCGTTAAAAAGTTGGATAATTGCTACATTTGGATCCATAGCAGCATTCCCGATACCATACCAAACTTCGTCAGCAAAGTGGATGGAAATAAGCTCTTCATCTTCTTTTGAATTACTTTTCATATTTCGTTCATATTGATCAATTGCTGCTAAGTAGTACCACGGAATATTGGAGACTGCTGCTGTTTTTTTATATAGCGCTAATCGTTCTTCATAAAGTGATTCATCACCATAAACATAGGATTGGAAAGAAATTTGTTGTACAATAAATAAACAACAAATAATGACGAAGCATCGTATTATTGCATGTATCATGTTTTTCTCCTTTGTTATGAATATTTCATATATGAGAGTGAAAAACCTCTTCTGTACTAAATGAGAAGCTGATAAAGTGTCAAATGATACGCCATAAGTTTTAAGATCATTACCGAAAGCATACCAGTAGTATACGCAAAAACGTTTATCCAAGCATATGAATCAAGTCCTTTATTATTGTGCAATATTTTTGTCAATTCATACATTCAATTTATTTTCAAAATATGATAAACTAAACGTAACATATGAGGTGATTCCACATGATTGAAATAAATGGAAAAAAATACGAACTAATTGAAGATATAAAAAATGGATTCCAGGAAGAAGCGGTTCATGAACGCTATGCAGATATATTAAAGAAGTACGACTATATTGTTGGTGATTGGGGTTACAACCAATTAAGACTAAAAGGTTTTTATAGACGTGAACATGGAAAGACGTCATTCGATTCAAATATTGATATGCTAGACGATTATTTATATGAATATTGTAATTTCGGCTGTGCTTATTTTGTTTTAAAAAAAGTAGATTAAAAAAAGAGCCCTTGTTGTGATAATGCCCCTTTAAAGGAGTATATCACTGTAACATGGCTCTTTTATTTTGTAGAAATTAGCTTAATGGTGACACTTCGTAGTTCGCCACCTAGACCGATGATGGGCACTCTTCTCATTTAAATCCATCCAGTAATTTTTTATTCATCATGTAATGGATGAGCGCCAGGAGCTCGACGTGGTAAATCGTCATGTCTTTCTTTATCGGGATAGATAAATGCACTGGATCGTTGTTGCCCTTGTTCCCATTCAGTCGATTTGCTTTCGATCTTAGTATGCTTATTCATCGGAGAACCGAATGCCCCTTCAGGAAACTCTTCAGGAATAAGCATATCGTGCATTTTTTCCACGTTTGAAATTTCTGAAAAACGATTATCAACCTTTTCGTCATAATCTTTATCTTTGGCCATATTTATCATCCTCTCAAGGATTAGTTTATCTCTCCCTGAAAGATGTATGTATCACTACTAAAAAAAGGCACTCATTCATGCGATATAACTAATCATAGATCGTGCTCCGTACATATCCGCCGAATTTATTTTCTAATAATTGTCCAAGTTTAAAGATTGCATCTTCATTGCCATTTTTGCTCATTATTTGGATACCAACAGGCAAATTTTTATCATCAAAACCGATAGGAACGGTTAACGATGGTAATCCCCAAACATTAGCATAAGCAATATAAGGCATGAATTTTGTATACGTTTTTTGAATGGAGAAGATTTCTTTAAATAATTCTCCATGTCTGAGCGCACTGCGGTGGTACACTGGAAAAATTAACAGACGGTTTTTTAAATAACTATGGAGCGCGCGATCTCCTTCTTCGATAAAACTGTCAATTTCTTTTTTCCTTTTTTGAGAAGGCTTAAATAAGTTCGCTCCAATTAAAGCCCAAGATAAAAAGGCATGTGTGGCCGTATTATTCGTCATTTTTTCTTTTAAATAATGTTTCCAAACGTTGACACGATCCGTATTAAACGCTAAATCTTTAATTTCCTTTCCACCATCAATGGACATAATTTCTTGCCAAATAACAGCACTATCATTGAAATATGGTGGAATTGATAAGTTCGCTTGATAAATAGTACTCACATACTCATATACTTGATCCATCAATGACGCAGTCTGTTCATTTAATGGAAATCCGTTATCGTTTGGTAACATTTCAATTTGCATTTTTTCAAAAAAACTTTTCTTTACTTTTGATTTTAAAATCAGATTGTAAACGAGTTTAACGTCGCGAACAGATTTACCAATCGGGCCGATGCTCGACATCCTTGTTTTTAGTGGAATATTGTCCGCTGGTAAATGCCCTTCCGATGAAACTTGAAATTTACCCGGTTTAAAACCGACTACTCCATTAAAGTGACTAGGAAAGCGAATCGATCCTCCAATGTCAGAACTCATTCCAATCGGTGTTCCTCCAACTCCAATAAGCGCAGCTTCTCCTCCACTTGATCCACCCGCTGTTCGCTTTTTATTCCATGCATTATTAGTACGACCATATAATTTATTATCTGTTTCATGGCAAAAGCAAAGTGCTGGTGTGTTCGTTTTACATAAGATAATTGCTCCTGCATTTTTTAATCGTTCAACGACTTCCGCATCTTTTGACATAATGATATCTTTACGGTGTGCCACTCCACCTGTTGTTTTCATTCCTTTGACATGAAATGATTCTTTAATACTAACAGGAACACCATATAGTGGCTTATTATTTATGTTTATATGATTCATATTTTGGTCAGCGTCCTTGGCTTCTTCTAATGCATCTGAAAAACGTTCTTCTACAACAGCATTTAAACTAGGATTGACTTTTTTTATATGATCAATGAATGTTTTTGTTATTTCTTCGCTCGAAATTTGTCCATCTTTAATTAAAGCAGCTATTTCGGTCGCATCCAAATTTAATAGATTATTTTTAATCTGAAGGTTCATCACTTTACTCATGCCACTCATCCTTTCAAAAGTAGACGTACTATTAATTATAGCATGTAAGGACTTGATTGCTAACTTTTTCTGGTAATTCAATCATTATTAATATAATTGTAATATAACTGAGACACAATTAAGAATCTTGTTAGATCAACGGTTGTATGAGTAAGTGAATTTTTAACCCAAAACTATACAATTTTATTAAAAAATAAGAGATCGGAGTCATACAATATTATTGTGGTGGTTATATTAAAAGAAAACATCCTGAACTTTTCGATAGTTATAAGTCTATAAAAAATTGGTGGTGTCGATATTTATGACAAATACGTTTAGGCGAACTTTGAAGCGTTTGTTTCTTTATCTGTGACAGTCCGAATGATTTATTATGATCATTATTTGTATAACATTCAAAAGGGGAAGCATCCTCCTTTTGAATGTCTACCAAATTTATTACCATAAGCCTTTCAGAAAAAAAGATGTAGCTACGTTGTGATGCCGTTAATGTTTTTAATAACTGCTAAAATATTTAAATGTAGTTTGTTACTTAAAAGAAAAGCGAACCCAACAGTACTAAAGACGCAATAGTTAAGAATGGGAAGAATATTGGATCAGATCCTGTATCTATATAGACACCATTCTCTGTAACATCTTCTATAGTACCTCGATAACTTTCTCCATAACAATCCCTAATTTCCACAGGACTACCTTTATATTCACAAGCTGTGCGATAGAGTGGGTGATGCATTATTCATCCTCCTTTCTAGTGCAATTACATTAATATATGAGAAAGTAGATAAGATGTGGAGGACAAAGTTCCAAAGGCTAATGTGGAATTTTAAATATATGTACCTGTTATGTTTTGAGTGATAATTTAGTGAAACATTTAGAAATGAAAGGGATGGAGTGAATGGGGAGGAAAGAAAAGATTATGAAGTTGAATGGAATGCGCATGGCATTGCTTTCAATTACAACGGAAAGGTAAAAGTCTGGGCTTTGGACGAAAGTGACGTAAAAGAAAGAGCAATGCGAGAAGGATCAAGAAAACTGGTTATGTCTCCCCCGGTTGATTGACATTAAATCAGTACAACCTATTTACTATACATTTCGTTCATGAAGTTCACATTAAACGCAACTAGGGGAGCAGTTACTCCCTTAGCAGATCCATCTTGGTGGTAGTACCATTCGAAGTTAATCGGTACATGCCAAGCACAATTGGATTAGCATGAACCAAACCTTCACGTATTAAGTCTTTAAGGAATTGATTTACGTTGGATGGAGCCCCACTCGCTTTTGGGAGTTGGCTAGCAACCTGTATTGCTGTCTGCCACTCAGTGATTAATACAAGTAACACAGATTGTTGATTTGGGGTTAAGTTCATACTATAAACTTCCTTTCTTTGTATCGCTATTCTCTGAAGACCGATAAAATTATGTTACCATTTTATAAAAAACATGTCGCATGCCGGATTTTAAGTGAAGGAGGAGAAGGCATGATACGTTCACGTAGCCTATCAAATAAAATAATTTGAATAGAGTGCTAATACAAATAGAAGGGAATTGCACTTTAACTGTGACGGAAAGAAATGATAATTTTGAAGGTGAGGCTTTTTTTTTGAAAATAGATTGCGGTAACACGCATATATTTAACTCTTTCGAATTATGTTTCTCTTGTTTTTCCGCATCTAACACATTTGCTAGTAAAGTAATTATATTTATGATTCCTTAATAATATACAAATTAATATTTTTATGTTCATTTGATTTATCTCCTTCTTGAGTGTTACTAAAGAATATCAAATGAACATTAACAGGTGGTTACAATCAATTTAAGAAACAATAAAAAAATATTTTAAAGATGAAATATATCTTTTTTGTTGCGTTAGAACATCATGCGAAACAGAGATGATGAAGAAAATAACATTATTTATAATAAATAGAACCTTCAGTTCATATTAATGCGGGGTACGGTCAGGTTATAAGGATTATATATTTAATGGAAATGTAAGTAGCCGTATATCTTTATTTAGAGATACTGTACATGTAGAAATGATGAAAGAAGTTGACTTTAGAAACTGTGGTACGAAAAGGGCGAATTTTGCGGTGTTAAGACAAATATATCGTCAATCTTTACTGAACATGGATTTATTGACACTGCAGATGTTGACAAATTAAAATCAAGTGCTATATTGCGAAATTCATGCGGAAGGGATTGCAAGAGTATTTAATTTAAGAAGAAAAAGTAATGCTACAGCGTCTGTTAAAATATTAGAACTGACGGTCTAAGTAATGAAATGCTATTTGAAGTATTAGATTATATGCGTAGACGCGGGTGGAGACAGATAACGCTAAATAATGATGGAAATCCTACGCTTTTGACAGGTGGACTTTATCCTAGAATGAGTTCACAACTCGAGACGTGACTAAAGGTAAAAAAAGGTCGGATAAGATTGAAAAATAAAAAATACGAGGCTGGAACATAACTAAAACGACCAAATCTAAAGACGAACAATGTATTGCCTTGGCGTAGTATCTTTCCAGAGCGGGTTATATGCAGCTACCATTGTTCTGGTTTTTCTTTGGTGAAAACACTTTTGTCCTAGCCTCATATAACAATAAGTTGGAACATCTGTAAAACTAATGATTTAATACATACAATTATTATAGATGCAACTATATACTATATTAAGAAGGAATTATCTAGTCAGAGGGCTTAATTGCCCTCTTTTATGTTGTTTTTTGTTATAATACAACAATATTCATTAAATCGTAACAAAAAATCACAAAAATCCATTGAAATAAAAAGTGAATTCTTTAAAATATGTATAAATACAAAAATTAATCAGGGGTGGATTTAAAATATTGAGAAAAACGATCTTGAATGTGCATCTATACGTTGGATTAATACTAGGTGTTACTATATTAATGTTGTCGGTTACGGGATTATATTTAAATCATCAACATGATTGGTTTCATAAGCAAAATATTCACTACATAAACCCTAATTATGATGAAATTACCGAAGAAGCTATTCAATTAGCCCATCAAGGAGAAAGGAACGTTCCGAATGCTGTTGAAGTTGCTACAACATCTAATTTATTCACAATTGAAGATATAGTAAGTGTCAATTATGCTTACCATGGTTTGGGGTATTTTTATTATGTTCATTTAAATGATGAACTGGGAACCATTGCTGTTGTAACTGAACAAGGAGAAGTTGCAAAACTGTATAGTGATCCAGCTATTAAGAAGTGGATGCATGACTTACATACCGGAATAGTTGATGGTTTTAACTTTATTTTTATTAATGACATAACCACTGTAGGGATTATTCTCCTAACAGTAACAGGCATTATATTATCCTTTCGTATTTTAAAAGCACGTACAAAAGTAAAAAGAAAATATAAAACGAATTAGAGGGCTAAGTTGCCCTCTGATAGTTTCTTCAATGCATTTTGTAACATAGCCGAATAAATGACATCAGCTCCTTTTGCGACATTATCTAACCATTTAGGAATAGTTAGTCTTTTTAATTGACTTGTTCATCATCTTATCTCTAAATGGCACCATCTACACATCAACTAACACCACTGCTTGATTTACCCCATTTGTGACATCTTTTAATTTTGTTCCATTAGGTATTTCACTTCCATCAGCTTCATCACTATATAAACGAAGCATTAAAGTAACTTTCGCCATAATTAAAGCTTCTTCCTCATTATCTCCTGTGGTAATGCAACTAGGTTAAGTAAGGGAAAGTTACAGTAATCCTATCGTCTGCATAATCGGAGTTATTTTACTATGACCCGTTGAAGGGTTATTTTTTTATGGAGAAAAAAGACCGCCTAAGCGATCTTTGATTTCTATAACATCTACCCACGTATTATTTTTAGCCCCAATTTTAGCCCCAATTTTAGTCCCAATTTTAGTCCCAAATACATTCATTTTAGTTCATTAACTTGCATTGTTAAATGAATCTTGCAATACCCCCAACCCTTACTAAATCAACACTTTATGATGTATTACAATGTTTCTTATGTTGCTGTGACATAATTGTAATATATATGATATGATAGAGAGGAAAGGAATGTAAAAGAGTGAGGGATAAGAATGTACTTTGTCAATCGTAGCGAGATCGAACAAACGATTACACATATTGATAAATTGTTAAATGAAGTGAAAGATACGACAACATTTTCAAGTAATATTGAAAAGTTAGGATTAGAGCGTCTCATTCACCTTGTCATCGAATCGATTTTAGACGTCGGGAATTTAATGATTGACGGCTTTATTATGCGTGATCCAGGAAGCTATCATGATATTATTGATATTTTAATTGATGAAAAAGTCATACCATTAAAAGAAGAGAATAATTATAAATCATTTATTGATACAAGACAAATGCTCGTCCAAGATTATTTAGCTATCGATCATACGTATTTAAATGAAGTTCTATTTTCAAATATCCATGTGCTAAAACAATTTAGTACACATATACGAACATATTTAACAAACGAGTTAGGAGTTGCAAATGCATTTTCAAATGAGCCCTAGGGGGGATCATCGTGAAGAAAAGAAGGACAACGAAAGATAAAGTTTTGCATATTTTAAAAAAAGATAATGAAATTTCGATAAAGGATTTAATGGAATATTTCACTATTTCGGAAATTGCCGTTAGAAGGCATTTGAATGACTTAATCCGTCAACAATTTATTAAGGAACGAGTGGTGAAACAAAATATAGGTAGACCGTATCATTTATATTCTTTAACGAAAAAAGGTCATGACACATTTCCAAACCAGTATGAACAGTTACCAGTGGAATTATTAAAGGATTTGGAAATGTTACAAGGAAAAAAAGCAGTCCATGACGTATTGAAAAAGAGAAAAGAACGGGAAGAGACAGAACTAGAAGCTGAGTTAACTAAAAAAAGCTTTGGAGAAAAAATAGAAAAAATGGCGGAATATCAAGAAGAAAAAGGCTATATGCTTGAATATGAGCAGACAGCTGAAGGGCATTATGAAATAAAAAACTTTAACTGTCCTATTTATAATCTTGCTAATTCATATGGAATCGTATGTGCCAACGAAAAAGATATGTATAGAAAGATTTTCCCGAATAGTGAAGTTATTTCACATTCATGTATGACGAAGGGAAGTAAATATTGTTGTTGGACAATTACAAAGCCAAAATAACGAAGGTGGTATGAGACATATATCATCTTTTTTATATGGGAAGAGGAGGATAGGCTTGCAATATAAAGGATATTTAATTGATTTAGATGGAACAATGTACCGAGGAAATCATGAGATAGAAGGAGCCAAAAAATTTATTCACCATTTAAACACGCACGCCATTCCATACTTATTTATTACGAATAATTCCACATTAACGAGAGAAGCGGTCGTACAAAAATTAGCAAGCTTTGGTATTACAACAACTATTCATCATATTTTGACGTCGGCAGTTGCCACAGCTAAATATATTAAGGGTCAAAATAAACAGGCTGCATGTTTCATCATTGGTGAAGTGGGACTTATAACTGCTTTTGAAGAAGCGGGACTTACTATTACTGATCAGAATTGTGACTATGTGATTGTCGGTCTGGATAGAGAAATCACGTATGATAAATTAGCGAAAGCAAGCCTTTTGATTCGTCAAGGTGCTCAGTTCATTTCCACCAATAGCGATGCGGCGATTCCGACTGAAGCAGGGCTACTACCAGGTAATGGATCATTAACAGCGGCAATTTCAACAAGTACAGGGGTTCAACCAATTTTTGTCGGTAAGCCTGAAAACATCATTATGGAAGAAGCAATGAAACTGATCGGACTTGATCGTGATAATGTGCTAATGATCGGTGATAATTACGAAACAGATATATTGGCTGGAATAAACGCCAATATCGACACATTAATGGTTTTAACAGGCTTTAGCACATTGGAGGATTTAGAAGCCGTAACGAAAAAACCTACCTATATTAAAAAAGATTTGATCGAATGGATGCACGTAAAATAAGCGTAAGGAAATGCCTTACGCTTATTAGTTTGCGATTTTATATATAAGTATGTCAAATTTTATCTTCAATAATATCGCCTGCAGATGAATGGGCAAGGCGGCTTGATGCAGCTGCAGCAATAGCTCCTACGATATCATCTAAAAACGTATGAACTTTTCCATCCGAATGTTCATTCAATTTTTTTAAGATGCCGGGCTTTTGTTTGTCAATATATCCATAGCTAGTAAAGCCAATCGAACCATATACATTGACGATCGATAGTGCAATCACTTCATCAATGCCATAGAGGCCTTCATCTCGCCGAATAATATCTTGTAGCGGTTCTTTTAATAGGCCTTTTTCCGCTAGTTCATCTAATTGAATACCTGATAAAATGGCATGTTGAACTTCTCTTTTAGAAAGAACACGATTTACATTGTGAATACAAACATCCATATTTAAGTTTTCAAAATATCTTGATTGTAAATAGTATACGAGTTCGGCAATATCATTTATTGTAACACCTCTATTTTCTAACCATTCTCGTGCAATTATCTCGAGTTCACTTTGTTTTTCTTGCATCAATACCACCACTCTTTCTATGATCGTAAAAAAGCATTAGTTATTATATTCATACTTGATTGAAATATATTCGCTTTTCCTTATAGTTTAGCACTTCTTTTTATATCTTGACAATGAATCATCTACAAAGCTGTGATAAAATGGATGAAAATAGACTTTAATTTGGGGTGAAGGAACTTGAATAAGCCAACAATTTATATTACTAGAAAGATTCCTCCGTATTTAATCGAACCGTTTAGTCAGTATTTTCAGTTTCAGATGTGGGAGGATGAACATACTCCTATTCCAAGAGAGATTTTAATGAGAGAAGCGAAGGAAGCGGACGGATTGCTCTGTTTATTAACGGAAAAAATAGATCGCGCTTTTCTTGACCATGCATCCCATTTAAAAATTATTGCTAATATGGCTGTAGGATATGACAATATTGATGTGGAAGCAGCGAAAGAAAAAGGGATTATTGTTACAAATACACCTGATGTATTAACAGAGACGACCGCTGATTTAACATTTGCTTTATTGATGGCAACTGCCCGAAGATTAGTAGAAGCCAACCATTTTATCTATCAGGATAAATGGGGAGAGTGGTCGCCATTTTTATTAGCTGGTACAGATATCCATCATAAAACAATTGGAATTGTAGGAATGGGACGGATTGGGGAGGCAGTTGCAAGACGTGCGAAAGGATTTCAGATGAATCTTTTATACCATAATCGAACACGTAAAAAAACTGTCGAACAAGAACTAGATGTATCCTATGTTTCTTTTGAGGAATTACTTGAAAAATCAGACTTTGTCGTGTCTTTATTACCTTTATCCGAACAGACAGAAAATATTTTTGATAAAAGGGCATTCGAACAAATGAAATCTTCTGCTATTTTTATTAATGTTTCGCGTGGTGGAGTCGTAGATGAAAAAGCATTATACGATGCTTTAAAAAACAAAGTGATTACGGCAGCTGGTTTAGATGTATTTAAAGATGAGCCGATCCCATCATCCCATCCGTTCACCTCACTCTCAAATGTTGTTCTACTTCCCCATATAGGGTCAGCAAGTATAACGAC
Organism: Pseudogracilibacillus auburnensis; assembly: GCF_003201975.1. Classification (GTDB taxonomy): domain Bacteria; phylum Bacillota; class Bacilli; order Bacillales; family Amphibacillaceae; genus Pseudogracilibacillus; species Pseudogracilibacillus auburnensis. Next base: position 39,607 of record NZ_QJJQ01000022.1, on the reverse strand, counting down.
AAGAGAAAACATGCTTACACTTTGTTTGGAAAATATTCGTGCTGTTTTTCAACATGAAGCGCCGATTAGCCCCGTTTAGAAGGCAGATATCCGTGTGAAAACTTTCTAATCAGTATTGTAGAAAAATAAAAACAGTTGGAGACTATAGCCTTTCTCCAACTGCATTTCCTTTAAAACACTTGTTCAATTTCTGTAACTCCTGGAACTTCCGAAGTTAATGCTCGCTCAATCCCTGCTTTTAACGTAATTGCTGAGCTGGGACAGTTTCCACAAGCACCCATTAATCGTAAAAGCACTACACCATTTTCATCTACGTCAATTAATTCAACGTCGCCACCATCTCTAAGTAAAAAAGGGCGCAATTTATTTAACACTTCTTGTACTTGTTCTTTCATTCGTAATTTCTCCTTCCCATTATGATTACATATAGGATCAACAGTGATATAATATATGAAGTAATTATTAATATAGTTATTCTAGTTTCATTTTATCTTTTTTTATGCATTTTGTAAATGAAAAGAATTTGTCTATTTAATAAACATGCAGGAGGTAGATGAAAATGAGTAACAATAAATTATCTATAACGGTATATGGTAAGGAGCAAATTTGCGCAAGTTGTGTCGGTGCACCAGGTTCTTGGGATACGTATGAATGGCTTCAAGCGGCAATAGGACGCAAATTTGGTAGCGAAAAATTCACGTATGAATATATTGATATAGATGAAACCAAACATCTCAATCAACATAAGCAAATAATAGAGCGTATCGAGGCCGAAGATTTATTTTATCCACTTGTTTTATTGAATGGAGATGTTATCGCAGAGGGAGTCCCTCACCTAAAAGACATATACAACGCGATCAAAAGCCACGGGGTATAAGGAAAGAAAAAGTGTATATTATTTGAAGGAAAGGAAGTCCATTTGTATACTTAATATATACAGTAATAATAGAGGAGGTCATACGTTGGTTATTAAAATTACAGATGATGCTCGTCAACAGATTAAAGAAATGTTAAAAAATGAGTCAAAAGAAAGTAGACTCCGCTTTGGAGTGAAAGGCGGAGGGTGTAGTGGTCTTTCTTACTCATTAGGATTTGATGATGAAGTAAATGAAGAGCTTGATATGATAGATGAAATAAATGAAATTCCTTTCGTTATTTCAAAACTAGATATTCCGATTATCGAAAATACGGAAATCGACTTTAAGCAAAATATGATGGGTGGAGGATTTAGCATTAATAATCCAAATGCCATTATTTCTTGTGGGTGTGGTTCTTCATTTAGAACGAAAGATAAGGTTGGCACACCAGGAGATTGTTAACGGGTATTGATACGCATGATAAAGATTACTAAGGTAATAAATAAAAACAACTTTTTAACGTATAACATAGGTTAAAAAGTTGTTTTTTTGTAAAAAGAGGTATCTATCATCTGAAAACCCTTTTGCGATACTTAAAACATACTCGTTGAGTGGCGTGGTTGAATTCTTGCCTTAGGATCAATAAACTGCATAGCGTTATTTACGGCTGTAGGACCTTCACCAAATCCGGTGGCAATTAATTTAACCTTCCCATCAAATGTATTAATGTCACCTACTGCATAAATTCCAGGAATAGTGGTTTCCATTTTTGAATTTACGACAATACTGTTACGTTCAATTTCTAGACCCCAATTTGCAATTGGACCTAGTCTTGAGATGAATCCATAATTACAAATAACAGCATCGACATCGATTTTCATGATGTTTTCGCCTCTCGTTTCTTGTAGGACGAGACGTTCAATTTGATCGTCCCCTTCAATATCTGTCGGGACGTAAGGAGTTAAAATGTTCACGGATGATTGTTTTAATTGTTCGATACTATGTTCATGTGCTCTAAATTCATCGCGACGGTGAACGAGGGTTACTTTTTTTGCAATTGGTTCAAGCATCAGCGCCCAATCAACGGCAGAATCTCCTCCACCTAAAATAACGACATGTTGATCTTTATATTGACTCATATCCTTGACATAATAATGTAAATTCGTATCCTCAAATTTCTCACAATTATTTATATTTAAACGACGCGGCTCAAATGCACCGTTACCTGCTGTTATAATAATGACCTTTGAATAGTGGACTTCTTTATTTTGTGCTGTTAACTTAAATGTTCCATCGGCTAATTTTTCAACCGTTTCGATCGTTTCCCCTAAACAAATAGTTGAATCAAAAATATCTAACTGTTTTTCTAAATTATTTACTAACTCTTGGGCACGAATTTTTGGAAATCCAGCTACATCGTAAATATATTTTTCAGGATATAAAGCAGTTAGCTGCCCTCCAGTATGTGGCAAACTTTCGATTAATTTTACGCTAGCTTGCCTCATTCCTCCATAAAATGCTGTAAATAGACCAGCTGGTCCTGCACCGATTATTGTTATATCATATATTTTTTCTGTCATCGTTTTCCCTCCACACTATATCGACCATTTTACACCATTTTCTTTTTTTCATAAACAAATGTGACTTCAATGAAGGAAAAAGGTGTGGAACAAAATAAAAATGTGCTACATTATTCATAGTTAACGTATCGAAAAGGGAAAGAAGGCGCTTGTCTTTGCATTTTTCATGTTCAAACTATAAAATAATATGAGGATTAAGAAATGATCGAACTTAAGTGATGGCATGTTTTATATAAATGGTATGGAAGGGGACATTGTTTTGATTCAACTTATTGTATCGGTGTTGTTATATTTTGTTATTTTCTTTGGAATCGCATTTATTTTAAATATGTTACTTAGACGAACATGGCTTATGGCTATTTTATATCCATTTGTTATTTCATTAATAGTTGGTGATAGTTCATTTAGCGAATATTTTACCAATACGGGTGAGGCTTTTTCTAGTACTTTTACAAAAATGACTTCACTTGCTCCAGTTGATATTATTATATTATCTTCTGGTTTAGTTGGTACAATTGTGTCTGGATTTGTCATTAAATTTTTACGAAAAAGTGGCTATCAAATGTTTTAATCCCAAAAATTTAGTAAAAAATGAATATATTACTCCATTATTGGAAAAGATGACATCCTAAAGAGAGTTTATAAAGGTGTATCTTTATTCTCCTTTTGAACTCGTACTTAAAAAGAGGTGTTATCTATGTCTATTCGAAAATTATCGTATAAAACGATGATGGCCTTTTTGTTTCTAGGAGCTGTTTATACAACTTTAAGTACCTTATCAAATGTAAGTATATTTGATATAACGGAAAGTTTAGCAGCAGAAGTAAGTACGAAAAACACGACAACAGAAAAGCAAACGTATTTACCAGAGAAAGAATTCAATAAATTAATAGAACAAAAAAAGTATATCTCAAGTGAGCAAATTGCAGAACCTAGAACATTAGAAGAGGCAATTGATTTTAATCAATATCCAAGTACAAAAGTAATGGCAACAGGATATACAGCAGGTGTTGAATCAACAGGAAAAACTCCAGATCATCCTGAATATGGAATCACTTACTCGGGTGTGAAAGTAAAAAGGGATCTATATTCAACCATTGCAGCAGACTTAGACGTGTTTCCACTTGGAACAATATTATACATCCCAAACTACGGCTATGGTGTTGTAACAGATATTGGTGGAGCGATTAAAGGCAATAAAATTGATTTATACTTTGACACAGTAGAAGAAGTTTATAATCAATGGGGAAAAAAAGAGGTTGAAGTTTTTGTCGTTCAAAAAGGGGACGGCAAAATTACAGAAAAAGAAATTGAAGTATTGAATGAAAATGAAACCTTACAAGTATTTAGAGATCAATTTAGAGAATCTTAATATGTGAAGTAAAAAGACCTAGTGAGCTAGGTCTTTTTTTGAGCCTGTTGGCTGAATTTATTGCTTTTTCGCTGAATCATTCTCATTCGCGCTCTATTTTACTGCTTTCGCGCTGAATAAATCTAATTCTCGCTGAATTCTGTTGCCTTTGCGCTGAACATTCTTCTCTTAAGATTGTACATTAAATGCTTAAAATTCATTCTCTTTATTTTTCTCTTTTAACAGCATGGCTTTTATTTGGTCTACTTCATCCTGTTGATATAAGGATTTTTCTATCGTTGGTCTATATTTGCTTATTTGATATTTTAAATATCCTTCCCCGCTAAATAATTCATCCATAAGACTTTCTAATTTTAAAAATTTGGATTGATTTATATCTCCTTTAATAACTGATTCATCTTTTAATTCTTTAATATCTTGAATCTCGGCATTTTCCCGTCCAATTACACTAACTGCTTTTCCTAAAAGTCCTGTTGGAACAAACAATTCAAATGAAATATTTGGTTCCACTATGGTGGTCCCTGCTTGCAGTAGAGCTTTATAGAGAACATAAGGAGCTAATTTTCGAAAGTCAGATGGTGTACTTACAGGACTATAAAATAAAGCATCTTCCAATGTAATATCTATATCAATTAAAGCTAGGCCGTATAATCCTTTTTTTACTTCTTGATTAATCCCTTGTTCAATTGCCCGCTGAAAAGATTGTCTTAGATAACCTGTGGTTACTAAACTTTTATACCGTATACCTAAGCCTTCATTACCCTCCACTTTCAGCATGATTTCCGCCCAATATGGATTAATAGACTCCTCTATTTCAATTCGTCCCCATCCCGTTTTTTTCACCTTTTCCTTATATAATACTTGTGGTAAGGATAAAGACAATGTCTCAAACGGATACATTTGTCTTAAGGTGTCTTCAAGGAATTCTTGTTGTACCTTGCCATAAGTCATCATGCTAATCTCATTTGTCGTTGCATCAATTTGCAAATTTAACAACGGATCTTCTAAATAAAGGTTTCTTAACAGTTTTAATAAAATAAAACGTTCGTGTTCCCCAATATGAAAAGTTGTTTTTAAAGTTGGCAACTGGATTGGAATAGTTTTTTCTTTCAATGTATTTATAAAATCTCCAATTTTAAGGTCTTCTACATCGGGTAACATAAAAATGTCTCCACTATTTATCTTCGTTGCCTCTACAAATTGATTGTCTTTTAAACACAACAAGTTACTAATTTTTAATTTCGTCTCTGCGTTGATTTTTACATGCTCTCCTCTAGATAGCTTTCCAGAAAGCAAATTCAGGTAAGTCTGTTTTCGCTCGTTAATAAATTCCACTTTATAAACAATGGCAGACTGTACATCACTTACTTCATGCATGACATTAGCCGTCTCACAGATAAAGTCAAGTAACTCTTTTACACCCAAATTGTTAATGGCAGATCCTTTAAAAACAGGATACATGCTATGAGCAAGAAATCGATGCCTCAACTCTTCTGCTATCATCTTCGTTTCTATTTTATGATTATTAAGGTATTGCTCCAACAAATGATTACTATTCTCAATTACTTTCTCTCTCATTTCTGTTTCTTCTATTTTTTCCATTTCTACAAGCTGATCAGACAGCTTTTCATACATCTCTTCAATTAACTTTTTAGCATTTGCTGTTAATAAGTCTATTTTATTCACAAAAATAATTACTGGAATACCAGCTTCAAATAATACATCAAATATCCGCCTTGTTTGAGGCTGTAAAATATCATTACTCGATACCAAAAGAATAGCAATATCGACAACGGATAAAGAACGAATGACCTCTCCGAAAAATTCAATATGACCCGGCATATCTAAGATATTGATTTTTGTACCTTTCCATTCTATGGAAATAGAACTGGTCTTAATGGTAATCCCGCGTTCTTTTTCTATATTTAATGTATCAGTTAGTGTATTTTCCTTTTTTATACTTCCTTTTTGATAATCTGGATGTGCCAGACTATATATCGATTCGGTCAACGATGTTTTTCCGGCATCAACATGGGCGACAATTCCAACATTAATAATTTTTTTCATAAAAAAGAGACTTCTATGGGTTTGCTAAAAAACACTCTTGCCATACCATAGAAGTCTTTGATCAGTCCTTCATCATAGAGTCCAAGAGTATTTCTATCAAAGCACACCAAATAAACATAAGAATCATGTTTTTTAGTTTACTTATAAAGAAATACCTCGCCGCATACTGATCACTCGCTTTTCATTGATAAAGCAACTGTAACGAATTTTTCAACATCTGTCAACCTCATGGCGTATGGAGGAGAAATGAAATTTTATCGTAAATTTGCTGTGCGTATGATGTTTTCCAAGAAAGCTATAGACGATTCTTTTTTAACAAAATATACACTCCCAATTGTAGTAATAGTGAAGCGGGAAAATAGATAGCTTCTACATGAACATATAAAAAAAGTTTTTTTATCAAACATACCACTGACAGTCCTTTCGTGTCGGGACTTAGTGTGAAAGGAGATAAAAGAACAAAATTTTCTTCTACCTTCACTGGATCCTAAAGTTTTCATCTAATTATTTTGCTGGTACAGATAAAGAATACATTTTCCACTTATGAGTTCGTGACATTGGCTGGTAGTGTGGTGACCAAACACCAATGAAACGTAACAAGCTATCGCTAAATACAGTGAACCTTGAACGATAGCTCTAGTCGTTTTGACGGTACTATGAACAAGTGGTTTTAAGAAAGGGCAAGACTTCTACGTACCGAAAAAAACGTTTCTTATATGGACAAACGCATAGTATTCATTCGTACCGTCGTTTTAGAGGAGCTTGTATTAACCAATTTTAAGAGAGGCCCTTCAATATGTATCAGTTTATAAAGATGATTTTGTGCAAGTAGTATCTCAAGTACGTATGTCGGAAAAGGAAAACGAATTAACCAAGATACAGAATACACTATTACAAACGGAAAAACGTATCGCTGAACTAGATGTGATCTTCAAACATCTATATGAGGATAATATTTCGGGAAAACTGAGTGATAAACGGTTTATTCAGTTATCCAGTGAGTATGAGAAAGAACAGGAAGAATGAAAAGTCACCTTTGACAAATTGCAAAAAGAGTTAGATGGACAAGAGAAAAAGAAAATGAATGTCCGTAAGTTTGTCAATATGGCAAGAAAATATACGAAACTGGAAAAGTTGGATTCAACGATTGTAAGGGAATTTATTGACAAAATCTTGGTGTCAGCAAAAGATCGAAAAACAAAGACACAAGAAATTACAATCGTCTATCATTTTATTGGTGCGTTTGATTTTAATAAAGCCATCAATCAAACGAAGAAAGAAGATAAAAACAGTAAAGTTGGCGTGATTTAATACGACGCCAACTTTCGCACAAATGTTTTCTTAATCCATAGGGGCATTGTGCCCGATTTATTCATTGATATAAAGGATACACTAAAAATGCAATTGCAATACCTGTTAAAGCACCAACAAACACTTCAATTGGTTTATGGCCTAACAATGTTTTAAGTTCGGCCCTTTTTTCGTATTCACCTTTATTATGCCAATCAGAAGCTTCGGCCCGAAATGTTTGAAAATCTTTTACGAGCATATTTAAAACAACCGCATGCTCGCCAGCCTCCCGTCTTATTCCCGAAGCATCGAACATGGTAATAATACTAAACACAAATGCAATAGCAAAAGGAACGGAAGAAACTCCATTACTTATTCCTACTGCTGTTGTAAGCGCACATACAGCAGCTGAATGACTACTAGGCATACTACCAGTTCCAAAAACAAGACCTGGTGCAAATTCTCTTGTAGCAATAAGATGAATCGGTACTTTAATGACTTGCGCAATAATAATGGCAGCTAATGCTGAAATTAATGGGAAATTTGTTACGATATTGACCAATTGACTCACCCTCTCAGGACGGTGTTTAAAGTATACCACTTCTTTACTTGTCTAAACAAATGATTATGGGATTTTGGATTATCATAGGAGTAAAATGCCTTGTCATCCTATTTTCTAGTGACGCAATTATTTTAAAGCTGTTTCTAGTGCGAGTTCCATCATCGCATTAAATGATGTTTGTCTCTCTTCCGAAGTTGTAATTTCTCCAGTGATGACGTGATCTGATGCAGTTAAAATGGATAAAGCTTTTCGATTATATTTAGCGGCAAGTGTATATAATGCCGTTGTTTCCATTTCTACCGCTAAAACATTATAGTTAGCTAATAAACGGTTAACTTCTTCGCCATTATCACGGTAAAAAACATCACTTGTAAATACATTGCCAACATGGGTAGGTAAGCCTTTTTCAATTGCAATATCGTGCGCATTTTTTAATAAATTAAAATCAGCTAAAGGTGCATAATCGATGCCACCAAAAACAAGTCTGTTTACTTGTGAATCTGTCGTTGCCCCTTGTGCTAAAATAATGTCACGAACTTTTACATCTTCTTTCATCGCACCGGCAGTTCCAACACGAATTAATGTTTGTACATCATATTCATTAATTAATTCATTGACGTAAATAGAGATGGAAGGAACACCCATACCAGAACCTTGTACAGAAATACGTTCACCTTTATATGTACCTGTGTACCCATACATTCCCCTTACTTCATTATATTGAACAACGTCTTCAAAATACGTTTCTGCGATAAATTTTGCCCGTAATGGATCACCTGGTAATAGAATTGTTTCAGCAATATCACCTTTTTGTGCACCAATATGAATACTCATAACATCCTCGCTCCTTTTTTAATTATATATTTTATGATAATAATGTTTCTCTAAATCAGCAATTCTTGATAGCGATAAAGTATTAAAGGCTGTATCTTCTTGTTGTAATTGTACTTTTATTGTTTCCACAGCTTTCCGTAACGAATCTTTATACGGCGGGATGTCCCCATCATAAATTTGTGTATCTCTTTTTCTTGCATTCATTTTTTCTTCAAATGCTAGTGCCTTTCGTTCATGAAAAGCTACTCCTTCTACTTGGCCACGGCTATGTAAATCACCCTGTGTCGGATGAACAACGACTGCAAGTACTTTGACAAGTAGAAAATTTCGTTTATCTTCCAGTACTTCTCCAATATATGTACCAGAATTATAACTTGTTTTTACCATATCACCAACATTTATTTGTTGCACCTGTTTTACCTCCCAATAAATGTTCTTATCTCTATTGTGGCAAAAATATAACCACCTGTCTAATGGTTTACGAAACTTATCCTATCACATGAGAAAAAATAAAAAAAGGAAGGGAAAAATAAAGGAGAGGGACTTAGAGGTTTGATTGGAAAGAGAAACCTATTTGGTGAACGATTTAGTACTAGGTGATCAGTTAAAAAGGCGTCTTTTAGTAGAACAAATTCACGGACTATCAAGGATCTTTCAATTTTTAAATATAGTTTTCAATTCCTCTTCATCTAGATCATCAATAAGGTATATTTTTTTTCGTAATGGGTCATAGACAATTTCAATCGATTGTCCAACATATGGGGCCGAAAACCAGTAGAAAACTTTTTTTACTGTTTTTTTAATATAGGTCCCTTTATAGACAAACCCGATCGTAATACGGTATTGTGGATTATCATTCATTTCAAAGGCTGTGCCAGTCAAAGAGGTAATTGCTGCCTTATATTTACCACCACCATTTTTAAATGCGCGTCTGATGTTTCTCCTTTTTTTCTTGGATCGAAACGTTCCAAGAAGAAAAAGGACAATAGGGATACTGGAAAAAAGAATAAAATACATACCTAACTGCTGTCCTACAGGGTCATTTTTGAGAAATGAAAGATACTTTTCTAGGGTGATTCGCTTACCCTTATCTTCTAGCTCTTTGATTTTTGTTTCCTTTTGTTCGATAATGTTTTTTGACTGCTCGGCATTTGACGAGGTTGAATCATATTTCTTCGGAAAGAGTATTGATTTCATTTTTAAGCAAAACAATTTCTGCTTGATACTGATTATAATCCATCGACGTTAAAAACACGATCACACCAAAAACTACGAACAGAACTAAATAAGACTACTCTTGTCATAAACATTTTCTCCTTTTATAAACTTATTATTTTAATCATAACGAACTAAAGTAAGCAGGATACTAATGTAATGTTATTTTTGGGTAAATTTTAGAAGTATAGAGAGAAGATCAAGATGATAGTACCGAGTAGAATGGATAATGTAACATGAAAAAAGTACATGCTAGCATTATCTGCAAATTTACTTGATAAAAAGGGCTAACAAATGGAAAAATATTATTTGGTTTTATCTAAAATCTATATTTCATATTTTAAGTGCGTGTTCAAAAAGATCGATAAAAGAAGACCTGAGAAGTTCAAAGCGGCGTAGCTCCTAAGAAACTCGCGTATGCTTTTACATACGTGAGTACCGGAAAAGCAAGCCAACGCAGAAATTCGATGTGTCATTTTTGTTGGACTTTTTTTTGAACATCCTCTTTAATGATATTATTCACTTGATAAAACTAATATTGTGGCAAAAATATAACAAATTTGCGAATAATGCAGCGTTTGATTAATGTATGAGAAGAATTTTGCTATAATAGACTAGAAGAAGGAAGTGATTAGGATGTTTATGGAATTTTTATATTTCCCAGAAGATAAATCAGAGTATATCCCGGCCTTTATTACGCTCGTCATTTTCATGATTGGGGCACTGGCAACGATGTACTTATTTTATAAAAAATCAAAAAAAGATGAAAAAATGTTCGATGAACAATATGATATCAATAAATATAAAATAGATCATGATGAGAAAGTAAATAAATAAAAAGGACTCCTTAGGAATGTACCGTTGCAGTAAGTCACGGTACATGCAATACTAGGGAGTTTTTTAATATTCGTTTAGAACGAATATTTCTACATATACTAATGATTCAGAAACGAAATAAAGGGAGTAATAACATGCGCTTTTTTATCGTTATCATTAGTATATTTTTATTATCATCTTGTCATTTAATGGCAAAACCGAAAACAGCAATAAAAGTTGATATGTATAATACGACAGGTGATATGGTTGGAACTGCTAACTTAACAGAAGATCCAAAAGGGGTAAAAATTAAACTAAAACTAGAAGGTTTAACCCCTGGGTTTCATGGATTACATATTCATGAAGTGGCTAAATGTGAACAGCCTGATTTTAAAAGTGCTGGAAATCATTTTAATCCAGAAAATAAAAAGCATGGTTTATTACATCCAAAAGGGGCCCATTTAGGGGATTTAAAAAATATTGAAGCAGATCATAATGGAGCGGTTGATGTTGACGTTTTAGCACCTGATGCAACATTATTAAAGGGAAGTAATAAATCACTTACAGACCAAGGTGGAACCTCGTTAATTGTTACGAGTGAACCTGATGATGGAATGTCACAAATAAGTGGAAATTCAGGAGATCGCATCATTTGTGGAGAAATAAAAGAAAATAAAAATGAAATTGATCAGGAAAAGCCGACAGATCCAACGGACAAAAAAGACGAAAAGAAAAAGTGACGTTTCTCATGACGTCACTTTTTTAAATGGTTTACAGCGCGAATAATTCGATTTATTCCATCTTCTAATGTTGCCTTTGGACAAGCAATATTGATGCGCATAAATTGTTCTCCATCTTTTCCATAAGCGGAACCAGGATTTAGTCCAACTTTCGCTTGTTCGATCATAAATGTTTGCAAATCTTTATCGTCTATATGAAGTTTACTACAATCGACCCAAAGTAAGTATGTAGCTTCCGAATCAATTACTTTTAATATGCCATTTGTTTCTTCTTCAAGTTTTTTCTTCGCATACCGTTTATGTTCCAATAAAACGTCCATTAAGTCGGTAAGCCAAGGTTTTCCGCTTTCATAAGCGGCTTCTAAAGCGATGACACCCATTGTATTTAGCATACTAAAACCTTGTTGTGCAAGTTCACGATTTATTACGACTCTCTTTTTCCTATCTGTTGTAACGATAAAAGATGCTTGCAATCCTGCTAAATTAAATGTTTTAGTGGGGGACATACATGTAATCGTTTGTTCAGCAATTTCTTCTGATATAGATGCCATCGGAATATGTGTATACCCATCAAAGACTAAATCAGCATGGATTTCATCGGCAAATAGTAAAACATCATATTTGATACACAGTTTTGCCATTTTAAGTAGTTCATCTTTTGTCCAGACTCGTCCAACTGGATTATGTGGGGAACAAAGGATAAATGCTTTCACACCTTGTTGTAACTTCTGTTCAAAATCAGCAAAATCAATTTCATATTTTTCTCCATTGTACACAAGTGGATTTTCGACGACTTCACGATTCCCATTGCGGATTATATTAAAAAAAGGTGTATATACTGGTGTTTGCAATAATATTTTATCATTTGCTTTCGTAAAAGATTGAATGGCTACATGTAAACTTGTAATGACACCAGGGCTAAAAGAAAGCCAATCAGTCTCGATGTCCCAGTTATGCTTATATTGAACCCAGTTTTTTACACTATTTTTAATATCATCATTTATAATGGTATATCCATAGATACCGTGTTCAGCCCGTTCTTTTAGTGCTTGATTCACCGCTTCTGGTGCTTTAAAGTCCATATCGGCAACCCACATCGGGAGTATGTCATCTGTTTGAAAAACGGTTTGTACGTGATCCCATTTATATGAATGGGTATTTTTTCTATTGTAAATTGTTTGAAAATCGCTCATCATAAACCCTCCTCACTGTACTTCTATGTCTATTATAAAGCATAACGTAAAAAAATGAATAATACTACTATTTGGATATGATTAAAAAGAAGACCGAATTTTTCACAAAAAAAGAGCAAAGCGTTTACCGCTTTGCCTACAGGGGGAATACGAGAAAGTCTTACATACTAAAGTATACCCATCTATAAAAAATTTAAACAAAAAAGGTACAATTATTTTTCGAAATGTGTAACTTTTTATTAAAAAGGCGTAATTCATTAAAAAGTCGGTTTACCTAATAGGCGAAACATATTCCTTTTATAGTCTTCTACACCAGGCTGATCAAATGGATTAACTCCTAGTAAGTAACCACTAATAGCACATGCCTTTTCAAAAAAGTAAACTAAATAACCGAAAGTAAATGCATCAAGTTTTGGAAGTTGAATAACAAAGCTCGGTACACCGCCTTCTGTATGAGCAAGTAAGGCACCTTCAAACGCTTTATCATTTACTTCATTTACTGTTTTTCCAACCAAATAGTTTAAACCATCTTCATTTGATTCATCATATTCAATAGAAATATCAGATTTTGGCTCCTCGACATGGATGATCGTTTGAAATAAATGACGTTCTCCGTCTTGAATATATTGTCCAAGTGAATGAAGATCTGTTGAGAAACTTGCAGCAGCCGGGAAAATTCCTTTTCCATTTTTGCCTTCACTCTCGCCGAATAATTGTTTCCACCATTCTTGAAAATAATGAAAGCTTGGTTCATAGCTAACAAGTAGTTCAATCAATTTACCACGTTCATATAGAATGTTTCGAACCGCAGCATATTGATAACAAGGATTTTCTTCTAGGTTTCGATTAGATAGCTCCTCTGATGCTTTTTTTGCGCCATCCATCATTTCATCGATTGAAATTCCGCTAACAGCGATTGGAAGTAGTCCAACAGAAGTAAGAACAGAATACCGACCACCGACATCATCTGGTATAACAAATGTTTGATACTTTTCTTTGTTTGCAATTGTTTTTAATGCGCCACGCTCTTGATCAGTTGTTACATAAATACGTTTACGAACTTCATCTTTTCCATATTTTTTTTCCATATATTTTTTAAAAATACGAAAAGCAATCGCTGATTCTGTCGTTGTTCCACTTTTTGATATAACATTGATCGATACATCCTGTCCATCAAGCATCTCAATTAAATCATTTATATAGGTAGCGCTCATATGGTGTCCAACAAAGATGACTTTTGGTACAGAGCGTTTTTTATTCGTTAATTCATTTTGGAAAGAATGGGTGAGTAACTCAATCGCAGCTCGGGCACCTAAATAAGATCCACCTATCCCAATGACGAGTAAAATATCGCTATTACGCTGGATTTCTTTCGCACATTGCTCTATTTTTTGATATTCTGATTTGTCATATGTATTCGGTAAGTCTAGCCAACCTAAATAATCATTTCCCGCTCCGGTCTTTTCATGAAGCTTTTCGTGAGCAGCATTTGTGTTGTCTTGAACAGATAGAATATCGTTTTTAGAAATAAACTGTTTTGCATTTTCAACATTAAAGGTAAGATACGTCATAATTTCCTCCAAAAAAATATAGTGAAAAGGAAAGGGCTGCACAATTAATCGAAAAACTGGCTCCCTTCCATGAGAAACAAGAATATTCACAGCGTCAGGACATGTTACTTGAAAAGTCATAGTAGAGTAATGGATTACTCCCTATCATTTTCATCATCCAAAGCACTTTTTTTGCGTGACTCAATAAGTAGCTATTCGTGTTCTCAAAGGTCAAATATCAAAAAAAAACGATCACAAGTAGCAGTTATTTATACCCTAAACGGTGTAAAGGTCAAGGATTCGGTCACGCTTTGTTGTCATTCGTACGTTACAAAATCCAAAACTCCATTTCACGGTCATGGTTAAACAACATTAATGTTACGCATTGATCGCAAAAGAAATATAGTTGGACGAACTCCGTAAGTCCACGTATTTTTGATTGAACGGGAGTGTCGCTTTTTCGTCGACCTACATTTTTTACTGAATTTTTTGATTGTCCATTTATATTTAAGGTAATGACTTTATCATATCTTCATATACATAATTCCAATAAGCTGCATCATGTCGAAATACATCAACTATTTCTTTTACATATTGACGAAAAGCCCCTTCGTAATCTGGGGAATCTTTTGTTGGTACATTTACTTTTAACTTTTCAACTAACTCTTTCACCTCAGGAGCCATTGGTCCCCATTTGGCGACTTCATTGCCTTCTTGGTCAATAAAAATAACAATTGGGATATAGCGTTTTCCGTCAACTGTATATTGATCCATTAATTCTAAGTTTTCATCACGCGGTAAAAAGCGGATTGGGATGTTGGCTTGTTCTGTTAAACGCAGTAGTATTGGGATATTGAGCATACAATGCCCACACCACTCTTCAGCAAGGACGATTGTACGAATATTTTCTTTATTCGACAAGGAATCAGAAGTTGGAACTGAAAAGTTTTCATAAATATGTAAAAAATTATCACGATGTTTTTGTAAAGAATCAATATACTCTTCTTTACTAATGCCACGTTCAAACCATTCATTTAAACTCATTTTCATCGCTCCTATTCAGTATATTTACCTATAAGTGTACTTGAATTAAAGAATAACGTAAAGATTTGTCACTCTCTTTTGAATGTAAGATGTTTCAAGTGTAAAATAGTCAATTGAGATGCAATACATCATCTATATTTAGTAAAGAAGAAGAGGATGACGATGGAGATAAAAGTTGCACATGAACACGATGCTTCAATTATTCATCAAATTATGATGAAGGCATTTATGAGATATAAAGACGATGCGTATCCTTCAAGTGCATTAGAGGAAAGAATAGAGTCTATTCGAGAAGCAATGTTAAATGGTGAGCAAGCTTTAATAAGTTATGTTGATGAGAAAACTGTTGGTATGGTTCGTTTTCGCCAAACGGTAAAAGAAATTTACTTTTACCGATTAGCTGTTATCCCGACGGAACAGGGAAAAGGATATGCGAAAAAAATATTAGCTTATCTAGAAAACTATGCTAGAAAAAATGGTGTGAAGATTATTTGCTGTGATGTACGGAAGTCTGAAAAAAGTAATATGAACTTATATCGATCGATTGGATTTGAAGTTAGTGGAGAAAGCTATGTGGAAAAAGAAAATGGAAAGTTGCAGATTGTTTCGATGAGAAAACATCTCTAAAGTGCGATATGGAAGGTCGTCCCCATGTGCTAAAATACATACGGATGACTTTCATGTTTATTTGGATTCGCCATATAATTCGCAAGACGCGCCATATAAACGCGAAGATTCGCCATATGGATGCTAAACTTCGCCATATTATTAGCTACATACGCTATATAAACACAAACTTGCGCCAGATTAGGATATCGAGCAAACTACTTCACAAAGTTTAGTCAATAATTATTACTAGGTGATTACCACTCACACGATTTATGAAACAGGCAAAAAATATCATTTGAATATAAAAGTTGTTGGAATTTGGTGGTAAAATGATATAAAGGGGGAGACTAGTTATGGAGACAAATGGCTTTACATACGCAGCAAATATGACGAACGCTTTAGCAAATGAGATTTCAGAAGTTAAGTGGGACATTCAATTAATACCCGAACTAGGTTCATTGAGAAAGCTCTTTATGCATATGGTTCGAGTAAGGGATGTTTATCGAGATGGACTCAAAACTGGAACAGTTCAATTCCCTGGTAACTTACCATCAAGAAAATAAAGGTAATAGAAGAATTAGAACGAAGCATGGAAGAATTAGCTAACGAATTTATCCAGTCTAAATTTGACAAAATAAAAATGGGGACAGATTATTTAACAAAAATGGAATTATTAGGCACAGCTATTCAGCATGAGGGTATTCATCAAGGACAATATTATGTAGCTCTTAAACAATCAGGATATAACTTACCCAAACAATGGGTTCAAGATTGGGATTTATAAAATGTCATTTCCAAGTTATTTTTAACAATACGTCTCTGTTAATATGAAATAACATTCAATTATTATTGCATTAAATATTAGTACAATCTACTTGTTTCCTAATAAAATGTATACCTCTTAAATACACTTCCCTCAAGGGCTAGAATGATGAATAAAAAGAGTGAAAATATCAGGGTAGATGGTAGAATCTTACATTTTCTTGGGAAGTCGTAACAGTGAAAAGTAGTAAAGATGAATGAGTGAAGGCATCGATTGGGGTACTCTTGTCAAGCTTAAAATTCCATTCAGATGATGGTGTAATGAAAGTTAGGCAAGCGACCATTTAATCCATATATCATTACGATATAAACATAGCGGAGATTGTGAGGTATTTAAAGAGAATTCGCTGACGTAGGTATAATAACTGTAAGAGATTAGCATGATGTACTATGTTAATAATATTATCACGGTACTATTGGTAAAAACACTAAATTACTTAAAAAATAACGTCGCAGTGGCATACGCTATCGAGGGTTACTTTTCATTACTTTCTTTTATTAATTTTTCTATTATTTCTTCCACATACTTTTTAATTACCTGATTTATAAATGGTACTTCTTTTTCTCCTGCATTTGAAACGACTTGATAAGTTGTAAAAAGACCTTTTTTATGTAAATAATTTACTTGAATCTTTCGTTTATACATAATGCCTTTTAGTTTCCTACGTTCATTTATTGCTTTTGAGATCATTCTCTCCATCAACTCTATATAGGGAGCTTTTATTTTAAATGGCCCATTTTTAACGTACTGTAGATCGAGCTCCAAATTTTTAATTGCTAAATTTATAAATAAATAACGATAAGCAATTTTAAGATCGTTTTGCATTTAAATCACCTTGTAAAGAATGTTTGTTTTTATTTTGGATGAGTCAATTGCAAAAAAGCTAATTCCAAGGGTAAATCCGAACATTACATATTAAAGGATCTTACTATTCGTGTATGCTAATGAAAACCTAATAGTTGGAACGGCAAGCGGTCGACTCCTATTCAGCTAAAAGCGGTCACGTCCTGAGACCGGGACTGCGCTTACTCGTCCCATCGAAAAGTGTTCGTGACCAACGCCCGACACTAGCACGTCCTGAGATTGCGATAAAATCTCGTCCCATCGAAAACATTGTGTGTCGCGGAAGGAAAGGCACAGGTGAGACTAGGGGGCTTTAGCTCAGGCGTTGGCTTAACGGCCGCTCGCTAAAAAGCGATCACATAGAGTCGAAACCAATAACTAATTTTCGTTGTTCCGATTTTTAACTGAAATATTAAATTTATTGTAGTTAAAAGGAATTGATAAGGTAAAAAAAGAGCCCCAATCATGGGACTCACTAACGGGGGACATGTTATAAGTTTCACCTAATACAATAAATATGATACGTTTAAATTGAAAAATATAGGCAACATGGTGACGAATTGTTGCCCAAATTCAACCTGAAACAGCAGCATAAAATTGCCTAGAATAGTGAAAAGGCAAAACAATTATTAAAACTAGTTATTAAAATACCTATGATAAAAACAAAACCAGAAACGAAATATATGTATGACGTCGTTCTGTTTTTTGTTTGTAAATGATTACCTTCAAACAGAAGTAGTGCCATTCCAAAAAGGAAAATGGCGATAGTGTAATTGAAAACTACAATGACAATTGAAAAAATGCAAGGACAAGTCCAATCCTTTCATTCATCCCTAAATAAATAACTTTCCATCGCATGTAGTATCATTTAAAGAAAATAAATACATATTTTTCTGGTTAACCTTTCTGGAAAGATATAAGTGCTGTAACTAAATAAAGGCTAACAGGATGAAACGACGCTTGAACGGGACGGTTTGCTTACTCAAGTATGATGATTCTCCATATATTAGTATTGATAGTTGCCTGTTTTAATACTTATAAGGAGAGTGAAACTGGTGAGTCGTAGAAATGAATTTATATCAGGAGAACGCGATTGGGAAAAAAGAAACAGACGTGACAGATTTGTTTGTGGATGTCGGAAAGAAAACGATGTGAGAGATGAAAGCTTTCGTCATTGTGGATGTCTAGATTGCAGACGGCGAAGAAATAGGGGAGCGATATGAAGGGATAGAGAAATAAAAAATCTATAAATCCTAATCTTAAAGCTATGAAGGATATGATCCACTGTTAAAAAGAGATTAATCCTCTCTGCTCTTAAGCCCTGATCATTGCAAAATGCTTAGAAAGTATTTGTGCTTGCAATGATCAGGGCTATTTATATAACATCTCAACTATACTCCAAAAACATCTGCAACTTCTGAAGGTAAAATCGACTGTTCACTACTTAACGTCAATGGTAGATAGAGGAGATAATCATCGTGCTAAACTAACGACATGTCATAGAGTATCAAAATGACCGCGGTACTGTTTGCTCAAACTCGGTATTATTTAAAAAGATGGGGGACGAAAGAAGCTTTTTATTCAGATAGATTACTTCCTCAAGATTGTATGATTATTCCTGTAATGGGCATTAATTATGCTAATAAAATTACTCATTAAATATTTATCAATGGAAAAACTAATGATAAAAATTTTTATATTAGGGGATGTGGTATAAATGAATTATTTAACAGCCGTCTTTAGTCTATTCTTATTAACGTTGATATTACCTATTGATAATGTGCACTTAGAAAAAAAATCCTTAAAAGATTTGGCTATTGTGATTGATGATTTAGGAAATAATATGAAGGGAACAGATGAAATACTTAACTTACCAATACCATTAACAGTCGCAATTATGCCCTTTATGCCGACGACAAAAAGAGATGCTGAATTGGCACATAAAAATGGGCATGAAGTAATTGTGCATATGCCAATGGAGCCACAAAGGGGAAAGAAAAGCTGGCTAGGACCGGGTGCAATAACGTCAGATTTAAGTGATGAAGAGGTGAGACAACGAGTTCTAGATGCTTTTACTGATGTTCCTCATGCAGTAGGAATGAACAATCATATGGGCTCTAAAATAACAGAAGATGAGAGAATAATGAAAATAGTGCTTGAAGTATGTCAAGAAAATGGGATGTTTTATCTTGATATCAAAACCTCAAGCAAAAGTGTTGTAAAAAAGTTAGCAAATGAAATGAATATACCCTATTTAGAAAATAATTTATTTTTTGATGAAGTTTATTCGGTGAGTCATATTAAAAATCAAGCAAAATTGTTAGCAAGAAATATAACCTTTTTTGACCAATTTATTGCAATCGGTCACGTTGGAACATCTGGAGAAATGATCTACGAAGTATTAAATGAATACATCCCTGCATATAAAGAAGTGGCAAATTTTGTTACATTAACAGAATTAGTACCAGATCTGCAATTAGTAAAATAAAAGGTTGGGACAAAAGTGTGTTTGTTAATGAAGAGTCCGAACAATGGTAACAGTATATAACTCGCTCTGGAAATATATTTTACGCACCTTAAGGCATCTGGGCTGATGAGCTTCATCATGCTAGCGCACTATGGTTCTCACGGATGCCTTTCCTTCAGCAACGCACAATGTTTTCGATAGGACGAGATTTTATCAAGTCCCAGGACGTGCTAGTCGGCGATGGTAACATGGACGTGACCTTTCTAACCGATCTGGAGTCTAGTCTACGTATATTTCCGGAGCTAAGATAATGTATTGGTCTTTTTAGATTTGATCGTTTAAGTTATTCTCAGCCTTATTTATATTTTGTGTGACTTATTTTTATTAGTTCAGAAACAGTGACAAATTGGTAACCTTCTTCCTTTAAAACGGTAAGTATTTCATCCAGTGCCTTAACTGTTTGAGAACGATTTCCACCAGCATCATGTAATAAGACAATATCACCTGGTTGAACATTAGATGTAACGTGATTTACAATATTATTTACACTAGGCGATTTCCAATCTTTTGTATCTTGATGCCAAGACCACATAATAACGTCATACCCATTCTCTATTGCTGTATGAATAATTAAATCATTATAAATACCACCAACCGGTCGAAAGAGATTCGTTTTTTTTCCGGTGATTTCGTGAATGGCCTTTTTCGTATGATCAAGTTCATCCTTTAGTTGATCGGAATTTTTTTGATGATAAATATGGTTAAACGTGTGGTTGCCTATTTCATGACCTTCTACAGCTTGCCGTTTAATTATATCTGGATATTTTTTTGCATGAGCCCCCATGACAAAAAAAGTTGCTTTTGCTTGATGTTTTAACAACACATCTAATATTTGAGGTGTATAAGCAGGATGTGGGCCATCATCAAAAGTAAGTGCTATAAATTTTTCTTCTAAGTCCACATCCCAAAAAACTTTTCCTAACTTTTCATATTCCTCTCGATTTTTAGTGGAAGCATCGACCAGATGGGTGTAATTAAAACTAAATAAAACACAAAATACGATGAGAACTTTTTTAATCAATTGATCACCTCTTTTAAATCATTAACTTTATATTATGTTTTTTTCTATTCTTTAACCGAAAACCTGATAGTATTTTTAAAATTAATCGACATTTTGAATAAGGTCTTATGAATTTTCTAATCCAATTATGGGGTTGTTTTTTATAAGGAAAAAAGAACGCAAATAGTGTTCATTTAGCTTCATATCTTATCATGTTTTCTAACTGGAGCAGCATCTTATTATCATTTTCATTTCCTATTAACTTATGTAATAATTTGTCTATTTGCTCGTTTGTCAGAACAACAGACATGCTTGTTGCATCATTTTGATAAAGTCTTTTATCATGTGCCTTTTCATTTACCGGCATTTGTAAAATAAGTAAAGAGAAAGGCCGTAATTAAGCGTTCCAATGAATAATATCTCTTGGGTACAATATATGGATGAATGCGATAATGGAATTACATATAAGGTAGGTAATTTAGATCGATTTTATATTTTGAATTGTTTCCAAATTCGGCATAAAGTAGGCTAGTCAAGCCTAAAATAGCGAATAGGCAAACCAATAAAGTTTTCCCACTTGTCATTTTAACGCATTTAAGCTATAGTAAATATACAACAACATATCGATTTCATTTTCGGGGCAGGGCGTAATTCCCGACCGACGGTAAAAAGTTATCATAACTTTAAGCCCGTGACCTGCTATTTATTTTATAAATAGTGGCTGATCTGGTGTAAGTCCAGAGCCGACAGTTATAGTCTGGATGGGAGAAGATGAAGCTAAAAGTACAATATATTTTGTGCTTAATTTCCCTATGAAAAATGCCCTAAAACGATTTGTTTTAGGGTTTTATTATTGTAAGGAAATCATTAGCTTATCCTTCATCAATGTTTATGAATCGATATAGGGATGGAGGAGGAGATGATGATGCAGATGACAAATCGCTCATCAAAATTAGTTAAACTTGTCGTATTATCATTACTTGCAACTGTGTCACTTATTTTATTTTTTATTAGTTTTCCGTTACCAATGCTACCACCTTATTTAAAAGTAGATTTTAGTGATATTCCAGCGTTAATAGCAGGACTAATTTTTTCACCACTTGCTGGAATCTTCGTTGTATTTATGAAAAATGTTCTTTATTTTGCTTTTTCTGGTGCAACAGATCCAATAGGCGTTATTGCTAACTTTATTGCCGGAACACTATTTATTTTCCCAGTTGCTTATTTATATCACCGATACAAAGGGGTAAAAAGTGTTATTTCAGGACTCGTTATTGGGACAGCAGGGATGGCAATCATTATGAGTGTGTTAAACTATGTCATTATTTTACCGGCGTATTCGTGGCTTATTGGAATGGAAATGAATAATACGATCAAATGGACATCCGTAATTGTTGGTATTTTACCATTTAATATCTTAAAAGGGATTATAGTCAGTATGTTATTTATTCCGCTGTTTATCAAATTAAAACAGTGGATCGAACAAAAACGAGTAGAGGTAGTTGGATAAAAATAAATAAAAAAACTCCCCATAAGGCTGTAAAAATCTTAATGGGGAGTTTTTTTAATACGTGAACTATTTTGTTAACTTCGCCTTTTTATTGATTTCGCTGGGAAATCGTATATTTTCTCCGACCCATGATGATTAATTTCCCTTTTTTTAACAGTCGTTTTCGTTGTAGTTAGTGCGGGCTGTTTTTCAGATGGTCATCTCACCCTACGAAGTCGTTTATCAGATGTTCATTTTAATTGGGTATGCAACATTTATTTATTTTCGATTTGAAACAATATTTCTTTCCTTTTCTGTAATTGAAACCCTCTTTTGCTATCCTTGAAACGGTAGTGCCTTTATTTTATCCGAAAAGTAAATTTATTTTCCTTTTTAAAGGAGCCTTCGTTATATGTGCGCTCAATAAATGTGACCTCATTATCCTGATTAATGAGTAAAACAGTAGAAGACCTTGTACCATACCCATCCGTTTTAATGAAGATTGGAGATAATTTTCGTTCTAAATCCATTCCAATACCCGTATTCGGAAGTGATTCATCTGGAGCAATTTCACGGTAAGCTAATTGCTCAAATAAAGCATCCACATCTATCTCTTCATGAGTAGTTACATATTTCTGCAACATGGTTCGCGCTTTTTCTACTTTCGGCCATGGTGTATTTAATAAATGATTACTAACAGTATATGTTCCGCCGTTTAATTTCACGATGTCGGTTTGTCTATTTCCGTAATAATACAATTCATCTACGGTGCCAACAATAATGTTAAAACCGTTATAATCATCTTTTCTTTTCCGTAATTCTTTTAAAAAATCTGTTGTAGATGTTCCACCTGTCAAAAAGGATGTAACGATTTGACCACGGGAGTTTTTATTTGGATGTTCGTTCGTAGGATCACGATAATTCGTTAATGCAGCAAATCGACCTTGTTTCGTTATCCCTAGCCATGTACCCATTCTTTCTAAATCACGGCCCGCCAAAAGCTCAGGTGCATCATCCCAAAACCCTGCCTCTTTAGTCGGACGTTCGTAAAACTCATCGCGGTTTGCCGCAATAATTAATTTATATTGGGCATGATCTTGAAAATGGAGACTAATAATACACATGATTATTCCTGCTTTCTATTTGGCGTTCTTCTTCTGAACGACTCCAACTGTACAACGTGAAACACAAATTAACTTGTTTTGTTCATCGGTAATTTTTACATCCCAAACCATTGTCGTTCTACCTACATGGAGTGGGGTGGCTGTTGCAGTTACTAGTCCTTCACGCTTACTTTTTACATGGTTTGCATTAATTTCGATTCCAAAGACAGATTGCTTTTCTTCATCTACATTTAATAAACCACCGATACTTGCAGCAGTTTCCGCCAATAATACGCTTGCCCCACCATGCAAAAATCCAGCAGGCTGGTGTGTACGTTCATCTACAGGCATGGTCATGATGACTTGATCTTTATCGAGCTTTATCACTTCAATTCCAAGTGCATTCATTAATGTGTTATTCATGTAAACATCCCCCTATATTAATTTACTTAAAAGTAAAGAAAATCCTAATAAAAACCCATAAATAGAGTTTGTCTTACCAGTATTGATCATTGCCGGCATCATTTCAAGTGGCTTTGTTTTACCACGGAAGCCATGAATGACGTCCATTGCTTTTTTTATACTTAAAAAAGTCAGAAGAGACCAAAGTGGGAGGATTCCCATAAAGATAAATGTTGCAGTCAAAAGGTATGCAACAAAGAATAAACTCCCTAAAAATCGAATCGCATTTATTCTACCGAGTAAAATGGCAATCGTTTTTCGACCATTTTCTTTATCATTATCTAAATCACGAATATTGTTTGCAAGTAAAATCGCGCCGATAAAAATGGCGATAGGAATAGAAATGAGAATAACTTCTTTCGTCATCGTTAATGTTTGAATATAGTAACTAATCGCGATAATGACTGTTCCCATTAACAGACCCGCAAATAATTCACCAAATGGAGTATAGGCAATGGGGATTGGCCCACCCGTGTATAAATAGCCGATAAACATGGATGCAGCACCGATTATTGCAATCCACCAACTAGATGCGAAACAAATATACACTCCGAGTAAAATGGCGATCCCGAAAAAAGTTAATCCTAAGCGGAGTACTGTTTTGGGTGCAATCCCATCACGGACAATCGTTCCACCAATTCCGACTGACTCTTCATTATCTAAGCCCCGGACATAATCATAATATTCATTAAACATATTCGTTGCAGCCTGAATTAATATGGAAGCAAATAACATGGCTAAAAACAAATTCACTTGAAAAATATTTTCACTTACAAATGCAAACATCGTACCGACAAAGACAGGGATAAACGAAGCAGTTAACGTATGAGGCCTTAACAATCGCCACCATACTTGAAACCCGTCTTGTTCATTCAAAGCTTGTTTGATATCTGTTTTATCTTGACTCATCTTTAATCTCCCTTGGTGATTGTTGAAGTTTTTGGTAAAATAACTGTCATATTAAACAATGTAAAAGCTTTTTCTTTGAAAATAAAATTGTCATCTTCCTCTTCATATTATGGAAATCATTTGCACATGTCAATGTAACGAGTTCATTATAAGAATTTACATTCACTTTGTAAAAAATGAGCCTTTCCTTGAGAATCCACTTAAAAGAGAATAAAATAGAGTAGTGGCCTATATGCTGCGTATTATTGGAGGTATATACATGATTGAACTTGAGGAAAAGACTTTACAATCCTTTTTATATAAAGCAATCGATGAAGCGATCTCTTTACGAAAACAACCATTGTTTAGTTGGACAAAGAAGATCGATAAAGTTGATTTAATAGATGTGTTTCAAGCTGCAAAAAATACGAAGAAAGATCGTTTGTTTTGGACAAATAGTTCGAATGATTTTGCACTTGTTGGAGTCGGTTGTACACATAAAGTGATTGGACATGAAGACCGATTTGAACAATTGCAAAAAGAATGGAAAAATATCCTTCAAGAGGCAATCATTCATGATCACTTTAAAGAAGTTGGGACAGGTTTAGTTGCACTCGGTGGTATGTCTTTTGATCCGAAAAGGGAGAAAAGTGGACTATGGGCAAAGTATCCGACAAGTCAATTAACAATTCCAGCGTATATGGTCGTTAAAAATAATAGTAACTATTATTTAACGATGAATCGTTATTTAACAAATAAGGACAATATTGAACAGATTATTCATGAAGTAAATACGATGGAGAAAATTTTATTAACCGAAACAGAGCACCATCATAGCACGCAAAAAGTGATTGCCAAAAAAGAAATCGCACCAAACACATGGAAAAAAACTGTTCAAAAAGCAGTCGATGAAATAAAACAAAATCGAGCTAAAAAAATTGTACTCGCGCGAGAGATGCGTCTAAAGTTAAATAAAGACGCAAATATTGCGGGCATGTTAAAAAAACTAATTAACACGCAACCAAATAGTTATATCTTTGCATTTGAGCAAGATGATAATTGCTTTTTAGGAGCAACTCCCGAAAGGCTTGTTCAAGTACAAGGTGATAAGCTATTGTCTACGTGTTTGGCAGGGACAGCTCCACGTGGAAAAACGAAAGAAGAAGATGCAACAATTGCACGAAGTTTACTATTTGATCAAAAGAATCGTGAAGAACATGATTATGTTGTGCAAATGATTAAACAAAATATTGAAAAATATTGTGAAGCAATCGATATTCCAAAGGAGCCGGTAATCTATCCACTCCGAAACCTACAACACTTATACACTCCGGTAACAGCGAAGTTAAAGCCAAGTTATACAGTGTTTGATATCATAAAAAAATTGCACCCAACTCCTGCATTAGGAGGAGTTCCAAGGGAAAAAGCATTAGCGTTTATTCGAGAAGAAGAACGTTTAGATCGAGGCTGGTATGGAGCACCGATCGGCTGGCTTGATAGCAATAAAAATAGTGAATTCGCCGTTGCTATTCGTTCAGGATTGATCCAAAAAGATGAGGTTTCCCTTTTTGCCGGTTGTGGTGTAATGCGTGATTCAGATCCAGAAATGGAATACGATGAAACGAACGTGAAATTTTTACCGATGCTTCATATTATGGAGGCCAATGATGAGTCATATTGAAAATTTAACTCGCTATACTGCAAGCTTTGTTGATGAATTAGTTTGTAGTGGGCTTACCCATGTTGTTGTTTCACCTGGGTCAAGATCCACTCCGCTTGCAGTATTATGTGCAGAACATCAGCGTATAAAGGAATGGGTTATCATCGATGAACGTTCTGCAGCCTATTTTGCATTAGGTATTGCAAAACAAACGAATAAACCTGTTGCACTTGTCTGTACATCGGGAACAGCAGCAGCTAATTATTTTCCCGCAATCGTTGAAGCATATTATGCTCGTGTCCCGCTCATTGTATTGACGGCAGACCGCCCTCATGAATTACGGGGAGTCGGGGCTTCCCAAACAATCACTCAAATAAATATGTATGGACAGTTTGTCAAAGATTTTCAAGAAATGGCGTTACCAGATCGTTCACCTGAAATGCTTCGCTATGTACGTAGTAGTGCCGCACGGGCAGTTCGAAAAGCAATGCAAGGAAATCCAGGCCCTGTTCATTATAATTTTCCATTTCGAGAACCGTTAATGCCCAATGTGCATATGGACGGTTTATGGGGGGAACGCACTGGAAATTGTTATAATAGTGTATATGACGGAAAAAAACGATTACAGGAACAGCAATTACAACTGTTCGTTCAAAAGCTTGCTACACATAAAAAAGGGGTGATTGTTTGTGGTCCCCAAGTGGACGAATCATTAGGAATGCATCTTACCGCACTTAGTGAGCAGTTACAAATTCCTGTACTTGCCGATCCATTATCACAGCTACGAGCAGGCGGGCACGGGAAAAATACGATTATTTCTACGTATGACGCGATGTTACGTTCAAAAGAACTGCGAGCAAAGCTAACACCTGATTATATTATTCGTTTTGGTGCGATGCCAATTTCAAAAAATTATTTGTTTTATTTAGAGGAACATGAAGACGTGTTACAAATCGTCGTGGAAGATAATGAAGCGATGCGCGAACCAACCAATCATCATAGTGAATATATTTTTGCAGATGGTAGCTTACTATGTAAAGATGTACTACCACTTTTCCGTCAGGTGAAGAGAGACGATACTTGGTTATCCAAATGGCGAAAGCTGAATGAAATCGTCATGGAGGAATTGGAAGATAGGGAAGCAGATGCGTTGTTAACGGAAGGAAAAGCTGTCCAACATGTACTACAAATGATTCCAAACGAAAGTGTTATTTTTGTAGCAAACAGCATGCCAGTTAGAGATTTAGATACATTTTTTACTCCGAATGATAAACAAATGACCGTACATGCAAATCGTGGAGTTAGTGGAATCGATGGGACAGTGTCTAGTGCACTTGGCGTTGCCGCAACAACAGATAAACATGTCACGTTAATCGTAGGGGACTTAAGTTTTTATCATGATTTAAATAGTTTACTTGTTGCCAAACAATATAAAATAAGGCTAACAATTTTACTTATTAATAATAATGGTGGGGGAATCTTTTCATTTTTACCACAAGCGAATGAAAAGAAACATTTTGAAGCTCTATTCGGTACGCCTCTAAACATTGACTTTGAAAAAGCAGTATCCATGTATGGTGGATCATATGAACTTGTATTAAATCATGCTAGTTTAGAAGCAGCTTTACAAAAGGCCTATAAGATAAGCGGTTTATCTGTCATTGAAGTACAAACAGATCGAGCGGAAAATGTTGCCTGGCATCGAGAACTTTTTGGAAAAATAGAGCAGAGGTTACTGAAAAATGAATGATAATTTGATAGCAGTTGAAGATACCACTTATGGTTACACTAAGCAGGGAAGTGGCGAACCAATCGTTTTACTACATGGGTTTACAGGGAGTAGTAAAACGTGGGAAAATGTAGTTCCGAATTTGGCAAAAGAATATCAAGTCATTACGATTGATTTACCAGGTCATGGCAGAACGACTGGTTCCTCCCCTAAGACGATGGAAGCATTTTGCCGTGATTTAAAACAAATGCTTACATTCTTACAGATTGAAACATGTCATTTGCTCGGCTATTCACTTGGTGGACGTACAGCATTATCTTTTGCCATGTATTATCCTGAAATCGTAAAAACACTTATCTTAGAAAGTGCGTCACCAGGTTTGAAAACGGAAGAAGAAAGAAAAGCCCGGATAGAAAAGGATGCTAAGTTAGCAGAGCAAATCATGGTAAACGGAGTAGCTAGCTTTGTTCATTATTGGGAGAATATCCCGCTTTTTCAGTCGCAAAAACGGTTACCGCAAGACGTCCGCGATAAAATCCGTATGGAACGAATGAAACAAACAGAGGAAGGTCTAGCTAATTCACTATTATATATGGGGACTGGAAAACAACCATCTTGGTGGAAACAATTGCAACAAGTAATTGTACCAGTTTTATTAATTGCTGGAGCGAAGGATCAGAAATTTGTCCAAATAACTAAAGAAATGGATTCCCAAATAAAAGATGCACAACTTTCCATCATAAAAGATACTGGTCATGCTGTTCATGTTGAACAAGTTGAAAAGTTTGCTAAAATAGTAAGGGAGTTCTTGAGAGAAAAAATATACATAAAAGAGGGTGCTCGAAAGTGACAGTACAATGGGAAAAAGTAAGAGAATATAAGGAAATCATTTTTGAAAAATATAATGGTGTCGCTAAAATTACGATGAATCGACCAGAGAAACATAATGCTTTTACTCCACTCACTGTAAATGAAATGATCGATGCTTTTGCCGATGCAAGAGATGATTCTTCGATTGGAGTCATTGTTTTAACAGGTGCAGGAGAGAAAGCATTTTGTTCGGGTGGTGACCAATCTGTTCGTGGTCATGGAGGATATGTAGGAGATGACCAAGTACCGCGACTAAACGTGTTAGATTTACAGCGCCTTATCCGCACCATTCCAAAACCTGTCATTGCAATGGTAAATGGGTATGCCATTGGCGGTGGACATGTACTTCACATTATTTGTGATTTAACGATTGCTTCAGAAAACGCAACATTTGGACAAACTGGACCGAAAGTTGGTAGCTTTGATGCGGGATATGGTGCAGGTTATTTAGCGCGTATGGTTGGACATAAACGTGCGCGTGAAATTTGGTATTTATGCCGTCAATATAGTGCAGCTGATGCATATGAAATGGGGATGGTCAATACCGTTGTACCACTAGAAAAATTAGAAGAAGAAACATTACAATGGTGTGAAGAAATTTTGGAAAAATCACCAACGGCATTACGATTCTTAAAAGCATCCTTTAACGCGGATAC
This sequence comes from Pseudogracilibacillus auburnensis, assembly GCF_003201975.1. Lineage (GTDB taxonomy): Bacteria > Bacillota > Bacilli > Bacillales > Amphibacillaceae > Pseudogracilibacillus > Pseudogracilibacillus auburnensis. The sequence goes on along the minus strand of NZ_QJJQ01000022.1, from coordinate 9,828 downwards.
AGATGGACTTGCAGGTTTGCAGCAAATGGGCGGAGATGCAACACTTCTTTACTATACGACAGACGAAGCAAAAGAAGGAAGAGATGCATTCAAAGAAAAACGTAAACCAGATTTTGATCAATTCCCACGTTTTCCTTAAACGAAATTAGTTGTTGAAATGAAGGCTGCGGTATAACAAATCGATACACCCAAAAGACGAACGATTATAGAAAAGAAAGTTAAGATTATCACTTTTATAGCGGTTGGATGATAAATATAAACGTAGTTGAAATAAACTGCGCAGTAACTTCTAGGTTGTTTTCCGCTGCGGATCATTGCTTTTTAGCGGGCACGGCTTCAGCCCTCCGACGCACAATGTTTATTGTGACGAGTAATCGCAGTCGCAGGACGTGCTAGTGCAAATCTTTACGTTGGGACGAGTAATCACAGTCCCAGCCCCAGGACGTCGCGTACTTAACCTACCTCGGAAGAAAACCACTTCCTGCGGGGTCTTCAGACATGTGGGACTATGCTAAATGCTCGTCTCATCGAAGAACATTTGCTTTTCCCGTAGGAGTCAATGATCCTCCGCTCCAAACAACCACCAGAATAGTGGAAGCACGTGCATCGTACTGTTTATATACTAGCGAAGAAATGCACGGAGACTCCTGTGGGAGGAAAGGGAGGCTACTGAAAAACTAAAGGTTATGAGCATACTTAGTTGATTGGAACGTAAGGTGGCGACTCCAGCGGAAAAAGCAACAGAGGAACGCAGACTAAGAACGCCACGTCCTTATGTCTTCGTCTGCGCTAGTACATCCTGTACGTCAGAAAATCCCGCAGGAAGCGCACTTTGCTTCCGAGGAAGCCCGGGGTTGCCCGCAGAAAGCGTCCATCTGAAGTGGAATCAACAGCCAAGGGACTTTTTCAGTGCTATCAGGAAAGGCATTGGTGAGACTACGCAGTGCGATATTTAAGGAAGGCCAACTAAAACCGCCCTTTGCGGGCAACGTCGGCATACCCCTTGTCGGGGCACCGCCCACGGTAAAGGAGACACTGTGAAAACCAAGCGGTAGCGCAGGAAGAACAGATGTCGCTCTTATGCCCTATGGTGAAAGCGCAGTGCATTTTCGTAGCGGTCTGATAATTGACACCAAGTTATAAAACGGGCAAATGAAAAGTTTGAATGAATGCAAATATTTTATCGAAGAAATATAGTTCGGATTATTTTCGGACTAAAACACTTCTTTCCAAGCTTCTGTCAGTGTAGAAGGAGATTTTTATATGTTGAATGAAACGATGCCTCATTGGTTAACAAAACAAGCAGAATTATCCCCTCATAAAATTGCCATCGAAAATACGGATGATCGTACACTTTCTTTTTTGCAGTTGGAACAAGAAAGTAAAACTTTTGCTAAAAAGATTGCTACTTTAGGAATCGGAGAAAATGCAAAAGTAGCCATCTTATCGACGAATCGAACCGATATGGTAATTGCGATCCACGCACTTTCCTATTTAAAAGCAGTGGCAGTGTTACTTAATACACGACTTTCAAAACAAGAATTACAGTATCAATTAAAACAGTCAGAAACAACTTTAGTGATAACGACAGAAAGACTTCGTAACGACAAAAAACTTGATTTTCCACTTCAAAAAACCTATTCTGACATACAAGTGTTGAATGAAGCGGAAATAAAACTGCCAACGCAAATAAATGTACAAGATCCTTTTACGATGATGTTTACATCAGGGACGACGGGCAATCCGAAAGGGGTCATCCATACATATGGTAACCATTGGGCAAGTGCTATCGGCTCTATGTTAAATCTTGGGCTTAATAAGGACGATAAATGGTTATTAACATTACCAATTTTTCATGTTGGTGGTTTATCGATCTTACTCCGCAGTGTTATTTATGGGATGACTGTTTTTTTAATGGAAAAATATGATTCGAACCAATTTTATGAAACAATTATGGAGAAAAAAATAACGATCATATCACTTGTAACGCTAATGTTAAAACAATTTCTTAAAAAGGTAGGAAAAACTCCTTTACCAAATCATGTCCGTTGTTTTTTACTTGGTGGTGGATCTGTACCTGAACCAATTTTAAAACAAGTGGCTGAAAAACAAATTCCACTGTTTCAGTCTTATGGCATGACAGAAACAAGTTCACAAATTGTAACATTGAGTGCTGACTATGCATTTGAAAAATTAGGTTCAGCTGGGAAACCTTTATTTCAAGCAGCCCTTAAAATATGGAATCAAAATGAAGAAGGGATAGGAGAAATTGTTGTAAAAGGTCCGATGGTAATGAAAGGTTATGTGAACAACGAACAAGCGAATGAATCGTCTTTTGAAGATGGTTGGTTTAAGACAGGAGATTTGGGTTATCTAGACGAAGATAACTTTTTATATGTAGTTGATCGTAGAACGGATTTAATTATATCGGGCGGAGAAAATATTTATCCATCTGAAATTGAAAATGTGATTCTAGGTGTTGAAGGAATAGTAGAAGTTGCTGTTATTGGAAGAAAAGATGAAACATGGGGGCAAGTTCCTGTTGCATTTGTTGTTCGATCATGTAGTGACGTTTCACAACAAATGATTGATGAGCACATCAAAATAAAGCTAGCCTCATTTAAATTACCTAAAAAAATGTATTTTGTACAATCTTTACCAAGAAATGCTTCTAATAAAATAATGCGTCATAAACTTAAAGACTTGTTAGAGGAATAGACAGCAGATTAATTTTTATATCTTGCATGTATTTTCTATTATGAGACAAATTATAGTAGGAGGTGCTTGCAGGTGGAAAAAAAGAAATATTATGTTAGTTTACAATCGAGAGAAATATCACAAGTAAAACATGGAAACAATGCGGATTTTACCATTCATGCAACGGAAGCCGAAGTCACCATGCTAAGGAAAAAGTTAGACGATATTCATGCTGCTGAATTGGATACGTATTGGCGAGCCCACGTCCCTATTATGCCTTATCACAATGATCCTTCAAATGATCGTTATGACAAGTCATTATCGGAAGCGTTTGAGATGATTTATCAATTAGGCGATGACCAAGCAAAGTCCTTTATTGAAGAAAGTGGATTTTTAAGTGATAGGCCGATTGACCCTAATGGATAAAGTCATGTAACAGCACAATCATTTCTATTTTGAGCCGTTAATGATATTATACAATAGAGGAACAGTAACGGACGTAAAAAGGTAGTTGTTGTTGTCATGAATTATACATTTAGAGATTTTTACCATAATGAAGTACAATTATCGTTTGAACATCAACCATTTTCAAAAACACCAAAACATGTATGGGTCATCTGTAAGTATAAAAAGCAATGGCTTCTTACAAAGCATGGAAGTAGAGGACTGGAATTTCCGGGTGGGAAAGTGGAAGAAGGGGAGACTGCCCAAGAAGCAGCAATCCGTGAAGTGATGGAAGAAACCGGTGGTGTAGTGAAAGACCTTCATTATATTGCGCAATATTTTGTCTCTGGAAAAAGTGGTACGATTATAAAAAATGTCTACTTTGCACATATAGATTCGTTAGTTGAACAAGATACGTATTATGAAACAGACGGTCCAAAGCTTCTCAATCATATTCCGACCAATGTGAAAAAGAGTCATCGCTACAGTTTTATGATGAAAGATGATGTACTTTCACACTGTCTACAATTTGTAGTAGAAAAATATTGCCAATAAAAAATTGCCTTTCCCGCCAAGTGCAGGGGCAATTTTTTATTTGGCGTGCGCTTGCACTAATCCTGCATGTGGATGAAAAAACAAGATTTTGAGTTAGGCTGTATGTTTGATTAGCCAACTTTCCAACTTTTCAACGATTTTATACATGATAGCAGCAAGTAGTGCAATCACAACTAAACTGGACATAACTAATGTAAAGTCAAACACTTGGAATCCATAAATAATTAAATACCCGAGTCCTTTATTGGAAACGAGAAACTCTCCTACGATTACACCAACCCAGCTAAGGCCAACGTTCACTTTTAAGGTAGAAATCATCGTTGGTAAAGTTGCTGGGAAAATCGCCTCTTTAAAACATTGCCGTCTTGTTGCTCCAAAACTTTTTAATACTTTTTCATAGTTTGGATCGACTTCATTAAATGCAGAATAAACGACTAATGTTGTAATAATAACGGATATAATCGCCCCCATCATAATGATAGACAGATACCCTGGTCCAAATGCAACAATAATGATTGGTCCTAAAGCCACTTTGGGCATGGCATTAAAAATAACTAAATAAGGATCAGCTATTTTCGCAAGTCTTACAGATGACCAGAGTATAGAGGCGAGAATAATCCCTAAAACAGTACCGATAATAAATCCTAATACTGTTTCAAATAATGTTACTTGTAAAGCATTCAACATAGAACCATCTAATACTTTTTCGTATAGTAATGATGAAACCTTCGTTGGCGAACTAAAGAGTAACGGATCGATTAAATGCAGGCGACTTGCTATTTCCCACAGACTTAAAAACAATAGAAACAATACAATTTGCCAAAATGTAACGATCCTTTTTTCGATTTTTATTTTTCGTAAATAATTATCGTGAAATATGCGATCAATCGTTTCTTTCATGAAGCGTCATTCCTTTCTCCTTATTTAAATGTTGCCAAACTTCATCAAATAAGGCTTGATATTTTGGATGACGTCTAACAAAAAAAGGTTCTTCCTCCCGTAATTCTTTTGGAACAAAAAATGTCTTGATGATTTTTCCTGGAGTAGCGTCCATTAAAAAAATTCGATCACTCATCGAAATTGCTTCTCCAAGGTCATGTGTTACTAAAATAGCTGTTTTGTTATATGTTTTCATCATTTTTGCGACTAAATTTTCGAGCTTAAGTTTTGTTACATAATCAAGTGCAGAAAATGGCTCATCGAACAATAAAATTTCAGGATTTTTAATCAAAGTGCGAACGAGAGCAACACGTTGTCTCATCCCACCAGAAAGTTCAGATGGATAATCATGTTCCGTATGTTTTAAATTCACTTCATCTAATAATTTTCTCGCTTGGGAAATGGTATTTTCCGTTATATTATTACTAACTTTTGGCCCGAGTAAAATATTAGCCATAATCGTTTTCCAAGGAAATAAATAATCTTGCTGCAACATATAACCAATATTTAAAGGGGAATTCATTAATGATTCTTTTTTTAACGTAATTTCCCCTTCTGTCTGCTTCATTAAACGAGCAATGATCGATAAAATGGTTGATTTTCCGCATCCGCTAGGCCCGATAATGGAGACAAATTCTCCTTCTTCAATAGATAAAGAAATGTCATCTAGCGCTTTCGTATATCCCGATGTTGAAAAATAGTAGTGTGATACTTTATCTAAGGTTAAAAATGTCATGCCTTTTCCCCCTAGTCTTCTGTAACCTCGTTTGCAATATCCGTATTCACTAATTCATCATATGGTGCCTGTTTCGGAAGTTCCCCAGCTTCTTCCATTATTGTTTGTAAATGATTCCACGATTCTTCAGATAATAACGGTGTTTCTGCAAAGGAGTCTTGCTGTTTGTAACGTTCAATCGAGGAGGCAAGTATGTCAAGCTCCGTATCTTCAAAATATGGTTGCACCACTTTTGCGATTTCCTCTGAATCAGTTTCCTGTACCCATTGTTGGGCTTTATAAATAGCTTTTGTGAAACTTTTTACGATGTCTTCATTTTCGACTAGATAACTTTCTTTTGTCATAAATACTGTATATGGTAAAAAATCTGATTCTTCACCGAATGATGCAATAACATGCCCTTTACCTTCTTTTTCAAACATACTTGCAGTAGGTTCAAATAATTGAACATATTCGGCATCACCAGAAACAAATGCACCAGGAATATTAGCAAAGTCAATATTTTGAATCAGCTCTAAATCGTCATGTGGATCAATATTGTGTTTCTTTAACACAAATTCTCCAACCATTTGTGGCATTCCACCTTTTCGTTGACCTAAAAAGATGCTATCTTTTGTGTCCTCCCATGTAAAATTGGGCTTATCTGATTTTGAAACTAAAAAGGTACCATCTGTTTGGGTAAGCTGCGCGAAGTTAATCACTATGTCGGATGCATCTTGTGCATAAACATAAATCGATGTTTCAGAACCGACTAGTGCAATATCCGCATTATCTGATAAAAGAGCAGTCATTGTTTTATCGCCACCCCAAGTCGTTTGAAGATCCACCTCTAATCCTTCCTCTTCAAAATAGCCATTTTCAATTGCAACATATTGAGGGGTATAAAATACAGAACGAGTAACTTCAGCCAGTTTAATTTCAGAAACATCTTTACTAGAACATGCACTAAATAAAGTGAGCATGATGAATGTGAAGCAACATAACAAGGTGATCCTTTTCATCCGATTCGACTCCTTTACATTTATCGTATATCAACATCAGCCTATGCAAAAAAGGAGGAATTTGTGAAAAAGAAATTGACAAATGACAGGTGTAACTATGTGCAAAAATAAGATAGATTTTGTAGAGAGGTAGATCACTATGAAAAGATAATGTTCTCCTTTAGAAGAATGTTCAAAAAGTCCACCAAAAATCACCCAAGGGATGATTCCTCAGGCATGAAATTTATGGAAAGCCGTAAAGTGTAACCCGTTGCAGTATCCTTCGTGTATGAATTTCATGGAAAGCCGTAAGAAGTAACCCGTTGCAGTTCCCCTCGTGTATGAATTTCATGGAAAGCCGTAAGAAGTAACCCGTTGCGGCTTCCTTCGTGTATGAATTTCATGGAAAGCCGTAAGAAGTAACCCGTTGCGGCTTCCTTCGGGTATGAATTTCATGGAAAGCCGTAAGAAGTAACCCGTTGCAGTTCCCCTCGTGTATAAATTTCATGGAAAGCCGTAAGAAGTAACCCGTTGCGGTTTCCCTCGTGTATGAATTTCATGGAAAGCCGTAAGAAGTAACCCGTTGCAGTTCCCCTCGTGTATAAATTTCATGGAAAGCCGTAAGAAGTAACCCGTTGCAGTATCCTTCGTGTATGAATTTCATGGAAAGCCGTAAGAAGTAACCCGTTGCAGTATCCTTCGTGTATGAATTTCATGGAAAGCCGTAAGAAGTAACCCGTTGCGGTTACCCTCGTGTATGAATTTCATTGAAAGCCGCAAGAAGTAACCCGTTGCGGTTTCCCTCGTGTATGAATTTCATGGAAAACCGTAAGAAGTAACCCGTTGCGGCTTCCTTCGTGTATGAATTTCATGGAAAGCCGTAAGAAGTAACCCGTTGCAGTTCCCCTCGTGTACGAATTTCATGGAAAGCCGTAAGAAGTACCCCGTTGCAGTTCCTCTCGTGTATGAATTTCATGGAAAGCCGTAAGAAGTAACCCGTTGCGGTATCCTTCGTGTATGAATTTCATGGAAAGCCGTAAGAAGTAACCCGTTGCGGTTACCCTCGTGTATGAATTTCATGGAAAGACGTAAAAAAATAACCCGCAACTGTCGCCAGTGGGGCTGAACCAGAAAAAGATTTGGGTAGCAAGTGAATAGTTAAAAACCGACCCATTCAGAGGAGTCGGTTTTCGTTCTAGTTTATTTGAAAATTGGACCAGCATTTTTAATATCATCACTTGCGTGTGTGAATTTTTCAAAGTTTTTGTGGAATTCATTTGCTAAGTTTTGTGCTGTTTTGTCATATGCCTCTTTATCTTCCCAAGTGTTTCTAGGAACCAATACTTCATCTGGTACCCCTGGAACGTGTGCAGGAATATTTAGTCCGAAAATGTCATCTTGAACTGTTTCAATCGTATTTAATTCACCCTCTAAAGCTGCATGGATCATCGCACGTGTGTAGGAAAGCTTCATACGATTTCCCACACCATAAGGCCCGCCAGTCCAACCAGTATTAACTAAAAATACATTTGAATTAAATTGGTCGATTTTTTCACCAAGCATTTGTGCATACTTATCAGGTGAAAGTGGTAAAAATGGAGAGCCAAAGCATGCTGAGAACGTTGCTTCTGGTTCCGTAATTCCACGTTCTGTTCCCGCTAATTTACTCGTGTAGCCACTTAAGAAATGATACATTGCTTGTTCTTTCGTAAGTTTACTAATCGGCGGTAAAGTACCGGATGCATCAGCAGTTAAGAAAATAATTGTATTTGGATGTCCAGCAACACTTGGGACAACGATATTATCAATATTTTCTAATGGGTATGCTGCTCTTGTGTTTTCTGTTAAAGAAGTATCAGCATAATTTGGTTCACGAGTATCTTCATCAAGTACTACGTTTTCTAGTACTGATCCAAATCGAATAGCACCATAAATTTGTGGTTCTTTTTCTTGTGATAAATCAACACATTTTGCATAACAGCCACCTTCAATATTGAAGACACCATTCGGGCTCCAGCCATGCTCATCATCACCGATTAATTTACGGTATGGATCAGCAGAAAGAGTTGTTTTTCCTGTTCCTGAAAGACCGAAGAATAATGAAACATCACCTTCTTCACCAACATTTGCGGAACAATGCATTGAGAGTACGTTCTGCTGTGGTAATAAGTAGTTCATGACAGAAAAGATCGACTTTTTAATTTCACCAGCATATTCTGTTCCTCCAATAAGAACGACACGCTTTTTAAATGAAATAACGATAAATGTTTCTGAATTTGTTCCATCTTCAACAGGATCTGCTTTACAATTAGGTGCAGAAAGAACGGTAAACTCAGATTGGTGATTTTTTAACTCTTCTTCCGTTGGCGTAATAAATAATTGACGGGCAAATAAATTATGCCATGCGTATTCATTGACTACTTCAACTGGTAGGCGATATTTTGGATCAGCGCCAGCGAACCCTTTAAAAGAAAATAATTCATTATTCTCTTTTAAATGTGTCATCACTTTATTGTATAATTTTTCAAAAGAAGCTTCTTCAAGAGGTTGGTTCACTGATCCCCAGTCAACGATGTTTTCAGTAACATTATCACGAACGATAAAACGGTCTTTAGGGGAACGACCTGTATATTTTCCCGTAGTAGCTCGAACCGAACCAGTTGCAGTTAAAACACCTTCATCATTGGATAAAATCTTTTCTACTAATAATGGAACGGATAAATTTGTATGAATATTATTATTTAAATGTTCTTGTGTCACAGTTGACTTTGCTGTCATGTTCATTACACTTACCATCCTTTTTTCGAGATTCTAGAATATAGTATAACACATTAGGTTAAATAGTCCATACTAATATTAAATGAAACAATGATTTTACAGAAATAAAAATGTACTTTTCGACCAAATATCCTTATTATATGCATAGTTAAGCGATATTATAAAATGTTTCAAATTTGTGAAATTACTCACAAACAATGAGTGCACCGTCAAAAATAAAAAAATGTGCTCCATTAATAAGTATGAGTCATTCATTATTCAATGAAGCAAGGATGAATCTGAACTATATAAATGGATTAAAACCGTTACTTTCTGCTCCAGGCGAACGCTTTTCTTAAGGTCTATTGGAGCCTCTGACGTACAATGTTTATTGCGACGAATAATCGTAAGTGCTAGTGTCAATGACGTCACAAATCTTAATGGTGATGCGAACGAATGTGCAAAGGCCTTCGATGGGAGGAGTAGGTGCAGTCCCAGTCCCAGGACGTGGTTTCCTTATTCCGCATTCCTCTTATGCTATTCCCATAGGAGTCGTCATCTTTCGCTACAAGAAATTTATTTAGCGTTTTTTATTCAAGGACATTTTACTTGAACCTCTCATGATTAAAGTCACGAGATTCTTGGGAACAAAGCATACTTGAGAGTGGTGGCATACACTACCCACAGTGGTTTCTCTTATACACCAAGCTATCTCCGCAG
>NZ_QJJQ01000021.1 GCF_003201975.1 Pseudogracilibacillus auburnensis | reverse complement strand
CCAGCGTTCGTCCTGAGCCAAGATCAAACTCTCCATAAAAAGTTTGGTTATCATGTTTTCACCGAAAACATGTCTTAGCTTCAAAAATTATCTTATTTAGACGAGGTTAAAAGTATATAGAATATACATTCAACTTCTCTTGACATTTATGTTGTGTCTGTTCAGTTTTCAAGGAGCAAATTACATTACCTCAACGAGGCAACTTTTTTATTATATCAACAACAAGATTAGTTGTCAATATGTTTTTTTCTTTCATGTTGCCGCTTCGGAAAACAGCGACTTTTATAATATAACACAGTCTGAAACGTAATGTCAACACTTTTTTTACAAAACATTTAAACTTACATAAAAAAATTGTTACAACTGGATACATCAAGCAGTAACAGTTACGGAGTACATTACATTTTGATTTGTTTCTTAACAAACTGGCATTTAAAAAAGCCAAATATTAATATAACATAAATCAATTCAGTTTTGCAACATAAAACGAAAAAAATCCTTTACTTTCGATTAATCCAATATAAACAGTAGATTACAAAACAATTTTACTGTAGTTATTATGAACTTAAATGATCAAGCACCTATTAAAAAGAGCATCTATAGAAAGAGTGAACTCAAACTATAGATGCTCTTAGGAAACTTAGTTAATGAATTATTTTGTTCTCATTTGTGGGAAAAGGAGAACATCACGAATCGAAGGTGCATTCGTTAATAACATGACTAAACGATCTATCCCAATTCCAAGCCCACCTGTTGGCGGCATTCCGTATTCTAATGCTTCTAAAAAGTCTTCATCCATTAAGTGTGCTTCATCGTTTCCGGCTTCTCTTTCTTCCACTTGCGCTTCAAATCTTGCTCGCTGATCTATCGGATCATTTAACTCACTAAATGCATTGGCATGTTCGCGACCGACGATAAAGAGTTCGAAGCGATCCGTAAATCGTCCATCTTCTTTATTTTTCTTAGCAAGTGGTGAGATTTCAACTGGGTGTCCATAAATAAAAGTAGGTTGAATAAGTTTCTCTTCAATTTTTTGTTCGAAAAATTCATTGACGATATGCCCGTAAGTCATTGCATCAGTAATTTCAACGTCATGCTCTTTTGCTAGAGCCCTTGCTTCTTCATCACTAATTTCCTTCCAAAAATCGACACCTACATACTCTTTTATTGCATCTACCATATGAAGTCTTGTCCACTTAGGCTCTAGATCAACTTCGTGTTCTCCATATGTCACCGTCGTTTTCCCTAATACTTCTTTTGCAATATGGGCGATTAAATTCTCCGTTAAGGCCATAATATCTTCATAATCAGCATATGCCTCATATAACTCTATCATTGTAAATTCAGGGTTATGACGTGTTGAAATTCCTTCGTTTCTAAATACTCGACCAATTTCATATACTTTTTCTAAGCCACCTACTATTAATCTTTTCAAATGAAGCTCAATAGCAATTCGCATATATAGTTCTATATCAAGCGCATTGTGGTGGGTTTCAAATGGTCTAGCTGTTGCACCACCTGGTATTGTATGAAGCATTGGAGTCTCCACTTCAAGAAATCCTTGTTCATCTAAATAACGACGCATGGATTGTATAATTTTGCTACGAGAGATAAATACATTTCGACTGTCTGTATTCGTAATTAAATCCAAATATCGTTTACGATAACGTAATTCAATATCTTGTAAACCGTGATATTTATCTGGTAATGGTCGTAAAGATTTTGATAAAAGAGTAAATTCTTTTGCCTGAATCGATAGTTCCCCAACATTTGTTTTAAAGACAATACCAGTAACACCAACAATATCCCCGATGTCAACCGACTTAAAAACTTCGTAGGCTTCCTCGCCTATTTCATCTTTTCTCACATATAATTGGATTTGTTCTGTCGCATCTTGAATATGAGCAAAGCCGACCTTTCCTTTTCCTCGCTTTGTCATCACTCTACCCGCTAGTGTAGTAGAGATTTCTTTTTCGGCAAGTTCTTCTTTCGTCAATGAGTCATATAAATCATGTAAATCTATTGCTACATTTGTTCGGACAAATTTTCCACCAAAAGGATCCAATCCTTGTTCGTAATACGAAGCCAACTTTTCGCGTCTTACTTTCATATGTTCATTTAATTCTTCCGTCAACCTTATCACTCCATTAATATAATAAGTCCTACGTAAAAGCTCTTTCTTATGAAGCGAAAGTTGCAATTTCTAATTCATTTGCATAGTCAAATAAAATATTTTCCATTGCTTCTTTCGTTTCAATCTGATTAATACGGTTCCGAACTCTTCCATTTCCTTTTAACCCTTTTAAGTACCAGGCAGCATGTTTACGCATTTCCATAATCGCGGCCTTTTCTCCTTTTAGTTTAACAAGCCGTTCCATATGTAGCAAACATACGTCGACTTTTTCTTTTGGAGTTGGTTCCCCTAATAATTCACCCGTTTCTAAATATTTCACTGTTCGATAAATCATCCACGGATTTCCTAATGCCGCCCGACCAATCATAATCGCATCAACACCCGACTCTTCCAATCTTTGTTTTGCGATTTCCGGGCTTGTTATATCGCCATTTCCAATAACCGGAATTTTCACTGCTTGTTTAACTTGCTTAATAATCTCCCAGTCAGCAAAACCTTCATATAACTGTTTCCGAGTTCGACCATGAATTCCTAGAGCGGCTGCCCCTGCTGCTTCAACTGCTCTCGCATTATCAACAGCATAAATATGGTCTTCATCCCAACCACTACGCATCTTTACTGTAACTGGTTTATTGACATTATCCACGACAGCAGAAACCATTTCATAAATTTTATTCGGATCTAGCAACCAGCGAGCTCCGGCATCACATTTCGTAATTTTCGGTACCGGACAACCCATATTGATATCAATAATACTTGCATTCGTATGTTCATCTACAAATTGAGCAGCTTCGATTAATGTTTCTTTTTCACCACCGAAAATTTGTAAACTCATTGGCATTTCATCTTCATCAATATAAAGCATATTCATCGTTTTTTCATTTCGATTGACAATTCCTTTATCACTAATCATTTCCGCACAAACGAGACCAGCCCCAAATTCTTTTACCGTTAAGCGAAAAGCATAATTACAAACACCTGCCATCGGGGCTAATACTACTTTATTCGGAATTGTTACATCTCCTATTTTAAACATTTTTTCACTCTCCTTTATATCGCAAACGAATTCTACTCATTCCATTTTACGACACTATTCATTTCCTTTTTCGATATATCATTTAACATATCCTCAATCAACTTACCGGATGTGGGCATAACTATATGAGGAGCTATTTCATATAAAGGGACTAATACAAAGGCACGTTCATGAAGCCGAGGATGCGGGATTCGTAACGTGTCCAAAGCTCTATTTTCACTATTATAAAGTAAAATGTCAAGATCAATTGTACGAGGTCCATTTTCAATCGTTCTTTCCCTACCTAATGTCTCCTCTATTTGCTGACATGCCTCCAGCAATTCGAGATTACTTAATGATGTATGGACCTCAATAACCATATTTAAAAAATGATCTTGTTCTAAATAACCAACAGGCTCCGTTTCATATATAGAAGATTTATTGATAACTTCTACCTGTTTATTTGCAGATAGCCTCTGAATTGCATCATGTAAATAGTTACTTCTTGGCTCAATATTTGACCCTAATCCGATATAAGCTACATTCATCTTTCTCTCTCCCTGTAAATTTGTACTGCAACGGAGTCATAATGACCGTTAATTGGTGGGTCTGGTTTTGTTACTGTAACAGAACAAGCTTGAAGTGTAGAAAAACTTTGTAAAAGCTCATTTGCGACATCCTCTGCAACTGCTTCGATTAAATTTTTCGCTTCTCCTTCAACGATACCCTTAATTTTTTCATATGCTTTCCCATAATCAATCGAATCATTCATATGATCCGTCGTACCAGCTTTTTTCAGTGAAGTGAATAGTTCCACATCGACTAAAAACCTTTGTCCTAGCTTTTTTTCTTCTTTAAATAGACCATGGAATCCGTAAAAACTTAATTTATTTAAGATAATTTTATCCAAAGGCATCCACTCCTTTTAGCATGGCATCCATCATTTTAGCTAATTGTACATGACGTTTCACATCATGGACTCGAACGATATGGACACCTTTTGTAATACCTAAACAAGTTGTCGCCCCTGTTGCATTATCACGTTCTTCTGCAGGAATCGGTAATACTTTACTAATAAAAGATTTACGTGAAGCTCCGAGCAAAAGAGGGTATGGCAATCTGTTCTTAAATTCGTCTAAATGATTCATCACAACATAATTATCCTTTACCTCTTTTGCAAAACCGAGGCCAGGGTCAATAATAATATTTTCATCTTTTACACCAGCTTGTTTCACTATATCAATACTCTCCTGTAAATCAGCAACCATATCATCGATAAGCGAATGATATTTTTTATTTGTCCGATTATGCATTAAAATGATCGGTACATTAAATGCCGCTGCAACAGATGCCATGTCTGGATCATGTTTTGCTCCCCATATGTCATTAATGATATCTGCTCCAGCTTCGATTGCTTTTTCTGCTGTCTTAGCTTTATACGTATCAATCGAAATAGGAATGTTTATTTCCTTCTTTAGCGCTTTAATAACTGGAACTACTCGGTTCACTTCTTCTTCTAATGAAACAGGTTGATGATCTGGTCTTGTTGATTCTCCCCCAACATCGATAAAATGAGCACCATATTGTTCCATTTCCTTCGCTTGTCTGATCGCCTTTTCGATTGAATTATAATGACCACCATCTGAAAAAGAATCAGGTGTAATATTTAATATTCCCATCACTAATGTCTGTTTTGTCACGTCATATTGTTTCGAGCGCGTCTTTACATACATAAAAAAATCCTTCTCCAAACTATTTACATACGTTCAAATCAACCTGAAAGAACGTAAAAATTATCTTTTTTATCAGTTTACCACAAAGTAAGATAAGAGTGAGTTATTTTGACATCTATGAAAACCAAAAAAAGTAACACAGGAACTGTGCTACTTTTTCAAAAACAAGTTTATTATTCTTCAAATTGGTATAAAGCTGTCGATAAATAGCGCTCACCATTGTCCGGAAGAACGGCTAAAACCTTTTTACCTTTACCTAATTGTTTTGCCACTTTTTTTGCAGCTGCGATTGCGGCTCCTGCTGAAATTCCGCCAAGGATTCCTTCTTTTTGAGCTGTTTCTCGTGATGCCTCGAAAGCTTCCTCATTCGAAATCTGAATTACTTCATCGTAAATGTCAGTATTTAACACCTTTGGAACAAAACCTGCTCCAATTCCTTGGATTTTATGCGGACCAGGTGATCCTCCAGAAAGGACTGGTGAGTCAACCGGCTCTACGGCGAACACCTTTACATCTTTAAAACGTTCTTTTAAAACTTTACCTGCACCTGTAATCGTTCCACCAGTACCGATCCCAGATATGAATGCATCCACCCCATCTGGTAGTTGTTTGACAATTTCTTCTCCAGTTGTTCGTGCATGAACTTCCGGATTCGCTTCATTATTAAATTGTTGTGGCATAAAGTATCCATGTTCTTCTTTTAATTCCTCTGCTTTTTGAATTGCGCCTTTCATTCCGTTAGCACCAGGCGTTAAATGTAATTGAGCACCATAGGCTTTTAGTAAATTACGACGCTCTTGACTCATTGTATCAGGCATCACTACGACTAATTTATATCCTTTGGCTGCTGCAACGAGCGCTAAACCAATACCAGTATTACCACTTGTCGGTTCAATGATCGTATCTCCTGGCTTAATGATACCTTCTTCTTCTGCACGTTCAATCATCGCTAAAGCAATTCGGTCTTTTACAGAACTTCCTGGGTTGAAAAATTCTAATTTTAAGTATATATCTGCACTATTTTCATCTACCGTACGATTTAATTTTACAATTGGGGTTTCTCCAATTAAACCAGCAATATTATTTGCGACTCTCATTCTTAAATTCCTCCTAATTCACACTATTTTTATAGGATTTATTTTTAATATACCGTTATTGCGTTCATTTGTCAACTATTAATGGCAGTAAAATGAAAAAATTTCCTCTTCATTTTTCCATGGTAATTTTTATAATAATTCTCGTAATTCATCTTCTGATAGATGATATACTTCATTGCAAAAATGACAAGTTGCCTCGGCGCCATGATCTTCCTCAATCATTTCCATTATTTCTTTTTCCCCTAATCCTTTGATTGCATTTTTCATTCTCTCAAACGAACATTTACATTCATAATAGATAGGTGCTTCTTCTAATATTTGTACTTCTTCTTCGGAAAATAATCGTTGTAAAATTTGCTCCGGGTTGTTCCCCTCTTGAATAAGAGTAGATATTTGTGGGAATGTTTCAATTGCTTTTTCCAGTTTCGTAATTATTTCATCATTAGCTCCTGGCATTAATTGAATGATAAAACCACCTGCTGCAAGTACAGAATGATCTGGATTAATTAAAACGCCTGCACCGACTGCTGATGGAGTTTGTTCCGAGTTTGCAAAGTAATAGGTAAAATCTTCACTTATTTCACCTGAAACAATTGGTACTTGTCCTGTAAAATAATCTTTCAATCCAAGATCTTTTACAATACTAAGCGTACCTTCCGTACCGACCGCGCGCCTTACATCTAATTTTCCTACCTCGTTTAACGGAAAATCAACATGTGGCTCTAACACATAACCTCTTACCGCTCCTTTTGCAGTGCCGTCAGCAATAATCGCACCGAGCGGCCCATTCCCTTCTATTTTTACCGTTAAACTATCTTCCCCTTTTAACATCGCTCCCATTAAAGCCGTAATCGTAACGGTTCTTCCAAGAGCAGCCGATGCTGTTGCCCACGTATCTTGGCGTTTACATGCTTCTGCAACTGTATTAGTTGTGATAGCCGCATAGGCACGAACCTTCCCATTATATATTGTAGATTTAATTAAATAATCTTGCATATATATACTCCTTTATTGCAGCTTATTTTTTTGATAAATAACATATAATCCTTTTAATGTAAGATGTGTTTCAATATGATCAATCGTTTCAGATTCACAAGCAATTAAGGAAGCTAATCCACCTGTTGCGATGACGGTAGGACTATTACCAGCTTCTTTTTTTATTCGATTGACAATCCCATCGACTAAACCGACATACCCATAAAAAACTCCTGATTGCATTGCTTCGACTGTCGATTGCCCGATAATATTTTCAGGCTTTTCAATCTCAATCTTTGGTAATTTCGAAGCATGACTATATAATGCATCCATTGAAATCTTAATCCCTGGGGCAATTGCTCCACCATAATAAGCTTTTTGCTCATCGATGTAGCAAAAAGTCGTTGCTGTTCCAAAGTCAATGATAACAAGTGGTGTATCGTAAAGACTAATAGCACCTACAGCGTTTACAATCCGATCTGCACCAATTTCTTTTGGAGACGGATAACTTATTTGCAAGTAGGATTTTACATTATCTTTTCCAATGACTAAAGGAGTAATATTGAAGTATAATCGACACATTTTCTCTAATGCTTGCATAATCGGCGGAACGACTGACGAAATAATAATTTCCTCAATCTGTGTAAAAGCAATTCCCTTAAACTCAAATAACGTTTTAATTAAAGCTCCAAATTCATCTTCCGTCTTATGGCGATCTGTTTTAATTCTCCATTCATATTTTAATTGATCTTGTTCAAAAACCCCTAGTACTGTATTTGTATTTCCGATATCAAGTACAAATATCATCTTCCCAAACGCTCCTCACTTCAAACAATTAGTTGGATATTTACATTATAGTGCGTGTTCAAAAAGGCAGATAAAAGGGATCAAGAAGTTCAAGGTGGCGTAGCTCCCGAGAACGGAGCGCATGCCTTTACATACGTGAGTACCTGAAAAGCAAGCCAACGCAGAAATTCAACGCGTCCTTTTTGTTGGACTTTTTGAACATCCTCTTATATCTTCTCATTACAAGCATAGCTAAACGTGATAAAAAATAACAGACAAATTGTGATTTTTTATCACAAAAGATAAGTTAAATATACCATACCGCGCTTCACTGTATCTATCTATAATGTGCCATATTTTATTTCTTTTATGTAATAAAGCCAATTACATAACACAATAAGTAAGGATTAATCCGAACAATATGAATTTATTAATACCGTCATTCCACAGAAATGACTTGAATCTTTGCAATAGAACCCGCATCCCGAATATACTTCGCTTTCCGCGGGCGAGTGTCGAGCCTCCTCGGGCAATGCCCTGCGGGGTCTCGACGATCTCTTACTTCCCACAGGAGTCTACGTATATTCGGGATGCTTTGTTTCCTAAATGCTTCCTATTTTTTAAGAGTTTTTTCAGTGGTCTCCGTATTTGCTCTCTGCAGGGTCTACGACGCACAGGACGTGCTAGTGCAAATGCTCTTCGATGGGACGAGTAATCGCAGTCCCAGGCCATGACGCACTTAGTCTGCATTCCCTCTCATGCTATTCTCTAGTAGTCGTCGCCTTTTTCTACAAGCAACTTTTTTAGCGTTTTTATTCATGGATAATTAAACATAAAATAAACGTTATTGTTCGGGTTAATCACCCATTATAATAATTATGTAAATTCATTTTCCAAAAGATACCTTACCATTTTGTCAGGGAAGGTCGTAAGGGTTAATGTTCATCATTCAATCTTTTTTAAGACAAAAAAACAACCTTTCCTTCTTGATGGAAAGGTTGTTCCGTCTTTTTATGCTAATCTTTTTTATCGTTCTGCTCATCTGTTTCTTGATCATCTTTTGTTACTTTATCTTTTGCTTCTTCATAACTATCTGGTGTTGTTTCATCATCCTGCTTAGCTGAAATATTTACTTTTACTTCATTGTCTTCATTCGTTGAAGTTGAATGATCATTTTCATCTTGATCTTCTTGATCTGAACTAGACTTTTTGTAGCTAACTTCAGGCATGACACCATCTTCAAATAACGATTTAATTTGTTCTGCATCTAATGTTTCATGTTCAAGTAACATTTCAGCAATTAACTCTAGTTTATCGCGATTTTCAGTTAAAATGGTCTTAGCTCGATCGTAGCAGTAATTAATGAAGTTCTGTGTTTCCACATCAATTTCATGTGCGAGAGCTTCACTATAATTCTTTTCACTTTGGATATCACGGCCAAGGAAAGGATCTCCCCCGCTACCTGTAAATTGAGTAGGGCCGATTTTATCACTCATTCCATACTCTGTGATCATTTTATTCGCAATGGCAGTTGCTCGTTGAAAATCATTCGAAGCTCCTGTACTAACATGATCTTTACCGAAAATAATCTCTTCCGCAACTCGACCACCTAAAAGACCTGTAATTCGGTCAAATAATTCTGGTCTAGTAGCAAGATAACGATCTTCTTTTGGAAGCATCATAGCATAACCACCAGCTTGACCACGCGGTACAATCGTTACCTTATGAACCGTATCAGCATCATCTAATACCATACCGATAACTGTATGCCCACCTTCGTGGTAAGCGACAATTTTGCGTTCTTTGTCTGATACGACTCGACTCTTTTTAGCCGGACCGGCAATTACTCGATCGATTGCTTCATCAATTTCTTCCATCGTAATCTTCTTTTTATTACCTCTAGCAGTGACAAGTGCTGCTTCATTCAGCAAGTTTTCTAAATCAGCACCTGAAAATCCAGGTGTACGCATTGCAATAATTTTTAAATCTACATCTTCTGCTAACGGTTTATTTCTTGCATGTACATGTAATACTGCTTCCCGACCCTTTACATCTGGTCGGTTAACAGGAATTTGTCTGTCAAATCGTCCTGGGCGAAGTAATGCAGGGTCTAAAATGTCTGGGCGGTTTGTTGCAGCAATCATAATGATTCCTTCATTTCCATCAAACCCGTCCATTTCAACAAGTAGCTGGTTTAATGTTTGTTCACGTTCATCATGTCCACCACCAAGTCCAGCTCCACGCTGTCTACCAACTGCATCAATTTCATCGATAAAGATGATACATGGTGCATTCTTTTTCGCATTTTCAAATAAGTCTCGTACCCTTGAAGCACCTACACCAACGAACATCTCAACAAAGTCAGATCCACTAATTGAGAAAAACGGGGTTCCTGCTTCACCTGCTACTGCACGGGCAAGTAATGTTTTACCTGTACCAGGCGGTCCTACTAAAAGTACCCCTTTTGGAATGCGGGCACCTACTTTCGTAAATTTACGAGGATCTTTCAAAAATTCAACTACTTCTACCAGTTCTTGCTTTTCTTCATCTGCACCAGCAACGTCAGTAAAACGAACTTTTGCTTTTTCTTCATTATATAACTTGGCTTTACTCTTTCCAAAATTCATTACACGGCCGCCACCACCGCCACCTTGTGCTCTAGTGAAAATAAAGAAAAAGATTAACCCGATGATTAAAAATGGTAACATCATCGTTAAAAAGTTCACAAATGCACTCGGTTGTTCTTCTTCTGCAACTTTCAGTACACTTTGTTCGGTAGCTTTTTCCGTAATTGTTGCAATAATTTCCGTATTATCTGGTACTTGAACGATAAAAGGCTTTTTATCTTTCTCAAGTTCACCAGTAATTCTCATTATTTTATTTTTGGGCTGCATCGTCATCTCTGCGATTTCGCCATTATCTAAGGCTTGCATAAATTGTTGCACATTAAATTCAGTAGACTGATCATTTTGGCCTTTAAACAAGCTTATTACACCAATTAACACGAGAAAAATAAGTGCATAAAAAAGTATATTCCGAAAAATCCGATCCATTTAAAAACCTCCTCCCAAGCGAGAAAAACTACATAACATAGTACCATATAAAAATTAGTGAATACAACTAATTGCTCTTTCGTTCACTCATTTTTAATATTCTTCTATTACCATTATTTTTATTCTTTTTTCTTACTTACTAAACACTATATACTTCCGGTTTCAAAACACCAATATATGGAAGATTACGATATTTTTCATTATAATCCAACCCGTAGCCAACTACAAATGCGTTTGGAACTTCGAAACCAACGATATCTGCCTTAATCTTGGCTGTTCTACCACCTGGTTTATCTAAAAGTGTCACAATTTTAACGCTGTTTGCTTTTCGGTATTTAAATAAATCAACTAAATAACTTAGTGTTAGGCCACTATCGATAATATCCTCAACAATTAATACATCTCTTCCTTCTACTTTTGCATCAAGGTCTTTGAGAATTTTCACTTCCCCTGATGATCGTGTACCACTTCCATAACTCGATACATCCATAAAGTCCATTTCTACATGGGTATCAATATATCTAGATAGATCTGCCATAAATGGAGTAGCACCTTTTAATACTCCAACGAGAAGAGGAAATTTATCTTTATATTCTAATGTTAATTGTTCTCCAATCTCAGCACATTTATTTGCTATTTCTTTTTCTGTAATTAATACTTCTTTGATGTCGCTTTGCATCATCTTCCTCCTTCAAGCTGTTGACTCAAGTTTTATATTCAAACAGTACGTAAGTCCCATCAGACATTGTACAATGGTCCATGTTCTTTCTTAATCCGATCAACCAAAATATTTCATCCGAATCGTCTGCTACTATGTAAGTATGATCTCTTAAATGGCGAGGAACTTTTGCATCAATTAAAATATCTTTTATTTTTTTCGTTCCACGTAACCCTTTATAACGCATTCGATCCCCGTCTCTTCGTGTTCGAATATGAATTGGAAGGGCAATCTGTTCCTTCGAGCAAATATATGTATATGGATTACTTTCTTTTTCCTTAGCGTTCTTTACATCTATGTAAGAAACCGAAAAAACAGCTCCATTTGGTAAGTTTATACTTTGCGGAATAGCTGTCATTATTTGGTGAAACGACTTTTCTACAATACGATTTTTCTCAAAAAAGTAAAAAAATATGTTATCATATGATTTTTCAATGTGCAACCCTTTAGGAAAATGAATAATTTGGTTCCCCATCTGTTCACTCAATAGCGATAAAAAAATACGTTCATGCATATAGGACAAACTATCAGGTAATTCATCGTATAGATAGTCTAATGTTAATCGATATGCTCGTCTTTGTAAAGAAACTGCATAACTCCTTAATTCCTTAGCAGATATACTTGCTTTTTTCTGTTGTTCATCGAATCGAGCCGTCTTCTTTACAACTTGCTTAGCCTGTTCCATTAAGTATTCTTCATCTTCCTGTAATGATTCACTTAACCGCTGAACGGTCATATGTAAATTATGATTACGTTTTTTAAGCTTTGGAACAATATGAGCTCTTACATAGTTACGGGTATAATATGTATCTAGGTTTGTAGAGTCAATTCGTGGCTGTAAATGGTGCTTGACACAATAGTCTTCAATCTCATGTTTTGTTACACAAAGTAACGGGCGAATAATTTCTCCAGTTACGAATTTTCTTTTGAATGGAATGCCAGTTAAGCTACTTAAGTTCGTCGTTCTAACAAGGGACATAACGAGTGTTTCAATTTGGTCATCTCCGTGGTGACCTAATGCTAAATAATCTCCATGATGGATCTTCATCTGTTCTTTAAATGCATCATAACGTAATGTTCGTGCGGCAACTTGAGTGCTTACTTTCTTTTTTGCACGATACGATTTTACATTTACTTGAATAGATACATGGGGTACTTTCCATTTTTTACAAACTTCTTTCACATATTGAACATCTTGGTTCGATTCTTCTCCCCTTAATTGATGATCAATCGTAAGTGCAATAACTGTTATATTCCATTCCTCTTTTATTTCATGGAAAAAATGTAGAAGAGCCATCGAGTCTGGTCCACCTGAAACACCGACTAAGACCGTTTTGTTCTTCTTTAATAGTTGATGATCGTAAATAAAGGTTAATAACTTCTCTTTCATAGGATCTATCCTAACTTTTCGTTTCTATTCTTTATTATAACGATTTTATTATAGTGTTGTCATCCATAAGCTCCCTTTTTTAATGTATTCACTGAAACAGTCTGTTTTTCACCATTCCTTCATTAGAAAAATTGGCTTTTCCCCTCGTCTTTAGTGGTAAGATCATTCTGTACGAACTGTACGGATAATTGTTGGATTTAGCGCAATTGCGATTTATTCAGCGTTAATACGGAGGCATTCAGCGCAATTACGATTTATTCAGCGCGAACACGGGTTAATTCAAATTTATTATGCCTCATCTTACATTTCCCAAACAAAGGAATTTACAACACTATTGCTGTCATAGTCTTGCATCGACTAAATACATTCACTGAATTTATATTGCAGATTCTTAATAATAGAATGAACTCAGTGACAGAATAAAACTTTTCTCATTACATAGCGTTTAAGCAAGAACTAAAATTGTTCTAAATGTGAAAAGAAACTTCATTCATACTGGCCCACCTAAAAAAATAAACTAGAAACAAGATAATAAACACCTGAAAGAGATGATATAATAACTGCCTGTATGACATAATTACCCTTGGCTGCTCGCTTCTTATTCTCTTTTTTATGCCTTTTCCACATTGTTTGTAATAGATCCGCTTTCATCTCACTCGCTAATTTATACTGCCCTAATATCGCTTTTTGTAAACAGTGTTCATATAGTTGTAAATCTCGGACTACGGCTATTCTTTTTAAGATCAGTTGTTTTGAATGATTCGAACGTTTAAAATGTCTTGGATAGTAAATGGCCAATATTACCATAACAAGGGCAAATAAATCATAACTTGGTTCCGCTTCTCTCGTACCTAAATGCCAATACGCCCGGTCATAGAACTCTGAATACTCTTTGATCGATCGCCCCATTTTTGTCGTACCACCAACATCGATAAATCGCACTTTCGTAGGAGATTCGGTAATAAGTAAATTATCGTTTTTTAAATCACCAAAAACCCATCCTGACTGATGTAATCCTTCTAATTGTTCTAACATTTGAATGATAAAGACACCAATCCATTCAGCACCATTTCTACGAATAAATGTTTCCATACGAATTCCGTTAATATATTCCATAACATAAAATGAATATGATTTTCCCGTTTGCCTTTCCCAATCATCGACATCGATTAAAAAAGGTCCAAGACGATTATCTTGAACCTTATTCAGCGACTTTAATACATTTACTTCGGTTGTAAGTGACATCGCCTGCTTACTTATCTTTAAAGCAACTAATCGATTATTGTGCATACGACATAAATAGACTGTACCAATCATCCCTGAACCAATTTTTCTTATAATCGTATATTGGTTTTTATTCCACTTTCCCACAATTATGGTGCCGTGTTTAATCGGAATACTAGCCTTCTCTTCGATATTCTTCTGCACGATACATGCTCCTTCTCATTTCCTTTTTACCAAACTGATACATCGCCTCACGGATAGCAGGACCTGTCGGTGTTACTCCACCACTAACCAGTTTAGGAAAAATAACAGAAATGGAGTCTAATTCCTTTGCCCAATTATGAACCAATCCAATTGGATCTTTTCGTTTCGGAAATTGGAATATAGCAAAATTATTTTCTCCAACTCTAGCATGTAAATTAATGGATAAATCAATTAACGCCTCTTTCACTGTTAATAGTTTATCATTCATACTCGCACTCGTATCTACTAATATGAGAACTTCCAAATGACATGTTTCTCCCAGGTCTTCTACAATTTCCATCACCTCGCCACGTTTTTCAGGCTCAATTTCTTCGAGTGTTTGGCTGGAGCCAAATATATTTGTCAGTTCTTTATTGACAAAACCTTGTAATGTTTGTGTCATCGCTTGCCTTGTCACTGCTTGTACAGTTTGTGATAAATCTTCTTTATAAACAACTTGATTAATCCCACCTCCAGCTTTTGCAATTTGTTCTATTTCTTCAAAACCGCTAGCTGTTTCAGACTCATAATCATCAAGAATTCCGATCACATTTACTGTAATGCCGTTTTCAAAAGCAACTTTCGCACTTTCAACTGGATTTTCTCCACTATTAGAACAACCATCTGTTATTAATAAAATTTGTCGTAACGTACCTTTATTCACCAGAAAATACCTCCTACCTTTTCTTTCATAGCCCAAGTAGTGTCTGTAACTACTATGCCTTTTACTTTCTACTATTTTCGCCAAGAAGAAAATGATCTATACATCATAAATCGAGGAGGTATTATTTGTTTAAAAGCCCGGGCAATAAAAGAAGTGGTTTTCTTCCATAGTAGGTTAAGTATGCGTCTTCACCTAAACTGACGTTCATTCGTCCCATCAAAATAGTTATAATATGAAGCGAATGTTTGATCTTCAGCAGGCCTACTTATTTACCAAGCTTTTTATTGCGAGAACGAATATTGCACTTATGCAGTAAGAAGGTTTTATACACTCTGCGTAACATCTATAAACTGTACAGTAACTAGGATAGCACTTGTCAGACCGCTACGGAAATACACTACGCTTTCCGCGGGCGGCTGGTGAGCCTCCTTACTCGAAATTAAAGGAGGGCCAACTAAAACCGGTCTTTGCGGCCAACGTCGGCATACCCCTTGCCGGGGCAGGGTCTTATCTAGGCCTACCTCCCACAGGAGTCTCCGTGCATTTCCATAGCTGGGATGGTGTTAATAGAACAATACGATAATTTGCTTCCACTATCCTTGTGGTTGTTTGGAGCGGAGGATCATTGACTACTACGGGAAAAGCAAATGTTCTTCGATGGGACGAGTAAGCGCAGTCCCAGTCCCACGTGTCTGAAGACCCCGCAGTGGCGGTTTCTCCGCGAGGCAGGTTAAGTACGCGACGTCCTGTCGCAACACCTGCACTAGCACGTCCTGTGCGTCGGAGGCTGAAGCCGTGCCCGTGGAAAGAAATGATCCGTAGCGGAAAACAAGCTAGCAGTTACCGCGCAGTTTCTTTCAAATATGCCAGTTTTTTTGAAACCACGCTGCTTCCAACCACACCGAAAGCCTCAAAGGTTAGAAATAACTTCACATCATCATTGAAACATGAACAAATGCCTACCATCACATTCTTTACATCTCACGTGCTCCTTTCGTTCTCCCTATAAAAAGCTTGGCGATAAGGTTTAGTTTTCTAAAATATTTTTATTTGGCCTCACTGTGCATGACTGGAATCGTTGCCCATTTTGGTTTATGCTTTTTTATTTTCGCAACGACAACCGTCATATCATCGCGAATGACACCTAATTCACCGCGTACAACTTCTTCTAATAATAGATCCGCAATAGCTTGTGGTTCTTGTGTCTTCATATTACGAATTTTTCTTTGTAACCATAAATCATTATTTTTTATTTGTTTCGGTCCATCAAATACGCCATCACTCATCATAATTAAAATATCGCCAGATTTTAATGTTTCACTCACTGTCTCAAGATCGACATATTCAATGATTCCCATCGGTAAATTATTCGCTTCTATTTGTATCACTTCATCTCCCCGTTTAATAAAACTAGGAGAAGAACCAATTTTTAAAAAACGAAGCGCTGCATTATGTAAGTTAATAATCGCTAAATCAAGTGTCGCAAAAATCTCATCTGTCGTCCGCAACGCTAAAATAGAATTAATTGATTGGATCGCAACTTGTTCAGAAATGCCCGTTTGCAAAATTTGCTCTAGTAACCGTAACGTTTCCATACTTTCTTCACGTGCACGAATGCCGTTCCCCATCCCATCACTAATGGCAAGGGCATATTTTCCTTTGCCGAGTTCCATCGTTGTATACGAATCTCCTGACACGAGGCCTCCCCCTTTTGCTGCAACTGCTACACCTGTCTCAACCGTATATTGCCTAGCGGAACCGAACGTTAAAAAGCTAACCCCATTTGGAAATGGAGAAATATCTTCTTCTTTTACGATGATCGTTTCTTGTAAAATATCGGATAATACTGGAGCGATTAATTTTGAACCCTCCCCATGATAATCGTAAAAGATGATCGACATTTCTATATCGATAGTGCCTTTTTCTAACTGGTATATATCGATTTTTTCTAAATGAATATCCATTTGCTTTAAAGCTCGTACTATTTGAATCTCTTGCTTTTCATGTCTTTGTCTTTCCTTCACAATTTCTTTTGCGAAATTATCCATGACATCTGAGACACCTTTTAATTGATCTGCTACTATTTTTTTGCTTTCCACCACTTGCTTCTTTAATTTTTTGTTAATCGTTAAAAGGGACACTTCATTTACCATCGCATCGATTACTTGTTTCGACTTAACACAATGATTTTCAAATTTTTTCATGTGCAAAGGGTCCACTTCTTGATGGAGTACTAAATCGTTTTTTAACAACTCCATGAGACTATACGTTTCTTCAAATCGATTTTGCCAACACCTTTTTTTCATAAAACACATTTGACACGTTTTTTCGGTCACTAAACTTAGAAAATAATCCGTTTCATCCATATGTTCCTGTTCGTTTTGAGATTCGGTTGATTGAATAAAGCTTTTCGACAATGCTTCAAACACTGCCGAATATTGTTCTACCCTTTGTGCTGTTACGTCTCTAATCTTTTGTAAATATTTTCTTTCTTCATATGAATATTCTGTCGTCCCTGGGATATATTTGGACATTTGTTTTAATAAATTATTTGGAGTTAAATAAAAAAGTAAAATCGCAATAGAAGATTCTAGCATCGTTGCCGTGAGGGTTTGCATATCACCATAAATTCCGACGAGAAATGTCCCAACAAGTAAACCAAGACTCACCCCATGCTTTTTCCCCTCTTGCAACAAGCCTCCTAATAAACCTGAAAATGCGAGTAAACTCATTTGATATAAATTGGCTACATTCGCAAGAGATAAAATTAACCCTGTAACAACTCCGACGGTAGAACCAATTGCAGCACCGCCAACAAAAGCAAGGGTGAGGACAATATAACGGGAAAAAACATGTTCCAATGAAACGGCGTACACTTCCCAACCGATAAATCCTGTTAAAATAGAGGCAAGCAAAATAATAATACAAATTATTTCCTCGTTTTTTAATGCTGGTTGATATCTTTTTAGTGCTAATAATGGGATACTTTGCATAAAGATTAGTAAGAGAACAATCCCTAATACCCCTTCTATGAGTAAATGTAGCCATTCATATGTTGTAATTGGACTAGGAAGGGAATATAAAAATATTCGGGCCACAACTGTTGATAAAAAAACAAATAACATAAGCATTTTTAAATTACTTCTGTCTTTTAAAAACCGGGTAAGAAACATAAATACGACCAATGATAAAGAAATATAAACCGCATGTTCAATCGACTGACTCCAAGCACCTAATAAGATAAAGATAAGCATTGTCAATGTTCTTTTTTGATAAATTGCCCAAGCTGTCGCTAAAAAGGCAATCGCAAAAGGGGAAATATTATATAAAATAACAGCCCGTCCAAGTAAAAGTCCTACGAGTAATAGTAATAATTGTTTTTCTATAAATATTTCCTTTATCGAAGCCTTTATCCCTTTTTTGATTCTAGTTCGTTTGCTATGTAAAATAGTTTCTATTTTTAATGTTTGGCTCACTTTCCTTCTCCTCCTCCATAGTAGTCGTGTATATGGATTAAAACATAATATTCCTCTTTTTTTTGTCAAAATTTAAAAAAGACGCATAAATATCATTCGACTCATTCCTACGTTAAAAAACCTAGTTTTACACGAATTAGTCAAAAAACAATAAAATGTAAAGCATTTTTACGTTCTAGTCTTAAAAAGAATGCACATTAATCAATTTTTTATAGTAAGTTATGTCATCAAATAGCACAATTTTGTCCATCATTGACATTTAGATTTTTTTCATGTAATATATTTAACGTTGATGTTTTTTTGGCGGTGTAGCTCAACTGGCGAGAGCGTACGGTTCATACCCGTAAGGTTGGGGGTTCAATCCCCTCCGCCGCTATCAAAAAAACAGGTGGAGAAACATGTCTCCACCTGTTTTTGTTTATTCACCTTTTATTGCAATACACGATATACAAGAAATGTTAGCTTCCAGTGAACCTTTTTCCGTTTCATCTCTATTAGATTTTTCACATTAAAAAACAGATACTATCAAAATAGTATCTGTTTGTTTGATTTATTATATATTATTTAGAGCATTCATGTTAGAACAGCAATTGCTATCCTCTTTTTGCACCTCGACCTCCACGTCTGGATTCCGTGTGCTTCTTTAAAGAGGCTAAACGGTCTTCAGAATCTTTTAAAAATCGGTTTATTTTGGATTCGAAATTTTCCGTTCTTTCACGGGTATTTCTTTGGCGCATTGGTCTATCCTTCGCTTTTTTAATCGATAACCCAATTTTACCATCTTTTTCAACATTAATTACTTTTACTTTAATTTCTTCGCCTACAGTTAAATGTTCATTAATATCTTTTACATAATTATCAGCGACTTCACTAATGTGAACAAGTCCTGTCGTACCTTTCTCTAGCTCCACAAAAGCACCAAAATTTGTGATTCCAGTAACCTTTCCTTGCAATTTGCTGCCTACTTCAATTGACATAAAAAAAATGCTCCTCCTTGAATTTTTTATAAAGTATACTCCTACTTCATAAGTATACGAACTATACTAATATATGTCAATAAGAGCGCTCCTTTTCATCCTCTAATTGAAAGATTAACTCCCCTTTTTTTGACAAAAAGTAATTTGTTCGTGCAATATCTAAAATATACTCATCATCATTTAATAAATCGATTTCCTCTAACAGCTCTTTTTCCTCTTTTTCCAGTACTGTCAGTTGTTCCGTTAATTCATCAAATTCCTTTTGTTTTTCAGAGTATAATGATCGTTGTTTTATATGATATGTTGCCATCACACCAAAGGTTATTACTATTACCATACTAGCGAAAATTAATCGCTGTATAAGTCTTTTTTTTCGGCGTCGTTTTCTTTCCATTTGCGCATTATATTGATTCATATAATCAGACTTAATTTTTGCTACCGTTCTATTTGGTCTTTTCAAGGATCGTTACCTCCTTTTTAAAAATACCTTCTTTAACCACTTTTTTAATTTATATATTATTGTACTACAAAACGTTGCCATACTGGTAATGTTTTTCACAACTTTTTCAGGAAGAATTATTTTCATTACGTTAATTAGTAATTTTATTGGATAAAAAAGTATTTTAAAAAGGAAAAAAAGGAGGTGACGACAAACGTGTACAACATATAAAAGGATTGTAATGATCATTTGGATTGTCCATTTGATTGGGTGAATAATTAGAACATTGATTGTTTGAATCGTCCATTTGATCGTTGTTTTCATGATTTTTATGAAAAATTCAAGCAGACGTTTATACATCGCTTTAAATAAGACGGTGTAAATACTAAAGCCTAATAAACATGCTAAAAATATAAAAAAACGTAATTCACCTTCATTTACATTGTATAAGACGAAAAATAAAATACATGTTTGTGTGATCCAAAAGCATATTTCAAAAACATAGGATAAAATAAGATTGCTTTTCCAGGTCATTGCAGCCCTGCGAAATGTTTCTGTTGCAAACCCTAAATAAATACCACCAATCATCATGGAGAGCATCGTTAACAACTGGGTATTTAACGTCATCTAAAAAGCTTGCTAAACAACCCTTTAGCTTTCTCCTGTTGGTGTTCATCTACATATGTTAGTTCATATACTTTTCCCTTAATTTGCACTAAGCCTTCTTCAACATTTAAATTTTTAAGTTGTAAGTTCTGCCCTCGAACAATTAAATACCCCATATTTGTTTCTAATAAAAACTCTTCATTATCAAAACTATCAATTTCTTTTACGCCGTTTATTTCCATTTCTTTTCGATTATTAATTCGTACATTATGTTCACGTTGTGGAGTTACATTTTCAACTCGTTCATAATAATTCATACGTTTCACCTTCCTTACTTTCAATCTATGAAGGAAGGGACAAGTATAGAACTACTCGTCTTGATTAATTTTTTCTTCTTTGACAACTTCGTATAAAGATGTTGCTTCCTCTTTCTTCACATGGTCTTTTAGGTTCAATACTTTAACGGTAAGTATCGTTTGTCCAAATGTGATTGTTATTTCATCACCAACTTCAACATTAATAGACGGCTTTGCAACGACATCATTTACTTTGATTCGGTTCTGCTCAGCAACTTGCTTGGCAAGAGGCCTTCGCTTAATAATTCTTGACACTTTTAAAAATTTATCTAAACGCATAGGATCATTCCTTTCTTTTAGCTTCATCCCAAAACAGATCGAGTTCAGGTAGTGTCATATCTTTAAATTGCTTATTAGCATGACGCACCTGTCTTTCTACTTCATTAAAACGGGAAATAAATTTCTCGTTCGTTCTTTTAAGGGCAAGTTCTGGATTTATTTTGTGAAACTTCGCAATATTTGCTAGTACAAATAACATATCACCTAATTCATTTTCCATTTCACCTACGTCTTTTTGTTCTACAGCTTCGTGAAATTCTGCTGATTCTTCTTTAAATTTATCCCACATATCATCGACTTTTTCCCAGTCAAAGCCCACACGACTCACTTTTTGCTGTAGCTTGTAAGCTACTTGTAAAGCCGGAGCATGTTTTATGACAGAGTCTAAAATGAATTCATCTTGTGGACCGTTCTTTTCTTCCGCCTTTAATTCTTCCCAGCTTTTGTTCGTTTCCTCATCACTAAACACATGGGGATGTCGATGAATCATCTTATTTGTAATGCCTCGAATAACGTCATCAACCGTAAAATAGCCATTATCTTCTCCAATTTGACTATGCAACATCACTTGCAACAATACATCTCCTAATTCTTCAACGATTCCTTCGTCATTTTCTTGATTGATCGCATCAATTAATTCATAAACTTCTTCCACTGCATATTGCCTTAATGATTCATGGGTTTGTTTTTGATCCCATGGACAGCCATTTGGGCCTCTAAGTTCTTTCATTACCGAACGTAATGTAGCAAATTGGTGGGTAAGACCTTCTTTAACGGTTGGCGACACATAAACGGTTGTTAAATTACTCATTTTCATCACACGATCTAAATCTTCTAAACAAACGGTTCGCACTTTTTCCCCTTGCGTTCCTACCGCTTCGACAATGGTCACTTTATGGTCAGGTGGTAAATCCTCAAGCAATGTAAGCTTTACCTCAGAGGCGATAAATGCATCATATACTTGACAAAACACGAGATGATTCGCATAGTTTAACTCCTCACGACGAAAGAATGTTGCATCGACAAGTTGGAAACCATCAATCGGATCAATGTTTAATGTCGTAAATAAGTCATCTAAAAAACTATGGCCACCTATGATCTCTACTTCAACTGTAGTCTGTTTCCTTAATAGTTCAACCGTTTTTTCTGCTAACATCGGATGACCGGGTACCGCGTATATAATTGTCTCCTTCACCGCTTCTTCGATTAACGTCTCGGCTATTTTTTCATACACTTCTTCAAAATGATCGTATGTTTCATAGTACGAATCAAATCCATGAAATTCAATACCTTCTTCATGTAATGTCTGAACAACTGGATGATCAATCGTTCGCACAAATACGAGCCTTTTTTCATTTTGTAACTTTCGGTAGACTCCTAGAGGTAATTGCTCAATATCTCCTGCACCTAAACCGATGATTTCAATTTTGTTCGCCATCATGTTCCTCCAAAAATAATTAATTTCCTTTCACAAACAATGCTTGTAAGCGTAAAAAAAGCCTTGAAAATGGTAAAGTACTTAATTGTTTTTCCGTAAAAACGTTATAACGTAATAATAAACATATATACAAAAGCGCCCCAGAAAAAACGACAAAACAAACATAAAATAGCAAGCTTACACGTGATAATTCTCCATAAAATGTACATAAGCCTTTTACACCCATAATATATAAAAACATGCCACCACTTGCAACAAAAAGCGCCTGCCATCTAATATGACGAAAAAAATAAATTGCTGGTACTTTTCGTTGTAATAGTAAGATACTTGCTATACATAAAACAAATAGACTACCGACCGTTGCTATCGCACTACCATAAATGCCCCAAAAAGGAACAAAGAGCTCGTTCAAAAGCCATTTTATAAGAAAAGTAACACTTATCCAGATGGCAGTCTGTTTCAAGTATCCGATACTTTGCAAAATAGCACATGTAGTTATCGTAATCGACGACAATAAAATAGCTATAACTAGAATTTGTAAACTACCTGTTCCATCATTGTTTGTAAACAATAATCTATTTGCCTCTGGTAAAAGGAGAATTAAACCAAGCGTCGCCCCAAAAGCAATGTAAAAACTAAATAATAGAGCTTCCCGAACAGATTGAATTGTTGACATGTTTGCTCGAATATTTTCGCGAACTACAGTTGGGATTATTGCAAGTGCAAAAGAAGAGCCAAATACAACACCAAACTGAATAAATGGTTGTCCGCGATCAAAGATACCTTTCGCTTCCATCGCTTCCATAGGGGATAATCCATATTCCATTAAATTTGGAACTAATGTAAACACATCTACAAACTGAATCATAATTAAAATCATATGGTTTAATGAACCAACAATCCCGAAAGATATACAAGTGAATATAAAATATTTCCATGGAATGTTTGTTTGGAAGGAAGGAACAACAATCATTTTTTTATGTTTTGGCATAAAGAAAATCATACATAATACTATCGCAACACCCATTCCAAGCATTGATGCCATAACACCAGCTTTGCCAATCATATAAATATCTAATTTTCCCATGAAAATATAGTAAGCAGCAGTAATAATAATGGAAACACGAATAACTTGTTCAATGATTTGGGAATAAGCTGTTTGGTGCATTTCTTCATTCCCTTGAAACACACCACGTAATAAAGCTAAAAATGGAATGAGGAGGAAAAGAAAAGCTGCCAATTGATATGTGCTTGTTAAATTTTCGTCCCCAATCCAAGTGGATATCAATGGGGATAGGAAAAAAATAATCATAAAAAAGATACTACTAATCACCAATAGTATGATAAATAACGGGATATAAAAATGACGAATTGTCAGCAAGTTGTTTTTTTGTTTCATTTCTGTCGTAAGTTTTGATATAGCGATAGGAAATCCATATAATGACAAAATCATCACTGTACCAATTAGCGGATAAACTTGTTGATATATATAAAATCCAAAATCACCTGTTAAGTTTTGCAAAGGAATTCTATAAGTTGCACTAACTATTTTACTAAGTAAACCTGCAATCGTTAATAAGAATGCCCCTTGTACAACTTTCTTCGTCTTATTTATTTCCATCGTAACGCCTACCCTGATTTTTTCAAAAAGCCTATAAAGTACCTATTATTATAACACAACCTACGTTTACATTTGCGAGTACCAGCAATAAACTTTGTACTAACACATCCTGATAAGCCAATCGGTAAGTCTTCTTTATCGTAGGAAGAAGCTTGGAATTTGCTACTGCTTTAGTTTGTCGCCAAAAACGTCATGTCCTGGGACTGTGCTAAATGCTCGTCCCACCGAAAACATTGTGCTTCGAAGCTAGACGCGAATAATATGGCAAATAAACTCTATTCACAAGTAGAACTAGAATTGCCTAGACAAAGAAAAAACAAGGCGTGTTGACTGCCTTGTTTTTTATATCCACCTATTACTCCATTTGTTTACCTAAAAAGTTAGATGCTGTTTCGGCTACTTTTTGTTCTACATTTGATAAAGCATCTCCGTTTTTTGACAATACTATGACCGACCCAATTGGATCACCATTCGCGATAATCACACTAATGACATATGAATCAATCTCATCTTCTTTTCCTCTAATTAGTTCAATCGTCGTTTTTTCCGTTTCTAACACATTTGAGCGGTTTTCAATGGCGTCCTCAATATGTGTGCCAATACTTTTATTTAAGTAATCTTTTTTCGAGTCTCCACTAACAGCTATGATTTCATCACGATCACAAATAAAAACAGGAAAATGAAGTGAGTCAAATAGTGCATCTGCATATTCTGTTGCAAAATGTCCCAATTCATTTATAGGTGAATATTTTTTTAAAATGACTTCACCTTCTCTTGCAACAAATATTTCTAACGGGTCACCTTCTCGAATACGGAGCGTACGTCTAATTTCTTTCGGTATGACTACTCTCCCTAGGTCATCAATACGTCGTACAATTCCTGTCGCTTTCATACAACAAACCTCACATTCTGTATAAACTTTTTTGATGATTCCCTTCACACTAAGAAATAGTTTGTCCTTGATAGTACATGTTCAAAAAGGAGGATAGAAGAAGACCTGCGCAGTTCAAGACAGCTTTGCTCCGACAACGGAGCGTATGCATTTTAATACGTAGCTAAAAAGCAAGCCAACATAGAAATACAAAGTGTCCTTTTTACCAAACTTTTTGAACATCCTCTAATAGTACTTCTTTTCATAAAGTGAAATTTACACCAATGTTGTTTTTAGTATGAATCAACTATGGAGAACTATACATTTGATAACCATATTTATTTTCCTTTAAACATTTGCATGTTTGCTGCTCCGTTTTTATTGCCAAATGAAGAAAGGTAAGCCGAAACTATCTGGAAATGGTTTTCTTCATAGCCTCGTAAATGAAATATACCCGCTTTTTTCTGCGACGAACAATGTTTATTTATTGCGACGAGTACTCGCAGTCCCACTTCAGCTTGCTCTTTCTAGCCGACCAAGAGTCTTCCATATTCCATTTGCTAGGTGGATACCATTCTTCTTTATTTTCTTTTCTTAAACCGATAATCCGTTTCCTTCAATCATTGTGCAGAGGTCTTTACTACATCTTCATGATCAACATTTTTAAGTTTTTCAATAAACTTCCCTACATAGGTATAACGTTCTGTATTTGATTCATTTCTCCATTTAAAAATCACTTTTAGCTTATTCCCAACTGTTCCTAATTGGACGTTTCTTCCAAAGTCATTCGCTAACTTAAATAGTTTAGAACCGTCGACTTGCTGACTCCGTGAATCTTCTACGATCATTTCCGTTCGATTTCCTTTTTCGGTAATTGCTTCTACACGCTCAACTTTTGCCACCATTTTTAAATATGAAGCTAAAAATAACTCTTCTACTTCTTTCGGATAATCTCCAAATCGATCAATCAATTCTTCTTTTAAATCATCCATTTCTTTTGTTGATTGGAAACTTTGGAAACGTTTATACATATCAATCTTTTGCTTTTCGTCTTCGATATATGTCTCAGGAATATAAGCGTCTACCAATAACGTTAATTCTGGATTAAACGGTTGTACAGCTTCCATAGGTTTCCCGGTTTTTCGTGAGTCGATTGCTTCTTTTAACATTTGTGAATACAAATCAAAACCGACAGAATCGATAAAGCCGTGCTGCTGGGCACCAAGTAAATTTCCAGCACCACGAATCGATAAGTCACGCATCGCAATTTTAAAGCCAGAAC
Organism: Pseudogracilibacillus auburnensis; assembly: GCF_003201975.1. Taxonomy (GTDB): domain Bacteria; phylum Bacillota; class Bacilli; order Bacillales; family Amphibacillaceae; genus Pseudogracilibacillus; species Pseudogracilibacillus auburnensis. The sequence goes on along the minus strand of NZ_QJJQ01000021.1, from coordinate 50,218 downwards.
CGAGTTCCGTAAACTCTTTTATCGCTTGCAATCGTTTTTCGGCAACTTCTGTTAGCACCTTATCTTTACGATACGTAAAATACGCGTAAGCAATTCTGTTCGATCTGCCGACTCTACCACGTAACTGGTACAACTGACTTAATCCCATGCGATCAGCATCATAAACAATTAACGTATTTACATTCGGAATGTCTACACCTGTTTCGATAATTGTTGTACTCACTAAAACATCACTTTCTCCTTCTAAAAATCGAAACATGACATTTTCCAGTTCTGTTTCATTCATTCTACCATGAGCAAAAGTCACTCTAGCCGCTTCTACTAGTTGGTCAATTTCTTGTGCTACTTTTTCAATATTGTCAATACGGTTGTATAGAAGAAAGACTTGACCACCACGTGCTATTTCTCGTTCAATTGCTTCCCGAATAAATGCTGGATTATGTTCAATCACATACGTTTGAACAGGAAAGCGATTTTCAGGCGGGGTTTCAATAACAGACAAATCTCTAATTCCAAGCATCGACATATGAAGGGTACGCGGAATTGGGGTTGCAGTTAGCGTTAAAACATCCACATTTGTCTTTATTTGTTTAATTTTCTCTTTATGTTTCACTCCGAAACGCTGCTCTTCATCTACGACTAATAGTCCCAAATCCTTATAAACAACGTCATTTGTTAATAATCGATGGGTTCCAATTACGACATCGACTGTTCCATTCTTTAGTCCAGCGATTGTTTCATTTTGTTGTTTTCTCGTTCGAAAACGACTTAAAAGACCGATATTGATCGGATAGTCTTGGAATCTCTCCTGCATCGTTTGATAATGTTGTTGTGCTAAAATAGTTGTTGGTACCAATATAGCTGCTTGTTTCCCTTCAATGACAGCTTTAAAAATAGCTCGAATGGCTACTTCTGTTTTTCCGTAACCAACATCCCCACATAATAAACGATCCATCGGTCTAGATGCTTCCATGTCATGTTTAATTTCTTCTACACTCTTTAGTTGATCTTCCGTTTCTTGGTAAGCAAAAGCATGTTCAAATTCTTGTTGTAATTCTGTATCTTTTTCAAATGCATACCCTTTTTGTGCTTGTCTTTCTGCATATAGCTTAATTAATTCATCGGCAATATCTTCAACAGATGATTGAACCTTCCGTTTCACTTTCGCCCATTCTGTTCCCCCTAGTTTATATAGACGGGGTTCTTTTCCTTCAGAACCGACATACTTTTGCACTAAATCGATTTGATCGATGGGAACGTATAATTTATCATCTCCGGAATATTGGATCAACAAATAATCTTTATGCAATTTATTTACCTGTAATGTTTCAATCCCAATATATTTTCCAATCCCGTGATTCCGATGAACGACATAATCACCTATTTTTAATTCTTGATAGTTTTTAATCCGTTCTGCATTTGAGATGTTCTGACTTTTTCTCACCCTTGCCTGTTTCTTCTTAAATAATTCATTTTCGGTAACGATGGCAAGTTTATGCATCGGTAGCTCCATTCCACCACTAATATTTCCTACTGTAATAATCGGATTATTTAGAGGTAATTGAATAGAGTCTTTAATGGGTATTTCCATTCCGTAATCATGCAAAATCGATTGCACTTTCTCTGCACGATTTTCATTTACTGCTAAAATAATGACGGAAAATCCCGTTTTTTCCCAACGACCCAGTTCATTTTTAAACAATGGCATCTGTCCATGAAATTCTTGCATTGTCCGTGAGGCTAAATTCACAATATTTTCAGGTTGGGTGTTAGGAATATGCCGTAAAAAAACAGACATATATAATTTTTGTATAGCCATTTTTTCTCTTAAAGTAATCCAATCAAAAGAAAACGTTGAGTTAGGCACAATTTCTTGTTGATGAAGTAATGTTTTATAAAGTTCCGCTTCTTCGATATCTAACGTTTGTGCAGATTCTTGGATTCGGCTCATTTCATCAAAGATAATCAATCCGTTTTTCGGTAAATAGTCTAATAAACTACTAGGATTTTCATAGAAAAATTCACTGTACTTATACATTTCTTGAAACGGTTCAGCTCGACGTAATCGTTCAATATCATGCTCGATGCGATTCATCAACTTTTCTTTTTCATCCGATGATTTCATTTTCTTAAGTGTTAAGCCTAGCGATTGCTCTAACTTTTCTGCACCACGAATCATATCTTCTTTTTTTAACAGCAATTCCTTCGCTGGCCCAATGACTATTTCTGTAACCTTCTCTAAAGATCGTTGTGTATCAGCATCAAAGTAACGAATGGAGTCTATTTCATCATCGAACAACTCTACACGAACGGGATGTTTTTCAGTGACAGGGTAAATATCGATGATGCCACCACGTACACTAAATTCTGAGGGCGCAGTAACCATCTCTACCCGTTCATATCCCATATCAATTAAAGAAGTGATATAGCTTTCAATATGAATACTTTCACCATCAATAAGTGGTAATTGATGCATTTTCCAATAATTTGGGGGTGGAAGGATTCGCTTTAAAGCTGCGATTGGAGCAATCAAAATCCCTGAATTCCCACTCAACCATTTCGTTAATGAATTAATCCGTACTCCACGCATTCCAGGGCTAGCTACTGCCATTTCCGATGCAATCAGTTCATTAACAGGGTATAAATAAATGGAAGGGTTATTTGAAAATTCAATTAAGTCATCATATAGTTGCTGTGCATGAATTAGTTGATGTGTAACGATTAATGTCTTTTTCTGTTGCGCTTGATCAATAGTCGAAATAAACAAGCTGCGAGCTGTTCCGGACAAACCCGCTACGAGTTGTTCATTTAAGCCAGTAGATATACCATCAATAACTGATTGTATATCTTCCTTTTCTTTTAGAAAATGATAAATTCCTTTCATTATATGTAACCCCCATAATATATCCTATTCCCACTTTTATTTTCTAGTATTCATTCATCGTAAATTTCCTTCATGAGGAATTTATTCGTACATAAATATCGATATAATGCGTTCTAGTATTCAAGTTCCTTGCTTGCCTTGTATAAAGTAAGCGCAAAAATGCTTTGGTCATTAACCAAAGCGTTAAAGCGCGGGTTTCATCATTTATTGAAGAAAATACTCCAATTCATAATAATCTGGATGTTGGCTTAATGAGTCTTCACAATTCTCACAAATGGCATGGATATGAACATCCCCATTATCTTTATATTGAATCATTTTTTGCTTATCTTTAGCTGTTAGTTTATCCCAACCTAACATAGAAGTAGAAACAATTTGTTGTTCTAACATTCCAATTGTATGTCCACAATGTCTACACTTATAAATAATAGACATATCTGTCATCCTCCTCGGAACAAACTATTATTGTTAGTATTCAAAAAACTTAACAAATGATCATTTTTATCAAAAGTTTTTGAACAACCGTTATATAAAAGTTTATCCGAATGGATAAAATTTATTCAACATCTTTTCCATGGACCTTTACTCAAACTTTCGCACCAATAAAATGAGTTCAAACAATTCGCTTCGTTAAGCTACCATATAGATTTGTTACTTTTTACATACAAGATATAAACTGCTCAGTAACAGCTTGGTCCACCGCTACGGAAATACACTACGCTTTCCGTGGGCGGCTGTTGAGCCTCCTCACTCGCTTCGCTCGTTGCGGGGTCTCATCTAGGCCTATCCTCCCACAGGAGTCTCCGTGCATTTCCTTCGCTGGGATGGTATCCGATCTTATTATACTATTATGATGGTTGTTTGGAGCGGAGGATCATTGACTCCTGGGACTGCACTTCCGTTCGTCCCACCGTAAAGATTTGCGGGAAAAGCAAATGTTCTTCGATGGGACGAGTAAGCGCAGTCCCAGTCCCACGTGTCTTAAGACCCCGCAGGAAGTGGTTTTCTTCCGAGGAGGCTGAAGCCGTGCCCGCGGAAAGCAATGATCCCTAGTGGAAAACAACCTAGCAGCTACTGCGTAGTTTATTTCAAATGCGCGATCATAGCAACAAACTTAACAAAAAGAGCAGGTGAGCTTAGATGTAAACAGGCTGCTTAGAGCAAACAGTTTAATCCAAAGTCAACTTGAGCGCTGTACCTTCTCCCACTTCATTCTACCAAGGTTTTTTTGTCCATTTCACAACTCGGCGAAAGTTGAGTCATTTATTATATATATTCATCACTTCATTAAATGGTTTATCTAACCACGTTTCACATGCTTTGACAGATTGGTCAATTGTATGCGCTAAAGTTGCTGCTTCTTGCTTTAGAAAAGGCTGTAATACATAATTTACAATTGGTGCTCCGTTTGTTGGTCTACCTATTCCAATCCGTAACCGCTTAAAGTCTTTCGTGCCTAAATGTTCGATTAATGATCTGATCCCATTATGGCCACCGTGACCACCTTTTTCTCTAAGGCGAATTTTACCAACAGGGAGATCCAAATCATCATAGATCACTAACACATCTTCCACTTTCACTTTATAAAAGTCCAATAAAGGTCGAACACCTTCACCAGAAAGATTCATAAATGTTTGTGGCTTGATGAATAGCACTTTTTCTTGTTGAATAGTTTGGATTTCATACGTACATTTATATTTTGTTTTGTTTAAGTTAATAGAAAATCGCTTTACTAGTTCATCAATAACAATGAAACCTATATTATGGCGTGTTTTTTCATACTTTTTACCGGGATTACCCAGTCCAATGATACATTTCATAGTAACTGCCCCATTTATTTGTTTGTTTAAAGCCCATCCTTTTTCAATAGAAGAATCCCTCCTCATAAGAACAAAAGCAAATAGTCTTCTTATTAGGAGGGTTTTATGATGTGTCAAACCTTGCTTTCATTCATGCTCTTATGACAGTAAAAAGCAAGATAACTTTCCATCTACAACTTATTCTTCTTCGTCTTCTGCACCTACTAATTCAGGTTCTGCACTAAAGTCAACATCTTCTTCGGACTCCGTTTCAGATTCTGGAGGTAATACAACAGCAATCGTCGTTTCTGCATCATCAATAAGTTCATATTTGTCTGATACTGGGATGTCCGCAACAGAAATACTGTCACCGATTGCTAATTCAGAAATATCAACTGCAATTTCTTCCGGGATTTCTCTTGGTTTGGCTCGTACTTGTAATTCATATAAAGGCTGTTGTAAGATACCGCCATCCTTCACACCGACTGCATCCCCATCTAAACGAAGTGTAACAGCAACATCCATTTCTTCGGACATGTCAACGACGTAAAAGTCAACATGGATAACTTCCCCTTTCACAGGGTCAGTCTGATATTCGTGTAACATTACATCTACCGAATTACCATTTTCGATATCAAGCGAGATAATTGCGTTTCGCCCTTCATCGCGCACTGTTTTTAATAATTCGATATTTTCCACGCTTACTGTCTGTGGTTCTTTTTCCTTTCCATAAACAACTGCAGGAATAAACCCTTCTCGTCTAATTTGTTTCGTTGTTGCACGTGAAAAGTTATCACGCTTTTTTGCCTGTAAACTAATACCCATCTTTATTTCCTCCAAATAAATAATATTGTTTAATCAAATAAAATACTTACTGATTGGTCTTCATGTATCCGGATAATTGCTTCACCTATTAGTGGAGCTACTGATAATTGTGTAATTTTATCAATTTTCTTTTCCTCTGGAAGTTCAATTGTATTCGTTACAACTAGTTCCTTAATTTGAGAATTTTGGATTCTATCGATTGCAGGTCCAGACAATACTGGGTGAGTCGCACATGCATACACTTCTTTTGCACCTTTTTCAATCAGTGCATCTGCTGCAAGTTGCATTGTCCCAGCTGTATCGATTATATCATCGATGATAATCGCAGTTCTACCCTCAATATCTCCAATAATATTCATTACTTCTGCAACATTTGGTTTCGGTCTACGTTTATCGATAATACCGATTGGCGCTTTTAGACGATCCGCCATTCTTCTTGCTCGAATTACCCCACCATGATCTGGGGAAACGATAACGGGATCTTCTATGTTCTTCTCTTCTATATAGTCTGATAAAAGTGGCACACCTTGTAAATGATCGATTGGAATATCAAAGAACCCTTGAATTTGTGGTGCATGCAAGTCTAATGTTACTACCCTGTCTACACCTGTTGTTTCTAGTAAGTTCGCAACAAGTTTTGCTGTAATTGGTTCCCTTGAACGTGCTTTACGATCTTGCCTTGCATACCCATAATAAGGCATCACAATATTGATAGATGAGGCAGAAGCACGTTTAAGCGCATCAATTAAAATAAGTAATTCCATAATATTTTCATTTACAGGTTCAGATGTTGATTGAATAATGTAAACATCACAACCACGTACACTTTCCTCAATGTTGATTTGTGTTTCGCCGTCACTAAAAGTTGAAACGGTACATTTCCCTAAAGGAACGCCAATATGATTTGCAATTTCCTCGGCTAATTTTCGATTTGAATTTAAAGTGAACAGTTGCAGAAATTCATCATTATACCCCGATGACATGAATGAAGCCCTCCAGTAATTAATTATTATTTTTTACTTTTTAATTTTTTTGCATATCCTTCTTTAGTTGTTTGTCTCGCTCTTGCTATTGCTAGGGACTCTTCTGGAACATCATCTGTAATAGTAGATCCAGCCGCTATATATGCCCCTTGTTTAATCGTAACGGGTGCAATCAAATTCGAGTTGCAACCAATAAAGGTATCATCTTCTATTGTTGTTGTATGTTTATTTTTCCCATCATAATTTACTGTAATTGTACCGCAACCAATATTAATATTTTTCCCGAGTTGTGCGTCTCCGATATAGCTTAAATGTGGTACTTTTGAATGTTGATCAATCACAGATTTCTTGATTTCTACAAAATTACCTACTCTCACTTCATCTCCTATAGATGAATCAGGACGAATATGTGCAAATGGCCCGATATTTACCATATTACCTATTTTACTATCTCTAATTACACTTTGTCTAACGACGGTACCTTTTCCGATTGTACTATTTTCAATATCGGAATGAGGGCCAATGATGGCATTTTCCTCTATATGCGTTTCTCCCGCAAGTATCGTACCGGGGTAAATAGTAACATCTTGTTCGATAGTCACTTGTGGTCCGATATACGTATTATTTGGATCGGTGATCGTAACACCATTTTTTAAATGATATTCATTCACTCTTCTTTTCATCATATTTTCAGCATGTGATAAAGCTAGGCGGTCATTGATTCCAATTGTTTCCTCTTGGTTGTCTGTTATAAACCCACTTACTTTATCCCCGTCTTGTTTTAATATTTCAATCACATCTGTTAAATAATATTCTTGCTGCACATTATCATTTTTCACTCTTTTTAAAGCAGCAAATAATGCTTCATTATCAAAACAGTATGTTCCTGTATTTATTTCATTAACAAGTTTCTCTTTATCATCTGCATCTTTTTGCTCCACAATTCGTTCGACATCACCTGTCTCATTTCGAATGATTCGGCCATAGCCTGTTGGATCAGGCATTTTTGCCGTTAGGACAGTTGCCTTTGAATACGATTTTTCATGGTATTCAAAAAGTGCTTGAAACGTATCAGTTGTAATAAGCGGCGTATCCCCACAAACAACGATTGTTGTTCCACTTTTATCGTTTAACATTTCGTCAGCTTGCAAAACAGCATGTGCTGTACCGAGTTGTTCTTTTTGAATTACAAAATCACTATCTTTACCGATATTTGTTTTCACATCTTCGGCACCATGACCAACAATCGTAACAAGTTTCTCAATTGATGTTGGCTTTAGCGCCTCCATTACATAGCGAATCATTGGACGACCTAATATTGGATGAAGTACTTTACTTAATTTAGATTTCATTCTCGTACCTTGGCCAGCAGCCAAAATAATTGCGTAACGACTTTTCACGAAGTAACCCCCAATCCTTTAATCTCCATTATAAAATAATAACTGAAACTGATACTGAATTCAAATAATAAACCATTCTAACAGGAATCTGGACAGAGCTCTCACGCTTCTGATGTGAAAAAAATATGACTATCAACCTTGTTGGTCATAGAAAAAACTTTACTTAAAGACACCAAAAAAGACTAATTTTTAAAATTAGTCTTTTTATTATTTTTATTAAGATGCCCCTGCTTCTTCATACTGTAAAAAATTTGTTTCATTTACTTCTCTTGATTCATACTCTTTTAATACTGCTGTTTGAATTTTTTCGCGAGTTTTGGAATTAATTGGGTGAGCAATGTCTCTGAATTCTCCATCTGAAGTTCGTTTAGATGGCATCGCAACAAATAGCCCGTTGTTTCCATCAATTATTCTTACATCATGTACGACGAATTCATCATCAAATGTTATTGAAGCAATTGCCCGCATTTTTCCTTCTGCACTAACACGTCGTAATCGGACATCGGTTACTTCCACGTATTTTCACCACCTTTATGTTTTAAAGCTTGTTATACTAATTCAACATAAAATTAAAAAATCCTGCTAAATATTAAAATTTCTTTCAAAATTTAGTAGGATTTTATCTTTTTGTTATTTATTTTTGCAAAATACTCCCATATTTTACGTTAATGTCCTTGTTTTGTAGATTTGATACTTTAATTAAGGAGGTGTATTGTTCGATCATTCGCTCATTGTTATTGTCCTCCGCTTCAGCAAAGACACCGATCCCGACGACGGTCGCTTTAAACTCTTCTAATAAACTAATCATCCCTGTAACAGTTCCGCCTGCTTTCATAAAATCATCAATAATACAAACATTCATTCCTTCTTGTAAATTTCGTTTAGGAAGTACCATCGTCTGGATTCTTTGTGATCGTCCGGAAACATAGTTAATACTGACGGAAGATCCTTCGGTAACCCTCATGTTTCTCCGGATCACAACAACAGGTACATTTAAATAATCTGCTACCGCATAGGCTAGTGGAATTCCTTTCGTTTCAACCGTCACAACGGCGTCAATCTCTTTTTTGAAAAATGCGGAAACAAACACTTTACCAATCTGTCTGACAATACTTGGATCTCCTAACAAATCGCTCATATATAAATAACCACCCGGTAAAATTCGGGATGGATCTTCTAATTTTTCACAAAGGCTTTGAATAAATTGTATACTATTTTCATTTGTAAAATTCGGTATATATTTTGCCCCGCCTGCAGCTCCAGGAAACCTTTCCAATGAGCCAATTCCTTCATACTTTAACATTTCGTTAATAATATCTAAATCTTCACTAATAGATGATTTAGATGCATTATAACGTTCCGTAAAATAGGATAGTTGCACTAATTTTTGGGGGTTATTGACAAAAAAGTTAGTAAGCCCGACTAATCGATCACTACGTTTCATACATTCACCTCAAGAAGCCGAATATTTACCTTATAATATATCATTTTCATACGTGTTTCAGCAAGAAATACCTATGTTAGGCATGGTTGTACAATTAGGGAGATAAAAACGAGGCTACTCCATTTTATGGATAGCCCCATAGAAAAGTCGCAAAAATGATAGTTTATTTTTAAAGGAAGTAAAATACCTCCGACTATTTTCCACTTACCTATAATCTAATAATTAATTAACCTTTGCTAACGCTTCTTCCAATTGTTCCATAATCTCCCCAGCCTTTGCCCAATCGCCATCAGATAAAGCTTCCTGATATGCATCAAACAATCTGCCAATTTCAAGTAACGATTCTTCTGCATTCATGATTGGTGTATCCATCTCTTCTGTTTCCTCTGTTTCCTCTGTTTGCTGCTTATCGTCCGCAGGTTTTTTCGCTTTTGGCTTATCTGGATCAATATAGCTTAAAATTTTATCTAACGATTTTTCAAATGTTTCTTCCATCACGATATGATCCTCATATGCCATGATCACTTGTTTCACTTCAGGTAAAGAAGTTTCATTCGAAGACTCGATATATACTGGTTCAACGTACAGTACAGTATCTTCTATTGGAATGACAAGTAAATTACCACGAATAACTTCCGAACCACCTTGTGACCATAAATTTAACTGTTGGGAAATGACACTATCTTGGTTAATTCTATTTTCAATTTGTTGTGGTCCATAAATGTTTTTCTGTTTCGGGAAACGATAGACGAAAAGTTCACCATAATGTTCTCCATCATTACGGACGCCCATCCATGAAATCATATTTTGCCTTTTCTTCGGTGTATATGGCAACATTAAAATAAATTCTTCTTCATCGTACTCAGGTAATTTCATCGTAATATAATACGGATCCATTTCGATATCTTGATTGAAGTATTTTTCTGTTGGGAACTCCCAGAAATCTTCACGGTTATAAAATACTTCTAAATTAGACATATGATAGGTTCCATACATGGCTGTTTGTATTTTAAACATATCTACTGGATAACGGAAGTGTGCCCGTACATCATCTGGTATTTCCGCAGTAAACAGCTCAGGGAAAATATTTTGATACGTTTGAATTAATGGATCTTCTGGATCAACTATATAAAAATTCACTTCGCCTGAATACGCATCAATTACAACTTTTACAGAGTTTCTAACATAATTTTCATTTCCTCTAAATGCTTCCGAATATGGATATCGTTCCGCAATGACATATCCATCAATCATCCAAGCTAGCGTCCCATCATCACGGATAAAGATATAAGGATCATCATCATACGTAAAAAATGGGGCAATTTCGTTCACACGATCTTTGATATTTCGGATTTGGAGCAATTGACTTTCATTCGTTAATTGATCTGACACTAGTAAACGAATCGAACCCTCTTTCATAGCGAATAATAATCGATTTAATCCTTGTAAAGGGATACCGAGCTTTTCCTCATAACGATTTGTCGCATTTTCATCTCCTGTTGGATAATCAAACTCATCCACTTTCGTATTAACGATTACATTTGGATAAGGTTCTTCACCGAAATAAATCTGTGGTCTTGTGACATCAATAACTCCTTCTATCGGAATATTTCTCATCATATACTCTGGTTGACCTTGACTTGTTACTTTATTCACGTGGCTCATCGCAATTCCATATCCATGAGTATAACGCAAATTTTTATTTACCCATGTTTGGGCTTGATCAGGTAAATCGGCTGTACTTAGTTCACGGGCGCCAATAAATACTTGTTCATACTCACCATCAATTTCATAACGATCAATATCCATATCATTAAACTTATAATAGGTTCTAAATGTTTGTAGCTGATTATAAATATCCAATAAAGGTCGCGAATCATTTAGTCGGATATTATCTAATGTAAGTTGATTTCGTTCTACCATTTCCTCGGTTAACGTTGCATCACCAGGATTTTCTTTATGCTCAATGTCGTCGAGGTCATATGCTGCTCTTGTGAATTGTAAATTATGCTCCAAAAAAGGCTTTTCTTTTGAAAACTCATTTGGAGAAACGACGAAGTTTTGGACAACGATAGAAGCAACCTGACCTAGAACGAGAAAAACAGCATAAATGATTAACGCTTTTATACTCGATGAAATTTTCCCTCGAAATAAAGCGATCATAATCCATATTGCCATTCCAATCGCTACGGCGGCTAGTACATATGATTTGGGAACATTGATTAATTTATCTGTATAACTTAGTCCGTGAACAACACTTTTTTGAAATAAGTTGACTTGGTCTGTAAGTAATGTATTATATTTTCCTAATAAATGAATTCCAGCTAAAAGGATTCCTATTAGTCCAAGCGTCGTTGCTAAATGAATTTGAGCATGACGACTCATTCGATACATATGAAACACGGAGTATGCACCGATTTGAACGAGTAGGAAAAAGATAAATAAATTAAGTAGTGTGTACAAAATGAATTGAATAAACGGTAGCTCAAAAATATAAAAAGCAACATCCATATTAAAATAAGGGTCAACTTTACCAAAAGTCTCATGGTTCATAAATTTTAATGCCGGTTCCCATCCAATCCCTTGTACTATTAAACTACCAATAACTCCTACAAACACGGATGACAGAATAAGAATTGGGTATGCTTGTTTCGGTTTTGTCATGACATCTGGTAATTGCGCATGACTAAAATGGTTCATATAACTTTTTCGAATCCAAAAGATGGTCAAAAATGTGAGGACAAAAAAGAGAACAAACCCTGAAACTCCCAATAAAATTTTACTATATAAAATGGTCGTATAAACGTTACCAAATCCTAATGAATCCATCCATATAAAACTGGTTAAAAACTTAAATGCAATGTATGAAATAACAATGATAGCAACAACAATTATTGTAAAAGTAGAAAACCGTTTACCTATTTTTTGCAGACGTTCGGTTTGCTTTTGTGTAAACTTATTATCATTCATTTTATTCCCCCTTACCAATTATGATAACAGACAACCGAACTTTTTTTCAGTAATTTATATTATCTTTATTTATTTTTGGAAAGATAGCGAGCCAAGATATGACTGTTCATACTATTTAAGCGGATCAATAAACCCAAAAAAAAGCAAATCCATTTAGGATTTGCCTTTTTTTTGCATATTTTCTTCTGCCATTTCGATTGCACGTTTTACCATATTACCTGCGTCTCGGGCTCTTATTCCGCCCCATCCCTCTTTTTTCACTGTGTCGTAAAACCCTAGCTCCTTGGCAATTTCTTCTTTCAATTGGTCTGACATAACTCCTCGCCGTCTACCCATGAAAGACATCTCCTTTCTGCCTGAGAATTGTTACGACATTAGTATGTTATGCACAAAGCGCCGATTCACTCATGTCAATTTTTGCATAAAAAAAGGTACATTACATTTTTAGACGTTATCCTATATAATAAATAAAAGTAGTAAACGATCGTTTACTACTCGGTTGCTGCCTTACCTCTATCATCTACAAAGTTAATTTCAACTGCTTCTGTTAATACATCAGCATAACTGTATGATACACGTTCAAATGCGTTTTCATCTTTGTCTAGTTCTACAACAAAAACAGAAGGATATGTCTCCGATAAAACTCCTGACCTGATAACTGTTTTACGTCGACCACCATTAGCGGTTAACTTTAAACGTTTACCAATTTGCCCTTCAAGACCCTTTTTTATTTCCATTAATGTTTTCACTAGGACTCCACCTCACTATAATATATCATACCATAAGCTTGTATAACAGTCAAATAAAACATATAATTATATCAATATTCCATTCATAAAGTCAACCACTTTCTAAAAGTTTCTTAAAAATGTTTTATTTGACTATACGGATAAGCAAGCGTTAAAAAACATAACTTAACGGTCAAATGCATTTGATAACGCAGCAAATTCATGGATAGAAAGTGATTCACCACGTCTTGATCCTTCAATTTGGGCGCTCGATAAAAACTCGTTTATCTCTCCTTTGTCATAGGTTTGTTTAAAAAAGCTAACTAAATTATTTCGTATCGTCTTACGTCTATGGGTAAAACTTGCTTGAACAATCGTAAAGAATTGTTCTTCATTCGCTACTTTTACTAAAGGTTCTTTTCTTCTTACAAGCTTTAATACACTTGAAGTAACATTCGGTTGAGGAATAAATACTGTTTTCGGAACCTCCATGACAACTTGCGCCTCTGTATAATATTGAACGGCAATAGATAATGAACCATATGCTTTCGTATTTGGAAGAGCCGCCATTCGATCAGCAACTTCTTTTTGTAACATAACTGTAATACTTTCTATTGGTGTTTCTTGTTGTAAAACATTCATTAAAATGGGGGTCGTAATATAATAAGGTAAATTGGCAACGATATGTATATGTAGATCTGGTGTGAAATGTTTTTTAATTTCTTGTTGTATGTTCGCTTTGAGTATATCTTCATTTATAATCGTTACATTACTAAACGAAGATAAGGTATCGGATAAGATCGGTAATAATCGTCTGTCAATTTCAAACGCAATGACCTTTTTTGCATGTATGGCCAATTGTTCGGTCAATGACCCAATCCCGGGACCAATTTCAATAACTCCAGAAGTTTTGTCTATTCCGGCAGATGATATGATGTTTTTTAATATATTGGCATCAATGATAAAATTTTGACCTAAACTTTTTTTAAAAGAAAAACCATATTGATGTAAAATTTGCTTTGTACGCTTTGGGGTTGCAATAAAATCAGTAAATGTCATCTTGTCCTCCTATCATAGTATATGCTTCATTGCTAAATCTAATTCATTTTTTGAAATTTGGAACATATGTAAACGATTTAATAATTGTTTTCCATTTGTATAACCTATATGTAGTATACTGCCTAATTGTTCCCTTTTCATTTTTGCATCTAGACCACCAATCAACCCATATGTGAGTAAATCACGCTGTGTAATATCGCTCTCTATACCTTCAGTTAATTCATAAACATGATGTAGCGCCTGTTTAATTGCTTGTACAGAAGCATGTTCAATTCCAATACTTTTCTTGATGGAAGATGATTTCGCCTCACTACTTGATAAAAAGGCATGTTTACATCCCGGGACTTCCTGATTAATAATGTGCCGAATTCTTTCACCTGGAAAATCTGGATCTGTAAAAATAATAACCCCACGTTTTCGTTTAGCATGTTTTATTAATTGTAGCGTCTCTTTGTTTATTGCAGAACCATTCGTTTCAATTGTATCGGCTTGAACAGCTTGTTTTACTTTTATCGTATCACTTTTTCCTTCTACAACGATAATTTCTTTCATTTTCATGTACGTTTCCTCTTTCAATTACATATTTTCTCTATTATATCTTTTCCAAAAACAAAAGAGCAAGCGCTCGTCTCTTTCCAGAACTACCGGGTCGAGGAAGTGTATATATTTTATGATGAAATTTCCAAGCAGTAAAAGAAATGCCCTTGCCACTATTAATGACAAGAGCATTTTACCTTTTCGCTTTTATTAATCTAAAATTTTTACTGTAACTGTTCTACGTCCCCAATTACTCGCAGCATGTGCCTCAGATGAAACGAGAACGTCAATTTTATTTCCTTTAATTGCTCCACCTGTATCACCAGCGATAGCCTCTCCATACCCCTCAACCCATACTCTCGTTCCAAGTGGAATGACACTAGGGTCAACAGCTACTACTTTCGGTGTTGGCGATGCTTTTAAATTAATACCGTATGCCGAAGTTCCTGAACATCCTTTACAATCTGGCCCATAAGCTGTGGCTTCCATTGTAAATACTTTTCCGTCACTTGCCGGTTCTGATGAATTAGATGAATTCGACTCATTTGCAGTAGAACTTTTGCTTGCTGTTGTGTTGTTGTTTGTATTTGAAACAACTTTGTTTTGTTCTTCCTTTGTTCCGATCGCAATCACTTTGTTTTTACTTTCTTTGATTACGTCCTCTGCAATGACTTCACGGTCAACTTCTTTTCCGTTTTCTAATGTTATTTCATATGTTTTAAGTATTTCTCCTTCTTCACCTTCAGAAATAGTACGAGTTGTACCTTTCTTTAAAGAAGAATCATCTTCTTCTTCTGTTTGAAAAGGAATTCTTTCCGTTATATCTTCTTTTTTCTTTTCAACGTGGATAATAGACACTTTCGTATCTTCGCTTACCTTTTCATCAAGATTAGGCTCGATTTTATCCTGTTTTGCGAATGTTATGTCATTTCTCTGTAATAATTGTTTAACTGTCCCGCCAGTAGTCCATAGTTCTGTTTCCTCTCCACCATCATCTACTACAACTGGGAATGCAGTCGTTATTTCGATTTCTAGATCGTCTTCTAAAACTTCTATATTGTTATGTGATATTTCGTCATGTTCTGAGAATGTTAAGCCCTCTTCTTGGAAAAACTGCCCAACTGTTACAGCAGTTGTATGATATTCTTCCGTTTTTCCGTCGATAGTTAATAGAATCTTATTTGCTGTTTCAAATTGGATTTTCATCCCATCGACTATTTTAGCATTTTCTCCATGGGATAGTGCATCGTGTTTCCCAACATCGATGCCCAAATCTTCAAGCAGTTCACCGACAGTGGTTATATGAGTTTTGACCGTTTGGACGTCTCCATCTGCCGCAATAACTACTTCCGCTTTGGTTGCATCAAATATTACCCACGTTGAAAATAGGGTAACCACTACTGCCGTTAGTACGGAATACCCGGACTTTGTTTTAACAGCTAGTAACGGTTTTAGTAATTTTTGCATTTTATAGCCTCCTCATTTCGTTACCAATTATATTGACATTTAAGAATCAAGTCAAAATCAGTACGGTTACGAATACTTTACAAATCCATTACATGGAAATAGTATTTTCTGAATACTGTGAATGTAAGCGCGGTACATACTTATTACTCATTTCTACTTTCACTCCTATGCTTTTTGACATACAAATGTAATATCCGGATAAGTAAATTCGTCTATGAAACTATGCATCTATCAATTTTTGTAAATAAAAAAGCCTAGCACCATGCTAAGCTCAGAAGTAGTATTATCCATTATGACCATATTTGTTTATTTTATACCAAAAAATTTCAAGGCATTGTGTGTAGTAATTTGGCAAATTTCTTCATATTCCATGTTCTTTAGTTCTGCAATCTGTTTTGCAACGAATGTGACATATGCTGGTTCATTTCTTTTTCCACGATTAGGGTGAGGGGCTAAATAGGGCGCATCTGTTTCAATTAATAAACGATCTAAAGGGGCTACTTTAGCTACCTCTTTTAATTCCTTTGCATTTTTAAAGGTTACGGGGCCACCTAATGAAATATAAAAATTCAATTGTAAACAATCTTGCATTTCAGAAACAGATCCACTAAAACAATGCATAATTCCGCCAACCGTTTGTGCATCTTCTTCTTGTAAGATAGCTATCACATCTGAAGTCGCTTCACGATTATGAATAATGATGGGCTTATGCATTTTCTTTGCGAGCCGAATTTGTTTACGGAACACTTCTTCTTGGATCTCTTTCGGTGATGTATCCCAATGATAATCCAGACCCATTTCCCCTAGCGCGACTACTTTAGGATGGCTACTCAATTCTTCTAGCCACTTTAAATGCTCTTCCTTATAATGAATCGCATCGACCGGATGCCAGCCAACCGCCGCATATATTGATTCGTATTGTTCAGCAATTTCGATTGCAATTGGTATTGTCTCCTCGTCAAAGCCAACGACGACCATTCGATTTACTCCAGCTTCAAATGCACGCTCAATGACTTCATGACGATCTTCTGCAAACTGCCTCGCATTTAAATGAACATGTGTATCAAATAACATCCTACCAACCTCCAATAACTTTAAAGCGAAAGACTATTTTCATACATGTTGTGCTAAGAAGCTCTTAGCCGTATACAATTTACTTTTCGATGACGCTTCTTGAATACTCGAACGTCGATGTTTATTGCGCCGGGCAATCGTAATCCCAAAGTGTCGATGACGTCACATCCTTTTACAACGATGGAGGGAGGAAAGTACAGCCTGATCAGGAGTGTATACGGGCTGCTTCACGTATCTTATTTACGAAAAATCAACATAATGTAGGAAACAGAAAAAGAAAAAAACGGTCGCCCTCTATCGATAGAGTTTGACCTTTTTTCCATTATTATTCAACAACTGATCCGTTCGGTAAGGACTCTTCTACCGTGGCAAGCGATAATTTTCCGTCAGGTCCTTCACCAGATAAAATCATTCCTTCTGACATTTCGCCTCTTAATTTAACAGGTTTTAAATTAATGACACAAATTACTTTTTTACCAACTAATTCATTAGCATCGTAATGTTGGGCGATTCCTGAAATAATTTGGCGTTTTTCTGATCCAATATCGACTTGTAGCTTTAACAATTTATCGGCATTTTTCATTTTCTCAGCTTTTAAAATTTCAGCGACACGAAAATCAAGCTTCATAAAATCGTCATACACGATTTCTGCTTTGCCTTCTACCTTCTTTTCCTCTACAACGGTGGACTTCATCATACTTTTGATTGCTTGTACTTCTTCTTCCATATCTAAACGAGGGAAAATCGGCTCTCCTTTTACCGTTTTTGTTCCTGCAGCAATTTTCCCTTGCTCGTATATACTATCCCACTCTGTTAAGGAAGTATCTTCCACTCCAAGTTGTTTAAAGATTTCTTCAGGTGCTTCTGTTAAGAAAGGCTTAAGCATCACAGCAATCACTCGTAGTGATTCCACTAAATGTGCCATTACATTACCTAAACGATCACGTTTCTCTTCTGTTTTTGCCAAAACCCATGGTTCTGTTTCATCAATATATTTATTCGTTCTACTAACTAATTGCCATATGGATGATAAAGCAACCGAGAATTGCATTTCTTCCATCGCATGTTCTACATTTTTTATTGTTTCTTTTATAAATGTTTCTAAACCTTCATCTTCTTTTTCTTCAGCAAAGCGATATGCTGCTATTTCTCCGTCAAAGTATTTACCAATCATTGCAACTGTTCGATTTAATAAGTTTCCTAAATCATTTGCTAAATCATAATTTACCCTTTCAACGAACCCTTCTGGAGTAAAGACACCATCTGAGCCAAAAGGAACTTCGCGTAATAAATAATAACGAAGTGCATCTAATCCATAGCGGTTAATTAATGTATAAGGATCGATGACATTCCCTTTTGATTTTGACATTTTACCATCTTTCATCAAAATCCATCCATGAGCAAATACTTTTTTAGGAAGCGGTAGATCTAATGCCATTAAAATGATCGGCCAATAGATCGTATGGAAACGAACAATTTCCTTCGCCATAATATGCACATCTGCTGGCCAATACTTTTTAAACTTTTCATCATTTTCCGTTCCGTACCCTAGCGCAGTAATATAATTAGTTAACGCATCGATCCATACATAAATGACATGTTTTGGATTTCCCGGAACCTTAATTCCCCAGTCAAAAGTAGTACGAGAAACAGCTAAATCTTCTAAGCCAGGTTTAATAAAATTATTTAACATTTCATTTTTACGACTTTCTGGTTGGATAAACTCTGGATGATCTTCATAATATTGAACAAGACGATCCGCATATTTACTCATTTTAAAAAAGTATGATTCTTCTTTTACTTTTTCGACCTTTTTTCCACAGTCAGGACAACAACCTTCATTTAGTTGTAAATCCGTAAAGAACGACTCACACGAAATACAATACCATCCTTCATATTCGTCTAAATAAATATCTCCCTGTTCTACTAATTGGGCAAATATTTTTTCTACAATTACTTTATGTCTTTCCTCTGTCGTTCGAATAAAATCATCGTTCGTGATTTTTAGCTTCTTCCATAATAGTTGAATCGTTTCTACGATCCCGTCTAAATATTGCTGTGGACTTAAACCTTGCTCAGCAGCTGCCTTTTGGATCTTTTGCCCATGTTCATCCGTACCAGTCAAATACATTACGTCATAACCGCGCATTCTTTTATACCGAGCAATCGCATCTCCAGCTACTGTTGAATAGGCATGTCCAATATGTAAATTACCGCTCGGATAATATATTGGTGTCGTTAAATAGAACGTTTTTTTATTTTCTGACATTTTCATATCTCCTCTTTTTGAAAACTAAGTTTATCGCCAAATAGTAAATAGCGAAAGCTTTAGTTGCACTTATGCAGGAAGAAAGTCTACAACTTTCATCTCAGCTAAGTGACAAAAATACTATCGTGTATGAATATATCTATTGTATAGATTTTTTCACGAATAATAAAGTATATACATGAGACAATCTCATAAATAGTATATTGGGTGATTTATCCGAATAATCACATTTACTTTATAACCAATTACTTGAAAATAAAAATACTAAACATGTCGCTTGTAACAGAGGCGACTCCTAATAAAATAGCATAAGAGGGAATCCAGACTAAGTGTGCCACGTCCCGGGACGTCGATTACGTCCTACCACAAAGATTTGCACGAGCACGACCTGAGACGGCAATCAATCTCGTCCTATCGAAGGTCTTTGCGACTGCGATTACTACGCAATAAATTATACTTCGGAGTCCCACAGCAAGCAAAGGTGAGTAAGGCGGCTCACGCAGGCCTTAAGAAAGCGTTCGCCTTTAGTAGAAAGCAACTGTTTTCAATATATTGTTCGGATTATTCCCTAACTATTTGAAGGATGAAAATTGATTTCCATGTATAATTAAAGTAGTGTAACTTAATAGTAAATAACACATTATGTGAAATTTCAAATTGTACTTATCTAGTAAAAACACGCATTACATATGTGCTAATCTATATCATTTGTATTTAACTAGCTTCCCATTTTCTAAACAATATTTGCCAAATTGTAAGTATACCATGACTTATTTTCAAAATTAATATATAATTGTAGTATAATGTCGACAATGTCACTTTTTACATAAACTTTGTGCAAATAAATGTTTACAATCTTGAAAATTTGTTACTTTATTTGGAAATTTTTTAGTAGTTTAAAGTTATTTACATTATTTTCAGAGATTGCTACAATAATACTGTACATTTTTTGTCGAATTATACATTTTTATACATTTACTCTTCGTGTATAATAGAGTGAGTATAATGTATACTTATTTATTTTTTGAAAGGAGATCGGAAATTCATTATGAAATCTACTGGTATGGTTAGAAAAGTGGATGAGCTAGGTAGGGTTGTTATACCAATTGAACTAAGACGATCATTAGGTATTAAGGAAAAAGATGCCATTGAAATTTATGTCGATGGAGATCAAATTGTCTTAAAAAAATATGTACCTAATATGGCTTGTCATATTACTGGCGAAAATACAAACGATAACATTGCTTTAGCAAATGGCAAAATTGTATTGAGTCCAGAAGGTGCAAAAGCTTTAGTCAATGAAATTCAAAAAAACTTTGGTTTAAATAATTAATCTTGTAACACGAAAACAGAGCGAATATGTAAACAATTTATAGATTTTTCGTGAAATTTTTTATCGAATAAATAGATCGATATAATAATAGAATATTTCAATATACATTGTTCTGTTCCTTCCATTTTTAAAAAATGCTTGCATCCATCAAGTAATAAAGTACCCCTACTTGTTAGATTTTATCTAACTAGAAAGATGCTGTTTACTAATAGATGCGAGCGTTTTTTTTTGCTTGCTTGAAATGATCATTTGGATCTACTTGTTCATAAAAATTATTTGCGAAGTGAGCTTCATCTAGCTTAGACGCACAGTGTTCTTTGCATGGAGTAATCGCAAATGCAAAGATTTTCGATGGGTCGAGATTGATTGCAGTCCCAAGACGTCGCGTTTTGAACCTGTAAGGGTGCTTGCGCTTTTGTTCCCTATTTTTTCACATGTATTTGTCGATAGATATCCCTCTTTGTCATGCTACGATCGATCGCCACTTGTTTCATTGCTTCTTTATGGGATAGATGATCCTGTTGTTCATAATGTAAAACATGTTCAGGAATCGTCAAGGAAGCCCACCACAATGTGTCTGTTTCTTCCTCTTCCTTATTTCCTTCGACGATGATACAACACTCTCCTTTTACGACATCTTTCTCCATCCAATCAAGCACTTCTTCTACATTTCCTCGGATTATTTGCTCATATATTTTTGTTATTTCCCGGGCGATAACAATTTGTCGATTCCCGAGCCGTTTTGAGATCATTCGTAAAGTGTCTTTCAATCGATAGGGGGATTCATAAAAGATTAATGTCGCCGTCAACCCCTTCAAACGAGTAAGCTCTGCTTCCTTCTCTTGTTTTTTGCGAGGCAAAAACCCGTGAAATAAAAATTCCGACGTAGACAATCCGGAACCAACTAAAGCGCATAATGCAGCATTTGCACCAGGTAGTACCACTACATTTATTTCCCGATCAATTGCCTCTCGCACTAAATCAAAGCCTGGATCTGAGATTGCCGGCATTCCTGCATCACTAACAATGGCAATTTCCTTCCCATTTAATAATCTTTCCATTATTTGATTTGCTCTCTCTATTTTATTATGTTCGTGATAGCTTACTAATTGATTTTTAATTTCAAAATGAGTTAATAATTTCTTTGTGTGCCGTGTGTCTTCGGCCGCAATAAGATCAACTTTTTTTAACGTATGAATAGCCCGAAATGTAATATCTTCCAAATTACCGATTGGCGTTGGAACGACGTAGAGTGTTCCTTGCTCTTTATTTTCATAGCTTTTTTGAATTTGCATGATAGATCTTCCCTTTTTCCTCTTTAATTAGAGTTAACTTTTCATGGCGTTGTAATTTTTTTATTTCATATTCTCTGCTTAAGGCTGCTTCTTTCGTTGCTAGCATTTCTTGATACATAACGGTAAATGGTCCCCGTCCTCTCGTATACTTTGCACCTTTTCCACTTTCATGCATTTTTAGTCGTCTTTCCATATTTGTTGTGTAACCAGTATATAATGTGTCATCCTTACATTTTAATATGTAGACAAGATGGTTATTTTCCATAAATAATTTCCCTCGCTTTTTTCGTATACGTTCCGTCATCATTATAAATATACAATGGAGGTAAAATTTTAAGTCCTGGTTTTCCATCACGGATGCCTTCGATTAATAGAGTATTTGCTTCATTTGCCATTTTCGAATAGACAAATTGAACACGTTTTGGTTCGATCCTATATTTACGAAAAAGGGTAATCATGTCAACAAGTCTTTCTGGTCGATGCACAATCGACACTTTCCCACCGGGCTTTACATACAGCTTACATGCTTTTACCACATCTTCTAATGTACAACATACTTCATGTCTTGCAATGGTTAAAAATTCATTTTGATTATGCTCCGTCTTTTGCGGTGTCGTAAAATAAGGCGGATTACATGTAACAACCTCATAATTACTTTGCTTTAAATTTGGTTGCTCCTCTTTCAAGTCGCCTTCAACAATGTTTATTCTTTCTTGTAAATCATTTAATAATACACTTCTTCTCGCCATATTTACAAGCCTACTTTGGATTTCTAAACCGACAATTTGCCCTTTCGTTTTTTGCGATAATAAGAAGGGGATAACTCCATTCCCTGTACATAAATCTAAAATATTTCCTTTATTAATAGGAACATATGTAAAGTATGCAAGTAAAACTGCATCTAGGGAATAAGAAAAGATTGTTGGACTTTGGATAATCTGGATCTTTTCATTAGAAATTAAATAATCTATTCTTTCATCATCATAAAGTTTCATACATTAAATCCTCCACTTTAAAAAACTTCACATACGTTTAAGAAAACACACTGATCGACAAGCTGCGAGGGCCGACAGAGGGGATGTTGCGCTTACGACGCACAAGACGTGCTAGTGCAAATCTTTACGTTGGGACGAGTAATCGCCGTCCACGTGTTAATTACAACCGTCTGCGCCAATTGCTGTTCGATGATCGAGCGTAAGCGAATGAAGCAAGACGTTACGCTTTTAAGGGAGCAGTAAGAAAAGTGTTTCCCTTTCTTCTATGCATATGCGAAAAAAACTGTCTCCTAATTTACATGGAATGATTCCATAAGGGAGACAGAAATACAAATGATGTGCAAAAGTAGGTTATAAGTGCGTGTTCAAAAAGGCCAATAACAAGGACCAAGAAGTTCCACTGGCTAAAAACGCCACGTCCTGGGACGTGGGCGAATGTAACGGAAGATCCCCTAAAGCTTTTACATACGTGAGTGCCAGAAAAGCAAGCTTAGAAAACTTTTCATTCGCTACGCTTTTACTGCGAATGCCCTAGTTGCACTTATGCGAGTCAAGAAAGGATTTATCCTTCCTTAGCTGCCAACGCAGAAATTCGATGGCATCATTTTTGTTGAACTTTTTGAACATCCTCTATAAGGAGCAAATAAACACAGTATGATACTCTCTTCACACCTTTTGGATATGTTAATCAATCAAACAACTCGAGGCAAAACAAGCAATCTTCATCAGTTCTCGGACTACCAAATTGCATATGACAAATATGAAAACCCTCTTTATAAATTCTTGCTAAATTATCGAACCCTTCACCTGGTACATTATTTTCACGCTTTTTTTCTTTTTGCTTCTTTTTTTCATCAACTTTATTTTCTTCTAAATAAGTTCGTAAATGTTTATTTTCTACAGTTAGTCGATGATTTTCTTCAATAATTTCACTCAAATCATTTTTTAAGTTTCCCAATTGCTCATATAATTCTCCGATTTGTGTTTCCATATGTGATACTTGATCAAATATTTGCCTCTTGTTCACTCCTACCCACCTCTTTATTCTGTTAC
The DNA here is from genome assembly GCF_003201975.1 of Pseudogracilibacillus auburnensis. Classification (GTDB taxonomy): domain Bacteria; phylum Bacillota; class Bacilli; order Bacillales; family Amphibacillaceae; genus Pseudogracilibacillus; species Pseudogracilibacillus auburnensis. The sequence continues at coordinate 26,103 of NZ_QJJQ01000021.1, read as the reverse complement.
TGGTACAGAAATTATTTTTTCTTCAATTAACTCATCTAAAGTATATTCGATAACATGATCATTTTCATACATTTGAATTTGGATTAACGTTTCTAATATATTAAGACCAACTACTTTTCCGCTTCCAAAACTAGTATGAATTTCTTCTCCCACATCTGGTAATTGTTTTTTTGCCTCTTCATAACTATCATTTTCATATTTTAAGCAACACATTAATCTACCGCAAAGTCCAGAAATTTTGGCTGGGTTCAAAGATAAACTTTGATCTTTCGCCATTTTAATGGATACTGGATCAAAGTCTCCTAAAAATGTGGAACAGCATAACATTCTACCACATGGGCCAATACCACCTAAAAGTTTAGCTTCATCACGAACCCCTATTTGTCTTAATTCAATTCTCGTTTTAAATAAGGCTGCTAAGTCTTTTACAAGATCCCGAAAGTCAATTCTTCCTTCTGCCGTAAAATAAAATATTACTTTATTACGATCGAATGTATATTCAACATCAACTAAACTCATCTCTAATTGATGGTAATGTATTTTTTCAGTACATATGTCTAAAGCTTTTTTCGCTAACCCTTCATTTTCTTGCACATTCATTTCATCTTCATGGCTTGCGATTCGCATTACTTTTTTTAATGGAAGTACTACATCTTCTATATCAACTAATTTATTTACGATTACTACTTTACCAAACTCAATTCCCCTTACTGTTTCCACTATCACATGATCATCTAATCTTATATGAAAATCATTCGGATCAAAGTAATAAATTTTGCCTGCTTTTTTAAAGCGTACTCCGATTACTTCTATCATGCTAACCCACCTCTAAAATTGAAGTACCAGTTGTTCCATTACTAACGTTGGATGAACATTTTGGTGTAACTTTTGCTTTGCACTTAAAAGAGCTTGTAATATACGAAGTAATCTTTTTTGTGAAAATTGCTCTCCTGCTCTCTTTAACAGTCCATCATTTGGTTGAAATAGGAACATGTTTTTCTCTCTACCGATTTGATCATTAATAATATCTTTAAAAGCTAATAGGAGTAAATCTAACCCCTGCTCTTGTGCTTTTCTATCTTTTAATTGAACCAACCATTTTTGATGAACAAATAAATAACGTTCATCATAATGAGAAAGTAATATATATATAAACTGTGAAACTAAATCTCGAATTTGATAGATTTTTTCTTCTGAATGATAAACCATTGCTTCATCTATATTATTTGTTAAAGCACTTATGAATCGTGCGTTATTTTCACTAATTGTCATACTATCCAAATTTATTAATCTATGTCGAAAAGCCTCATCATCTAATGGCTTTAAATCTAGTATTTGGCAACGAGATCGTATCGTAGGAATGATCCCTTGCCCATTATCTGTTAATAATAATGCAGTCGTTTCGATTTCAGGTTCTTCTAAAAATTTTAATATTCGGTTTGCTGCATTAACCGTTAATGCTTCTGCCTGGGAAATAATATAAACTTTTCGTGTACTTTCCAAACCCGTATAACCAAATTCCGTTTGCAATGCTTCGATTTGTTCATTTTTTATCGATTTTCCTTCAGGTTCAATCCAATGAACATCGGGATGATTCCCTGAATTAATTCGTTTACACATATGGCACGCTTGACATGGCTCGATACCATTTTTATCATGACAAAACAATGTCATCGCAATTAATTTTGCGATCGTTTTTTTACCAGTCCCACGCGATCCCTGAACAAGGTATGCGTGGGAAACACGCTCCTTTTGAAAGCTATTGGTCATAATCCTTCCAACAAGTGGTTGAATTTCATTCAGTTCTGCCCAAGTCTTCATATAACGACTTCCTTCATTTTCATGTATATAAATTGATTAACAGACCTTGGATCTCACCAATAATCCCTAATAAGTCAACTGTTTTCTTTTCTTGATCCATCATATCATTCGTCAATTGAACTAATTTTTCATCAATTTCATTTACAGTAGTTAACTTATGACTAAAAGCACCCGTATGAAAGCTTCTTGATTCATTTAGCTCTAATCCATTATAAACCGTTTCTTGTAAAAATTGTTTAATCATCCGTTTAAATTTAGCTAAATCACGAAAAGAACGAAATCTAGATAACCTTTTACCTTGTTCGGTAATGTCATCCATTAATTTTTCTAGTTCTTTTTGCTTCATTTTATGTGACTGTGATTGAACAATTTGTTCAAAGCTTTGCCTTCCTTCATGAACCTTCCTCATTGGCTTTTGATCCACTTTGGAGCGCATTTCCTGGCCAATTTTCATCCTGTAAAACCCCTTCTTTTTATGTTAGAACCGATAAAAGGATTCAATCGGTAAAATAAATACGGTTGCTCCACCAACTTCCACTTTGACAGGCTTTGGAATGTAGGAATCTGCATTCCCACCCATTGGGGAGATCGGGGCTACCATTTGTTCTCTTTGTGAACAGTTTTCTTTAATAATTTTTAATGCGTCATCAATATGCTCATCTTGACACCCAATCATTAAAGTCGTATTTCCTTCTTTTAAAAATCCACCTGTTGTTGCAAGTTTCGTCGTTTGAAAATTTTCGTGACTCAACGCATTAATTAGACGGTTGGAGTCTTTGTCTTGAACAACGGCAATAATCAGTTTCATTGTTCTTCCTCCTTTTTTAAATGAGCTAAAATAGAATGTAAAGCATTCGTCGTTACTTTCTCCATCTCTTCTTCTGCATTTATCTTTTTCATTCTATCAGGAAATCTTTCTAATAACAGTTGATAACCTTTGTATACTTTTTTATGAAATGCAAGCTTTTCTAAATCTAATCTGTTTTTCTCTCGTTCATTATTTAGGGCAATTCGCTTTAATCCCTTTTCAGGTTCAATATCAAAATACAGAGTGAGTGATGGCATACAACTTTCAATGGCAAATTGATTAATCATCCATACTTCATCTATGCCTATTTCCCTTGCGTAACCTTGATAAGCAAGACTGCTGTCAATAAACCTGTCGCAAAGAACAATTTTCCCTTCTTGAAGTGCAGGTAATACTTTTTGAACTAAATGTTGCCTTCGTGCTGCTGCATATAATAATGCTTCTGTACGCTTTTCCATTTCTGTATGATCAGGATGAAGAATGATCTCACGTATTTGCTCAGAAATGGAAATCCCACCCGGCTCTCTGGTTAAAAGGACGTCATATCCTAATTCAGTAAGTCTTTCATCAAGTAGTTCAAGAACTGTTGTTTTTCCAGCTCCTTCACCACCTTCAATTGTAATAAAACCTTTCACATATACTACTCTCCCTCTATATATGAAAACCCAATTCATTACCTTAGGCGTTTGCTCCATTTTTTATCGATTTTTGTATAGTTGTGTATATCAATTATACTATGTCCATTGTATCATGGTTTCTCTTTATATTTAAATGTTCACAAATTTTTTTGAAGGATGGAGTTTAGTAATAAGAAGAATCATACAAAGAGTTGAGAGGATATGTGAGTTCGTTACATCTTCTTCCTATTTAAATAGCTTGTTATATAACAATAATATTAATCAGAAAACGGTGAAAAGTAAAGAAAACACGTTAAATCAAGTCATCGTACAGAAAAGGTGAGACTGTTTTTCGAAAAAATGAGACAGATTAATTTCTGAAGAAAAAAGAAAAACGCAAGTGCTATATGGGATTATCATTTTCATAACAACCGTTAAGCATCTCCTGCGCTTCTATTATTTTATATTATTATGAGAGGTCGTTCAAAAAGTCCAGTAAAAATGGTCCGTCTTTTAAAAATTTCTATGAAAAAAGCGATGGTTGATTCATATTTTTCAATTTTCGAACATAATATCGGTATTTTTCTTCTCGAACCTCTGTATGAATAATATTGTATTCACATGTTGTACAAATAAATAATGTATATAGATGAATTCCTTCCGCCTTTTCTTCCTCACAAATCACACATTGTCCCATACTATACACCTCCGTTAGTTTAGTAGATAGTGTCTCCTAATCTAACGAATTTTATACAATGTACGAACATGTTTACATCGATGAGACCTTTCATAATATAAATAAATGTATGGCCGCTAAAGAAGTAACCCCAAATATGCCTAAAACACTACTTACAAGTACTGTAAAAATATTAATCGGAACATGTAGTCCGATCGAACCACCAAATACATTTAAGAAAAACAATAATAATACGCCAATGGTTAATCGAATTGCACCGTGTCCTAGTATTTTCGATGCTTTAGAAGGTGCTCGGATAATGAATAATACAATTACTAAACCTATTATGCCAATAATGATCATTGTTGTTGTGTTCATTCTACATCAACCCCTTTTTACCTTTATTAGTTTTTATGTCATAAAGATAAAAAATAGAACTGATGAAATAGTTTATATGAAAGATTGTTGTATATTAATATCTTAAAACACTTATTTTTCGATGTTTTGCTTCTTTTAAGAGAAACATAAATTTAGCTTCTGATAATTGTAGCTTTTTGCCGCTCTCATCCATCGGTTCAACACTATTATCAACAATATGTCGTAATTTCTTCCACTCAGCCTCCACTTCAAATATAGTATCCAACAACTCTCGATCCATGTCTTTTTGTTTTCTTTTTCTTCTCATCTTTTCACCCTACAATAAATTAGTCTTTTTAGGGTAAAGCGGAAAATAGTGTGGTTTTCCTCCCACAGGAGTCTCGCATATTCCATTTGCTAGGTAAGCTAGCATTCTTATTTTCCACACGATCATCCGATTTCCCGTCTTTTATTATGTATATGCTTAGGAGTAACAAACATCCCCTAATTTTTAAACCCCTTTATGATAAAGGAAAAAAAGTGCCGCCAAAATGATAGGCAGCTAAAATTATCATATCTTCTATTCTATCCACGGTTACCGCAGTAACAATACTTTAGCTGGCTCCTTTTAGCATATATACCCTTTTACCCCGAAAGTGTAACTAACGTTTAGAAGAAATGTTCAATTTTATAATTCTCTTCTTCCCTCTAAAGACTTAGCGAGTGTTACTTCATCGGCATATTCTAAATCTCCACCAACTGGCAAGCCGTGCGCAATTCGCGTCGCTTTGATTCCTGATGGTTTGACGAGCCTAGAAATATACATTGCTGTTGCTTCCCCTTCTATATTTGGATTCGTCGCTAAAATGATTTCTTTCACGTCATTCTCTTTTAATCGTTGAATTAAGCTTGGGACATTAATATCTTCTGGTCCAATTCCATCCATCGGAGAAATGGAACCATGTAACACATGATATTTCCCATTAAATTCTCGCATTTTCTCCATTGCAATGACATCTTTTGAATCTTCAACAACACAAATGATCGATTCATCCCTCGTATGATCTTGGCAAATGGAGCATGTTTCCTGATCTGTAATATGACCACATATAGCACAATGAGATAATTCACGTTTCGCGCTCACTAATGCTTTAGCGAAATCAACAACATCATCATCATTCATATCAATCACAAAAAAAGCCAGGCGGACAGCTGTTTTCGGCCCAATTCCTGGCAATTTTGTAAAACTATCAATTAGTTTTGAAATTGGTTCTGGATAATACATTTTCCTGCCTCCTAAAGGCGACTGCAAAAGTTAAAACATACCCGGCATGTTTAATCCTTTTGTAAACTGCCCCATCGTTTGCTCTGTTTTATCTTCAATTTGTTTCAACACATCATTTGTGGCAGTTAAAATTAAATCTTGTAACATTTCCACATCATCTGGATCGATTACTTCTTCCTTAATTTGAACATCTAAAATTTTTCTACTTCCATCGGCAATGACTGTTACCATTCCGCCACCAACCGAAGCTTCAAATTCCATCTCTAGAAGCTCTTCTTGTGCTTTCATCATCTTTTTCTGCATTTTCTGCATTTGTTTCATCATATTTCCCATGTTTCCCATGCCTTTCATATTAACTCCTCCTCAAATTGTATCGATTTATTTAGGGACTACTGAATAACCACTAAAATGCGTTCCATCCTATCGTTGTTTTCCGCGAAAAGTGACATGCTTTCCGCGGGCACGGCTTCAGCCTCCGACGCACAGGACGTGCTAGTGCGGGTATTGCGACAGGGACGTCGCGTACTTAACCCGCCTCGGAAGAAAACCACTTCCTGTGGGGTCTTCAGACTCGTGTTTTTCCCGCTGGAGTCAGTCACTTTCGCTCCAAACAACTAGAGTAGTTCGTTGCAATAAGATTCTAGTTTCAACTTACGTGCAAAGGTTTTATGCAAGAGGTAATCGTTGCCTTACAATTGTTCAGTTACATCTATTTATCGTTCCATTCTATTTTTTACTCGCGAATTTCTACTATGTCCTCGCCGAATAGCTTGTGCGCTTCTTCCACTACTGGAACATTTTCCTCTTTATCTTCATCCGAATGGGTTTGCTCCTGATTATTTACATATTCTTGGCGCAGTTCATACCAGTCTTGCTCCGGAATCGGAATAATAATCAGATGGTTGGAAATCGTATTTGCTAAGATAGATTCAACCATTTCTTTATGATCAAGAAAAAGGGAGCAATGAATTTCATATTTAAAAGCAACGATTAAAGAATCATTTGAAGCGGCAGCAGGCTTACTATCCTGAATCGTCGCATGTGCCGGCGCATTTGTTGTTTTTAGTTGTTCTAGAAAGTTCGCCCATTCTTTTCTAACCTTTTGTAAGGCGGACTTTTCCGCATGATCAAGCACCGTTCTTATTTTTCCATATGGTATATCATATGTTTTACTCTTTATTCTTGGTGCTTCCCTTCTTGGGGTAGATGTCTTTGGTGTAGATTCTTGTGCTGTCCCCATTTCAGTAAGTTTTTTCTCTAATTGGCTTATTCTTTGCACCAATTGTGAAACGTCATCTGATGGAGCAGGTTTATTCTGTTGATTCGATTCGCTATAGCGATTGGTAATAATTAAAAGGCTTATTTCAACAAATACTTTTGGGCTATTCGTCCACTTAATTTGCTGTTCACATTGTGTTAGTTCCACAATCGCATCCTGGATCCAATCGACATCCACAAGTTCAGTCAGCTGTTTAAATTCGTCCGTTACAACAGCTCTTTCCATATACCCCGCTAAATCAGGCGTTGTTTTATAAAATAACATATCTCTTAAAAAGTAAATATAATCAAAAACAAACCGCCCTGGATCTTTCCCATTTTGAACCATTGTGTCAAATAATTGTAACGTATTTTGGGTGTTTTGTTCAAACATCGACCTCGCAATGTCCGTTAAAATATGTTGTGAAACTCCACCCGTTACGGTAAGTACATCGTCTATTTCAACCTTGCCATCACTGTAGGAAATAGCTTGATCTAAAATACTTAAAGCATCACGCATCCCACCTTCAGCAGCAAGCGCAACTGCTTCTAGCGCATCTTCTGTATAAGCTATTTTTTCATGATCCATAATCTCTTGCATCCGCTCGACAATGACTTTATTGTTAATGGATTTAAAATCGAAACGTTGACATCTAGAGATGATGGTTAAAGGAATTTTATGTGGTTCTGTCGTTGCTAAGATAAAAACGACGTGTGGAGGTGGTTCCTCCAATGTTTTCAATAAAGCATTAAAGGCATTGACAGAAATCATATGCACTTCATCAATAATGTATACTTTATATGGGACAGAGCTTGAAGCATATTTTACTTTATCACGAATATCACGAATATCGTCGACACTCGTATTGGAAGCAGCATCGATCTCAATGACATCTTGGATCGAACCATCTAAGATCCCACGGCATGCCGCACATTCATTACAAGGTTCTTTTGTCGGCATTTGTTCACAATTAATTGTTTGCGCAAAAATTTTCGCAGCACTCGTTTTCCCGGTTCCACGTGGACCAGAAAAGAGATAGGCATGCGAAAATTTCTCACCAAAAATGGCATTTTGCAATGTTTGTGTAATATGCGATTGTCCTACTACATCACGGAATGTTCTCGGTCTCCAGACACGATATAATGCTTGATAGCTCATCCTATAAATTCCCTTCTCCTATATCTCCTTTATTATATCTTATTTTAAAGGTGTTTTGAACTATTATTGAAACAATGAGTTGAACTTAATTTTTTAACGTAAAAGACGAGGAAATGAAATCCTCGCCTCCCGTCATTATTCTGTTTCTTCTTCAATTCGTTTCATAAACTCATCTGCAGCACTGTATCCCTGTTGCTTTAAATACCAATTATTAACCGCTGCTTCAATTAAACCGACAACATCTCGACCAGGTTTTAACTGAATTTGGATATACGGAATTTCTACATCCATATAGGAAGTAAATTTCGTTTCCACTTCTAAATCATTGTACAATGCATTATCCTGCCATTTCGTCAGCTCAATATCTAGAGCAATTCTTGACTCATCTTGAAAGGCACTTCTCCCATACATTCGGACAACATTTAACAGCCCGATACTACGAAGGGACAACAATTCCCTATTTGTCTCATTATGTGTTCCGAGCAATGTTTGTGGACTCAGCTTTTTTAAAACGACAATATCATCTGCCACTAACCGATGCCCACGCCCTACGAGAGAATGCGCTGTTTCACTCTTTCCAACACCTGAATCTCCACGTAATAGTACGCCAATACCAAATACATTTACACAAACCCCATGTATCGCAATTTCTGGAGCTAAACGTTTGATTAAATAATTATCGATCTTACGAATAAATTCATAGTTCGCTTCCTCTGTACGTAAAAGTGGAATCTGTTTTTCCTTACAATATTTCGGCAAATATTTAAGCCCTTCCTGACCATCCGTAACGATGATACAAGGGGGGTTATATTTCACTACATTTCCTACACGTTCATCACGCTCTGGTTCATTTAATGTATGCAAATAGTGAATTTCATTTTTCCCTAGTACTTGCACATGTCCCATTGGAAAGTAGTCTAAATACTTTATAAACTCTAGACCTGGTCTTCTAGCAATTGATTTTGTAATTTTTACTTCTAAATGCTCTTCCCCTGTTAATACTTCCAAGGAAAAAGCGCGAACAATATCTTGAACCTGAATTGACTTTTCCATTTTAATCATCACCTTATAACAACAACTTCATTACCTTGCTACACATGCTAATTATACTATATTCCGAGAAAGTTTGTTATGATTATACGAAAGATATGCTTGCCCTTGGCAGGCGATAAGCGGTTTCTAAAAGCGTTATAAAATTTTATGTAAAAAAAGTCGGTTTATCTAAAAGTCTTTCATGGCGAGAACTTATAGGAGCCAAGAAAATTTTATCCTTTCAGATCTGCTAAAAAGTGCAACATTTTCCTAAAAGTCCGTGTTCAAAAAGGCCGATAAAAGAAGACCTGAGAAGTTCAAGGCGGCGTAGCTCCCGAGGAACGGAGCATATGCTTTTACATACGTGAGTCCGGAAAAGCAAGCTTAGAAAACTTGACTTTCGCTACGCCTTTACTGCGAATGCCTTAGTAGCACTTATGCAGTAAGAAAGGATTTATCCTTTCTTAACTGCCAACGCAGAAATTCGATGTGTCATTTTTGTTGGACTTTTGAACATCCTCTAAAAGATTGGTGATCATATGCAAATAGATTGGTTAAATGAAATAATCATTGCTTTTATACGCTTTTTAAAAAATCCTTTATTATATTGGATGATTGTATCCGCCCTTTTCGTAAATAGAAAACATACTAAAAATGAAATGAAACAATTCGGTAAAAGAATAACACCTCGATTCTCCGAATGGAAAGGAACTTTATTTATTTCATTATGTACTAGTCTTGTTATTTCGCTTTTAGCCATTAGCTTTGGTTTATTATTTACATATGAAATTATTTTAATTTTATGTATAACGATTATCATCTTAAACTTTGTTTATCAATATAGTCTTCTTTCGGCAAGCTATGTAATCGGCATTGCTTACTTGTTATTATTTCCGTCCCTTGCAACACTTCATACATCTTATTACCAAATTTTAACGAGCTTAACTTTGTTGATTGGTATTTTTTTAGTAGTGGAGGCAATTCTGCTATGGAGTGTTACGAATCATCATAGTTTTCCAGAACGGATGAATAGTAAACGTGGTTCGATTATCGGGCAATATAAGCTTAAAAAAGCATGTTTTATTCCTTTTTTTATGCTCGTTCCTGGTGAAACAATGACACCAATCTTTTCTTTTTGGCCAACTTTTCCACTTGGTGAGGAAACGTATAGCATTGTTCTCATCCCATTTTTGATCGGGTTCAACTATTTAGTAAAGAGTGATGTCCCAACAAAAATAGCTAGACAAATAGCTGCACAAACTGCCTTACTTGCGATCATTGTCATGGTATTTTCTTTTCTTTCCTTTTATTCGCAGTATCTATCACTGCTTACTGTCATTATTGCTATCATTGGAAGAATACTTATCCAACTGAATGTATATAGAGAAGAAACGAGAGCCAAACCAATGATCCTTAAAATAGAACACAGTTTGAAAGTTTTCTGGGTCATGGAAAACTCTCCTGCTGATAGAATCGGCATCCGTATTGGCGAAACGATTGTGAAAGTAAACGACCAGCATGTTCATTCTATGAAACAATTAGAAAGTGTATTACATACGAACGAGAGTCGTTTAGTTTTTCATCTGAAAGGAAACGATCAGAAAGAACGAACGATCCATAGTAAGGTGTATGCGAATAGCTTAGCTCAGCTAGGTATTATCTTTTTGTAGATTTTGCGTTGGATTTTTGGGCGGTTTGCGGTTGCATACTTTTTTGCGCTTTCTTCTAATTCGATTCGCTGAGGTGCTGATTTTTTCAAAGATTTGTTGTTTGCTTGATTAAAATGAATCGCTTTTTCTCCTTTAAGTAATTATCATGCCAAATTTACATTTGTCGTCTGGTTGAAGCTTCTTACGTATTGGGTCATATCGAACCGAATGTATGGAGCATTTTTTTCATACGGTTTACATGATGTTTTATTATGGGGAATTGCTTGGTCTTGTTGTGTTTACGTGCAAGACCAAGTTGCTAGGTTGCGTGTAAACGATTGTTTTCGGTAACATTTTTATCTACTGCTCATTCCTTCATTGGCGATAATGAAACGAATAATATTTTCAACTAATTGCTCGGTTAAAGCTTCACTATATTCCATCGCCTCTTCTAATGTCATCGGCTTATTTGTGATACTGAAAATTGCTTTGATTCCTGCTTCATAAATAGCAGGAGAAGTTATTTCATTAGCTCCCGTTATAGCGATCACAGGAACACCGTATTTTTGGGCAATTTTTGCCACTCCGACTGGCGTTTTACCGAAGATGGTTTGATCATCTATTTTGCCCTCACCGGTAATAACTAAGTCAGCAGTTTTTATATGTGATTCTATCCCTGTAATCGTTGTAATAATGTCGATTCCGCTTTTTAATGTACCATGAAGAAATGCGATAAATGCAGCCCCTAGTCCGCCAGCAGCACCTGCTCCTTTCACATGATTCACATCGACATGCAAATCTCTTTTCAATATGTTTGCGTAATTTTGCATAGATTGGTCAAGATTTGCAATCATTTTTTCATTAGCGCCTTTTTGTGGGCCATAAATATAAGCTGCTCCGTTCTGTCCAGTTAGTGGGTTTTCAACATCACACGCAATGTCAAATGTACATTGCTTGAGACGCTGATCTAGCTTATCTATTGAAATATGTTTTATTTCTGACAAGCCTTGCCCACCAAAATGGACAGGGTGCCCCCGTTCATCCGTGACTTCTGCACCCAATGCCTGTGCCATGCCAATACCGCCATCATTTGTACTACTGCCACCAAGGCCAATAATAAAATGACGAATCCCTTTATTTAAAGCATGAATAATAAACTCACCAATACCATATGTCGTTGTATGAAGTGGATTTCTTTTCTCAGGAGGTACCAACTGTAAACCTACTGCAGCCGCTATTTCAATTACCGCTGTGTGATCATTGATGATTCCATATTGCGCTTCCATTTGTTCACCTAAAGGTCCTGTAATGGAATGAGTAATGAGGGAACCATCCATACTATTGACGAGAGCTTCCACCGTACCTTCTCCACCATCTGCCATTGGAAATTTTGCAATAGTTGCATTGGGAAGCACTTTTTTTATCCCTTTTTCAATCGCTTCTGTAGCCGCTACTGCAGTCATACTTTCCTTAAATGAGTCAGGAGCGATAATTATTTTCATTAAAGGATGCTCCTTTCCGAATAATTTTGTCTATTTTGCTATAATAATTATGCGGTTAAAATATGCTTATGGCAAGTATACTAAGGAGTATTTCTATGAACATTCACATCATTAGTGTCGGAAAAGTGAAAGAAAAATATTTGAAATTAGGAATTGCTGAATTTGAAAAGCGTCTCCAATCCTATTGTAAATTAACATTTTCTGAAGTAACAGATGAACAAGCACCGGAGAATTTAAGTGAAAAGGATTTACAACTCGTAAAGCAAAAGGAAGGAGAAAAAATCTTAGCTAAGGTGAAGCAAGATCATTATGTGATTGCCTTAGATATAGAAGGCGTGAGTTGGTCATCGGAAGGGTTCGCCAAAGAAATAGAAAGGTTGAGCTTCCAAGGAAAAAACCAAATTACGTTTATTATTGGTGGTTCCAATGGGCTGAGTGAGGCGGTTCTGCGACGTGCAGATCAGAAGCTGTCCTTTTCTAAGATGACATTTCCACATCAATTGATGAAGTTGATATTGTTGGAACAGGTGTATCGGGGGTTTAAGATATTGCGGGGGGAACCTTATCATAAATAAGTGAGGTTTTTCATAAAAACAAAATAGAAATCTACTAATAACAAGTAGATTTCTATTTATATATCTTTTTTTCTTTGGTAAAAAGCATGTGATATTATTTGTTTTTTCGCTCTTCACTATACTGATTTTTAAAAGAAGTTATAATGTTATTAATTTCATTTTTATCAACAAACAAATAGAATTTTCCTATGTAATTTCTCCTAAAAAATTCAACCTTCGATATAGAAAAATTGCATACCCTTATAATCTTTAACGCTATAAGTTTTCTATTTCTTCTGTCTCTTATTCTAAACTTTAATTGCAAAAATAGTTGTTCATATCCTGAATATAATGAAAATAAATAGGATAGTGGTAAAAATATAAAAGTCATTGTTATAGGAATACTAAATGTTACAAAAAGTTCAGGTATATTTAAATCAGAAAACTGAATTACCATGTTCCTTATAGCAAAAAATATAATAGTCCAGCCTAATATACTTAATACTACCGAAAAAAACTTTTCAACTGACTTGTACGATTTATCTAATGAACTAACGGTATATAGTAAAAATATTAGGGTGCTTATTGGAACTAGTAATAGTTCTACATATAAATTGAAAGTAAATGTTCCAACAAGAAATTCTATAAATATCGCTATTTTCATATTTTCTTTTACTAACTGCACAAAATATTGAATATTTCTTTCACTAGCTGCATTAGCTGTCATTGGTATTCCAATAAATAGAAACCAAAGCACCACATCTTTTAAATACATCCAATTCCAGATTGACAATGACGATAGGAACCAAACACTTACTGCAGCATAACTAACGGTAACAATCATGAAAAAAATTATATGTTTATTTAAAATAGCCTTAAAAACTTTGAAAACTGATTTCCTTATTTCAATACTTTTTATTGTCATTAAGATAATCCATAAGATAAAAATTATATTCCATACGGCAAAGGAAATTTCTCTGTTAGAAAACAGTTTTATGAACTCCACCTAGACACCTCGTTAATTAAAGTTATTTAAATGCCCTGATTATAAATAGAACTTATTACCTAGATTACTCCACACTCAATCCTCTAAACGGTCTAGGTCTACCCAACGCAATCTCACTAATCTGTCTAATCGTGCATCTACCATCATAAATCGTGTAGAATTAACTCCTTTAATCTTCACATTATCCGTTTAGACGTTTAATAGATTAGGTAAGAGGGGTTCAATGAAGATAAATAGAAAAGTTCTTATAAAATACGAAAAGTACTTCTTATCTTCGTAAGAGGTACCTTGTACATAATATTTATCAACTTATTCTATTGTTAAATGTATGGTTTGCTTAGCAATTTAATAATAACTGCTTAATATTACTATTATTTATTGAACTCGAACACTTCTAAACTATATTTTTCGATGGAATTTTTATCGGTTTGCTTCACGACTTCACTAAATATATTTACTGCATCATACAAGTCATTAACCTTAAGCTTTCGAAGGGAACCTTTTTCATATTTACTATGAGGTATTACTCTTAAGTATTTTTCATCAACTATACAACGGTTATGTACAATTATATTTCTTATAGCAATAAATTCTTTTAATTTAATGTTTAATTCCCGGTCTACTGTCAAAGGTATTCCGGATTTTTTACACCATTTATCAATATTTGTAAAACCTTTATTAGCTAAAGAGGACACTTTATTTTCAATTACCTCGGTAATCAGTTCATCTTTTGATTCAACCTCCAACAATTGGGCTATTGAAATATGGGGATGATTATTATGTAAAATGTTAGGTTGTACTTTTAAAATTTCTCTTACCAAATTAACAATATAAGTTTGGAAATTATCTACCTGTCTACTATAGATCATTTCTATAAATTCCTGTGAATGCCGTCTCAATTTTTTTATATGGTTTCCTGGGCTAGTCTGCATTAACTCTTCTGGACTTTTTGCAATTTCCTGCTCGGTAACTAAACCATCTACCAGCTCCAAGGTTTTTTTAGCGTGATATGGTATATAATCAATAACCATAACAGTATTGATAATAAAAAAGAAAAATTCTAAATCCTTAATAGTTGAATCAAAATACATTGCTCCTGATTTTGTCCCAGATTTTGGCTTATTAACCTGAAGTTCTGTCAATTATAATCCTCCTCTCTCCAGTAAGTGGTACGTTTATTGAGTACAATCTTATCATGTAATTTAAGAATAATACACTTTCATTAATAACATGTAATTACTTAAATCATCAACCAGCATAAAGTACTGAAACCATATCATATTCTAGATTTACCGTATCACATGCTAAAGAAATCACCTGCTTTATGGAAAATTATCGTAAAACTTGGAATTTTGCCTATTTTCACTCAAAAATCTCACTTAGACGTACTGCTGAGAGACCGTATCGCAAATAGTTGAAAAAAGTATTTATCATTGTAAAAAGTTGGGAAAAAGGCAAATGATAAACTTACAAATTGGGAAGGTGAAGAATGCAATGGAAAGGAACTTTTATAAAGATATTGGAAGATGAGTATTACGTATTACGGATAGATCGAGCTACAGGTTAGGAGTTTTGCGCCACCATCTGAGAAATAAAACAAAAAAATCTAGCCCACTTCGAGCTAGACTATGTTTATATAAAACCCCTATTTTCTTCTTCAGCCCAAATATGTATATAAAGAGATTTAATCCCAATCCCTTAACTATTTAATGCGATTTTTATATGGGCTAAATGATGCTCTTCATGCCATGCTAATTTTGCAACCTTTGTTGCAACTGTTATTTTACCGTTTATCTCATGGGTGAAAGACCGATCTAATTGCTCTTCATTTAAACTATTTCCTAAAGATACGATACGCTCATTTATGCCTTCTAGTATTTTAATTGAACTTTCTATAGTGAGCTTTGTATCTGGCTGAATTGCCCACTTGTCTTGAATGAAATTTGGTACTGTTGGATTATCATCTGTTAAAGCAAGCTTTAAACGTTGAAACATAACCAACTGAGAGTCCGCAATATGATGAACAAGTTGATAAATAGTCCAACTACCATCACGATACGTTTTGTTTAATTCTTCGTCACTTAAGGAATCCACAGTTTCTCTTAATCGAACGGTATAAGTTCCTATTTGGTTTAACCATTCTTGAACATTATCAAGTGTTACTTTTTCAGGTACTTGTAATTTGCCAATTGGATATTTTACGTCCATTTCCAATCCCCTTTCCCCTGTTCTTTTTTTCATTATATTTCAATCTTAACGTTTAATATACTTAATTGCTTAGTTCTTGTAGGTAAAAAAGTTTTTTCGTACCAAAACGGAAAGCCTTCTATTCGTATATATTCAATCAATGGTAAGCGCAGTCATCTTCAATTTATCGATTAGAATTATAGGGCTAGAAAAAAGTATAAATAGTAGCTCCCAATACTAATGAAGCAACTGAGTTTAAACTGTTTTAAACAAAGTACTGGCTTAATTACTGTGTGTTAAAATGGCTCTCAAACTTTTTTTTACTTTACTGCTAACAGGTTTCAATGAATGATAGTCTTTTAGCGAACTCTCCATCACTAATCTTACGCAAAGAGACATTAAATAACACGCTCTAAAACGTTTAAAACTGTCATATGGTTAAACCCATAGGATAAATAGGGGCTACATTTCTATATAATTAAAATTTACTGTTATATAGAATAATAAAAAACAGCATGGTAGAAAATTGAACTGCGATTCCAATGTCTCTCTAGTAGAATGCTTTTTATCATAAGTTGTTGATAAACCGACAAACTTCATATATTATTCTACTTTTTATTTTCCTCATTTTTAGTTCCCCGAATGAAACCACACTTTTCTTAAGTTTATTCTACATAAACTCCTCCTTCATGCGATACAATAAACGCGGTCGGCCTTTTTTAGCAATTTTCTCCTCACCGACTTGTTCCACAATGTCAGTTTCTTTAAAGGAAAGCAAAAGCCGCTGAGCATTACGATTACTCATATTTAATTCAAATGCAAGATCATTGGATGTAAATTGATTCCACTTTTTAAGATGAATGATGTCTCTAACTCTTTCAAAAGCTTGAATACTAATATTTTTATCTTTTAATTTATTTAATAATTGGACGTTATCCGAAATAGTTGATAAAGAATGAATATCTTTCATTGGAATGTCGACTATTTCCCCCAGATTATCAATAACGACAATTTCTTTATTTTCTACTTCTGTCTTATAGATAGCTTTTCTTGCGTTTAATTCCGCTTTTAGAGCTGAATCACCAAATCCAATACCTGCAATGATCTCTCTTTCCCACGATTTTTTTAGGCGAGTGATTGTTTGATTTAATACATTTACATTATCGAGAATTTCTCCTCTCGAACTAAAAATCATATATTTCCCGTCCCCTACCTCAATGAAAGATCCGTTCATGTCACGGCTAAGTGTGAGAAGTTCTTCATTCATTTTTAACGTAGCAAACTGAATATCATAGGATAGTTGCTCACTTTGTCCCTCGTACACTTTTGTATCAACATCTATCATACAAACACCAATTTGCGTTCGTTTAAAATAAGAAATTTGCGATCTTTGTTCAATTAACTCAATCACTTGTTTTGTTGCGAGCTTTGTTGTACTTATCCATTCGACAGGTATATTATCTCTTTTTAGAAGTTTCATCACTTCTGGATAGCATGTAAGCACTCCATCTATTTTATTTTCTCTATATAATTGGACATGGTATTCATATAAATCATAAAAATGTATATGAGCATCAAATTCTTTTACAACCATTCCCTTTAAAGGAATCGTTAATTGATCTAGTGAAACATCAACAATATTTGATTTATCTAAAATATCAATGCTTAAACAATTAATTTCACTCTTTGTTGAAGCAATAAGTTGTAAAAGAGCCTTATAAAAACCTGCTTCAATTAAATGGATGTAAAAGAACTTATTCGTATTTTTCACCGATTGCTTGGCAATTTCATAAGGTATGGGACCTGAAAATAAGAAGTAATCGAATTTTTCTTCATATGTTTTTATGATTTCAGTCGTTTCGATCGCTGTGTTATACGTTAATGGAATGAAAGTCAAATCCCCGGAAAATTCTTTTGCTACTTCTAATATTCGTTCTACCGATCTAATCGGCCCGACAACTCCGACCTTATACATGATATTACCCCCATTTTAATCGTTCTTTACTATTATAACAAAGTGATTTGACTAACAGGAATAAAGTATACGAGATAATAATACCCGAATAATAGATGTTTTTTCCTATCATTCGGGCAAGCTTGTTCATTATCTAGTTTAAATAGTGACGATAACAATCCCTTAAGAGTAGTTCATAAACTGAGCGATAAACAGGAATACAATAGCAAGGCCATACCATATAAGAAGTAGAGGCCAGATGAATTTTATCCATTTCTCCCATTTGATGCCTGCAATTGCTAATGCCGCCATAAAGTAACCGGATGTTGGGTAAAATATGTTCGAAAATCCATCCCCAAATAAGAATGCAAGTACCGCCGTTTGCCTAGTTACACCTGACAAGTCAGCAAGTCCGGACATAATCGGCATGGTAACCATTGCTTGTCCACTTCCAGACGGAATCAGGAAGTTGAGTAAAGCTTGGACGATTAACATAATTGTTGCAGTAACACCGCTTGGCATTGCTTCTACTAAATTTCCAGCTGCATAAATGATCGTATCCATAATGTTTCCATCGCTTAGCACAACTGCAACACCTCGTGCAATACCGACAACCATGGCACCTAGTAAAATATTTTTAAAACCTTGCACAAATGACTCTGAAATTTGAGAAATTCCAAGACCCCCGACAACACCAACGATAATTCCGGTCATAATGTATAAACCAGATAGTTCGCGGAAGTACCAGCCATGTTGGAGCAAACCCCAAAGTAACACTCCAAATGCAATTAATACAACAAGAGAAGCAAGTTTTTGTCTAGTCGTTGCTTTCTGTCCGTTAGTGTCTCCCATTGCTTCATTCTGTACTGAATCATTATCACCATAAGTAATACTTAACTCAGGGTTACTGCGTACTTTTTTAGCATAGCGTACAACAAATAAAATCCCTGTTAAGAGAATGATCGTAAGAATGACAATTCGGTAACCCATTCCGGAATATAGCGGAAGTTGAGATATTGACTGAGAAACCCCTAAGTTTGCAGGAGCTGTCAGCGCAACCGCAAATCCAGCAATTGTTGATATTAGCACTGCCCCTGCTGCTGTTACTTTGTCAAAACCAAGTCGCAGCATTAATGGTAAAATTGCTGGTAAATAAACTAAAGATAATTCAATTTGACCGGTAAATGTAGTAATAATTGCAAAAGGTATCATCAATATTGGAATCACCCATAGTCCTCTATTGGAAAATGTATTTGCTAGTTTTCCAACACCGAGACTAATAATTCCAGTTCGTTCAATTACCGCGAACATACCACCAATCATTAAAATCCCGAAAACAATTTCTGCTGTTTCAATAAATCCAGTCGGAATGGCGAACATAAAGTCAAATATTCCAACAGGTGTACGTTCAACAATCTCGAAAGTACCAGGGTCAATAATCTCCCTACCGTCTTCCATCGTCACACGCTCGAATTCCCCTGCAGGTATAATATAACTCGCAAGGGAGGCTATGATAATAATGAAAAATAAGACAGCGAAAATGTGTGGCATCCAAGATTTCTTCTCTTTAGCTTCTTGTTCTTTAGTTCCCGTTTTGTTTGTTTCATTCTCTTTCATAAAACTTCACCTCTATGTTTTTTAGTTTTCGACTTTATCACTATAAGTGCGTGTTCCAAAAGGTCGTTAAAAGAAGACCTGAGAAGTTCAAGGCGGCGTAGCTCCCAAGGAACAGAGCGTATGCTTTTACATACGTAGTACCTAAAAAAGCAAGCTTAGAAAACTTTGCATTCGATACGCCTTTACTGCGAATGCACTAGTTGCACTTACGACGCACAGGACGTGCTAGTACTGGCGTTGCCACCAGGCTTTTCGATGGGACGAGCATTTAGCGGAGTCCCAATGCTTTTCGGTGGGACGAGCACTTAGCGGAGTCCCAGGACGGCGCGCCTTTGGCCAGTGAGCAGTAAGAAAGGATTTATCCTTTCTAACCTGCCAACGCAGAAATTCGATGTGTCATTTTTGTTGGACTTTTTGAACAATCTCTATACTATTTAAAAATAATTGCAAATAAAGCGACAAGTTAACTTATTACCAATAAATTAATCCAATTTTAGTATCCTGTTTCTTAAAAGATTTTGTAGGTAAGTCCCTCCTCAATTTCGAGCATTTCCTGTTACATGAAGTGCTGTTAGAACATAATATTTTAAAGCAATCAATAGCGCCTCCTCACTAATATCAAATTGTGGATGGTGATGTGGGAAAACGATCCCATTTTTACTTTTCATTGCTCCAATACCAACATAACAGCCTGGTACAACATTACTAAATGCTGAAAAATCTTCTCCACCTAGCATTGGTAATGATTGTATGACTTTGATACGCTCGTCATCTTTGAATTGATGTTGCGCATTTTCAAAAATACTTTCAGTTAATTCTTTATCATTTATGACAGGATCATACCCATATTCATAAGAAAGAGTCGCTTTTGCATGATGAGCAGTTGCAACGTTCGTACAAATTTGTTCTATATTTTGCTTCATTCGTTCACGGATATCATTTGTTAAAGCGCGAACTGAACCACCAAGATATGCTTTATCTGGAATGACATTATAAGCATCCCCACTATGAAACCTTGTTACCGACACAACACCACTATCCAGTGGTCCGATAACCCTTGATGCGATATGTTGTAAGTTCGTTATGATTTGTGAGCCAATCGCCAATGCATCTACCGCTGCCTCAGGTTGTGACGCATGTCCTGATTTACCTTCTATCGTAATATCAAAAATATCAGAAGCGGCAGATATTGGTCCCTCCGTTATTTGGATTTCGCCAAGGGGGACAGTTGACCATAAATGAAGACCAAGAATGTAATCAACACCGTCTAAAACCCCTGCTTCGACCATTTCTTTTGCACCGCCTGGTGGGACCTCTTCTGCATGTTGAAATAAAAATACAAATTCACCACGTAATTCTTCTTGTAATTCTGATAATACTTTTGCTGTCCCGAGTAATATTGCCGCATGGCCGTCATGCCCACACGCGTGCATTACTCCATCTACTTTCGAAGCAAAAGGAAGATTCGTTTCCTCTTTAATTGGTAAAGCATCAATGTCTGCTCGAATAGCTATCGTTTTTCCAGATCCTTTTCCACCTTTTAAACGTCCCATCACACTCGTTTTTGTTGGGTGGGAAACTTCGACATTACCTAACTCGTTCAATTGATCGCTAATATACTCAGCTGTTTTATATTCTTTAAATGACAGCTCTGGATATTGATGCATATACCGCCGCCAATTTATCATTTGTTCGTAAGTGCTTTCAAACGCTTTTGTAGAAATTAAATGACTCATTAAAATTTCCTTTCTCTATTAACGTATAATAAACGACAATTTCGTTAATTAATATTATATGCAACTTTTCATATTAATCAAGCCTTATTATTAAAAATTATTAATTATTTGTGCGTGTTCAAAAAAGTCGATAAAAAAACAAGAAGTCCCACTAGCTAAAAACGCCTCGTCCTGCTTCTTTCGATTACTCGTCCCATCGAAAAGCCTTGGGACTCCGCTAAATGCTCGTCCCATCGAAAAGTCTTGTGGCAACGCCATTACTAGAACATTGTGTTCGCGAAGATGATGCAGCTCTAGGGGAACATAGGGTATGCTTTTATATACGTGTATACCTAAAAAACAAGCGTAGAAAATTTGGCATTCTCTAAAGAAAACACACCGATTGACAAGCCGTTAGGCGAGGGCAGAGGTGATGTTGCGCTTATGTAAGTAAACTAGCGGTAGCTAGATTATGTCGAAAGAAAACACAGGACTGGTGCAAGAAAAAGGTGGAAATACTAGTGTTCGAAAGTAGTGAAATGAAGGTGTGATTTTAGGGTATGACAATACAGATTGGAACTTTAATTGGTAACGAAATGGAAAGTAAGATAAATTTATTTCAGAAAAAATAAATCTAAAAGGGACAGCAAGAAGTCGATATTCTAGATTATTTTCCCCAATTTATGGCATTAAAAACATGGGAGGTTATTGATTAAAATTTTGGGAAGGGGGCAGTCCTTACAGCAGGGACTGCCTTTATGACTTCCAACAACAAACGGGCGTATTTCTAAAACATGGATGCGCACTTTTTGCTTTTAACTGTATATACAAATCATTAGTTTATAAAAACCCCATTTAGCTCCAACACGGAGAACTATATCATAAGTAACAGTAAACCAAATGAGTGTGATCATTAGAAAAATTGTACAAAAAACTTTATGGAAAAGTAATAGAATGGAAGAAGGGAGCTCTTTTCTTTTCTTTTCTTTTCTAAGGCGAATACAGGAATTTTTCCCGTAACTTGATGGAATGATTGATTTAATCGATTCGCTAAACGCCCAATAAATACATGTAGTTCTTCTAAGGTCAACTTACCTTGATAAGCATGGATTTCATCTAAAAATTTCTATGTGTCTCCATTTTTCCTTTTGTACGTGGGCGTCCTGCGATATACGGACGTACTTCGAAACCAAAATCTTTTGCGAATGCCGCGAACTTCCCATTCACTTTCCCTGAGCTATACTCTGTTCGTGGCTTATCCATGACCGTTTTCATATTGTCTGTGACAATTTCATGTAGGACACCGCCAATCCTTTCAAAAGCTTCAGTAAGGAACGAAAATACCATGTCCTGCGATTTCTTTAAACTTAAATGGAATAGCCGAAATCGCGAATACAATAACACCAGCACCGCCACATTCACTTCGATTTTCTCGCCATCATTCGTTTCAAATAAGATGCTTTCTTTCCAATTAAATTGTGCTTGAATTCCAGCTTTTGTTTATTGCGAACAGTTCCTTTCGGTGCGGGAATACGACCTCCCCTTTAAAATAAGCTTGGTTTGTTCTATAGCCGCTTCATTTTAATGGTTGATGCATAAAATCTAATGTAGTTAATACAAGGAGGTTAAAAAATTGCAAGTGCATAAAATTGTTAGAAGCAAGATGAAAAAAACGATACCTTTGATGCAGGATCCAAATCTCTCTCGTCATGTCCCGGAAACCCATTGGTATTCTACGGAGAGTCTTAGGAGAATGGTGCAATCTTACCCTCAAGTTTACATCAAACCAAATATAGGTAGAAAAGGTTCGGGGATTAGCCGGGTCAAGCGGATCAGCAACTCTGAATATGAGCTATCTTATGAAGAAACTACTAAGCTAGTCCCTTTCCCCGATGTTGTAAGAGATTTAACTGGTCGATTTAGTACTCGGAGGGAATATCTTGTACAGCAAGGAATAGACTTAGCTACTTTAAACGAAGGCCCTTTTCATATTCGGGTGGTTATGCAAAAGGTAAGGAATTGCTGGCGGCTTACTCTCATGTCCAGCATTGTGGCGAAGCAGAAAGATGCCGTAGTCACTAATGCATCAAGGGGAAATTTTGATTTGCATTTGGAAGAAGTTTTGCAAAAGAACGATCAAAAATTGAATCCACTAAATACACTCCGAGAATTGACCGATCTATCCCATCAAATTGTACATGTTTTGGGGTCATGTTTTCCGTTACTAGAGATTGGTTTAGACATGGGAATCGATAAGCAAGGAAAGGTATGGTTTATCGAGGCGAACACCAATCCGGACAGTAAGGGCCTCGAAAAAGTAACTGATAAAATATCGTATCAAAAATATAGAGATGCCAAAAAATGGATTCGCGAGAACGAAAGACGTGCGTGATTTAAATGGAAAATATGATATAAGTAGGTGATTTTGTGCCAATTGGAAGGCATCAAGTAAAAAGTAAATCAACGGTCGCTTATGTCCTTCAGTGTCATTCGGAAACCAATATTTACCTTCCCATCACAGAAATCCTTTCTAAAAGGACATTTTCGAATATGATTCAAAAAAATAAAAAGTTGTATATAAAGCCTGATCAAGGCAGAAAGTCTAGGGGGATTATAAGAGTTGAACGAGCAGACTCAAATTCCTATCTCCTTCGTACAAGTAATGAAGTGAATCAACAAGAATTTAATCATTTAACCCCATTATGGTCGGAAATACGGAGGTTAACTTCGGGTAGGCGTTATATCGTTCAACAGGAAATAAATAGTATGACAAAGGATTCTCGATATTTTGACCTGAGGTGTCATGCCCTTCGTGTACATGGGGAGTGGATAGTCGGTGGGATTTGTGCCAGGGTAGGTGCAGCTGGAAATATTGTCACAACTTCTCACATAGGAGGAACTCCAACACCGTTAGAGACATTATTTACCCAACTACTTGATTATAATGAAGAGGAGCAAACACAAGTGATAAAAAGACTCCATGATTGTACTCTACAAGCTGTAAAAGTAGTAAGTCCTATCTATCCTAGAAACTGGGAGTTTGCTGTTGATGTTGGGCTGGATCAGGATAAGCAGGTCTGGATTTATGAAGTAAACAATGAACCCCTCATTAGAGGCAATTTCAATCTCCTTCCTGACAAGACTCTATATAAAAGAATTAAATTTCTACGGGAAATAGCTAAGTAAAAAAATTAGTCTAGAGTTCGAATTCGGAATTTTACAGAATGTTAAAACCGCTCTATGTAAAGATAGTAACTTTTAATTTGGGCTATTCAGAAACAGATTATCTATATATGGATGAATGTCGTTTCTTTGTTTTTTAAAAAACCATACCTTATGTATGTATTGAAGGAGGGCAGAATTAATGACGGAACTAATAGTGCCTTTGAAACGTCCTATTGTGGGTACATTTATTCATTATTCATTGATTACAAGACTAAAAAACCAAAATTATAAATTCAAAAGCTACAATAGACTTTTAGAATTGGCTAAAGCAAGTGTTGAGGCAGGTGTTACCCTATTTTTCTTCTCAATTAAAGATTTTGATTTTAAGCAGAATGTGATTGTTGGTACTAGTTTTGATATAGGTTCAAACCAATGGAAACAAGATTATTACCCTTTACCTGACGTTCTCTATCATCGAGCAGGTGAAGGATCAAACAAATTTATCATCGAACATATTGAAGATATTCTTGATCAATATCAAGTAATGAAGGTTAATTACCAATCCTACTTCGATAAATGGGAGGTTTATCGAGATCTGAGTCAAATAGATGAGACTAGTAAGTATCTACCATATTCGGTTTTGTATCAAGAGGTAAGCGATTTGAAAAATTTCTTAAAACAGAATAATGAAGCTTATTTAAAAGGAGTTCGTGGTGGACGGGGGAGATGGATTTTCAGAATCCAGAAAAAGCCAAAAGGGGAATTCGAGTATAGTTACTATGTGAATAAAACGATTACAGGTCAAGCAGAATCTTGGGAAGATTTAGTTACAGAAATTTTCAAGTTTTTTGGTGAAACGAAATTTATCATCCAGAAAGAGATCAATTTAATTAAGATCAATGACAGTAAAGTTGATTTTCGTGCAGAATTACAGAGAGATGGAGAAGGTAAGATTAATATTATTGGAGTTTCTGCAAGAATTGGAAAAAACCAATCGCCTATTACCATTCATTCATCAGCATATCCTATAGAATTATTATTAAAAGAATTCCTGTATTATCCTGACATTGTATTAAAGGAATTAATGACAAAGGTTCATCAATTTCTTTTTACCATTTATGAATCCTTGGAAAAGGTGTATGGGACATTTGGAGAAATAGGAATCGATTTTGGGATTGATCAAGATGGAGATATATGGTTTATTGAGCCGAATGCTAAATCAGCAAAAGTCTCCCTTATGAAAGCTTACGATCAAGAGACGTTTCATCAGGCTTTCGTTAATCCTCTATTATTCTCCAAATATTTATATATGAAAAAAAGTAATGAGTTCGATAAAGGTTTGATGAGAAGTTGGGAATACGAAGACGAATACGAAAACGATCGTGAATGAACAGATGAAATAAGTTGTAAGTTTAATTTCACCCGGGAGGTCTTCTTGAACCTCTCATGACTGAAGTCACGAGATTCTTGGGAAGAGAGCATACTTGATTCTTAGTGGCATACACCAAAATCAGAGATTTCTCTTATTTACCAAGCTATCCCCGTAGTTCCTACGGTTCTTTTTTTTAGGGTTAAGCTAATGTGCGTAATCGTAAGCCTTCGTTTAAAATGTTTTTACTCGCATTTATATCACGGTCGTGATTTGTTTGACAAACGGGGCAAGTCCACTGCCTGATCTCAAGCGTTTTCTTGTCACCTTTGTTTCCACATTTAGAACAAATCTGACTGGAAGGAAACCATCT
>NZ_QJJQ01000020.1 GCF_003201975.1 Pseudogracilibacillus auburnensis | reverse complement strand
AAATACTCGGTGACAAGCTTTAGTTTAAATTCTTCACTATATTTGGCCATAAAAACACCCCCGAAAGTTAGATTTTCTACTCTAACTTTCGGGGGTCGGTACCTATCTGGTCTTTTTTTGTTTATGGCTTAACAAATATATCATGAATCAGTCATTTATATGAATGATTTTGATTGTATTTGACCGAAAATGATTGACTTATAAAGACATTCTATTTAAACTAGAAGTAGATAAAAGCTTTGTAACAGAGAGGGGTGGTAATATTGCTAACAGCAGAACGCCACGAAAAAATAATATGTCTATTGAAAAAACAGAAAATTGTTAAAGTTCAAGAGTTAGTTGAGAAATTGCAAACATCTGAATCAACGATCCGTCGTGATTTAGTTCAACTTGAAAAGGAAAATAAACTAAAGCGTGTACACGGTGGTGCCTCCCTTATCCAACAAATAAAAGTAGAACCGAGCATGATCGAAAAAACAAATAAAAATATAATAGAAAAAAATAGGATTGCAGCATATGCCGCAAGTATTATTCAAGATCGTGATTGTGTTTTTTTAGATGCGGGTACGACTATTAATCAAATGATTCCATATATAAATGCAAAAGAAATAACGGTGGTGACGAATGGTCTTAGTCATTTTAGGCCGTTACTTGAAAGAAACATCGAAACATATCTTTTAGGTGGTTTTATTAAACCAAGAACAGAAGCATTAATCGGTCAATTAGCTATGGAAAGTTTGCGGAAGTATCGCTTTGATAAAACGTTTATTGGTGTAAACGGCATTCATTTGGATGATGGATATACGACTCCAGATCCTGAAGAAGCAGCAATTAAAGCTTGTGCCATGAAGCAAGGTCATCGTGTATTTGTCCTTGCAGATCATACGAAATTCCACGAGGTTACCTTTGCGCATATCGCTAATATAGAGGAAGCAGTCATTATTACAAATGAAACGCATGAAAAAAATCTAAATTCATTCAAAGAAAAAACGACAATTGAGGTGGTTGAAACATGATTTATACTTGTACGTTAAATCCATCTGTCGATTATCATATCGAAACGGAAAACCTTTCTCTCGGTATGTTAAATCGAATTGAGCATACGGCATTTTATCCAGGTGGGAAAGGAATTAATGTATCAAGAGTTCTCCACAATTTAGGAATGTCTTCTGTAGCACTAGGATTCATCGGCGGATTTACAGGGGATTTTATCGAAGAAAGTATCAAAAAGATCGGAATTCGGACAAATTTTGTGAAACAGGAACAACCGACGAGAATAAATGTGAAAATCAAAACGGCAAATGAAGAAACCGAAGTAAATGATCAAGGTGCCTCCATTGCAGAGCAACATCAAGCTGCATTATTACAAAAACTGGAACAATTAACGAAAAAGGATTATTTAGTTATATCGGGTAGCTTACCAGCTTCTGTTTCTTTTTCTATCTATGAAAAAATGGCGCGAAGATGCAGTGAAAAAGGTGTTTCACTTATTGTCGATATTCCTCACCAAGCATTAAAAGATTTATTAATCTATGAACCTTTGTTGGTCAAACCAAATCAAGCTGAACTGAGTGAAATCGTTGGGATGGACATTCACAATAAGGAAGATGCAGTAAAAGGTGCTAAAAAGCTCGTTCAACTAGGTGCACAAAATGTCATAGTGTCGATGGGGAAAGACGGGGCTGTTTTTGTGAATGAACAGATTATTTTAAGTGGAGAAACACCAAGGGGAACATTAAAAAGTTCTGTCGGTGCTGGTGATTCACTTGTTGCAGGGTTTCTTGCTTCCTTTGTTCAAAAAGGCAATGTGAAACATGCATTCCAACAAGGGGTTGCAGCTGGTTCAGCGACAGCGTATTCTGACGATCTATGTCATAAACAAGAAGTGTTTGATCTGTTTACGAAAGTGAAAATATCTCATTTGAAAGGGGAATAAGCATGAAAATTACAGAATTACTTGCAGAGGATACGATTATTTTAGATTTGGAAGCATCAACTAAATCAAAAGCAATTGATGAATTAGTTGAAAAACTATTTGCCGCTGGAAAATTAGTGGAAAAAGAACTGTTTACACAAGCAATTTGGGAAAGAGAAAAGCAAGGTTCGACGGGGATTGGGGAAGGAGTTGCCATTCCACATGCAAAAACAAATGCCGTAAAAGTTCCATCCATTGTATTTGGTCGTTCTAAACGTGGAATTGACTTTGAAGCACTAGATCAGCAACCAAGTCATTTGTTTTTTATGATTGCAGCAAGTGAAGAAGCAAACAATGAACATTTAGACACGCTTGCTAGATTATCTCAGTTGTTAATGGAAATTCCATTTAGAGAGCAGTTGATGAAGGCAACTTCTTCAAAAGAAATATTATCCTTAATTGATGAGAAGGAGACTACTAGAGTAGAAAAAGAAGAACAACATGTTCAAGAAATGGAAAGTAAGTTTATCTTAGCTGTTACAGCATGTCCTACAGGTATTGCACATACGTATATGGCTGCAGATGGCATTGAAGGAAAAAGCGAAGGAACTCGGTGTACAAATGAAAGTAGAAACACGTGGCTCAAGTGGAGCGAAAAATGTATTAACCGCTGAAGATATCGAACGTGCGGATGGAATTATTATTGCTGCTGATACAAAAGTAGATAAGGAACGATTTAGAGGAAAACGAGTAGTGGAAGCGGGTGTGGCAGACGGAATTAGAAAGCCTGATAAGTTAATTGAACGAATTGTAAGCGAGGATGCACCAATTTTGGAAATGGAAGCGAGCGAAACCAAAGAAGAAACACCAAAACAACCCGCATTTTATAAGCATTTAATGAATGGTGTTTCAAATATGCTACCATTTGTTGTTGGTGGCGGAATATTGATTGCGTTAGGTTTCTTATTTGGAATTGAATCACATATCCCAGGTGGTCCAGACTATAACCGTTTTGCTGAAGCACTGCATACGATCGGTGGGGGCAATGCATTTGGACTTATGATTCCAGTTCTTGCTGGTTTTATTGCAATGAGTATCGCTGATCGACCTGGACTTGCACCGGGTATGGTCGGAGGTTTTATGGCTGCACAAAGTGACGCAGGATTTATTGGTGGAATGATTGCAGGTTTTTTAGCAGGTTACATTGTTGTTTTCCTTAAAAGCCTCTTAAAAAACATGCCCCAGTCATTAGAAGGAATAAAGACAATCCTGATTTATCCTGTCCTAAGTATCTTTTTTACAGGTATGATTATGTTTTTCATCGTTCAAAAACCTGTTGGAATGTTTAACACAGCGCTCAGTGGCTGGTTATCGGGAATGGGTACATCGAACGCCATTATATTAGGTGTCATCTTAGGCGGGATGATGGCAGTTGATATGGGTGGGCCAATTAATAAAGCTGCTTATACATTTGGGATTGCGATGATTGCAGATGGAATTTTAACACCACATGCAGCAATTATGGCAGGCGGAATGGTACCACCACTTGGTATTGCATTAGCGACTACTTTGTTTAAAAGAAAGTTTACAAAACAAGAGCGTGATGCTGGAAAAACGAACTATATTATGGGTGCATCGTTTATTACAGAAGGAGCGATTCCTTTTGCTGCTGCTGATCCAGCCCGGGTTATTCCGTCGATTATCGTTGGTTCAGCTGTAGCAGGTGGTTTATCGATGTTATTTAATATTGGGTTACCAGCACCACATGGCGGAATATTCGTCATCCCAATCATTGAAGGAAATCCATTTTTATACTTGTTAGCGATCATAATTGGCACTGTCATTACGGCCATCATGTTAGGTTTATTAAAGAAAAAAGTTAATTAAAAGGTTTTAATTAGAAGTGGTTCTACAGAATTTGTGCATAACATGAAATTTCATGTTATGCACAATTTATTTTTCGATTCTCCTTAATGATCCACAAGCGTAAAGCATCTTTTCCATTGTACGCTTATGTTCGTTTGGTGGAATGTATGAAAAGTTATGTTAGACGATCACTCGCTATCCAACGAAAACCGGCTATAGTGTAAATGGTATCCTCTATCACAAAAATTGCACTTCTATAGCTTCATCGACTCCCGCTTGCGGCACATTTATTGTAGAATGTGTAAACATTATGTTTCTAAATATCGATATAAGGTTGATTTACTTATCCCCGTTTCATTTCTTATTTCTTGTAATGTATATTTTTTACTCTCGTACATTAAGATTGCCTTTTGTACATTTGCATCCGGCTTTCGCGGTCGTCCTGTACTAATTCCTTTTTGTTTTGCCTTATATATTCCTTTTCTCGTTTTCTCACTTATTAGATCACTTTGAAAATTGGCAAGCTGTTTGACAATAAATTCAAGGGAATAGCCTCCATGATTACTTGTGTCAATGTCTTCTTTAACTGAATGCAAAAAGGCCCCTTTTTCATGAATGGCAGTAATGACTTCAACTAAATGATGAGTCGAATCAGCAATTGCATACAGTTTACATATCGTAACTTTATCCTTTTGATTAAGGGCGGTAATCATCTTATCAAGTTCTATTCTTCGTTTAGCTGATGCATGATTTTCTAAAAAAAGTTTTCCACATTGATTGGTTGTTAATATTTTTATTTGTTGCTCACAATTAAGGTCATTATGTAAAGGTCTAGCATATCCAATTAACAATGTATCCCCTCATTTATTTATGCTTTTCATATTATAGCATAATTTCTAATCCAAAGATTCCCTAAATGGTTCCCTTTTGAAACAAATGATGTTACACTAGAAAACGTTCCATTTGTTGGTGAACGAATGAAGTCTTATTGCATAAGAAGAGGATTCATGATAATTTGTAGTGTCTTTAAAACATGCCTTTCGATAAGTGGTAGGAAGGACACGCGGTGTCCCCGCGTGCCTTTTTTGAATAGAGAATTGTAAAAGTAGAGTTTACAGTATCATTCCCTGTCATCAATAGTAGATGTTTATTACATAAAGGAGTACGATAAAGTGATTGAACGGATCAAACAAGAATGGTTTTCAAATATTAGGGGAGATATACTTGCTGGTATTGTTGTTGCATTAGCATTAATTCCAGAAGCCATTGCCTTTTCAATTATAGCAGGTGTTGACCCAATGGTAGGGTTATATGCTTCCTTTTGTATCGCTGTCATTATTGCATTTGTTGGTGGACGACCTGGAATGATTTCCGCGGCAACAGGTGCGATGGCTTTGCTCATGTTACCACTTGTTAAGGAACATGGGCTAGAGTACTTACTCGCTGCAACGATATTAACAGGTATTATTCAATTTATTTTTGGTGTTTGTAAAATAGCAAAAGTGATGAAGTTTATTCCAAGGGCAGTTATGATTGGATTTGTCAATGCACTTGCAATTCTTATTTTTATGGCGCAAGTGCCACATTTTTTAGGAATATCGAATATGACGTATCTATTTGTTGCGGTTACTTTGGTTATCGTTTATGTATTGCCAAGGTTTTTTAAAGCAATTCCTGCACCGCTCATTGCGATTATCATTTTGACGACGATAGCGATGTTTGGACATATCGATTTACGAACAGTCGGTGATTTAGGAGAAATTTCTAAGACACTTCCAGTCTTTTTAATCCCGAATATTCCACTTTCACTAGAAACATTGTTGATTATATTACCATATTCTTTTGCACTAGCAATTGTTGGATTACTAGAATCATTATTAACAGCTTCAATTGTTGATGATATGACGGATACAGAAAGTGATAAAAACAAAGAGTCACGTGGCCAAGGAATTGCCAATATCATCAACGGATTTTTCGGTGGGATGGCTGGATGTGCAATGATTGGTCAATCTGTTATCAACGTAAAATCAGGTGGGAGAGGAAGGCTTTCTACCTTTGTTGCAGGTTCTTTTTTAATGTTTTTAATTATTGTTTTGGGAGATTTGGTGGTTCAAATTCCGATGCCAGTCCTTGTAGGTATTATGATTATGGTTTCCATCGGGACATTTGACTGGTCCTCATTTTCTTATGTAGTAAAAGCACCGAAAACAGATGCAGCGGTTATGTTAGTGACGGTCATAATTGTTGTAGCAACTAATGACTTGTCTAAAGGAGTAATTGCTGGAGTTATTTTAAGTGCCATCTTTTTCGTTGCCAAAATTTCTAAAATAGAAGTGATAAAAAAGAAAAAAGATCATTCACTTTTTTATAATATAAAGGGACAATTGTTTTTTGCCTCGGTAGAAAACTTTGTAGATTCATTTGATTTCACTGTAAAAGAAA
This sequence comes from Pseudogracilibacillus auburnensis, assembly GCF_003201975.1. Classification (GTDB taxonomy): domain Bacteria; phylum Bacillota; class Bacilli; order Bacillales; family Amphibacillaceae; genus Pseudogracilibacillus; species Pseudogracilibacillus auburnensis. The sequence goes on along the minus strand of NZ_QJJQ01000020.1, from coordinate 78,614 downwards.
CGAATATTATTATTGATTTTACAGAATCACATGTATGGGATGACTCGGCTGTTGGAGCGATTGATAAGGTCGTACTTAAGTTAAAAGAAAATAAAAATGATGTTACGATCAAGGGGCTAAATTCTTTTAGTAAAAAAATGGTCGATAAACTAGCAATCTCAGATGTGTAATATAGGGAAGAGGTGGAAATGATGTATAAAAAAATTTTATTGGCAGTAGACGGATCAGAGCACTCTTTACGTGCAACAGATGAAGTGATTAAAATTGCTTCATTAGTCACTGATTGTTATGTAGAGGTTTTGCTCGTTATTGAGTATGATAAAGCCAAAAAAGAGGTTCTTCATGCATCAGGAAAAGAAGAATTAGAAATGAATCGTCGAAAACGTTTATTACCTAGTACCGAAAAATTACAAAAAAATAGTATCCCTTATCAAATTCAGTTATTACACGGAGAACCAGGCCCCACAATTGTCGAATACGCTAATAACGATCATTTTGATTTATTAGTTATTGGTAGTAGAGGATTAAATATGTTTCAAGAAATGGTTCTAGGTAGTGTTAGTTATAAAGTAGTAAAAAGGGCAAATTGTCCTGTATTAGTTGTTAAATAAATAGTAAACAGTATATTGAGAATGATGGTTAGTCAGGCTGTCGAGAAACTTCATTGGCGGCCTGTTTTATACTTAAATATTTATTATGATGTTGTCAAATTTATTGGCATAATTATTTAATGGAATTTAGGAATAAATGGCTTTTTGCAGTCGATGACTCTAAGATCTTCAGATGGTTATAAACCGCTCTTTGTTTAAATTTTCCGATGTTACTTTTCCACGGAAGTCTCCATCTATTTTAATCTACTAATAGATTGCCCCTAAATGACGATACTTTTCAGCTGGATCATCATAAAATACAAATAAATAAAAACGAATAGAACTAACTATAGAGGGGCGGTAGAGTAACAACTGTTATTCCCATTCATTTACGAGAAGCTCTAGACATATTACTATTTAGTATGGGACAATATAAACTGAGCTTCCTGACTATTAAATTATTACATAGTATAATCCTTTATTTTAACTACAACAAATTATGAAGGATTTTTTGAATGCTAATAAATAGGATAAATAAGTGGGGTGACAAAATGATATTAGAATTAAACGTAACATTGCAGCATGTTGGAGTACTAGTAACACGTACAGTTGAAATCGATGCTCAACATACTTTTTATGATTTACATCTTTTATTACAAGAGACATTCAATTGGACCGATAGTCATTTGCATGAATTTACCGTTAAGAGAACTGATGGTAAAGATATGAATGGGGTAGAAATTTCTCCCGAAGAATACGATCAATTTGAGCATTCACCATTAAATACGGAAAAAAGACTGATAGAAAAAGAAGAAATGTTAAGGGATTGGTTTGTGCAAGAAAACGATAAAATAATGTATTTGTATGATTATGGAGACAATTGGGAACATGAAATCTTGCTAGAATCAATCAAAACGAAAGAAACGGATGTCCCTTACCCAAGATGTAGTAAAGCCATAAATCTTGCCCCGCCCGAAAATAGTCGAGGGGAATTATTAATGGGAAATATTGATTTGGAATACAACAACTCCAAAAAGTTAGTAGATGAAATTAATCAACGTCTAACGAAATGGACAGATCATATGCATCCCGACTTTTTTCAGGAAGAAGTGATCGATTATTGGCCAGAGACCTTACTAATGGCCAAACAATTTCAGCAAATAAAGCCATGGGAAGAAATGTCTGATGAACTCATTTTTGCAATACTTGATCCTGTTTCTGAACAATATATGTTTTGTTCTGTCATTGGTAATGCAGAAGAGATGTATGGGTTAACAGTATATATTGGGATGGATGGTTTTTTCGCTTTACTTGATACGTTAACGAGCGATCGAAATGAGTTTGAAATCTTACAACGTCAACATAGTTTATTAGTTAGTTTCGAAAATCGCACAGATTTAGACCGCTCGGAATACAATTTAATTAAAATGTACGATATCCCATTTCGGGGTAAAAAAGCATGGCCTTCTTTTGTCAGTTTTAAACCTGGATTATACCCATGGTTGATGGAAAATGACGAAGCAAGGATGGTCCTACTTGCTATGGAAGAAACGTTATTATTGCATAAGGAAATTCAAACTGGGTTACAATTGCCAGACTTATTAAAAGATGAAAAAATATTTGTAAAAGCAAAACCTGATAAAACGGATACGTTTAACAATTTCGTCCTTGACTTGAACGCTTTCTTGGCAGCAAATCCGGAAGTGGAATTAACCATTTCAGAATTGTGCCTGAAAAGAGTAAAAAAAATGAGAAGAACATTACCTATGACCATTGAGTTTACCCTTACTTATGTAAATATGCCAATTAAAGTGGAACAAAAAGAGCGTCCGATTTTCCCTGTAGCTGTCATGGTTGCAGATCATGATAAAGAAATAATTATTCACCATGAAATGTATGAGCAACGCATTGACCCATTCATCGCACAAAAAGAGTTAATTCATGTTTTTCACCAAGTAGAAGGGGTACCACAAACTATTTTAACGGATGATCGAACCTATTATTATATTAGCCCGTTATTAGGAGATTTAAATATCAATATTCAAATTGTCAATTCCTTACCAGTAATAGATGCTTTACTTGCGGGATTACATGGCTATTTATCATCAGAAGAATGATTGTAAATTTATAGCCTTCTGAAAAAATCATTCATTTTACTTAGTTATTTACTCATGCAAAATCCTTTAAATGGGAAAAGAATACTTTCATAGTAGTAATGATGTAATAAATTTGATAGGAATTTGTAATCATTTTGGTCTTTTTCTATGTGAACGATGCTAGTCTTATCGTATAATAGAGTAGCTTGAACACGAGAAAAGGAGAATTTAACATTGAATAAAAGGCTATCAATATGTATGATAATGATTATATTTATACTTGGGGGATGTAGTTCTGTTTTAGACAGTGTATTAATGAGCTCCTCTCCTGACGCAGTTTTAAAAAAAGCGGTTGAAGCACATGCTGAAGTAGACGCTGTAGAAGTGACATTTACAGAAGATCTAGGTGATTACACGGATACTGGGTTGATGAAAATTGACTTTAAAAATGAAGAAAGCCATATTAAGTTTAACGAAGATGATATCGCAGTTTTTATTGACAAAGATGATCTTCTTGTCGAATATATAGATGGTGAAGTTGAATCGTGGGGTCGTTCGTCCATTTTTATAGATCTAGAAAACAAAGTGAAGCATCATCAGAATCCACTTAAATTTTTCAAACAAATTGATGGAGAAATTTTTGGGAAATTTGATATGGAAAAAGAAAAAGGTAAATATTTACTTACCTACAATGGGACAAAAGAGGATAAAGAGTTATTAGGAAAAGCATTGGCATACTTTGAACTTACTGGAACAGATGATTTCGATGAGATGCTAGAATATTTCGATATTGAAGTAAAATCATTAGATTTGACACTAATTATTGATAGCTCAACGTATTTAATTGAAAAGATAGATCAAAAATTAGATTATGTATTCTATGATGAAGATGAAGAAACAAAAACAACTATTACAAATGAATACAAAAAGTATGATAATGTTGGTGAAATCGAAAAATTAGTTGCAACGATTGAAAATGATGAAGGATTAAATAATGATGACAAAAGGGAAGAAACTGGGGATGTAGCGGATCTTACTGATAAAGAAATTAAGCAATATGAAAAAGAAGCATCTGCATATCTAGAAGCACTTATTGAAGCGACCGTCTTTCAAAACGTAGAAGGATTTATTAAGAAGGCACCTGATTCCATGTCAGATGATGAAAAAAAGTCAGAAGCAGAACTCCAACGTGACTTTTTTAAGGAGATGTATGTACAAAATACGAAAGACAATATGGTGGGTACTGGTGTGTCAGATGATGAAGTAGAAGAGTTAACAGACGCATTTCTTGAAGCAATTGCGACGACTAAGTATGAGGTAGTAGGCGCTAAGCTGGAATCGCCTGATAATATCGTCGTAACCATTTCTGTTCAAGGAATTGATGATACGGATATTTATGCGAAAACAGAAGATGAGATATATGATGTTGTTATGGAAGGGAAAGTAGAAGAAGAGGAACTAATTTCGAAAAACATGGAGATTTTAAGTAATAATTATCGTAAAGTTGATTCATTACTTGATGCAGTTGAAGTCGATGTGGACGTAACACGTGATGATGGTCAATATCTCGTTATGTTACAAGACCAATTCCTTATTGGGGGATTTGTTCAGTAGGAAGGAATTGAATCAAGGTGTGCGAGCCATATTCAGAGATGAGAAAATCATAAAATAGCAATTACATGCTCAAAAGACGCAACAAAAAGCTTCTTTATGAAATGCGAAGCTCTATTGTAAAGCGTTTTTTGATCGTTTAAGCATATTTAATATGCTTACTTTTTACAAGAGAGCCCCGTTTAGCACACTAGTAAATTTTATGTTAGAAATATATAGAGCCGTGTGAGGGTAACTAATAATTTATGATCATTTACCTACTTGTATGAAGGGGTATCGTATGATGGCAAAGGATCAGTCATGTTTGGAATTGGTGAATTGTGTTATTGCCAAGGCAATAATATTATTCTTGTGATCAAAAAAATGAATAATGGTTATATATCATTTTCTTGGTTAAAAAAGAGGTTAAGCTATTATAGCCGAAAGTAACTTAAAAATGGTTTCCATCATTGTTCTTTGATATGGAAACCATTTTTTATGAGTATGATAGATATTCACGGATTAACCACTTGAAACATTCACCTTCATATAGTAGGATTTGAAGGCGCTTTCATATAGCTTCAAAAAATAATGTGTGCAATTAGGGCAATGATTGGTATAGAAATGAAAGTTCTTTCGATAAATATAACGAATAAATTCCATAAGTTGACAGGCATTTTAGAAACGATTAATAATGTCCCCATTTCTGTTAAATAGATAATTTGGACAAGAGATAATGCTCCTATGAAAAATCGAGTAATTTCAGCTTCAATGTCAGATGCGAGTATTGCGGGCATAAACATATCGATAAAACCAGCGATGGTTGCAGGTGCCGCCATTTCAGCTTCAGGAAGTTGAAATAATTGTAACACGTAAACCATTGGCTGTGAAATAATCGAAAAGAATGACGTATACTCGGCAATAATTAATGCAATGGTACCAATTGCCATTACTTGTGGAATCAACGTAAATGCTATTCCAGCGAATACTTCATAGCCTTGTTTTACTTGCTCTTTAAAAGATCCAGCACTTTCAGCTCTTTTTACGGCTTGTGTCATAGCCCATTTGAATTTTGACATGTTTTTTGGCACATTCTCTGTATAATTATTTTCTACGTAGAACGTGTCGGGAATCTTAGATACTGGTGGAATTCTAGGAATAATGATTGCGCATATAATCCCTGCAATTACAACCGTTAAATAAAACACTGGAAATAAATGATCCACTTCTAATACTCTGGCAATAACCAAACAGAAAGGAAGAGATACGGTTGAAAAGTTTGTTGCAATCGCCACTGCTTCTCGTCCAGAATAAAATCCACTTAAGTATTGCTCACGAGTTAATACTACACCGACATTCACATTCCCAATCCAAGATGCTAACAAGTCAATAGCTGAACGGCCAGGCAACGTAAATAATGGTTTAATAAATCCTCTTAGCAGTGTCCCGGTAAATTCCATGATGCCAAAATTAATTAAGTATGGCATTAAAAATGAAGCAACTAAAAACCAAATAATCAAGGTAGTTAATAAACCAAGTATCGTTCCGCCAGTACTTTCTGAGATGATCATTTTAAGCCCAAAATCATAAAACGTCATAACAGCAAATATAGTTCCTATCACTCTTATCATCAACCAAGATAAAGTAACATTGAAAAGGGAATCTAAAAACTTTGATTTCATCAATATACCTGGTTTGAAAAAGTAAGTCACTAAAGAGAATAAAGTTGATATGATCATTGTGTAAGTAATAATAAGCGGTAAATAATTTGATAGTAAATCAATCAAATATTCTGTAATAAGACCCAATGGAATATTAAAACTAGTTCCATCTTTTATCGGAAATAAAAATATTGCTACTCCAAATAAAGAGGGAATAAGAAATTTTAATACTCCTTTTTTAGAGATTTTATAGCTTGTGACTTCCTCCCTTTGTGTTTCCATTTTATCACTCTCCAAATATTTATATTATTCTCTTAGTAATGGGAAACTCATACAACGCGGTCCACCGCCACTTTTTAACACCTCTTTAAGATCCAATTGAATTATTCTAAATCCAAGTTGTTGAAGTTGTTCATTTATATCCTCAGCTTGATTATGAGAAATAATAGTGTTGTCACCGATGCTTAATAAATTACATTTATGCAAAAACACATCGTCCTTTGATACTTTTATTAATGTAAAATCTTTTTCTTTTAATTTGTCTATCATATGCGTAGGGAGTGCCTCTTCACAAATAACAGCTGTTTTCTCACCGATAACATTCATAATCATGTCTAAATGCAGATACTCTTCCGCAAAATCTACAGTTATGACTTCTATACCTAAATCACTCAATGTATTTTCTAATTGTCTTACCCCAACAAGACTTGTTCGTATTCCAATACCAATAGCAACCGTATTTTCATCTATATACATAAAATCTCCGCCTTCAAATGTACCTTCTGTATGCTTGTCATAGATATAGATGTCATTTTCTTGAAATGTTTGTTCAATAAGTCGATGTTCTCCCCAACGAAAAGGACTGTAAAATCTGCCAAAAATGATTCCTTTAGGGGTTGTCACTCCTAAGTCACGTGTATTAACTTCATAAGGGTAACGTTCATGATTGTGACCAAGGACTACCTCAACTCCTTCCTCTTCCAAAGCATTAATAAATTGATCATGCTCTTTACAAGCAAGCTCTGTATCAATGTTATTGACGGAGTGTTTTTCTTGAATAACATTGATGGGCGTATGAATTTTTAAATAATTAGGCCGACATAACAACACTTTTTTTAGCTTGCCATACTCTGTTCGCTGATAATGTAACATGAACATTCCTCCTGTGTAATTAGTTAAAATAAATTAAAACTTCGTCGTATAAAAGGGATTGTATCGCGTAAATATACTTTTTGTGAAAATGACTAGCTTCGTAAACTTTGAGAGCATCAAACTAATTTTATAATGACCTAATACTTTGAATACTGTATACATTTAGAGATACAAAATATTACTTTATCGAGTTTTTATCATGGTCACTAGTAACGCAATTGTTATTCGTATTATTTAAGTATTTATTCATTCATAGTCACGTTACAATCCTTTTATCCTATTCTAACTCAACTATTTCCTTTAAATAAGTATACTGAATACAGGTAGTATAAAAGAAAATATCTTTTTTGTAAACACTTTCATGAAAAAATTAGTAAGATAAGTGCTTGCTACTTAGAATATAAAAATATGACAAGAGAGAGTAGATGTACTTGTATCATTTTTATTTAATAATCCTCCAAAACTATTTCACTATGAAAGATTATGAATAAAATTCTCCAATCGATCCATCCCTAATTCTAAGTTTTTCATTGAATTGGCATAAGAGATACGAAGATATCCTTCTCCGAATGATGTAAAACCGCTTCCTGGTACGACAGCAACATGCCCTTCATGTAAAAGTCTCGTCGCAAATTCTAGTGAAGTTAGCTCGGTCTTTTTTATCGATGGAAAGATATAAAACGCTCCAGTTGGCTGAATAACCTTTAATCCCATTAGCTGTAATCTTTTTTGTACAAAATTTCTCCGTTCTATATACGCTTGATTCATTGTTGCTGGTGTATCTCTATTCGATGTCAACGCCTCAATCGCAGCATACTGGCTTGGCAGGGAGGCACAGATTGAGTTATATAAGTGTACTTTTAGCACATGCTGCATTATATTATTTGGTCCTAGTACAAAACCAACTCGCCAGCCTGTCATTGCATGAGATTTAGATAAACCGTGTAATAAAAATAACTGGTCTCTTAATTCTGGATATGCAGCAAAGGAAAGATGCTTTTCATTAAATGTGTTTTCACTGTAGATTTCATCTGTTAGGACAAAAATGCTATGTTTTTTGAATATGTGTACGAGTCGATCCATTACTTCTTTCCCTATTGTCACTCCTGTAGGGTTGGAGGGATAATTTAAAATAATCGCCTTCGTTTTTTCAGTCATTAGCTTATCTAGCCTATGTGGATCTGGTATGAAATCCGTTTCTGATGTATCAAGGTAGACAACTTTTGCGCCATTTAGGTGAATGATTGGTTCATATCCGGAATAAATAGGTGCAGGAAGGATAACTTCATCTCCCTCTTGTAAAATAGTTCTTAGTACAGAGTCAATTCCTTCGCTGGCACCAGTGGTGATGACGATTTCATTTTCAGGGTTATAATAAAATCCATATTTTTCTTCAAAAAATCGTGAAACACTTTTTCTTAATTCGAATAATCCTGCATTATGTGAGTAACCAGTCAAGTTATTATTTATTGCCTTCATTCCTGCTTGTTTCACTTTCTCCGGTGTTGGAAAATCAGGTTCTCCGATCGTTAGGTTTATCCCATCGTCAAATTGCACAACTTGATTTGAAAATACCCGAATACTAGGAACTTCAATACCTTTCACCCGGCTATTTATCTTTTTTAACATTTAACCACTCCCACTTTTCTGTATACTGTGTACAAATATTTTAGTTTATGTTATTCTGTTTGTAAATGTTTATGCTTTTTTAATCACTTCTGTTGTATATAGAATATTAAATTCTACATTTTTATGCAGATTTGTAAGCATTTACAAATGATCAATGCGTTTTAAGTCTCTTAAAATGCAAAAAAAGATACAAAGTTTCATTCATTTATGGGGGGGATCATTTTAACAGATGAAATAGATATGCAAAATGACTAAAAAATAGCTTTTCAATAAACATGTATAGTACACGGAGGAAAAAAGATGAGAAAATGTATTATTATTTTAAGCTTATTTACACTCATCTTATCTGCATGTGGTAGACCAACAGATAAGAATACTAATGATGATGATAAATCATATACTATTAGGGTGGCATATTTGGTATCTGAAGAACAATCGACACATTTAGCTGCTAAAACATTTAAAGAAAAGTTAGAGAATGAATCTGAAGGAAGAATCAGTGTAGAGTTATACCCTAATGGTCAACTATATCCTTCTGATAGAGAAGCGATTGAGGCTGTTCAATTGAATAATGTTGAAATGACAATCCCGGCTTTAGCACCTGTAGCTTCTTTTAATAAAAAGTTTATGGTTTTTGATTTACCTTTCTTGTTTAAAGACTATGAATCAGTTTATAAAACTCTTGATGGGTCATTGGGACAGGAATTATTAAAAGAATTAGAATCGGATGGACTAAAAGGTTTAGCTTATGCGGAAAATGGATTTAGACATATTTCAAATAACGATGGTCCTATTGAAAAACCAGAAGATTTAAAGGGGTTAAAATTAAGATCGATGGAAAATCCTGTGCACACGGAGACATTTAAAACTTATGGTGCAAATGCTTCCCCTTTTGCTTTTGGTGAATTGTATACAGCTTTACAGCAAGGAACTTACGATGCAATGGAATCTCCTATTTCATTGTATTACACAAATAAATTCTATGAAGTTCAGGATTATTTAACTATTTCAGGTCATTTTTATGCGGCAACTATTCTTTTAATGAATAATGAATTTTTCAATAGCTTACCAGAAGATTTACAATCTTTAGTTAACGAAGCTGCAGAAGAATACCGTGATGAACAAAGACAAATTGCTCAAGAACAGGATAAAGAATGGTTAGAGAGCTTAAAAGAAAGCGGGATGCAAATTAACACATTATCGGAAGAGCAAATAGAAGTGTTCAGAAATGCAGCAGAGCCTGTCTATGATAAGTTTAAATCCGAAATTGGTGAGGATATTGTTGATCAAGCAATTGAAATTAATAAATAAAATCTATCTTAGTGTTTTAGGTGATAAAGTAGCTTAATCATCTAACAAGAGGATGTGCGAAATGAAGAAGATATTTTCGAAATTTGAAGAGCTATTGTTAGTACTATCTTTAGCGGTAATGGTTATCTTAATATTTGGACAGGTAATAGGAAGATATATACTACAATCTGCTCCTGTTTGGACAGAAGAATTGGCACGTTACATTCATATTTTTCAGGTCTGGATTGGAGCAAGCTATGCAGTAAAACTAAACCAACATATTAGGGTGGAAGCTTTTATAAATCTGTTTCATGGAAAAGTAAGAAAAGTACTTGAAATTACTGGTACAATCATTTGGTTTTCTCTCGCATTATTTTTAGCGATTTTCGGTACAAAATTGGTAATTGATAGTATGAATTACGCACAAGTATCGCCCGCCATCCAAATCCCTTTTTGGATTTTATTCCTAGCTATTCCATTAGGGGGAGCGGGAATGGCAATTAGATTAGTGCAACAAATAATTACTTATGCTAAAAAAGATTTTTCTAAGGAAAAGGAGGAGCTGATCGTATGACAATCGCACTCCTCTTTGGGACATTGTTTTTATGTTTGTTAATTGGCGTACCAATTGCCATTTCATTGGGGGTTTCTGCTTTAGTTGCTATCTATTTTGGAACGACACTCCAATTAGATATTATTACACAAAAAGCGTTTACCTCTTTAGATTCTTTTCCGTTGTTAGCTATTCCTTTTTTTATGCTTGCGGGTATTCTGATGAGTAAAGGTGGTGTATCCAAGCGATTATTGAATCTAGCAAGCTCTATTGTTGGCTGGATGACTGGTGGACTTTCCCTAGTAACGATCGTTGCTTGTATGTTTTTTGCTGCTATTTCTGGATCAGGTCCAGCAACTGTTGCTGCCATAGGTGGTTTTATGATTCCGGCTATGATTACTAGGAAATATGATGGTGGATTTGCCGGCGCTGTCACAGCGGCTGCGGGATCAATTGGTGTGATTATCCCGCCAAGTATACCATTTGTTTTATATGGAGTAATTGGTAGTGTTTCAGTCGGTAGTATGTTTTTAGCTGGGATCATCCCAGGTTTACTTATTGGTATAGCGTTAATGATAACTTCATATATCATTTCTAAAAAACGAAACTATCGACCGGATAAAATAGAAGCTTTTTCTTTTAAGGATGTATTAAAATCCCTATATGATGCAAAATGGGCCTTATTAATACCGGTAATCATTCTGGGAGGAATTTATGGTGGGATTTTTTCACCAACTGAGGCAGCAGTAGTAGCAACTGTATATGCGTTAATTATTGGCTTATTTATTTATAAGGAACTTGATATTAAAACAATTTATGATAGTTTTTTGGAAGCTGTAGTTATTAATGCGACAACGATGATTATTATTGGTCTTTCTGTTTCTGTTGCCTATTTTATGACCTTGGAACAGATACCTAATGATATTGCAACTTTCCTAACAGGCCTTTCCGAGAGTCCAATAATCATCTTACTTGCGATTAATATATTATTGTTTATTGTAGGTATGTTCATTGATACTATTTCAGCTCTCGTTGTTTTAACCCCAATCCTTTTACCGATTGTTACAACGGTAGGGGTGGATCCAATTCATTTTGGTGTTATTTTAGTAGCTAACTTAGCAATTGGATTTGTCACACCACCACTCGGTGTAAACTTATTTGTTGCTTCAAGCGTTGGTAATGTAAAGTTTGAGAAAATAGTATCTGCTATCATTCCATTTATCATTTCGATGGTAATTTGTATTATCGTGATCACCTTTTTCCCTACACTTTCCCTTTGGTTACCAAGCTTTTTGAATTAAGATCAACGATAGAGGGAATAGAGGGATAATTCTGTAAACATAATATTCGAGGAGGAAAGCGCTTGAAAAATAAAGCAAAAGTGTGGATTCTAGACGATGAAGGATTAACCCATGATAAAGAATTTGAAGTTTATAGAGAGCATAACATTGAATATAAAGTTACTACCAAAACTAACTTCGATAAAGATTTAGAGGAATTTGGTGTAAACACCGATGCTGTGGTTGCACAAGTTGGCTTTCCATGCGACGCTAATTTAATTAGCCGACTTGAAAATTGTAAGGCGGTCTTTACATTTGGTATGGGTTTCAATCATGTAGATTTGGAGGCAGCAGCAAAAAAAGGAATATATGTATGTAATATGCCTGATTATTGTGTGCAAGAAGTATCTGATCATACAATTGCTCTTAGCCTTACACTGCTACGAAAATTATTTTCTTATAATAAAAATGTCAAAGAAGGCATTTGGAATCCAACAGACACCCAGCCAATCTATCGTCTAAGTAATACTGTCATCGGCTTATTCGGATTTGGTCAAATTGCTCGCGAAGTAGTAAAACGCTTTATCCCTTTTGGCGTGAAAATAATAGCACATGATAAATATGTAGAGGAAGCTATTTTTGAGGGATATGGCGTAACATCTGTTGATTTCGACACGCTTCTTCAGCAATCTAATTTATTAAGTTTACATGTACCATTAACAGATGAAACAAGAAATATATTAAATTATGAAAAGATGAAATCATTACCTAAAGGTGCGATAATTGTTAATACATGTCGTGGAGGCATCATACAAGAAGAAGATTTAGTAAAGTTATTAAAAGAAAAGCATTTATCGGGTGCAGGTCTAGATGTTTTAACAATTGAACCTCCCAATAAAGAGAATGAGCTTTTGTCTATAGAAGAGACTATCATTACACCACATGCTGCCTATTTCTCAATTGAAGCAGAAGAAGAATTACAAACGAGAACGGCACAAAATGTTGTTCGTGTCGTAAACGGTGAAAAACCGAAACATATCGTCAATAACATCTAGCTTCGAGTAGAATAAAAAACCCCCTACATCACATTTAGTGTCGATGCAGGGGGCATTTTATTAGAGCGCTAAATTATACTTCCATTACCTTTTTAATTTTTTCAATTGCCCAATCTAAATCTTCTTGACTTATCACTAAAGGAGGCGCAAAACGAATCACAAAGTCATGTGTTTCTTTACAAAGCAAACCTTCCTCCATCAACTTTTCGCAATAAGGGCGAGCTTCTTCCGTTAACTCCATCCCGATAAATAATCCCTTTCCACGAATTTCTTTAATAATAGGGTTGTTTATCTTCCGTAACTCATTTACCATATATTGGCCAAGCTCATTAGATCGTTCAGGAAGTTTTTCATCAACGATAACGTTAAGTGCAGCTAACGATACCGCACACGCTAATGGGTTTCCTCCGAATGTAGAACCGTGTGAACCAGGTTCAAATACACCAAGAATATCCTTATTAGCAACGACACAAGAAATCGGGAATACACCACCACCAAGAGCTTTTCCTAAAATGATGATATCAGGGTCAACATTTTCCCATTCACATGCTAAAAACTTACCACTTCTACCAAGACCAGCTTGAATTTCATCGGCAATGAAAAGAACATTTTCTTGCTGGCAAAGATCATAAGCTTCTTTTAGAAATCCTTCAGGAGGTATATTTACACCAGCTTCTCCTTGGATAGGCTCGATTAAAAAGCCAGCAGTGTTTTCAGTGATCGCTGCTTGTAATGCTTCTATATCTCCAAATGGTACTACTTTAAAGCCAGGTAACATAGGGCCAAATCCACGCTTGTTGGATGCTTCTGATGAAAGCGAAACAGCAGCCATCGTACGACCATGGAAGTTACCCACGCAGGCGATTATTTCAGCTTTGTCTTCCGCAACCCCCTTTACATCATATGCCCAGCGACGAGCTGTCTTAATTGCTGTTTCAACAGCCTCTGCTCCTGTATTCATTGGTAGTGCCATTTCTTTGTTCGTTAATGTACAAATCTTTTCGTACCATGGACCGAGTTGATCATTATGAAAAGCACGTGATGTTAGTGTGACACGATCTGCTTGCTCTTTAAAAGCGGCAATAATCTTAGGATGACGGTGTCCTTGATTAACTGCCGAATAAGCACTTAACAAATCCATATAGCGGTTTCCCTCAGGATCTTCTACCCATACTCCGTCACCTTTTGCGATCACTACAGGTAGGGGTAAGTAGTTATTTGCCCCGTATTGTTCTGTCCTACTAATAATCTCTTTACTTAAGTGTTCCATGAAATCCCTCCAATGTTGATATATAACACTTTTTATAATATAGTTAGGATAAATTATTATCTGTAAGTGTTTACAAATAGGATAACATAATTTATAATGTTTGTATACAGTATACCGATAAAGTGAAAAGGTGATACGAATGAAAAAAATTAAACAGAGTGAAACGTTAGCGGATCAAGCATATAAGATGTTAAAACAAGCTATTACAAATGGTAAATTAAAAGATAAAGAACAACTTCCTGAGGAAAAACTAGCGAAAAATTTAGGAATTAGCCGTACTCCTTTACGTGATGCACTAGGCAGATTAGCTGCTGAGGGTCTGATTATTCATCAAACAGGTCGCCCCGCCGTTGTTGCTAGTTTTACGAAAGAAAATTCCTTAGAATATATGGAATTAAGAAGTTTACTAGAGGTATATAATATTGAAAAAATAATCTCCAAAGTAGATACGCCTTTTATTAATCTATTAAAAAATAATGCAGCCGAACAGCTAGATGCAATAGAGCGAGATAATTATAATGATTTTATTGAATTAGATCGAGAATTTCATTTATTATTAGCATCTCGAAATAATAATAGTGAGTTAAGAAAGATTATTCATCGGATGAATACGGGAATAAATCGGGCATTTTTAATTTTGTCAAAAACGGTGCCTAAAAGTGCTAAAGAAGCTTATTATGAGCATTTGGACATTATTGAAGCAATAGAGAAGCAGGATGTTGTCTTGGCTAGAAGTAAAATGATTGTGCATATGAATAATGTTGAGAAACGCTTTTTAAGTTATTATGCTGAAGAGTCATAATGTATAGGAAGATTTACGAGGAGGAACAAGATGGAACAAAAAAATATGAAATGGAACGAACCAGAAGCATTACAAGATTTATTATGCGAAGTTGTTAGTTGGCAGAGCCGAACAGGAACACAAGGAGAAATCGATTTTTCATATAAAATAAAAGAGAAATTATTGGAGCTTCCCTATTTTCAAACAAACAACTCACATATTCATTTTCATGATGCCGGTAAAGGAAGAAACGCTGTTACCGCCCTATATCATAGTGGAGAAGCGAATAAAACGATTGTATTAATTAGTCATTTTGATACGGTGCATACGGAAGAATTTGGGGCATTAAAGGATTTAGCCTTCCATCCGAAAGCATTAACAGAAGCATTTAAAGAAAGAATAAAAGAATTGCCGCTAGATGCACAGGAAGATTTGAGATCAGGTGATTATCTATTTGGTCGAGGAACGATGGATATGAAAATGGGTCTTGTCCTTCATTTACATTTATTAGAGATTGCTAGTTTGGAAAAATGGCCGATTAATTTAGTCTTATTAACTGTGCCTGATGAAGAAGTTGGTTCAGCAGGAATGCGAGCGGCAGTAGATGGATTAAATACCATTAGCGAACAATATGATTTGGAATATACGCTATTTTTAAATAGTGAACCATCCTTTTCTCAAAAGCCACAAGATGAAAACTATTATATTTATTCCGGTACGATTGGCAAAATTATGCCTTCTGCGCTTTTTTATGGAAGAGAAACACATGCAGGTGAACCATTAAGCGGGATGACAGGACATTATATGGCATCCTATTTAACAAAAGAGATGGAGTTCAATCCAGACTTTGCGGAAGAAGTATATGGTGAAAAGACACCATTACCAATTTGCCTAAAGAATTATGATTTAAAGGAAGACTATTCTACCCAAACATCCCACCATACGGCAGCACTTTATAATGTATTTTTAATGAAAAAAAATGCAGCAGAAATAATGGAGATTTTTAAAAATGTTGCATTAAATGCGATGGAAGCTTGCCAAAAAGATTATGAGACGATATGTAAACGTGAAAATGTTGAACCTTTGGGTAACATAAATGTATTAGAATATGGGGAATTAGTAACTTATGCAAATGAAAAATTAAGTGAAGTGAAAGTTGAAAAGATCAAAAAGGAAATTTTACAAAATAACGGACTTGATGAACGAGAAATATCGATTCAACTTTGTGATCATTTAATGTCCTATTGCCAAGAATTAGCACCAGCAACGATACTATTTTTTGCACCACCTTATTATCCAGCAATTAATTCTACAGAAGATGACTTGATACAAGAAAAAATTAAATTAACGCAAGAAACTTTAAAGAAAGAATGTGATGTTGATGCAAAACAAGTTCATTATTTTAATGGCATATCTGATTTAAGTTATGTTAATTACGATAAGCATGATGAAGGATGGAGGGCGTATAAACTAAATACACCTGCGTGGGGATCTGTATACAGTATACCGTTTGAAGGGATGCAAAAACTGCAAGCCCCCGTATTAAATATTGGTCCGTTCGGTAAAGATGCACATAAATTAACTGAACGCTTGCATAAGGAGAGTGCCTTTGTTCATACTCCACTAGTGTTACGAAAAGTAGTGGAAAGTATGTTTGTTCATTATATGTCAGTCTAAATAGTATGTGTTAAATCGGTGCCTCTTGACATGTCCTTGATCGGCTTAATATGTGAGGATCACGTACAAGACATGTCGTTTATTCACTCAATCATGTTTTATTTTTGACTTTACATGTAGAGGGGATTACCTTATTAAACTGAAAGCGAAAAAATGAGCACTAACCTTATTCGGTTAGTGCTCATTTCTCGTTTCAAGCCTTTTTTGTACAAGATAAAAGCTTTCTATCCGCAGTTAGAAAGCACACCATTATTTACTCAGAAATTTCTTTTAGTTGTTGCATAAAATCCGGCCGCGTCTTTCCGTAAAAATCATGTAATTCTTTATAGATTTCAAATAACTTCTGATAAATAGCCACATTTTTTTCGATTGGATAAACTGTTTTAAGTAATGCTTGCTTCATATGTTTAATTCCGTCTTCTATCGTTTCATGTCCTTTTCCCGCAACAGCCCCTAATATGGCTGCGCCAAATGCTGGTGCATAGTCAGTTGCGGATACATGGATCGGTTTATTTAAAATATCTGCATATATCTGCATTAAAAGCGCATTTTTTTGCGGGAGTCCACCACATGCGTAAATTTCCTCAATTTGCATGCCCCAATCTTTATATGATTCAGCGATCATCTTTGTTCCGAATGCAGTTGCTTCCATATATGCTCGATAAATATCTTCTACTTTCGTATGAAGAGTTTGACCGATTACTAGACCTCTTAAATTACTGTTACTTAAAATAGATCGGTTGCCATTATGCCAATCAAGAGCAACTAAACCTGTTTCACCTGCACGTTTTGTAGCAGCTTTTTCTTCCAATAACGTATGAATGCAAATATTCCGCTCTCTCGCTTCTTTTTCATAGCTTTCTGGCACTTGATGGACGACATGTTCAAACAGATCACCGACTGCCGATTGACCTGCTTCATATGCATATAATCCTGGAACAATCGCATCTTTAACACTGCCAGATATGCCATGAATTTGTTTTTGCTCTTCATGTAACATTAAATGGCATGTTGATGTTCCCATGACCATTGTTAGCTGATTCTTTTGAATGGATCCGACACCAAGTAAAGCTGAATGAGCATCAATAATGGCTGAAGCTACTGGTAACCCTTTTGGAAGCCCTAACATCTGACTCATTTTCGGTGTTAATGTGCCTGCTTGCTCGCCGATTTTTACGAGACGACCTTCTAATTTTTCTTTTATTACATTTGGCAAATTTGGGTGAAGTTTTTCATAATAGTCGTAAAAAAATCCATCTTCTTCGTTCCAAAATGTTTTAAAACCGCGGGCACAGTTGCTTCGAACATTTTCATCAATTAAATTTGAAACGATCCAATCACCTGCTTCCATAATGTACGCGGTTTCATGTAATACTTCTGAATCTTGATGAATCAACTCTAACACTTTAGGGATCATCCATTCACTACTTACATTATATCCGTAATTTCCAAGCCAGTTGTGATTATGACCTTTTGCTATATCATACATTTCTTCCGCTTCTTTACTTGCACCATGATGTTTCCATAACTTTACATAAGCGTGCGGGTTATTTTTGAAATTCTCTTTTGAACTTAACGGTTGCAATTGTTCGTCTGCAATGACAACCGTTGATGAAGTAAAGTCGATACCTACCCCAACAATATCCTCTTTGTTTATATTTGCTTGTTTTAGAGCTGACGGTATACCTTCTATTAACACATCCATATAATCTGTGGCATCTTGTAAGGCATATGTGTTTGGAATCGGTTGATTGTTTAAGCTAGATTGAATTGTACCGCTTTTATATTTAACAACACTAATGGAAATGACCTCACCTGTATAAATATTAACAATGATTATTCTTCCTGACCCTGTACCGTAATCTATTCCAATGGCATATTTCATAAAAACTTCTCCCCTTGAAACCGTTTAATTCTCATTAATCCAATATAATCATAAACGGAATTGAACAATTAATCAAGATAAATAAACGTAAACAAACAAATAAGTATTGACATCGCGCAATAATACCGATATTATAAACGCAAATGATCATAAATGAACAAATAAATACAAAGCAGTGCAATATTGGAGGAATTACATGCGTACAGATCAGACAACGAAAGTACTATCAACAGCATATCGACTAATTAAACCTGGGGTTTTTGAAGAACAAATGATTGAACATCGAGCAAAAGAAAATGATGTCATTGTTCAACCGTATATGACTAGTATATGTCATGCGGATTTAAGATACTACACTGGAAATAGAAGAAAAGAAGCGCTTGACAAAAAACTACCAATGGCATTGTTTCATGAAGCACTTGGAATGGTACAAGAATCATTTCATCCGGACTTTAAAAAGGGAGATCGAGTTGTTATCGTTCCTAGTATGCCAGGATATGTGTTAAATAATCACGGGAAAGCAGAGTGCTGTAGTAACTGTAAAAATGGTGGTTACAGCAACTATTGCTTGAATGGCGAGTTTTTAGGTAGCGGCTATGACGGAGCAGGGCAAAGTAAAATGGTGATCGGCGGAGAAAATTTAGTCCATGTACCAGATAAAGTAGACGATGAGATTGCTATTTTAGCAGAATTATGTTCTGTCTCATTATTTGCGATCAATTTAGTAAAGGACTTAACGACAGAAACATCCAAAAAAGTAGCTGTATTTGGCGATGGACCTTTAGGATATTTAACTGCTTCCGCCTTACATTATATTTATCATATTCCCAAAGAAAACTTGCTTGTATTTGGCGCCATGCCAGAAAAAATCGCACAATTCGAAGGTTTTGCAACAACTGCATTAGTACATGATTACGATTTCAAGAGTGAAAAAGGCGTTAAAACGACGATAGAATGTACTGGTGGGAAATTTAGTTCAATCGCAATTAACCAGGCTATCAATCTATTAGATGTACAAGGTAATTTGGTGTTAATGGGTGTAACGGAAGATTTAGTGCCAATCAATACTCGAGACATATTAGAAAAAGGTATTCGTTTATACGGAAGCTCTCGTAGTACAGGAAAAGAGTTTAAACAGCTTATGAAAGCATTCTTACATAAAGACTATCAAAAAGCATTAGGAAAACTCATTCCTGAATCACATTTTACCATTACATCTACAGATGATTTAACAAAAGCAATGGAAGCAGATACAAAAGATAAAGGGTGGAAAAAATCATATTTAAAATTCGAATGGAAGGAGTAATGATATGGGCACATCAAACGTTATTATAACAAAAGTTGGTATCCCTAAGAAAATTGTTTGGGGCTATTTCGGAATATTAATTTTTATGATGGGGGATGGCTTAGAAATTGGTTGGCTAAGTCCTTGGTTAATTGACCATGGATTTACCGTCCAACAATCAAGTTATTTATTTACTGCATACGGTGTAACTGTAGCAATCGGTGCATGGTTTAGTGGTGTGTTAGCCGAAGCACTAGGTGGAAAGCGGACGATGATGTTAGGATTTTTATTATATATTATTGGGACGGTTAGTTTTATCAGCTTCGGTATTTCATCGATGAATTTGGCAATCATGCTTCCAACATATGCACTTAGAGGTTTTGGTTATCCTTTATTTGCTTATTCCTTTTTAGTATGGATTTCATACCGTGCTGATAAAGAGCGTTTAGGTTCAGCGGTAGGTTGGTTCTGGTTTGTGTTTACAGGTGGTTTAAACGTACTTGGTGCATATTATTCTGTTTGGGCGATTAAATATTTAGGACATGTTAACACATTATGGACATCTATTTTCTGGGTATCATTAGGTGCATTTATCGCATTAGTTATGAATAAAGATACATTACCATCTAACTTGTCATCATCGAAAGCAAAATTAAAAGAAATCGGTAAAGGAATTACAATTATGAAAGACGAGCCGAAAGTATTATTAGGTGGTATGGTTCGGATTATTAATACGACAGCCCAATTTGCTTTTCCAGTCTTCTTACCATTGTATTTAGCTTCACACGGAATCCCAACAGAACAATGGCTAGCAATTTGGGGAACCATTTTTACTAGTAACATCTTATTCAACTTGATCTTTGGATTAGTTGGCGATAAATTTGGTTGGAGAAATACGATTATGTGGTTTGGTGGGATCGGCTGTGGAATTACAACACTCGGTTTAGGATATATTCCATTATGGACATCAGGTAATTTATTCTTAGTTGGAGCAATCGGCATTTTATGGGGGGCATGTTTAGCTGCATATGTACCACTATCTGCACTAGTTCCGTCATTAGTATCAAAAGATAAAGGAGCAGCATTAGCAGTATTAAACTTGGGTGCAGGACTTCCAGTATTTGTTGGTCCAGTGATAGTTGGACTATTTATCGGTATTATCGGCGATCTAGGAGTGATTTGGATCCTTGCTGTTCTTTATTTCATCAGCTCCATTTTAACCTATTTCATTACATTACCAGAAGAATCACATGAGGGAAGGGCAAACGCTTAAAAGTGAGAAAATTGTATCAGATGAAATCAAGGAAAACGGTCTATACTACCGTTTTCTTTTTTATTCAAAATGAGTTAAAATGAACATAAATAAGCAGGAGGCAGGGATGAATATGTTACCCGCTGAACGAAAGCAAGAAATATTAAAATTCGTACGCCAAAAAAAAGCAGCAACCATTAAAGACTTATCTACTTATTTTCATGTACATGAGGCAACAATACGGAGAGACTTAACAGAACTCGAAAATAGTAAACAACTAAAACGTACCCATGGTGGAGTCATTATTAATGAAGAAGAAATCCATTCGGAACCAGATTTTGATTTACGTGAAGAATCTTTTAGCGAAGAGAAAAAACGAATCGGTCAAAAAGCAGCACAATTTATCGAAGAAGGGGACACGGTCATTTTAGACTCGGGTACAACCACAACCCAAATTGCAGAAGCAATAAAAGATCGTAAAAACATAACAATTGTTACAAATGATATTCATATCGCTGCATTACTTAGACATTCAAAGATCAAAGTGATCGTCACAGGTGGAATATTATTTACTGAGAATTTCATCCTAAATGGAGAAATAACCAACTATGCATTACATCATTTAAACGTAAAAAAAGCATTTATCGCTACACCAGCACTACACCATGAAAAAGGACTCACACATTTTGATGAATCATTAATAGCAGCTAAAATGAATATGATTGACGCGGCAAAAGAAATATATGTCGTTACAGATCATAGTAAATTCAGCCGCATCTCTTTGCATACATTTGCGACGATGGATAAAATTGACTATATTATTACTGATTCGAAAATAAATGAGCATATGAAAGAAAAATTTGCATCGTTATGTGACGTAGTAGTGGTATAAGTGTGAATTGGTTTTCATATGGGTAGATTTTGGTTAACATTTACCATATGTCCGGATTCAAAAAAGTGGATAAAAGGATCGATTCGGCTAAGATCGCTGTCATCCTGGGACTGCGATTACTCGTCCCATCGAAAAGCCTAGGTACTCCGCTAAATGCTCGTCCTCTCGAAAAAAATTTGTGCCTACGATGACTCAGCACATTAAACATTGCCAACCATGTCGACACTTGCACGTCCTGCATCTGCGGTTACTCGATGCAATAATTGTGTGGTCGCAGTTCAAGGTGGCGTAGCTCCCGGGAACGGACTTTCACAGGATGTGATGGCTTTCGTGTTGCCTACAGGACGTGGGCGAATTTAACGAAAAGTTCCCCTATAGCATTTTTAATACGTATTTGGTCGCTTGCAAGCCATTATAGAGTAAGCTTTTTCAACCTATGCGAATTTTTTTGAAAAAGAAAAACCCTTGAAACGGAGAAAAATCAAGGGCTTCAGAGCCGTGTATCATATCATATCAAGTTTTGTAAGGGCAGTATAACTCCCCCGTTCCATTTTTTGGTGATTGCTTCAATATATCATATCTTCTCTCCAAGTATGATCCATTCTTACCGAAAGGTTTTGTGCAACAATCATGTATGATTCGTTCTCTAATGAAGCGCTTTAGAGGATAAAAAGAATGTTGAATCTATCCGCAAGAGGTAAAAAGCACATCGTATGAGAATATAACGTTTAGTTGATTTACAAGGTCAATTCACTGATATTTATCTTCAGTTTGGAGGGAAAACACGCTAAATTTCGTACCATTTCAATTAGGGATACTAATCATAAATCGATAAAGTATCCCTTTTTTATATAGGATAAATGAAAAGAAACAAAAGAATGGAGTGATTTTATCCTCATGAAGATACTCTGATCATATAAAATACATCTAAGAGAAAAGATCTCTATGTTATTCAATCATTTCCTCGTTATTTTTAATCATTCTCTGGACCACTTCCACTGGGTTAAAATCGTTGCCACGTAATAACTCCAAATAGAATTTATGAGTTTCTAATGTCCGTTCTATATTACTTTTACGTTTGAAATGAATCATGTTAGGCTTAATGATTTCATAAATAGTTCTTCCGATTTCTATAGCAAATGGATTATTCGTCGCTTCCAGTACAGCATAATGGAATTCTAAATCGATAGCGGCGAGTTCCTCTGGGCTCAATTCAGGATCCATTTTCTCTACTTGAGATTGATAAACTTCTTCGATTTTATTGAGATTCTTTTCCTCATTGGTGATAATCATATTCAGTAAGAGGATTTCGAAATGTTGCCGAAATTCGATAAGCCGTTTCATGTTGTTACTATGCATAATTAAACTAAATATCAACGGATTTAATGTAAATCGGGAAAGATTATTTGTAATGAACATTCCCTTACCACGTTTAATTTGTATGACACCAATTGCCTCTAAGATTTTTATCGCCTCCCTAACCGGGGTCCTGCTAACACCTAATTGTTCCATCAATTCTTTTTCAGTGGGTAATTTGTCACCTGGTTTTAATGAACCATTGAGAAGATTGTCTTTTATAATTAACACAATTTCTGAGGATATGGTGCGACTTAGGTTGATTTTTTCGACCGAAAGATTCATCTTCCGTCCCTCCCGTATAGCTAATTTTAAAACTAGGTTTTATTACATTCTTCCAATTATTCGAACAAAACAATTATTCAGTAAATTTATATTTACAAAAACACTTTACTTTGATAGAATGTGTACAACGTAGTACATCGTACGTAGTGAGTAGTTGCTTTAAATATACTACATATTTTGTTTTTTGTATAGAAGGAGATGATTTGCTGTTCTATGAACACCCGCTTTGAAAGCGTTAACAAGGATTACATCTACACTTGTTTTAGCCCTCATTAAGGTTTTGGGAAAAGGTGATCGTAAATTAGATATATTTCGGCATTATATCGTTAGTATTGCCTTTTTACAATTAAGATAAGTGTCCTTATGTGAGAGATTAAGGATAAAAGCACGCATATACAATATGTCCTCGGTCTGACCATCTTTAACATTCATCAATAGTTTCATTTCAAAGTGGACCGTATGTAGGACTCTGCTATACAAAAAGCTGAATAATCCAGAATGGAACAGGCAAGACCTTGTCAACGATCTGACAAATGGAAAAATGCATAGGAGTGTCAAAAAAATGAATAAGAATGAAAAGCTGGTATTGGATTGGATCGATCATAACAAATCAGAATTATTTAATGCTACGAAGCTTATTTGGGACTACGCGGAGCCTCCATTACAAGAAGAACAGTCATCTAAATTGTTAGTGGATATCCTAAAAAAAGAAGGGTTTAAGATTGAAATGGGATTGGCTGGTATGCCTACCGCTTTTGTTGCTACATGGGGAAGTGAAAAACCTGTAATTGGAATTTTAGGAGAGTATGACGCATTGCCAGGCCTTTCTCAAAAAACAGTTGGTAAAAAAGAACCGGTAGAAGAAAATGGATATGGCCATGGATGTGGACATAATCTTCTAGGGGTAGCAGGTGTAGGTGCTGTAGTAGCTGCAAAAAAAGCGATGGAAACTAGTAATCTAAAAGGTACCATCAAATTCTACGGATGTCCTGCTGAAGAAACAATGATCGGAAAGGTCTTTATGGTTCGTGATCAGGTTTTTAAAGATACGGATGTATGCTTAACATGGCACCCCGGTGCACATAATTCATTGTGGGGTAGCAGTACATTAGCTATGAATTCTGTAAAGTTCACTTTTTACGGCAAGTCATCACATGCCGCTACCAATCCGGAATCAGGACGAAGTGCACTTAAAGCAGTTCAACTTATGGAAACGGGTGTTCAGTATTTAAGAGAACATATTATTGATGCAGCGAAAATTCATTCCACCATTACACATGGCGGGGATGAGCCAAATGTTGTCCCTGAAAAAGCTCAAATTTGGTACTATATAAGGGCTCCATACAGAAAAGACGTGGAAGAAATATATGAGCGTGTCTTAAATGTTGCTAAAGGTGCTAATTTAATGACAGATACGGAGCATGAAGTTGATTTAATAACTGGATGTTATCATATGTTGCCTAATAAAGTGCTAGGTCAAGTGTTATTCAATAGTTTGAAGAAGGTTGGTCCACCAGCATTTGATACGAAAGATAAGAAATTTGCCGAGGAATTAGTTGATTCTTTCAAACCTGGGACAAGAGAAATGGTTGTCCGATTAACAGGGGCACCTGGAGAATTAGTCGATACAAATTTACATGATTCAATTTTAGAACCGTTCGATGAAGGTAGAATATTACAAGGGTCTACTGACGTGGCAGACGTCTCTTGGAACATCCCCACCGCCCAATTTAACACAGCATGCGTACCAACTGGAACACCAGTGCATACATGGCAATTTACTGCATCTGTAGGTTCTGGGATTGGACAGAAGGGAATGTTGGTCGCTGCCAAGACGTTAGGGCTTAGTATTATTGAACTGATGCAAAATCATTATCTTGTAGACTTGGCTAAGGAAGAATTAGATAAAGAAATATTAAATGCCGGACCTTATGAATCACCATTACATAATGTGACAAGCTCGCCTATTTCATAGAAAACTTTTTAATTAAATCAACTTCATTTAGCTATAAACAGCATCTCTATTAAAGAATGGGTAAAGAAAGGAGAGAATTTAGAAGATATAAAACTATATTGTGTGCAGGAAGATAAATCGTGTGATTGATGAAGCGAAAAGATGGATGAATATGATTTCATTATTTTATTTGCAACCATGAATAATATGTATAACTTTGTGTTTCTGAATATTTTAACAGTTTATATTGAGAATGTTTTAAAAACCAAACTTGTTTCCGAAAGGGGTATAAACGTTGAAGAAAAATGAAAAAAAACAGGAATGGCGTTTTGCGGTTGCTAATAAGGAAGCGTTAATTGGTTGTGTGTTAGTTGTCATAAATTTTGCTTGGTGGTATGGATTTGCATATGGGCTGGGTTCTAAACCGCCTGAGGAATATACGTACGTACTAGGTTTTCCTGCGTGGATTTTTTTCAGTTTGATTTTAGGCACGTTAGTTATGTTTTTTCTCGTTTTTCTCGTTGTTAAATTTTTACTGACAGATATTCCTCTTGAAGATGAAGAGGAAAGTAATGAGGAAGATGAGGTGATGAACTTATGAAATGGGGAGTAATAACACCCTTAATAATATTGTTGGTAGTTGTATTTGTGGTTGGTATGTGGTCGAGCCGGAAATTGAATAAATCAGAAGGATTTTTAAGTGATTACTTTCTCGGTAGCAGGGAATTTGGTGGATTACTTCTAGCAATGACCATGGTAGCAACGTATGCAAGTGCGTCGAGTTTCCTAGGTGGTCCAGGGGCAGCATACTCCATCGGATTTGGTTGGGTGTTACTAGCAATGACGCAGGTGGCTACTGGATATTTTGTCTTGCTAATTTTAGGTAAGAAATTTGCAATCATTGCAAGACGCTATAATGCTATTACCTTTATTGATTTTTTAAAAGAGAGATATCAAAGCACTGCGGTCGTTCTTATATCTGCAGTAAGTATTATTGTTTTTCTCTTCTCCGCTATGGCAGCCCAGTGGGTAGGTGGGGCTTATCTTATTCAATCTTTAACAGGGGTAAGTTATATAGGAGCTCTGTTTATCTTCACGATAGCTGTTTTAATCTATGTCATTGTCGGTGGTTTCCGTGCAGTTGTTGTTACCGATGCCGTCCAAGGAATTATTATGCTAGTTGGTACATTGTTACTGCTCGTTGGTGTCATTATCGCAGGTGGTGGGTTATCGAATCTTTTTGCTGATTTGACAGCAATTAATCCAAATTTGATCTCACCTTTTGGTGCGGATGGTAATCTAACGGCAGCCTATGTATCCTCTTACTGGATTCTTGTAGGGGTCGGCGTTGTGGCACTTCCACAAATTGCAGTAAGGGCAATGTCGTATAAAGATTCCAATTCGATGCATAGAGCGATCATCATCGGAACAGTTGTTGTAGGAACGATTATGCTTAGTATGCATTTGATTGGCGTGTTCGCAAGGCCGATTATGCCTGGAATTGAAGTGGCGGATCAAGTTATCCCCCTAATTGCTTTGGAGGTATTGCCACCTTGGCTTGCTGGAATCTTACTCTCTGCACCTTTGGCAGCAATCATGTCAACCGTAGATTCACTATTATTGATGGTCAGTTCATCTGTTGTAAAGGATGTCTATATTAATTATGTAAAACCGGATGCGTCAATCAAACAGGTAAAGAGTGTAAGTATGGGAGTAACTGCGATAGTAGGGATTGTGGCGTTTCTATTAGCAATTAGCCCACCTGATTTATTAATCTTCTTGAATTTGTTTGCAATTGGTGGTTTGGAATCTGCATTCATGTGGCCAATGATACTGGGTCTTTATTGGAAGTATGCTAATAAATCTGGTGCACTTGCGTCGATGGTTACCGGTTTAGGTTCTTATATTGCAATTCACTTTTATAATCAGGCATATGGAGATCTCTTGGGAGTGCACACCGTTACTGTACCAGTTTTTCTTTCCTTAATTGTATTTGTAGTTTTCAGTTTGCTATTTAAGGAAAAAGCATATGAATTTCCGACACAAAATATAAAAAAAGGGGCATAAGAAGATAAGAGTGAAATCGTTGGTGTTTGAATCTATTTCACGATTCATTTAGTAGAGCACCAACCTGAATGACTTTGGATTGCAAAAATACATCGATTTCCACTACAGGTGGTCGCTTTCACCACAGGCATAAGAGCGACATTATTTATGAAATTGATTCGTTTAAAAAAGCATTACACTAATATGCTTAACATCAGAATTGATTATTGTTAATGTGCATCAATCAAGAAGAATATGGTAAGTAATACAATTTTGAAGGAGTGACGCACTTTGAATTTAGTAATGAGCTGGAATGATTGGGCCGATCTTGATGGTACAGCACTAGCTTCTTTGGTGAAAAAGGGAGAAATTACTTCAAGAGAAATTGCAGAACAAGCTGTAAGGGGGATTGTTGCATTAAACCCTGAGCTCAGTGCTGTGGTTGAAGTCTTTGATGATGTAGTCGATGATCCGCTGAAAGATGGTATGAATCCTGATGGAGTATTTGCAGGGGTTCCTTTTCTAATGAAGGATTTAGGACCTACATTGAAAGGAAGGCTCCAAGAGATGGGGTCATTGCTAATGAAGGGTAACCAAGCAGAAACGGATAGCTTCTTAACGAAACAAATGCGCCAAGCTGGATTGAATATTATCGGAAGAACGACAACCCCAGAATTTGGTCTGTGCAGTTCTGCTGAGAATCCAGATGTTTACATTACACGCAATCCGTGGAATCTAAATTATACGACTTGTGGCTCTTCTGCTGGCACAGCAGCTTCTGTAGCAGCAGGTATCGTTCCAATAGCTCATGCGACAGATGGTGGGGGTTCCATTCGAATTCCAGCAGGAGTTAACGGGAACATTGGTCTCAAGCCTTCCCGTGGTGTTTTTTCACTTGCACCAAAAGGGTCGGATTTGATGACTGTAGTTTCCTTTCAAGGATGCCATTCACGGACCATTCGCGATACGGCTGCTTTTATAGATAATTGTCGAGGAGGTGCTCCAGGTGAGTTTATGCCATATTGGTCATCTCCTGAACCTTATACCAAACTGATAAAAAAGGATCCAAGAAAACTTAGAATCGCTGTTTCACACGAGTGGGGGGATTACTGTGCTACACCGCATACAGTTACTGAATTAGAGCGAGCGGCTGAATTTCTTGAGGAGCTTGGTCATCATGTTGAATGGGTACTTCCAGATGTTGATTTTTATGCTACTTACGAAGCACAAACGGCAGCTTACATGATGAATTTTGCACAAACAATTTCAGAACAGTTAGAGAAAAAGGGTTTGGAAGAACCGCCTGCTGATTTGGTTGAACCAATATGTATTAAAGTGTGGGAAGAAGGGCGTACCGCTTCTTATGCAGATCGTGCTAAAATGCAGACGTTATTTAATGAAACTTCCCGCAGAATGGGCGCTTTTTTTGAAAACTGGGATATCATTCTCACCCCAACCATGGCGAAGCCGACACCATTGTTAGGAACAAAAGAATACTTGACGACCAGTGATAATCCTTCTGTTTATGATTGGTTTGAAAATCTCTGGAGCATATTTGCTTATACGCCGATTGCCAATATCTGTGGCATTCCGGGAGTTTCACTACCGATGTCAGAAATGGAGAACGGGATGCCACTTGGAATGCATGCACTCGCACGCCAAGGAAATGACGGGCTATTGTTGCAATTGGGTGCACAAATGGAGCGCGCACTGGATGGAAATTGGAATCACGGACGAAAACCTGATGTTCATGTCACAAAGATTAATTCAGCACATGGACAGTGGATTTAATAGGTTAAGAGAAACCTTATACTGTGTAAGGACACAACTACTGGAAATTAGATTTAAACAGCTTGCGGATTTCCGCTGCAAGAAGGTAAGTCTACTCTTATTTATGATACTGGAGGCTCAACGACTTTTCTTGATTCTGGCTAAGTTTATGAGACTAGTTTGATATTTTATTCTATTAACTAAGATTTTTACCCTTTCTCGCCTCCAAAATGATTGTGTGAGATACCAATTGTAAAAAGGATGATATCAATGAAATTGTATAAAATTGCCGTTTTGCCTGGGGATGGGATTGGTCCTGAAGTAACGAAAGAAGCAGTGAAAGTACTGAATAAACTATCCGAAATAGACTCCAGATTCTACTTTGAAACAAAAGAATTCAACTGGAATAGCGAGTATTATCTTCAGCATAGAAGGATGATGCCTGAAAATGGGCTCGAACAGCTCAAGAAATTCGATGCCATATTATTTGGAGCAATCGGTGACCCCCGGGTACCAGATCCAGTTTCGATTTGGGAATTGATTTTGCCGATTCGTAAACAATTTCAGCAATATGTTAATCTTCGACCGATTAAGCTCTTAAGAGGATTGGAGAACCCTTTGAAACAAGAAGTTCCTGTTGATTTTGTCATTATCCGTGAGAACAGCGAAGGTGAATACATAAATTCGGGTGGTCTTATGTTCGAAGGAGAAAAAAGAGAAATGGCAGTGCATAATACGGTCATGACTAGACAGGGTATCAGGAATATCGCCGAATTTGCCTATGAATATGCACGTGAAAATGGTTTATCCAAACTGACGAATGCCACAAAATCAAATGTCATGAGTTATACGATGACATTTTGGGACCAGGTTGTGGAAGAGGTTGCAGCGCAAAATAAGAATATCGCCTATGAAAAGTATTACATTGATGCTTTAGCTGCCTATTTTGTTCAAAGGCCGGAATCTTTTCATATCGTATTAGCTTCCAATTTATTCGGGGATATATTATCAGATTTAGGCTCAGCAATCGTTGGAGGCCTTGGAATTGCCCCGTCGGGAAATATTAATCCTAAAGGGACATTCCCTTCCATGTTTGAGCCGGTGCATGGTTCTGCTCCCAATATCGCTGGAAAAGGCATAGCCAATCCAATGGCACAAATCTGGTCTGCAGCACTTATGCTCGATCATTTGGGTAGAAAAGATCTCCATGATGCTATTTTAAGATCGATAGAAGAAGTGTTAATGGAGAAAAAAGTATTAACACCAGATATTGGGGGCAATGCTTCAACTGTGGAAGTTGGAAATGCCATTATCAGTAAATTGAAAATGGAGTGATTAGATGACCATGCAAGATAAGACAATTATTGTCATAGGTGCTGGTGGAGGCATGGGGAGTGCTGTTGTGTCTTTATTGTTGGAAGAAGGAGCCAATGTTGTCGGTTGTGATGTAAATACAAAGCCGCTGACAAATTTTAAAACGAATGACAGATTTTTTGAATATGAAGGAAATATTTTGGAAGAAGAGCTAGTTCGGAAAGTTTTTAAAGAAACATTTAATCGATATGGATCTATCGAAGGACTTGCGAATGTACTGGGAATCGCCCAAGGTGCTACATCGATTGAAGATTGTACGTTAGAAGATTACCGAAAAATAATGGATATAAATATGACAACTGTTTTTTTAACATGCCGGGAAGCCGCAAGTTATATGAAGAAACAAAAACAAGGAAAAATTGTAAATGTTGGTTCTGTATCGACGACAAGACCGAGATCAGGGATTCAAAGTTACGTTGCTTCTAAAGGAGCGGTAGAGTCTTTTTCGAAAGCATTGGCACTGGAACTTGCACCATATTCCATTAATGTCAATGTGCTGCATCCTGGACCGACAGATACGAGTATGCTTGGACAGTTTTCAAAACGTGGGGCAAATATCGACACGACCAAAAAAGAAGTATTTGAAAAAAGTGTACCGCTTGGAAGGCTGCTAAAGCCAGTAGATATTGCTCAATCAGTTAAGTTTCTGCTATCGGAAGACACGGATATGGTGACGGGAGCCGTTCTGCATGTCGATGGCGGGAGAAATATATAGTCTGTCAGAAAGGAGAGATAGTGGTTGGAAACATTCTATATGTATATTAATGGAAAATGGGTACAAAGCACAAATACTAATGTCATAGATGTAATAAACCCATCAAATGGAGAGAAGATTGCTATCATTCCACGAGGAACACAGGAAGATGTAGATAGCGCTGTAAAAGCTGCTAAGTCTGCCTTTCATAAAGAGGATTGGCGAAAGGTGAAAGCATTTGAGCGGGGGGAAATATTATTTGCCATAGCTGATAAAATAAAGGCACATAGGGATGAATTAGCTGAACTTGAATCACTTGATGTGGGAAAGCCGCTCTCTCAGGCATACGCAGATGTAGACGCTGCAGTTCGTTATTTTCGTTTTTATGGAGGGGCTGCAGATAAGCTTATGGGGGACACGATTCCAATTGAAGATGGGGTGCTCGATTACGTAGTGCATGAGCCAGTTGGGGTAACTGCTCATATTATCCCGTGGAACTACCCCCTTCAAATCATTTCCCGTAGTGTAGCCGCAGCGCTTGCAACTGGTAATACTGTTGTCGTGAAGAGTGCAGAAGATACGCCGATGACAGCGATGCGGCTTACGGAATTTTTTGATGAACTTCGTCTGCCTGCAGGAGTGTTTAATCATGTTACAGGTTACGGTCACGAAGCGGGTGCAGCTTTAGCAAGCCATCCCTTGATTAACCATGTTACATTTACAGGATCGGTTAACACGGGGATTTCGGTCGGAGAGGCTGCGATGGCCAATGTCGTGCCATCAACGTTGGAACTTGGAGGAAAGTCACCAAATATTGTATTTGCAGATTGTGATGTAGAGAGTGCTTTGGAAGGGGTTATCCAGTCCATCATTCAAAATGCTGGGCAAACCTGTTCAGCAGGCTCAAGGCTATTGGTTGAGGAATCATTTAAACAAGTATTTGTAGAAAGAATAGTAAAACGGTTTAACAGTCTGACAATTGGACCGGGGATCCAAGATAAGGACATCGGACCGATTTTGAATGAAAAACAATTCCGACATATCATGAGAATGATTGAATTGGCGAAGGAAGAGGGAGATATTCTAACTGGTGGGAATCCGGTGACTGTAAAAGATTATGAAAGAGGATTTTATATGCATCCGACTGTTATAGATGGAATTGACAGGGACAGTAGATTGGCACAAGAGGAAATTTTTGGTCCCGTGTTAACCGTCTTCACATTTAAAGATATAGAAGAAGCACTGGAACTTGCAAATAGTACTGACTATGGATTAGTCACTGGTATTTGGACAAAGAATATAAATACAGCCCACTATTTGGCGAGCAGAATCGATTCAGGTCAAATATTTATCAATAATTATGGAGCTGGTGGCGGGGTGCAAATGCCTTTTGGAGGTTATAAAAAAAGCGGATTTGGCAGGGAAAAAGGTTGGGCAGCGCTATATAATTATACAGTGATGAAAAACGTAGCGGTGAAATATAGTTAATTTCATTCTAGCAAATTGTTTAGAAAGCGAATTTTGATTGCAACTTGCCAAAACTGGTTTGCTATTTTAGAATATAAAAGTTCTAATTCTTGGATGCCGTTAGTTAAACAACGATACACCTGATTGTGAAATCTTTTTGAAGATGAAAAAACCGGGCAAACATGTTTGAGTATGAGCATGGATCTGCATAATAATGTTGGCACTCTGCATGCACCCAAAGATAGTCTACATATTAATGATAAAAAAAGCAGATGGGGCGTTTTGATGTGCCCTACTTGCTTTTTACATTAATCGCTAATATTCTTTTCTTTTCACCAACTTTCACCGGTTTCTGCTGCCATGTAATCAGTTAATTTGTCTAATTTGCTATGACCGGGGAAATATTGAATACTCTTAATCATAAACGTCAGCAATCAGTTTTAATACATTGTTAGTAAAATGACTTTGTCCTTTTTTATTAAGTATAAGTCGCCTACCTTACGTGAATACACTCCTCGTTTAGTCAATAAAAACACTGTTTCCTTTAGAAATATAATACCGCTCTACATTATCTTCATGATGATAATGTAAGCAGTGAAGATGAACGATGACATTTGCAAAAAAAGATTTTTGACTCGTCTGTTTCTGTTTTATTATGCATGATTTATAACAAGATGGGATGATATATAAATTTTAAACTCTTAAAAAACCTTTTGGTTACTACGGCAATTAGAATATTAATGTATTTAATATCTTAGTCATTTACCCCGTGATAATACTCTTAAAATTTACCCTGGCATTCCGCTCAAATGTTCATGAATTAATAACCAGTCATTTCCCTCTTTGACAAAGACATTAGTAGCTCTCCCTCTTCCACTTGTATATTCGCCATTTACATATCCTTCATAAAAATACGTATACGTGCAAGTTGCGGAATGTTCCTTTTTAACGAGCCATTCAACACCGTGAGCTTCGTAATTCTCGTTTTTCACTAAATCCCAAGCATTTTCAAAATATGCCTGAATCTCCTCGATA
The DNA here is from genome assembly GCF_003201975.1 of Pseudogracilibacillus auburnensis. Taxonomy (GTDB): domain Bacteria; phylum Bacillota; class Bacilli; order Bacillales; family Amphibacillaceae; genus Pseudogracilibacillus; species Pseudogracilibacillus auburnensis. Next base: position 44,695 of record NZ_QJJQ01000020.1, on the reverse strand, counting down.
GTTTGACACGTCTTATCACCAAAGAAGTATTTTGCATTCGGGTGAAGTACCTTTTTCACTTCTTCAAAACGATGGGTGTTTGTAGCTTTAATATAACTTTTAAGAATATCCATTTAGTCTTACTCCTTTATTTTTCAAAGAATTGCCTTGTTCTTACTGATCTTCTCACAAAAATGATAAAAAAGTGATTTATCTCCCAAAGACTTAAACCACTTACAAGATCGATCGTCTTTCCAAATTATCCGAAAAAACTTAAGATAGAATCTCGTCTTTCTTTTTCTCTTTCACAAAGAAAAATAAAAAACGAAGTTCAAATACTAAAAATGCAACAATAGCACTTCCCAAAATTGGGTATGGGGAACCGATCAATAGGAAAAGAATGAGCGATAAAGCAAAGAAAACGGTCGTAAAATTAACAATTGGTTTTACATGTTTTTTCATCATAATCATCCACCAATCTGTATTTATTACTATTTTAATCATACCATATTTATCCACAATTCATTAGGGAAAACCGCACTTTACAAATATTTTTCCGCTTTTTTTGTATTGGCAAAATGAACTTTTGCGATACTTGATAAGATGTCTCTTCCTTTTGTTTCGATAATCAGAGCAATTAATTGATCGACCTTTTGTGATGCACCTTTTAATAAAGTAAACCCTATCTCATTTGACAGCCGATCCATTTCTTTTAAAAAACTTGCTCGTGCAATAACGGAACCAGCTGCAACAGCGATGGAATAATTCTCTGCTTTCGTCATGAAATAAGATTTTTCTGGTAATGTTTTCCCTTCACTTCTAAGATGGTTTATATAAACTGGAGGATTACAAAATTGATCGACTAAAATTCCCTCGTAAGGAGCAGCGCCCATTTTTTTTAGTAAACTTTCAATTACACCGTGATGAATCATTGTTTTCATCTTTCCTTGAGACCAACCGCTTCTTTGAAGTTGATTATATTTTTCATTATGCAAATTCATTAAAGAATATGGGATTTTCATCTCCACTAGTTCTTTTGCTAAATGTTGAACTGTTTTATCTGAAATAGCTTTTGAATCTTGAATACCCATTCGCTGTAATTCGGTGATTTGCGTTTCCGTCACATATACTGCACAAGCTGTAACAGGTCCGAAATAGTCCCCTGTGCCAGATTCGTCTGACCCGATATGGCTACTTGTAAATAAACTGCTTGAAGGTTTATAGACACGATCATGTTGCGAGCTTGATTCTGTCCTTTTTTTTACTGGAATTTGATTTTTACGCTGATGACTCCATTTCTCCGCTTCTATTGCATTATTATCACCTTGAAACAATACTTTACCTGAACGATATGCTGTTATAACTACATTATTTATCCGGGCTCGAAAAATAGCTCCTGGTGGTGCTTTTTCCAAACTTTTATAATAATATGCTTTCATTTCTTTCATCACTTGTTCTGTAAATTCTTCAGTAATTTGTCCCATTTTTTCACTCCATTCTGTAAACCTTATAAAATAACATATACCGTTTCCTAAAAGTCATCTTTCATGTTAAAATTAATTGTACCACTTTATTGGCATGTGTGAGTGTTTTTAAATAGAACTCACGAAAGCCTTCGATCAGTTATAACATGAACGATCGAAAGCGGCGCAGCTAGTTTAGATGAAAGTCTAAGCAAAGTTTGCTTAATTGGGAGGAACGGTAGTGTGGCTGAAAATAAAGAACGTACAAAGATATCAGTTAAAATAAATAAAAGGACTTACACAATTGTTGGTACAGAATCAAAAGATCATGTTGAGCTTGTGGCGAAATTAGTCAATAATAAGATGGATGAAATTTACCAAGCAAATAAACATTTAGATACGACAAAACTTGCTGTACTCACTGCTATTAACACAATGAATGACTATTTAAAATTAAAAGAAGAATATGAAGAATTATTAACTTTACTAGAAGAGGAAAATTAAATGATTTCAATAATTATTTTACTTGTACTTATATTTGGATTTTTTATGGGATTAAAACGTGGATTTATTTTACAAATGATGCATTTGTTAGGATTTGTCATTTCTTTTATCGTGGCAACACTGTATTTTCGTAAACTCGCAAGTCATCTCTCTTTATGGATTCCATATCCCGAATTAGGCGATGATAAAATTTGGGCAGTATTTTTAAATTCAATGCCTCTTGAAAATGCGTTTTACAATGCAATTGCTTTTGCCATTATCTTTTTTGTAACGAAAATTGTGTTACAAATTATTGCGTCTATGCTTGACTTTCTAGCTAATTTACCTGTGCTTCGCCACCTAAATAAACTATTAGGAGCAATATTAGGATTTGTTGAAGTATACTTTATTATCTTTATTGTTCTATTTATTTTGGCGTTATTACCAGTTGAGACGGTGCAACTTAAAATACAAGGCTCCTTTGTTGCTAAAATCATCATTGAACATACACCGTTTCTATCAAAAGCTGTAGAGTCATTATGGTTTACAGAAGTGTTAAGCAAGGTCATATAGTTTTATAGGGTGGGAGACTGATTACATGCTAGGGAAGGTCATGAATCAGTCTTTTTACGTGATGATAAATGTATGGGGGAAGTTATGATGAAAAGAAACAAAAAAGATATTATTCAGTTACTTGAAACAATTGCTATTTATTTAGAACTTAAAGGAGAAAATCCGTTTCGTATTGCGGCGTATCGCAAGGCCGCTCAAGGGTTAGAACGTGATGTTCGTTCTTTAAATGAAATGGATGATTTCACAAAAGTTCCTGGAATCGGAAAAGGAACAAATGACCTTATTGTAGAATTTCTTGAAACAGGAACTTCTGAAACATTACAAACCTTAGAAAAAGAGGTTCCTGCTGGTTTAATTCCATTACTGCAATTACCAGGTTTAGGTGGCAAGCGTTTAGCAGTTTTGTATAAGGAATTAAATGTTGTGGATGCAACTACATTAAAAGCTGCATGTATGGACGGGAAAATTTCAAAAGTAAAAGGATTTGGTCAAAAGACGGTTGCCAATATATTGGAAGCTTTAGAAAATATGCATAAACGACCAGAAAGATTGCCAGTTGCTTCTATGTTACAAATAGCTAGTGATGTGGAAGCTCATTTGGAAACAATCCCGGAAATAAATAAGTTTAGTATTGCAGGAAGTTTACGACGTTTGCAAGAGACAATTAAAGATATCGATTTTATTATTGCGACAGAGAAAAAAGAAAAGGTACGTGATGCATTACTTCAAATGAATGGTGTTAAAGATATTATCGCAAGTGGGGATACGAAAGTGGCTGTTACCCTACATGGTCAATACGATGTCAATGTTGACTTTAGACTTGTCCATGATAAAGAATTTAGTACGACATTACATCATTTCACAGGCTCAAAAGATCATAATGTAAGAATGCGTCAGCTGGCGAAAAGTCGTGGGGAGAAGATCAATGAGTATGGGGTTGAAGTAGAAGAAACGAATGAGCTTCTGCACTTTGAATCAGAGGAAGCTTTTTTCCATCACTTTGGATTGCATTATATTCCACCAGAAATGCGTGAAAATACTGGAGAAGTTGAAAAGTTTACAAAAGAAATCAATGTTCTTGATCAGAGAGAGATCCGCGGCGATTTGCATATGCATACAACATGGAGTGATGGTGCTGAATCAGTAGAAGAAATGGTGAATTACGCTCGGAAACTTGGCTATTCGTATATAGCGATCACCGATCATTCAAAGTTTTTACGTGTAGCAAATGGGTTAAACGAAACGAGACTAAGAAAGCAACGGGAAGAAATAGCAGCATTAAATGAAAAGTATGATGACATCCATATTTTTGCCGGGGTAGAAATGGATATTTTGCCTAATGGCAATCTCGATTTTTCGGATGATTTTTTACAGGAGATGGATCTTGTTATTGCAGCCATTCACTCTAGTTTTGACCAAACGGAAGAACAAATCATGAAACGATTATATACAGCGCTTGAAAATCCATATGTTGATATCATTGCTCATCCAACAGGTCGACTTATTGGTAGGCGTAAAGGATATAGGGTCAATGTAGAGAAATTAATTGAAAAGGCAAGAGAAACGAATACGGTATTAGAGTTAAACGCGAATCCGATGCGTTTTGACCTTGCGACAGAATGGTTAATGAAAGCACAAGATGCACGCGTTACCATTGCGATTAACACGGATGCACACCGAACCGGAACGTTTCATCATATGGAATACGGAGTAAGAATGGGGAAAAAAGCGTGGTTGAAAAAAGAATCGGTACTAAATACGTGGGATCTAAAGAAATTGCAGGAATACTTAAATCGTAATAAGTAGGAGAATGATTTCATGAATGAACGAACATTAAAAGTATTAGAATTTGATAAAGTGATCCATCTGTTAGAGGAAGAAGCGGCAACATCTGTTGGGCGGGAAGCCGCTAGCAAAACAATGCCATTAACAGATATAAATAAAGTACAAGTGCTTCAAGATGAAACAGACGAAGCATTGCAAATCCTTCGACTAAATAAAACAGTGCCATTTTCTCATCTAGTCGATATTACGGAAAGTGTCAAAAGAAGTGCCATTGGTAGTACGTTAAGTACAGAGGAATGTTTGCAGGTTGCTCAGACACTTTATAGTGGGCGTCAACTTAAGAAGTTCATTGAGGAGATAGAAGAAGATATACCCCTTTTAAAAGAAATTGTGATCGATATTTCGCCGTTACACCATGTCGAAAAAGAAATTAAAATAAAAATTGACGATCAAGGAGACGTTGTCGATGATGCCTCGGCAAAGCTAAAGTCAATTAGACAATCGATCCGGTCATATGAATCGAGAATTAGAGAACGTCTACAACATCTAACTAGGACGAAAAGTAAAATGTTATCCGATACGATTGTCACCATTCGTAATAATCGCTATGTTCTACCTGTGAAACATGAATACCGTAGTGCTATTGGTGGAATTGTCCATGATCAATCTTCTTCGGGACAAACATTATTTATGGAACCAAAAGCGATTATTGAATTAAATAACCAGTTACAACAGGCGATTATGAAGGAAAAGCAAGAAATTGAAATTATTTTACAAAAGCTTACGAGTTTGATTGCAGAACATAAAGAGGAGTTAATTATTAATTTATCCGTGATCGCAAATATAGATGGTATTTTTGCTCGTGCTCGTCTTGCTGTTAAGATGAAGGCCGCAAAACCAACTCTAAATAGTAATGGCATTATTAACATGAAACAAGCACGTCACCCACTTATCCGACTTGATGAAGTAGTAGCGAGTGATGTTGCTATTGGTGATGATTATCACGCCATCGTTATTACAGGACCCAACACTGGGGGTAAAACGGTGACGCTTAAAACGATTGGTCTTTGTACGTTGATGGCTCAATCAGGCTTACAAATTCCGGCATTTGATGGGTGTACATTAGCTGTTTTTGATTATGTATTTGCAGATATTGGCGATGAGCAATCAATTGAACAAAATTTAAGTACATTTTCTTCTCATATGACGAATATAGTAAATATAATGGAACAAACAAATGAACGTACACTCGTCTTATTCGACGAACTTGGTGCTGGTACAGATCCGCAAGAAGGGGCAGCACTTGCCATGGCGATTTTAGATGAGGTTATTGACCGGGAAGCACGAGTTGTAGCGACGACGCATTATCCTGAATTAAAAGCATATGGATATAACCGTGAATCCGTCATGAACGCATCAGTTGAATTTGATGTGGAAACATTGCGTCCTACCTACCGCTTGCTAATGGGGGTTCCTGGAAGAAGTAATGCCTTTGAAATATCTGATCGGTTAGGATTACGTAAAGAAATAATAGAACACGCGAAAAGCTATGTTGGAATTGATTCTAAAAATGTAGAAAATATGATTACTGCACTGGAAAATACGAAAAAAGAAGCGGAAAAAGAATTGCGAAATGCCCACCAAATTTTAGAAGAAAGCGAACAACTTAGAGTTGACCTTCATAAAGAATGGGAGTCTTTTGAAGCCGAAAGAAAAAAAATGTATCAGAAAGCAGAAGAAAAAGCAGAAAAAGCATTAAAGAAAGCGCGAGAAGAAGCAGAAATAATTGTGCAAGAAGTCCGTCAAATGAAAGATAAGGCTTTATGGAAAGAACATGAATGGATTGAAGCACGAAAAATGCTTGATGAAGCACGTCCAGAGCTATTAAAAGAGACCGATAAAAAAGAAATGCAAGAAGATACGAAAGAACTTGAAATCGGTGATGAAATTAAACATAGAACATTGCAACAAACAGGTCAAATCATCGAAAAGAAAAATAATGATGAATTCGTTATCCAGGTCGGGGTCATGAAAATAACGGCAAAAAGAAAAGACCTTATTTTCGTGAAAAAAAAGCAGGAACAAAAAGAAATAGAAACTCGTCCAGTATCTCGGATAATGACAGCTGGTAGCACAGTGAAAACGGAATTAGATTTACGTGGCCAGCGGTATGAGGATGCAATGCTTCAACTTGAAAAATATGTAGACGATGCACTTGTACAAAGCTACCCAAGGGTAACAATCATACATGGAAAAGGTACTGGTGCACTTAGAAAAGGTGTTGAAAAGTTTATCAAAACGCATCCACATATTAAATCCCACCGTTTTGGCGCCCATAATGAGGGTGGGAGTGGTGTGACTATTATTGAACTTGGATGAACGTCCTGTGAAAAATGGATACTTGTTTAATTTGGCAATTTCGACAAAAATTGAACAAGTATTCATTATACAATTGAATTGCCATTCATTATATGGTAGAATTTGAGAAACTCACCTTTTGATAGGCTTTTTCTCATAATGGAGGAGAACAAAATGGTATTAGATAAACTAGCAAAAATTTTAATCTCTGTAGCAGTAGTATTTTTAATAGTAGGTGTCGCTTATTGGTTGTTAAATTAATTGGGCAATTTTTAGAGAAAAGGATAACTGCATGATATCTACCTACTCACACACTACCTTTATCTCACACAACTACATCTTTAGACCCTACAGCTTGTCAAATGTTAGAGTTTATATTTTAAATAAGTATGCTTATTTAAAATAGATATAAAACTTTATAAGGGGGATGTAAAATGGATAACAGGAGGCCTTGGCTACAACATTATCCGCCTGAGATACCGAAGTCAATTGATTATGACGAAAAACCACTTTACCGTTTTTTATTAGAGAGTGGGGACAGGTACAAAGAAAAGAAAGCGCTTCATTTTATGGGAAAAGAAATTTCTTTCGGTGAATTGTTAGTAGAGGCTAAGAAAATGGCACACTTTTTTCAGTCCAAAGGGTTGAAAAAAGGTGATCGTGTTGCAAGTATGCTACCCAACTGTCCGCAAACAGTTGTTACTTATTTTGGAGCAATGCTCGCTGGTGGTGTTGTTGTACAAGTAAACCCTTTATTTACAGAGAGGGAGCTAAAGTATCAACTGAAAGATTCAGGTGCTAAGTTTATTGTTTGTTTAGATATCCTTTTACCGAGGGTTTCCAATGTCCGAGATGAAACAGATCTTGAACATGCGATCGTGACAAAAGTGAGTGATTATTTACCTTTTCCGAAAAATATCATTTATCCTTTTATCCAGAAAAAGCAGTACAATATAGTCGTTAAAGTAGAGGAAACAGATGATACACATATTTGGAAAAATATTATTGAAAGCGGTTCCGAATATTTTACAGAAATCGACATTGATCCAAAAGAAGATTTAGCTTTACTCCAGTATACGGGTGGAACGACAGGAAAACCAAAGGGTGTAATGTTAACGCATTATAATTTAGTTTCGAATGTTCAAATGTGTACTGCTTGGATGTATAAGTTAGAAGAAAATAAAGAAATAGTCTTAGGCGTGCTTCCATTTTTCCATGTTTATGGGATGACGACAGTGATGAATCTATCCATTATGTTTGGCTCTAAAATGATTCTACTGCCGAAATTTGATCCTGAACAAGTGTTAAAAACAATTCAGAAGTTGAAACCAACGTTATTTCCTGGTGCGCCGACAATTTATATTGGGCTATTAAATCATCCCAATTTAAAAAAGTACGATTTATCCTCGGTCGAAGCTTGTATTAGTGGATCTGCGGCATTACCAATTGAGGTACAAGATCAATTTGAAAAAATAACTGGTGGAAGGTTAGTAGAAGGATATGGACTAACTGAAACCGCTCCCGTTACACATGCAAATTTTATTTGGGATAAGAGAATCAATGGAAGTATCGGAGTTCCTTGGCCAGATACGGATGCAATGATCGTCAAAGAAGGAACAACAGAAGAGCTTCCACTAGGTGAAGTGGGTGAGATTGCTGTAAAAGGCCCACAAGTAATGAAAGGCTATTGGAATCGAGAAGAAGATACGAATAAGTCTTTAAAAGATGGTTGGTTATTAACAGGTGATATGGGGCGCATGGATGAAGATGGTTATTTCTATGTTGTTGACCGGAAATCTGATATGATTATTGCAGGAGGATTTAATATTTATCCTCGTGAAGTAGAAGAAGTCCTATTTGAACATACTGAAATCCAAGAAGCAGCGGTAATTGGTGTACCTGATCCATATCGGGGTGAAACGGTGAAGGCGATCATCGTTCCGAAAAAAGGGCAAAAATTAGATGAGCAGCAATTAAACCGTTATTGTCGTAAAAATCTAGCTGCATATAAAGTCCCGCGTATTTATGAGTTTCGAGATGAACTACCGAAAACAATTGTCGGTAAAGTGTTGAAAAGACAATTAATAGAAGAGTCAGTTGCAGAATTAGAAAAAGATAAACAAGTAAATTAAAAAATTAGTACAGTCATTCCTTGAAAAAAAAGATGAGCATATTAGCAACATACCCAATGTTGTACAAATGACTTGTCATCTGGCAAGTTTTTCTTTTGGACTATTTCAATGAATGGATTGGTACAATTTTGCCTATACCTAACTGCTCATCAGTGCGGTAAGTTTTATTATTGACTTTGGGATATGAAAACGCTACAATTACTTATGAATGATTGATCATTCATAAGTAATTTTTTTCGAACAGGCTATTATGTTTCATAAGAATGAAGAAGCAATTAGGTAAGTTTTTGAATCGTAATATAATGTGGAAGAGCGCCATATCATCGCGGAGAATCACCATAAAATCATGGAGCAGCGCCATATTACCGTGAAGAAGCCCCATATTATCATGGGATGTGCCATATGAAAAGCGAGGGGAGTTTATTGAATAAGGATAGACCAAAATATAGACAAATTATCGAAGCAGCAGTAGAAGTGATCGCTGAAAACGGATACCATGCTTCCCAAGTTTCAAAAATAGCTAAAAAAGCGAATGTAGCGGATGGGACGATCTATTTATACTTTAAAAACAAAGAAGATATTTTAATATCCGTATTTAAAGAGAAAATGGGTCATTTCATCGATAAAACAGTGAAGGCAATTAGTGAAAAAGAAACTGCAAAAGAAAAATTGTTAACATTTATTCAAATGCATTACAAACAGCTTTCTGAATCGCCTTATTTAGCAATAGTAACGCAATTGGAATTAAGACAATCGAAGCCAGAGTTAAGAGCGGAAATAAATAAAGTGTTAAAATCATATTTAAATGTGATTGACTCGATTATAAAACAAGGTTTAGAAGAAAATGACATTCAAACAGATATTAATCCGCAATTAATTCGGCAAATGATTTTTGGAACATTAGATGAAACGGTAACAACATGGGTGATGAAATCGCAACGTTATCCATTAATTGATCAAGCGGAAGAAGTGCATCAATTGTTAACGAAAGGCTTTTTTAAATAGTTTGTATGTTCCATTTATATATATTTTTAGGATTACAAAACTAAAGGAGGAATACAGTGAGTACGTTATCTCTTCAAGTGCAGAATCATATTGCAACACTTTCCATTAGTAGTCCACCAGCCAATGCGTTATCAACTACCTTACTAAAGGATCTTGATCACCAGCTAACTATCATTGAGTCAAATGATAAGGTAAAAGCCATTATTTTAAAAGGGGAAGGAAGATTTTTTTCAGCAGGTGCTGATATAAAGGAATTTACTTCTTTACAAAAAGCATCCGATTACGAATCATTAGCGAGAAAAGGGCAAGCGTTATTTGATCGTATGGAAAATTTTCCAATTCCCATCATTGCGGCAATTCATGGCGCAGCACTTGGAGGTGGATTGGAGCTTGCAATGGCCTGTCATATCAGAATTGTCAGTGAGACTGCAAAATTGGGATTACCAGAATTAACGTTAGGAATCATTCCGGGCTTTGCGGGAACACAACGTTTACCGCAGCTTGTTGGAAATGCAAAATCATATGAATTAATTTTAACTGGGGATGCAATTAGCGGAGAAGAAGCGGCGGCAATCGGTTTAGCTAATCGGGTCGTAGGTGAGGATGAACTATTTTCTACTGCGGAACAATTAGCTACAAAAATAGTCGCAAAAAGTAAGCCGACGATTACGAAAATAATGGAGTTAATTCCTTACACGAAAAACTCCACATTTGCAGAAGGTGTCAAAGCGGAAGCGAGAGCATTTGGAGAAGTTTTTGGAAATGAAGATGCAACGGAAGGCATTCAAGCTTTTATTGAAAAAAGAAAAGCTAATTTTACAGATAAATGATGAGCCATATAATTTAGGTTAGGGAGGAATTAGCATGAATATTTACGTTTTACTTAAAAGAACTTTTGATACAGAAGATAAAATTGTTGTAACAGATGGCGAGATCGAGGATGATAGTGCGGAATTTATCATTAACCCATACGATGAATATGCAGTAGAAGAAGCGATTGTCCAACGTGATGAGCATGGTGGGGAAGTGACAGTTGTCACGATAGGGGATGAAGATTCAGAAAAACAACTACGAACGGCTCTCGCTATGGGTGCGGATAAAGCTGTACTAATTAATACAGAAGATGATTTAGAAGAGGGAGATCAGTTTACAACAGTTAAAATTTTGGAGAAGTTTTTTGAAGATAAAGAAGTAGATTTAATTTTAGCAGGAAATGTTGCAATTGATGAAGCAAGCGGGCAAGTAGGTCCCCGTTTAGCGGAAAGACTTGATATACCTTATGTGACAACAATTGTCGGTTTAGAGATTGAAGATGGTACAGCACATATTGAAAAAGACGTTGAAGGAGACGTTGAGAAAATTGACGCCGATTTACCTTTACTCGTTACGTGTCAGCAAGGACTAAATGATCCGAGATATCCATCTTTACCTGGTATTATGAAGGCGAAGAAAAAGCCATTAGATGAACTAGAAATTGATGATTTAGATTTAGATGAAGATGATTTAGAGCCGAAAACAGAAACAGTCGATATTTTCTTACCGCCTGAGAAACAAGCAGGTCGTGTGTTAGAGGGAGATATATCTGAACAGGTGAAAGAATTGGTTTCTTTATTAAAAAACGAAGCGAAAGTACTGTAATTTGGAGAACGAGAAAGGAGTAAAGACACATGAGCGATAAAATTTTAGTAATTGGTGAATCAAGAGATGGTGCTCTCAGGAATGTAAGTTTTGAAGCAATTGCTGCTGCAAGGAAAATAAAAGAAGATGCCGAAGTAATCGCACTTCTACTCAGTGATGGATCATTAGAAGACCAAGCACAGGAAATGATTTCTTACGGAGCCGATCGGGCGATTACAGTGACCCATGATCATTTGAAACATTATACATCAGAAGGATATGGTCAAGTTGTTTTACAAGTGATTGATGAGGAGTCACCTTATGGAATTGTGATGGGACATACAGCAATTGGGAAAGATTTAACTCCGAAAATTGCTAGTCGTTTAGAAATTGGACTTATCTCTGATGCGACAGATATTGATTTAGATGGGGATCAAGCCGTCTTTACAAGACCAATCTATTCAGGTAAAGCTTTTGAGAAAAAAGTGATAAAAGAGGGCATTGTGTTTGCGACAGTACGACCGAATAATATTGCGATGCTAGAAAAAGATGATTCACGTACTGGTGAGATCGAAGTGAAGGACATTGAAGTGAAAGATTTACGCACCATTATTAAAGAAGTATTACGTAAACAATCTGAAGGGGTTGACATGTCAGAAGCAAATGTCGTTATTGCTGGGGGACGTGGTGTGAAAAGTGCGGAAGGTTTTAACCCGTTATATGAGTTAGCAGAGCTACTTGGTGGTGCAGTAGGAGCTTCTCGAGGTGCGTGTGATGCAGAATACTGCGATTACTCGTTACAAATTGGGCAAACAGGGAAAGTTATTACACCGGATTTATATATCGCAGTTGGAATTTCAGGTGCGATCCAACATTTAGCAGGAATGTCCAACTCAAAAGTAATCGTCGCCATTAATAAAGACCCTGAAGCAAATATATTTAATATCGCTGATTATGGCATTGTTGGTGATTTATTTGAAGTTGTTCCACAATTAATTGAAGAAATCAAACAACAACAATCATGATAGGACCAAAAGAAAATCTGACCGTATATTTAGTCAGATTTTCTCCATATTATGAACATAAGTAGAAACTTGATTGGTTTAATGAGTATTCCCAAGCAAACTACTAGCAAGCAAAAACTAACGGTGTTATAATCGTAACAGAATTAACCAAGATTGAATGGAGGAATTGTAATGGCAATTGTAGATGTAACAGATCAAAATTTCGCACAAGAAACAGCTGAAGGTCTTGTCCTTGTTGACTTTTGGGCACCATGGTGTGGACCATGTAAAATGATTGCTCCTGTATTAGAAGAGCTTGATGGAGATCTAGGTGATACAGTTAAAATCGTTAAACTAAACGTTGATGATAATCAAGAAACTGCTGGTAAATACGGTGTAATGAGTATCCCAACTTTACTTTTAATTAAAGATGGAAACGTTGTTGACCAAGTTGTTGGTTTCCAACCGAAAGATGCATTAGCAGAATTAGTTAATAAGCATGCATAAGTAAACATAGAAATTAGTTTTACAACGAATCCCTTGACACTCATTAGGAGTCAAGGGATTATCTTTAGTTTAGACCTTTTCTATATGGGGGAGAAATACGATGGATGTTTCCATTCTAGAAAAATTAAAAGTATTACCGACAAAACCTGGCTGTTATTTGATGAAAGACAAACATGGTACTGTTATATATGTCGGCAAATCAAAAGCACTTCGTAACAGAGTACGATCTTATTTTAAAGGAAATAATGACCAAAAAACACAAAGACTTGTAATGGAAATTACCGATTTTGAATATATTGTCACCTCATCGGAAATTGATGCCCTTATTTTAGAAATGAATTTGATTAAAAAATATGATCCCAAATATAATGTCATGTTAAAAGATGACAAAAGCTACCCGTATTTAAAAATAACAAATGAGCGTCATCCTCAACTTTTAATTACGAGAAAAGTGAAAAAAGACGGTGGGAAATATTTTGGGCCGTATACAAATGTCATCGCGGCTCGAGAAACAAAAAAGTTATTAGATCGAATGTATCCGCTTCGAAAGTGTAATAATCCACCTGGCCGTTTTTGTCTATATTATCATATGGATCAATGTTTGGCATGTAGTGAAATACCAGTTCCGAAAGAAACCTATGATACGATCGTGCAAGAAGTAACTAGTTTTTTACACGGTGGATACAAAGTGATAAAAAAAGATTTACAAGAGAAGATGTTAGCTGCAAGCGATGAATTAAATTTTGAACGGGCGCAAGAACTGCGTGATCAAATAACACATATTGAAGCTGTCATGGAGCAGCAAAAAGTGACATTAAATGAAAATATTAATATTGATATTTTCGGATATAGTTACAATAAAGGCTGGATGTGTATTCAAGTATTCTATGTAAGACAAGGAAAGCTGCTGGAGAGGGATGTATCGATTTTTCCATTTTTCAATGAGGCAAAAGATGCGTTTATTACTTATATTGGTCAATTTTACTTACACCAACGAAATTTAAAACCAAAACAAGTGCTTGTTCCAATTGGGACAGATGCAAAATTAATACAGGGTCTATTAGAAATCGATGTTCATACCCCATTTAGAGGACGTAAAAAGGAATTAGTCGAACTTGCCGAGAAAAATGCTAGAATCGCTTTAGAAGAACGATTTTCGCTTATTGAACTTGATGAAGAAAGAACGATTAAATCAGTAGAGCGATTAGGTGAAATCCTTTATATTGATACACCATTTCGAATTGAAGCGTTTGATAATTCTAATATTCAAGGCGCTGATCCAGTTTCAGCAATGGTCGTATTTATTGACGGGCGGGCAAATAAAAATGAATATCGAAAATATAAAATTAGGCAAGTGGAAGGGCCTGATGATTATGAAACGATGCGTGAAGTAGTTCGGAGACGCTATAAGCGAGTACTTACTGAAAAGTTGCCACTTCCAGATTTAATCATAGTTGACGGCGGGAAAGGACAAATGTCGGCAGCTAGGGATGTATTGGAAAATGAATTAGGGTTATCTGTCCCGTTATGTGGATTAGTTAAAGATGACAAACATAAAACTGGTGAACTATTATATGGTGATCCTCCAGCAATCGTACCACTTGAAAGACGTTCAAATGAATTTTACTTAGTACAAAGAATTCAGGAAGAGGTACACCGATTTGCCATTACTTTCCATCGACAATTGCGTGGCAAAGGACTAATTCAGTCTGAACTAGATAAAATACCAGGTGTCGGGGCTAAAAGAAGGAAGTTATTGTTATCCCATTTTAAATCGATAGAAGAGATAAAAAATGCGGAAATGGAAGATATTACAACGTTAGGTATTCCGAAAAATGTTGCTGAACAAGTATTGTTAACGTTAAATGAAGAGAAGAGCGAAGAAGAATAATCTCCCTAGTACGATTCATCATAGGGAGATTTTTGCTTACCTCTATTAATGGTGAATGGTCAGTGATTCTTTTTGGGCTGGGATACATTGGAGCCAATTTTTCAATCTGTAAAAAATACTTTAAACGAAATACGGTACAGACGTTCATTGATTGTTTCTGTACACTCACATGGTCTTCCTTTTATTGCTTGAATTGATTCAGCAATGAAGCCCGCTTCTAAGCGAAAATCAGTATCAATTGGAGTTTCAAGACGATGAACAACATCATCGGACATTAAGTGAAAGGTAATATTATTCTTTTTTTCTTTAATCAATTCAAGGTTACCCCACCGAAATTTTCCAAACAGATAAAAAATATCATCGATTGTTTCAATATGTATACTTCGGGCAAGGTTCCGTCCAATAAAATATAATAAAGTATCTTTTTCATGCCCTAAAAATTGGGGTAAACTTACATATCTGATTATGTCTTGTCCGATTGTTTCCGATGAGAATTCATCAATCGTTGCGAGGGAAATTAACTTATTTTCCATCAGAGTCATCCTTTACAATATAATTATCCCTTGTATTATATCATAGTTTACTAGAGAAAATATTATGACCGTTAAATTAATCTCACTTAAAGATTGATATATCAATGTTTTGGAATGACACTTGATGGTTAGCCCCAAAATTAGCCTCAGTCACCTTACTGTATATTGTTATTTGGTAAACAAAAGCCGTACTTTTAAATTCAACAACGTGTTAGCGGTCGTTCCAGCGATGGAAAAGATGGGATAGGTAAGCACACATGTTTACAAAGTTGAATAGCTTATTGGTAAAAGCCTTTCAACTAAGGAGGAATCGTTATCGGGTATTTTGTTAATGTAGAGTCAGGCGTCAATCTATATGTTGAAGATCTTAACCCAGAGGGTAACAAAACCATCGTATTTTTACATGGCTGGCCGTTGAGCCATAAACAGTTCGAATATCAGTTTGATGTTCTTCCAGCAATGGGTTACCGCTGTATTGGTATAGACTGGAGGGGATTTGGCAATTCGGATAAACCGTTCAGTGGCTACACCTTAGATAGACTGGCTGATGATATCCGTACTGTTGTTGGTACACTTCAATTAGAAAATTTTGCGCTTGTGGGTCACTCAACGGGTGGATCAATTGCGATTCGGTATATGTCTAGATACAGCGGCTACGGAGTATCTCAGCTTGTCCTTGTTGCTGCTGCAGCTCCTACAGGCTTTTCAACAGAAACAGCAAATAGATATCTTATGCAAGCTTTAAATGATCGCCCTAAGATGATGCAGGAAGTAATAGATGGTTTTTTCTTCCAATATATAACTGGCCCATTTTCGGATTGGTTTTTTCAAATGGGAATGCAGGCTGCAGGCTGGTCGACCGCAGAGATCATTGTTTTATTAAGAGATGAAAACCTGTATGAAGATCTTCCCAAAATAGTTGCCCCCACTTTAATTATTCACGGTATTCATGACAAAGTTATTCCATTTTCACAAGCGGAGGAACTAAATCAGATAATACCAAATTCACGGCTAGAACCGTTTAAATATAGTGGTCATGGCACTTTCTGGGAAGAACGCGATAAGTTTAACCGGTTATTGACACAATTTATTCATTGAAGATTTTACTAATCAAGATACTAAAATAAGTTTAGCACTTAATTATTCGAAGTTATTATTTGATGACCCGTGCAGGGTTATTTTTTATGAAGAAAAAAGACTGCTGCAAAAGCGATCTGATGATTTGTTTTAACTGTTTTACACCAACAAGTATTTTTCAGTCCCAATTTAGCCCCTAATCCGTTCTTTTTGGCACATGGACGCAAGACCCATAAAAAAGCATTTATCTACAATGATTGATATGTTGTAATTCTATAAAATGTAAGTTCCAGTCTTCGTTCGATTTTAGTTTACTAGAGAAAATATTATGTTAAAAAACTGGAGCGAAACGTCGTTAATATGTTTTCTCCGTACGAAAACTTTAAGTTAAAATGAATTTTTACATTGTCCTTTTCTTGACGCTTTTTATAGTTAGAAGTACAATAAAGTAGATAGGTTCACAGAATTTTCACGAGTCAATTTGTATAATGTGAACAATTGATGATTCATACAGATTGTAAGATGTTTGAAATAGATTTTTTATCTATGATAATACGGTATATTGCTTTCATTTTTTGATGTTATATAAAACAATAATATGAGAACAATAACTAACGTGTAAAAACTGATGATGTTTTTATCTGAACTTGTTGTGCAATTTTTTAAAATTTATATAAAAATTAGTTAAGGAGGGAGTAACACATGGTGGATCATCGTGAATATTTTTACCGAAGATTGCATTCACTTTTAGGTGTTGTTCCAATTGGTATTTTTGTTGTACAACACTTGATTGTGAACCATTTTGTTGTTTATGGGGAAGAGAGCTTTAATAAAGCTGCTAACTTTATGGGTTCACTTCCATTTGTACTTGCTTTAGAAACATTTGTTATTTATTTACCGATTTTGTTCCATGCCATTTTAGGGGTGTATCTTGTTTTAAATACTCGAAATAATCCGAGACGATACGGTTTTTTCCGTAACTGGATGTTCCTTTTACAACGTGTAACTGGTATTATTACACTTATTTTTATCGCATGGCATGTTTGGCAAACAAGAGTTCAAGTTGCATTAGGAAATACGGAAGTAAACTTTCAGTTAATGGAGGGTATTTTAACTCAACCATTCTACTTCTGGTTCTATCTTATTTCCATTATTGCTGTAGTATTCCATTTAGCTAATGGATTATGGAGCTTCTGTGTATCATGGGGAATTGCACAATCTCCACGTTCACAACAGATCGTTACATATGCTACTATTATTGTATTTCTCGTTGTTAGTTATATCGGAATTAGAACGATTATCGAATTCGTATAAGTGCTTAAGAAAAGCGAATTAGGGGAGGGAGTATAAATAATGAGTAACCGTAAAATCGCAATAGTAGGTGGCGGACTTGCTGGTTTAATGGCAACGATCAAAGCTGCTGAAGCTGGCGTTCAAGTAGATTTATTTTCTATCGTACCAGTTAAACGCTCTCACTCTGTTTGTGCCCAAGGTGGTATTAATGGTGCGGTAAATACGAAAGGAGAAGGGGATTCTCCTGACATTCACTTTGATGATACTGTTTACGGTGGGGATTTCTTAGCAAATCAACCACCGGTAAAAGCGATGTGTGATGCAGCACCGAGTATTATCCATATGCTAGATCGTATGGGTGTTATGTTTAACCGTACTCCAGAAGGACTACTAGATTTTAGACGTTTTGGAGGTACACAGCACCACAGAACTGCATATGCGGGGGCAACAACAGGTCAGCAATTATTATATGCTTTAGATGAACAAGTTCGTCGATATGAAGTAGAAGGATTAGTTACTAAGTATGAAGGGTGGGAATTCCTCGGCGCCATCATCGATGAAGAAGGTGTAGGTAGAGGAATTGTCGCACAAAGTATTAAAAATCATGAAATTAAATCATTCCCTTCTGATGCAACGATTTTAGCAACTGGTGGACCGGGAATTATCTTCGGAAAATCAACGAACTCTGTCATTAATACAGGTTCTGCTGCGAGTGTCTTGTATCAGCAAGGTGCAAAATATGCAAACGGAGAATTTATCCAAATTCACCCAACGGCAATTCCAGGAGACGATAAATTACGTCTAATGAGTGAATCAGCTCGTGGTGAAGGTGGGCGTGTTTGGACTTATAAAGATGGTGAACCTTGGTATTTCCTAGAGGAAAAATATCCAGCATATGGTAACCTCGTTCCTAGGGATATTGCAACACGTGAAATTTTTGATGTATGTGTCAATCAAAAATTAGGAATCAATGGGGAAAACATGGTTTATCTTGATCTTTCACATAAAGATCCGAAAGAATTAGATATTAAACTTGGTGGAATCATCGAAATTTATGAAAAATTCGTTGGAGAAGATCCACGTAAAGTACCGATGAAAATTTTCCCAGCAGTTCACTATTCAATGGGTGGCTTATGGGTAGATTATGATCAAATGACGAATATTCCAGGTGTTTTTGCATGTGGTGAATGTGATTATTCACAACATGGTGGAAACAGACTAGGAGCTAACTCATTGTTATCCGCTATTTTCGGTGGTATGGTAGCTGGACCAAAAGCAATTGAGTATATTGATGGGCTAGATAAACATGTGACGGACATGGGACCTGAATTATTCGATCAATATGAAAAAGATGAACAAGAAAAATTCGAAGCATTAATGAGCATGAATGGAACGGAGAACGCCTACCAAATTCACCAAGAACTTGGTGAGTGGATGACAGATAACGTGACTGTAGTTCGTGAAAATGATCGTCTCTTAAAAACAGATGAGAAGATTAAAGAATTACTCGAGCGTTGGGAGAACATTAATATTACGGATACATCTCGTTGGAGCAACCAGGCTGTCATGTTTACTCGTCAGTTGAAAAATATGCTTCATTTAGCACGTGTGATTACAATCGGTGCATATAAACGTGATGAAAGTCGTGGTGCACATTATAAACCAGAATTCCCAGAGCGTGATGATGAAAAATTCTTAAAAACGACAATCGCTGAATTTGATGCTGAAAAAGGCGACCC
The DNA here is from genome assembly GCF_003201975.1 of Pseudogracilibacillus auburnensis. Lineage (GTDB taxonomy): Bacteria > Bacillota > Bacilli > Bacillales > Amphibacillaceae > Pseudogracilibacillus > Pseudogracilibacillus auburnensis. The sequence continues at coordinate 25,256 of NZ_QJJQ01000020.1, read as the reverse complement.
AATTTTATCTTATGAAGAAGTGGATGTATCGTTAATTCCACCTAGAAAACGTGATTATTCTAAAAAAAGTGAAGGGAGTAAAAAGTAATGGCTGAACAAAAAACAGTTACCTTTATCATAACTCGACAAGACAGCCCAGACTCCGCTCCTTATGAAGAAACGTTTCATGTACCATATCGTAAAAACATGAACGTTATTTCTGGACTAATGGAAATTCAAAAAAATCCAGTCAATGCAAAAGGGGAAAAAACAACACCAGTAAAGTGGGATATGAACTGTTTGGAAGAAGTTTGTGGTGCTTGTTCAATGGTTATAAACGGTACAGCTCGCCAATCATGTGCAGCTTTAGTTGACCATTTAGAACACCCAATTCGCTTGGCTCCAATGGACACTTTTCCAGTTGTTCGTGATTTAGTTATTGACCGAGAGCGTATGTTTGATGCATTAAAACAAATCAAAGCTTGGATTCCGATTGATGGAACTTATGATCTTGGACCTGGTCCTCGTATGCCTGAGAAAAAACGTCAATGGGCGTATGAATTATCTAAATGTATGACATGTGGAGTATGTTTAGAAGCTTGTCCTAACGTAAATGACAAAAATGACTTTTTCGGACCAGCAGCGATCTCACAAGCACGTTTATTCAATGCACACCCAACAGGTGAAATGAATAAGAGTGAAAGACTAGAAGGATTAATGGAAAAAGGTGGACTCGTTGGATGTGGAAACGCACAAAACTGTGTGCAAGTATGTCCAAAAGGTATTCCATTAACAACTTCTATCGCAGCAATGAACCGTGCAACAGTTGTTCAATCATTTAAAAACTTCTTTGGTAGTGACAACGCACATTAATTAACAATGTGGAAGTAATGAAAGAAAGGATAGAGGAAGCTTCTGTTTCCTTCTATCCTTTTCATTTTGAACTGCTTGAATAGTTTGTGGAAATTCAAAGTAATAGAAGCAAGAAAGTGCAATGTAATAGGATAAAAAATTTATTCTTGGATCAGTGGATTTTTATCTGTAAATGGCCTCCACTTAATCGGACGACTAGAAATAAAGATAGTCTATTTTACATTAGGAGTGAATTGGGATGAAAAATAAGAAAATGAATGAAGATAGCACCTCATTGAAAATTGTATCTTATTGGTTTTCTATCCCACGAATTTGGCGCAGAGGCCTTTTCTGGTTGATCATATTTATGATGGCGATAGCTGGTTGGGTGAAGTTACTAAAGAATTATTTCTAAGAGAATCGTCCAGTCGAAAAAAAGAATATGGAGTGTTTCTACAATCCCTACTTAAGCTTGTTCTATTAGATAGTGTAAAAGAGGGGATTGCAAGCGTCAACTGGAAACTGAAGAATAACGAAAAGAGGGTCTATCATACAACATCCACCCCCTGTATCAAAGCTAATTTAACTGTAAACTTTTCTTTGCCCCCATCAAAGCATCGATCACATAGTCAGCCGTTATCACATCTGCTCCACTAATAAGACTTTCTTCCTTTACACCATTATGTTCCATACAAGCTTTACATACTTTTAATGTACCGCCATTTTCCAAAAATGTTTGTAATGCTTCATTGATCGGTGAAAACGGCGGGCCAATATCAATTTTATCTGCATATCCTTTTTCACCTAAGTGTACCGCATTTGATAACAATAGCATTTCTGTTTTGTGCCCTTTTTCCAACGCCTTAATCCCCATTGTAAAAGCAATAGTCACGTTGTTTTCATCACTTTCATGAGCTGTTAATGTAATTAATAAATCTGTATTCGAATGGCTCAAATCATTCTCCTCCTTCACATTGTAAACCTATTCTACGTACAATATAACTTTGTGGCAATAGGAAGTCAAATAAACACTTATAATATTAGGAAATGATGATCAATCTAGGTTGCGCTTTCATTTTTAACCGAAACATATTATAATGGGTGAATAGTCATTCATTAAAAGGGGGATTTAAAAAAATGGATATAGATAGAATGCCTTTAAATGAAATTTGGCAAGAAATTGATCGAAAGGCAAATGAACAACCTATATTATTAAAAGATATGAATGCAACATACTCCTTTACTATTACAGGAAATGATGAGGGTACATATGGATTAACTTTTTCGGATGGAATAGCGACTGTAATTGATGGAGGTATAAATGATGCAGATTGTTCACTTACAATGAGTGTGGATAACTTTAGAAAATTATTGCAAGGAAATTTAAATTCTGCGACTGCTTTTATGACTGGAAGACTTAAAGTAAAAGGAAACATCGGACTAGCATTAAAATTAGAAAATTTATTAAAGAAATATTCATTATAAAGTTGGGGGGGGAAATGTCTTTGCGTAAAATTGCTTATATTGAAGATTTTCCAACTTGGAAAGAAGAATTTACCTTTTCAATCGAAGTGAAAATTCGTTTTTCGGAAACAGATATGTTTGGACATATGAACAATGTTTCTCCTTTTATTTATTTTGAAGAAGCACGAATTGAATTTTTTAAAAGTGTGGGACTATTTAATGAACTTACGAATCAACAGTCTGTTCCGATCGTTGCAGATATACAATGTGATTATCATGAACAAGTGTTTTTTGGAGAAATAATTAGATTGTATGTGAAAGTAAATTCGATTGGAAACAGTTCAATGGATGTTCATTATATGGCGACAAAAAATGCCGATGGAAAGGTCTGTTTAACTGGCCGAGGAAATATGGTGAATATGAATAAAAATACTGGCAAAGCCCAACCATTAACGGACGAAGAGAAAGCGAAATTATTGCCGAAAAATAAGTAAAAAAAACTGACTGTCTTCGTCAGTTTTTTTACATGAGTTGGGTGTAGAGGACCGCTAAAGAAATTTGTTTTGTAAGGTATTTAGATATGATTTTTCTGGTAGAATCAACTATAATAAAATACGTCGTAAGAAATGTAGTAAATGGGGTGGGAGCAATGTTAGAGCAAGAATTGACACAAATAGCGAAAGAGTTTCTTAAAGAAAATTATGGGTTACAGCTTACCATTCCAATTAAACGAAACAATCGTTTACGCTCTACACATGGCAGATTCATCATTAGACATGATCAAACACCGCTTCAGATTGAAATAGCAGGTAAAACAATTGACTACGGTACAACAGATGCTATTATAGGTGTTTTAAAACATGAATGTATTCATTTTGCTTTACATATGCAAGGAAAGCCTAGTAGGGATGGACACCCTTATTTCGAAGCAGAGCTCCATAAACATGGTGCACCGAGCACAAATACGATGAAAATAGGAAAGCATTACATATTTACATGTAATAAATGCGGAATGGAATACGAATCAAGAAGGAAACAATTAGTGAACACACCTTCTAAATATCGGACAAAATGTTGTAAAGCAAAGCTAACAGTGATAGGGGAAAGGATCTATGATGGGACATAACTAGATGTATGAGTGCTTAATATAAAAAACTGGCAATCATCGCATTTGCCAGTTTCATAGATGCATATTTAGTTTGTACACATAAACGCAAGGATTTTTTGAATATCGTAAATGCTATCATTTTTCTTAAATTGTTTTTGAATAATCGGTTCTTGTGCTCCACCGATCCAAATTTTAAGTTCAGAATCCAGATCAAAATTACCTGCAGTTTCAACGCTAAAGTGACTAATATTCCTATATGGAATCGAATGATATTCTACCTTTTTTCCAGTTAACCCTTGTTTATCAACTAAAAGTAATCTTTTATCGGTAAAAATAATAAGATCTCTGATTAATTTAAAAGCGCCTTCAACTTCTTCATCTTGAATAAGTAAATCTCCCACTTCTTTTTGTGCATCTTCTTGATCAAAGTTTGATGCATTTCCTAAAAATCCATGTAGTAAACTCAAACGAAACATCTCCTTTTTGAAAGGTACTAGATTTTTTTTTCCTGCGTGCATTTCTGAGGAAAGAATTGAAAAATTGTAAATGAGGACGAGAATTTGTGGTTTGAATTTTTATATGTTTGTATGGGAAAGTTCTGTTACATAGGGTGCACGTCCGATTTTTCTGGAAAGTGGGTCTAGTAGTATATACTCGTTTTCAAGATGGAAGAATATTCATAAGAACAAAAGGAACGAAAAAAATGTTTATTGACCAGTTATTTGTTGGATGTTAGATTCTATCTTGAAGAGACGGTTGTTTAAAACTACGATGTCTGCGTTGTTATCATGTGTTTATTCACCATCGTTTTTAAAATGGTCACAATATCCTTATTTACTGCATGGTCAATACGTTCAATATTACCTTTAATTCCAGTTACATCACTTTGAATATGATCTGTTTTTGTTTCTAAGTTTTCAATACGGCTATTCATTGAGATCAACTCATTATTCATCGATTTCATTTCATCTTTCAATGACATCGTTTCATTATTCATAGACTTCATTACATCTTTCATTAATACTGTTTCACTTTTCATAGATTTCATTTCATATTCCAACGATTGTAGCTTATTTAAAATTATGTCTAATTTTTGATCACTCATTTTTTCACCACCCTTTGATATGCTATTATTTTTAATCAGTAATCCAGGCAATTTAAAAGTCAGCAACCCTACTTTTGATTATCTGCCAGAGTTTATTCGTATTTACTTATTCTTATGTTCACTACTTGTCCTACCGCTAGTTCTCCCTTAAAACGGTCAATCAATCATAATCAAATAGTCCTACAAATAGTATACACATAAAGCTTAAAAGTCATTTTATTTTTTAAGTGGCATATATTATTAAACATTTATTACTACTTAATTCTTTTAAGTTCGGCTTCCTGATCAATCGAACGCCTAGAGAGTAGATCAATTGTTTTTTCTTGTCGATCTTGAACGTTTTTAATATGCTTTGTATCCTCTAATATGGCTGTAATGTTTTCGGCATTTTCTGCTACTTGTTCATGAACACCGTCGATTTTTCGCTCTATCGTTTTAAATTTATCATTAAATTCTTGCCTTATTACTTGTTGTTCTTCTTTTATTGACTGCAGCTCTTCTAAGATTAAATCTAACTTTTTATCACTCATTTTTAATCACCCTTTTTATTTTAATATTATATTATAATTTTATTGGTAACTATAAAAGGATATTTAAAGTTCTAATCATTGCTCCTGTTGTCCCTATAATTATTAGCTTAAAATTTAATTTAACTGATCAATGTTTCTCCTACTATTGGAGTAATTAATAACTAAGACAGCAGTATAACATTATATTACTATTAGATTTATTTTTTATATTTTTTCGGTGTGAACTTTTGTTTTGCTAATCACTTTGCAAGCCGCATGGAATTTTCAAGACAGGCAATAAGTAACTCTCTATCTTCTTTATCCACTTCATCGATGGATCTATCATCTTATTTCTCAAGACGATAGACAGTTGCAGTTCGAATAATCAAATAGTTCTACAAATAGTATACACTATCTTCCGTTAAAGCTTAAGCATTCAGAAAAGAAAAACCGGCTCCTTTTATCGGTAGCCAGTTTTTCTTTTTGCTGTATGGAGTACGTGAAGTGTTGAATAAATTAGTGTATGTTTAGAGGCAATGTATCTTTTATAACTTTAACTCTCCCATCCGAATAAGTTCAATTACTGCCTGTGATCTACCTTTGACACCTAGTTTCTGGATTGCGTTTGAGATGTGATTCCGGACTGTTTTTTCGGAAATGAATAGTTGTTCGGCAATTTCTTTTGTCGTTTTATCTTGGACTAGAATTTCAAATACTTCTTTTTCCCTCTTCGTTAATATCTTGTTTTGCTTGTATTCGTTTGAGTTGTTCAAATGGTACCCCTCCTTGCTGTCATTTGAGATGCAAATCGAAGGGAATTATTTAGTCATTATAGCTTATGAAAACATCTCACAATCAGTGCGTATAAATGCTTGCTACAATCAACTATTTTCTAATAAATGATACAATATGGTAAAATATAATCTCCAAACAATGTTTAAAATGGGGTGGAATATTGGAGCGAGCGATAGGAGTTATTGATTCAGGAGTAGGTGGACTAACAGTTGCCTATGAACTGATGCGACAATTACCGAATGAGAAATTAATTTATGTAGGCGATACATTACGATGCCCTTATGGTCCAAGACCGAAACACGAAGTAAAACAATTTACATTAGAAATGGTTGAATTTTTACTGGAAAAAGAGATAAAAATGATCGTCATTGCTTGTAACACAGCAACAGCTTTTGCATTGGAAGAATTAAAGAAAAAGCTGCCGATTCCAGTTATCGGTGTGGTTCAACCGGGTGCACGTGCTGCAATTAAAATGACTAAAAATAATCATGTTGGAATAATCGGTACAGAGGGAACGATTCAAAGTGGTGCATATCCAGCAGCACTTAAACAAATCAATAGCGAGTTAAAAGTAACAACTCTAGCTTGTCCATTATTTGTACCAATGGTTGAGAAAGGGATTTTAACCGGAGAGCAAGCGAAAAAAGTAGTGGAAGAAACATTATTGCCTTTAAAAAATACGACAGATATAGATACATTAGTTTTAGGTTGTACACATTATCCATTACTGGAAAAAACGATTCAAGCGGTAATGGGAGATGAGATACAAATAATTTCTTCCAGTGAGGAAACTGCAAGGGAAACGAGTACTATCCTAGAAGTGCATAGTCTTTTATCGAACGAATCTGGAAATTCAAAACATCATTTTTTTACGACAGGTGATTTACATATTTTTACTAAAATATCTTTATCCATTTTTAATGAACATATTACGGATTTGCAAAAAGTATCAATGGAAAAAGTAGTCATTTAAACCTGTCTTTTAAATTTTTATCCATTTTCCCTTCCGATAATACTTGGTCTATTTTTGAAAAAATGCACGTATATATAGTAGTACAACCATCTTGGGAGGGTATAAAATGCTAGATAAAAGGTTACTACTATTTCTGTTAACCATTGTTTTTAGTTTAATATTAGGAGGATGTCTAAAAGGGGAGCAGACGTTAGAAGAAATTGACGTGCCGGAAGAAGTAACAGTTGTAGATGATGATGAAAGTAGCCAAGAGAATGAAAACAACTTGGAAGATGAAAACAACTCAGAAAATGAGAACGAACCTGGTGAAGGAAATGAAGAGGAAGAAGAAGCGGAAGTAGCTGAAAGTGATGAAACAGTGCCACGTGAGCTTTACTTGATCGATGCTAGTGGAATGGTTGTTCCGCAAACATTAGAATTGCCAAAAACGAAGTCAGCTGCCATGCAAGCGCTTGAATACTTAGTGAAAGATGGTCCTGTCACGGAGCTTTTACCAAATGGATTTCAAGCGATTTTGCCTACTGGAACAGAAATTATTGGTTTAAATTTACAAGAAGATGGTACATTAATTGTAGATGTTTCGGAAGAATTTAAAAATTATGAAGCAGATGAAGAGTTAAAGATACTACAAGCGATGACACATACATTAACACAGTTTGATAGTGTAGAGCGGATAAAGTTATGGATTAATGGGGAAGAACAAACGGAAATGCCCGTAAATGGAACCCAAATATCAAAAGGATTTTCTAAAAAGCATGGGATCAATATTTATGCAAAAGATCGACCAAGTTTAAAACATAGTAAAGTTGTGACAATGTTTTATCCGAAGCAACACAATGAAAATTTTTATTTCGTTCCAGTAACTCAATATATTAATGATACTGATACGGATATTTTCACATCGATTGTCGAAGCATTAATGGAAGGACCAGCACATGATGTACAAGCGCTTCACGTATTTAATGACCATACAACATTAGTAAATAAGCCTTTTTTACAAAATGGTGTGTTACAATTAGTATTTAGTGATGATATTTTAAAAGATGAAGATAAAGCAATCATTGCAGATGATGTAATGGAAACATTAGTGAGGTCATTAACAGAACAAGAAGCGGTAGATGCAATTGAAGTTAAGGTTGAAGATATCGGAACAATCATGAATGAAAGTGGGACGACTTATGACAAGCCGGTCCAAAAAAGCGACTTTGTCAAGTCAGAAAAAATGTAAGGAATAACTGTAATAAATGTAGGAGTGTAAACATGGAACTTAAAATTAGGCCAATTAATATCATACCAAACTATATCACACATCCTGAAGGTTCAGTTTTAATTGAACTAGGAAATACGAAAGTAATTTGTAATGCAAGCATTGAAGATCGGGTTCCTCCATTTATGAGAGGACAAAATAAAGGCTGGATTACAGCTGAATATGCAATGTTACCTAGAGCGACAGAACAACGAAATATAAGAGAATCATCTCGCGGAAAAGTGGGCGGGCGGACGATGGAAATCCAACGTTTAATCGGACGTGCACTGCGTTCTGTCGTTAATTTAGAATTGATTGGAGAACGAACGATTTGGATCGATTGTGATGTCATTCAAGCTGACGGTGGTACAAGAACCGCTTCAATTACCGGAGCATTCGTTGCCCTCGTTCTAGCATGTGGAAAATTAGTAGAGGAAGAAAAAGTGAGCCAGCTACCGATCACAGATTTTCTTGCAGCCATTTCAGTCGGGGTGTCACCAGATGGAGAGGTTGTCCTCGATTTGGACTATGAGCAGGATTCTTCTGCAGATGTCGATATGAATGTCGTAATGACAGGTGCAGGTGAATTCGTGGAAATTCAAGGTACTGGGGAAGAAGCAACTTTTTCATATGATCAACTTCAAAAAATGTTACAAGCAGCACAAGCAGGAATTGAACAACTTTTTACAGTACAATTGGAAGTATTAGGAGATTTAGCTGATCAAATAGGTGTTCAAGTTGCTAAAGAAACAGAGGAAGAAAAATGAACGAAATTATTATCGCGACAAAGAATAGAGGAAAAGCAAAAGAATATAACCAATTATTTAATGAGTATGGGATTACGGTAAAGTCACTGTTAGATTTAAGTGAAGAGATTCCTGATGTAGAGGAAACGGGCGATACATTTAAGGAAAATGCTCGTCTGAAAGCAGAGCAAATTTCTCGATTATTAGAGATACCTGTTTTAGCAGATGATTCAGGTCTCGTCATTGATGCTTTAGACGGACGACCAGGCGTTTATTCTGCAAGATACGCCGGGGAACCGACTGATGATAAGAAAAATTATGAAAAAGTGTTAAACGAACTTACTGAAGTACCAAGTCAATCAAGAACAGCCCGATTTGTTTGTGTACTTGCTTTAGCGATTCCGCAAGGGGAAACAGTTTTTAAAGAAGGTTTTTGTGAAGGAATCATTGCTGAGAGTCCAGTCGGGGGAAACGGATTTGGGTATGATCCAATTTTTATTCCTGAAGGATTCGAAAAAACAATGGCCCAATTAGAAGATGAAGAAAAAAATAAAATAAGTCATCGATACCATGCATTAATGAAAATGAAAACGTGGCTAAATGTGAAACTTGGTAAAGGTGAAAGTAATGAATAAAGTATTAATTTTAAGTGATAGCCATGGTTTAACAGAAGAATTAACGATCATAAAAGAACGTCATCATGCTGATTATTACATACATTGTGGGGACTCTGAATTAATGAAGAGCACCCCTCCTTTGAATGGATTTACGACAGTAAAAGGTAATTGTGATTGGAAAGGGGATTTTCCACTCGAAAAAATAGTGGAAATTGGGGAGTTACGCTTTTTTATTACGCATGGACATTTATTTGATGTTAAAATGTCTTTACTCCATTTACAATATCGTGCACAAGAAGTGGAGGCAGATATCGTCTGTTTCGGCCACTCCCATATTGCTTATGCCGAGAAAAATGGAGAGCAATTATTTATTAATCCCGGAAGCATTCGTTTGCCGAAACGTTTCAAGGAGCCGAGTTATGTTTTACTTAAATGGACTAGTGCAAATGAAGTGAATGTCACTTTTTATCATGTAAATGGGAAGGAAATTACTCATTTTCCGTACGAAAACCAATTTAATTTAAAATAAGTAGCATATTCTATTGACAAACAAATCTAGAAATCATATAATAATCCTTGGCTGCAAAATTTAGAGTCAAATTTGCGGGTGTAGTTTAGTGGTAAAACTCCAGCCTTCCAAGCTGATGTCGAGGGTTCGATTCCCTCTACCCGCTCCAATTTTTGGCCCAGTAGCTCAGCTGGATAGAGCAACGGCCTTCTAAGCCGTCGGTCGGGCGTTCGAATCGCTCCTGGGTCGTAACTGAGAAAGTCGCTATAATCCTTGTAGATAAAGGGTAACAGCGATTTTTCTGTTTTTAAATAAAAATTAATAATTTTATTGAATAATGCCGATTGGCGTTAGATCATTAATCTATGCTATTTTAAGTTGTTTTTCCAAACATTTCTTCTGTGTACACAATAGCCTCTTGATCTTCTTCTGGAAGGGCATGGCCATAAATATCGAATGTAGTTCCCATTTTTGCATGGCCAGCTCTTTCTTGAACTGCTTTCAATCTTAATCCTTTACTACTTAAGTAAGTGATGAGTGCCTTAAATCATGAAACCTAATTTACTTTAAACCGAGTGTTTTAAATTGATTACTTTGTGTAAAGCGTAACTACCATTGACTAATATTATCTGGTCTAATTGGTTGCCAAACTCATTTGCAAACAAAAATAGATGATCACTCCAAACTCTTTTATCATCTGCTTTAAATATCTCTTGTTGCCGTATATGGATTAATTTTTTTATCATTTCCATTACAATAGGGGGAGGAGAAATAAATCGTTTGCTTTTATTTTTAACTTCTTTTAAAGAACACCTACACCTTTTTCAATTAGTTAGTGACTGTCTAATATGAATACCTCCTTTTTTGAAATCACAGTGCTTTTCCTCAAGTTCACCAATTTCACTCTGTCTAGCAGAAGAGGATAACGCTATTGCTACTAATACCCTTTTATCCAAATTCACACCCAGTCTATCCATTCCGTTTACTAGTATAGAAACCTCTTTCGGACCGTAAATTTCAGTCTCTTGATTGTGAACGGAAGATGTTTTTATGTTGTCAGCAGAATTTTCTGCATTCAGGTCATTTCCTTTCCGAATTCTAATACACTATTAAAAGCCTTATAGGCATAACTGATTGCTGAAGATGATAATTTTCCGGGTTTTCCATCAAGTCTTGCACCATCTTTTTTCGAATCTTTTACATAGTTAAGTATATGTATTGGCTTGATCTCTGCAATGTTCATATGCCCATACTTTGGTAGAACTCTTTTTAACATTACATTTTTATAATCTCCTTTGGTTCTGGGCGACAATTCAACCTTTTGATCCCATTCAACATATAAAGCCCTTAACGTCATTTTTTCTGGCTTAACATACTCTCCAGTTAATATTTTAGCTTCAAATATAGATAATAACTTTTCTGCTTCGGTTTTTATTTTTCGCCCTCACAGTTTCTCTTTCTCTAATCGGAGTTCCGTCTTCTTTGTAGCCGATTGTTACAACTAATCTCCAACTGGTTTTCCATCTTTTTTCTACATGAGCCAATTTTATTACACCCATTTGCCATAATTAAAATACTTAATAGATTTCAAATACTGTATGATTCGTTCACATTTTATAGGTTGTCTTATTTTCGGCGCACATTACAACTCCTTATGAAACGTCAACCCAAATAATTGTTTTTCATAATGTTCTAAGCGCTTTAATGCAATTTCATTTGTTATATCAAATATTTCAGCGACTACACCAGCTGCCGAGTATCGATATTTTGGTAACTTTATTTTTTTTAACATAAAAGTCGGTACGCAAAAGTGTAGCATTGTCAGCTTTGAACTCTTGATATTGCCTGTAAAGCTTGTACATATCAAGTTGATTTCCGACATGATAAAGACAATGACAGACCTCATGCGAAAATACTTCTTTCGTTTTTTCTTTTGATAAGTTTGAATCTAGGCAGATAATATTATCTATCCTAAAAGTTTTTATCATAAAATAATTCGATTCTCAACCCATTGAACAATGATGCCAATAGAGCTTATTTTGTTAAAGCAGAGGCATTAATTTCACATTTCCAATTTAAATAGTTTTTACGATACTGAGGAATTTAATATCAAGTTGCAATTTTGCTTTGTTAAAAAAGAAGATCGGGACATTATGCTGAAAGTTGTCGGAAATATTCAAGAGGATAACGTTAAAAATGTTGAGGATGATGGTATTTCACAGGCAGTTGTTGCGAAAATTGGGGTTGCTTCTGTAGGCAATGTTGAAGTACCGAACCCTGTTTCACATGTACCATTTAGAACATTTGTTGAGGTAAATCAGCCAGTAAGTATATTCAGAATGAAAAACGGACCAAATTGTGTATTGTTTTAAGCTGTTGAAGGAGCTTGAAAACTAGAAGTAATAAGCAACATTAGACGTACCTAACTCTTAATCTAACGGAAGAAATTGAAAAAGGAAAAATTACGATAATTGCATAATAATGAGCTCGCCTTTGCGGGCTTGTAAATAAAATTTGGAGAGATAAATATGAGTCCAATACAGGAGATTAATAAATTAGCAAATCAGTTGCCGCTAGTAATATTAAGATATAAACAAACTCATTACCGATTGGCTGGCTACTGAAGGAAATACAGAAGATCCATACATCGAGCAGAAACTTAAATTTGCAAAAAAATATTTATAAGTTCGAAAGGAAAACAATGCTCCACCAAACAATGAATGATAAGAAATATTTAAAATCCAACTGAATCTTTTCCAAGAAATAAAGTCGACAACTTTGCTGGAGGAGGCGGAGCAAGTACAGGAATGGTTGGTAAATTGAGAGGACACAAAATGTGCAACAAAAAACAGGGGATGGCCCTGTTTCGGAATGAATAACAACTTTATGGTTTCCTAGGTCTTCTTACAAGTTCTCCTCCGCAATTTGGGCAAATACTGAACATTTCATCATTGCAAGGAGAACAAAATGTACATTCATGAACACAGATATAGGCAAGAGATTTGTCATCAATTGAAGAATTGCAACGTTCACATGTTTTTCTCATTTCTAATGCCAAAGTATTGGATACTCCTTTCAGATTCATTTATAGGAGAATTATAACATTTTTACATGTATGACGCATTACGAATTTTATGTAAAGGAGGGGAAACATTGAAAAAAATTAAATGGTGATCCAGTGCAGGCTGTTCGGTAAATATAGGGTTTGCTATTAAACAGGAAAATGTCTAGTTTGCGGAAAAGAAAATAAAAAGACCAGGATTCCTCCCGGCCCAAACATCAAATTAATTATACCATATACGGTAGATAGTCTACTATGGCTATACAAGATATAGGTATAAACAAGACTAATAGACTAGAAATTGATACAATGGAAATACCATCCAGTTGTGTAATAGTGATCTGTGATGGGAAAGCGAAAATTAGAGAACTCCCACCGTTTGGAGAGTAGAATCGTTACAGATCAAGGGAAGGTCAAGCGGATGCGGAGGGAAGAGGGGGAAGAGTTTTGAAGATATCCTGGATAGATGTACTAAATTCGAATTTTCTCGGAGCACTAGCAGGTGCCATTGTCACAGGGTTAGTTGCAATATACGTCTTACGAAAAGATATAAAGTTTCAACTGGCTAGTAAAAAGGAAGAACTTGAGAATAATTATAAAAAAGCTTTTATATTAATAGAAATGTGGTCAAATTCTTTTTTAGAAACTTATTCTAATCTAAATGAACTTCTTAATTATGAAAAAGCCGAGAAAAAACAACAAATAAATATGCAATTGGAAGCTGTAAGAGAGTCTAAATATCGACTCGATAATGTAAACGATGATTATATTCCACAAGAAGTCTATCAAGATTTTATTGATTTAAAGGTGTATATAGACCTGATTTTCCATGAATATAGTGCATACACTGACAGCATTCAATTAATAGCTGCTGATAATTCATTTATATTAGCGCGAGAAAATGAAGCTATAAAATCAATATTAATAAATTCATATGAAGAAATTTATGATGCATTTAAACTTAAACTTAATAGATTAGCTAAATTTAGAGAATCTTTATAAATATCAGTTATACAAGCCATCTGAAGGACACTCATTGATGAAAAATTGAACTAATTTAAATGGATCTGGAAGGAAGAGGGGGGAAGAGCTTTGAATGAGTTGTTTTTATTTATCTTAGAGAACTATAAAGAATTTTATAAAAAGAGTAATAATAATGTAGCCCTCGATAGTGAAATGAAGAAAGTAATAACAAAAACGTTACCTGATAAAATTTTTAAGAAAGACATGTCAGGTTTTTATTTGTCACTTAATCAAGAGACTTCCTATCTTCAGAAAAAAATTAAGGGAAAAAACCAAGAATTAAAATGGAAGAAATAAGTCAGGTTTTAAGAGAAGATTTGAATTTTCTTGAAAGTGAATCACTATTAACAGAGATTAATTTATTGTCAAACACAAATAATGCAAAAAACTATATGGCTGCAAACATTTATGCTAAGGAATATGCAATCTATGGATTTAATGAGGAAATGTTAATTACTGATATACAAACCTCCCTAAAAAATTTAAATAAAATAGTTGAGTATATTGGTCAAAAAGAGATTGATGTTTTTGTTGATGATTTACTTTTCAGAGAGTTTGTTGAGGATATTAAGTTCCAAGAAGATATTTTGTTGGTTCAAGCCTCAAATACAATTGTCCAACCTCATCCGAGACCTGACTCCCTAATTACAGCTGGAAAAAAGAAGGAATGGAAAAGGGATTCAAGCATTGCAAAAGAATCGTTATTAAACTCAGATTATAAATGTGAAATTGATAATACTCATGTTACATTTATATCTTTAGTAACAAACCAAAATTATGTTGAAGCACATCATTTAATACCAATTAATAGACAAGATGATTTCGAGTATAGTATTGATGTTCCAGGAAATATTATCTCTTTGTGTCCAAATTGCCATAGAGAGGTACATCATGCAATCACAAAAAATAAAAAAGAAATAATAACTAGTTTATATCATAAAAGAAGTCCATTATTAGAGGATTTTGGATTATTATGACGTTAAATAAACGAGGTAAAAGGGAAGAAAGTTTCAATCGGTAAGAAATTTAAGTTATGAAAAAGGACTGTGAAGCGCTTTATATATTTCAATTCCTCCATCACAATAACTTTAAAGGAATTTCCAAATATTAGTTCTACCAACCATCTGGAAGATGCTGAATATACGTGGATGCGGAAGGAAGAGGGGGAGGAGTTTTGAAAGGAAAACTTATCGAGAAGTTTATACTTATTCTGATAGTGAATTTAAGCTTTATTTCCTATAATAAGATTATTATTAAAGTGGAAATTGAATGGAATATATATATTTTCTTCATTTGTATTTCTACACTTGCTATTCTACTTCTAAATAAAGAATATATTGATAGAAACGTCTATTTGTTTGGCGCGATTTTTGGATTGCTAATACACGGTACTATCTCAGTGTTTCTAGCAATTTTGTTGCTCGATTTATTAGAAAAGTATTTGATGGTAGGACAAAGCTTGTACACTATTTTATACGCTACTTCAAATGCTGATAAAGATTATGCAAGTATAAATACTATTATCTTTTTAAGCCTGTTGACAATAGGGGTATCATTAGCAATATTTAGCTTATTCATATTCTTATTTAAAGGGTCTATCGAATTCTTGAATTATAGAATAAGAAAAATCCTATTGGAATTTGTCAACTACTACAAAAATAATACGAAGATTATTTCAATGTGTATAGGATTATTATTAGTTATCTTTGGTTTTTTGCCACTAATTTTGGATGTATTAGATTTAGGGAGTAGGGATTTAGAAGGTGTTGAAGAGGAATTCAAGAAGAGTATATTTATTTGGATATTAGTATGGTTAGTTCCGTATGCCTATTTTTTAATGAAGGATTCAAAGATAAGTAATTATTATTCACAGATAAATTTGGATAAATCATTAGATAAAGTTGGAAAGAGCACAGAAAAAAGAGGGGGAAGAGTTTTGATTGGAAATAATAAAAGATATAGACTAATTCGAGGTAAGTCAACTGAATCTATTGTCAAGAATAGAAATAGCTGGACTTTTACCATTGCTGCTCTTTTCGTTGTGTGTACAATTTGTATTCTTTTATTAACTGGGAAGGTAAAAGTCGATAGCGCTACTTTATTATCTTTAATATTAGCTTTCTTTTCAATATATTTATCTGCAACATTTTATTTTAAAGCCACTGAACAAAGTAATAATTTTTACAATCGCTCTTATAATCATACAAAAGATATAGTTGAATCTCTAAGTAATATGAGGGGAGAATTTGGGAAGTCATTAAATTTTCTAGAAAAAAATAGTGATGCTATGAATCAAAGGTTTGATAGAATCCCCTGGAAAGAAATGTCGGAAAAAAAGAAAAAAATAGAGAAAGTAGAAAAGGAAAAAGAAGATTCTATTAAGAAGATGTTAGAGGAAGCTGGAGTTGAACAGAGTATAAATGATACTCTAACAATGTACAAAAACGATTGGATAAGAATGTACAAGATTTGATTGGTGTTGCATAATATTTCCGAGGTGAATATTATGCATATGCAAATTGATATTAATACAGAGATTGAAATTAATACGCTGGAGGACTTACCAAAATTAAATTTATTAATGGAGAGTTGTAATATGAAAGTGAATAAAAGTCAGCTAGCTCAGGATTTAAATGTCGATCGTCGAACGATTGATAAATATTTGAAAGGATATGAAAGTTTAAAAACACGCAAAAGGAAATCAAAAATAGATGAATATTACGAAGTAATTAAATTACTGCCCTCAGACAAAACACCACAAAAGTTTTACTATAAACGGGTGCTTTGGCAATATTTAAAAGATAACCACGGTCTAGTGTGTTCAGATGTTACTTTCAGAGCTTATATATCGAGAAAACCAGAATTTCAAGTATACTTTGATAAACGAAAAGGACGTACCTCGAACAAAGAAACTGTTCGATTTGAAACAGCTCCTGCCGAGCAGGCGCAGTTAGATTGAAAGGAAGATATCAAATACATCACAAAGGATGGTGAAATACTACATGTGAATGTGTTCGTATTCCTATTAGGTTATTCGAGATTTCGAACGTATTCATTGTCTATATCAAAATCGCAGTCTATTTTAATGTCTTTCCTAGCGGAAAGTTTTGAAGCAATTGGAGGTGTACCGAAAACAATATTAGTAGACAACATGAAGACCGTGATGGACGAATCTAGAACAGCCTACAAGCCTGGAAAAGTAAATGAACGATTTTATCAATTTTCAAAAGACTTTGGATTTGATGTGCAGCCATGCATTGCATACAGACCACGAACAAAAGGAAAAGTAGAAGCACCGATGAAAATTCTCGATGAAATCCATGCTTATCAAGGGAAATTCAATTACGAGGAATTACATCAATTTATTCAAGAATTATGTGATCGTGTAAACCACGAATATCATAAAGGTACTGGGAAAATACCAGTTCTCCATTTAAAACAAGAAAGAGATCTCTTATCCCCACTACCCAATAGGAACATACGAGATCTCTACAAAATTGATCATACACTTGTGAAAGTGAACACATCAAATATGTTTTCTTTCAAATCCAATATGTATTCTGTCCCACCAGGATACATCGGAAAAACCGTAGGTTTACAAGTATATGATAACCAAATTCATGTTTATTATAACACGGATTTGATTGCGGTACATCCTATTAGTGGGCAAAAGATGAATTTCAAACACGAACATTATGTTGAAACATTATCTAATCATCTACCATATAAAGATGATATTGATGAACTTGCTTTAAAGAATTTATCCGCAATTAATGAGGTGTATAAAAATGAATAGTAGTTATTCTAAGTTAATTGAAAATCTAGAATATCTAAAGTTAACGCAAATGGTTCTCCACCTAGATGAAACTATCGATTTTATGAATCTGAATGAATTATCTTTTACAGACGCATTAATTAAATTAACAGATTATGAAATTGATATGAAAGAAATTAATATGGTGATAGCGATGGTGAAAGTCGCAGCATTTCCACATTTAAAGGAAATAAAGGATTTTGACTTTTCTTTTCAACCATCAATTAATAAAGAAAAAATATTGGATTTTGAGACTTTACGTTTTATTGAGCAGAAGGAAAACATCGTTTTCTTAGGTTCAAGTGGTGTTGGAAAAACACATTTAGCTACTTCTATCGGTATAGCAGCAGCGAAGAAAAGGACAAGTACATATTTCATAAAGTGTAACGATTTGATACTAAATTTAAAGAAAGCACAACTTGAAAACAGATTAGAAACGAGACTGAAACATTATTCAAAATATAAACTACTCATCATCGATGAGATAGGATATTTACCAATAGATGAAGATGATGCAAAGTTGTTCTTTCAACTCATTGATATGAGGTATGAGAAAAAAAGCACGATATTTACGACAAACTCCAATTTTAAATCATGGGGTGAAATATTTCAGGATCCTAAAATAGCTAACGCTATTTTAGATAGAGTATTACACCACGCTTCAGTAGTAAATATCGTGGGAGATTCCTATCGATTAAAGAATCATATTCAAAAAGATGACAAGGCGGAGGTCCAACCATCGATTTAATTAGTAAAGATTAATTTCAACCAACTAAGCCAAACTGTACATTCTTAAACAATCGAAACTGTACATATTTATCTTGACATTTATAAACAGAGTAAACAAGTTGAATATATAGAAAAGATTAGTGAAAAAGAAAAACATATTTATAACTTAAACAAGGAACTAAACCAATTAAAGCATACAAATAGCGTGAAAGAATATATTACTAATTGTTTACTAGAATACATTTACGAGGTTGGTCCATTTGAACTCATTGAAGCTGAACCAAATTACATAATTAAAATGTTTCATAGGTTCAGAAGGAAGCTACCAACAGAATTAATAATGTTGCTAAGTGATGAAAAAATCATAGATCCATCGGGTAATCTTACCAAAAAGGGAATTAAGATTATTAAAAGTATAGCAATTGGAATATTTAATAGCATTTGAAATAGCGAATTGATATAGTAATACCAGCTATCTGGAGGATACTGAATGACGAAAAAACAGTATAATAAAAAATGGATTAAGTTAACCACTTAATAAACAAAAGCTTAAAAATCGTGATCGTAGGGTTAAGATACTCGGATTCGACAGGAAGGATATAAAAAAACCAATATGAGCTAAAGTAAAGTATCTTGATACTAATCGAAATGGGTTTGTTGATATAGATGATTTAGATACTTTGGAATAATGTTTTAGGTAATTTGGTTATTGAATCTGTATTAAGGGGAAAAGAGGAAGAGTTTTGAGTAGTCTTATAAAATGTATTTTTTGTTTAGAAGATAGAAAAGGAAGCAAAGAACACATCTTTCCTGATTCTATAGGAGGACTATTAGTTTTTTACAATGTTTGTAAGGAATGTAATAACAAATTGGGAAGAAAAGTGGATACCCATCTTGTAAATCATACTTTAATAGAGTTTGTAAGGTTAACTAAAAAGATAAAAGGAAAGTCAGGAAAAATTCCTAACCCCTTAGGAAAAGGTGTTTTAGATGGCGAAGACAGTTCAAAAGTACACTATAGATTTAATAGTGAAGGGGAGCCTGAATCTCTTTATATCGTACCAAGTCAAACGGTATCCGAAGATGGAAAAAGTATTCGATTTTCTGTCGATGCTACTGATGAAGATAAGTTAGCTAGTATGGTAAATAAAACATTAAAAAGAAAGGGTTTGCCAACTTTGTCGCTTGAAGAGATTGAAGAACAAATACAACGTGAAAAAACCGAAAAACCAAAAATGCACATAAAATTAAAGGTAGATTTAAATTCTTATAGAAAGGCAATACTTAAAATAATCTATGAATTTACGTCCTTTATATTAGGTGAAGAATATTTAGATGATCCCTTGTCTGAAAAAATTAGAGAATATATTAAAAGTGATTCTTTAGAAATTGGAGGTCTTATAGGCAACGTTGATTTAGTAAATAAAGAAACGCCGAGATTAGAAGTTCTAAGTATGTTAGCAATTGAATCTGGCCATATTGCATGTTTAATTCAAGAGAGGGACAATCTTGTTTGTTATGTAAATATATTCAATCAATTTGAAGGCTATTTGGTAGTAAGTGAAAATGCTTCAAGATACCCAAAGTTTGAAGGGGTTTTTTATGAAAATAACGTAGAAAATAAAACTCTCCGAAATAGTCTGTTTGTAAATGAAATTTCCGAGAGATTTAGTTAGCCTCTTACGCGGGCTATGAAGGGAAGAGGGGAAGGAGTTTTGAAAGAAGAAAGAGAAAACAAAATAGTATTGTCTAAGGACAAAGAAAAGCGGGATGTGTATTACGGGTTGTTTTTATCGGCTGTAATAATAATAGTAACATTGTTATATTATAATCCATTTGTTGGTGATAATGCCGAACTTCATTTACAAATCACGTTAATTGTAATTGGTGGTATTACATTTATAATCTTAGGATTTTTGATAAAGATTATATCTAGAATGGAAATCGCACAAAAGAAAAATAAAGGTATTTCATCTATATTATTGGGTGTATTTTGATTATTACAGCTATTTTAATGAAAGTTTTACCTGATCTAATTAATGAAAATATCATTGCTATTTTTAGCATATTAGTTTTATTTTTGGGACTGTATATATTAACCGATGGCTTTCTTATTTTTATAAAATATGCATTCGGAAAGGTGAAAAGTAAAAAGGAATTTGTGGAATTTTTTATTAAAATATCACCCTTGTTATTAAGTCTGATTGTAGCAATTTTAAAGTTATTTTAAACAAAAGAATAAAGTCCTACCATCTTAATGGCGGACACTGAATGACGCAATAGCGTTGTTTGGTGTCCTTTTTATTTTTAGATGATTTCTGCAACTAAACGGTGGGGGAACTATGGTTTATAATGGCGATATCATGGAAACAACTTCTGGTGCACGAAGTAAAGTAAATTCCCATGCAAACTTAACCAATAATCCTAACAACGTAACTAAATCGCAAGTTGGATTGGGTAATGTTCAAAACTATGCAATGGCAGAGGTCACAGATATAGGTACAACCACTAATGTAGCTAATAAGTATATGAATCCCCTAAGAACTAGAACCCTTGCAAATAATCTAATTCTTGCAAAGATTGCAATCCCTAAACTGTCTTTTGAGACTAATGCTTATGTGAGAGGAGGTCGGGGAATTTCTGTAGGCTCTTATTCTGAAAACAATGGATTAGAATCCGTCCTTATTAGAGACTATTCTCTTGCTAGGAGTGATGTTGGCGTAGCATTAGGTACGCGTGCTAGTTCATTAAATGATAATCTAGGGGTTTTGGGAGGAACAGCATCTAATGCTACTAATAGATGGAGTGTACCAGGTGTACTCACAGTAAGTGGGATAAAAAACTTTGAAATGCCACATCCTCATCCCGATAAAAAAATACGCATCGTTTACGCCATTCAGCGGTTGAAAGTTCGACGGCTGGAGATACATTATATCGCTACACGATAGAAGCCGTCAAAGACAACGAAACGGTCAAGATGTTACTGCCTGTTTACTTCCAATATCTAAATAAAGACGTGGATGTATGGGTAAACGGATATATGCATTTCGGCAGAGCATTCGGGGTTGTAGAAGACGGTGAATTGAAAGTAACATGTGAATCCGCAGGCGAATACAAGGCCTAGTTATTGGGACTCGTAATGATGATCATCAGTCGGTACTGGATTGGGACATTAAGGGTGTTGAGCGAGAAATCGGTGAAAGCTGGACAGGGGAAACATATGTGTTTGAAGACGATAAAATTATTTCGGATCAGGAAATCGTAGCGGGATATAAAATGGCAAACAATATTATTATCGAAAGAACATCTATTCAATGGAAGAGTCCAGTACTAGGAACACCTACTAGACGGGCACCTGAGCATTATTTTGGACGAACAATTCATGCTCTAGTACATGGTGAAGATAAAATTTATCGATTGAAGCCAGATGAAATTCCACTTGAAGCAACGGAAGAAGATTGATCAATGTTGTTCAGACGAGAGTTGATGAGGAAAAGAAGTAAAAGAAATTGAAAACGCTGAATAGGCGTTATTTTGTATTAAAGAGGAATTCTCCCTCCTTTTATCGAAATAAGCAGGTAAAAGGAAGATGTTAATAAATGATTAAGTTTATCGAAACTACAATTAAATCAACTGCAGTTATGTCAGATAATAATTTGTACAGATATCAATTAACTAGAACCTGGGCTTCTGAAAAATTAAAAGTTACAGTTATTATGCTTAATCCAAGTACGGCAAATATATTGAAGACAGATAGGACAGTCATGAATGTGGATAACTTTTTAATTGATAAGAATAAATTTGGTTCAATGACTATAGTAAATCTGTTCGCTTACATGACAACTAATCCCGCATTACTTAGCCAGAGAGATGAAGCATATGAGTCTTTAAACAATAAGTATTTAATAAATGCTTTCGATGAGTCAGATATCATAATAATTGCTTGGACCAGGAATAATTTTATAAAAGAAAAAGAGAAGTGGGTAGATTATTGATTATAGAGATAAACTTATGCGTTTTTAAGATTCAACAGGAAGGAAACCAAGGCATCCAAGAGATTTAGGAGATAATTGGATATTAACTGACTATGAATTTGATACATGAGAAAATTTAACCACCCGTTACTTTTTGTGGGAAAATTTCTCTCTTTGTCGTATGATTGAGGACAAGGAGGGGATAATGTGGTTTTAGATGATTATTATTCGTATTTATCAAGAAACTTAAAACAAAAATCCGATCATGTAAGAACAGCTTTTAGGACTCACAATCCATCTGTTGGTGAAAATAGAGAAGTTATCGTTCAAGAATTTCTGAAAGAACATTTGCCGTTTGCATTTGGAGTAGATACGGGTTTGATACTTTCAGAAGATGGTGAGTTTTCGAATCAGGCAGACTTGGTTGTTTACGATCAATTATATAACTCTGCACTATATCCAACAATGCTAAATAAGTTATTTTTAGTTGAGTCTGTTTATGCAATGATTGAGGTTAAAACGCATATCAACAGAGAAACTATAAAAGATGCGATAGAGAAATGCGTTCGTTTTAAAAAACTGAAACGTAGTTTTTCAGGTGTGCCATCCTATCCAAAAATTAATGATTCTTTATTTATACTGTGGGGATTCGAAGGTACTAGTAATGAGTCAATAAAGAAAAATATATTAGAAGAAGTAGATAAATTATCGATAGAAATTCAGCCAGATTTTATTATTATTCCAGACAGGATTTTGATTTCAATGGGATCTTATAGAAAACTTTCGAAGTACGGAATGGAAGGTTCTCCTCATAGGGAAGCAATAAATCAACAATTTCCTGATAAGAAATATGAGGAATTATTTTCTCCATATTTATTTAGCGATTTAGGGCAAAACTCCTTATTAAATTTTATTGTTTGGCTTTCTTCATGGCTACATGGTGCTGGAACACGTTCTGTACCTTTACAATCATATTTAGAGATAGATAAAGAATATGGTTATCAGTTTTAATATCAATATTGATTTATACTTTGGCATTTATTTATAAGGTGCTTTTTTTAACGCTCACATGAGCGTTTTTCTTATGACTAAAATTGGGAGGTAATGATGGAAACATTATTTAAATCATTTGTCACTGTCGTTGGGGCAATCGTCACATTTTTATTAGGAGTTTGGTGCCTTTGCTTCAAGTATAGTATTATTTATAGTATTCGTTTATATTTTAGAAGTTTTAGTTGCGGCAAGTTATGGGCAATTAAATAGCAAGATTAGATTTAGAGGTATTGCAAAAAAAGTGATGATTTTAGCATAAGTAGCTGTGGGATATTCAATTGACAAAATTATGGGAGATGGCACATTCATACGTGATGCGGTCATCTTTTTTAATTTGGCCAATGAGTTATTAAGGATTTTGGAGAAGGTTGGAAAAACAAATTTACCAGTACCAGATGTACTTAAAAAAGCAGTTGAAACACTAATAGTAAATCGAAGAGTAGCGAATAAATCGTTGTTCTTTTTAATTTAGAAAGGGTATATTACCATGAGTTATGCATTTCAAAAGTTACCAAGACTTGTTGATCATCGAAAATCGATTCCTAAAAAGGGATCCTATTCATGACGTACACAAAAAATCACGCACCGTGTTTGGCACCATTCTTTAACTAAGAAATCGTTAGGTGGGTGATATAAATCAACGCACTTATCATGTCGGTAACAGCAATCAATTTTCACTAGGGATCAGTATTGCTGGTGATTATCGAAGTGATAAAGCCGATGCAACAAAAGCATCCATTGCGGAATTACATACGACATTAGTTGCTGATCAGATTGGTAATCAAGACAAATCCTATCAAAAGATGCTAGGATATAGCTGGAAAGTTTGCTGTGTTTACAATTATAAAGCAGCATTTATGTTTTTGAATGTTAGTAAACCAACGGCAAAAACACCTGCAACTTATAAAATTCAAGAAGGTGACACATTCCGAGGAATCGCTCATAGCTTGGATGGTATTACCATAGAAGATTTAATCACTGCTAACCCGAAAGTAGATCCTAAAAAGTTGGTCAGACAATCAACTTGGGTAAAGTAAAAATACATTTACTCGTAAACCTAGTCACCAAAGAAACCACAGTCATCTTATAAGTACCCATTACCAAGCGAAATTTTAAGAAGTGGTTCAGTTTGTAATAGTGTTAAACAATTACAACGCGCCCTTAATGCTATTTATTTTAAATGTGGTGCCGTTGATGGAATACTAGGTTCTAAAACAGTAGATGCAATAAGACGATTCCAGATGGTTTATTTACCGTATGAGGTTGATGGAGTACATGGTCCGAATACACGTAAGAAATTACAAGCGGTGCTTAAATCTAAAGGGTCTTAACTTAGTGAAGTAAAATGTTTGTTTGAACCCAAAAGTTTGTCTACTCGAAAACATAATAAATTCATATGTTATTAGTATTAAGGTCGGCCGGCTTTAATAATGTTTTGGAGGTTTAAATCAATGTGTTTTGGTAGACGAAGCAGAAGATGTTGTCGATGTCGTCGTTGTGGTTTTTTCTTCCCCTGCAGATGTAGGGAATGGTAAAAAAACTAAAATAGCCACTAGCCGTGAATGAACTGCCCCCTGTCAAGTAGACAGGTAAAAAAACAAATTTTTTTGTGCCATGTATGATTTTCAAGCATGGCTTTTCTTATGCTGGAATTCTTAATCCCATCTTCAACGTCACGCGCTTTGTATTATAGAATTCAA
>NZ_QJJQ01000019.1 GCF_003201975.1 Pseudogracilibacillus auburnensis | reverse complement strand
GCAATTAGTTTTTCTTGGTTTTTATTGGGATAGATCCGAATTTTATAGGCTTTATGTTTCAACATATGATCCACCTCGTTTTTATACTTTCATTACACTTTATGGAACGTGTGTTTGTAAATGGATTTGAGATTAGATTTATCGCTCCCAGGCGTCCATTCATCCCACGATTGAAATCGCGGGTGTTCTGGACATTTTCATAAAAAGAACTTTTCCACATAAAATCCGAATACCAAAAATATTTTTCACTAGAACTACGGGAATTTCCGCAAATGTGTGTATCGAAACAATTCAATAGTTCCGATTTACACTAATAACAGAGGTTGCATTTTTGCTTAGGAAGCGCGACCTCTGTTATTGTATTCGGAAAATACCCCATTCTTGCAAAGATAATTACAGTTCTTCCGAATATAAATCACATTCAAACAAATATAAATTTCTGTGCTAATCTAATAGCAATCCCCCTATCCCGTCAAAAATTATTCGTTTTGCCCTTGGCGCTCTAGTTTGTATTTTTTTCTCGTTGCTTCACCTCCCCGAATGTGACGGATTGATTTGTGATATTCCAAGATTTCTTTCACTTGCTTGGCAAGCTCCGCATTTATTTCTGGTAAACGTTCTGTCAAGTCTTTATGAACCGTGCTTTTCGAAACACCAAATTCTTTTGCTATCATCCGGACAGTTTTTCTCGTCTCAACGACGTAATTTCCTATCCTGATAGTCCTCTCTTTGATGTAATCATGCACACCGGTCGCCTCCCTATGTTGATTTTCCGAGGTGTTAAGTGAGACAAAGTGCGGTGTTCACATGCTAATACGATTTAATCATAGGCTCATGGAAAATAACGATGGTTTAGATTTTTTCGGCTCACTACTACATTTTCTTCCTACTATTGCTCACAGTATTAAAACTACAAGATCATCATCAAGGACTCTCATAAAATTGGTATTTGATCTAGTTATGTATTTAATCTTCTCTTTTCAAATGTTAAATCATGATTCCTTATGAGATATACATGCAATAAATTGATGATGACTTGTAAAATATAATGCAAAACGTCCTGCCATTTTTCATATCATGTACAATTTTTTCTTAACATCATACATTCATAGAGAAACGTGGCTTATCGCTAAGAAAACACTCCATCATATCATGGATAAAGTTGGAGGGTGTTACTTTTGGGTTAAACTTTTTTACCGCGGTAGCCTCAAATTCACGAATACAGATTAAAATGATCTGTCAAAATGGATTGGACGCTGTGACATTATGGTGAAAATAAGTACAGTGAGATAAAACCGATTTGATTTCAATAAAAGATATTCACCAACTCGCACCCCAGATATTAAGCGATTACTCTGTTAATCATATTTTATTATTAATTAAATTTGTTTATGATTAAAATCGTTCTTTTCTCGTATAGGACAAGGTATTTAATCTTTTTTATTTGTTTTTCCCACGCTCCCTTTCAGTTGTCCTAGCTACACTGGCTCTATTATTGGCACAAAAAAAAAGCCCCATGAATATTAGGGCCATTCGTTTATTCTTCATTTATGGTTAAATCAAAACCAACAATCCATCGTTAAGCAATGATGGAAAATGATAAATTCTGGCTTTCCTCAGCATCTTCATCCTCAACATCTTCGGAATCCTCTTCTTCTTTATCTACATCTTCAGAATCAGGCTTTTCCTCTTCTTTTTCTGTAGAATCAGGACGATCCGTTTCTTGTTCATCAGAACTTGGCTCTTCTACCTTTGCATCAACATCAAGTTCTTCTATCTTACTTAACGGTTCATTGAAGAAATCTTCTGGATTTACTTCCACGTCAGCTTTACGAATCTCAAAATGGACATGTGTACCACTTTCTTCGCTAAATAAATTTTTTCCAGCTGTACCAATTTTGTCACCTTGTTTAATTTTTGCACCAGTTTCTACTTCAACTTCTCCTAAACTTGCATAATATGTTGAAATATTTTCACCGTGTGACATTACTACAACATTTCCTAACAACGGATCTTCTTTTACTTCTGTAACAGTTCCGCTTAGAGAGGCAACGACATCAAATGCGTCTCCATCACTAGATGCAATATCGATTCCTGTGCTTTGGTAATATCTGTTATTATAGAGAGTTAATCCTTTTTCCTGATCCTCTTGTTCTGCGTTGTAATCATAAAATTTAGTAACTATTTCTGTTTGAACTTCATCATGGACAGGCATTTTAATGATCTCCTGCTGCTGCAAAACAGATTCTGCCTCTTCATCAAATGGATTTTGACTATAGCTATCCGATTGCTCGTTGTCATCAAGTCCCTCTATTAATTTACTCTCTATATTTTGGTACCAAACGACAGCTGTTAGAAGAAAGGCTGCAATCATAATATATAGTGCTGGGAAAAACCATTTCTTCTTAAAAATTCGAGTCCATTTATTTTTGGATTCGTTTGTAAAATTTTCTTTCATTTGTTTATCACCTCATCAACCATTGTGAACAGATAAAAGAAAATATATACATTCATTGACAAGTTTTTTCTATTATTATGATTATTTTAAAAACTAGTTCCTCACAAACAATTAGATTGAGAGAAAATAAAGACGTTTTAATGACAAATTTATAACGCTACCACCCGCCAATTTTAAAGTAGCACCATTCAATTTTAAAAATTGCATCTTTCTTCCATTTTACCTTGAATTTATTTTTTTTTGCGATACACTTAACTCAACTTAATTATTAATGGAGGTTAACTTTTTTGAGTAAAAACTTTTTAAATGATACTGTTCAACAAATTAATGATTTGACTCACTTTATTAATAATCAGGTTTATCAAAAACATAACACCTTAATCGATGAAAACATTACTGCTGCACAAGATCATCTTATCCATACGATCCATACTGCGAAAACAATGACGATCAATGAAATAGCCCAAAAATTGAATGTCTCTTCTAGTGCCGTTAGCCAACAAGTTTCCAAGTTGGAGGAGAATGGTTACGTCAAACGCCAAATAAATGTAAATAATCGTCGGGAAATTCTCGTTAGCTTAGATAAAAAGGGGCATTCATTTATCAAGCAACAAGATAAATTCGATGAAATCGTTACGGAAAAACTATATAAAAAACTTGGAGAAAAAAAATTAATTGAATTTAAAAATATATTATTAACATTAAAAGAAATAGCAATAAAAGAATTTCCTTAAAAGAATAGCTGATCATTTTAACAAATAGTTAAGTGGCATTAACTAGTAAGTTTATTAAATGTTAAGGAGGAAAAAGAATGATGATTACTGAAGATACAACCCAGTTGATGATGAAAGAAATTAGCAAGGCCAAGAATGCTAGTATCGTTGTCGGTGTTGTAACGAAGGATGGTAGATTTATCGAAGGTTTTGTACAAAATCAAATGCCTAAAATAAATGTCGGAGATCTTTTTTTCGAAATTGGATCTACGACGAAAACATTTACAAGTCTACTATTAGCGAAATTAGTGACAGAAGGAAAAATTTCACTCGATGATCCTGTCAGTCACTATAAACCAGCATACAAAAATGCCTTGTCTTATAATGGAAAAGAAATCACTTTCCGACATCTAGCAACACATACTTCACGACTTCCGAGAGAAGATATGAAAACAATCCGAAAAAATTTAAAAGCAAATAAACAGGAGAAAAATAATCCTTATAAATCTTTTACTTCGGATCACTTGCATCAATTCTATATCGATTTTGACTTAAAAAAAGAGATTGGTACTAAATGGGGTTACTCTAATATTGGAATAGGGTTACTTGGAAATATACTCGCTGAATTAGAAAAACTTTCTTACGAAGAAGCGATTCAGAAATATATTTTAGAACCGTTTCAAATGAAAGATACGTTTATTACAGTTGGAAATGAACGGATGGATCGTTATGTAAAAGCATATGATAAAAATGGGAAACCTGTCCCGCCAATTGAACTTCCTGCAGTTGACGGCGCCGGTGCAATTAAAAGTACTGTAAATGATTTGCTCACCTATTTAGAATATCAAATTGGTTTACGAAATAGCCCATTAACTGAAAGCATTGCACTCACACATGAACGTCAAAATGTAAAAGCATTTAAACGATTTGATATGGGGCTTTGTTGGATGATTGAAGATGTGAAATGGTCCAAGTATCCGATCTATCATCATGGCGGTACAACAATTGGCTTCCATACGTATTGTGGTTTTATGAAGGAAAGAGAGATTGGAATCGTTATTTTTTCGACGGTACAAATTCCTTTATTAAGATTCCTAAGAATGATCGTCGGATTAGAGGATATGGTAAATACAAATATCGCAAATCAACTATTTGAAAAACATGATATTTTGGAGCGACTAAAACATGAAAAAAATTAAAAGAGAGTCGTGTACTCTCTTTTAATTTTTTATTTAGCGACCAAGGTAGGTGCAGCTTCAGTTATTGTGTTAATATCAATATCTTGGTAATAATAAGACAAAATTTCTTTATATGTTTTCCCTTCTTCTGCCATCCCGTTTGCTCCATATTGACTCATTCCAACTCCATGCCCATACCCTTTTGTCGTAAAAATCAAATGTTCATTTTTTTGTTGGATAGAAAAATCATTGGAGCGAAGATTAAGTTTTTCTCTTATGTCCTTCCCCGTAAATGTGGAATCATTGATCACTAATTCACTAACTCGATTACTTTCTGTCCGTTTTATTTGAATGGGGATTGCATTTCCAGCTTGTAATGAGATACCTAATTTACTATTAATTTCATCAATCGTAAAGACATTTTGTTCGGTGAAATTAGGATGTTTCTCCTCCCACTTACTTTCCACGCTTTTTAAATATGGTAATTCATTCCCCCAATAATTTTTGGCATCTTCTGTAAAACCATTACTCATAGAAAAAAAGGTTGGTGTGATCGGCTGTTCATCGTATGTGATGATTTCTCCTTCTGTTGCTAAAACAGCATCTGTCACTTTTTCTATCTTCCAATGAAAATCACTACCCCAAGCTGTTTTTAGCTCATCTTCATTTTTATATACTTGATGTTCCGTCGTATCGGATATGATTACATCTTCTTCTCCGTCTTGATGTAATAAATGGTTGACAATATATGTTCTCGCTGCAATTGCCTGGGCCTTTAAAGCCTCAGCCTCAAATTCGGCTGGCATTTCAGAAGCGACGACCGAAATAACATATTTCTCTAATGGTACCTTTTCAATTTCACCTGTTTGTGACCTTTTAATAGAAACTTCAAATTGGGGAAGTTCGATTTGGCTATTTTTAGTTTTATCGCTACTCGGCATTTCTGTTATATCACTTGCTGTATCAGGTGAATTCTTTGTTGGAATCATTACGATAATCGTTGGAATAATAACAATGGTACACATTAATATTGCTATCCCTACGATTCCAGTGAATCTCCAAGTTGAGTGTTTACCCACTTTTAATGTTGAAGTTTGTTTCATTGCACTTATTTTTCTACGTTTTTTCTTTCCAATAGTCTTTCTAAATTTATACTGTTTTATTGTATCTCCCTCCTATCTTAAAAACTACTTGTACTAGTATTTTTCTTACTATTAATATATATACAATTCTTTTAAATCATAGAACCACCTAATAGAAATTTGTTTTAGCCAAAGAACAAAAGCGTAAGCGCTCGTTTAGCGACGTACAAATTGGAAAGCTTCTGACGAGAAAAAGGAAACATGCCCTTTCATAGGGGTATGCCGACGTTGGGCGCAAAGCCCGATTTTAGTCGGCCTTCCTTAAAACTTGAACCGATGTTGACTTATCGTAGGAAGAAGTTTGAAATTTGGTACAGCTTTAGCGCTTAAGCTAGACGCGACTAATCGTGCAAATAAACTTTATCCACAAGTATAATCAAATATAATTTCCTAGACAAATAAAAAACAGATAGAAATATACTCTACCTGTTTTCATGCGAAGATGGGAATTGCCGGATGAGCGTCCAGCTAATTCCCAATCGTTTTTACTATATTAAAATTTACGAAAGTTCCACTGCAATGTTTTTCGGTTTAAAATCAAGCTGAATCACTTTTTCATCCGCTTGTTTTTCTTCCGTCGCAACTTTGACCCTTTTTATGTCTGCACCAAGATGCTTCAACTTTTTAGCAAAGTCAACATAACCACGATCTAGATGTTTTAATTCCGTTACTTCTGTTAAACCGTCTGCACACAGTCCTGCTAAAATTAACGCAGCCGCGGCTCGGAGATCAGTCGCTTGAACTTGTGCACCTTGTAGTTCATTTAATCCTTCAATAATGACACTTCTACCTTCAATTTTCATGTTTGCATTCATGCGCCTAAATTCCTCGACATGCATAAAACGATTTTCAAAAACCGTTTCTGTAAGCACACTTGTACCTTCAGCGTTTATCATTGCCACCATCATTTGTGATTGCATATCAGTAGGAAAACCAGGATGTGGTAAAGTTTTTATGTCGGTTGCTTTTAAATTATTTGGGCCAATGACACGAACACCATTTTCTTCCTCAATGATCTCGACTCCCATTTCTCGAAGCTTCGCAATGACAGGGCGCAAATGTTCTGTTACCACATTTTCAATTAATACATTTCCACCAGTAACTGCAGCAGCTACCATAAACGTACCTGCTTCTACCCGATCTGGAATAATAGTATGCTCCGCACCGTGTAGTTTTTCTACACCATTTATTCGAATTGTTTCCGTTCCAGCACCGACGATATCAGCACCCATTTTATTTAAGTAATTCGCTAAATCAACAATCTCAGGTTCCTTAGCACAGTTTTCAATAACTGTTTTTCCTTCCGCTAATGTTGCTGCCATCATTATATTTTCAGTTGCACCAACACTTGCCACGTCTAAATAAACGGTGCATCCTTGTAATCGACCGTCTACACTTACTTCTACAAAACCGTTGCCAATATTTACTTTTGCTCCCATTGCTTCAAAGCCTTTTAAATGTAAATCAATTGGCCGTGAACCGATCGCACATCCTCCCGGCAATGCCACTTCCGCATGCCCGTAACGTGCAAGTAACGGCCCTAACACAAGTACAGAAGCCCTCATTTGACGCACATATTCAAACGGTGCTTCCGTTCGCAACTTATTTGTTGCATCGATTGTTACTTTGTTATTTTTAAATTGAACTTTTGCATTCAAATTACGTATTACTTCATTAATTGTGTATACATCATCTAATGTTGGAACGTCATAAATGACACTTTTTCCTTCACTTGCGATTAAACTTGCAGCCAATACAGGAAGAACAGCATTTTTCGCCCCTTCAACCTTTACATTCCCGCTTAATCTCTTGCCACCTTTTACAACGATTTTATCCATCTGACAATTCTCCTTCAATTTCTGTTCATTATATTAATATTCATTTAATATAATAGGCGTTCCAATTATAACTTGTTTTTTATTATGATCATTGTTTTTAATACTCATATGAAAATTTACTGTTTCATTTTCGACAATTATTGTTCTATTCCACAACTTGTTATACCCGTAAACTTCTTTTTCATAAACAGATTGTTCAACATTATCAATCTGTTCACTCCTATGTATAACTTTCATTTTTTTCCAAATTTCGTCATCTGAAAATCCATCATTAATTATACCATTATCATTCAGTTTTACACAAGTGAAAATTTTAGAGAAAGTGAGTGAAAGTTCATTTTGTAATCTATTTGTCAAATTATTGTAATAATTATGAATTACTTCATTCCATTCTTCTCCTGAAATAACCAATTGGAAAGTAATCTGATTAGCATGACCAGTTGGTACAATCGCTTGAAAATAATGATTAATTTGATCTTTAGAATTTTTAGTCTCGAATATATATTTTATCTTATTTTCATCTTTTACAACAGTGTCTAAATAACTATTTTGTAATCTTTTTGTAATATTGTCAAATTCCTTTTCAGAAATTTTTTCGATCATCACAACTTGCCATTCATCTAATATAAATCCTTCTCCCAAAGCAACATTTGTAATTGTTGCCAATTCTGTGCTTGTTTCGACCGTGCTTGGTTGAATAAAAAGAAAAATTGTCGTTGTAAATATAAAAAATAATTTCCTCATCATAAATCCCCCCGATTTATTACAAGTATGTACAATGAAGAATTTAATTAAACGAAACAAATTATTACATCTTTCAACACGGTTAGGAGAGATTTTAAACTAAATAAATTGTTAATGCGAAGCTTTAAAAATTGCACGCAAATAGAAGAAGGAATTGAGAGAGCTGGAGGATAATAAAGATGAATAGTTGGAATGCTGGTTATGGTGCATAATCTGAGGGGAAATAGAAGAATCGGGATTCTGAAAAAGTAATGCAGCGGAGATCTGTAAAGGTAATAAGTGAATGCTAGGGATAAACAATAGATGAGTGATGGTTACTAGTATGTGCGGGGCTCCCCAATATAAATTGTACCATTTGCGGACTCCCCGCTTTTTTGTGCATTAAAATAAATAAATTAGATCTTGGGACCACTGTATAATATCTAACACGAATCTACTAACCCCTGCTCCGATTACAATCGTCATAAAGATAATAATAATTCGAGCTTCTACTACACGATTCTTTCTAACGAGTGGTTCGAAATTGATTCCTTGCATAGCGGTCCATGTAATATAAATAAAGATAATATGAGAGAGCATACCGATAATTGAGAAATATCCAATGGAAATCATGTTATCACCTATCATTTTAAATTTATATCGTAACCTTGCCATGATATAGAAAAAAAGTCAATACAGATCATGCACTTCTTCAGGAGATTAGATTCTTTTTTATTGAAGGAAAATCGCTTTTCCATAGTACTCCATATGTAGGTCATCTATCCTAAGATGCAAGTCGAAAAAACAAACATTTATTTCGTATTTCCCGGGAAATAGCGAAAAATGGATGTCTTGAAAAGAAATTTGTAAAAAATCCGGTACATAAAATATTGCTTATGAACTCATTCTTATGTAATCGTTGAATCCTAAGTATGATTTATTTCATTCTAGTGTAACCATCAACAGGATTCATTCCTTTATTCAACGATTGATGATTTACTTTTGTAGAATGACCATTCTTAAAAACAAGGTAGTTAGCTTCTCTTTTTAACACTCGTTCACCAGAATAGCCATTCATTATTTGACAAAAAAGTGAATCGTTATGCTTCACCATTCATTTTAGGCAAAACAAAAACCTCATGACGATATGAGGTTTCTTCATTAGTTTTTTGCAACATTAATCCGATTCATTGCCCGATTTAATGCAAGTTTTGCTCGCATGACATCAGTGTCTGGGTTATTCGATTCGAGTAATTGTGCTGCTCTTTCTTTTGCCCGTTCCGCTCGATCCACGTCGATATCTGAAGCCTTTTCAGCTGATTCGGCTAGGATGGTAACTTTATCTGGTCTAACTTCTAAAAATCCACCATTGACAGCGACTAAATCTTCTTCATTATTACGTTTTAATCTAACTGCATTAATGGTTAGTGGTGCTACAAGTGGAATATGACCTGGTAGAATACCGAGTTCACCATTTTCGGCTTTACAGCTCAGCATTTCATAGTCATCTTCTAGCACTTGTCCATCAGGAGTTACAACACTTACTGTTAGTGTTTTCAAGTCGAAACACCTCCTAAAAACTTCAAATAACTAGCCTGAAAAGATGATTTATCGCAGATGATAGGGATACATAACATAAATGAATCCCTCATCATCAACAGACATCTCATCCAATTGTTACGCCATTTGTTTTGCTTTCTCGACTACTTCTTCAATACGACCTACTAGACGGAATGCATCTTCTGGTAGATCATCATATTTACCTTCTAAAATTTCCTTAAATCCTTGTACTGTTTCTTGAACTGGTACATAAGATCCTTGCTGACCTGTAAATTGTTCAGCAACGTGGAAGTTTTGTGATAAGAAGAACTGAACACGACGTGCACGTGACACCGTTAATTTATCTTCATCACTTAATTCGTCCATACCAAGGATTGCGATAATGTCTTGTAATTCACGGTAACGCTGTAACGTCCGTTGTACAGCTGTTGCAACTTCATAATGCTCTTCTCCAACAATTTCAGGGTCAAGAGCACGTGAAGTGGAAGCAAGTGGGTCTACCGCTGGATAAATCCCTTGCTCAGAAAGTCCACGGTCAAGGTTTGTTGTTGCATCTAAGTGTGCGAATGTTGTCGCTGGCGCTGGGTCTGTATAGTCATCCGCCGGAACATAAATCGCTTGAATAGATGTAACAGAACCTTTATCTGTAGACGTGATACGCTCTTGTAATTGTCCCATCTCTGTTGCAAGTGTTGGCTGATATCCAACCGCTGATGGCATACGCCCAAGAAGTGCTGATACCTCTGAACCTGCTTGTGTGAAACGGAAAATATTGTCGATGAAAAGTAACACGTCAGCTCCTTGTTCATCACGGAAATATTCTGCCATTGTAAGACCTGTAAGTGCAACACGCATTCTCGCACCAGGTGGTTCGTTCATTTGACCAAATACCATCGCTGTCTTATCGATAACACCTGAATCTTTCATTTCAAAGTATAGGTCATTACCTTCACGAGTACGCTCTCCAACACCAGCGAAAACGGAAATTCCACCATGCTCTAAAGCGATGTTATTAATTAGCTCTTGGATTAATACAGTTTTTCCTACTCCTGCACCACCAAATAAACCGATTTTTCCACCTTTAATGTATGGAGCAAGTAAGTCAACAACTTTTATCCCTGTTTCTAAAATTTCTGTTTCTGTAGATAAGTTTTCGAATTTTGGTGAATCACGGTGGATAGGATCAAGTTTCGTATCTGCTGGGAGATCCTCCCCTTCATCAATATGTTCACCTAAAACGTTAAACACTCGACCTAACGTTACATCTCCAACAGGAACAGAAATCGGTCCACCCGTACTTGTAACATTCACACCACGCTGTAAACCGTCCGTAGAAGACATCGCAATTGTACGAACTGAATTATCACCGAGGTGTAATGCTACTTCTAATGCAAGTACTCTAGCGTCGTTTTGTTCTGTTGCATCAATTTGCACATGAAGTGCATCATAAATTTCTGGAAGTTGTCCGTCCTCGAACTTAACGTCAACAACTGGTCCCATTACTTGTGTAACATAACCTTTACTCAATCGATTTCCCTCCTAACTTCCTTTTAAAGTAATACAAAATTTATTATTCTAGTGCAGCTGCTCCACCAACAATTTCGGTGATTTCTTGTGTAATAGCAGCTTGGCGGGCACGGTTAAACGATAACGTTAATTCGTCGATTAAATCATCCGCATTATCCGTTGCACTCTTCATTGCCGTCATTCTCGCAGCATGCTCACTTGCTTTTGCCTCAAGCAATGCGCCGTAAATTAAACTTTCCGCATACTGTGGTAATAATACTTTTAAAATTTGTTCTTCACTTGGTTCATACTCATATGAACTTGTTGCTTTAACACTGTCAATGTTCGAAATTGGTACAAGTGTATTCGTTTGAACGACTTGTGAAATGGCACTAACAAATTGATTGTAGATAATAATTAATTCATCAATTTCTTCGTTTTCATACATTTGCACAGCATTCGAAGCGATTGCTTTAATTTCTGCATACTTCGGTTGATCTTGTAAACCAATTACCGTATCAGCTACAGGCATATTACGTTTTCGGCAAAAATCAACACCCATACGACCAATTGCAATAACTGTATATTCATCTGTCGATGTATGTCTTTCTTCTACGGTTTGGTAAAGCTTTCTGAGAACGTTACTATTATATGCTCCTGCAAGTCCACTATCTGCAGTTACAATAATATAGCCTGTTTTCTTCACTTCACGTCTTTGGAGCATCGGATGTGTAACATCTGTATTGTTGGACGCGATATTGGCAATAACTTCTTGAATTTTATTACTATAGAAAGAATAACGTTTTGCATTCTCTTCTGCTTTACTTAATTTTGAAGCAGACACCATTTCCATCGCTTTTGTAATTTGTTTCGTTTTACTTGTCGAATTTATTCGATCTTGAATATCTTTAAGTGATGCCAAGCTTTTCACCACCCTTCTAAAACAGAAGTGTATGTTCCATCTCGCATAAAAATCTGTTTCGAAAATTTATTTAAAAATTAGCTTTCTATTTCGCATTTATTTCGCATTCTTTTCTTATGCATTTTGATCTGAAGGTAAAAATGTTTTCTTGAATGCTTCGATTGCGTTACTCATATCAGCTTCTTCTGCAAGCTTTCCTGTCTCGCGAATCGTATCAAGTACTTCTTTAGCATTACTATCAAGCCAAACGTGGAACTCTTCTTCAAAGCGAACGACATCTTCAACTGCAATATCGTCTAAGAATCCGCGTGTTAATGCATATAAAATCATTACTTGTTTTTCAACCACTAATGGTTTGTGTAGTCCTTGCTTTAATACCTCAACCGTACGCTGACCACGATTTAATCGTGCCTGTGTTGCTTTATCAAGGTCTGACCCGAACTGAGCAAACGCTTCTAGTTCACGATATGCTGCAAGGTCAAGACGAAGTGTACCTGCAACCTTCTTCATTGCACTAATTTGAGCTGATCCTCCAACTCGCGATACCGATAATCCGGCGTTAATCGCTGGACGTACTCCAGAGAAGAACAAATCACTTTGTAGGAAAATCTGTCCATCTGTAATCGAAATAACGTTTGTCGGAATATAAGCAGAAATATCTCCTGCTTGTGTTTCAACGAATGGAAGGGCCGTTAATGAACCGCCACCTAATTCGTCATTTAATTTCGCTGCACGCTCAAGTAGTCTTGAGTGTAAGTAGAATACATCTCCAGGGAATGCTTCACGACCCGGTGGACGACGTAATAATAATGAAAGTTCACGGTAAGCAGCTGCTTGTTTAGATAAGTCATCATAGACAACAAGTACGTGCTTTCCATTATACATAAACTCTTCACCCATCGTTACTCCAGCATATGGAGCTAAGTAAAGAAGTGGTGCTGGGTCAGATGCTCCAGCTGTAACAACGATCGTATAGTCTAATGCTCCGTAACGACGAAATGTTTCAACTGTTCCACGAACGGTAGACTCTTTTTGACCGATTGCAACATAAATACAAATCATATCTTGATCCGCTTGGTTCAAAATTGTATCAACTGCAACCGTTGTTTTACCTGTTTGACGGTCACCGATAATAAGCTCACGCTGTCCTCTTCCAATTGGTACAAGTGCATCGATCGCTTTAATTCCAGTTTGAAGTGGTTCGAAAACTGATTTACGTGCCATAACACCTGGTGCTTCTGACTCAATTGGACGCGTTTTTGACGTCTCAATTGGACCTTTTCCATCAATCGGTTGCCCAAGAGGGTTTACCACACGTCCTACTAATTCCTCTCCAACTGGTACTTGCATAATGCGTCCTGTGCGACGAACTTCATCGCCTTCTTTAATTTCTGTATATGGTCCTAAAATAACGATACCAACGTTACTTTCTTCCAAGTTTTGCGCCATACCAACAACACCATTAGAAAACTCGACAAGCTCACCAGCCATTACATTATCTAATCCATGGGCACGGGCAATTCCGTCACCTACTTCGATAACTGTACCGACATCGTTAATTTCAATTTGTGAGTCGAAGTTTTCAATTTGCTGTTTGATCAGTGTACTGATTTCATCAGCAGTAATACTCATACCATGTCACCCCTATCCTCAAATACTTGCAGAAACAATATTGTGTTTGATTCGATTTAGTTTACCACTAATAGAACCATCATATATCGTATTTCCGACTCTTATTCTCATACCACCAATTAAGGTTGGATCAACTACATTTTTTATAGAAACACTTTGTTTATTAAATTGCTTTTTAAAAGATGATTCTAAATTTGCCTTTTCTTCATCCGATAAAGCACGTACAGAATAAACAGTCGCTGCTGCAACTCCATTTGCTTCATTATAAAGATGAACAAAATGATCAACGATAGACGTAATGACATTAATGCGGTGACGTTCGACAAGAATTTTAAGCGTATTAATAACGTCTTTATCAAACTGTCCAAATGCCCCATTAATGATATTCATTTTGTCATGATTACTTATACGTGGATGATTTAACACATCGATCATCTTTTTGTCGTTTAGAAAAACTTCTTTTACGACCTCTAATTCAGAAATAAGTTTAACGACATTGTTTTTTTCATTTGCAAGTTGAAAAAGAGCATCTGCATAACGTTTGGCAACTACTGCTTCACTCATTGCTCTTCTCCTACCTCTTTAATATATTCTTCGATCAGTTTATCTTGATCTTGTGCGCTAATTTCTTTTTCAATTACTTTACTAGCAATTAAAACAGATAAGGAAGCAACTTGGTCTTGAAGTGCTTGTAAAGCTTTTTCTTTTTCGTTTTGGATCTCTTCTTGAGCCGATATTTTAATACGCTCAGCTTCTTTTTTCGCAGATGTAACGATATCTTGCTCTTGCTTAATACCCGCAGTTCTTGCATCTTCAATAATTTTTTGTGCTTCTTGTTTCGTTTGCTTTAACTGTTCAACAGCTTCTTTTGATGCCTTTTCAGCTTCCGCTCGGCTTTTTTCAGCCGTTTCTATTTCATTGGCTACATACTCTTCTCGCTTTTTCATCATATCCATTACTGGTCCCCAAGCAAATTTGCTCACCAAGTAAATCAAGAGGATAAAGAAGAATAGCATTATTGCCATATCGATTAAATGGAATCCACCTAGCACACGTTTCACTCCTTTTTTCGGAAATACCGTTATTTAAACATAAACGATGGCGAAGTTGTTTCGCTTATCGCTTCGCCTAATTTACCTACTATATAATTATCGACCCATTACCATTAATGCAATAACTACCCCGATAATTGGAAGTGCCTCAACTAAACCAATACCGATGAACATAATTGTTTGTAACTGACCTCTTAATTCTGGCTGACGTGCAACACCTTCAACTGTTTTACTAACAATTAAACCGTTACCAATACCTGCACCTAATGCACCTAAACCTACTGCGATTGCCGCTGCTAAAGCTCCCATAATATAAAATCCTCCTCAAAAATGTATAATAATATTTTATAATTTCCAGTTTTATGTTATAAAGCTGGTTAATTAATGTTTTTTACTTTTCTTAATGTTCTTCATTCACTTTATGTGCAATGTAAACCATTGACAACATCGTGAATATAAATGCTTGGATTCCTCCAATAAACACACTAAATCCTGACCATGCTAAATATGGTATTGCTCCTCCTAGAAAACCCCATACGTTTAATGTCGTAAGTGTAACGAGCAATCCTAGTAATACTTCCCCTGCAAATAAGTTACCAAATAAACGCAAGCCAAGTGTTAAAGTGTTGGCAAATTCTTCAATAATTTTAATCGGAAATAAAAACCAAACGGGAGTGAAATAACTTTTAAAATAATGTTTTCCACCGCGAAGCTTTATTCCATAATAATGTGATAGTATAATAACCATCGAGGATAGTGTTAACGTTATTCCTGGATCTGCTGTTGGTGACTTCCACCATACTTCTCCGTTATAAATAAACGTCGTTATAACACCTAATAAGTTTCCAACTAGAATAAAAGTAAACAATGTTATTGCTAATGGTAAAAATGTCTTCCCTGTTTTCCAATCCATTGTATCGTTGATGATTCCTTTGACAAAGTCAAGTATCCATTCCATGACATTTTGTGCACCTGTTGGTTTCATTTGCAATTTTCTAGCACCTAGAACAGATAGTATAAAAACGATAGCTGAAGTAACAATGATCATCAACACATTTGATAAGTTAACAGATAACCAAGGAATACCGAATACATTTTCTATGATTGGTGCTCCATGCTCCATCGTCTCACCCCTCTTTCACATTCATTTCCTATTGAACCAAATAAAATCTATCATAATGACCGGATAAGCAGTCATTAGTCCAATAATAAAGCCAACAATACTCAAATCATAGCGAATCGCTACTAGTACCCCAAGCGCTGCTGCTGCAAGCCTTGAAATCGTACCAATTCCTTTTCGCTTTCCAGATCTCTCAGCAGATTCACCTAAGAGATTCGTTTTTCGTTGTAAGAGCCATAAGTTATAAAAACTAATTCCAGTCCCTAACAACAGTCCAAGAAAAAAATGCTTGTTCGGCATGACGCCTACCCCTATTGCAACTATCGCAATAATAATTAGCATCCACTTTCTTTGCCTATTTGCCATCGAACGATAATTTGACATAATGTACTCTCTTTCGTATGATCTAAGCATTTATTAGACATGCAAACAAACGTGGAATTTATATTTTTATGTAGATACTTTCACATAAAAGAGGAAAATGCACACAGTGCGTTTATTTTAATTAATTCATTCCACACGATGAATTTTACAATAGCAGTCGCTAGTTGTCAATTCATACTAGGTCATCTTCTCCGTTTAAAAGATCGAATACTCTTCATATTTTCCCCTTAACGTGTAACCGTACCTTACTATGATATATTCGTGACAAAATTATGAACAATCCAAGGAGCTATTTCCCAACATTATTTCCTTTTTTAACTATTATTTTTTTAGCGTTTTTTGTCGCATTTTACCAACTATCTATGATATTATGCCCACTTTTAACTCCCATTTATTCGAATAGAGTTACCGAGGGAATTATTTTACCAGTTTCGCTTTTCTTTAGCTGGTGTTCATTCGTGAATTTCACCGTTTTATCCGTAAGCAGCACGGTTTTCCATCATTTAGACTCGCTATTCAATAAATATTTCCGTATCATAATTAACGAATTCACCATTTTCTAATTGTACAACAATCAAGCCATAAAATTTCCCTTTTTTCTTTATATTCCTCTTATTAATTTCTCCTTCATTCATACCTACATCTAAATCTGTCCATTTCACTAATGACCCTTCATACATTAATGAATTTGGGTTGAATAACTTAATCTCAACAGATTTAATGGGCTCTGCCACATATAATTGATATTTGTAAACATCTTTATTTAGCTTATTTAAACGAAAGGAAAAACCCATCACTTTCGGATAATTTGCAGTTTCATTAATGAAAACATATGGTAAATAATACGTTTGATCCCCGCTATGTAAAGTTAAGTAGCCTTGATATGGGCCTTCCTTTAGTTGTAAAGAGTTAATTTTAAGCTCGATTGGGATCTCTTTTTTTGTTTTTGGTTCGATCGAAAATGATTGTCCAAGTTTCCACGATAACCCTTTTTCTTTTTTGGGAATATCAAAGCGAAATTGTCTTCGTTCATCAGACAAATTTTCTATCGATATATTTATTATTCGTGTATCAATATGTTGTTGAATCTTTCCGAATGAAAGAAGTGGATTATCAATAATCGTGTCAGTTAAAATTGCTTTTTCGATATTGATTAACCCTGCCCCCTGAATGATCGGATCAATAAATTCTCCGTTTTTCAACTTTATTTGTTCGGCTGTCGTTTTTAGTGCACCAAAAATTTGCTCATTCGTCCATGTTGGTTGCGCTTCTTTTATGACAGCAATTGCCCCTGCAACATGCGGAGCTGCCATACTCGTTCCATTTAACATATCATATCCACCAGGTACTGTACTTAAAATATTAACACCAGGCGCAATGATGTCGGGTTTCATCATCCAGTTTAATGTAACCGGGCCACGTGAACTAAATCTTGCCACCGTCTTGTTTGTCTTTTCCATTTTAGTTTTAACATATAAAGTTTCATCAGCAAGATGTTTCTTAAGCCATCTTCCATCTTTATTTGAAATGGTTGCTACTGGGATCGTTATGTTAGTTTCTTTTAGCTCTGTGATCCATTCTCGGTTTTTAGGGTCAACTTGATAAATAATAACAGCAACAGCACCGTTTTCTTGTAATTTTTGAATATCCTTTATGGCCGATTTATTTAGTTGCTTCATTAATCCAATTTTTCCTCGAACACGATCCTTTTGTACATCAACTTCATAATCTCTTTCTAAATCCCACGAAGGAGCATATTTTAATGGAGAAAGCCAGATTTTTTTCCGATAATTAGG
This sequence comes from Pseudogracilibacillus auburnensis, assembly GCF_003201975.1. Lineage (GTDB taxonomy): Bacteria > Bacillota > Bacilli > Bacillales > Amphibacillaceae > Pseudogracilibacillus > Pseudogracilibacillus auburnensis. The sequence goes on along the minus strand of NZ_QJJQ01000019.1, from coordinate 67,655 downwards.
TTCATACAAAAAAGGCACTTGCCCTGTATGTTGATAAGCTCCGACAGAAAGTGCGGAAGAAGCAGTAGCAGGAGCACCGACAGTCCAATTATTAGGACCGTCATTTCCGTTTGCTACAACGACTGCAACTCCTTGTTTGGATGCCTCATTGACTGCTTTACTAGTCGGATAATCCGGTCCATTCACCGTGTTACCAAGTGACAAGTTCATCACATCCACTCCATCTTTCACCGCCTCTTCCATAGCAGCAATTACTTGAATGGACGTTCCAAACCCACCAGGTCCCAGTGCTCGGTATGCATATATTTCCCCATTTGGTGCAACTCCTTCCAAATCTCCATTTGCGGCAATAATACCTGCTACATGTGTCCCGTGTGAAGTCGGTAGGCCTTGATCGACTGTTGTTTCCATTGGGTCATCATCTAAATCAACAAGATCAAAACCACCTATATAATTAGTTCTTAAATCAGGATGATGATAATCAATACCAGTATCGACTACCCCAATTTTGACACCTCGGCCCGTAAAATCAGTTTGATTTAATTGCGATGGAAAAATGATATTCGGATTATTTGTGGCTGATTGTAAAGCTTGCAATTGATCTAATGCAAAAGGCAAACTATTCACTTTTTGCGTCATATATGTTTGAACTGGATAGATACCTTTAATAAAATGTAGATCCGCTAATCTACCAATTTTTTGTGGGGCCCCCTTTAAGGCAATCCCTTGAAATAATGTAGTGTAAGTTGCAACTACTTCTATAGAAGGATAATAATTTTCAATGTGCTTTTTATGCTCTTCTGGATTTCCATCCACTTCCACTATAATAGAAATGTTATCTTTAATAGTTGGCTTATCTTTTTCGATATCATTCGTTTCTTGTAATTGAACCGGTGGAATATTTATGTCATTTATCTCTGTTACATCACTTATAAAATTGAAAAATAAAAAAATAAATGCTAGATGCAAAAGTGAGCGCTCCCTTCTTTGAAACATTAGTTTTTGCAAAAGAAGGGAACATATGCATGAACAAGCAATTGAACTACTCCAACTTATATGCAACTTGGATTACTTCTAAATAATAGTAGAACTTAAAATACGTATTTCTAATTTACGGCTTTTGGCGAATCTCATAAATCCAAGTTTAGATAACTTAACTTTCTTTTTAATCATCACAATATTTCCGTTGATGTGCTTTGTCGTACAAGATTGCACTCGGTTGTTTTTTAGACTTAAAACGTTCCTTCGTTGCGCTTATGACGCACTGGAAGCGTTAGTACTGGAATGTTCCATCGCTCCCGAAAATATGGTTTTAATCGTACAAAACTTTTTGTTTCCACTATTCCGATGGGTGTTTTTTGCTACCGATCAATGTAAATGTGTGAAAATGTCGAAAGAAACATGTACATTTTCAACAATGATGCGTCATCTCAGAGGATATATGGCGGTTCTTTGCGATTATATGGCGCATCTCTACGATTATGTGGCGATTCTCCACGATTATATGGCGCATCTTCGCAGTTATATGGCGCATCTCGAATTATGTGCCACGAAATTCAATTATTTGCTCGAATCGCGAATTATGTTGGTCTTCCGCAGCGATGGGACATCCCACTATCTGAAGTTACTGCACAGTTGTATTTCTTATATGAACAACATCTATTTGGTTGGAGAAGTATATACCAAATCAAGGTGTGTCAAGACTATAATTAGCAGAATCTTAACCAAGCAAACTGTTTAATATACACATTTTATTGGTACAAAAGATAAGTTATTAAAAATAATACGATTTCAATTTGAAAGGAATAAACCTTTCTTATAAAACTCAGGACAGCATACTCAGAACATTGTTGATATGAAATCTTTATATCATTTTCATACCCTCTCACTTAATACTCCATTAATTTCTATAGCAGGAACGATGTTTTTCAATAAATCCTTGAAGTGTACCCCCATTCGTGATCAATAATGGATGTTTGACACTTTACCTCTTTTTCCCTCCTGAACAATCCCAATAATATATTTTTCAATTTCCTTCGCATCATCCGGGTGGAACATATGGGAGGAATTTTCATACCAAATCATTTTCTTTTGGGGAGCAGATAACTTTTCTACAAAACATTTAACTGGTTCGCCATCGAGGTGCAAGTCTTGCCTACCGTGCAAGAAGAAAACTGGAATATTCATTTTTTCAATAGAATGAAAGTTTATTTCAGAAAAATCTTTAATCAATTCCTTTGTATAGGTTAAATGATAAGCACTGCGAAATGTATGATAAAAATCAATTAACGAATAGTCAACAGCATTTAAAAATATCTTTAATCCACCGATCATGCCGGGATGCCTTACTGTTTCACTTTCATAGACCATTGATTTATATTTCATTAATGGACTTCGAAAGTTGATCCATTGCTTTACATCATTCACATAAGGAGGTCTGCCAAGAGCTACCAATTTCTTAAGCGTCTTTTTATCGTTATTTGATTCGGCTTTTTCCCATAACCATTCATAACAAAACTTGTCATTTTCCGCCCAATTCATCATTTGTGAGATACCTATATATGCATGAAGTTTTTCAGGATATTTTGCTGCAATCGTTAAACCTATCACCGTTCCCCAAGAATGTGCTGCAAGATACATTTTTTCTTGATTAAATCTTCCTAATAATATATCAATGAGTTGATTACAGTCACTTATGAATTGTTTCACTCTCATTGTTTCGGGTGAAATAGTTTTATCAAATGATTTTCCAGCGCCTCTTTGATCCCAAAACACTAAAACAAAGTGTTTAACAAGTTCTTTTGTTGAAATAGCAATTGCATAATCTTGCCCACGCGAGACAACCCCTGGTACAGGCATACATGGTCCACCATGAACAAATAGTAAAATTGGATTTTCTGGATTTTCAGCCTGAATAAGTATGGACTGATCGACTCCACCTAGTGAAACTTTTTCCACAGAATCAATTCCTGATTCGGAAATATAGAAATCTCTTCTCTTTGTTAAAAATTTCATTTATGCCCTCCATCCCTTCCATTATTATCCTCTTTGCCTTCATAAGTTCGTTTACATTACGTTTAAAACCCTTTTTCTGTCAACCATCCAGATAGAATTTTTTCCCTCATCTTCAAATCCTTATGTCTCTTTATATACTTACCAATTCTTTTTTCACCAATGATACTTCCATCTAGCATGTAAAGGACTCGATCTGTTTTAGCGGCAATTTTAACATCATGGGTAACTAATAGAATAGTTGTTCCAAGCTCGTTAATATTTGCTAATATTTCCATCACTTCCATTGCAGATTGGGAGTTTAGTGCACCTGTAGGTTCATCGCCAAATATCATTTTTGGTTGATTTATTAATGCTCGACAAATTGCTACTCTTTGAAGTTGACCACCGGATGCTTGAGTAATATCGTGATGTGCTAGTTCAGCTATGCCTATTTTTTTCATTAAATCAATCGCTTTTTCATTAATCGTTTGGCGGCTACTTTGTTTAGCCAAATAGGCGGATAAAATAATATTATCCAGGATAGATAGGTTCGGTAATAAATGAGGTTGCTGAAAAACAAATCCCATTTTATTTAATCGTAGACTAGATAATTCTTTTTCAGCTAAGTCTGCTATTTCTTGCCCATTAAATGTCACACTACCTGACGATATTTTATCCATGCCACTTATATTATAAAGAAAGGTTGATTTACCTGAGCCCGATGGCCCCATTACAGAGATAAATTCTCCTCTTTCAATTACTACGTTTACATTATTAAGTACTTGAAGGTGATTGTCTTTTCCAAGGCAATACGTTTTATTTAATTGTTTTGCTTGTAAAATGATTCCCATACCTTCCCTCCTCGAAAATACGTTTAAAAGCTGTTTAGTAAAAAGTCCGCTTGAACTAAGGCCCCTTTAAATGTGCTCTACACCATTAACTATTCATCGTTACAATTGTTAATTTCTTAATAGAAGAAACACTTACGAATGCCACAGTTGATACGACTATCATAAATAGAAGTGGAACGATCACGTAGGCCTGAACTGGATCAATGACAAACTTCATTTTACTTGCGCCCATAAAGGACAATAAAACACTTACTAAGCCTTGACCAATTGTATTAGAAATAACTGTCCCACCAACAATTCCCATACTTAATACAATAAGCGTTTTCGTCATATATTGAACCTTCATATTTTTTGATGAAAAACCGATAGATCTCATCATTGCAATCCGGGTCCCATCTTTAGCAATTAACATTTTAAGAAATAATGTAGTAATCAAAATGGTTAATAGAATCGTTATAATGATTGTAAAAAGAATAAATAATTTTAACTGTTCAATGGTATTTCCAAATGTTTGCACTAAATAGTTTTGCAAATCCGTAACCTTTGCAGCATGAAGGGTCTTAGAATATTCCTCGACTTTCTCACTTATGTTTATATGGTGCTTCACATTTAAACTGATTTCATACCAAAGTGCTGTATTGTTATTGAATGGAAGTGCTGCCTTAGCCGTTCGACCACCATTTGTCACATCTTGGTATACACCACGAACAATCATCGTTTTCTCCCTGTTATCGATTATAATGGTCAGCTCGTCGCCAACATTCTTTTCAAGTTCTTTACTATTTAAATAAGAAAGGGCAATTTCGTTTTCACCTTTTGGCGCATGGCCATGTAGATACTCTAGGGGAAAAACCGTAAAATCTCCTGTTTCAATAACGAAATTTTCTTCGTTCCCTTCATTGTTAATTACTTTAAACTGACTTGTAACAGACGGTGAAAATTTATCCACGTCTTCATCCTGTTCTATTTTTTCCATTAGATGATTAAAATCTTGGGCGATATGATCTGATTGCTGTAAATCAATTCGTATATCGCTTTTCTCAACTCCCATATACTGAATAAAGTTAGGTGACTGGATCGTATGAAGAAAATTTACCGGAACAATGATAAGAAAGGTACAAATAATAAATACAACGAATAATAAACAATAGGTGTTAAAACGTGAGAGCACATCTTTACATGCTAAATGAAAATGAATATTAAATGGAAGGCGATTATGTAGGGCTAGTATATTTTGTCTTCGCCCCGCTTCCCTAACTGTTCCAGAACGCAAAGCATTGACAGCAGTAATGTGATTAAACTTTCTTAATGTTAACATGCAAAAACACATAATCAGAAGAAACACAATCATGACAGAAATCAAAGGGACGATTTGAAGTGAAAAACTTTTTGGTGCGGTTCCTATATATAACATCATATTCTTTGTGAATAATCGGTGAAAAAATAAGGATGCAACATATCCAACAATAGAGGCAAAGGCAGAAAGGACGATGTATTTCATTCCATACATTTTTTTGATGTCCAACAGGCTTATCCCTAATGCTTTTAACACGCCGATTTCTTTAAAATCTTCTTCCATCGTAGCTAAAAGGACGTATCTTATACAAAGAACGGCAATCATAATAATGAATATACTTACTAGGAAAATAACAACCGCAACGATGCCGTCTGTTATCCCATTTAACACTTTAAATAAATGATAATCGATCGCGGGGCCCTTTGCAGGTAAGGAGGCCGATTGATAGTCATTTCTAAAGGCATCTAAGTCTTTTAAATCAGTAAGTAAAAATTCGATGGCATATTCACTTTCCCCAAGGTTCGCCTTTAACAAGTTTAGATCTTCATGATGGACAACAAATCGTTTAGAATGAACGATCGACGGATTCATTTGCACATCACGAACAAAATCGACAATCGTTACATCCAGCTGAAAACCTTGATTCGAAATAGTGATTGTGTCACCAAGTTCTAAATTTTCCTGTTGCTTAAAATAAAGTGGAACCGCAATTTCTCCTTTGGAAAGATCGATCACTTCACTTTCCAAGTTGAGTAATAAATCAAATGATCTATTTTGAACGACAAAATAATGATCCATCAAACTATTATTTCCTAATCGATTGCTTCCGTTAAAATAAATATTAGTACCGTCAATTTGCAGTAGTTCTACGATTTGTTCTTCTTTAACGAAAGGATTATTGTTTGCAAAATTAGTCAATTCCACCTCATTTACTTCCCCAGCATGCATTTGGACAAAATGAGGTGCATTCGATTTAGTAAATAAAGCATTCATTGAATTAGTTAATTCTACTATTATATTTGTACCACTTGAAGCAAGGAATGCAGATAACATAATAAAAGTAAATAAAATAATTGTTAGCATTTTATTTTTTTGTACATCTTTTTTCATCATGTTGAACAACATTGCAAACTTTCCTCCCACCTTATCGATTTATTGCTGAAAAATATCTTTATTACCTTGTGCTCGATTTATTTTTGTAAAATCAACCTTCGAAAAAATAAGCGTAGATAAAACAATAAATAATAAGCCAAATAGTGAAACGATCACCATACCTAGTTGTGGGGTAATAATGAAATTACTCACTTTAAAAGCAAGTTGTTCAGTGATTAATTCTTCTGTTGGGAGTGATAGTTTTTCTAAACTTAATGCTCTAAAAAAGGCGGTCGCATATGTCATTGGATTCAATAAAGCGAGAAACTGTAAGCCATTCGGTAGTAAGCTCAATGGTACATAAACACCACATAAAAAAGTAATCGGTGTCGTAACTGCCACAGAGATAATTTGAAAGGTTTGAGCATTTTTCACGGAAGCTGCTAAAAATAATCCAAATGATGAAAAAACAAAGCCAATACTGATCATTGCACATATAATCGCCAAGGGTGTTGTGAGATTTGAATATTTCATTCCGATAAAATAACCGATGATTAAAATGAGTATTCCTTGAAATGTCGCAATCGTTGTAGAAGACAACATTTGACCAATCGCAATCTCTATTCTTTTAACAGGGCTTACCAACACTTCTTTCATATAACCCGAAGTAATATCTTCAATCGTTGAGGTAGCAATGTTTAATGATGTTTGAAAGACAACAATGATCACTATTCCAGCTAACACGTAACTGATTGAATCATCAATCGAGACACTTTTAAAAATGGTACTAATTAAATATAAATAAAAGAAAGGCATAATTAGAAGTAGGATTAATTGCACACGGTTTCTGAAAAATAATTTTACATTCCTTAGCCATAAAGCTGTGATAATTCGCACTTGTTACCCCTCCCTAATATCTCTTCCGGTTATTTCCAGAAACACGTCATTCAACGTTCCTTTTTTAATCTCTAAATCTTTTATCGAGTCTCTATGTCCATTCAAAAGTCCCATTATATCTGAAGATTGCGTCAACTCAATCGTGAAAACATCCTCATTTTTCTCATATTCCAACGAAAAATAGTGGCATAGCTCCTCTAGTTTTTTTGGCTGACTACTCGTAATAAATGCTTTATCTATCGTATACTTCTTTTTCAAGACATCTGGCTTGTCAAAAGCAATTATTTTTCCATGATCAATAACAGCAACCTTATCACATATTTCAGCCTCATCCATATAATGAGTCGTTAAAAAAACCGTCATATTTCTCTCCTGTTGTAGTTTAATAATATACTCCCAAATATTTGCTCTTGTTTGGGGATCAAGGCCTGTAGTCGGTTCATCTAAAAATAACACTTTCGGAAAATGCAAAAGACTTCGTGCTATTTCTACCCGCCTCTTCATTCCGCCGGATAAACTACTAACCATGGCTTTTTTCCATTCGATGAGATCAACGATACTTAAAACGAACTCTATGCGTTCATCCATCTTGGATTTGGGTATATGATAAAAATGACAATGCATTTTTAAATTTTCTTCCACTGTCATTTTATTATCAAGCGTCGAATCTTGAAAAACAACACCAATAACATTTCTGACACTAGCTTTATCCTTCGTTACATCTTTTCCATCGATAAGCAATGTTCCGGATGTTTTTTCCGTTATGGTACATAATGTATGAATGGTGGAACTTTTACCAGCACCATTAGGTCCCAAAAACGCAAAGATACTACCATTTTTTACATGAAATGAAACATGATCCACTGCAGTAAAATCTCCATACTTTCTCACAAAATTTTTGACTTCGATCATATTTTCCATACTCCACCTCTTATTGAATAAAGTTCCCTATTCCCCGAGTTTAGTAAGTAAATAACTAAAACTACCTTGTTCTGCCCCCAACGTTTTTTCCAAAATATACGTGAAGGCGACAGCTTTATCCATTTGTTCATTTGGGTCCCATTGAAATATTCCTTCATCAAATAAAAAACCCGATGACACTAATAACACTTCGACTGTTTCTTTCGGATATGGTGTACGAAAAACACCTTCTTCGATTCCTTGCTCTATCACTTTCGTTAAAATCGGTGTCAGTTGTACGATCGTTTCAACTAAGCTTTTCTGATGCATTTCGGCATTATTTACTTGGTGTAATTCTTCTATCATTTTTTCTTTTCTACCCGCTTCAGGATTTTGCGCCATAATAATTTGAAATATTTTCTCCTGCGCGTTGAGATCTGGATTTGCCGCTATTTGCTCCGCCACTTTTACCCCTTCTTCAATAAACCGCTCTACTATCGCATCCATTACTGCTTCTTTTGATTGGAAATGATAATAAAATGTCCCTTTAGCGATACCAATCGTTTTTAAAATGTCGTTTATTGTTGTATGCACATACCCTTTTGTTGAAAATAATTTTTCCGCAACATCTAAGATTTCTTTTCTACGTTCTTCTGGTGCTTTTGAAATTCTCATTCATATCTGCCTCCACTTTATAGACCGACCGTCAGTCTATAAAAAAGATACCATTTATTTATGAGATTGTCAACTTTAATTTGGTTGATAGCTGGAAAATATCTTCATTAGTGAAAGCACTACAGAAATAGAAGAAACGCCAAACTAGAATAGCTTAGCGTTCATTTTATGGTTTATTCATTTATCTCATAAATTAATGTATCAAATAAAGTACCATCCACGTAAAGTAGTATCGCCCATTCACCTATTTTGGGAATTTTCACAGACGATGGTGCATGGGAATCAGCACCATTATTTGGACTTTGAGCTTGTATTGTCCAGCCATCCATTAAAATTTTGTGAACTGTGCCAGATTCTTTATGATATCCAACTATCGTTAAGTCGCCATTGTCTACTCCCCAAAGATGCCACATCCATTTCTGACCATTTAGACTAGTCATTTCAGCACCAATAACACCCGACTTATTTTCGTTGCCAATGATCCCTCGATCACCGAATTCAACGGCTTTATTCTCCCAATTAATTTGGTCAAAATCATCTTCATCAACATATTCGGGAATATCTTCTGGAAGTTTAATTTCACTTTGTGTAACACTTTTTTGTGAACAAGCTACACTAATAAGTAATAGACTAAATAAAACAATAACAAGGGAAGGTTTCCTCAAAAACATCTCCTCCTAACTTAAATTGTTTTTATTTCACATTTATTTTAGCACACCTAACCACTAATAAGTGACTCCATTTTATTATGTAATTAAGTAAAGATTAATCCGATCAATATGAATTTATTACAACTGTTGCTCTTAGAGTTGCTTGAGCCTCCTGCCACCACAAGACGTGCTAGGCGTCGATCATGTCACAAGCTTTACCGTGGACAAACGAAGTGCCAATGCTCTTCAATAGGACAAGTAAGCGCAGGCCCAATCCTAAGCCGTGATGATCGCCCTCGCTCTCCTTTCCTTGGGTCCACTGAAAAAGTTCTTTACTTGGGGTTTATCATGACATACTGTTAATTTCCGCTTCAGGTGGGCGCTTTCCACGGGCGAGCGCTGGACCGCTTCATCGCTACGCTCCTGCAGGGTCTCAGCTGTCTCGCTTTCCCGCAAATCTTTACGGTGAGACGAGCAGAGGCCGCTGAAAAACATACGATTGAAATTTCATTCAATTATTATGAGAAAATAAAGAAGAATTGTAGGCATTTTTTCCTCTAATTCTTTTTTAAAAAATTTTCACGGACTAATTCAATAGCATGAAAGAAAAAGTCAATATATTTCATGTTTATTTGTGTGGAATCCGAATTCACGAAGACTCCTGGGACTGCGCTAAATGCTCGTCCCATCGTAAATATTTGCTAGAAAAGCAACAGCCGAAAATCCATTTCAAACGTTTTGAATAAAACTTTTGAAATTAGTTGAGGCGTTGCCCGTGGAAAGCGAAGTGAATTCGGATGGAACACATGTACACAAACCTTGGGGATTTTTTCAGTGACCTCGGACGAGCATGTATAGGAGTCGCCGCCTTACGCTCCGGTCAACGGAACGCTATCGTTTTTCAGTGGGCCCCCTTTCCTTCGCTGTGGAGTCATTCCTGTTTTAGCGTTTTATTCACGGACAATTGAACGAACGTAAGTGGTGCAGTTCGAAAAATGACCCATTAGGCTATTTGAAATGGAGCCAATCATAAAAGTTTTCTGCCAAAATGGAAACATTTCTTTTAACAACGGATAGCAATGAAAAAAGGGAAGGTCTCCCCTCCCTCTATCAATTATTATTTATTTTGAAGTGCTACTTGTTCTTCACGAGCTTCTTTTGCTGCTTGCACCATTACTTTTAGGGCCGCAATTGTTTCGTCTTCTTTACGTGTTTTTAATCCGCAATCAGGGTTTACCCAGAATTGTTTTGGTGGAATCGTCTGTAATGCACGATGAATGTTTTGCTTAATTTCTTCCACTGCCGGAATTCTTGGACTATGAATATCATATACTCCAAGTCCAATTTCCTTCGTGTACGTATTATCTTCAAATGTTGAAACAAGTTCCCCATGGCTACGTGACGTTTCGATCGAAATAACGTCTGCATCAAGTGCATCAATACAATCGAAGATATCTTCGAAGTTCGAATAGCACATATGTGTATGAATTTGTGTGTCAGCTTCAGCCGTTGCTGTCGCTAAGCGGAATGCATATGCTGATGCTTCTAAATATTCATCCCATTTTGCATGGTCAAGCGGTAGTCCTTCCCGTAATGCTGGCTCATCCACTTGAACAATTTTAATCCCATTCTCTTCTAATGCTTCAATTTCTTTTTGTAGTGCTAATGCGATTTGTTTCATAATGTCATAACGTGGTGTTGTGTCATGAACAAATGACCAGTTCAAAATGGTTACAGGACCTGTTAACATTCCTTTTACTGGACGTTCTGTGTATGACTGGGCAAAAACACTTTCCTTTACCGTAATTGGTTTATCCCAAGATACGTCACCAAAAATTAAAGGAGGCTTTACGCAACGAGAACCATACGATTGTACCCAGCCGTATTCTGTTACACTAAATCCGTTAAATTTCTCCCCGAAATATTCAACCATATCATTTCGTTCAAACTCTCCATGTACAAGTACATCAATATCGAGTTCTTCTTGAATTTCAATCCATCGTTTAATATTGTCATTTACAAATTGCTCATACTGCTGATCCGTAATTTCACCTTTACGCCATTTAGTTCGTGTGCTTCTCACTTCAGGTGTTTGTGGTAAACTACCGATTGAAGTTGTTGGTAGTAATGGCAAATTAAAACGTTCATCTTGAAGTTTAATTCTTTCCGCAAATGGTAAATGACGTACAGCATCTTCAGCTGTTAAGTTAGCAATATCTTTTCGAACTTGATCATTGGAACGGTATGTTGCTTGTAAGTTATTTAGCTCTTCTGTTGCCTGTTTAATATTTGCTTCAACGGCCGTTCTTCCTTCTTGTAATCCTTTTGTCAAGATCACAATTTCTTGCAACTTTTCATCTGCAAAAGAAAGCCCACCAAGAATAACTGGATCAATTTTTTGTTCTAACGTTTTTGTTACAGGTACATGTAGTAAAGAGGAAGATGGTTGAACGATTAGTTGATCTTCTTTGACAAATTGCTTAATCGTTTCAAGCACCGTTAATTTTTCTTCCAGATTTGCTCTCCATACATTACGTCCATCAACAATTCCTGCTGCAAGTACTTTATCTTTTGGGAATCCATACGTTTTCAGTAACTCTAGTGAATCACCATGAACAAAGTCGAGTCCGATTGCTTTTACTGGAAGATTGACAATCGCTTCATAGTTCGAAACTTTTTCAAAATACGTTTGGAAAATAAGATTAATTCCTGGAACCTCTTTAGTAAATGTTTCATACACCTTTTGTGTCGCTGCGAGTACATCTTCTGAAATATTCGTCGCAAAAATTGGTTCATCAATTTGAACCCAAGTAGCTCCTGCTTCAGCAAGCTCTTGTAAAATTTGTACATATAATGGTGTAAATGTATCTACTAATTGGTCAAATTCACTGTCCTCGTATCCTTTAGAAAGTTGTAAATACGTGATTGGGCCTAAAATAACTGATTTTCCGTCAATGCCTAGCTTTTCTTTTGCTTCCTTATAAAAATAAAGGGCACGATTTTCAACAAGTGTCGGCTTAGCATTATTTAATTCGGGAACGATATAATGGTAGTTTGTATTGAACCATTTTGTCATTTCCGAAGCTATAGCATCATCTACCCCACGGGCAATCGCAAAATACGTATCCACATCCACTTTTCCACCTGTATAATTGTAACGTTCTGGAACAATTCCAAATGTTGCAGACGTATCTAGCACATGGTCATATAATGAAAAGTCTCCAACTGGAATTAGATCAATACCTTGTTCTTTTTGCTTTTTTAAATTGTTTAGTCGAATTTCATCTGTTTTTTCAATTAGTTCTTCCTCTGAAATATTTCCATTCCAAAAACTTTCTAGTGCTCTTTTCCATTCTCTATTTTCCCCAATTCGTGGGTAACCTAAGTTTGAACTTTTAATTGTTGACATGTTGTATCCTCCAGTAATATTTATTATTTTTTAAGTGCTTTGTGCACAAATTACTAATTTCATTTTGTGATGCACCATATTCATTGGGACTGCCCTATTATTTTTGATGTTAACGCCTTATTTTAGTGAGATACACCATATTTTTGCGAACTTGCGCCATATCTTAGGCGAGATGCGCCATATTTTCGCGAACTTGCGCCATATTTTTGCGAACCTGCGCCAGTTTTCGAGCCAGATCCGCCAAACCATTACGGACGGAGACGCTTTAGAATGAGCTCCACGCCAGATTAGAGGGGGTCCCTATAACAAAAAGCTTTAAATAGTTACTTCATTCGTTTTTACTAAAGCATTTTTTTCATGAATATAGTGAATAAGTTCTACACAAATATCGTAGCGCATAAATGGTGTAATTAAATAGATTCCATTAAAATGTTCTATAGCCGTGTCGATTAACTCTTTCGATATTTCGATACTTTCCCTAGTCGATAATGCCCTATTTCCTTCCGCTGCCTTCATTCTCGCACGAACTTCATCTGTTAACTTAATTCCAGGTACTTCATTATGCAAAAACTCAGCATTCTTTGTCGATGTTAGAGGCATAATCCCCAGGAAAATGGGTGCTTCAATATGTGCAGTCGCCTCTTTTAATTCAATCATTTTTTCATTGCTATAAACAGGTTGTGTCAAAATATAATCTGCACCACTAGCAATCTTTTTCTCTAATCGTTGTACAGCTCTTTTCACATTTGCAACATTCGGGTTAAATGCAGCTGCAACACTAAAGGATGTTTTTTCCCTTAATGACTTACCTGAAAAGGAAATACCGTTATTTCCTTTTTTAATCAGTTCGATTAATTTGAACGAATTCACATCAAAAACAGAAGTTGCTCCAGGGAAATCCCCAATTTTAGTCGGATCACCTGTAATCGCAAGCACCTCCGAAATACCGAGTGTATGTAGACCCATTAGATGAGACTGGAGTCCGATTAAGTTACGATCACGACAAGTTAAATGGACGAGTGGTTTAATCCCAAGCTCTTGCAAGATAGTAGCGATCGCTACATTACTAATTCTCGGTGTTGCAAGTGAATTGTCTGCAAGTGTAATAGCATCAATGCCTGCTTCTTTTAATGCTTTTGCTCCTTCGACATAATCAGTTATATCTAAATGCTTCGGAGCATCTAATTCTACGATGATCGTAGGGCGTTCTTTCGCAAGTTCTGGTATTGTTTTTTCTCTATGTTTTCTTTCAGGTAAAATCTCCACCAGTTCTTCTTGCTTTACAACTTTTTCTTCTAAAGGAGCTACATTTTTCACCCCTTCTGCTAGAGCTCTTACATGTTCTGGTGTCGTACCACAACAGCCTCCAATTAAGCGAACACCTTGATTACGGAGATCTCGTGCACAAGTTTGAAAATAATCTGGTTCATTTTCATAAAATAGCACACCATCACGATAAGCTGGTAAACTTGCATTTGGATATGCAGCTAAGTAAGCTTTTTCTAAAAGCGGTACGGATTCTAGCGATGTCACCATTTGTGATGGGCCTAAACGACAATTCACTCCAACAACATCTGCACCAAGCGCTTCTAGTTGTTTCAATGCCTCTGTTAAAGCTAAACCATTTTCAAGGACTCCAGGTTCATGCATCGACACATTCGTAATGATTGGTACATCTGTTTCCTCCCGCGCAATTTTTAGAACTGTCTTCAATTCATCCAAGTTGTAATACGTTTCTAAAATAAGACCATCTACACCTTCTAGTAACAAACAATATAGCTGCTCTCTAAAACTACGCTTAATTTCCTCTTCTGTTTCAATTAATGTTTGTGCACCGTGAATGCCACCAATATTTCCTAAAACATGTACTTTCCCTTTAGCAGCTAGCTTGGCAATTTGTACTGCTTTTTGATTGATTTTTTTCACTTGTTCTTCTAAACCGTAGCGTGCTAGTTTAATATAGTTAGCGCCGTAAGTATTCGTTTGAATCACATTTGCACCAGCATTAATGTAAGCTTCATGGACATTTTGAATTTGCTCGGGATGTGTTACATTTAACTCTTCAAAACTTCTATCAACTCCATGTGAATATAGAATCGTTCCCATCGCACCATCGGCAATTAAAATTTGTTTTTTTAAATCTGTCAGTAAACTCAAAAGTTATGTCACCTCCAGTTGTTCAACTGCTTGAAATGCTTGCTCCAAATCAGCGACGATATCATCTCCATGTTCCACACCTACTGAAGCCCGAAGCAATCGATTCGATAAACCGTACGTAATCCGTACTTCTTCTGGAATGTCCATATGTGTTTGGGTAACTGGATACGTTAAAAAGCTTTCCACTCCACCTAAACTTTCAGCAAAAGTGAATAATTTTAACGCCTTTAAAAATGGTGAGACAAGTGATTCATCTACTATTTCAAAACTTAACATCCCACTGCGTCCCGGATAATAGACGTCTGTTACAAGCGGGTGTCTTTTTAAATAATCCACTACATGTTGTGCATTGTTTTCGTGCTGCCTCATTCTAAGTGCTAATGTTTTTAATCCTCTAATTAAGCTCCAACAATCGTATGGGGATAAGACAGAACCAATTGAATTATGCAAAAAGCCAAGTTCTTCACTTAACTTCTCTCCTTTTGAGATAACAAGTCCTGCTAATAAATCATTATGCCCTGCTAAATATTTAGTCGCACTATGAATAACGATATCTGCACCTTGCTCTAATGGCCGCTGGATAAAAGGTGTATACAACGTATTATCCACAACATGAAGGATATGATACTGTTTGGCAAAAGCTGATATTTTTTGTAAATCAACTGTTTGCATTAATGGATTTGTCGGTGTTTCAATAAAAATTGCTTTCGTATTTTCTTTCCTTAATGCCTTTAATTCTTCGTAACTTTTGCCATCCCAATAAGAAAACTCAAAACCGTATTTCTCTTCAAATAGTTCAAATAAGCGATAATTCCCTCCATAAATATCCCTTGAGGAAATAAAGTGAGAACCTTTTTCAAAAAGTGAAAATACGAGTTGGACTGCTGCCATTCCAGATGAAGTCGCAAATGCTTGATCTCCGCCTTCTAGTTCTGCAACTGCTTCTTCCAACACATCACGAGTAGGGTTTCCAGTTCGAATATAATCGTATCCATCTTGCAGACCGATTTCCTCATGACGATACGCAGTAGAAAAATAGATTGGTGTACTTACTGCGCGAAAATGCTCCTCTTTTCTGTTTCCAATTTGAACGAGAAAAGTTTCCTTCCTACATCGACTTGACATCCTCTATTACCCCTTTCAAAGCTTAACTTACCGTTCATCCTACCTAGTAAAGATTGTAGAATGTGTTTCCTTTTCACTAAAAATAAAAAAGGCATCTAAACATACTTTCCAATATAATAAGTACATTGGAAAAGAATGATAGATGCCTTTAGTTGTCTAATCGGCATAAGTTATTCTCTTTTGAACGACGACCTTTTGGTAAGGACAAACTTCGATCAAATCGCTTTTTTTCAGTCGTATCAATTTGTGTGATAAAACCATCATGCACGGTAATTAAAATTGATCCATATTCAAGATCTTGTAAACTGGCACGTAAATGTTCAAGTTGCGCCTCATCGAGTTTACTCATATTCCTATCTCCCCTTCAGCTTATTGTAAGTACAAAGTTCAATTCGAACTTGTAAAGCATATGCCTAGTCGGAAGTCTTTACACTCTTGGTGGTCCAATAAGTTAAATGAAAAAACCTCTTCTTAATTTGATAAGAAGAGGTCGAATAGATGTATTCATTTCTCTTCTTATCTTTCAGGCACTTTCGCTTGCTGGAATTGGCACAGTACTTAAAAGTCTGTTGCCGAGGTTTCTTCGGGCCAGTCCCTCCACCTCTCTGGATAAGAAAATTCATTTCAATTAAATTGTAAATACTACTGTACACTGTATTTTATTATCTGTCAAATTTTTTCTAAAAGGTTTCTGCATCGATCGTTTTTTATACTTAAAAGGTTGTTGAACGTTGTAAGTTATTAATATTGTCCTCTTACTATATATCTAAAAATTTAGGATAATCACTACCCAATATGGTACACTTCACTAAATAAAAAGAGTAAAGAGAGCTCCAGATAGGTACGGAGCCACTATTATCTAGCATCCGGTCATATAGTCTTATAAACAGGGTAACAGTAATTCCCTTAACCCTTCTTATTGACTAAACAATAGCTAGATTTTCAGATGTGTTATGAACGATAAAAGTAATGACTTAAATCTCAAAGGGTTAACCGTCTTTGATGACCGTCTCAAGTCTTTTGGGATTTTAATTGCTCAAATTTTGTTTAACTGGGGTATGATATATTGCTTGTATTACTAAATTTTAAAACCACTTTCATTAAAAAGATCGGCTATCAATTTTCCCTTCTACTTCTACACTAAGTGACGATATGACCTAATGTTTTTTCCATTATACAAGTAAAAGGCTCAAAGACCAGCCTCTGTTTGATGCTTAGAATGTTTAATTCTATAAATATTTCTGCGTCTATGACCTAGATAGAAAAATAGAATACTTAATATACAAATAAAAGCTAAAACGACAAACATGATTAAGCCACCATAGTTTACTAGAAGTATTCCAGATATCCATGGACCAATAAATGAGCCTATTGCTGTAAAATTGATCGTACCGTAGTAAGTCCCACGAATTTGCTCGGGAGTAATCTCATCAATAATGGAGTATTCTGCTGGTATTAATAAGATCTCACCAATCGTAAAGATAATCATCGCTAAACAAAACGTCAAAAAGTCATAGGAGAAGGCAAAGCCAAGGATTCCAAGAGCAAAAAAAGTACTTCCACAGAGGATAGCTCTAAATGATGTCAACCGCTCCATGATCTTTACGATTGGTAAACCGAGCATGACAATGACAAGCGAATGGACAGACCAGAGTAGCATTAAATACGCTAATCCACTTTTCCATTCAAGCTCAAAGTATTGTGATAATATGACTGAAAACTGGCCATGTACAGTCGTAGCTAGTAAACCCCCAAAGAGAAAGAACAACAAAATTCTATCCTTTCGAACAGCCCTTAAAGAACCTAGCATATTCACTCTTTCCTTCTCGGGAATAGAAATCTCTTGAATATGAAAGATAATAAATAAACGATACAGGACAAAAGCATAGACAAGTAAAATAATACTGGCTAATAAAAAAGGTAGCCGACTGCTTGTGGTGATCCCTAACACGACCCCTAATAACGGGCCGATGGCAAAACCAATGTTGACGCCAATGTATCTTAGGGAGAACGCTCTCAACCTTTTCTTGCTCTCAGTAAAATCTGCCATAAGCGCTTTGGCACAGGGATCAAAAAATGACGTGCAAAACCCCATGATTAAGGTTAAAATGACCAATAAAACCGGATAAGAATTAAGCATAAAGCCCGCATAAACGATAGAAGCTGATACTAATGACAGTAGCATGATGTACTTTCTACCGTACTGATCGGACAAGGTCCCTCCTAAAAATCCTCCTAACATGGAGCCTACTGCGGTCGCACCTACAATGAAACCAATGAAAACCGGGTTAAACCCTGTATATGTACTTAAATAGATGGCAAAAAAGGGTATCACCATACCAAATCCAATGTTCATAAATACACTACCAAGAATAATGGTGTACACAATCGGATGAAACTCTTTGAACCAGGTTTTCTGCATGTTTTATTCTCCTTTTACAAAGTTGGTAAGAACGTCATGCAGATGGGTGATCGTTCCCTCTCTAAAACTGTAGCTTTCCACTCTTACACTATTATGGTAGGCCCTAATAAGGCCTGAAGTTCTGAGCAGCTTGATATGGTAATGGGTATTACTTTTGGAAAGCCCGGTGAATTGTTGGATTTCAGAAAAGGTACGGGGCTGGGCATGAAGATAGCGCAATATTTGAAGTCGCTTATCATCAGACAGGCTCTTCAGTTGTCTCCCTATTTTTTTCGGCAAAGATGAATCGGAATCTTTGACATCAACCGGGTATAGGCAAGTGATCAGTCCGTCATAGTAATCCGTAACACTAAACGGAGATTGATGATACTGTGGGATAAGCAACAGCTTTTTTACATGAGGGGAGACGATTTGAATCCCGTTTGTACTCATTTCAACAAGTTCAACAGGGTCCATCTTGGTGATGAGCTTTTCTTTTTGCTGTGCGTCCCTCCTTAAGGCTTCTAATATTTCAGGCTGTAGATGACGGAAATACTGCTGGCTCCATTTTCTTAATAGAGAAACAAAGTAAGTGTGGATCTCTATCATATCCCTTGGGATGTGTTGCACCCAAGGCACTAAAAGCATATAAACTTCAGAAGAAGGAAGCTCTTCAAGCCATGCCAGAAAATGGTCAATAGTATCTTTCTTGGGACATTGCCAGACAAGTAAGTTCAAGCGGTGTAAAACTTCTAGCTTTTGATCCTTAAGCTCCTCAACGAATTCGGGATCGAGGTTTTTTTGAACGTCCTTAACCCATTTGTTACCTAGTTCATTGATCTGTCTTCCAGTGGAATCTAAATACGTGTATAGGCTAGTAATAAGCTCATAAACAGGAGAATAATCTATTTCTACTTTGTACAAACTGGTGCACTTCCTTTCTTATTTAGTTATATTTTTATTTAATTACTTATAGTTCAAATTTTATAGAACTAATAATGTTTTGTCAAACTAGTAAAGGTTGGAGCCGGCCAATGAAACTGTTGAAAAGATCGGCTTAGACCAATATTTATGAACGTTAACAACTGTCGGAATAGTTCCTGTTATCAATCACGATCGCACATCCAGTGGCTACCAGTTCACCTTTAGCCGTCGTCGTTATTTCAGGATTGCTGTTTGCGACGATGATTACATTGGTATTCATACTAGACACCTAGTTAATTTTTTAAGACGTAAGTTGTTGATTGGGTGTTTGGATGGAAAAAAGCAGCTTCGCCTATCGAAGACATTGAGGGAAGGATATCGTATTAGATTGCGTGGAAGCAATGGATGAAAGATACGGGAATCTTACACGAAGAATAGAAAAAAAGACCCCTCATCCATTAAGTGAATGGATGAAAGACCTTCATTTTTAAAGTAATTTACTAGTGCTTATGACCAATAAAATGACCACGATTTTGATCAAGTCACTTTAACCCTTGATATAGTAAGAGCTTAGAGTTACCCTTACGTCATACCACCCATAAGCTACACCTATAAACTTATCTCAAATTCTTTCATTTTTCTATACAAGGTGCTCCGACCGATCCCTAATTTTTTCGATGCTTCATTTACATTATTCGTCTCCAATATTGCTTGTGTAATCATTTTTTTCTCAACATCCTTTAAAGATAGTTCAGAAGGCATTTTTCGATTATAATACCCCTTTATTTTTTTCGGTAGATGTTCACTTAAAATATTACTAGACTTTCCTCGCGCAAGTAAAAAAGCACGTTCAATGATATTTCTAAGTTCACGAATATTACCAGGCCATGGATATTCAATAAAAAGTTGCATAACTTCCTGATCAACCTCTTTCGGTCCATCCCCATATATTTCGTGAAATTCGTTTATAAATTTCCATGCGAGCGCTTCAACATCTTCTGGTCGCTCCCGTAAAGGTGGGATATCGATCGATAAAACATTTAATCGATAATATAGATCGGATCGAAAACCGTTATTATACGCAATTTCTTCTTCTAAATCCCTGTTCGTTGCAGCAATAATCCGAATATCTACTTCACGCTCTTTCGATTCACCAAGGCGAATAATTTTCTTCGTCTCAATTGCCCGTAATAAAATGACTTGTAATTCTAAAGGCATATCTCCAATTTCATCAAGGAAAAGTGTTCCATTATGAGCACTTTCAAACCTTCCGATTGATCCTCCTTTTTTTGCTCCAGTAAAAGTACCTTCAACATAACCGAATAATTCACTCGTTATTAAGTCTTTTGGAATTGCTCCGGTATTTATAGCAATAAATGGTCCATCTTTTCGATCACTTTCTTCATGAATTGATCTTGCAAGCACTTCTTTCCCAGTACCTGTTTCGCCAAGGATAAGCACATTTGCTGTTGATTGTGAGGCAATTGTTGCAGTTTCTAATTCCGTTTGAAAGAGTTGATTTTTAGTTTGTATCGATCCAAATTGATAAATAGATTCAAAGCTTTTTTCAAAACTAGGTTTTAATAAAAACAGGGTTTTCATCTTTGCTTCATAAGAATTAACTTGATACGTTTTTTCTATTTGTTTAAGCATTTTAGGAGTGATTGTTTCCCCTTTATTAAATCCTGTCATTTCTATTGCTTTGCGACTCATATACTGAATCGTTCTATGTTCAGATATTGCGATAATAGCTTCTTCACTAATTTGTCCCCATGCATTTAGAACAATTTCATTTACATGACTTTTTTTAGACTGTTTTATTCTATATGGCCGAGGTTGAATATTACTTGCGGAGTCCCAAACTATTTCAAATTGTCCATTTGGCAATGCCTTTCCAATTTTAACAGGACGAGATAAATGGCGTTTTTTTGTGCCGATACGTAACGTTCCACATGCTGTTTCCATCTTTTTTCCGCTCATGTAATGAAAGATTCTATCACGTTCAAAGCTGTTCTTTTTAATGATCGCATCTAGTAAAATCTTCGTCCCGAGGTACGTATTAAACATAACGGAAGAGATCGCTTTTCTTTCGCCGAAAAACTGATCGTACTCCTTCACAAATGCCTTGTTCATTGGATTGTTTAAAGATTGAAAATAACTGGCTGAACTATAATGTCCTGCGCCAATAGTAGTTCCCATTGCATATAATTCTGTTTCTTTTGTAATCGGGCTAAAAATGGGAGTTGCTTCGGGATTTAATCCCATTTGATTATATGTTTGATAAAAGGCCAAAACACTTTGTCCGACAAGTGTGGAAAAAATAGCATCTGGCTTCTTTAAAATAATATCTTGAATCGTTTGATGAAATTCTCGATGACCAAAAGGGACATATTTCTCTTCAACAACTTCTCCCTTTTTCTCTTTTATATATGTTTTAACTTGTGCATTTGTTTCCCGAGGATAAATATAATCATTACCAATTAAGTAAATCCTTTTACCATATTGATTCATTAAATAATCAATTAGTGTATGAACTTGCTGATTTGGAACCTCTCCCGTATAGAAAACATTCGGGTGATCTTCTTGTCCTTCATAAAGGGTTGGATAAACGAGGAGACAGTTATACTTTTCAAGAACGGGCAGGACTGCTTTGCGACAGGCAGACGTGTAACAACCGATAAACACCTTTACACCTTCACGGGCTAGCGCCTCCGCTTCTGTAACTGCTTTACGTGGATCAGAGCAAATATCTCTTGTAACAACTTCAATCGTATGCTCTTCCTTACTATATTGACTAATAGCGAAGCAAGCGGCATCATATTGACCTTTCTCAGTAATCGAAGTCGTTCCTGTAAATGAAAATAAAAGCCCTACTTTTATATGCACATTTTATTCCTCCTTTGCATGCCCTTAAAAAACCGTATCTTTTCATTTTTTAAAACGGGCTAGAAGCAAAAAACACTAACTAATTCCCAAAATGAGAAAGCGGTTTCAGAATGAGACATGATTATTTATTCCTTATCCTTAATCTTATCGCTTGCACCGTCCTATATCAACTAAGAAAACTTTTTTTAATTAAATATTTTGACGGTTCAAATAGCAACACTGATGCATCATGATACAGCTTTCATTACGTTAAAACCTTTTTTTAGGCTAGATTTTTAAAAATTGGCACGGATGTTGCATTTTATTTAAGAACGAAAGGAGGAAAAACAATTAAATCGTTTGTATGGGGAGATAGTATATGCAAAAAAGGAACAAGAAATTTTTGAAGGAAGGTGAATTATTTCCATTTCTATTAGCATCTATAAAAGGCATATCACAAATTTTGTTAATTGAAAACGCCATAACAGGAATCATTATTCTACTTGCAATTACACTTGCCTCGCCTTTTTTGGGTAGCATTACTTTCATTTCAGTAATGATCGGTACGTTAATTGCAAAAATAGGTGGAGCTGATAAGCAGGCAGTAAATGCGGGATTGTTCGGCTATAATTCAGCACTAACTGGGCTTGCATTATCCCTATTTTTAGACGGCCCTTACAATTGGATTATTGCTTTAATTGGGGCTGCTATTGTCTCAATCCTAACTGCAGCGTTGATGCATTTTATAAAAGGAATAGACATCCCAATACTCACCTTTCCTTTTGTGATTATTACTTGGTTTATGTTACTAATCTCTTATAAATTAGAAACTTTTCAGTTAAATCCCATTTTGGCACCTGAAATATTATCTAATGTTACAGTAGATTTTTCAGGGGAAATAAATTGGCTCGGTGGTTTCGTATTAGGGATTGCACAAATATTTTTTCTAGACAATATTTATTCAGGGATATTGCTCTTTATTGCACTATTTTGGGCTGGGTGGAGATTTGGGGTGTATGCGATAATTGCTAGTGCGATTGCGCTTCTTACCGCCTTCCTTTTTGGTGGTGAACAATCACTCATCTCTTTAGGTCTATATGGATATAATGCAATTTTAACAATCATTGCTGTTTCCATCGTATTTAAAGAAAGCGATAATCGTTTTGCTTTGTATTCAGGGATGATCGGCGCTAGTTTGACTATTTTAATTACCGCAAGTTTAAGTGTCTGGCTTCTCCCATTCGGCCTTCCCGCCTTAACGATGGCCTTCGTTCTAGGAACATGGATTTTCCTAGGTGCAAGAAAAGTAATGCCGATGTTTTAAATATTGAACCATCGATACATTCACACTGACTTTTTATGTAAAATTTTATTTACTATTTTCAACATTCGTTCGGCTTTAAAATGAACACATGACAGATAAAGAAAAAAGTTGAAAGCGTTCTCCACTGTTGTCTAAAGGCAGTTGCTACTTAAGATAAATAAAATATAATAAAGGAGTGGTTGGTTTGTCTTTAACCATTAAAGAAATACTTGAGAACAAAGGAATAACACCACGAGAAGAGCATCTGGAAATCTTAGAAACTCGTTGGAAAGGAATGCAAGCATTAAGAGGCGATCTAAAGGGTGCAAATATTGATGATGCAGATATAGCCTTAAGAAATATACCTGGAGGTGACCATGTTGAGTAAAGAATTAGTGGCAAAATCAGTCGAAGAATTAGCTCCACTCATTGAAAATAAATCGATCTCCCCTGTTGAATTAACGGAAGCAATTTTGGATCATGCAGATGCAACAGAGGAGAAAATTAATGCGTATATGGAAATGTATCGTAAAGAGGCCATAGAAGGTGCAAAAAAGGCAGAAGAAGAAATTGTCAATGGTAATTACCGAGGCATGTACCATGGTATTCCAATGGCCATTAAAGATAATGTCTATTTCAAAGATAAAGTGTCCACGATGTCTTCAAAAATTCATAAAGACTTTGTTTCCGCCCATGATGCAACAGTAATTGCTAAGCTAAGAAATGCTGGAGTTGTATTTACTGGTAAGTTAAGCATGCATGAATACGCTTGGGGAATTACCAACAATAACCCACATTACGGCGCAGTGAAAAACCCATGGAACTTAGAAAAAATCCCTGGAGGATCAAGTGGTGGTTCCGGTGCAGCTGTTGCAGTTGGATCAACTGTCGCATCATTAGGTACAGATACAGCAGGGTCGATTCGTATTCCTTCCTCCGCTTGCGGAATCGTCGGACTAAAACAGACACATGGACGTGTAAGTAAATATGGTGTATATCCACTTGCTTGGTCGCTTGATCACGTTGGCCCAATGACCAAAACGGTAAAAGATGCTGCTGGATTATTACAAATAATTGCTGGATTCGATAAAAATGATCCAACGACAGTTGATGTTCCTGTCGATAATTATTTGGAAAAAATAACTGGTGATGTAAAAGATCTCGTCATAGGAGTGAATGAAGAGTATTTCTTTAATGAAGTAGATGATGGAATTGAAAAACTTGTCCGCGCAGGCATTCAAACTCTTGTTAATCAAGGAGCTAAAGTGAAAGAAGTCAAAATCCCAATGCTCCAATATGCAGAATGGGCTGAGCTAGTAACATCTTTATCAGAAGCATCTGCTATTCACCATAGCGATATGCTAACTAGACCGGATGATTTCGGACATGATATTCGGATGCTCTTTGAACTGGGAGAGCTTCCATCAGCTGTTGATTATTTACAAGCACAACAAATTAGAAGACAGTTAAAACAAGACTTCCAAAAAGCCTTTGAAGAAGTGGACGTGCTGATGATGCCGACATTACCGATCCTTCCAAACGATATTGGTGATGATTGGGCAAATCTAAATGGCAAAAAAGTCGATTTAATCGATAATATTATTCGTTTTACTGGACCTGGAAACTTAACTGGCCTACCTGCTCTTTCTGTTCCATGTGGGTTTAGCGAAGGACTACCAGTCGGATTACAAATAATGGGAAGAGCCTTTGATGAGGCTACCATTTTAAATACTGGATATGCGTTAGAACAAACAAACCCAATGAAAAATAAAAAACCAGACTTATTATTAAATGCATAGAAAAAAACAAAAGGAATTGCTTCGCTTATGGAAGCAGTTCCTTTTTTGATCATACAGGACAAGTTATTTCGCAAACACATTCCATAGGGATTTATTAATATTTCAAAGACATATCTTATAC
The DNA here is from genome assembly GCF_003201975.1 of Pseudogracilibacillus auburnensis. GTDB lineage: Bacteria > Bacillota > Bacilli > Bacillales > Amphibacillaceae > Pseudogracilibacillus > Pseudogracilibacillus auburnensis. The sequence continues at coordinate 42,195 of NZ_QJJQ01000019.1, read as the reverse complement.
CCTTTTCTGATCTCAGTTAATGACCAGGAAAGAAGATCATTTGCAGTACAAAAATGACTCCAAAGAGATACAGGATCGGATGAACCTCTTTCCTCTTTCCACTAACAAGTTTAACAAGTGGATAGGTAATGAATCCAACAGCTATCCCCGTTGCAATACTAGACGTAAGTGGCATCATCAAAACAACTGCAAAGGTTGGGAAAGCATCATCGAAATTTTTCCAATTAATATTCGCAAGTCCAGCCATCATAAAACTACCTACAATGATTAAAGCTGGCGCTGTTATAGCCGAAAGAGATGAAATGGCAGAAACTAACGGTGAAAAAAATAACGTAATTAAAAAAAGGCTTGCTACAATGAGCGATGTGAGCCCTGTCCTTCCTCCAATCGCTACTCCTGAAGAAGACTCGATATATGCACTTGACGGTGTTGTACCTAACGTTGCTCCAACAGTTGTTGCTACTGCATCGGCAGTAAGTGCTGCTTTTGCCTTTGGTAATTTACCATTTTTCATTAAACCTGCTTGCTCCGCCACCCCAATCATCGTACCTGTCGTATCAAAGATGGTAACAAGCAAATAAGCAAATACGACTGTATACAATGAATGCGTAAAAACACCGTTAATGTCTAAGTCAAATAAAACAGGAGCTGGAGGTACTGATGCAATGCTATCTATCTGTAACAAGTTTAAGAAATAACCAAGTATAGCAGTAATAAACATACCTATAAACAATGCACCATGTACTTTACGAGCAACTAACATTAATGTAATAAATAACCCGAAAACTGCCAGCATGGTATGAGGATCAGAAACGTCGCCAAATGCAACATATGTATCTTCATTTGCTACGACAAGACCGGACATTTTCAATCCTAGAAAAGCTATGAATAAGCCTATCCCGGCAGTTATACCATATTTCAAGGATGCTGGAATGGATTCAATGAGTAACTCGCGAAATTTCGTAAAAGTAAGTAAAAGAAATATAATCCCTGCTAATAACACAGCACCAAAAACAGCTTGATATGACACCCCTTGTGTAGCAACAACACTTACAAAGTATGCATTCATTCCCATACCCGGAGCAATAGCAATCGGATAATTCGCCCAAAAAGCCATAATTAGAGTTCCGACAACTGCCGCAATGACCGTGGCAATAAACACTTGATCAAATGGAACTCCCGCAGCCGAAAGTATCGCTGGGTTAACAACGACAATATACGCCATTGTTAAAAAAGTTGTAAATCCAGCTAGTATTTCTGTTCTAATATTCGTGCCTAATTTTTGTAGTTTAAATAACTTTTCCATATTATTCCCCTTTTGGAATTTCTAAATTCCTAATATGTAGATAGATGAATAATTGTATTATTCACTTGAACTCCAAAAAATATCATAAGGGAAGATGCGAAATAATTCAATATAAACAAATTTCATACGGTAAATTTTAAACTCCAAATATTTATAAAACTGTACTAGGCTTGATAAATTTGTTATGATTTTTTCAACGTAAAATGACAATTGGATCGAACTAACTATTGGTAATCTTTTAGAAAACTTGGCATTCTTTAAAGAAAACACCCCCGACTGGCGAGCCGTCAGGCGATGACAGAGGGGATGTTGCGCTTACGACGCACAGGACGTGCTAGTGCAAATCTTTACGGTGGGACGAGTAATCGCAGTCCCAGGTAGTTGCCACACGACGTGGCGCTCTTAGCCTGCGTTCGACTTTTTAAAGCGGATAGCTAGTTTATGACGAAAGAAAAACCGATTGTCTAGGTAATGTTTCACTTATGCAAATCAAAAAGTTTTATACTTTCTTACTCAACTTTCGCATAGTGAAATGAATAAGAAAGTCTTGGTAGAATTAAATAGAATGCAGATACAGTGGTCAAGTTGACTTTGGATGATTCATTTGCTCTTAAGTTTAAGCTGATATCCGTCTGGGCTCGCTCCGTGCGGATGCTTTCCGCGGACAACGCTTTAGCTACCTTGGAAGAAAATCACTTCTTCGGGGATCTTCAGCCGTTGCTTTTCCCGCAGGAGTCGCCACACTGCGCTCACCCAGACTAGTTTGGAGATATATACTAGAAACATAATTAGAGGGCCAAATCATATTTATCACTCTGAGCAGTCCAAATCCATCAAGACGCCTGTGGGAGGAGCCTAGGTGAGATCACGTAGTGCGTCAGCACGAAGGGAGCTCAACAGCCGCCCACGGCAAGCGAAGATGTATTGGTACTGCGGACTTCCAGTAGACATCCTATAAGCTAAATTCAGTTTATTATACCGAGGTTGTAAAGGATATCATTAGAAGTACCTCAAGCTTTACCAAGCGAACTGTTTGAACTTATTTTATTGGTGCGAAAGTTGAGTTTCTTATCTGCCTCCAAAAACCCGTTGTAACAACATTGCAACCGTAAGTTGACAAAGTGCAACTGATTTGTGATAGAACATTGAGCAAAGTTTTCTTACAATATAGATAGTAAAAGAAAGGAGTTCATCTAGATGACATTTGGTGAAAAACTATTTAAGTTGAGAAAAGAAAAAGGATTTTCTCAAGAAGCGTTAGCAGAAAAATTAAATACGACGAGACAGGCAATAAGCAAATGGGAAAATGGCCAAGGATACCCCGAGACGGAAAAGCTTCTTATGATTGGGAACATTTTCGGGGTGTCAATGGATTATTTATTAAAAGATACGAGTGAACAAAGCAATGAGACAGAAGCGGGCTATTATGTTAGCAAAGAAATGGCAGAAGGATTTTTATTGTCATCCAAAAAAATGGCTAGATATACCTCATTTGGTTTATTCTTTATCGCTTTAGCCTTTATTCCATATTTTATTTTTAATCAAGACCCAACTAACTACTTAATCCCAACGATTATTTTTGGAACGATCGGGGTTGGATGCCTTGCATCAACGTCCTTTTTAGAAGAAGATCAATATAAAATACTGAAACAAGAACCTTTATTATTTGATGAAAAGTATCTTCAAGAGTTGAATATTCGTTATGAAAATAGGAAGAAAAAGTATGCGATTTTTATGATTGTAGGATTCGCCTCATTTGCAATGGGTTTCTTTCCGATTGGTTTAGAAAAGAAAAATATTATTTCTGCCGATTTTTTAACACCTTATTTTCCAATTTCTATCGGGTTAATGGCAGTCGGTATTTACATTTTAACGCACACATCTACCATCCTGGATGGGTATAAACTTCTTGCCAAAAACGAATTGTACACAAATCGATTACGTTTTAAGTTACGGAAAAAAGTCCGACAAAAGGTAGATGAATTATAATCCAAGGATTGGGCAACGTCGTTTTGATTATTACGCCCCTACCATTTGCGGCTGTCGCTGAAATATGTTGAATTGCGCCGAATTATTTAAGGTGGCGCTGAATTTTTCCGATCCACGCCGAATTATTTAAGGTGGCGCTGAATTATACTCGAAACGCGCTGAATATCCCCTAATTGCTTTTCTAAGACTGAGGCAAATGAGATACATAATCATAGGAGGGAAAATCTATGGAGAAAACATCCATTTTAAAGGTCGCTTTTACGATTGGATTGCTCATTCTGATCAAAGTTTTTCAAGATTCAATCCCTAGAAATAGTGATTTACTTACGAATATAATAGTCCCGATTGCTTTCGTTATATTTGTTAGTATATATGGTGCATCAGAACTGAGAAAAAATAAGAAGGAACAATAGAAAAGAAAGCAATTATGTCTGTTTCATTCTAATTAGTGATGAGCAATGAACTATTCAATAAATCACAACGTGTCCATGTTAAACGAACTACTAAAAAAGGAACTGTTTCCTCAACCGAAGCAGTTCCTTCTATTATTATTTATAAAAAGTTCTTTCTTAACTCTGCTGGTGATGCTGGATGAATGTAACCTGGACCAATATCGTATACTGTTTTTGCTCCTTTTTGCCCTTCTTGATGAAGTCGATATGCGGCACGAGCATAAGCAACTAACACACTAGCTGTAAACTCAGGATTACTGTCCAACTTTAAGCTAAACTCTACAATTTGGTCGTTTCCTGCCCCCGTTTTTCCACTATGAATAACGAATCCACCATGAGGCATTGCTGTATGGTCACGATCTAATTCCTCTTCTGTAATAAAATGGACAGCCGTATCATAATCAGCAAAGTAATTTGGCATCGTTTTAATCGTTTCGGCAACCTGTTCGGCATTCGCCCCTTCTTCTAAAACGATAAAGCATTCCCGTTTATGTTTCTCACTTGTTGAAAGTTCCGGATTTTCTCCAGCACGAACACGATCCATTGCCTCCTCTGAAGGTATCGTATACTGAACACCTGCTTTAACACCTTCCACTCGGCGAACTGCATCGGAATGTCCTTGGCTCAACCCTTTCCCCCAGAATGTATATGTATTTCCGTCGATTAAAACCGCTTCCGACATGACACGATTAATGGAAAATAACCCTGGATCCCATCCTACTGAAATAACGCTTGTCTTCCCACTTGCTTGCGCCACTTGATCGACTGACTCATAATATTCTGGGATGTTCGCATGTGTATCAAAACTATCGACTGTATTAAACATTGCAGCAAATTGTGGTGTTTGTTCTGGTAAGTCTGTTGCAGATCCACCACAGAGAATCATGACATCAATTTTATCTTGAAAATTTTTCGCTTCATCTATATGTACAGATTTTACGTGTTGATCAAACGTTTGAACAGTACCCCTTCTGGAAAATACAGCAACAAGTTCCATATCCGGCTGCTGGGATATTGCTCGTTCTGCCCCACGTCCTAAATTTCCGTATCCGATTATTCCTACTTTTATTTTATCTGTCATTTTTTACCCCACCTAAACACTATTTCATAGTTTGATTTTCTTTTATACTATCGTTTTTCCTTTAAAAGTTCAATATCCACGTGTTGTTGTTTCGTGATAGGTTCATTTCTACTGACGATAAATTTACATAAAACATGCCAAAAGGCTTACGATAGAAACGAAAGTATATGATATGATGATGGATAATCACCTATTATATTTTCCTCCAAAGTAAAATATGTAGGATGATCAAAACATATATTACAAAAGAAAGGAAGCGTGATTATTTATGATGATACTAGCAGTTGCCATTATAATACTTGTTTTAGCAATCGTAGGTGGAGTCATATGGTATATATATATGAAGTTTCGATATAAAACCGTCCCATCAAACGAAGCATTAATTATTACTGGACCTAATCTTGGAGATCCGAAAAAGGAAAGTAATATTCATCATGACAGTGAAGGTAGATCCATTAAAGTAGTTCGCGGAGGCGGGGAACGTTTAAAATTATTCCAATCATTTACACGGGTATCATTAAGTTCTTTCCAACTAAAAATTAAAACACCGAAAGTTTACACGAAGCATGGGGTAGGTATTTTTGGTGAAGCAGTTGCGACGGTAAAAGTGGCAGATACGTTGGAAGGAATCGTGAAATATGCCGAGCAGTTTTTAGGTAAAAAACAATCCGAAATTGAAGGAGAAATTTCGGAAGTTCTAGGTAGTAATTTACGCGCTATTTTATCTGAAATGTCTGTTGAAGAGATTAATAGTGACCGACAAGTATTTAATGAAAGAGTTAGAAAGATTGCCCAAAAAGAATTAGATGAAATGGGCTTTAAAATCACTTCATTAGGTCTAACAAATATTGCGGATGATGAAGGCTATTTGGAAAACTTAGGTAGACCGCAAATCTCGGACGTTAAAAAACAAGCAGAAATTGCAGAAAGTACGAATGAGCGAGAAACAAGAGTCCACGTAGCGAAAATGGATGAGGAAGTCGCAAGAGAAGAATATGCAAGAAAAATGAATATTGCGGATTCAAGAAAAGAAAAAGAAATTAAAGATCAACGGATATTAGCGGAAACACAAAGAGAAAAAGCTATATCTGAGGCAGCATATGAACTTGAACAAGAAGAAAGACGTTTAGAAATTGAAAGAAAAAGATTAGAAATTAAACAGCAAGATAAAGAACGTGAATTAATGCTCCAAAAATTAGAACGAGAAAACCAAGTTCTATTAGAGGAAGAAGAAGTAAAAGTCCGTAGACAAAAAGCAGACGCTCTTTTTTATGAAAAATTAAAAGAGGCAGAAGCTACAGCGGAAGCACGAATTAGAGATGGTAAAGCGGAAGCAGAAGTCATTCAAGCGAAAAGTAAAGCGGAAATTGAAGCGATTGAGAAACGTGCGGAAGCGCTAAATAAACACCAAGACGTTATTTTAAGAGAAAAGATTATTGAAATGATGCCTGAATTTGCAAAAGCTGTTTCAGACTCCATGAGCAATGTTGATTCGATCCGAATTTTGGATAGTGGCAGTGGAAAACAAATAAATAGCTTACCAAAGTCTGTTACTAGCAATATGGTTGCTCTTCAAGAAAGTTTAAAAGAAATGACTGGTATTGATTTAACGAATATTATTAATAGCGTTTCAGGGGTAGACCAAAAAACGGATGAAGTAAATGATGACCCTTTAGAAGAAATAGATGACGAGTTGGAAATAACAACGGATGACATACATACACCGACTGTAGAGGAATTGGATCAACCCTCTGACAATCTTCATGTAGTGGAGAATGAAAACGAAAATGAGAATGAATCCAACAATGAGAATGAATAAAATTGTAAATCTTAAAAAGAACGGCGCTCATGCTGTTCTTTTTTTTCACATAAAAAGTGAGGATGCAGGCAAACTACATGAAGGAGGGAAATAAAAATGGCTAAGCCTTATTGTTGTCCAAATTGTAAAACAAACAAAACCCGCTTTAACTTAATTGAACAACATGCAAAAATAGTGAAATTAGATTCCAATACCGGTGAAATTATCTCAGAGCATACGAAAGAAAATATTGAACCTTACCATATGCTCTATATGGGACCATCATTGAAAATACAATGTGGTGTCTGTGGTTTATTGGAAGATGAAGAAATGTTTATCAAGTATGCAACCTATCGTGGAAAGGAGAGTACATAATGGCTGGAAAACCAAAAGGACCGAAACAACAGGATAAACCAAACCTACCAAAAAGCCCAAAGCAACCATACGGAGAGCCGTTAAGTGGTTCACATAAAGATAAAATGAGGATGCAAGGAAAAGAAAGAAAAGACGCAGGTAATGGCATGTAAATAACAAGGGTGCAAGCGTCCTTAAGAGCTATCCGTCCGAGATTGGAATTTTACGCACTTTTTCGAAAAATTCCGCACTGAGCTAAGAATTTCAGCACTTTCGGAAAAATTTACGCACTGAGCTAATGTATTTTTGCACTTTCCTAAAAATTTCCGCACTGAGCTAGAGTTTTTCCGCACTTCCGCATATTCACACTTTCTAGCGTGACCGTTATCGGTGTAAAAAAGATTTAGTTATTTATTCAGGCTAAGTCTTTTTGTATTGATCACAAAATCAGCACATTACCCCTATATAAAATGATATATCTTTATACCTACTTTTTTCATCTATCTATCCCCTCTCTTTTCCAGCAAATAACAACGAATCACTCCCTATTTAAACTGCGCCAAATCAACGTTTATAACCACTTCTCAATTTATCCACAAGTTAGACATTCATTAGTCATAAAGCGAATCGGATATGTGATTTTAGTCACATATAGGTAAAAGGACATACCCTATACTATAAGTGAAGATAAGTTAAACCATCCAATCAAGCAGATAACAGAAAGAGAGCCATCATTTGATTGAATGGCAAACACCTTACCTTATCTAAAAACTTATGGGGTGATTAAAATGCTAAACAAAGTTAACCGCCGCCTTGTCACTGGTCTTAGTTTATCTGCTGTCTTGTTGTTATCGGCCTGTGCCTCACCTACTCAAAATGAAAACGTTGAAAAAGTAAATGCGGAAGAAGTGAAAACAGAAGTCATTAAGCCTCACCTAGGACTGAACCAAGAGCCTATCCCACTTAAGGTAGAACGAGTTGGGGAAAATGAAGTCAATGTGGAAATGACTGCCCAGATTACAGACATTGAAATTGACAAAGGAGAGATGTATAAAGCTTGGACATTTAATGGAGAAGTACCTGGCCCACTTGTCGTTGTTGAAGAAGGAGATGTGATAAACTTTACGATGAAAAATATGGATCCTGCTATCCCACATAGTATGGACTTTCATGCTGTAAGAACTTCACCTTCCAAAAACTTTACGAATGTAGAACCCGATGAAACTGGAACATTCACCTACCCTGCTGATAATCCTGGAGTATTTATGTATCATTGTGGAACAGCTCCTATTCTTTCTCACATTGCAAACGGAATGCACGGAGTGATCATTGTAAAACCGAAAGACGGTTATCCGACAGATGACCAAATCGATAAAGAGTTCGTCATGATTCAAAACGAATGGTACAACTATAATGACCTTGAAGATTTTACGAATGGTAGTCCTAAACATGTTGTATTCTCAACAAAAGCGCTTAAAGAAGACGATCGTAATACAAATGGAGATACGTTCACATTAAAAGATGAACCGCTTCTTGCAAAAGAAGGAGATCGAGTCCGAATTTATATCAATAACGTTGGACCAAATGAAGTTAGTTCATTCCATGTCGTTGGTACGATGTTTGACTATGTATACGAAGACGGAAATCCGAACAACGTATTAGAAGGAATGCAAACAATCATGTTGCCAGCAAGTGGTGGAGCCGTTGTAGAATTTGAAGTAGTAGAAGAAGGTAGCTACCCGATTGTTACCCACCAGTTCAACCATGTACAAAAAGGAGCATCTGCTATTTTAAAAGTGACGAAAGATGGTTTAGATGACGAAAAAGCAACAATGAGCCACTAACATTTACTTGCGAATGATGCATGTTTGGAGGTGAGTATATGAGACTGAAGTTAACTATTGTCCTATTAGTTGTTGCTACTGTTCTCCTCTACGGTGGAATCGAAACGGAAGCACGTGAAATTACTGTCAACACGACGGACAATCTCCAGCAAATATTAGACAAGGCACAAGATAATGACGAAATTATGTTAGAGCCTGGAATATATGAAGGGAACTTTACGATCAATACAAAAGTACAATTGATCGGGAAAAAAGGTGCAACATTACAGGGATCCGGTCAAGGCGATGTTCTTACAGTAAATGCTGATGAAGTTACAATTGAAAACCTCCAAATCGAAAAAGGTGGATCCCAAAATGCTGGGATCTACCTTAAATCAAACCGGAACATGATCAAAAACAATAAGATATACGACGTTTTTCATGGAATCGTCGTTCGAGATGGCTACGGGAACGTCATTACGGAAAATGTGATTACTAGTTTTAAACATGCTTCAAATAAAGGATATGCGATTTATTTAATCGAGGCACCTAATTCAAGGGTAACAACTAACTTTACGTACGATACGAATGATGGAATATACATTTCTTACTCTAACCTTTGCGAAATTGCCTATAACAACATCGTAAGAGCAAGATATGGGATTCATACAATGGATTCAAAAGATGTTGTTATTGCAGAAAACTATATTTCTCAAAGTAGAAATGGATTAATGATTATGCAAAGTTATAACCTGCAAATCAAAAAGAACTTTTTATATGAGAACACAACGATTACTGGAGTAGGAATTTTTCTATTTGATACCTTCAATTCAAGTATTCAGGCAAATGTGATGAAAAAAAATAATAAAGGAATTTTCTTAGAAAATGCTATTGAAAATCTCATTGAATTTAATCAGATTGAAAGTAATGAAAAAGGAATAGAAATTGGGAAAAATTCAAATGGGAACCAAATAAATCTCAATAACTTCATTCGTAATAATCAACAAGTCATCTCTAATGAGGAAAATGAAAACGAATTTAGTTGGGATGGATATGGTAACTACTGGGACAATCAACAATCAGTAAATATATCACAAACTGAAACAATTGATTATGCGTATAAAAGTGGGGATGTATTTTATCATTTAACAATGAATGAAGCATATTTACAAATCTTTACTGGTAGTCCTGCTGTACGCCTTTGGAATATGGTTGAACAATTTGTACCAGTTGTATCAAACAAATTTGTCGTCGATGAACACCCTCTTGCTAAACCAGCAACAATTGATATCGATGTTGTGAATCATCATTCTGATAAAGTTTTAAAATCGGGAATTTCATGGAAACCATTTATTATTTTCTTATGCTTTATGATTTTTAGTATCGTTATTTTCAAAACAGCGAGGAGGGAAAGACATGAATAAGTTTTTGTTCGTACCTTTATTGATCGTTGGTTTACTAATTGGTTGTACATCCCAAGTATCACTTGATCCTGTCGAAATTGATGGAGATGTCGAGAGCTGTGCAGAGTGTAATATGGGAATCAATGAAATAGAACATGCAACCCAAGTTATTTTAGAAGATGGTACACCAAAAATTTATGATGATATTGGATGTATGGTGATTGATCTAAATGAAAATGATGAGAATGTAGGCATTGGTTATGTTCACGATCATGATTCAGGAGAATGGATTGACATGAAAGAAGCAACATATGTGCAAGAAAGTACCATCCATACCCCGATGAACTATGGAATCATTGCTTTTGAATCAGGGGATGATGCAAATTCGTTTCAAGCTGCACATGGTGGAGATATTTTTTCTTATGATGAACTTCTTCAACTAAATATCCTAGATCTAAAACATGGAGATGAACATGATCACGATCATCATGGAGAAGAGAGTGATTCCCATGATGAATAAAAGTAAAACAATCCTAAAAATGATTGGCCATGAATTACGATTGTCACTAAGAAGTAAATGGCTACTTAATTTTACTATTCTTTTTATGGCAATGGCTGCACTATTTTATTTCTACGGCATTAAGTCAATTGAAGCTGATCCTACAGATGTAAAGTACGGGCTTGAGTCTGTCGGAGTCGTTGATACCGGAACAGTAGACCCCGCCTATTTTGGATTAGAAGAAATATCTTCCTCAGATAATGTCAACGATGAAGTAAACCAACATGTTGGATATAACCGTGCCATAGCCATGTTAATGAATTTATCGCTTTGGCTCATTCCGATTATTTGTTTAATCCTTGGGGCAAACTCCATTATCGCCGATAAGGAAGGTGGGCGTTTATCCTTATATAAAACATACCAAATGCCATATTTCTACTATTTATTTAGCAAATTTATCGCTCTCTCTACATCTTTAATTGCCTCACTTGGAATCTCGTACGGTATTTTTGGTGTCATCTTGTCCATTACAGGAAATGCTATTGAAGCATCCTTTTTTCTCACCTTCTTTCTGTTGAATATTTTACTTGTGATTACTTTTTCAGCATTATCCTTATTTGTAGGGGCTATAAGTGTAACGAGGATGCAAGGACTGTCTTTAGCATTATTTATCTGGAGTTTTCTCGTTTTTGTCTATGAATTTATCATTTTCTCTGTTGTTGATGTGATCCCTTATGCGCAAAAATTAAATAGTATGCTCATCTTAATTTTATTAAACCCAATTGAATCTATTCGTGTCTGGTCTATTGAACAGCTTAATGCCGATTATATATTCGGTCCTGAATTTCTGATTTTGAATGAATGGGGAACGAACGGAATATTAACCAATTACATCATGATATCTATTCTGTTCATGGTACTCATTGTACTTTTCGTTTCTAACCAAGTGATTAAGGTCCGGGGGTGAAATGATGTCAACAAAAAAAGCTGTTTTAAAAATCGTTAACCTATCAAAAACATATGGTAAAAAACAAGTGCTCGTTCCAACAAATTTAACGATATATGATGGAGAATGTGTCGTACTTTGTGGTGGCAATGGTGCTGGAAAAAGTACATTAATAAAATTGATCACCGGTATCGAAAAGCCTTCAACAGGAACATTTACATTCACAGTCAATAAGAAAAAGTCATTTGGTTTCATGCCAGATGATATGCATTTCTCCCCTGAACTGACAGCAACTGAAGTGTTACGTTATTATGCGAATTTTTTAGGGGTGAAACAAACCAAAATTACCGCTATCTTAAAAAGGGTTGGATTATGGGAAGTACGTAACCTAAGAGTTAGTTCCTTTTCAAAAGGGATGTCGCAACGAGTTAACCTAGCACAAGCATTACTTGCCGATGTCGATGTGTATATTTTTGACGAACCGACAAACGGCCTAGATCCATATTGGGTCATTGAATTTAAAAAAATTATCAATGAATTAAAACAAGCAGGAAAAACGATTGTTTTGAGTAGTCATATCATGCGAGACGTAATTGAAATTTCTGATCGGGTTATTATTCTATTTGAAGGTATTGTGAAAGAAGATGGTAGTATACAACAAATATATAAAAGACAAAATTGCATGAATTTAGAAGAAGTGTTTTTAAACATTTTACAAGAAGAAAAGCCTAAGCAGGTAGAAAAGAAAGATTAGCAGATGGATAGTCTCCCACTACTTTAGTGAGGGGGCTTTTTTTCATCTTCCTTTGGGACAGATCCATTTTTTCTGATACACTAAAAGAAGGACGAAAAGGAAAGGATGGATAAAATGCGTTTAAAAGATAAAAAGGTTATCGCTCTGGTCGATCATGAATTTGAAGATTTGGAGCATTGGTACCCTGTTTACCGCTTACGGGAAGAAGGAGCACAAGTTGATTTAGTCGGACCTGAGGCTGGCGTTACATACAACGGGAAATATGGTGTTCCAGCAAAAACGGATTACGCGTTCACAGATATAAATGCGGAAGATTACGATGCTATTCTCGTTCCAGGTGGTTGGGCACCAGATAAATTACGTCGTTATCCTGAGGTGCTTAAGTTTATCCAAGTGATGGATGAAGCGAAAAAGCCAATCGGTCAAATTTGCCATGCAGGTTGGGTACTTATTTCAGCCAATATTTTACAAGGCAAAAAAGTAACAAGCACACCTGGGATTAAAGATGATATGACAAATGCAGGTGCAACTTGGGTAGATGAAGCGGTCGTTGTTGATGGTCACCTTGTTTCAAGCCGTCGTCCACCCGATTTACCACCATATGTAAAAGTTTTTGCTGATAAGTTAGCTGAATAACGAGATTTGCGCTCAGGTTTCTGGGCGTTTTTTCATACTAATGGGCTTCCACTATGTGCTTGAATGGTATGTTAAAATAATTTTTTAATGGACTTGATGTTAAGTATTATAGCTAATTCATCAATCAGATTAATATATATGTTTCTCCCCTAAAACGTAACGATTGCCCCCTTTAAAATGAATTGGTATCCATACCTTTAATTCATTGCATGTAAATACAGGTCTAAAGATACCTCGACTTCCGCGGCTATCAACCGAATAAAATCATCATACTCTTTTGCGGTATTTGCTTTATCCAAAGCTTCATAATAATTTAATCGATTTTCTACTTTAACTACAATCGGTGGAAAACCTTCTTTCATCAGTTCCAAATTTAATAACAAACGTGCTGTACGTCCATTGCCATCTATAAAAGGATGAATCCCAACAAATATGGCATGCAACATTGCTCCACGAATGATAGGATGTAACAGTTTTGCTTCTTTTTCGTACCACTCCATTAAATTATCCATCTGTTCATTTATCCGAAATGGGTCTGGTGGTATATGATTGGCGCCTGAGATAAATACTTGTTGGTCCCGGTAAACATCTGCATACCTATCGTGAATCCCTTTTAAAATAAGTCGTTGTATGTTTTTAATTTGCCATTCTGATACAGATTCACCCTTTGCGACAATTTCTTCCACATAGAGAATCGCATCACGGTGGTTAATAACCTCTAAATGTTCCCGCATCGTTTTCCCACCAACAGTAATACCTTCTAGCACTACTTTCATTTCATTGATTGTTAATGTATTCCCCTCTATTGCGTTAGAATTGTATGTCCATTCAAGCAATAACTTTTCGTGTAAACTTTTTACTGTATGTTTTGATAAAGGACGTTTTGTATCAAGTAACGCTTTTTTTTGATCTATTTGTTTAAACATTCTATCTCCCCTTCTCCATCAGCGTTTTGATCAAATCTATATTAAGTTTACCATCATTCACTCTCATTATTTTCCTAATTAAAAATTTCAAACACTTTTCCTACCATGTTGAACATTGGAACCTTCATGTTATTCCATTCAGCCACAAAAAGGGATCTATCTCCTTTATGATAAAGCCATCAAATAAGGTGGTGGTTATATTGTTATCCATTAAAAATATGAGTAAAAACTATGGATCTACTAAGGCATTACAAAATATTTCATTCAATATAGAAAAGGGAAGCTGTTTCGGTTTAGTCGGTCCTAATGGAGCAGGAAAGTCTACATTAATTAAAATCATTGTCGGGATTATTCAACAATATGAAGGGACGATAACATTCGGAAAAAGTCTAGGAGCTAACCAAAAACAGAAGATTGGCTATGTCCCCCAAGAAGTTTGTTTAGAAGAAAACGTTTCCGCTCTAGAAAACTTATATTTCTTCGGAAAAATGTATCGGTTAACAGGCAAAGAATTACATGAACGTGCCGATGAAGTGCTTTCTTATATTGGATTATCAGACCGGAAAAAAGATAAGGTGAAAACATTTTCAGGTGGGATGAAAAGACGGCTTAATATTGGCTGTGCTCTAATGAAAGAGCCAGAGTTAATTATGATGGATGAACCAACTGTCGGAATTGACCCGCAGTCGCGGCAATACATTTTAAATATGATGAACGAAATGAAACAGGAAAACCGGACGATTATATATTCGAGCCATTATATTGAAGAAGTTGAAAAAATTTGTGATGATATTGCCTTTATTGATCATGGGAAAATAATCGAACATAACAATATGGACGTATTATTAAAAAAACATGCGATCCCATCCGTATACTTTTCAGGTGATCGTTGTAGTAAATACATTCAAGAAATTGAGCACCTTGGTACTATAACAGAACATAAAAAAGGATATATATTGACGACAAGAAATCCAATGCAAGCGATGGAAAAAATCTTGCAATTAAGTAAAAAAAATAGTGTTGTCCTAGATCAGTTTGAACTATTGCAACCTAAACTAGAAGATGTATTTTTTACATTAACAGGTAGCGAACTCCGTGCATAACGTGATACACCTGTTTTGTAGTGAATAAATTCGAGGAGGAAGAAAAAATGAAAGCCGTATTTAAAGTCGAGATGATAAAAAATTTACAAGATAAAGGATTGTATTTTTGGACATTTATTTTACCGATCATTTTTACCGTGCTGTTTATTTCTATCTTTACTGCTGGTACAGAAGGTGCGGATAAGGAATATGTTATTATTTCTATCGTACCAGGATATACAGTTATGTTTGTCTTTTTCATTATTATCTCAATGGGATTTTCTTTTATAGAAGATCGGAATAAAGGAATGGTCGCTCGTTTAGCAAGTACCCCACTCTCCCCCTACGCTTACTTAATGGGAAAATGGACACCTTACATGGTCATTGTGATGATTCAAATCATCGTACTACTTACATTTGGTAAAATCGTTTATAATATTCCAATAGACCAACCTGTCTTACTAAGCCTTTTAGCAATCATACTCACTCTTTGTATAACAGGGATGGGCCTGGCCATTTCATTACTAATCCCAACTGGAAATATGGGCGTCGCTATTACTCAAGTAGTCGCATTAGGTGGAGCGTTACTAGGAGGGCTATGGATGCCTCTTGAGCATATGCCAACCCTCTTTCAAAAAATCGGAAAGTTTACTCCACAATTTTGGGCACATAAGGCATTTAAAGATGCGATGACAGGAACATTAAGCCATTCTAATTTTCTAGTAGCGGCCCTTGTTTTACTTAGTATTGGATGTGTTGGTTTTATCATAGCCTTAGTAACATACCCTAATTTCTTAAAACGAGCCAAAAATTAGTACTTCATAATGGAGGAGTAGAATGAAAGTAAATATCGATATCGATGAAGAACATGAAGGAACTTCCATTACGATCCAAACAGATAAATGGACAGATGAACTCGAGCATCTGTTAACCTTAATAAAAAAAGAGACGCCGAAACGATTGTTTGGAGTGGATGAAGATCAAACAATACTCCTAAACCCAAAAGAAATTGATTTTATTTACGCTGAAAACCGAAAAGTGTATGCAGCCTTACAAAATAGACGTTTAGAAATTAGAATGAAATTGTATGAAATTGAAAATATGTTAGCATCCCATCATTTTATGCGCTTTTCTAAATCGGTTATTGGGAATATTAACCGAATCCAACGATTTGAACTTTCGTTTAATGGAAATTTATGCGTCTATTTTACATCAGGAAATAAGGAGTATATTACACGTAAATATGTAACAAGTGTCAAGGAAAAACTCGCGATGGGAGGCACTGACCATGATAATTGAAGTACTTAAAAGATTGATGAGTGGAGTTGCTTGGGGTGGAATCTTTACCTTTCTAGCTCTTACTGTATTAATGCTGTATGATATGAACCCAGATGTTTCGATCATTTGGCTATATATGTTGGCAAGCATGATACTTGGTATGTATTTTGGTCTTGCATCCTTTATCCTTGAACGTGAAGATTGGAGCCCATTAAAAAAGATAGTAATTCATTTTCTCTTATCGAGTACCGTTTACTTTGCCATCGCTATTCCAATTGGATGGGTGATGTTTACCCCAATAGCAATTGTTCTCACTTTCATCTTATTTATCATCGTATACATTTTATTTTGGTCCGGATTTCAAGCTTATTATAAAAAGGTGGAAGCATCTTTAAATAACACATTAAAGAAGAAAAAGTAAAAAAGCAGAGGCTTATCAAACAGCCCCTGTTTTTTTATCTTGTCACTTTATGCGTCATATTAATATCCTGTTTAAAGGTTGGGATCTTCAATGCTTGTTCTAATGCATATCCTACCCTGTATAAAAATGCTTCTGAAAAATCTCTACCAATGAACTGAACGCCGATCGGTAACCCCGCTTGTGAAAATCCACTTGGAACCGAAAGACTCGGCAGCCCAGTTAAATTCGTTGGAGATGTTAATTTTAAAATCGACCAACGAATATGTTCCTCATTATATTTATCAATATCGACATGTCGACTATCAATGTTAATAGGTAAAATCGGAACGGTCGGTGTTAACAGCACATCAACTTCCTCTAATGTCTCTTCAAATCTACGTTTAATTAATTGTCTTGTTTGAAGCGCATGTGAATACTCATACCCCATCACATCAACGGCAGTGTAAAGTCTTTCCTTTACTTCATCATCCCAATTATCTGGATACTGTTCTAAGCGGTCTTTATGAAGTGCATACGCATCACTACAAAGAATCGTACGTTGTGCATCGTAATATTGAGCTATATCTTGAATCGATACATCCTGAACAATGGCACCTAACTCTTTTAACGTTTCAATTTGTTTATTTACATTTGCCGTGATTTCGGGATGAACATGTTCATAGAAAAATGCACGTGGAATGCCTATTTTAATCCCTTTAATTCCGTCTTTTAATCCTTGTGAAAAGTCTTCCGAATCGACTTTAATTGCGTTCGGATCATTAATATCATATCCTTGTATTGCATTCAACAAGAGCACATTATCTTCCACTGTACGGGTCATTGGTCCAACATGATCCAAATTCCAAGAAAGTGGGAAGATACTATTTTTACTAATTCGTCCATACGTAGGTTTCATTGCAACAATTCCACAAAAAGATGCTGGTATACGCACAGAACCACCTGTATCTGTGCCAAGTGCACCAAAGTTCATTCCAGTAGCAACAGCTGCGGCTGAGCCACTACTTGAGCCTCCAGTCATTTTTGTTGTATCATATGGATTGCGAACCGGTCCATAAAATGATCGATCCCCAGTTGGGCCATAAGCAAACTGATGTGTATTTTGTTTTCCTGTAATAATCGCGCCTGCTTCTTTTAATTTCTGTACGACAAATGCATCTTCTTCAGGAATAAATTGATCAAAAATTTCTGATCCCATTGTCGTACGTGTCTCTTTTGTATAAATCATATCTTTAAGGCCAATCGGAATACCATGTAAAGGGCCTTTATAGTTTCCTTCATTGATTTCTTTTTCTGCACGCTTGGCATCTTGCATAATTTGTTCCTTATCCACTGTAATAAAAGCATTTATATGTGGATCAATTTCATCCATTCGCTTGAACGTCTGTTCTATCAGTTCGACAGGTGAAATTACTTTTTTTCTAATTAATTCCCCGATTTCTTTTAAACTATGAGATACTATTTGGTTAGTTTCTTCCATAAATTAGCGCTCCTCTTATTTCAGTAAAGATAACGAGATTTGTGGGAAAATAATAACGAGTATTAAACCAATTAAAATTAGCCCAAAGAATGGTAAAACCCCGTAAACAACCTCGCCTAGCTTCTCCTTACTTATTCCACTAACGACGAATAAATTTAATCCGACCGGCGGTGTAATCATCGCTATTTCCATATTTATTGTCATAATGATTGCAAAGTGAATTAAATTAATATCAAATAAAATTAAAATTGGTAATAATATCGGAAGTGTAATTAATATGATCGATACTGAATCTAAAAACATTCCTAAAATAAAAAATAAAATATTAACACCAATAATAAATGTCCATTTACTCGTTGCACTACCTTCGATCCAGTGTGCTAAATCTTGCGGAATTTGCTCCGCTGTTAAAAACATCCCAAAAATAGTTGCTGAAGCGATAATTAAAAAGATCATCGCCGTAATATTGATCGATTCTTTAATAATACGACGGAATACCGCTAATGTCATTTCTTTATAAACAAAAATAGAGATGATAAATGCATAAAAGGCGGCAACAAATGAAGCCTCCGTAGGTGTCATTGCTCCGGAATAGATTCCTCCAAGAATTAACACAGGTAAAATAAAGCCCCATAATGCCTTACGTGTTTTTTGTAATCTTTCTTTCATATTTTGCTTCGGTAAACGTCCATATTTGTGGATACGAGCATTGACAATCGCAAAAATAATTAATATAACTCCGAGTAAAATTCCTGGAATCACTCCAGCCATAAATAAGTCACCGATTGATTGCTCAGACACAACCCCATAAATAATTAAAGGAATCGATGGAGGAAGTAAAATCCCTAATGTTCCTGCTGCTGCAACTAATCCCATCGAATAACGTTTACTATAGCCAGCTTCCACCATCGAAGGAATCATGATCCCACCGATTGCTGCTGCAGTTGCAGGGCTCGACCCTGAAATAGCTGCAAAAAGCATACATGCCAAAATAGTAACGATAGCCAACCCACCACTTACATGACCAATCCAAGATTTAATTGCTTCAATTAAGTGAAAGGAAATGCCACCTCTAGCCATAATAATTCCAGCGAATACAAATCCAGGAATGGCCATTAACGCTGATCCACTTGATGCAACATACATTTTATGAATTACTGGATACATGGTAAAATCTATCATACTTAGTGCAAAAATACTAGATAATCCTAAACTGACCGCAATCGGTACTCGAAGTAAACAGAGAATGACGAACGATACGAGTAATACTATTGTAGCATCCAATCATTATCCCCCCTTTTCTAAAATAACTCCTCGATATTTGTTTCTTGCGTCTTTTCCTCTTTATTCCAATGACGAAAAATATTAATTAATTTTAATAAAAAGTAAAATGACAATAAGCCCATACCAATAGGCATTGCTAAATAGGTTAGCCAAAGAGGCACTCCAACATCAATCGTAATTCCGCCTTGCTGATGAGCAACAGATACCATTTCAACACCCATCACTGTTAGAAAAACACTGAATCCAAGACCTAACGAATTTGCTATAACATCAACTATTTTTTTGGCGATTGAAGGCAATTTTTCATACAATAAATCAACAGCAATATGTTGGTTATCTTTTAAAGCCATACCAAATCCGATAAAAATAGCAAAGACCATAAATGTTTCGAATATTTCAGTGGTCCAAGTTACAGGACTATTCACAATGTAACGCATAAATACTCCATATAAACTTATGATGGATCCACCGATAAAAAAGAACGATGCGACAAACTCTTCTATACCTTCTAAAAAAGTAAAAAGTTTATTTTTCATTTTCTCACACCTTACTTATTGTTAGAAAATAATAATATTACAGCAAGCGCTGCAATATTATTATGCCAACAATTATTTATCAAATTTATTTTCCTACGTTTTGTGCGGCTTCGATATACTCTTCACCAATAACTGGAGCATATTTTTCATAAACTGGCTCCCATACTTTAACAAAAGCTTCTCTTTCTTCATCTGTTAATTCATACACTTCAACATTGCCACGATTTTTAATTTCTTCAAAAGCTTTTTCGTTCATTTCTTTAGAAGCTTCACGAGCAGCGTCTGTTCCTGCTTTAATACCTTCTTCCACAATTTTCTTCGTCTCATCATTTAAGCTATCCATAAATTCTTTGTTAGCAAAGAACCCTACGTCCACACGAGTATCACCAATAACAGTTAAATATTTTTGTACTTCATCAAACTTTTTAGACTCTGTGTTTACAAATGTATTCGTTTGCCCATCAACTACACCTTGTTGTAATGAAGTGTATAATTCTGTAAATGGAATCGATACAGATCCCGCATCCAAAGCTTTGAATACGTCTTCAAGAACTTGTCCACCTTGCGTACGGAGATTAAGTCCTTTAAAGTCTTCAGGTGATTTTAATGGACGTTTGTTATTTGTGAAATGTTTCGGACCATTTGGCCACATAGCTAACCCATAAATGCCGTCTTTTTCAAGTGCTGATAATATTTCCATTCCTTTTTCACTATCCCAGAATTCAACAGCCTCATCATCGCTTGCAAATAAAAATGGTAATGAAGGGATATTAAATCGTTCGTCATCTCCAACAAGCTTTGATAAATCTTGTTGTGTAAATTGAACATTGTTTGCAGCTAAACTTTGCATCACATCTTGGTCACCATATAATTGACCGTTCGGATACACTTGTACTTCAATTTTACCTTCTGAAGCGTTTTCAATATATTCTTTAAATGCAATCGAACCAACATGTTGTGAAGTATTTTCTGCTACTTCATGTGATAATTTAATTGTTATCTCTTGTACACCATCATCGCTTGCATCATTTTTACTTTCTTTCTTTCCTTCGTCTTTTCCTCCGCCACATGCGGCTAACATTACTAGCATTGCAATGACTAATAGACATAATGAAAACAGTTTTGTTCTTTTCAATTTTTCTGGCACTCCATTCAAATAATTTTTGTACTATCTTGATGTGATAAATCATGTTTACTCTTTATCTGATACCACCGCCTTTCAATGCCATCTATACTGTCAATCGTAATATTTTTTAATTTTTTCTCGAACACTATTTAAATGATTCAAAATTGGCTCTCTAACGTTACCAGTTTCAAGTCCTGCCAATATCTCTCTATGCTCTTTAATAACGGTTTCACGACGTTTTGCGTCTTTTAAGAGCACATTACCAATTCGCCGCATCATATCGTAAATTTGTTCATTCATGGCCATTAAGCGTGAATTGTTTGTATATTCAATTAGTTTTTTATGAAATTGATGATCTAGATTCGTAAATTCCTTTTTAGTTTGTTCTTCTGTATCCGTATTCATTAGACGAATTAAATAACTTAATTCATCGTATTTTCCTTCATCAAAGTCTTTTGCAACCATTTCGGCTACTGAAGTTTCGAAAATTTTTCTTATTTGAAAAATTTCTTCCACATCGTTAAATGTCAATGGACTTACATACACCCCTTTATTTGGAAGCGAATATACTAATCCTTCAGACTCTAAAATTTGGATCGCTTCCCGAAACGGCGTACCACTTACACCATAAAGTTCTTGTGCAGACCGTTGTGTGATGGACATATTGTCTTCTAATTCTCCGCTCAATATTGCTTCTTTTAGGTTTGTATAAACATCCATTTTTAGTGAACTTTTTATTTTCCAACTTTCCATGTTTATCACCTTTTTTTAAGTTATGATTTGGATTATATATAACACTGAATTGTTTGTCAATAATATTATATAACACGCAATATTCTGTCATTTCATCATTTACTGACTAAACGATTATAATTCGTTCGTATTTCAGCGTTTCCAGCACTTTGTTATAAAGCGGAATTGTTAAAAATACCATTAAGTGGCGATTTAGATTATCGAATAATTTCATCCTTCAAATAGGTAAAGATTCATCCGAACAATATAACATGGAAAGCGTTCCCTTCTACTACAGGTGAACGCTTTCCACAGTATGACCCTAAGGATTCCCGCCCGTCGCAGGCAAAAAATGATCTAGATCTACGCTTTCTCAATGCCAAAAACATTGTGCATCGAAATGAAACACAGCTAGTTTCACAAATAACTTTTTCTACAAGTAACAATTAAAGAACAAAAGCGCAAGCGCTCGTTTAGCGACGTACAAATTGGAGAGCTTCTGACGAGATAAAGGAAACATGCCCCTTCTTCATAAGGGTATGCCGACGTTGGGCGGAAAGCCCGATTTTAGTCGGCCTTCCTTAAAACTTGAACCGATGTTGACTTTCACCCAAGGGCATAAGTGCGACTAAGCCTCTGCCTAAAGCCAATCGGCAAGTCTTCTTTATCATAGGAGGAAGCTTGAAATTTGCTACAGCTTTAGCGCTTAAGCTAGACGCGACTATTAGTGCAAATAAACTTATCCACAATTATATTTAAATATAATTTCCTAGACAATAAAAAAAGGCTAGCGACCTTTTATCGATGTGAAAACATCTGGTAGCTAGCCTGTTTTGGTGTATAAAAAAAGTACAAACATAAAAAGAACCAAGAAATAGAAATTAGAAGAGCACCGGCAATATCTGTCGCAAAATGCGCATCTAACATAATTCTACTTAATGCTACAGTAACAATTAACGCAACAAATACGATAAGCGTAATAAATTTTAACATACTATTTTTACCGAATCGATAAGATAAGTAAATTAAAAATAAAAATAAAATTGTCGCTCGCATCGTATGACCACTCGGAAAACTGTATGACTGGATCTCTAAATTTTGATTAAATACTTCAATATAGCTTACTTCATCACCCGGTCTGGCCCGGCGGATCAGCATTTTCAACGCTAAATTAAGAACAACTCCACCAACAGAAACAGTAAAAAAGAAAAATAACTGTTTCCAATTTCGCCTGATTAACAATACGAGTCCAACTATGACAGTCACTAGCAATATCATTTCACTCGAACCGATAAAGGAAGCATAGTTCATAAGAGGTAACGAGTTTTGATCCGCCCAGTATGCTACATTTTCATCAATCAGAAGGCCTTGTGTCCCCGATGTCATAAATGCCACGACCATAAATAAAAATAAAAAAACACCTGAGATAATGATGATTGGCTTTTTATTCGAACGAATTTTAATCCACCACACTTTCTAAAATAGTCTGAGTTTAACCTAGATTGATCACTCACTACCTAGTCCTAACCTGCCCACCTCTTTCTCCCCAAAAAAGAGATAGGTAAATTTAAACTATAGTTCACCATTTTACAAGATTCTATTTTCATATACAATTATCTTCATCTTGAAAAATTTGCTATTATATCAATTTGGTTGATAAAAAATGAAAACGTAATATAATAGAAGTTAGTGACTTTTTGGGGCATTAGCTCAGTTGGGAGAGTGCTTGTCTGGCAGACAAGAGGTCACCGGTTCAAGCCCGGTATGCTCCATCATGGAAAACGCTGATACAATGTAGTGTATCAGCGTTTATTATTTTGAAATATTCCTCATAGGGCTTCATTATTGGATACTAACAGGAACCCTCTTCTTTTCCAACACATTCATCGACCTCTTACTAATTATCATTTACTTTTACAGTGCACTGCATTAATAATACTCTGCATAAGCATAAATAAGTCATTAATTAAAGACCATACCACCATCAGTAAGAATGTTTTGACCTGTAATGTAATCAGCATTTGGTGAGGCTAAAAACGATACAAGATTTGCCACATCTTCTGGAGTTTGCGTACGACCAAGTGCAATTCCCTCGGCATATTTTTCAAAGGCTTCCCCTTTTTTAGTCCCCAAAAATTTCATCATTTTTTCATCTAGTCGTTCCCACATAGACGTTCCTACAATACCTGGACAATAAGAATTTACGGTGATTTTATGTTTAGCAAGTTCTTTTGCAGCACTATGTGTTATACCTTTCACAGCAAATTTTGAAGCAGTGTACGGCCCTAACATTTCAAATCCTTCTTGTCCTGCAATGCTGCATGCATTAATAATTTTACCACCAGTCTTTTGTTCAATCATTTGGTTTGCCGCAGCTTGAATACCAAATAGCACCCCTTTTACATTTATATCTAATACTGGATCTACCATCTTAGGATCTATTTCAATAATAGGTGCTACTTCTCCTTCAATACCGGCGTTATTAATAAATACATCCACACTCCCAAAAGTATCAACTGCATGTTTTACAAGTGCCTTTTGATCATCAAGTTTTGATACGTTTCCAACAAATGATGTAACTTCTACTCCATTATTTTTAAATTCTTTTTCAGTTTCAATCAATGTTTGTTCATTAATATCGCTTAACACAATCGAAAATCCATCATTAGCTAAACGTTCACCTAATACTTTTCCTATTCCTTGACCTGAACCTGTAATAACCGCTACTTTTTGTTTACTCATTATTTTCTTCCTCCTAATTTGATATCAATATCCTTATTATGTGTCATATATTTTAAACAAGTCATGAAGACTGAATATTAAATCAAGCTAACGTCCTCTTCTAACACAAGGAAACGAACGTTGAGAAATAAAAATAATTTATTGTTGGTATTCACCATTGTCATTATTGTGAATGCTTCTCGCTAATATAAATGAAAGAGATGAAATTTGCAGTAGGAAAAGAAGGAATAAAAAATAAATGTTCTCCTTACTAAAGGGAATTTCGTTGAACAAAATAATATGCAAACCGAAAAAACGTAGCCAAAACCTTTTGAATAACTTGGAAAAACAGACTAAGAACTATTTTTGAAACTTTGATATCTTTTTTATCATATGGATTCGACTTTAAATATAAAGCATTGCTTGACTATGCTATTATACTTTTAATTTGACGCTAATGTTTTAATAAATAACATTCACGAATAGCCAATAATCGTGAATCCTAAAGAGCAAAATTACTTTATAAATTAAACCATTACAAATAGGGAAATAAATAACTTAATTAGTTATGATGACATATTGTTAAAACTATATCAATATCACTGCCCCATCATTCCCGAGAAAATAAATCATAAAAATTGTAACTAAAGTTAACATATACATCATATATTCTATTATAGAAATATGGATCACGTTATGGTATAATTTATGTAACTTAATAATTTGGTATGAGTTTACATGAGAGACCACAAAATATTGTTGCATTAGACAACACTATTTATTGTGGTCTCTTTTACTTTTTAAGAGTTGGAGGGATTAACAACATGTATTTTTCGAATTTAAACAGAGATTTAATCACGGAAAAGTTGGAATCGGCTCATTTTGACCTTTTAATCGTTGGGGGTGGAATTACAGGTGCTGGGATTGCACTAGATGCTATAACAAGAGGATTAAACGTAGCCTTATTAGAAATGAATGATTTTGCAAGTGGGACTTCTAGTCGATCAACAAAACTTGTTCATGGTGGATTAAGGTATTTAAAACAATTTGAATTTAAAGAAGTTGCTGAACTTGGACGAGAAAGAAGTGTAGTGTATGAAAATGGACCACATGTCACTATACCTGAACGAATGCTCCTCCCTTTTCATAAAGGAGGGACATTTGGTAAAACAATGACTTCTGTAGGGCTATCATTATACGATTTCTTGGCAAAAGTGAAAAAAAGTGAACGGCGTGTCATGATCTCTCGAGATGAAGTTATTACTAAAGTGCCTTTTATAAAGTCTCAAGAATTAAAAGGTGGAGGTGTATATGTAGAATACCGAACTGATGATGCACGACTGACTCTAGAAGTAATAAAAGCTGCTCATGAAAAAGGTGCCTCTATATTAAACTACGCAGAAGTACTTGGGTTTACCTATGATGAGAACAAGAAAATTAACGGTGTACAATTTAAAGATAAAGTAAGTAATAAAGTGATAGAGGTAAAATCGCAAGCTGTAGTAAATGCTAGTGGCCCTTGGGTTGACTCTGTAAGAAAGCTTGATTACACAAGAAATAATAAACATCTACAATTATCAAAAGGTGTGCATATCGTATTTGATTCTTCTAAGTTTCCACTAGATCAATCAGTTTATTTTGATACACATGATAAAAGAATGGTATTTGCTATCCCGCGCAATGGTAAGACGTATGTTGGTACGACAGACGATTTTTATGATGGTAATCCTACTGACATGAATGTTAAGAAAAGTGAAGTTGATTATTTACTAAAAGCGATTAAAGATATGTTCCCTTCTATCAAACTTTCAGAAACTGATGTAGAATCTAGTTGGGCTGGTGTCCGTCCATTAATTCATCAAGAAGGTAAAGACCCTTCAGAAATATCGAGGAAAGATGAAATTTGGGAGTCTGAATCAAATTTAATTACCATTGCAGGTGGAAAACTAACAGGATACCGTAAGATGGCCGAGACAATTGTAGATTTACTTTATAAAAAATATATTTCACATGATAAATTTTCTTATAGCACTTGCCAAACTAAAAACTTACCTATTTCTGGTGGTGATGTAGGTGGTTCTAACGGCTGGATTCCATTTAAAGAAAAATGGATCAAAAACTTAATGGAGTTTAAGTTGAATAAAAAGCAGTCCATTGAAATAATTGATCTCTTCGGCTCAAATATTACGAGTGTTATTCAATACGCACAGGGAAATGACACAAAACTTCCTACTCATCTTTATATGAAATTAATGTACTCCATGTACCATGAAATGATCTTAAGCCCAGTTGATTTCTTCTTTAGAAGAACTGGAGACATATTATTTAATCTTGAGCAAGTAATTCAATGGAAAGACGAAGTAAATAATATTATGGGTAATAAATTTAATTGGTCTGACGAGAAACGATCAATATATATCGAGGAATTAAATACTGCCATTGATACTGCAAATAACTTTAAAAAATAAATATATTGAATATTGTCATGTTACTGTATATTATTAAGATATAATCATGTTATTTTTTAAGGAGAATTAGTTTAATGAGTGTTATTTCTTATGCGTTAAAAAGAAATCCATTGATAGCATCCTTAACCGACACAAGAGATTTAGAGATGGTGCTGAACTCTGACTGTAATATAATCATTTTAATTCAATCAGACATTTGTTCTTTAAAAGAAATGGTCGATCGTATTAGAGAAACCGATAAACTCATTTTTGTCCATTTAGACTTAACAAAAGGACTAAAACGAGATGCTTCCGGAGTTAAGTTTTTGTCTGAATTTGTTGGTGTTGACGGAATTATAACTACTCATACAAATTTAATTCAAGTAGCTAAACAATATGATTTATTAACGATTCAACGTGTTTTCATTTTAGATACTGCTTCTATAAAGCAAGGTATCAAGTCGATAAATAGTTCGAAGCCAGATGCTGTGGAAATTTTGCCTGGTGTTGTCATACCTCATATTAAAAGTTATTTAAAATCGGTTGCTGATCAAACAATTATCGCTGCTGGGCTGATTAACTCAAAAGAGGAAATAGGAAACATTCTACAAAATGGTGCCCAAGGTGTTTCTAGTAGTTCATTAAAACTAATAGGGAGATAACACAAGTTACCTCCCTTGAACTTCTATCGCTCTCACTCCTTTAATTGCCTTTATTTTGTGATAATATTTAATAATTTCTCCTTGATGTTCATCGAGTGTACATCTTAGTTCTACTTTTAAATAGTCCTCACGGCCACTTATTTTCATATTTCGTAAATCGCCGACAATTTTACTAATCTCATTAAAAATATAATCGGTACTTTCTTCGTTATCATCTACATAAACCGTAAGATTAATTTCACGTTCTCTTAAAGAACTTGGCCCAACTTTCATCACAATATATGGTAAAAATCGAACACTAAGAACAAGTATAATAATTCCTATTGCTACTTCTTTAAAGTAGCCAGCCCCTGTTGCAATTCCTATTCCTGAAGCCGTCCACACGATTGCTGCAGTTGTTAAACCAGAAATAACATCATTATTTCTACGTAAAATAACACCTGCCCCTAAAAATCCTACACCACTAACAATTTGAGCAGATAAACGCATTGGATCAGATCTAATAAATGGATGATCATAATGGGGTAACGCTGTTTCAATCGAAATAATCGTTAATAAACAGCTAGTCACTGATATAACTACACAGGTTTTTAACCCCAAAGGTTTATGTTTAGACTCCCTTTCGATTCCTAATACAAGACCTGCAATAGCAGCTACTAGCAACTTCAATAATTCCTCTGACATATTATCTCACTCCGTTTCCTCCTATAAAGTGTCAATAAAAAGACTTTTAGAATTTACCCTTTAATCAAATAACGAAGGTAACTCAGCAATAGACTTAATTGTATAATCTGGTCGATATTCAGTATTTTCTGGGATTATTTCATTGTAAGCTCGAATCCAAACCGCTATCATATTGGATTGCTTTCCAAGCCTAACATCAGTATTTAGTCGATCTCCAACAACAACACAATCTTCTACATTCTCTTTTAAATCTTGGATTAATAAGTCACCTAATATCTTAGATGGCTTGCCAATTATTTTTTCTAACTTTCTTGATGTAGAAATTTCAAGCGCTGCAATGATTGCCCCAGAATCGATAAGACCCCCATCTGGCGTTGGACAAACAGTATCTGGATTTGTCGTAATAAAGTTTGCACCTTTGTTAAGGGCTCTATATGCAGTCATTAATTTTTCATAATATAGATCAGTATCAAAACTTACCAATACTGTATCGGCAGTGTCATCTTCTACAATATTTATTTGTTTTTCATTTAATTCCGCCATTAGTTGCTCTTCACCAATGACAAATATCTTTCCATATTGATGGTTTTCATCTAAATATTTAGCCGTTATTTGCGCAGAAGTAATAATTTCATCAAATGATGTTTCGATCCCTAATCTTTGCAATTTCTTTCTATAAAACTCTCTACTATAGCGTGGATTGTTTGTTACAAATCTAACTTTCGCATTATTTTTTCGGACCCATTGTAAAGATTCTTTCGCACCTTCAATTAAATGGTCTCCCAAATAAATTGTTCCGTCAAGATCGAAAATAAATGCTTTTGGTATTGCTGTAGCCAATAGTACACATCCTCCATTCAACTTATAACAAATTAAAAAACCCTTGAGTAAAAAGCAACATGAATAACATCATGTTTACCTAATTTCACAACAAGGGGTCTCTCATCTCATACCCATCCATCATCTTATAAACTGATCTTCATTTGATCATATGCAATTTTAATACTAGATTTTTTATTATCATTAACTAGTTTGTCATACACTTCATTATATGGTTCATTTTCGCTTAAATGAACAAAAATAAGTTTTTCTATCTGGTCTAAAGGATAATAAGTTAACACTTCTTCCATGCTAGAATGAAACGTTGAATTTTTGCTTGCAAATGTAGCTTCGTGAATTAGTAGATCAATATAATTATATTCTTTAATCAATTCATTTATTGCTGTATCCGCAGAATATACGATTCTTTTTGCTTTATATATAAATTCAAACCCAACTGTCGGCACAGAATGAATTGCTGGAATACTGAATAGTTGTAAATCATTACATACAAATAGCTCAGAAACTTCAGCACCATTAAATGTGTTAATCTGTATGTCAAACCGAATGTCCCATTCTTTAATTGATATCGTATCCAACCAAGTATGTAACTGGTTTTCATTACGGTAATCTACATAAATGGTAAATGGTTCAGTACGATCTTCCAACCACATCCCCCATAACAAAGAAGGTAGACCAAAAATGTGGTCGATATGTGTATGGGTGATCAATAGGGTATCAATTTCCCGTAATGACTTATTCAACTCTTTTAATCGTTTTGCTGGATTCCCGCTTACATCTACTAAAAAATGTTTATCTTCAAATGAAAATAAGATAGAAGTATTGTCTCTCTCCGAACTTGGATAAGCACTACCTGTCCCTAGAAAATGTATTGTTGCCATTCTAATAATCCTCCTATTTTATACCTGAATGCATAAAGCTTGAAACAAACTGTTTTTGGAAGATAAAGAAGGCAATTAATAGTGGTAAGATAACTGTCACAGTTCCAGCAGTAATCACACCCCATTGAGCACCTGTTTCAAACGCTTGTGCAAACAATGCTAATCCAACAGTAAGTGGTCGATTATCAACTGAATCTGTAATAATTAATGGCCACATAAAATTACTCCAGTGTGTACTCACTGATACTAACGCAAATGCTACATACGTAGGTTTTGCTGCTGGTATATAAACATGCCAAAGTGTTTGCCACCAACGACTTCCATCCATTTTAGACGCTTCATCTAATTCATATGGTACTTGTTTAAATGTCTGTCTCATTAAAAACATTCCAAATGCTGAGGCCCAGTATGGCATCATGACAGCCAACTTTGTATCTACTAACCCTAACTGCGCCATAATTTGGTAGTTAGGAAATAATAAAATTTCCGGTTGAATCATTAACTGTAGTAAAAAAAGAATAAATAGTATTTCTTTTCCCTTGAAGTTAACACGAGCAAAAGCATATGCAGCGAGTGTAATAGTAAGTAACTGGACGGCTAACACTCCGAATACGATGATTAACGTATTTATATAGTATTTTAAAAATGGAGCCGCTTCCCAAGCATCACGAAAGTTTTGGAGTGTAGGATTATTCGTCCAAAAAGGATTTGATTCACCAATTATTTCACCGGATGGAGATATTGATGTAATAAAAACCCAAATTAACGGGATAAAAAATAGTATTCCTAAAAAAATTAGTAAACAATAATTGAATATTTTCCCCAAAATAATAGCTTCCTTTCCTAATAATGAATTCTTTTATCAAGATAAAAGTAATTAAAAGCTGTTACTGACAACAAAATTGCGATTAAAACAATTGTTAACACAGCAGCTTTTCCTAAATCCCAATTTGTGAATGCCACTTCATAAATATAGTAGAGAAGTAAATTAGTAGCATTATCAGGACCACCCTTTGTCATAATATACAAATGGTCTACGTTCTTAAAAGAGTTCGTAATTGCCACAATCATTACAAAGAGAGTAGTTGGCATTAATAGTGGAAAAGTTATATGCCTAAACATTTGAAAAGGCTTTGCACCTTCGATTAAAGCTGCTTCATAGACATCTCCAGGCAAGTTTTGTAGTCCTGCCAAATAAAAAATCATATAAAAACCAGCATCTTTCCAAACAATCATAAAAATAATCGCAATCATTGCAACACTAGGGCTACCTAACCAGTTAGGCCCTTGCATGTTAATAAATTCTAAAAAGCGATCCATCAATCCATATTTCGGTGTATAAACAAACAACCAAATGTTAGCAACCGCTATCAATGGAATGATCGTTGGATAGAAAAAGGCAGTTCGTAAAAATGAGCTTCCTCTTATATTTTTATTTACCCAAATAGCTAAATACATTGCGAGAAATATACTAGTTGGAACGGTTCCGATCAGAAACAATATATTATTCAACAATACTTTTCGAAATAATTCATCTGAAAATACATTTTTGTACTGATCGAAACCAGAAAATTGTAGCCTTGTTAAAGGTCCACTATAAAAACTCAGTTTTATTGACTTAATGACGGGATAAAACGTAAATAAAGATAAGAAAATGAACGAAGGAAATAATAGGAAATAACCGAATAAGTTATTTCTGCTATTTTTTGATAGCCCTTTTTTCATTCCTGTTTTCTGCTGAGCCATAATCGTTATAAATACCTCCATTTTGAGAAATGATAAAATAAAAACTAATGATAATACTCATCCAATTGAGTCGATTTAGTAACTCAATAAAGTAGAATAAATCCAAACTATATAAATTTACTGAAAACCATTTCTTTTTTATGTACGGACAATCAAACCTAAATTAAGTGCTATCATACAGATAAAATAAAACATCCATTATGCTACCTAAGAAATAGATTCAATTTACTTTTAATAAAAAAACTTGTCACACCGATCATTTAGGATATTTCTTGTAATTAAAAAATAAATTCCTAAAAGGATGTGACAAGTTGTTACCTCATTTCTACGCTTACAACCTTGTCCATTTGTAAATTAAATCTAGCAAACTTCAATCCTTTTGAGATGTAGTATCACTTAAAATAAAAGCTTACTTTAAATAAATATAGTGTTTTTATTCTTGAAACGGTTCTAACACCCGATTCGCTTCTTCTTGCGCATCGTTTAATCCATCTTCAACTGTTGTATTGCCAGTAAGGATGGACTGGAGTGCATCGTTAAACAATTTTTGAATTTCGCCATTTTGGTAAGTGGCTAACTCACTATCTGCGTATTCTAATTGCTCACGAGCTACAATTGATTCTGGGAATACTTCTGTATACTCTTTCAATGTTTCCGTCTCATAGGCAGATTCTCTAGTAGCAACATATCCAGTATCAATCGACCACTGCGCAATACGCTCTGGCCCTGTTAAAAATTCCATAAATTTTATTGCAGCATCTCTATTCTCTTCTGGAATATCCTTAAATAAGTAAATATTTCCTCCACCTGTAGGAGATCCATATTGGTTATTCGCCGGTAAGAACGAAACACCAAATTCAAAGTCAGCGTTTTCTTTTACATTCGTTAAATTACCAGTTGTATGAAACATCATTGCTGTATTTCCACTTAAGAAATCGGAAGGTACTGTCGCCCACTCAATGACTCCCTCAGGCATAATCTTATGTACATTTCCTAGATCTAACCAGAAGTCCATAGACTCTTTCACATAAGGAGCATCAAAATAAACTTCTTTCCCATCTTTAGACATTATGTTTTCTTCTGTTTGTAATGCCAACGCTTGTAACATCCAGTACTGATAACCAGTACTTGGAATTTCTAAGCCCCACTGCGTTTTCCCTTCATCAATTGTTAACTTTTTACCGTATTCAACGAGCTCATTCCAATTGGTTGGCGGTTTTTCTGGATCAAGCCCTGCTTCTTTAAATGCATCTTTATTATAATATAATACAATCGTACTTCTTTGGAATGGTAAACTAAATACCTTATCGTCTGTAGTAGAATTTTCCATAAAAGCATCATAAAAATCATCAAAATACTCGTCATCAAATAATGGTGTCAATTCTTCAATAACATCATTTTCTAATAATGTAAATAAGTCAATTGAGAACAAAACTGCTAATTCAGGAGCATTTCCACCATGTACTGCCGCCATAACCTGTGTCATTGTTTCTTCATAGCTTCCACCGAATTTCGGATTAACCTTTATATTAGGATTCTCCTCTTCAAAATCTGCAACTAAATCATCAACTAAATTTGCAATTGGCCCACCTACTGCTACTGGAAAATAGAAATCGATTTCAGTTTTATCGCCACTATCTTTTTTCTTACTTGCGTTACTATCGCTATCACTACTTCCACAGGCAGCTAGAAACATAATTAACATCGTTGATAAAATGAGCAACAAATTTTTTTTCACAAGCTCCACTCCTTTTTTATGAAGTAAAAAATCCCCATGGTTAAATAAATTGATTACACATCAATTTACAAACTCATGGGGGTTCTCTTTTACTCCAACCCAATAATATATTTTCTTCATTCTATATTATTATAAACAAAGTGTCAATACACCATTTTAGTACTCTCTTAAGTCTATACCTTTACTAGAAGAGTAGATAAGCTGTTTTGCACCTAACATTCTTAACTTTCTAACACTTCAGGAGGTCTTACATATTTAGATAGTAAGCCATGCTTAGGTGATAATAGAAAACTAATTAGAAAAACAATTCCAGTTGCAAAAGCCATGGATCCAGAGATAGAAGTATCAATCCAATCTGCGATATAATAGCCAGCAATTGCGGAAGCTACTCCAAAAACACCGCTGGTAAAAATCATATGGATCAGCTTATCTGTCCATAAATAAGCGGAAGCGGCAGGAGTAATAAGCATTGCTACTACCATAATGGCTCCTACAGCATCGAAGGAGGCAACCGTTGTAATAGAAACAAGTCCCATGAAAAGATGGTTCATAAAGATGACTTGTATACCGAGGCTTGTAGCCAAGGATGGATCAAAAGTGGTAATTTTCCATTCCTTATAAAATAGGATGATGAAAAACAAAAGAACAAACAACAAAAGGACCAATAATGCTGTTGCCTTAGGAACCTCCCCGACAAACGGAATGACCATTTTATTCCAAGGGACAAATGTGATTTCCCCCATTACTTGGCTTAGGTGAAGATGTCAATATATTGATAGTTTTATTTTATAATGACAGTCAAAAAAATCATCTCGTTTACAATATATATAATCTTTCTTGAAGTAAGTAAATATGTACTATATGCTAGAACTAGAAAAGGAGTGCGTGTTTAAAATGTCTTCAAAAGTAGAGCATATTTTACAACATTATTTTGGTTATCATTCCTTTCGCCCCGGTCAGGCGGAGACAATAAACCATGTTTTACACAAAAAAAATACACTTGCTGTCATGCCTACAGGAAGTGGTAAATCATTATGTTATCAAATTCCTTCTCTCGCAAAAGAAGGAACAGCGATTATTATTTCACCGTTAATATCACTAATGAAAGATCAAGTCGATGCCCTACAATCACTCGGCATTAACGCTACTTTCATTAATAGTTCCCTGTCAGTAGCTGAACAACAAATTCGACTTGAACAAATGCTTGCTGGAAAGTGTAAATTTGTCTATGTTGCACCTGAACGTTTTGAATCGTCTTATTTTGTTCATATGATTAAACGAATTCAACTATCACTTGTTGCATTCGATGAAGCTCACTGTATTTCTCAGTGGGGGCATGATTTCAGACCAAGCTACAGATCGGTTGTCCCAATATTAAAGCAATTATCGAATATCCCTGTTTTTGTCGCTTTAACTGCAACTGCTACAAAAGAAGTTATTTCTGATATTCAAGACTTGCTGCAAATTAATAATGAATATGTCGTTACAACAGGCTTTGAACGTGAAAACTTATCGTTTTACCTTGTAAAAGGAAAAGATAAAGCGACCTATATTCGTTCCTTTTTAAAAGAGCATCCAAACGATTCTGGGATTATCTATACTGCAACCCGAAAACAAGCCGATAAGCTTTATGAACAATTAAATAAGTTAGGTGTTTCAGTGGAAAAATATCATGCAGGATTATCTGAAACTGAGCGAAAAAACGCCCAATCCGCTTTTATTCATGACGAGAAGACTGTCATGGTTGCTACAAACGCGTTTGGAATGGGGATCGATAAATCAAACGTTCGCTACGTCATACATTACGCGATGCCAATGAATATCGAATCCTATTATCAAGAAGCTGGAAGAGCCGGTCGTGATGGAGAACCAAGTGATTGTATTTTGCTTTTTTCTCCACAAGATGTTCAGTTGCAGAAATTTTTAATCGAACAATCCGAAATGGATGAGCCATCTAAGCAAAATGAATATCGTAAATTACAAGCCATGATCAATTATTGTCATACACATAGTTGCTTGTCAGCCTTTATTCTAGATTATTTTGGAGATAAGAATATACATGCTTGTGGTCGTTGTAGTCACTGTCAGAGTAACCAAGAAAAAACAGATATGACCGTAGAAGCACAAATGATTTTGTCCTGTGTTAAGCGTATGGGTGAGCGATTTGGTGTTAGTATGACTGCAAAAGTATTACGTGGCTCAAAAGATAAAAAAGTCATTTCTTTTCGTTTGGACACCTTGTCCACTTATGGGATTTTATCTAATTATACGGAAAAAGAGTTAACAGAATGGATTCATTTTTTAATCGCCGAACAACTACTTGATACAGAAGAAGGAAAATATCCAACAATAAAATTAAACCAACATTCTGTCGAAGTACTAAAAGGAAAACGGAAAGTTTGGATGCTCTCTGCTCCAATTCCAGTACATGATGATACCGATTATGATAAAGGATTATTTGCAGAATTACGTACAGTAAGGAAAGATTTAGCCGATGCAAATAATGTACCACCATATGTATTATTTTCTGATGCTACATTAAGAGATTTATGTCGCTACTTCCCGATTTCTAAAGAAGATATGTTACAAATTAAAGGGATTGGTGAAAAGAAATTTGAACAATACGGTGACATTTTTATGCAGATTATTCAAGATTGGAAAAAGGAACATCCAGAAATAAAACCAAAAATTCAAATCACTGGTACAGCACCGATGCCAAAACAACGTACAAATCAGGAGATCTTTGATGGTCCAAGTCATATAGAGAGCTATAAAATGTTTCAGGCTGGCAAGTCAATAAAAGATATTGCTAGCATTCGAGATATGACTGAACAAACGATTGAAAGGCATTTATTTAAAGCTTTTAAAGATGGTTATCCAATTGCTTGGGATATATTTTTCAATCCAGAGGAAGAAAAGATCATCCTTACCCAACATGAACAAATGACGGAGGATCGATTAAAGCCATTAAAAGAATCACTTCCTGATACGTATTCTTATCTTAAAATCAAAGCCGTTCTAGTAAAGAATGGGAAAATGTAAAGGTTGTCTATTCGCCAGGTTGATATACTCAGCACATAAGTGGTTTCTCAAGCGGATAAATCCTGTTCGAAGCAGAAGTGGTTGTCTGCGGCGTATTATTCTCGATTTCGGCACATAAGCGATTTTACGGCTCATTCTTCCCGATTTCAGCACATCATCCCGTAGCGCATAATTAATCCCTTCATATTGTATATCATTCCATCATTTGGATAAGCTAACTGTGGAATATTTTAAATATTGGAGGAGGAAAAGAAATGGCACGGATTGGAGTAGAGCCAGCACTTTCAAATATAAAATCCGCTTTAACAGAAATGGGTCATGACGTAGTTGATTTACGATCTGAAAATGATGCACATCATTGTGATTGTTGCATTATATCTGGAATTGACAAAGATATGATGGGTATCGCCGATATTGTAATTGAAGGTCCTGTCATAAATGCGGATGGAGCAACGACAGATGAAGTTTGCCAAATGGTTAGCGAAAGATTAAGTTAATTATGATGCATTTCAACTAAAATCATCCACGGACTTCTATTTGACGTGGGTGATTTTGGTTCATTGGATATTTTTTATAGACTTAGTGCTTACCCTAAGGAAAAAATCGCTGAAAGATGTAAACTATACATCGTTATTTACCTAGCAAAATTTTATCTAACTAATCCTTTTGTTTATAGTTTATGGCGAAAGAATAGCCGTGAATAGCGTTTATTTGTCTATTACCATTATCCGTTTTAATCACCATTCGGTTATTTTGCATTTTTAGGTACTTTCCCCCAAAAAATTGAACTTCCTCGTCTATAACACGACATGGTTGTTTGAACTAACTAAATAGAATAACGACACTAAACAAAAACAGCTAAAAATGCAGCACCGAAAGGGAACAAGAATAAATTGAACTCAGCTGACTGTCTAATAACCGAAATCATTGGCAATTAAGCTAGCTATAACTCCACCATTACCTTTTGCTTTCTTTAAGTGTTAGTTGATTCGGAAACTCCCTTCATATTTTCCTCCTTTTCTTCCGATCCGCTTACCCTGCTAGGTTTTTCCTCACTTGCAATAATTGTAAAGATTCCTGCAATGGTGAACAATATTCCAATAAAAAAGAAGAGAGAAAAAGCTCCACAAATGATTAAGATGACCCCTTGGGTAATCGTTGGTTTTTGCTTTACTCTTACAAACATGGTTAAACCAAGAATACCTTTGATTAATGCCGGAAAAAGAAAAAATTGTCTCACGATTATATCTAGATAATCTATACCTTCCTCAAGTATATGGACAAGTGCGCCCATGACAAAAAGGAAAAATCCAATTAAATAAATAATACCACCGATTAACGATAAAACACTTGCTACATTTGCATGTTTTTTCAAAAGAAATCTCCCTTTCCTTTTTCAAGACCCAAAGATAAAATGTTATATCCTTCATATCCATAGAAATTGTAACAATAGTACATTTTGAATCCAAGAGGAGAAAGTTGTGTATCTTTTGACCCTTAAAAAAATAGCGCAGCCTCTTCTGGAAACCAACATTTACAACTGTTTTCCAAAAAAGGCTGAGCAAGTGAATTTTGATTATTCATTTTTACTATTCATTTAAATTTTAGACGATTTTACGGTATTTTAACCCACTTATGATCATGCATATAAATAAATGATTCTCCATGATTAAAATAAACCCTTAACACACTTATCTCAGCTTCAATTTTTATTACATTGTTTTCCGAATACCTTCTTCTTTCTACCAAATCCATAGATGATAAATGTTTTTTATAAGTTTCATCAAACATGTTTTTATGTGTGTCAGAAAGCAGATTATATCCATTTACACTTTCCATAGTAAAAGCTCGAAACATATTGATTACCTTCATCTTTATTATTCACCTCTATGTTTACGATATTTATAATAACCTAATCTAGCTTTATACTTAGTATCTTTCCGTTCCGATCACTATCTTTTAAAAAATTAATTGAAAAGATCATTCCTGCTTTTCATTGTTACTAAACCTGTTCCTAGATAACGAATGCATTTACTTAATCAAGAAGTAAGTTTGTGTTCATAAATCCAATATTTTCAAAGTTAGCAGCAATTGCCAATGCTTGCTTATAACCTGATAAAGTCGTCTCACCTTGTAAAATGGTAGGGGTAGTAATATCAATATCCATTCCACTTTCCGCTATTTTTGTCGACATTCCTCCAGCGATCATATTACCTAACTCTCCACTAAATGATAGAAGCATTTCACCTTCTAAGGACATTCCATACATCTTTTCACCAATGGCTTCAAAAATTGTTGGATCCCCAGTAAATACTAACTTCCCTTTTATATCGCCAGTAATACCGACTAGCACCCCAAAAGAAAGGAAAAATTCTTCATACAATATCCGTGGTTTTTCCATTTGATAATTGATTGGTACAACCGTTTTTATCGATGATAAAGTGCCATTTAATAACTTCGTCACACTATTACTATTTTGATTCATTCACATAACACTCCTCCATACCATTCATTCAGTAATCACTTTATTTTTAAATCGTTTCTATTATCACCCTCGTTCTAGTCTTCCCCTTTCAGAAATCCAAATTTTTTTGTTATTTCTCCGTACTTATATTGATTAACTAAACCTAAAAATATAAACTAATTCATTAAAAAAAGGCTATCCAAATTAAAATTTGAATAGCCAAAAAAATTCAAGTGGAATTGAATGAAAGAGATTGGTAACCAGGCGATCATAGCGTATTTTAGTCATAATTACCCATCTACACTTTAGACCCTATGGCTTTGCGTCCTACCCTTTCGGATAGTTTGCCTTTTTCAATTTTAATATGATTCTTTTATACCATAAACAATAGTAAATCATATATTTTTTGAAAAATCAACTTAAAAATACCTTTTTATACATCTATATTACTAGTAATAAGGAACTATTACAACTTTTCACTTACTAGTTCACAAATATGAGACTTTTATAGGTAATAGTGAGTCAGTGAATAAAAACAGGGATGTTTCACGTAGCACATCCCATTGAGTCGGAGAATATGCAGAGACATTAAAAAACACAACAGTTCTTCTCTGAACTGTTGTGTTTTTATTATGCTAAACGTTTAATACGTTCATTTAAGTCTGGGTGGGTTGAAAAAAGTGAAGAAAATTTCTTTCTTCCATTAATTTTCATTGTAGCAACTGCTGTATCTTGTCCATCTACTGTAGCACGGTCCGCATATACTTTTAAGCTTTCCAACGCATGTCTCATCTTATCCTTACCAGCTAGGTCAGCTCCCCCTCGGTCTGCATGAAATTCTCGGTGCCGCGAATATGCAAACACAACTAGGCTTCCCAAAATGGAAAATAAAATTTGAAAAACAATGATGGCGATAAAATGAACAATTGGCGCTAATTCGCTTCTTACAACATTAGAAACAGCATAAGCTACAATTCTCGCCAAGAATACGACAAAAGTGTTCACTACCCCTTGAAGTAATGTCATTGTCACCATATCCCCATTCGCTATATGGGCAACCTCATGGGCAATAACTCCTTCTACTGCATCATCATCCATTTCATTCAATAGACCTGCCGATACTGCAACTAATGAACTTTTCTTTGAAGGTCCTGTTGCAAAAGCATTTACTTCTTTTGAATAATAAATTCCTACCTCAGGCATATGTGTAAGTCCTGCAGCCCTTGATAAGCGATATACCTTTTCTACCACAGCTTCCTCATACTCATTTTTAGGGTTATTAGGATCAATTACTTCGACACCCATCATTTTTTTGGCCATCCAGCGTGACAGTAACAAAGATATAAATGAACCAGTAAAACCTATGATTGCACTAAAAATAAGTAACGCACCAAAATTAATCATGCCATCTGGACCGATATAGTGCCCGACAGGTAATATCATAAAGATGATCGAGATTGTTAAGAGCACTAATACGTTCGTCAATAAGAAATAAAATATTCTTTTTCCCATTCTTTCACTCCTTGATTACTAATATTTATATTCTATAACATTTTTATTCAATTATGAACCAATTTTATATGAATTAAGCAAAAAGTAATAGTTTTAAGCACCATGTATGTTTCGTCCGAATTCCGTAGAATTTAGATCAAACATTTGATTAAAATCTGAATGCCCCTTCTATTAGGTCATTGATAATGTTTCATTTAATAATTTTTTTCTTTCTTCGCGTGGTATAAATTGCCGGATATTATATTCATCAAACCCGACTTGTAATTTATTAACTCCGACAATGATTGGCTGTCGTAATAGTTTCGGAAATTTATAAATTAATTCATACAACTGTTTTAATGGCAGATTATCTATATCTAAATTTAATTCTTTATAAATATTGGACCTTGTTGAAATAATATCTTTCGTTCCTTCTTCAGTCATGCGCAAGATTGCCTGCATTTCATTTTCAATTAACGGTTTTCTCGTAATATCGCGATATTCAAATGGAATGGCATGTTCTTTAAACCACCTTTTCGATTTCCGTGTTGATGCACATGAAGATCCATAAACCGTTATATCCATTTAAAACACACCTTCTTTTTATTTTTTATTACAACACACAAAATTTTTATTTAATCATTCACTTTTAATAGGCCTCTTTTTAATAAACACATCTGAACACTGTAATTTCGAATGACAGACTCATTTGACATGTCATTGGCAAACTTTTGAACAAGATTTTGCATCATCGTCATTAGAACAATCTGCACAAGTTGAAATAATTCCTCTTCATTGCTGACATTCAAATGTTCAGTATTCAATAAATATTTAATTTCAACATATTGTTTATTGAAAGAGTTAAGATTCATATTGTCAAGAAATGCTTTTTCCGTCTTATAATTCATATTTAAAAAAACATTACGGTAAAACTTCCGTACACTATCATTTTCCATTTCAACGATCATCAAATGAAACAATTCAGTGAGTGAGTTAAAAATATCTCCATTATGTTTTTTTAACGATAAAATAAATTCGGCTCGTCTTTCTTTTGCCATTTCAGTTAATAAATAAAAATAAAGATCTTCTTTATCATAAAAATATTGATAAAAGCTCCCTCTTGGTATTTTTGCTTCTTTTACTATGTTTGCAATAGATGCTTCAGCTAAGGATACACGGGAAAATTCATTTTTCCCTGCCTGAATTAATGTTAGCTTCTTTTCTTCTGATAAATTAAAAAATGTTTGCTTAGGCAATCAAACTTCGCCTCCAATTTTCCGACATGACACAATGTCATAACCGAACATCTAGTACAACTCTAAGTATAAGTGACACGGTGTCATATGTCAACCTTTATATGACACCGTGTCACTTATTCTAAAAAGAAATCCTCTATTAAAGAATGCGTTT
Source organism: Pseudogracilibacillus auburnensis (assembly GCF_003201975.1). Classification (GTDB taxonomy): domain Bacteria; phylum Bacillota; class Bacilli; order Bacillales; family Amphibacillaceae; genus Pseudogracilibacillus; species Pseudogracilibacillus auburnensis. The sequence goes on along the minus strand of NZ_QJJQ01000019.1, from coordinate 166 downwards.
TAACGGTTCAATTTTTGAACCTCTCATGACTAAAGTCACGAGATTCTTGGGAACAGAGCATACTTGAGAGCGGTGGCATACACTACCCACAGTGGTTTCTCTTATACACCAAGCTATCTCCGCAGTTCCTGCGGTTCTTGATTATTTTCCTTTTTACGTTAGGGAT
>NZ_QJJQ01000018.1 GCF_003201975.1 Pseudogracilibacillus auburnensis | reverse complement strand
ATGCGAAGATTGTAGTCACAATATACGATTTGAAGCTATCAGAAACTTTTTTAGAAAATATTAACACGTCCAATTAGGGGCGTATTTTTTATGTCAAAAATTTAATGGAGGTAATTATGGAAACTTTATTTAAATCAATTGTCGCTGTCCTTGGGGCGATCGTCACATTTTTATTGGGAGGTTGGTCGCCTTTGTTGCAAGTCTTAGTATTATTTATTGCATTTGATTATATTTTAGGGGTTTTAGTTGCTGCAAGTTATGGGCAATTAAATAGTAAAATCGGCTTTAGGGGTATTGCTAAAAAAGTAATGATCTTAGCGTTAGTCGCTGTAGCATATTCGATAGATACAATTATGGGAGATGGCACATTCATACGTGACGCAGTCATCTTTTTTTATTTAGCGAATGAATTGTTGTCCATCTTAGAAACAGTCGGTAAAACGAATTTACCAGTACCAGATGTTTTACGGAAAGCAGTAGAAACGTTAAACAGTAAATCAAAGAGTAGCGATTAAGTCGTTGCTCTATTTTAATTTGTGAAAGGGGATATTAACATGAGTTACGCATTTCAAAAGTTACCACAGTTAGTAGATCATAGATCATCCATTCTTAAAAATGGGTCGTATTCAAGACGTACACGAAAAATTACTGACCGTGTTTGGCACCACTCGTTAACTAAGAAAACGTTAGGTGGATCTGTTGCAGCAGCATTCGCGCGTTTTCATATTTCCTTAGGTTGGCCGGGTGTAGGTTATGCATTTATCATTGAACCTCAAAACGTTGTCAAAACTAATAAAGGTAATCGTGCAAGAATTGTTTATGCAAATGATATTAATCAACGTACTTATCATGTCGGGAACAGCAACCAATATTCTTTAGGTGTCTGTGTTGCTGGAGATTATCGAAGTGATAAATTAGACGATGCAACTAAAGGATCCATTGCGGAATTACATGCAGCATTAGTTGCTGATCAAATTGGTAACCAGGATAAATCACACCATGAAATGCCTGGTTATAGTTGGAAGGCTTGCTGTGTTTACAATTATAAAGAGGCATTTAAGTTTTTGAATTTAAGTAAACCAACTGCAAAAACTCCAAGTACTTATAAAATTCAAGAAGGTGACACGTTCTGGGGCATTGCTCACAACTTAGATGGCATTAGCGTAGAAGATTTAATTACTGCCAATCCAAAAGGAGATCCTAAAAAGTTAAAAGTTGGTCAGACAATTAACTTAGGTAAGGCTAAAAATACATTTACTCGTAAGCCTAGCCAACCAAAGAAACCACAGTCATCTTATAAGTACCCATTACCAAGCGGAATTTTAAGAAATGGTTCACGCGGTAATGGCGTTAAACAACTACAACGTGCCCTTAATGCGATTTATTTTAAATGTGGTTCTGTTGATGGAATACTAGGCCCTAAAACAGTAGATGCAATTAGACGCTTCCAAATGGTTTACTTACCGTATGAAGTGGACGGGGTATATGGTCCGCATACACGTGAGAAATTGCAAGCTGTGCTTAAGTCGAAAGGATATTAAATAAATAACAGGGCCCCTCGATCGTTGAGGGGCTATCTCTTAATATGTGCTTTTATTAACTTATTTGGATCAATAGGTTTTATTTCATCATATCCATTACCATGATCTATAGTATAAGAGTTGTTTCTTAAGTCAATAGAATTATTTTTAATTAATCGTTTGGACAATGGTGTGTTGATGGAAGGATTAGATAAATGTATTCTTTTTATTTTATCTTCTTCAAAGTACATCATTTACACCGCCCTTTATTTTTTAAAATTTGTCTCTCAGGAATTTAAAAGCATCTTTTTCTGAATCATGAGTGCCCGTAAATTTATGTTGTTTTCGAATGTTTCCGCTTCCTTTTGTTAATTTTTCCGCAGAAGTGATAAAATCATTTTGATTTCTTAATAAACTTACGGTTAAAATAGAACTTTCAGTATTGAGCGTCCATTCATAATTATTTTCATTTTTATTATATACCCAATCAAGCATTTTATCAATTTTACTAAGATGATTTATTATTGTTAGCACACTATTATATCTTTTATCAGTATCGACGTTTAGCATATTATTTATAACTCTAGAAAGACTTTTAGGGATGTGTGGAGGGTAAGAATGTCTGTCAGGAAATTTCCCTTTTTGAATATCCTCCACTATTTTATCGTTTTTTCCATTATGTTTTTTTATCAAGTTCTCAAGTTGTTTGTCGAAGGAATCGTTTCCATTACACATTCTGTATAGTGTAAGCCCAGCTTGATAAATGTCATCGTGAATAGACTTTTCATTTACATTATATGATTCAGGTGATCGATGAGTCCGGTATTGTATTGGTTGAGAGAACAGCCCATGCTCATTAAGGTATCCAGATAGTCCAAAATCAGTTAATATTGCCCTATCGGAATCATTAAGTATTATATTAGAAGGTTTAATGTCCACGTGTACCAGTCCGTTTATATGTATAAACAATAATCCTGAAAGAAAATCTAAAGAATATTTAATAATTTCTCTTACGGACAGCATTCGCTTTTCAATTATCGAATTCAAAGAACCATTATAATAATAAGGCATAGTGATATAAATAAATTCATCGTCTTCACCAGAATAATGTATAGGCATTATATTAGGATGCTTACTTTTATTTAGAATTTTTGCTTCAGCAAAGTAATCTGATACGTCTTGTTTGTCTAGAGACTTTTTAGTTATTTTTTTTAAGATTAACGCTTGGTCTAATTGATCGTCTTTTGCAAGCCAAACCTTTGAATTTTTACCTTCATTATTTCCAATTTCTTTCCATTGTGATAAAGATAATTGTATCTCTACCTGATTTATTTTTAACAACTTTAATCTCTCCTTGATGAAAGTAACGCTGATTTTGCGACTAGAAAACTTTCTCTGTGGTTTTGATCTATGTTTTCCCAGTTATTAACTAAATAAATATTTGAAGTACCGTCAATACATTCGTTAATTTCTGTGGCGGATATTCCTAGCCTTGATTGGATTGAAGATTTAGTACCAGCAAAATAATAAAGTATTGTGCTGTCCGAAAATAATTCCTGTATTACTCCTTCTATGTTTATCCTAAAACGATTCCAAGTTCTTGCATTCCCTTCGATAGTCCTAATCCCTGCATATTGAACGTCATATTCACAAATAATAGAGTGTAATGTAGTCCTAATAAAGGATAATTGCCTAGGAGTGTCGTTGTTTAATGCAATGGGGATAATTAGTGTTTCGTGTGTAATTTTTTCATCGTCTACAATTATTGTATAAAATATCGTTTTCGGAGTAACTCTTATTCCAATAGTCCTCAATGTATCTCCTCCTTATGCCCATGATAATATCGTAAAAAATGTAAGAATAGTAGTAAAATAGTTATATTTAGAAATATGAAGATCTATTAATATATGTGGGCTTATACCATGGAAAAAGTACCGTTTTGAACATTATTTAACTTACTCCTATATTTTAACTACTTCTAGTAAAAGAAGGATAAGTCGCCCTTAACGAATAACAAAACAATCCGCTAATCTCCAATGGTAAGGATAGCGGTGTTTTTATGCACACAATAATATAAAAAATACTCATACGCTATATACGAATGGAAATTATTTAGTCAGAGGGCTTAATTGCCTTCTTTTGTATCTTTATCGTTTTTGTTTTTAGTAAAATAAAGAGGATTCCAAAACATCCAAGTTTCAGAAATCTTATTAAAACCGAATGTTCGTAAACCGTTTGCGATTCGTCCGGAATTTGGCATTATCAAAAATATGATTATTCTGCAATTCTTGGATGCTAAATGTATTTGTTTGTTGTATAATGTCCCTAGAGAGTACCCCTTTAGTCTCTTGGGAATGTTTTAGTTGGCAACCATTAAACAATCGGACATTAGATGGAGGTATGGAATGTTAATAATACTAACGCTTATAGTTTTTGTTGGATTAGGAACAATAATCCATCATTTAATAAATTTACGTGATCAAAATAACATTATTATTGAGATTTTAAACGAGATGCATGATGATGCTATTAATGAAAAAGAAGATTGATAAAACTTGATGAACTTAAAAATAAAAAGGTTGTCTCTGGAATTTTTCCTTTTTAGAGACAACCTCTTTATCTACTTTAAAAACACCCTGCACTTCCTTTGGAAGTTTTAGCTCTTATACAATTACTATAATTCCAGTATCGTGTTGTAAGGTCTTTCATATATCCTGATGCGTGCAATTCTATACGTTTATTTGACGACCTAACAGCCCCAGCTGTTGTAAGATGGGCCCATTTACTTAATGTACCGCTAAACGCATACCCCGGTCGAGCGCTGGAAATACTCAGGAAAGACTCATTGCCACTGCAATTTTGTACGCGTACATAAGGTGAAAGGGTTAAATAAACTCCCATTTCAATTTTCTTTTTTGAACTAGTATAGTGTCTCCATTGAGTAGTACATGATGCCAATGCATTGACGGAATCTGTAATCCCTAATGCTTCTTTCGCTGTTGTTCGGTCTGTATTTTCTTTTTTCATATAATCTAAAATCACTTCTTCTTCAAACACAACACGGTATGACTGATCGTCTAATTCAATGTAGTTACCGTAATCCTCACTATTATCGTAATTCTCGCTAGCAAAGGTAGTTTCTGAATTAACTAAAAAAACACTTAATAATGTTACTAAAACCACTAAACTTATTTTCTTCAAAATTTACCACCTCTTTCTTTTTAATAGTTTGATTATTTTATATTATCCGTAAAAATGCAATACCATATTTGGTGGATAATGGCTTTGTGGGATTTATATGGTATTTATAATGGTCAATTTATACCATGTCTGATAGAAGGTTATGAATTTTGTGCTAATTCGGATAAAAGGGGGGAATTGTCAGGGATACAACAATTACCTTGTATCTTATCGTATTCTCTATCTGATTATTTAATAAACAAGAACATGTTTTTATAAAAATACTATACACGAATTAGTTACATAATAAGGATTGATGTTATAATGTAATTGAGGGCTGAAAAGCTAATTAATATAATATCTCGTCAACAAGTTGGCAATTGTTGCCCAATTGTTGCCCAAATTCAGCCTAAACTAGCATAAAGTAGCTTAAAATAACGTATTTGAAAAAGCAAAAAGCCTTTAAACTTGCCATTTAAGCGCACTTTAGCTAAAGTAAACATACAACTGCATACAAAATTAATTCTTCGGGGTCGGGTGAAATTCCCAATCGACGGTGATAAGGACTACAATCCTTATAAGCCCGTGACCTGTGCTACATTTAGGGTGGCATGGCTGATCTGGTGTAACTCCAGAGCCGACAGTTAAAGTCTGGATGGGAGAAGAATTGTTAAACGAGTGAATAGGTAATGGTGCAACATGCCTCTTTTCTTTGAGCTTGCATATTTTGTAATGGAAAAAAGAGAGGATAGTTGTGTCTGTTTACGTGTATTTTTAGCACGTCTATTTGCTTATTTAATACATTCTATTAAGTTTAAACCTCTGAGGAAATCAGGGGTTTTTTTACGTTTAAAAGGAGGGATTAGGTTGTTAGATAAAGAGTATATGAAACTAGCATTGCAACTCGCAAAAAGTGTGAAAGGTCAAACAACCCCGAATCCACCAGTTGGTGCAGTTGTTGTAAAGGATGGTGCCATAATAGGCTTTGGTGCCCATTTAAAAAGTGGGGAGGAGCATGCGGAAGTTATTGCATTACAAATGGCGGGTGAGAAAGCACATGATGCAACGATATTTGTTACATTGGAACCGTGTAGTCATGATGGTAAAACCGCTCCTTGCGCAGATCTCATCATCAAAAAAGGGATAAAAAGAGTTGTGATTGCCTGTACAGATTACCATGAAAAAGTTGCTGGAAGCGGGATAATGAAATTAACGAAAGCTGGAATTGATGTTGAAGTAGGACTATTGCACAAAGAAGCTTTGCAACTGTATGATGTTTTTTTCCATTATATTAAAAACAAACTACCTTATGTTACGGTAAAGTCGGCTGTTAGTCTTGATGGAAAAATAGCAACAGCCAAAGGAGATAGTAAATGGATTACGAATAAAACAGCTCGTACAGATGTGCATCACTATCGACATTGTCATGATGCTATTTTAGTCGGAATCAATACTGTCTTAAATGATAATCCACGCTTAACGACACGAATACAAAATGGAAAAAACCCTGTTCGTATCATATTAGATACACATTTACGAACACCTTTACATGCAAATGTTGTAACAGATAAGCAAGCTGAAACATGGATATTCGTTGGGGAGAGAGTTTCAGCAGAGAGAAAAGAACCATTTAAGAATAACCAGTTCGTTCGTATTTTTACTGTTGAAAGTGAAAAAATTGATATAAAAAATGTGTTAAGAATTGTTGCATTGGAAGGCATTACCTCTGTTTTTGTGGAAGGTGGAGCAACGGTAAATGATGCTTTTTTGCAAAAGAACTTAATGAATCAATTCATTATGTATATAGCCCCGATTATCATTGGTGGAAAAAATGCAAAAACATCGTTTGCAGGGGAAGGTTTTCAAAAATTAACAGAAGCGCTGGAATTTCAAATAAAGCAAGTAGAAAAAATGGATGACAATTTGAAAATTGTAGCTGTAAGAAAGGGATGATGTAATGTTTACTGGGATAGTAGAGGAAGTCGGGGAAATTACTCATATACATGAATTGTCTAAACAGGCAATTCAATTATCGATCAAAGCTGAGAAAATATTAGCTGATATTCAACTTGGTGACAGTATTGCTGTAAATGGAATTTGTTTAACAGTAATTGCCTTTAATCATACCATTTTTCAAGTTGATGTCATGCCTGAGACGATAAAAACAACATCACTTGCTTATCTAAAGATAGGAGCTCCTGTTAACTTAGAACGTTCTTTACAGGCGCAAGATCGGTTTGGCGGTCATTTTGTAACAGGGCATGTAGACGGTGTCGGAAAAATTATTCGTAGAGAGCCTGTGGAAAATGCCGTTTATTATGATATCAACGTGTCCAAAAAATTAATCCGTTACTTTATAATGAAAGGATCAGTTGCTGTCGAAGGAGTTAGTTTAACGATCTTTGGTATTAAGCCAAGCGACGGTGTTTTTACGATTTCATTAATCCCCCACACCGTTAATGTTACGATACTTGGGGAAAAAGCTGTTGGAGATATTGTCAATATTGAATGTGATATGTTAGCAAAACATGTACACCATTATTTACAGGTACAAAACTAAAAGGGAGGGAAAAAAATGTTTCATACGATAGAAGAAGCAATTGCTGATTTACAACAAGGGAAGATAATCATTGTGGTGGATGATGAAGATCGTGAAAACGAAGGTGATTTTGTAGCACTTTCTGAAAAAATAACACCTGAAACGATTAATTTTATGATTACACATGGAAAAGGTCTAGTTTGTACGTCCATTACACCACAACTTGCGGAAAAGCTAGAATTACCTTTAATGACAGCACGAAATACCGACCCTTACAGTACCGCTTTTACAGTTAGTATCGATCATAAAGATACTACGACAGGCATAAGTGCATTTGAACGGGCGTTAACGATCAAAGCTTTAACAAAGAAGAGCGTAACAAAATCAGAGTTTAAACAGCCAGGTCATGTGTTTCCACTTATCGCGAAAGCGGGGGGCGTTTTAGAGCGTCCAGGTCATACAGAAGCATCGACTGATTTGGCCTTATTAAGTGGGGCATTTCCATCTGGTGTGATTTGCGAAATTGTGAAAGAAGATGGTTCGATGGCTCGTATTCTCGATTTACAAAAAATCGCTCAAACATTCAAGATGAAAATGATTACGATTGAAGATTTAGTTGCCTATCGTAAAAAACACGGAACAAGAGTGGTACGTGAGGCTGAAACGACGTTAGCAACTAAGTTTGGTGAATTTCGGATGATTGGTTACTCCAACAATCTTGATGATAAGGAACATCTTGCCCTTGTGAAAGGGGAGGTGGATCATAATGAAGCTGTTTTAACCCGTATCCATTCAGAATGTTTAACTGGAGATATTTTTCACTCACTCCGTTGTGACTGTGGTCCCCAATTGGAATCGGCACTTGAAATGATAAATGATCACGGTAGTGGCGTGCTAGTATATATGCGTCAAGAAGGAAGAGGCATCGGACTTTTTAATAAATTACGTGCTTATGAACTTCAAGATACAGGACTTGACACGGTTGAAGCGAATCACGCCTTAGGTTTTTCGGATGACTTACGAGAGTACGGGATTAGTGCTGCTATTTTAAAAGATTTACAAGTTCGTGAGGTTGAATTAGTAACAAATAATCCGAGGAAAATTGCAGCATTAGAATCAAACGAGGTGAAGGTAGTAAAACGTGTGCCAATTGAAATAGCTGCACATGATGAAAACTATAGATACTTGGCAACTAAAAAGCAGAAACTAGGACATTTATTAACTTAATAGAGGGAGAGATAAAAGTGGGGAAAACTTTTTCAGGAAATGTCGTTGGAACAAATTTGAAGATTGGAATTGTAATTGGTAGATTTAATGATCTTATCACTAAAAACTTACTAGAAGGTGCACTAGGTGCATTGAAGAGCCATGATGTAGTTGAGGAAAATATTGATGTCGCCTGGGTACCAGGCGCTTTTGAAATACCGTTAATTGCAAAACAAATGGCAGAACAGTCCTATGATGCAGTAATTGCGCTTGGTGCAGTTATACGTGGTGCGACACCTCATTTTGATTATGTCTGTAATGAAGCGGCAAAAGGTATTGCACAAGCAAGTTTGCAAACTGGAAAACCAATTATTTTTGGAGTTATCACGACAGACACGATTGAGCAAGCGATCGAACGTTCAGGTACAACGAGCGGGAATAAAGGTACAGATGCAGCAGTGTCGGCAATTGAAATGGCAAACTTGGTAAAAGAAATTGAAAAAAAGAACCTATAGTAAAGCGATTTGATGTTTGTACCATCATTCTGGTAAAACAGCTTACTTAATATCGCTTTACAGCCGACAAACTACAAGTTTCGTCCGGTTATGACTAGGGTCTTGGTATTCATGGATTTGAAAAGTGGTGCGGCATATCGCAAGGAAGGAACTAGTGAATGGACGCTAACACTTTCGGGAAAGTGCGGGAATTTTCGGGAAAGTGCGTAAAATCTTAAGTCTAGTGCGGAAATTTTCGAGAAGTTGCGGAAATCCTTGAGCCCAGTGCGGGAATTTTCGGGAAAGTGCGGAAATCCTTGAGCCCAGTGCGGAAATTTTCGGGAAAGTGCGGAAACCCTTGAGTCTAGTGCGGAAATTTTCGGGAAAGTGCGTAAAACCTTAAGCCAAGCGCAAACTATAAGAAACCAGAAATAGGTTGAAGACTTGGATCGGGTTTTTACTCACCAATAAGGACTTAATTTCCAATCCTACCATTCAATGATGGAAAAATGTAAAACAAGTTACAATTCCGCTCTCATTTACCATGGGATAATGAAAAAACAGCTAAATGGGCAGAATTTCCGTAACTAGTTTAATCCTACCTTATATTTTATAGAAGAGGCTAATCATTATTTATTCCTGTCCCTTCTCATTGGATTTTTTCCTATAGTGCGTTAAAATTGGCTTTAGGAATGATCGTTTAGGGGATGATTAAAATGAAAGTGGATTTAAAGTTTTATGGCTATCAAATTTTGGGTGTATTAATTATCTGGCTTGGGATGACTTTTTTTCTGAAAGATATTGAAGGAGCAGGTAAATTAATTTATTATGTTGTTACCTCTTGGTTATTATTTTTAATCGTCTTAACTGGGAAAAAGTTTATTAGTGACCGTAAAGAGAAAAATGACGAATCACGATAAAGGGTAAGCAGCAAGATCATGAAAAACTTCTAATTCTATTAGGAGTTTTTTCTTATTAATGAAAGGGAATAGAAAATAAATAACATATATTAACATGAAAACGCATTCTCCACAAAATGTCAATAAACCGCCATGAAACCGTACGGAGTTTGTAATAGTTGCTAACGAGTGCATAGCAAATATAACGTATACTAAAAGTACAGTTACGTGGATAATCAATTATTTTAAATAGATTACTTATAAGAGGTTGTTCAAAAAGTCCAACAAACATGACACATCGAATTTCTCCGTTGGCAGATAAGAAAGGGTAAATCCTTTCTTACTGATCACTGGCTAAAGGCGCGCAGTCCCAGGACGTGGCGTTATTAGCCAGTGGAACTTCTTAGATCCCCATTTTATCGGTCTTTTTGAACACGTACTTTTAAGGCAGAGGAGATGTTAATAAATGGATCCGTTAGTCATTGCCCGCCTACAATTTGCGTCAACGACAATCTTTCATTATTTTTTCGTTCCGGTTTCAATTGGTTTAGCTTTTACGATTGCCATTATGCAAACTTTATATGTAATCAAAGGTAATGACATTTATAAAAAGATGACAAAATTTTGGGCTGTTTTATTTCTCATTAATTTTGCTGTCGGTGTAGTTACTGGTATATTACAAGAATTCCAGTTTGGGATGAACTGGTCAACATATTCACGATTTGTCGGTGATGTATTTGGTCCATCTCTTGCGATTGAAGGGTTACTCGCTTTTTTTATGGAATCAACGTTTATTGGAATTTGGGTATTCGGTTGGAACCGACTTTCCAAAAAGGTACACTTAGCGTCTATTTGGCTTGTATCAATTGGTACCATTTTATCCGCATTTTGGATTTTATCAGCGAACTCCTTTATGCAAAATCCAGTAGGGTTTGAATTTGCTGATGGTAGAGCACAAATGAATGACTTTTTAGCGATTTTAACGAACCCACATTTATGGGCACAATTTCCGCATGTGTTATTAACTTCTTTGGCAACAGGAGCGTTTGTTGTCGCAGGAATCAGTGCATGGAAAATTGCACGTAAACATGATCTTGAAATGTTTAAAAAGTCTTTTCGAATTGCAATTACAATTGGCGCCGTATCCGCATTTGCTATTCTCTTTACAGGACACTGGCAAGCGCAGTATCTTGTGAAATCACAGCCAATGAAAATGGCGGCAGCTGAAGCACTTTGGGAAACAAGTTCAGATCCAGCACCATTTACGGTACTTGCAAAAATTAATACAGAAGAAACACAAAATGATTTTGAAATTCAGATCCCATTTTTACTAAGCTTTCTATCTTTTAATCAGTTTAGCGGTTCATTGGAAGGAATGAATCAACTACAAGAAATGTATGTAGAAAAATACGGGCCAGGTGACTATATACCACCTGTTCAAACATTGTTCTGGGTTTTCCGGATTATGACCGGAGCTGGTGGGGTCATGTTATTACTCGGCTTTTACGGTATGTACGCCTCAAGAAAAGATACGATAGCGAATAACAAATGGTATTTAAAAGTAATGACGTATGGAATAGCTTTACCGTTTATCGCAAATACGGCTGGGTGGATTTTAACGGAGATGGGTAGACAGCCATGGGTTGTCTTTGGTCTGATGAAAACAGAAGATGCTGTATCACCTTCAGTAACAGCAAATGAAATGTTATTTTCACTTATTTCTTTTACATTGCTTTATACAGTGCTTGCAATTGTGACGATCTATTTATTCGTTCGCCATATAAAGAAGAAAGATCATGATGAAAAAGAACATGATGTAGCGCAAGATCCTTTCGATAAAGAAGGAGGTGCGGAAGTTGTCTCTTAATGAATTTTGGTTTATATTGATTACCATTTTATTTGTTGGATTTTTCGTCTTAGAAGGTTTTGACTTTGGGGTAGGAATTGTTTCACGCTTTTTAGGAAAAAATGATCGTGAGAAGCGTTTATATATTAACACGATAGGCCCTTTCTGGGATGCGAATGAAGTGTGGCTGATTACGGCAGGTGGTGCGATGTTTGCAGCTTATCCTCATTGGTATGCAACGATGTTTAGTGGATTTTATATCCCGCTCGTCTTTATGCTGCTCGCGCTTATTTTACGGGGAGTTTCCTTTGAATTTCGTGGGAAGGTAGATAGCCAGCGTTGGCGAAATACGTGGGACTGGGCATTATGGTTTGGGAGTTTTTTACCGCCTATCTTATGGGGAGTCGTTTTAGCTAATTTCATGACAGGAATGCCAATTAACCAAGATAAAGAAATGGTAGGTAGCTTCTTACAGTTTTTACATCCATTCGCCTTACTTGGTGGGATCATGTTCCTTATGTTAACTATTACACACGGTCTACAATTCATTACGATACGTACAACAGGAGAATTACAAGAACGCGCTCGAAATATCGGAAGAAAAGTCGCGCCTGTAACGATTATTTTATTTTTAGCATTTATCGTTGTTGGCTACTTTATTTCAGATGTATTTACGTATCATGGTCAAACATTTATGGTAATTCCAATTCTGGCTTGGGTGTCATTACTCTTTGCTAACCTTTATAATAATCAAAAATTGGACCTTAATGCTTTTATTTTAACAACTATTACTATTATATTATTAACTGGCAGTATATTTATCGGTATGTTTCCACGCGTCATGATCAGTTCGATTTCTGATGCGTATAGTTTAACAGTGTACAACGCTGCATCAGGCGCTTACACATTAAAAGTAATGACTTACTTTTCATTAACCCTTTTACCATTTGTATTAGGGTATACTGCTTGGAGTTATTTTATCTTCCGAAAACGACTTAAAAAAGATGATGAGTTGGAATATTAATGAATGAAAAACGACAAAAAGGATTGCCTAATTACCCAGGATCCTTTCTCACACATAGTTTGCTTACGATATTAATTATTGGTGAAGCTGTTGCTATTATTGCCCAAGCGTTCTTTTTAGCTCGGGCAATCACCTTTTTATTTCAAAGAATGCCGATCGGGGACGTGGTAACTGATATTGGCTTCTTTTTTGCTGCTTTTATTATTCGCTATGTGCTTACACATATAGAAGTCGCGATCGCAGAAAGGTACGCGATCAATACAGCACGAATGTTACGCGGAAAATTGCTACATCGTTATTTTCATCAGAACCTTTCTTTTGTTCAACAACTAGGAACAGGTCATTTAGTGACACTTTTGATGGAAGGGGTTGACCATGTAAAAAAGTATGTAGAGATAATTGGGATCCGCATGATTAAAACGGCGATCATCCCTATAGCAATCGTTATCTACGTTTATTTTTATGATCCCATATCTTCCATTATTTTAGTTGTTACCGTACCGATCGTCGTTGTTTTTATGATTTTATTAGGAATGGCTGCAGAAAAAATGGCAGATAAACAATATGCAACATATACAAGACTTTCCAATCATTTTATTGATTCGCTAAAAGGACTCGAAACATTAACCTATTTAGGTAAAAGTCGGCAGCATGCAAAGAAGATTGGTCGTGTTAGTTCAGATTACCGAAAAGCAACAATGAAAACGTTGCGAGTAGCTTTTTTATCTTCTTTTGCTTTAGACTTTTTTACAAGTTTGTCCATTGCTTTTGTAGCAGTTGGGTTAGGTCTACGGTTAATTGATGGGGAAATTACGCTCCTTCCTGCCTTAACGATTTTAATTTTAGCTCCAGAATATTTTTCGCCAATTAAACAAGTCGGAAAAGATTATCATGCAACATTGGATGGTCAAATTGCGATGACGGAGATTAATACGTTAATAGAGGGAGGCGGATCGAAAGTCACTACCGCCAATTCATCCTTACAATGGGATGCTGCGAGCACACTTGCTTTTTACGATATTACAATTAAAATGAAGGAAAAATTACTTTTAAACAATCTTTCTTTTCAAATGAAAACAGGAATGATTGGTATTGTCGGCGCAAGCGGTGCTGGAAAATCAACACTGCTACATATCCTTGCGGGAAGGCTTCAGCCTAGCGAAGGGGATATGTTTCTGAATGGAAAAAAAGTCGAATCGCTAAACGACGAATCTTGGCTATCCCAAATTGCGTACATTCCACAACAGCCATATATTTTCCCGTTATCGCTTGCAGATAATATTCGCTTTTATAGACCAAAAGCATCAGATGAACAGGTACAGCAAATCATTCAGAAAATTGGATTAGAAGATTTTGTCGCGACCTTACCGAATGGCATGGAGGAAAAAATAGGGGAAGGCGGTCGGGCATTAAGTGGTGGGCAAGAACAGCGGGTTGCTCTTGCTCGTGCATTATTAAGTGAAAAGCCAATCATCTTGCTTGATGAACCATCGTCCCATTTAGATATCGAAACAGAATATGAAATAAAACAATTAATTCTCCACTTATTTAAGGGAAGGCTCGTTGTCTTAGCAACCCACCGCCTTCATTGGATGATGCAGATGGATCATATTTTTATGTTAGAACAGGGACACTTAATGGAACAAGGAACACATGAAGAGTTGGTCGCTAAGCGAGGAAAATATGAACAATTTATCCAGTGGAGAAGGGAGGAAGGAAAATGAATAGCTGGATTACACCGTATGTAAAGCAATATAAAGCTCGCATCGTATTTGCAATTTTATTCGCTATTTTAGGTGTGACATCAGGGGCGATGCTTTTATTCGTTTCTGGTTATTTAATTTCGAAATCCTCTCTTAGACCAGAAAATATTATGGTCGTCTATGTACCGATTGTTTCCGTACGTGCTTTCAGTATCGGGCAAGCGGTTTTTCCTTACCTAGAAAAATTAGTAAGCCATGACATTGTCTTACGAATTTTGGTCAAATATAGACAAAGATTGTACGATATTATTGAACCGCAAGCGATATTTTTGCAAAGTCGTTTTAGAACAGGCGATCTATTGAGTGTCTTATCCAATGATATTGAAAAACTTCAAGATTTTTATATTCGCACACTACTCCCAAGCATTATCGGAATTGTTGTTTATAGTATAGTTGCCATCGTAATCGGATTTTTTGATTGGATGTTTATGGTGATGATTTTATGTTTGCTCGGCATCATTGTATTTCTTATGCCATTTATTTCGTATATTGTTATGAAGAAAAACCATTTGTTTATGAAAAAGCAAAGAGGTACGTTATACCAACATATTACGGATGCGATGTTCGGTCAACTTGATTGGCTCGTAAGTGGTAGAGTAAATGAAGTCATAAGGAAAGTAACGATTGAAAATGGCGCATTATTAAAAAAAGAAGCGGATGTAAATCGTTGGCATCATATTCGCGATGCATTTTTACGTTTTGTTGTCGGGATTGTTATTGTTGCTATGATGTTTTGGGCAAATTCCATGACTGGTGATGGAACGATTTCAGCCACATTAATCGCGGCATTTGTTCTGATGATGTTTTCCGTTACGGATGCACTTTTACCAATTAGTGATGCAGTAGAGGAAATTCCTGCTTATCTCGATTCGCTGGAACGCATGGAAGAAACCGATGGGGATCGGGTTGTAGCAAATAATACGAACCCAGCAAAGAAAATCAATTGGAACTCGCCAACTCTCTATATTGAAAATGTAAGTTACCGTTACGACCACGCAACTAGAAACACGGTCGATCATTTGACTTTAACAATCGAACCAGGAAAAAAAATCGCTATCTTAGGGAAAAGTGGTACTGGTAAATCGACACTGTTAAAACTAATTGCAGGTGTCATTGACCCAGATCAAGGGGAAATCCGATTAGATGATGTGAAAATGGGGCGTGATTTTTTAGCTGAAGCAGTTTCTGTTTTAAATCAAAAACCTCATTTGTTTCATACAACGATTGCAAATAATGTTCGAATTGGTAAGCCTAATGCGACGGATGAAGAGATAAGGGAGGCACTAAAACAAGCGCAAATTCTAGAAATGATTGAACAATTACCTAAAGGTATTCATACACAAATGGATGAAATGGGAAAGCGTTTTTCGGGTGGAGAAAGACAAAGGATCGCTTTTGCACGTGTACTTATCCAACATACACCTATCATTTTAATGGATGAACCGACGACAGGGCTTGATCCAAAGACAGAAAGAGATTTACTCGTAACGATGCTTGAAGCGGCGAAAGAAAAGACCGTCATTTGGGTTACACATCATTTAGCAGGTGCGGAATTAATGGATGAAGTGATCTTTTTGGAGCAAGGAAATATTAAATTGCAGGGCAGTCATGAAGACTTGATGGAAACGAATGAATATTACCGGCAATTGTATCAAATGGATGAAGCGTGGTAAATAAGATGCTTTCTCAATATCTTTCACATAAAATTCTACTCTAAATAAGATGGACAACTAGTTCACTCCTTTTGACAGATGATGCTTTTTGAATTTGATATTAGTCTAAGTTATTAAAAAAAATGTAATATATTGTAAAAATTGGTACTTTTATTATAACGTAATAAGTGACTTGCATCCAAAAATTAACAGTGAGTTTGAACTTAATGAGGTGAAGGTGTGGAAAAGAAATATAATGATTTAATTGGGGATATTTTAAAAAGATCAGGGGATGACATGGAAGTGGAAGGTAAAGGCAAGCCGTTACCTAAAAATTACTTGGAAATGGATCTGTATCAAAATTTTCAAAAGATTGCTAAGGATGCAGGTTTTTTGCCTGAATGGTTAAAACTGCAAAAAGAAATAACTAGTTTAATTCATTCGTGTACCATAGAGGAAGATCTAATCATCATTAATGAAAAAATTGAAAAATATAACATTATTTGTCCTCCACCTTTTCAAAAAAGCAAGATTACGATGGAAACATTGGAAAAAGAGAAACGGAATTGGTGATATAGGAAATGGGGGGATAATTTAGCAGGGTGCTTATTAATGTGTGCTGCTGCTTCATCGTTCTTCACAATCATACCACCTACTTTACAAGCAATTGCTGGATACGCATTAATTAAAAAGAAAAAATAAATACCAGTTAGAAACCAATCGTGCCTAGTTTATCGTTTTCCAGCTCCTCATGGCAGAATACCCCAAGTTAATAATGGATCTTCGTATGAACGATGATTTTGTAGAAACATTCATCGGTTAGTATTTTTCACAACGAATAAGGATGTTGGAGCAATGTATGCGTCCTTATTTCCGACAAATCGCTCGGCATACTAAAGGCTAGCACGATTCATCTAATAATCGTACATTTACATGCGCTAACTATAAAATGGGTTATGGAAAATGAACATAGGGTTAGATGTGCCTAACTTTAGCAGGCCTACTGTTTACGATGGCGGATGTAACTGAACTAAAAATAGAAAGTAAAATATTGAAGCAAGAAATGAAGAAATTGACGAATAAAAACCAAAATTAAACAAAATTTTACAAAGACATATAGTTCAATAGTAAGTATTATTAATAACTAGCTTATGAATAAATACAAAAATAATGATCCAATCTATCGTAGTCCTTTCCTATTTGATGTGAAAGGCCTATTTTTTATTGTTTATTGTTAGTTATTAGGACTGTAAAACTAAAAATTATCCTCTTTTTAGGGTTCAAAGACCTGTTACGAATTTCTCTTGTCCATTTAAAGTGCTCTGATATAATGCAACTATTGTTTTGTTTCAAGGCCTTCAGTACACATTTAATAAAGAGAGGTAAAGAAAATGAGGAAAAAGTATATCTTTCGTATTAGTTTGATATTCTTATTATGTATGCTTAGTGCATGTAGTAAAGGGGTAGGAGGAAAAAGTAAGCCTGAATATGAAGAAATAAATAGTGCATTTATAGAAAATGTACAAGCACCGTTAGAAGAATTGATTCTTACATTGGATGAGATTGAAATTGAATTTATAAATGAATCGATTTCTGAAGAAGAAGCAATTGATAAACACTCAAAAGAAGTGAATAGTTTTATAAAGGAAAAAAGCGAATTTATTAAAAATTATCCAAAGCTTAAAACAAAAGAAGGAGAAAATTATTTCGATATGATCGTTTCAGGTTATGATATTTCATTTGAAGCCTTAACAATAGTAGACGAGTATTTTGATAAAAATATTACCAATACTTTAGACGATAAACATATCGAGGAAATAGAAACAACATTTGAGCCGATGGAGAACGAATTAAATGAAATTCTTGAACAACTCGAAGATGTCCATGAACAAGTATTCGTTGATTATGATATTGATTTAGAAAGAATTTATTTTTTGGAGTAAGACATAAGTTGATCCAGTTCAGAAATTTATTATGAAATGATCATACATTTTCGAGAAGGGGAAAAAAGAATGGAACAACAATTGGAACTTACTCATCAATCAGTTGTAAGAGAAGCAAGAATATCTATTTTATTGATGAAACTAATTATCAGTTTATCGGTTGTCACTACGGTGTCTACACTAATAGAGATAAGTATTTATTCAGCATATAGTAATGAGCAACTGTTTCTTGATTTATCATATGGAGAAATGATCTTTATTTTATTAAGAACGTATATGAACTTTTTATGGATTATTTTAAATATTATGTTTATCATCATGTTTTTAACTTGGAAACATTGGACATATAAAAATTTACAAATTGCGAAAATCCAAGGATTGAAACATGAGCCAAAATGGGCAGCATGTTGGTACTTCATACCAATAGCTGGATTAATTAAGCCACTTATTATAATGAAAGAAATTTGGTTAGCAACCTTTTATTCGCAAGGGGATAAAGAATGGAAAAATAATAAAACACCATCGCCAATTATTATTTGGTGGTTAACGTTTATTATTGGAATCTCGTTATTTACTAAAAGTTTCTTTAGAAATGATGAAACGATCGCAAGTTATAAAATGGATGCATTATATAATTTGATGGCTGAACCATTATTAGTTGTTTCTGGTATTTATTTAATTATGATCATTAGAAACATTACACATACTCAAGAAACAAGATTATCGAGATATTAGTATTTGCGGAGGATGAAAGATATCCTCTTTTTTTATGTTTAAAAGTCCTTTGCAAATGATAAAAGGATTGGAAGGTAGAGTATCGTATGGAAAATAAGTATGTTAGCACACCTAGCAAATGGAATATGCTAGTCCTAGTCGGCGAGAAGTTAGAAACGTTCGCGTTCTTCTGACTTATGCCAACATTATGCTTTCATACATCGGAGGCTAAGACAACCAGCTAACCTAACTAAAGGCAGTTTTGTCCTAGGACTACGCTTGTGTTCGTCCCACCGCAAAGATATGTGACTTACATTGACACAAGTACGCCCTAGGACTTCTAAACTCTCGTCTCACCAAAATCTTTGGGATTGGCATTCGCTTGCCCCACCGATAGCCTTTGCGACTGTCATTACTTGTTGCAATAAAAACATTGTACATCAAGGAAAGCAAGTATGTTCGATTTGTGGGTTGTGAAGATAACGATGTTCACGCTATTTTCCGATAATCCCATTTCTTTCACAGACAATTTATGAGAATAAGTGAAAAAAGCCATTGAAATCAAAAATGAACTACGATATACTAATGATAGATTTATGAAATATCGTTTCAATTAATGAAATGTATATTGAAAACGATTTCAATCATATGCTTATAGTGAACTTTTTCTAAAAAATGAATAAAGGGGACGCATTCATGACTGTTCAGAAGAAAAGAATGTCTGCAGCAAGGGCAATTGTTGAATGTATGAAAAGGGAAGAGACTCAGCACGTATTTTGTGTACCTGGGGAAAGTTATTTACCTGTTTTAGATGCCCTACATGATGAATCTACTATTCAAGTAATCTCTACTCGCCATGAAGGTGGGGCGGCTTTTATGGCTGAAGGATATGCGAAATCAACGTTAAAACCAGGCATTGTCTTGGCAACGAGAGGAGTGGGGGCTGCCAATCTTTCCATTGGGGTACACACAGCTTATCAAGATTCAACACCGATGATTGTGTTACTTGGGCAAGTTCATAGTAAGTTTAGAGGAAGAGAGGGATTTCAAGAAGTCGATTTAGATCAGTTTTTTGGGCCGATATCCAAATGGGCTGTTGAAGTCCGTGACCCCGAACGAATGCCTGAAATAATGGAAAGAGCATTTCGTATTGCTCAGTCGGGAAGGCCCGGTCCTGTCGTTATTTCATTACCTGAAGATGTGCTACCAATGGAAAGTGACATGGTGTTTAGAAGTACATTTACAAAACCACGTCCAGCCCCATCACAAGCAGAAATGACGAAAATGGAGGAGATTCTATCTAATGCGAAAAGGCCTCTATTAATTGTAGGAGGTGGCATAAAAAGTTCTTGTGCAGAAAAACTCGTCATTACGTTTGCCGAAAAGTTTACCCTTCCAGTGTTAGTAGCTTTTCGGAGACATGATGTTTTTCCCCATGATCATCCTTTATTTATCGGCCATTTAGGTCTTGGAACAAGTAAGCATATAGAGGAAGCAATTGCAGAGGCAGATACAATCATTGCACTTGGCACGAGATTATCAGAAGTAACGACGAAGGATTATTCACTTTTAAAAGATCATCATACATTGATTCATATCGATATAAATGATGAGACATTAGGAAAAGTATATAGTCCCAATCTTGGGATTGTTGCTGATGGATCAGAAACGTTACGTTCGTTTATGGGAATGCGTCTTCCATGTCACTGGGAGGAGTGGACATTAGCGAAAAATGCTAAATATAAAAAAGCAAGTCAGTTGGACATTTTAGATGAAAATGTGATCAATTCCAGTGTGATCCATTATATGCAAAAAAACTTACCACAAGATGCTTTAATTACGAATGATGCAGGAAATTTTGCTGGTTGGCTACATGATTATTTTAAGTTTAATGAACCTCATACATATGTCGGACCAACTTCGGGGGCAATGGGGTATGGACTCCCAGCTGCGATTGGGGCAAAACTTGCTTTTCCAAAGAAAACAGTTGTCACACTTGCTGGGGATGGAGGCTTTATGATGACAGCAAACGAGCTTGAAACAGCAGTTCGTTATCATATTCCTGTCATTGCACTCGTATTTAATAATAATATGTACGGTACGATTCGGATGCATCAAGAAATGCATTATCCCGAAAAAGTAATTGGTACCGATCTAGGAGAGGTTTCTTTTCAAAAGCTGGCAGAAAGTGTTGGAGCAAAAGGATATACAGTGGATTCCGTGGATGATTTCGCGGTGGCTTTTGATGAGGCATTAAAAGGTAATGAAGTTGTAGTCATCGAAATTTTGACCGAAAAAGAGCAAATTGCACCACATAGAACGATCGAACAAATAAGAGAAAATGCTAAAACCAGATAAATAGGAGGCTTATACAATGGGAAACACATTATTAGATGTAAAAAAATTAGCTAATTATATTAATGGTGAGTGGGTAGAAGGAACAAATTTTACAGCTGTAACGAATCCAGCTACGGGAGAAGAAGTGGTGCAAGTTCCGTTATCTGAAGAAAGTACTGTCGATGAAGCGGTGAAAATTGCGAAAAAAGCGCAAAAGGAATGGGCGCTTACTCCAGCACCACAACGGGCAGAAGTGTTGTATGAAGTTGGTAATATTATGAAAGAGCGAAAAGAACATTTAGCCCAACTACTTACACTTGAAAATGGAAAAGTGTTAGAAGAGGCACGTGGTGAAGTGCAAGAAGGTATCGATATGGCCTATTATATGGCGGGGGAAGGTAGACGATTATTCGGGCAAACGACAAATGCGGAATTAAAAGATAAATTTGCAATGAGTGTACGTGCACCAATCGGTGTTGTTGGCATTATTACGCCATGGAATTTTCCAATTGCAATTGCAACATGGAAGTCATTCCCAGCAATTGTTGCAGGTAATGCAGTCGTCTGGAAGCCGGCAACGGAAACACCAATTATGGCTTATGAACTTGCAAAAATTTATGAAGACGCTGGCTTGCCGAAAGGGATTATTAATGTTGTTTTTGGTTCTGGTGGAACTGTAGGTGATGCCATGGTTCATCATCCTGATATTCGTGTCATTTCGTTTACAGGATCGAATGAAACGGGGAGTCATATTGCAGCAGAATGTGGTAGGCAGTTGAAAAAGGTTTCGCTTGAAATGGGTGGAAAAAACGCTGTTATTGTGATGGATGATGCTGATCTCGATTTAGCAGTGGAAGGAATTTTATGGAGTGCGTTTGGAACGAGCGGGCAAAGATGTACGGCATGTAGTCGTGTCATTGTCCATGAAGATGTAAAAGAAGAATTAGAAAAGCGATTGCAAACAGAGATGGAAAAGTTGTCGATTGGAAATGGTCTTCATGACGGTGTCAAAGTTGGTCCAATTATTAATGATGCGGGAATGGAAAAAATTAAAAAATATATTGGGATTGGAAAAGAAGAAGGCGCAAAACTGTTAGCGGGTGGCCATGTATTAACAGAAGGAGATCTTGCAAATGGAAACTATTTTGCCCCAACTTTGTTTACAGATGCAACGAGTGAGATGAGAATTGCTCAGGAAGAAATCTTTGGTCCTGTCGTTTCACTCATTCCAGTGAAATCATTTGAAGAAGCGATTGAAGTAAATAATAGTGTCACATACGGACTATCTAGTTCGATTTTTACAAAAGATGTGAACCGCGTATTTAAGGCACAGCGTGATTTAGATACCGGAATTGTCTATGTAAACGCGGGAACAACGGGTGCTGAAATTCATTTACCTTTCGGTGGTACGAAAGGAACTGGAAATGGTCACCGTGATTCAGGAGTGCAAGCACTTGATGTCTTTACCGAATGGAAAGCTGTTTATGTCGACTATAGTGGAAAATTACAACGTGCTCAAATTGATGTGGAATAAGGAACTTTAAAAAATGATATTTCTTATTTTAAATAGTGAGGAGCTGATTAGATGAAAGTAGGTGTTTTAGGTTCTGGATTAATGGGAAAAGAAGCGGCAAGAGATCTAGTAAGTAGTGATCGCGTGATGGAAGTAGGTTTAGCAGATATTGATTTAAGTCGAGCTGAGCAAGTTTGTCATCAGCTTGATTCAGATAAATTAACAGCTTTTGCCGTAAATGCTTCAAATGAAAAGGAATTAGCCAATTTTATGGAGCGATTTGATGTTATTATAAATGCACTTTTTTATTCGTTTAACGAAACGGTCGCTAAAACGGGTATAAAAGTAGGAGTGAGTGTTGTTGATTTAGGGGGGCATATCGGACATATTACCGATAAAGTGCTTGAATTGGATAGCGCTGCTAAGGAAAAAGGTGTAACGATTATTCCAGATTTAGGTGTTGCACCTGGGATGATCAATATTTTATCAGGTTACGGTGCAAGTAAATTGGATAAGGTCCAGTCATTAAAACTGTATGTCGGAGGTATTCCATTACAGCCTGATCCACCACTCGCTTATAATCATGTTTTTTCAATGGAAGGGGTATTTGATCATTATACAGACCCATCCCTTATTATCCGTAACGGGATAAAGCAAGAAATTCCATCTCTTTCTGAGGTGGAGGAAATTTACTTTGATAAATTTGGACCATTAGAGGCATTTCATACTTCTGGGGGGACATCGACACTATCTTTATCTTTTCCTCAGTTGGATACGCTTGAATATAAGACAATTCGCTATCCCGGTCATGCGGAAAAATTCCAATTACTCGTCGATTTAAATTTAACGAAAAAAGATTATGTCGTTGATGTAAATGGAGAAAAGGTTAGCCCAAGAGAAGTGTTTTTAAAAGTGCTTGATCCGATCGTTGAGTTAGGGGATAAAGACGATGCTGTGTTACTACGTGTCATGGTCACAGGGAAAAAAGATAATCAGGAAATGACGTATGAATATGAGATGACCATATTTAAAGATCGAGTACACCAGATTACTGCGATGGCAAGAGCAACCGCAACGACCATATCAATTGTTGCTCAAATGATCGGTGCGGGGACGATTAATAAACGTGGCGTATATCCACCTGAACAAATTGTTCCCGGAAATATTTATATGGAAGAATTACGAAAACGAGATGTACACATTTTAGAGAAGAAAAAGCAAAAGCAGACAAAAATTGCAAAAGCCAAGTAAAAGGTCCCCTCTACAAAATCGTAGAGGGACTTTTACTACAATTTAGAGGATTTGTGCTATACAAGGAACTAAGCCTTGTTTTTAACAGCCTCCCGCTAAAAAGCGATCATCTAGAGTTGGAAACGAATAACTAATCCGTTGTTCGGATTTTTACCGAAATATTAAATGATGAAATTGATTTAATAGTATATTTATTTGAAGGAAGGTATAAGTATGAATCAGAGTGTCATAAAAGCGTTGTCTATATTAGACCTATTCATTGAAGACAAAGAGCTTTCCTTACAAGAAATTGCACGTAAAGCTGATATTCCAAAACCGACTGCATATCGGCTCCTTTCAACGTTAGAGCATTCTGGAATTTTATACAAACTAAAGGAAAATCCACATGATAGTAGATATGGCCTCGGGTTAAAACTACTTGAATATGGAAATCTTGTTTCAGAACGACTGGAATTAAGAGATATTGCACTTCCATTCATGGAGAAGTTTGCAGAGGAAATAAATGAAGTTGTCCATTTAGTTATTGCTTATCAACAAGAAGCAACGTATATTGAAAAAGTAAATAGTAAAAGAGCGCTTAGTTTACATACGAAAATTGGCCGAAGTACTCCGCTTTATGTCGGTTCTGGACCAAAAATGTTGCTCGCATTTTTACCTGAGCAAGAACGGGAACAAATATTGAATCAAGGTGAACTAGTCACTTTAACAAATCAAAAAATTGATAAAATAGCTTTAAAACAAGAATTAAAAAAAATTAGGAAAAACCAATTTGCCATTAGTATCGGAGAACAAGATGCTGATACAACAGGGGTATCTTTTCCAATTTTTAATCATGAGGGAAAAGTAATCGCTGCGCTCGCTGTTAGTGGATTGTCAAGCCGTTTTATGGGAGAGCGACTTGAGAATATTAAAGACAGTGGTACAACATTTGCAAATGAAATGTCAAAACAATTAGGGTATCGTTACTGAGTGGAGTTGAAAAGAATGAATACTATCTTTATTGCTGGCCATGCTAGACTTCCATCTGGCATGGCTGCTAAAAGCATCTATGAAACATTAACGATTACAGCAGAAATTGATAAAAAATACGGTGTCATCGTCTCGACGAGTTGTACATTGGCAACGCTACATGCGCAACAATTTGTTGAGCATTTATTAAAAGGATATAGTTTACAAGATGGAATTGTTGAACCAGTAAATAAAATTCGCGAACATTATTTGGGAAAAGCGGGCAGTGCACTGGAATCAGCATTAAAAGATTTATTTAAACAATATGAAAAAATGTATTCTTAAAATGATTTATTTGAAAATAACTGTTTATAGAAAAGAATAAAAATAAGAAAAAAGATAAGAAACGTTTATCATGGTGCCGAGGCTGGGACATAACGAAAGCGGATTAAATATAAAGACGAACAATGCACTGCCTTAGCGAAGTCTTTTTTCGGAACGAGTGGTATGCACTTATCATTATCTAGTTAGTTCGGTTTTTCTTTAATGAAATACTTTTGTGTCAGTCTCATTTTTATTTAACAAAAATAATATTGTTTTGCTTTATTATCACACTTTTTTAGAACCTTTTTCCTTTCCTCTTCTTGATAATTTTATATTCCATTCCATTATTGCCCCTCATAATCGAAAATTAATCCGAATAAGGTATAGAAAGAGACAGGAAAGGGAAAAGTCTCTCTATGAGCTAGAAAATTGTCCTTTAGGTGTGATAAAAAAGTGAAAGAATCGGTAAAAGAAGTAAAAGTAGAGAAAAAAGATAAAATACTTATTTTAACTTGTACGTTTGGTGAAGGGCATCGCCAGGTAGCTAAAGCAATCCACGAGGCTACACAGGCTTCAGAAGATATAGAATCAATCATTGTGGATTTTATGGAATGGATTTCCCCATGTTTCTATTCGATAAGTCGGAATGTGTATTTAAAAGGAATTATAAAGTTTCCGCGCTTATACGGTCATTTTTATGAAAAAACACGTCGGAGGAATTCTTTTACTCAAAAGCTAAACAAATTTTTTTCATTTAGGATGCTACAAATGCTAAAGTTATTGGAAGAAATTCAGCCAACCTTTGTCGTGAGTACGTTTCCGATAGCATCTGGAGTTATATCAAAATTAAAAGAACATGGCTTAACAAATATTCCAGCTGTAACAATTATTACTGATTATACGAATCATAGTCTTTGGCTCCACCCTTATATAGATCATTATATTGTTGGTTCAAGCTTAGTACGTCAAGCATTAATTGAACAGGGAGTTGAGCACTTTAAAATCTCTGCTACAGGAATTCCGATTAAATCAAAGTTTTATCAAAGTTATTCACGAAATGAGTTAACGTCCCAATTTGGATTTAAGAAAGATTTACCAATTATTATGATTATGGGCGGAGGATATGGAATCATTGGGGATAATATTATAAGAGAGTTAGACACTTTACCATCATCTATCCAGCTTATTATTGTTTGCGGGCATAATAAGAAATTACTTCATCGAATGAAAAGGGTAGTAAAATACTCTAATAGGAAAATTCATTTAACCGGGTATGTTGACTATATTCATGAATTGATGGCAATATCAGATGTGATGATTACAAAACCTGGCGGAATAACGACTACTGAAGCAATGGCGTCTGGATTACCAATGATCTTTTATAAACCTCTACCTGGACAAGAGCAAGATAATACTGCATTTTTAGTACGGGAAAGAGCTGCGATTCACGTGAAGAACCTTAATGATTTAAAGGCTAATATATCGAATTTACTAAATAACTCCCAACAGTTAGAGCAGATGATCGAGAATGGAAAACGAATTCATATGAAAACATCATTTTTAGCTGCATTAAATGTTATTGTGCGAACGAGAAATACGACAAGTGAGAAAGAAACTCAAAGCTTGGAAAGAATTGATTCTTTTGGACAGTTGTAGTGCTAGTTCATTAGTCAAAATAGCTAAAGAATCATTTAATCCTTCATTAGTAGATGGAATACTATCTTTTTACTTTTTATTGGGTCGATAAAGTAGGGAGGAGACTATACTTGAGAAAAGTGATATTTTGGATCTTCATCGTTTTTTTCTTATTGTATGGACTGATTCCAGGAATATTTTCAGCTGGGTTTGGTCTTGGTGTATTTCGTAAAGGTACATCAGCCCAAAAAGTTGCATTTACTTTTGATGATGGACCAGACCCAATGTATACTCCGAAATTACTTGATCTTCTAAGGAAATTTGATATTAAAGCCACTTTTTTTGTACTCGGTTCGAAGGCGGAAAAGAATCCCGAGCTAATCCGTCGTATGTATCAAGAAGGTCATCTAATCGGAATTCATAATTATACACATCAAACAAATTGGTTAATGACACCGTGGACGATACGTCGAGAACTAAATCGTTCAGCTGTCATTATTGAACAACTTACTAGTGTACGTCCTAGCTATTACCGACCACCCTGGGGGTTGCTTAATCTTTTTGACTTTTTTTTACACAAACAATATCGTATCATATTATGGTCTTTAATGGTTGGTGATTGGCGAAGTGAAGGTGGAAGTGAAAAAATCATCCGTAAGTTGCTACATAAGATTAAGGACGGATCAATTGTGCTTTTACATGATAGTGGTGAAACTTTGGGAGCCAATCAAGACGCACCATTTTATATGATCCAAGCATTGGAAGTTGTATTTCATGAAATATGTCACCGTGGGTATACATGTGTTCGAATCGATCAGATGATGGAGTTGGAATAGCTAGTGAGTAGAAAGAAGAAATTAATCATTTCTTTATGGATGTTATGGGATAAATTATTTTATAAATTTTTTCACATACAACCTATAGATAAGGAGAATCCATTATTATGTGCAAGAGTTCGAACATACCGAGGGAAACCGATTCACTTGTCAGATGGAGAGGTCATAAAAAAGGGAGACCATATATTGGAACTCCATCTAAATAATAAAATACTTTTTAATATGGCGATAAAGTGTCGATCACCTCTTCAACTAGCTGTTCAAATGGTTCGGGCAACGGAAAGTTCATTGCGAAAAACGAGCACATATATACAAAATCACCCGAAATATAAACAAATAAAGGGCTTATACGGGGTTTCAATCATTCATCGTGGGGCTAAAA
The DNA here is from genome assembly GCF_003201975.1 of Pseudogracilibacillus auburnensis. Classification (GTDB taxonomy): domain Bacteria; phylum Bacillota; class Bacilli; order Bacillales; family Amphibacillaceae; genus Pseudogracilibacillus; species Pseudogracilibacillus auburnensis. Next base: position 58,731 of record NZ_QJJQ01000018.1, on the reverse strand, counting down.
GATTTGGATTTAACGTTATCAATATTCCTAAGGGGCCATTTTCCTTTTTTGTAAATAGATATTTGTGTTTGTTATTGTTTGTTGTCCATTTGCAAGGGAAACAAAGATTACAAACGAAATCGGAACTTCTAGTCCCAAAGATAATTGCTATTTCAAAAAAAGAGTTTATGCAAAGAAATGTATAAGTCTTTCTGTAATAATCTTAGCATCCGTTACGCTGATTTCCGTATTGGAGCTAGAAGCATCGTTAAGGTCTACGGCTAAGGAGTCCCGTTGGAAATGATTGTATCTTAACTAAACAAACAGAACTGTTTTAAAACAATCAGCGATTGAATTTACCCCTTTAAGTAAACGGACATTCGTTTAGTTAAAGGGGCATATCACTTTGACTTGTGAATTTTTTAATCTTGTTCCCAAGCTGGTAACATTTTATTCAGTGGCTTATCTTGTCGATAACCTAAAACATATTCTGCTTGCATAACCGTATGAATTTCCCTTGTTCCTTCATAGATAACAGGTGCTTTCGAATTTCGTAAATATCTTTCTACAGGGTATTCGTCCGAGAAGCCATAAGCACCGTGAATTTGTACAGCATCATCGGCCGCTTTGTTTGCAAAATCACATGCTTGCCATTTAGCAAGTGACGTTTCCCTCGTATTTCTTTTTCCAGCATTTTTAAGTTCTCCTGCACGATAGACAAGGAGGCGACTCATTTGTAATCCTGCTTCCATATTAGCGATCATTTGCTGGACAAGTTGGTGCTTTCCAATTGGTTTTCCAAACGTTTCTCGCTCGTGACAATAGTCAACAGATGCCTCCATACAAGCCATAATTTGCCCAACGGCACCAGCAGCAACGGTAAAACGGCCATTATCAAGAGAGGCCATCGCAATTTTAAACCCTTCGCCTTCTTCACCAAGTAGGTTTTCTTTTGGTACCTTCAAGTTGTCAAAAAATATTTCTCCAGTATTTCCAGCACGAATACCTAATTTTCCTTTAATCGCTTTAGAGGAAAAGCCTTCCCAATCCCGTTCCACAATAAATGCCGAAATACCGTGATGCTTTTTCGATTTATCTGTGTAGGCAAATACTAAAAAGTGATCAGCAATATCACAGAGCGAGATCCATGTTTTTTGACCGTTTAACATATAGTAATCGCCATCTTTTACTGCAGTTGCTTGCATGGCAGCAACATCTGAACCTGCTGCCGGTTCTGTTAAACCGAAAGCTCCAACTTTTTCTCCATTCGCTTGTGGGACGAGGTATTTTTGCTTTTGTTCTTCGGTCCCCCATTGTAAAATCGACATACTATTTAACCCAGTATGTACAGAAACCGCTGTTCGAAATGCGGTATCGCCTCGTTCTAGTTCTTCACAAACGATGGCAAGTGCATTATAATCCATTCCGCTTCCACCATATTTTTCAGGAATACAAACCCCCATTAACCCTAGATCCGCTAATTTTTCCATAATGGAAGGTTCGAATTTTCCGGCACGATCCCATTCTGCAATATGAGGCATAATCTCCTTATCGACAAAACTTCTTACTGAACTTCTTAACATATTTTGCTCTTCTGTAAATTGAAAATCCATCTTAGATCAGCTCCTTAATTTTTAAAAACTTCATCATTATGTTCTCCGACAATAGGTGGATGATGACGATATGTTACGGGTGTCCTTGATAGTTTTAGTGGGCTACCAATCATTCGTATCGTACCGGCTGTCGGGTGTTCACTTTGTATAAACATTTCTCTTTCATTTAATTGTACATCATGAAAAACTTGATCCAAATCTTGAATCGGCCCACAAGGAATAGTATGTTCATCACATAAGCGCTTCCAATAAGACGTTTCTTTTTGTAAAAAGGCACGTTGTAAAATAGGAACGAGTTCGTTACGATGCTCAACTCGGGCGGGATTCGTCATGAATTTTGGGTTTTCTGCTAATGTCGGATGACCAATCATGGTACATAATGTTTTAAATTGATGATCATTACCAACAGCAATAACCATCTCTCCATCTGATGTGATAAATGTTTGGTAAGGAACGATATTCGCATGTTCATTACCGAGCCGTCCAGGAATTTTTCCATTCATTAAATAATTACTTCCTATATTAATCAGTGCACTGACGGCTGAATCATAAAGTGATAAATCTAGCTTTTGCCCTCTTCCCGAAGTCTCTCTTTCTAGTAAGGCAGCTTGAATCCCAATCGTAGCATACAGTCCTGTAAGCACATCGACAATTGCGACACCAACTTTTTGCGGTCCAGATGCTTCTGTTCCCGTAATGCTCATGAACCCACTCATTGCTTGGATAATAAAATCATAACCTGGCATATCTTTATATGAACCAGTTTCACCAAATCCAGTGATGGAACAGTAAACAATTCGCTTATTGATCGAGGCAATGGCTTCATAGTCTAATCCGAATTTTTCCATGGTGCCTGATTTAAAATTGTTAATAATAACATCAGCTTCTATAATAAGTTGTTTTACCCGTTCAATCCCTTCCTTTGACTTTAAATCAATCGTGATACTTTTTTTATTCCGATTTGCACAAAGATAATATGCGCTAACCTCATTTTGAAAAGGTGGTCCCCATCTGCGTGTATCATCACCACCATTAGGTGATTCAATTTTAATTACTTCAGCCCCTAAATCACCTAAAATCATTGTACAGTACGGTCCGGCTAAGACACGTGATAGATCTAAAATTTTTATTCCACTCAATGCATGAGGCATGTTGAAATAGTCACCTCCTTATATAAAATAAAAGAAGCCAGCTCAAACTAACTTAAAATCCTTAAGTTAATTTAAAACTGGCTTTTACTTGTTGGGACAATTTAGGCGTTAAATTGTAAACAAGTTAGGCAGTTGTTTCGTTATTTATTCTTAGTGAAAAGAATCTTCCTATTGATTAGTTTATAGTATTTTAAAAATTTTGTAAATAGGTATGCTGAAATATTAGGAAGATGTAACAGAAAAATTACAGCTATTAATACTTTTGTAATAAAATAGGATGTTTTAAATTTTGTCAAGAGGAAATAGCATGTAACAAATGGTAACAAGTCTAGTTTTAACCCATTTGCCCATATTTGGGTACAAGAGAAACTATTGAACTATCAAGCTTTGTAAAAGGTGGAGTCCATATTTTAAAAACTGGAAATGACTGGCTCCATTGTTACGAAAAATGGATGATATGATGTTATCACAAATAATTTAAGGGAGTGCAAGTAATGTTTAAGAAGTATAAATTAATAGTAGGAATTTTAACTGTCGGTTTAGTAACTAGTAGCTTTGGACAAACTGTAGGTGCATCAGCAAATGAAGAAGATGTAGACACACAGAAAGAGAATAATAGATACGTAAATCAAGGAGAAGTAGACAAAGATCAATATGCCGAGTTAGAACAATTTCTTAGTAATTGTTTAGCCAAATGGAATGTAAAGTGGAACGACAGCTCTTGGAAACAAAAAGAAAACGGTTGGAAGAACAATTCAAAACCGAAAAAAGATCAAGTTGTTGAGGAACCTGTAGACAAGGCGCCAGAACAAGAAGTTGAACAACCACAGCCACAAGAACCTGAACAACCAGAGCAAAATGAACAAGTGGAACAAGGAAACAATGAGCAAGCGGAACAAAATAATAATCAAAATCAAAATGAAGAAAAAGGTCAATTAAATCAATTTGAACAGCAAGTATTTGATTTAACAAATCAAGAAAGAGCGAAAAATGGTTTACCAGCATTAAAGGTTGATTACGAGTTAAGTAAAGTAGCGAGAGAAAAATCACGTGATATGGCAGCAAATAATTACTTTGACCATAATAGCCCTACATATGGCTCTCCATTTGATATGATGAAGACATATGGGATTAATTATCGTTCAGCTGGTGAAAATATTGCAAAAGGACAACGTACACCAGAGGAAGTAGTAAATGCTTGGATGAATAGTGAAGGGCACCGTGCAAATATTTTAAATGGTAGCTTCACACATATCGGTGTTGGCTATGTAGAACAAGGTAATCATTGGACACAACAATTTATTGGTAAATAAGTTTACGATTCCCGAACAAGATGAAACATCTCTGTTCGGGATTTTTTATTGACTAATGGCCGTTTTTTAGAAGTTAGAACAAGTGAAATGATGGTTCCATCTAAAAGGACTTCTTTCCACGATTCAAATCTCCCAAAAAGGTTATTGTAATATGGCGCAAGTTTGAATTTTACTGGCGCATCTTGCTAAAGATATGGCGATTCTTGCAGTTTACCTGGCTTCTTTTGTCAGTTATCTGGCGCATCTTGCAATAAATCTGGCGAATCTTAAAAACTCGCCTTCCAAAAAAAATATTCATTATTTCGGCTATGTTTAATAATGCAAACAGTGGTATTTACATTTGATTTATTGTACGATTTTAATATAGACTAAAAGTTTCTACATAGGAAGGATTGATTTAGAAAAGATGAATACAAAACGATGGTTAGCCCTAGTTTTAGCAATTGTATTATTATTTGTTTCAATCGGATTTAAATTTACCATAAATTTAGCATCTGGGTTTTTGAATGATGTTTTTACGTTCGATGATTATTATTTTGATGAAGAAATTATCGCTGATGGGGACTGGGATAGTCGAATTGCTGTCCTTAATTTAGAAGGAATTATTATGGGTGGAGATGATTCATTATTTAGTACACAAGAATACCAGCATGACGAGTTTATCGGTATGATTCATCAAGCAGCAGAAGATCCAACAGTTGAAGCGATTATATTACAAATTAATTCTCCAGGCGGAGCCGTAGGGGAAACAGCCCAAATTCATCGTGCGCTAACTGAAATGCAAGATGAATTTGATAAACCGCTTTATGTTTCAATGGGTTCCATGGCTGCTTCAGGTGGTTATTATGCTGCTGCACCAGCAGATAAAATTTTTGCTGAACCAGCTACAATTACCGGTTCAATTGGTGTCATTATGGAAAATATGAATTTCGCAGGCTTGGCTGAAAAATATGGTGTTACATTTAATACAATTAAAAGTGGAAAACATAAAGATATTATGTCATCGTCACGCGATATGACAAAAGAAGAAAAAGAAATTTTACAATCCATTATTGATGAAATGTACGATGATTTTGTTCAAGTAATTGTGGATGGCAGAAAAATGGATGAAGCAACAGTGCGAGAAGTCGGAGATGGACGTATATATACAGGAAGACAGGCACAAGAAGTTGGATTAGTTGATGAAATAGGAACGTTTGACGACACATTAAATGCAGTAAGAGCTGATTATGATTTGGAAGATGCACAAGTAATTCAATATGGATATGGTCTTGGTTTCTTTAATATGTTTGCTGTTAAAGCACAAAATTTGATCCAAGGAAAAAATTCGGAACTTGATGTTGTCATGTCCTTATTAAGACAATCTGATAAACCACGTGCGATGTACATATACTGAGTGAAGGGGGTAAGAAAATGGATTCCTATAATGAAAATGAGATAGAAGAAACGGAAATAAAGCAAAATCAACTTACAACTTCACCTAATGTAGAATATAAATATGCTGGATTTTGGATGCGATTTTGGGCGTATCTCATTGATGTAATTATCGTGTTTAGTTTAAATGGTCTGTTACTTAGCCCATTGGCCTTTATCAATAATGGGTACCCTATAGAACTTAGTTTATGGACAGTAAACGGTATTTTAGGTGCGATCGTCTATTACATTTACTTTTTACTTATGACGAAATATTTCGGGCAAACGATTGGGAAAATGATTCTTGGTATTCGTGTCATTAGCGAAAGTAGTGATTCATTATCATGGAATGATCTTGTGTTCAGAGAAGTTGTCGGACGATTTATTTATAATATAATGTTTATTTTAAAGCTACTTTATCTTGTCGTCGCATTTTCAAATGAAAAAAAAGGGCTCCATGATATGATTGGCAATACTAGAGTAGTACATATTTCGTAACTCGCGTGTTTTATTATGATAGGAGGGGCGCTTTTGTGTGGTCGTTATACGTTACTTGCAGATGAATTGAAAATAAAAGAACGATTTCAGATTCCATACGCAATTGACTCCTATCAACCAAGTTATAATATTGCTCCAGGACAAAATGTGCTTGCGATTATATTTGACGGTGAAAAAAGACGGGCTGGTTATTTACGTTGGGGACTAGTCCCATCGTGGGCGAAAGATGTCAAAATCGGTTATAAAATGATGAATGCTCGTAGTGAAACAGCCCATATAAAGCCAAGTTTTAAACATTTAATGGGTAGAAAGCATTGTCTTATCATTGCTGATAGTTTTTATGAATGGCAACGGACGGAAAAGGGAAAAGTACCAAAGAGAATTCAATTAAAAAATAGAGAACTCTTTGCGTTTGCAGCACTTTGGGATAAATGGGAGCAAGAAGACGAAACATTATTTACATGTACGTTACTTACGAAAGATGCAAACAACTTTATGAAAGATATTCATCATCGAATGCCGATTATTTTACCGAAAGATAAAGAAGATATTTGGATAGAACAACCTTTTTCATCGGCATTCGATGTCCATCAATTTTTGCAAACAGTCGAAACAGAGGAGTTATCATCTTACACAGTGAGCAATGTTGTGAATAATGCTAGAAATAATGATGCAACATGTATTGAGCCAATCGTTTAGATTGTTTAATTGAAAAATCTTGACGTAAATGTGCCGAGACGTAATTGATAACTTATTTTCCTTCCTGCCTATTTATAAAATAACACCAAAGAAATTTGTTAAACTATTAAGGGGGAATGGTTTACATTGATACGGATTTTATTTGTTTGTTTAGGAAATATTTGTCGATCACCAATGGCTGAAGCAGTATTTCGTGAAAAGGTTCATCAGGCAGGTTTGGCTCAAAAAATAGAAGTAGACTCGGCTGGTACGGCTCTGTGGCATAGTGGAAAACCACCACATAAAGGTACGAGAGCAAAATTAGATGAGTTGAACATATCGTATGAAGGAATGACAGCGAGACAAATTTTTCAAGGGGATTTTAGAGACTTTGATTATGTTATTACAATGGATGATCAAAATATGACTAATTTAATGTCTGAATATAACATTCCAGGTGAAGGTGTTACAGTCTGTAAATTAATGGAGTTTGTACAAAGTCCACGCGAAGTGAATGTACCAGACCCTTACTATACTGGTGATTTTGATTACACATACGAACTTATCAATGAAGCATGTGAACAATTGTTAACTAATATTACGAAAAAACATCAACTAAAGGATTAGGAGTTATGAATATGGGGAAAAGAACGTTAATAACAGGAATTGTTGTTGGAGCCTCTCTCGGTGGATTAGTTAGTTTATTAAATGAAGATGCAAGAAAGTATGCAAAAGAATTAGTAACCTCGTCATGTAATACACTTTCTTACTATGCAAAAAACCCTTCTGAGGCAGTTAGCACTGTTCGGGACACAGTACTTACTTTAAATGAAACGATTGAAAGTAATACTGGAAGTGCTGTAAATGCGCTTGAACAGGTAGAAAGTTCCTTAAATAAAGTATTAAAAAAGTAATCTAACGAATCGAAGGAAACAGTGGATTGAGAAAGGATGTTGATGATGTCGAAAACGATTCAATTCGGAAAAGAATTAATGAAACGAATTGATGAGGCGGACGTGACAGGCTTATCCGCACAATTAGCTTACTTTTTTCTTTTATCATTGTTTCCTTTCTTACTTTTTCTAGTTACACTTGTAGGCTTTTTGCCGATAGATGATCGGGCAATCATTGAAATTCTTGGAACATATCTTCCGGAAGAAGTAATTGCGATGATTGATGCCAATTTAACACATCTCATTACGAATCGTAGTGGGGGACTTTTATCTATCGGGATTATCGGTACACTTTGGTCAGCTTCAAATGGTTTTAATGCCATTACGAAATCGTTTAATAAAGCATATCGGGTAGATGAAAAACGATCATTTTTTGTCAATCGGTTAGTTGCTTTTGGTTTAATGATTGGATTAGTTTTAGTTATTGCTATTGCATTACTACTATCTGTTTTCGGTAGGATCATAGGTGAAAAAGTGTTCGGGTTATTCGGGCTTTATGATTTGATCCAATCCTGGAATTTCATTCGCTGGACCTTTTCAACGATTACATTTTTTATCGTATTTTTTATTTTATATAAGTTAGCCCCAAATGAAAAAATCAAGATAAAACATGCTATGTGGGGAGCAATGTTTACTACCGCTTTATGGCAAATTACCTCATTAGTTTTTGCCTTTTATGTAAACACACTCGGAAATTATTCAGCAACATATGGAAGTTTAGGAACGGTTATTGTTTTAATGATTTGGTTTTATTTATCTGGCATTATTATTACAACTGGCGGAGTAATTAACGCTTATATGAAAGATCGTAGTGAAAGAATAGTAGAATAACAATAGTGTTAAATATTATATATTCAACTTTCACATCAATAAAGTGAGATCAAGCAGTCGGCTTGGATGAGCTTGGGATGTTTCTAATGATATCCTTGACAATCTTTGTAGAATAAGTTGTTTTCAAAAAATAGAATTACGAATCCTTCTCCTACCAAATAGATTTGTTGTTTGTTACACATAAGATATAAACTGCGCAGTAACTGCTAGGTTGTTTTCCGCTGCGGATCACTGCTTTCCTCGGGCACGGCTTCAGCCTCCGACGCACAGGACGTGCTAGTGCAGGTGTTGCGACAGGACGTCGCGTACTTAACCTGCCTCGCGGAAAGACCACCGCTGTGGGGTCTTCAGACAAGTTGGACTGGGACTGCGCTTACTCGTCCCATCGAAGAACATTTGCTTTTCCCGCAGGAGTCAATGATCCTTCGCTCCAAACAACTACCAAAATAGTAGAAGCACGAGTATCGTACTGTTTATTAGCACACTACCAGCGAAGGAAAGGCACGGAGACTCCTGTGGGAAAAGCAACAGCCGAAAATCCATTTCAAACGTTTTGAATAAAACGTTTGAAATTAGTTGAGGCGTTGCCCGCGGAAAGCGAAGTGGATTCGGATGAAACACATGTACACAAACCTTGGGGACTTTTTCAGTGCCCTCAGGATAGGCCTAGATAAGACCCTGCCCCGGCAAGGGGTATGCCGACGTTGGCCTTCCTTTAATTACGAGTGAGGAGGCTTAACAGCCGCCCACGGTAAAGAAGACTCTGTGAAAACAAGCGATAGCGCAGGTAGAACAGATGTCGCTCTTATGCCCTGTGGTGAAAGCGGAGTGCATTTCCGTAGCGATGGTATATTCACTATTTTAAGTTATTGCATAGCTTCGTTCAAATGCGTGACAATAGCTGTAAAAAGTGTGTGTGGAGTTCAGATGTAGAACAGACTGTTCCTGCAAACAGTTCATCCAAAGTCAACTTGAGCTCTGTATTTTCATCCCACTTCATTCTACGAAGGCGGTTTTGTTCATTTTACTCTACGGAAGTTGAGTTATATTGAAGAAGGCAGAAAAGGTGGTATTATCCTTTTCTGCCTTTTTCCTATTTACTTCAGTAAACGTAATCCGTTTAAGATAACTAAAATGGTACTTCCTTCGTGTCCAATGACTCCTAGTGGTAAGTCAATTGCTTGGAAAAAGTTTGAGACAATTAATACTCCAATAACAGCTAATGAGAAAAATACATTCTGTTTCACAATTCGATTCATTTTACTTGAGGTTTTAATTGCTTCGGTAATTTTCGATAGATCATTTTTCATTAAAACGACATCTGCTGTTTCAAGTGCTACGTCTGTACCTTCTCCCATTGCAATTCCAACATCAGCAATTGCTAAAGCTGGTGCATCATTGATTCCATCACCGATCATCGCGACTTTTTCATGTTCTTTAATTAAATTTTTAATATAGACTACTTTTTCATCTGGAAGACATTCGGCTACAAAATCGTTAATTCCAGTTTCTTTTGCCACTGCTTTTGCCGTTAATTCATTATCACCTGTTAGCATAATCGTATAAATTCCACGCTTTTTAAGGGCAGCAATTGCTTCTTTCGCTTCTTTTCTTACCGTATCCTTTAATGCATAAATAGCAACAATTTGATCATTAAGTCCAACATAGACAATTGTTTTTCCTTCTTTCGCCAATTCGCTTGCTTTAGTTCCGTAAAAATGTTCTGTAGTGTTTTTATGACTAGCAAAATTTTCTTTACCAACAAACCATTGTTTATCACGGATGAAACCAATAACTCCTTTACCACTAACAGTCTTCATTTCTTTTACTGTCACATCAAACTGACTTTTCTCTAAGAAATCCAAACTATATGATTTAATCGCTACTGCTAGTGGATGGGAAGATTCATTTTCAATCGCTCCGACAGCCTCATGTATTTCTGCTTCATTATAATCAGGATGTACATATACATCGGTTACTTCTGGTGTTCCGTTCGTTAATGTACCAGTTTTATCAAATGCGATTGCTTTCATTTGGCTTAAGCTTTCAGCATGTACGCCACCTTTAAAAAGTACCCCGTTTTTAGCACTTTTTGAAATAGCTGATAATGTTGCAGGCATGATGGATGCGACAAGTGCGCATGGGGAGGCGACCACGAGTAAAATCATTGCCCGATAAATACTTTCTGTTAAAGACCAGCCAAATAGAAAATATGGCAAAAACATAAGGATGGCAACCGAAATTAAGACAGTTCTAACATACGTCCCTTCAAATTTCTCAATAAATAATTGTGCTGGTGACTTCTCTTCTTTCGCTGATTGAATCATTTCAATTATTTTTTGAAAAGTAGTTTCATGTGCTTCTTTTGTCAATTGAATCGTAATCGATCCATTTAATGCAACCGTGCCAGCGAAAACATCTGAATTAATTTCTTTCGTAACTGGGATAGATTCCCCGGTTATTGGACTTTCATCTACTGATGTTGATCCATTGGTAATTTTACCATCTGCTGGAATTCGTTCACCTGCTCGAACATAAATGTAATCATTTATACGTAATTGTGAAACTGGGATCATTTTTTCCACACCGTTTTCGATCATTCGCGCTTCTTCTGGTTGAAGTTCCATTAAGGAAGAAATCTCTTTATTACTTTTATTTAATGTATATGTTTCAAGTGCACCTGCAAGTGCAAAAATAAAAATTAAGATTGCTCCCTCTGTCCAGTAACCAATGGCTGCTGATCCAATTGCCGCAATAATCATTAACAATTCAACATTTAATTCTTTTTCTTCAATCGTATCGATAATTCCTTCTTTTGCTTGTGCATATCCTCCAATGATAAAAGCAATGATGTGCAACACAACCCAGGCTGCATAGGGAATAAGATCTGTTAAAGCCCAAGTTGTTAAAATAATTCCACCACTAAGTAAGGCAGCGATTAATTCACCGTGAGTTAGTATCTTTTGTAAAAACACATTTTCTTCCTTGCTGTTTGTAACATGTAATTTATTGCTTACTTTTGTCTCGGTTGTCATTTTCATTCCTCCATATCTAATTGAGAATCAATTTGTAAATTCCATGAATAAAGTTAATTGTAAATCTAATTGAGAACAATAATCAGTTTCAAAAAACCTTTATAATTCAAGTGATAAAAGCATTTGAATCTTATTTATAATAATTATAAATTTAAATTCATTATAATAAATTAGGTTTTTGGAGTCAAGATAAAAACTCACTTATTTAAAACAATTTAATGACAATTATCTTGTTAATGATTCAAAAAAATCTGTTGGTAAATGAAGGCGCTTCTCACCGTGTTAATAGTAAATAAGATGTAGAAAAATAAAATAATTTCATGTACTATATAAATAGAAAAGCATGTGAATTTTCGCAAAATTACATATTCGACCTAATAGGAGAGGAGATCAACATGGCAATCGATTTGTATCCAATAGACCAAATACGTGAACAATTTCCTGCTTTACAAAGAATTGAACAAGACCACTTTGTAGCCTACTTTGATGGCCCAGGTGGTACACAAGTTGCAAAATCAGTTATTGATGCAATGGCTACCTATATGAAAAATGGCGTGGCAAATCTTGGAGGAGTGTATCCAACTTCTAGAGAAACTGCGATGCTTGTTAATAACGCGCGTGAGCATGTAGCAACTTTATTAGGGGCGGATAAGAAAAATATCGCATTTGGGGCTAATATGACAACCTTAGCCTTTAGAATTGCGCGTGCGTTAAGTAAGCAATGGGAAGGGGAAGAAGGGAATATTGTTGTTACAGAAATGGATCATCATGCAAATATTGATCCGTGGATTACAGCAGCTAAATCCGCTAATTTAACGGTACATAAGCTTCCTTTAAATCCAGAAACAAAAACATTAACATTAAATAATATCGAGCAGTTCATTACGGAAGGAACAAAATTAGTTGCACTCGGTCTTGCTTCCAATGCTATTGGAACGATAAATGATTATGTTTCTATTATTCATCGAGCGAAAGAAGTAGGTGCGTTAGTTGCACTTGATGGAGTTCATGCTGTACCACATTTTCCGTTACATTTTCATGATTTAGGTGTAGATTTTTTATTTTGTTCAGCATACAAATTTTTTGGCCCCCATATTGGGGTCGTCGCGATTAATGAAAAAGTGTTTCATGCTCTTGAACCGTTTAAATTAATTCCTGCACCAACTGAATTCCCCGAAAAATTAGAAACTGGAACATTAAATTTCGAAGGACTTATCGGTGTAACAGAAGCAATCCGTTTTATTGCAAGTATTGGAGAAGGAAATTTACTTCGTGAACAGCTCGTTTCCGCTTATGAAAAAATGGTCCGTTACGAAAATAATTTAGCTGACCGATTAAGGGATGGGTTGGCAAAAATCGATCATGCCATCCTTTATCAGGCAGGAGAAGATGTTCTTAAAACGCCGACCGTCGCCTTTCAAGTAGAAGGAATGGAAGCCAAAATGGTCTGCCATCATTTAGCACAAAAAGATGCACTCCATTTAGAATATGGCGATTTTTACGCAATGACACTTATTGAAAAGCTCGGTGTAAATGGTGGCTTGGTACGGGCGGGTATTGCTCCATATAATACAGAAGAAGAAATTGATCGACTTATTTACGCAGTAAAGGAATTATATAAATAAGGAACTTTGAGAAAGGGGAGTAAGATGACGAAGAAATTTCGACCAGTAGATCCGTCCTTACATGCAAGGTTTACTGGTATACGTACTTTTATGCGATTACCGTCTGAAGAATTGTGTGAAGAACTTGATTTTGCGATTGTCGGTGTTCCTTTTGATACGGCAGCCTCTTTTCGAGCTGGTGCACGTTTTGGGCCAGAAGCAATTCGAAATGCTTCTCCATTGGTGAGAACTTATTCATATGACCATCAAATTGATCTTTTTGAATATGTATCTGGGATTGACTATGGTGATGTTCCAGTTATCCCTGGAGATATTCATGAATCATATAAAAGGATGGAAAATTATCTAGTACCGCTTTTAGAGAAAAACATCGTTCCAATTGTAATGGGTGGAGATCATTCGATCACTTTGGGGGAACTAAGAGCCGTTGCCCAAAAATATGGACCTGTTGCCTTGCTGCAATTTGATTCTCATGCAGATGTTGGTGATATTCACCTTGGTATGAAATATACACATGGAACCCCATTTCGACGAGCGGTTGAAGAAGGGTTAATTGACACATCACATTCTATCCAGGTAGGCTTACGCGGATCGCTAGATGGACCTGAAGAAATTGATGATGCTACCACATTAGGTTTTCAAGTTATTCGTTCCGTCGAATTATTTGAAATGGGTATACCAAAATTAATCAAGACAATTAAAAGACGGGTGGGAGATGCACCTGTATTTTTAACATTTGATATTGATTTTGTTGATCCTGCCTTTGCACCTGGAACTGGCACTCCAGAAATAGGTGGAGTTATGTCACGAGAAGCATTACAAATTGTACGAGGATTAACGGACATCCATTTTGTCGCGTTTGATGTCGTAGAAGTGTTACCGATGCATGACCAGAGCAACATTACGGCATCATTAGCAGCCAATATAATATTTGAAATGATCGCTCTATTAGCAGTACAAAAAAGAAATAATGTAAATAGGAAAAGCTGTACAGCCCGAAAAATCGATTAGACAGTCTTTTTGACAATTTTCATGATGTATAAATTTCATCTATCTAGAAAAACTAGTTGAAAAGGAGTGACATGGATAGATGAAGGAACGGATTAAACTATTATTATTGGGTTGTATCATCATTTTAGCTTCGATTTATATAGTAGATGGACCGATTGTTGCCGAAGAGAAACAAGAGAAACAAGAGAAACAAGAGAAACAAGAGAAACAAGAGAAAGAAAAAGAAGAGGCTTTTAAACTGCCGAAAAACGTTTTATCTATCTCAAAGGAAAATACCTTTCCAAATACATCAGAAGATTTTGAAGTAATTGAACCGAGTAAGATGACAAAAGAGTTATTGGATGGAGTAGATATTCCAGTTGATAACCCTGACCTTATTAAATTATTAAATGAATCAACGATCAAGCCGACTCCAATTGCATTTGGTTATCGAGCGCATGTATACCTTGGGAGATGGCCATTAAATTATCAATCAGAAAACACATCTGTTATTTGGGATTATGATCCAATAAATAAAAATGAACTAAATAATATTGGTGGGGATGTTGTTCAAGAAATACGATATGTACAACAAAATCAAAAGGAGACAAAAGGGGCATTAACGAATAAAATTGAACATCCAGAAATTATTAAAAAAATGATGTTACAAAAAGCAACGAAAAAAACAAATTTACCTCTTTCATTTTCAACAGTAGTTGGTACGAATACCAAACTAGATAATTTCTATAACGTTCCAACGAAAAAAATCGGCTATTTACATGCGTTTTCTCCTGCCGTAAATGAAAAAGGAAAAATAACATTTGGAGAAGTATATATACAATTAAAAGGATCGGAAAAAGAAATTGTCATTAAAAATGTAACGAAACAAGGCATCGGTGCTTGGATTCCAATTCAAGATCATGTTTCATTTTCATTCCAACTTAAGTAAGGAACTGTCTAAACTGATTTAGGCAGTTTTTTATGCAGATAAGAATCACTTTATTGTTTACTAACTAAAAACGCGACATCCTCGGATTGTCATGATCCGTCGCAATAAACATTATCTTTATCCATCGGAAGTGGAACATTCATCCTCGCTATTAGGTAAAGGTTTGGCAAGCCAAGTTATCTAAGATGAAAGATTCATTTTTGGGGAAAACGGTTCCTATCTTCTTTTCATTTAAAAATCTCTCCATTTCTGATCGAACTTATGATAAAGTAAAAAGTAGGTAAACGGTTTCAAATGGGGGTAGGTAAAGTGAAAAGAAGACTAAAAATCATTTTGGCAAGTGTGATAGCTTTCTTAGTAACCATCTTACTATTTATTGGTAACTTTTTTTATGGAGAAAGTGTAAAACGTGGATCGGAAGTTGAGTTACATACTGAACCAGAGGATGAAACAATCGTAGCAAGTGCACAATCTTCTGCCGATGAACAATTGTTACGAGAAGCCCAATTGTGGTATGAGGAACAACATCCAGAAAAAATAACTCAAACTTCTTATGATGATTTACTTTTGCAGGCTGATTTTATCAAGGATGAAGAAAATAGCAAAAAAGCGGTCATTCTTGTACACGGATTTCGTAAAGATAAGTCAGTGATGGGAGACTATACGAAATTTTATCATGATCATGGTTATCATATTTTAATGCCCGATTCCCGAGGACATGGAGAAAGCGAAGGTAAATACTATGGATACGGATGGCATGATCGCTTTGATCTTATTGGATGGATTCATATTTTAATGGAAGATTACGGGATAGAGGAAATCGTATTGCACGGAAATTCAGCAGGGGCGGCAGCTGTTTTAATGACGAGCGGTGAAAACTTACCTCAACAAGTAAAAGCAGTAATTGCTGATAGTGCCTATTCCACGATGAAAGAGGAGTTAGCTCATCAGTTAAAACATATTTATGGTTTACCCTCTTTTCCACTACTTGATATTACAAGTGTTGTGACGAAATTTCGTGCTGGTTACTTTTTTGAGGAAGTGTCAACGATCGAACAAGTGAAGAAAAATAAGCTACCCTTATTTATCATTCACGGAATGGCCGATGAACTAGTCCCAACTTGGATGGGAGAGAAAATTTATGAAGAAGCTAGTGGGGAAAAAGAACTTTGGCTTGTCCCTGATGTTGGTCATATAAAAGCTCATGAAATGGAAACAGTTGAATTTGAACAAAAAATAGAAGAGTTTTTATCAAAAATATAATCTTTATTTGGATAGAGAAGCAGAAAATATTGGCTTCTCTATCTTTTTTGTTTCACTTTGGAAATGCAAATTGCTATGACAAACTTACTCTGTTTATTAATCAAATAGCATCAATTCATCTCTACCATTAATAAAAATCCTCTTAAATCGAATCTATTTCCTCTTATGAAATCATGTGGTCAATCAAAAGAGAAAGAAGTGTAAAAGACAAATTACACTCTTTACGTAGAAATCATCTCTGTAAATGAACAATTTTGGAATCATCCATGTTATGGGAATCATTCATGGCTTCTCCGGCTTGTCCTTGAAACATTAAAAACGGAACCACCCAACATTCCAACTTTTTTGGTAAAAGTTGCATAATACTCTCATCGCTGTTCTTTTAAAGGGGGGGAGTAATACTTTTTAAAAAATAGTACAAAATAAGTTTACATTTATTTAAAGAAATAATCATCATTAGAAAATAGTGTGGAAGTATTACTTTCTAATCGCAAATGGAATATACTCGTTTCCCACGACGAACTCCAAGTAAAGGATTTTTTCATTAGCTTCCTTCTACCGACTAGAAGTTTCGCATCTTCCACTTGCTAAGTTTTATCCCACCTACTTTATTACTCTACACGATAACTCAAATAAAATAATAATGCATAATTGACTAAAAGGAGGCGAACGATCGTGTCAGATAATGATTCAAAAAATAAAGAGCAGTATGACCCGAGTCGTAGAAAATTTATAAAAAACACTGGGATTTTAGCTGGTGGTGTTGTTGGTGGATCAGTAATTGGGAGTTTTCTAACAAATCAATTTCAAACTAGAACGAACACACCTGTTCAAGATTTAGATACTGCCACTCTTCAAGAAGCAAGAATGTTTTTTGATCGGAAAGAAGATTTTACTATTTTAAGTGCGGCCACAGAGCGACTATTTCCAAAAGATGATAGTGGACCTGGAGCGATTGAGCTTGCGGTTCCGTATTTTATTGACAAGCAATTAAATAGTTCATGGGGAACAAATGCAAAAGTATATATGAAGGGACCTTTTTTACAAACGAGTTTTGTTCGGGATTACGAAAAGAAGGATCGTGATCAGTCTGAACAAGGACCAAATACGGATGTATTGCCAGACGTTCCAACACCGCGCTATCAAACGAGATTAAATCGTGGAGAAATTTTTTTACTTGGAATAAGAACAATCGATCAAGTGAGTCAAGAAAAATATGGGACATCCTTTGATCAGTTAGAGGGTGAACAACAAGACGAAATATTAACGGCTTTTGAAAATGGTGAAATTGCAATGCCTGGGATCGATTCGAGGACTTTCTTTAATTTACTACTTCAATTGACGATAGAAGGAGCATATGCGGATCCAGTTTATGGAGGGAATAAAAACATGCTAGGCTGGAAAATGAAAGAGTACCCCGGCCCACGTGCAGCTTATATAAATGATATTGAGTCCGAGGAGTTTATTGAGATGGAACAAAAAAGTTTGAGGGATTATCAGTCCTAACTACGGGAGGTTAAAAAGATGGTCAAAAAACTAAATAAAGTTGATGTCGTTGTAGTTGGAACAGGCTGGGCCGGTGGGATCATCGCGGCTGAACTTTCAAAAGCAGGGTATCAAGTAGTTGCTTTAGAACGAGGAGAAGAAAAGTCGACCAAGGACTACATAGGTGTAAAAGACGAATTACGTTTTACAAATCGATTTGAAATGATGCAAGATTTATCCCATGAAACGATTACTTCACGTAATACACTTGAAGAAACAGCGTTACCAGTTCGAACAAAACATGAAATAGGAGTAGGGACTGATTTAGGTGGTGGAAGTGTTCACTGGGCAGGAGCGACTTATCGATTTATTCCTTATGATTTTGAAATATATACGCAAACAGTCGAACGATATGGAAAAGAAAAAATTCCAGAAGGGATGATGTTGCAAGATTGGGGCATCACCTATGATGAAATGGAAAAGTATTATGATCGCTTTGAGAAAACAGCAGGAATTTCTGGTGAACAAGATCCAAACCCAGATGCACCAAAACATTCGAGTGATTATCCGAACCCCCCAACAAAAGAAACACCAAATATAAAATTATTTAAAGAGGCAGCAAAAAGCTTAGGATATCATCCTTATCAAGTACCTTCTGCAAATATTACACAGCATTACGAAAATCCTGATGGTGAAACAATTAATCAATGTGTCTATTGTGCTTTTTGTACGCAATATGGTTGTGATTTTGGTGCAAAAGGAGATCCGATTGTAACGGTTATACCGACAGCACAAAAAACTGGCAATTTCGAGCTTAGGACAGAAAGTTATGCACGACGTGTACTACATAATGGTACAAAAGCAACGGGTGTTCTGTACGTGGATATGGTAACAGGCCAAGAGTATGAACAGCCTGCTGATGTAGTCGTTTTAGCAGCCTTTACCTTTACAAACAATCGGTTACTAATGTTATCAAAAATTGGAGAACCATATGATCCAAAGACTAGAAAAGGGGTTATCGGGCGCAATTATAACGGTCAATTCGGGATTACTTTTTTAGGAGCACGCGGATTTTTTAATAATAAAAAATTTAATCTTTATATGGGTGCTGGAGCATTAGGTGCAAATTTTACCGATTTAACAGGCGATAATTTTGATCATACCGATTTAGACTTTATTCACGGTGGTGGGGTGGAACATCGCCAATATGGTGATGGAGCAATTGCAAGTAATAAAGTGCCAAAAGGAACCTCAAGATGGGGGTCAGAGTTCAAAAAAAATGCAATCTATTATGCAAATCGTAATCTGCTTGTTTGGTATACTCCAGCGGTTATGTCTTGGTGGCATAATTATACAGATTTAGATCCGACATATACAGATATTTTTAATGATCCACTACTACGAGTCACATTTAAATATACGGATCAAGATCGAAATATCGCCAAATTTGGGGTAGAAAAGTGTCGAGAAGTTGTAGAAGCAATGGGTGCAGATATTGTTGATGAAGATGAAGTGCCAGAAGAATTCGATCATATTTACCAAGGTGGGCATTATGCAGGTGGGGTCATTATGGGTGCAGATAAAAATACTTCAGCAGTAAATACTTATTTGCAAATGTGGGATGTTGAAAATTTATTTGTCGTTGGTGCCTCTGCGTTTCCTCACTTTAGTAACCATCATCCAACTGCAACAGTTGGAGCGCTCGCTTATCGAGCAGCAGAAGGGATTGAAAAATATTTAAAAAATGGTGGAGGTTCCCTTGTATAATTTTGAGTCTTTCAAAGAATAAATTAGTCGAGAAGAGGTGAACGTGGTGGGTATAGCTAATATTGGCATCCCAGGCTTAATATTGATTGTTACACTAGCATTAATTATTTTCGGACCGAAAAAGCTACCGGAAATAGGGAAAGCCGCTGGACAAACATTACATGAATTTAAAAAATCAGCTAATGATTTAATGACTGATAATGAATCAGCGGCAAATACAGAAAAGGAAATAGGGACAGAGTCAACTAAAAATCCTCCAAAACGATAAATAGTTTAGACCCTTGTAATCGTATCAATGCATATATCTGTATTGGTACTTTTTATTTACTATAGTGTATTTCAAATTTTCTGTATATGTACTATAATAGATAAATGAACATTCATTCATTTTTAGTTAGGGGTGGAAACGTGGAAAAAGTTAAACTGATAAGAGAAAATGGTGTGTCTACGATTAAGTTTAATCGGCCTGATAGTTATAATGCGCTTGATTTGGAAACGTTAGAGAAATTACTTGGCATATTGAACGAAATTGAAGGAAATAATGATCGTATCGTTTTACTTACCGGAGAAGGAAAAGCATTTTGTGCTGGTGGCGATGTAAGTATGATGGCTGTTTTTAAGGATATGGAATTATTTGATCGTTTAATGGACACGCTAGAACAAATTACGCTGAAATTATATTTGCTGCCAAAAATAGTTATTGCTGCAGTTAACGGTTCTGCCGCTGGGCTTGGAATGAGTATTGCATTAAATTCAGATTATATTGTAGCACAAAAAGATGCAAAGTTCGGTATGTTATTTGCAGGAATCGGTTTAATTCCAGATGGAGGCGGTCATTTCTTCTTAAAAGAGCGTTTAGGAACACATCAGGCAAAACAGTTTATTTGGAGCCTTGATCAAGTACATGGAGAAGAGGCTAAAAAGATGGGATTTGTCGACATATTAACTAAAGGAGCGGCAGAAGAAGGAGCATTACAACTTGCTGCAAAACTACAAGTATCCCCACTTCAAGCTATCATCAAGACAAAAATGATTTTACATCATCAACAAAAGGAAGTGTTGCAGTATTTTTTACGAGAGGAAAAACGAGAACAAATTGAAGCAGCTCTGACAAAAGACCATCGCGAAGGGGTACGAGCCTTTTTAGAAAAACGGAAACCATATTTTCAAGGAAAATAGAAGGGAAGCATCCATATAATGGATGCTTTTCTTGATTCTAATCGGCCTTTTGTAATAGAATTTGTTGATAAAAGTAATCAAAATAGACCATTATGAAGGATAAGCGAGGAAAAGTGAGATTTCATCATGTTTCATCAGCCTAACCGATTCATACACTAATATGTAGCTGTAAATGAAGTTCAAACATGTTTGAATTGAATAGTAAAACAATGTTAACCTAAATAGCAGTGGCTATAAATAAGAGAATTAATAAAATGTGTTGTTCATTTTTGGAAGTAAAAAACTTCATGTTTTTAAGGTGACATTTTTAAATTCTCTAATGTGTTAGTCAAAAATTATTAGAGGTGAAAATGTGTGCCAGTAATAGAAGTAAAAGGTTTAACAAAAGTATTTGGACGAAAGACAGAAGAGGCATTAAGCCTGTTAGATGAAGGACTTTCCAAGGAAGAAATTTTAAATAAAACAGGAAGTACAGTAGCAGTTAATCAAGCTACATTTTCTGTTGAACAAGGGGAGTTTTTCGTTATTATGGGATTGTCTGGAAGTGGGAAGTCTACACTTATTCGCCTTATTAATCGACTAATTGAACCGACAAAGGGAAATATTTTCATTGATGGCAAAGATATTTCAAACTTAGATAAAAAATCACTTCGGGATGTACGAAGAGAAAAGTTAAGTATGGTATTTCAACGCTTTGCTTTGTTTCCACATCGGACTATTTTAGAAAATGCGGAATT
This sequence comes from Pseudogracilibacillus auburnensis, assembly GCF_003201975.1. GTDB lineage: Bacteria > Bacillota > Bacilli > Bacillales > Amphibacillaceae > Pseudogracilibacillus > Pseudogracilibacillus auburnensis. Next base: position 37,272 of record NZ_QJJQ01000018.1, on the reverse strand, counting down.
TGGCTTAGAAATTCAAAAAATGGATAAGACAGACCGCCGCGAAAAAGCTAAAAACGCGTTAGAAATGGTTGGATTAGGTGACTATCTTGAACAATACCCAGGTCAATTATCTGGTGGCATGCAACAAAGGGTTGGATTAGCACGGGCATTAACAAATGATCCCGAAATTTTGTTAATGGACGAAGCATTTTCTGCACTAGACCCATTAATTCGTAAAGATATGCAAGATGAATTAATCGACCTACAAGCAAAAATGAAAAAAACGATTATTTTTATTACGCATGACTTAGATGAGGCACTTAGACTCGGAGACCGAATAGCTTTAATGCGTGATGGATCTATAGTGCAAATTGGAACACCAGAGGAAATATTAGTCAATCCAGCAAATGACTATGTTGAAAAATTTGTAGAAGATGTTGATCGTTCCAAAGTATTAACAGCAAAACATGTGATGAAACGACCTGAAACAATAAATATTGAAAGACATGGTCCACGCGTTGCGTTAGAGAGAATGAGGGCAGAAGGAATCTCAAGCATTTTAATAGTAGATAATGATCGAAAGCTACAAGGTTATGTCACGGCAGATGATGTATTAGAGGCAAGAAAAAATGAAGTGACAGATTTGAAAGAGATATTGCGTGACGACATTCAAACGGTAGGTAAACATAAGCCTATGAATGATATATTTAATATGATTTGTAATTCACCTATTCCAATTGCTGTTGTAGAAAATGAAAAATTAGTTGGGATTCTCGTTCGCGGGGCGATTATCGCTGGATTAGCTAGTGAAGGGAGAGTGAATGGAAATGATTAAGATGATCATCAATTCCATTATCCCTCAAATACCTATTGCAGAAGGAACAGAGTGGTTTACAAAACAAGTAACAAAGACTTTTTCGTTTTTATTTAACCCAATCAAAACACATTTCGGTAATTTTATGGAATGGACAGCTGATCTTTTAAATACAGTTCCACCAATTGTGTTCATCGTTATTGTTGCAATCTTAGCGTTCTTATTGTCTGGAAAACGTCTAGGTTTGGCAGCTTTTTCAGTCGTTGGCTTATGGCTTATTTACAACCAAGGATATTGGGAACATCTAATTGATACATTTTCTCTTGTGTTAATATCGAGCTTGTTATCAGTTATTATCGGAGTTCCTGCCGGAATATTAATGTCTAAAAGTAAAATTGCAGAGGCAATTATAACCCCCGTACTTGATTTTATGCAGACGATGCCAGCTTTCGTTTATTTAATACCGGCTGTTGCTTTTTTTGGAATCGGTATGGTGCCAGGTGTGTTTGCATCACTTATTTTTGCAACACCACCGACAGTTAGGTTTACGAACCTTGGAATTAGACAAGTTTCGGAAGAGTTAGTGGAGGCAGCTGATGCATTTGGAAGTACTGGTGCGCAGAAACTATTTAAAGTTGAGTTACCGATGGCAAGAGCAACGATAATGGCAGGGATTAACCAAACAGTGATGCTCGCATTATCGATGGTTGTTATTGCATCGATGATTGGTGCACCGGGTCTCGGCCGGGAAGTGTTGTCCGCATTACAACGGGCTCAAGTAGGTACAGGTTTTGTTGCGGGAATTGGAATTGTCATATTGGCAATCATCATTGACCGATTCACACAAAGTATGAATAAAAAGAAGTAATTTTTGTTCGTTTCTTATTTAAAAACTTGGCAAGCCGTCAAGGCGGGTGACTAGGTGAAGTTGCACTTATGTAAGTAACTAATTACTTATTTACCAATCCTTTACAGCGAATGCATTAGTTGAACGTACGACGTACAATTCTTTATGAGCGAGAGTGCAAATGCCCTTCGATGGGACGAGTAAGCCAAGTCCCAGTCTCAGAACGTCGCGTTTTTAGCCAGTGAGCAGTAAGAAAGAGTGTATCCTTTCTTATCTGCCTCATGAAAAGTTCCATATATATTTTAAAAGGAGAGTATTTTTTATGTTTACTAGTTTAAAACGTTTCGGAATTATTTCTGGACTTTCAGCAACTTTATTACTTGCTGCATGTGGAGGTGCTGAAGATGATGCCTCGAACGAAGATAATAAAAATTCATCAGATAATGCTGATGTGAAATATGGGGAAGAAATGAATTATGCTATTACAGGTATTGAGCCTGGTGCAGGTGTCTTCCAAGCAGCGGAAAAAGCTGTGGAAGAATATGGTTTAGATGGTTGGGAAGTGCAAGCATCTTCAAGTGGTGCAATGGCTACTGCTTTAGGGGAAGCATATGAAAATGAGGAACCAATTATCGTAACAGGTTGGTCACCACATTGGAAATTTGCTAAATATGACTTAAAGTATTTAGAAGATCCTAAAGAAGTTTTTGGTGGGGAAGAAACAATTCATACGATGGTTCGCGAAGGACTTGAAGATGATCTTCCCGAAGCTTATGCAGTATTAGATAATTTTGAGTGGGCAGCAGAAGATTTAGAGGAAGTAATGTTAGAAATTACCGATGGTGCAAATCCAAAAGAAGCTGCTTCTGAATGGATTGAAGCAAATGAGGATAAAGTTGCTGAATGGACGGAAGGTGTAGATGAGGTAAGTGGAGATAAAATTGAGCTAGTCTACGTTGAGTGGGATACAGAAATTGGTTCAACGAATGTTATTGGTACAGTTTTAGAAAACATCGGTTATGATGTAACAATTACACCATTAGATAATGCTGTCATGTGGGAAGCTGTTGCAACTGGTGAAGCTGATGGAATGGTTGCAGCATGGTTACCGGGCACACATGGTGAATTGTTCGAACAATATCAAGATGAATTAGTTGATTTAGGTGGAAACTTAGAAGGTGCTAAAATCGGATTAGTCGTTCCATCTTACATGAATATCGATTCAATTGAGGATTTAGATATAAAATAAAATGGTTAAGAGAGAAGCTCTAGGTTAGCTTCTTTCTTTTCTTTATAAAATCTACTTGGAAAGGATTATATGCATCATGAAAAATCCAATAAAAAAGACATTTTTATTTATAGGAATTGCTTGTGCACTGTTTTTAACAGCATGTTCAAGTAATGATTCAAAGGAAGAGGGACAACAAGAAGGAGACCAAGCGGATAATTATAGTGAAATGGTCGAATATACGATTACAGGAATTGAGCCTGGTGCTGGTATCTCTGTTACGACAGAAAGAGCGATCGAAGAGTATGAGACTTTGGAAGGATGGTCTGTTGAGTTATCTTCAACAGCAGCAATGATGTCAGAATTAGATAAAGCAATTGAACAGGAAGAACCAATTATTATTACAGGTTGGAATCCTCATTGGATGTTCGCCAAATATCCCGATATGAAATATTTAGATGATCCAAAAGAAATTTACGGTGGAGAAGAAGGGATTAATACTTTAACAAGACTAGGACTTGAAGAAGAGAATCCGGAAGCATACAAATTAATTAACCAGTTTGAGTGGGAAGTGGAAGATATGGAAAATATTATGTATGAGGCTCAAGAAACTGGTGAAGAAGTGGAAGAAGTTGCTAAACGTTGGGTTGCTGACAATGAAGAAAAAGTTGCCGTCTGGACAGAGGGTGTGAATGATGTGGATGGAGTTGAAATTGAACTTGTTTCAACACCATGGGATTCCGAACGCGCATCTTCTGGTGTGGTAAAAAAGGTAATGGAACAAAAGGGATTTCAAGTTACTGTAACTCCGGTTGATGTAGCAATTGTTTTTGAATCTTTAGCAAATGGTGATGCAGATGCAACATTAGCCGCTTGGTTACCTGCTACCCATAAGGATTTTTACGAAAAGCATAAAGATGAACTTATTGACTTAGGACCAAACTTAGTCGGGGCGAAAATTGGCTTAGTTGTTCCAGACTACATGGACATTGATTCAATTGAAGATCTGCAGCCAAAACAATAATTGTATATGTTAAAATGAAAAGAGGGTCAATGATTTGATCCTTTTTTTGTTGTGCGTGGCATGCACATATTCTATAAGGTTAAAGTCCTGAATCGCGAAGGCCGTAGTAGCGGTTAGCTAAAGACAAGGGTGTTCATCGTTAGGTGGAATCTGAAGGAAATCGGCGGCAAATCTCCGCCCTAAGGGACACGAACTTCAGATAAGGCTAGGTGTATTTGAAATGAGATTGTCAAACAAATCAAAGTTCTTACTGCCAAAGGATACATCATCAAATAAATGAAGTAGGGAGATGGAGCGGAAGAATGAGTGCTTACCCACAGAGAAGTTCTTACACAGGTGTATGACCCATCAATCTCACATTATAGTTATGGATTTCGTCTAAAGAAACGTGGGCATGATGCAGGAAGAGAAAAAGTCTTATCTTGAGATAATTGATAAACATGATATGATGAAATAAACTTTTAAAAAATATTAGGTGATTATATGCTTCAAAAACTAGAACAAATATGTAAAGAAGAAACGAATTTATCCCCATCTGATATAAAAATTTTAATGAAAATAGCATCTTCAATATCTTTATTTGCGGAATTGTCTCAGTCATATATTTTTATTGACTGTTTGAGCAAAAACCATCAACATGCTATCGTTGTCGCAGAGGCATTTCCAAAAATTAATCATCCAATCTATAAAAAATCGGTTGTCGGCAAAAATGTGTTTGAAATTTTTGAACCAGGTGTTTTTTATAGTTTTAAAAAGGGGAAAAAATCAATAATAAAGCATGCAATTAATCAAGAAGGAAGAAGTGTACACCAAACAGTTATCCCAGTAAGAAATGAAACCGAAGAAATTATCGCAGTACTTATAGAAGAAAGAGGGCTTAAATATTTAAATAATATTCATATAGAAGAAAGTAATTTATCGATTCCGACACAAGTACTCGATATTATTTTATCCTATGACAATGATTCTGTACCAATTGTTTCTGACATGTTGATGGAAATGTTTATTTTAACAGATCATCATCATAAATTAATTTATGCTAATCCAGTTGGTATTAAATTTTTAGTAGAAATGAATCAAACAAATCAAATATACAAAGAAAAAATAACGAAATTATTGCCATTTCTGCAAGAAATTTATGAAGGAAATGATGAAGATGTGTATGTGTTTGAGCGAACAATTGGAAAGAAAAGTCTAATTATTAAAAAAATTAAATTAAGACATACAAAAAATAAAATGAATACTTTATTAATTATCCAAGATTTAACAGAATTAAAAATGAAAGAAAAAGAATTATCGGTGAAATCTATTATGATTGAAGAAATCCATCATCGTGTAAAAAACAATTTGCAAACAATCGCAAGTTTATTAAGGTTACAAATGCACCAAGGTCATTTAGGGGATAGCTATGAACATTTTGAAGTAGCATTGAACAGAGTCTTCAGTATATCTGCAGTATATGAACTAATTTTATCTAAAGATGGATCAAATTCAGAATTAGTAAACATTATTGAATTAACTAGAAAAGTATGTTCTAAATTAGTGATTAATTCAATTTATAAAAAAATAGACTTGATTATTGAAACAAATAATAATATAATATTCACAAGTCAAAGGAAAGCGGTTTCAATATCGCTTATTATAAATGAATTGATTCAAAATATTTTGAAGCATGCTTTCGAAAAAGAAAAAGAAGGGAAAATTAATATTGAATTTGTAGTGGAAAATGACACGATACATATTCATGTGACCGACAATGGGGTTGGTATAAAAATATTAAAACCTTCTTTAGGATTAAAAATCGTTCGCAATTTAGTAGAGAGTGATTTAGAAGGTGAATTTGCTTTTCAATCCATGACCTTGGGGACTCATGCAGTTATTTCGTTTAAGAAAAGCCCGGAGGTGAAGGTAAGTTTTGAAGAGAATCCTATTAGTTGAAGATGAATCTATCATTCGAATGGATTTAAAGTTAATGCTTGAATCTGAAGGATATGAAGTTATTAAAGAAGTAAATGATGGCGAAAAGGCTGTTGAATATGCTTTAAGATTAAAACCAGATATTATTTTAATGGATATAAAAATGCCAAAGTTAGATGGCTTAAAAGCGAGTAAAATAATCGGTAAACAGTTAGATGTTCCGATTATTATCATCACAGCATATAGTCAAAGAGAATTTGTGAAAAAGGCTCAACAAGATAATGTTATCGGCTATATTGTTAAACCGATTTCAAGTAAAAATTTGATTCCTGCAATTGAAGTAGCGTTACATCAAGCGAAAAAGGCGAAGAAATTACAACAAAATATTGATCGTGCGAAAGAAGAAGTACAGCATAGGAAAGTGATAGAAAAAGCAAAAGGAATTGTGATGGAGCAGAAATCTATCACTGAACAAGTAGCATTTAAATATTTACGAGATACGAGTATGTCCAATCGTTTATCTATGTATGAGTTAGCTATGAGAATAATAAACAAAAACAAGTGAATATGATTAAGCAAAGGCGCTTAAAAGAGAAGTTCTCTTTTGGCGTCTTTTTGTTTTTTACATTAAGGGAGGTGTAAATTAGAAAAGGATGACGAAGTAAGTAAATAAAAAGTATTGGGGGAATTTTATATGGAGATGATAGGTAATGTTGTTATTTATATCATCATGATATGTGCTGTACTAGGTGCTGCTGCAGCAATCAAAGATTCAGAAAATGGATTAGGTAAAGAATTTATGTCAGGTTTACATACTGTAGGGCATATTTTTGTGCCTGCAGCAGGAATTATGGCGTCTATTCCTTATTTGACAATTTTTATTAGTAAATTTATTAGCCCTTTATTTTTATCCATTGGAGCAGACCCAGCAACTGCGGCTACAACGATTTTAGCGTCTGATATGGGGGGATATCAATTAGCGGATGCTTTGAAATCAACTGTTGAAGGTCTTGTTATGGCAATGATTGTTGGTTTTATGGCTGGTGCAACAATCGTATTCTCAGTACCAATGGGACTAGCGATGTTAGATAAACGTGACCATAAATATATGGCATTAGGTATTATGTCAGGAGTTTTAACGATTCCAATTGGAGCATTTATTGCTTCATCTTTATTAGTATTATTTAACACGAAAGTTCGTGAGGAAATTAATACGATTGGTCTATCAAATATTGACTTTGCTATAGGTTATTTTCAAATTATGGTAAACTTACTTCCGTTAGTTATTTTTGTCATTTTAATTGCGCTAGGGTTAAAATTAGTACCGAATATTATGATTACTGGATTTATGATTTTTGGAAGATTAATGGATGCAGGAATTAAATTAGTATTAGTATTCTCTATCGTAGAAATTTTCACAGGTGTTTTCTCTACTGTATTTGGTGTATGGGGCTTTGATCCGATTATGGCAGATAAAGAAGATCAGTTTAGAGCATTAGAAACAGCTGGAAATATTGGTATTATGTTAGCGGGGGCATTCCCGATGGTTTATTTATTACGTAAATATGGTGCAGGTATTTTAGCGAAAATTGGTAAGAAGATGGGGTTATCATCGGTCGGTAGTGCCGGATTATTAGCGACGATGGCAAATATTTTAGCAATGTTTTCTTTAGTTCGTTATATGCCTCCAAAAGATAAAGTAATTAATATCGCATTTGGAGTTACTGCTGCATTCTTATTAGGGGATCACTTATCATTTTCAGCGAATTTCCAACCGACCATTATTTTACCAGTTATGATTGGTAAATTTGCAGGTGGAGTGATTGCGATTATTTTTGCTTATTATTTATCTGTTCCGACTGCATTGAAATTAGAGAATGAAGATAGAGCAAAAGGAATTATTGGTGAAAAAGAGTATTTAGATATAGATAATGAATCTGATCAAGAGAAAACCGCTGTGAGTTAAAGTAGGAGGCATTATCCATGTTTAACAATGAAAAAGAAGAAAAGAAAAGGTTCATACAGGAATTTGTACCAGGAAAACAATTAACATTAAGTCATTTAATCGCAAACCCGAATGATGACCTATTTCAAATGCTCGGCATTGAAAAAGCAGGTGCTCTAGGAATTATGACTTGTACTCCTAGTGAAACTGTCATTATAGCCGGAGATATTGCGACGAAATCAGCGAATGTTCATTTAGGTTTTTTAGATCGTTTTACAGGCAGTTTAGTCGTTGTTGGTGATGTGTCAGAAGTGGAAACAGCATTAATCGAAATTAATCGTTTTTTAGCAGAAAACTTAGGATACACACCATCAAATATTACGAAATCTTAGGATGATTCACATGAAAAATAAAGTGATGATGATTGGTGCAATTGATGCAGGGAAAACAACTTTAGTAAATGAACTTGTTGATATTGGTACTAAAGCTAGAAAAACGCAATCTTTAGAATATCATGATTGGGTAGTAGATACACCAGGTGAATATACTGAGAACCCGTTATATTATAAAAATATTATGGCTACATCTTTTCAAGTAACACATGTAGCATATGTACAAGATGCTACAACACACAAAAATATCTTTCCACCAGGATTTGGTGGAGGTGTCCCGAAATTACCGATTGGCATTATAACAAAAGCAGATGCGAAGGGTGCTGATATTGAACGTTCTTTCAATATATTAAAGCGTGTCATGTTAAGAGGACCTGTCATAATTACTAGTGTTGTAAATAAAACAGGTTTAAAACATATACAACCTTTAGTCATTTGTAATAGTTTATTAGAGATGAAAGCATATGCCGAAAAGCATAACGATCCATTGTTATTATACGTAGAATAGAAAGCCTTTACATGACATTATACATTTGTTATAATTTAGCTAGAAAAGTGAATAAATGTAGGCAAAGAAGCCATTAAGACTCTTGGGAAGTGAGAGTCTTAATGGCTATTTTTATTTTGCGAGGTGAGTAATAGAAGTTGTCTAAACAAAGGGAATCTATCATAAGTGCAGGGATCGACATTGGAACGAGTACGACAAAATTAATTATTAGCCGTCTGTCATTATTAAATGTAGCTGGTATATCTCATGTTCCAAGAATTGAAATAGTCGATAAAGAAATATTGTATCAAAGCCCAGTATACCGAACACCTTTACTAGATGAAACAACAATTAATACGAGTGAAGTAGAGCAAATTATTCAACATGAATATGACCGAGCAAATATTTTACCACATATGATTGAAACAGGTGCGGTCATTATTACAGGAGAAGCAGCTACGAAAAACAATGCGAGTGAAATGGTCCACTATTTATCCAAAGAAGCTGGGGAGTTTTTAGTTGCGACAGCTGGTCCAGATTTAGAAGGAATTATCGCAGCGAAAGGTTCCGGAGTATTTGCGAAATCGAAAGGAAATCGACTAGTTCGTGCGAATGTTGATATTGGTGGTGGAACAGCAAATATAGCTGTATACAAAAATGAAATATTGCTCGGTACATGTACATTACATGTAGGAGGAAGATTAATTGAATTTGACCATCATGTGATCAAATCAATATCGCCTCCAGTTAGGAGCATGTTAAAACAAGAGGGAATTCGTTTACAAATTGGAGACAGCCATAATCATCCTCACATAGATAAAGTATTAAATATGTTGCTTGGTACTTTATCTCGAACATTAACAAATGAATTACAAGAAAAAGATAGACCACTTATTTTGGGGCATAAACCAGATTGGCGATTACCGATTGATGTTGTCACATTTTCAGGTGGTGTGTCAGAATGTATGTATCAATTAGAAACGATCGAAAGTAAAGCTTCGTATAATGATATCGGCATTTTATTAGCAGCAAAAATTCAACAAAGTTCTATATACGAAAAATTTATAGTAGAGGCACCGATGGAAACAGTTCGTGCAACAGTATTAGGCGCAGGGACGCAAACGACTGAAATTAGTGGAGCAACAATTGAAATAGATCCATCCAAATTACCGTTAAAAAATATCCCAATTATAAAACATGATTTTCATGAACAAATTGAAAATGGGATCTCGACATTAGAAAAGACATTTCAACAAGCGAGAAGAATTTATGATACAGCATATGTAGAAAATAATTTTGCTTTATCATTAACGAATATTCCTTTAGTAAAGTTTAACGATATTCAACGAATTGCCAATGAGATAAAAAGGTTGATGAATGAAAGAAATCATCCAGATTTACCGATTATTTTAGTCGTTGAATCTGATTTAGCAAAAGTGTTAGGTCAATCATTAATAGCGATAGGGGTACAACAACCTGTTATAAGTATTGATCAAATACATGTAGATACTGGTGATTATATTGACATTGGAAAAGCATTAAAAACAGATGTAGTACCAGTCATTGTAAAAACCTTAACATTTCATTCTTCTGAACAATAAAGAAAGGGGGAAATCTAGATGAAATTACAAATTAATCTTGGTGGAGTGCATTATTCATTTAAAAACTTAAAAGATCTATTAGCGAAAGCAAACGAAGAAAAGTCAGGCGATATTTTAGCAAAGGTTGCGGCAGAAACAGTTCAAGAAAGAGTGGCTGCAAAATATCTAGTTGGAGATCTATTATTACATGAAATTAGAAACGAGCCATTATTAGACCCTAATAAAGACGAAGTATCGAGAATTATTGAAAATGATATTAATGAAAAAATTTATCATGAAATAAAAAATTGGTCTGTTTCAGATTTACGTGAGTACATTTTAAGCGATGAAGTACAAAATAGAGAATTAATGAGGATTAGTAGAGGATTAACTTCCGAAATGATTGCTGCAGTCACTAAATTAATGTCTAATTTGGATTTAGTACATGCAGCAAATAAAATAGAAGTCATTACAACGTCAAATATTTCTATCGGTCATAAAGGGACATTAACATCCCGTTTGCAACCTAACCATCCAACAGACAATATTGATGGAATTATTACATCGTTAAAAGAAGGATTATCTTATGGAATTGGGGATGCTGTATTAGGAATCAACCCTGTTGATGATTCTGTTGAAAGTGTAAAAAGAGTTTTTCACGCTACGAAAGAATTTATGGAGAAATGGGAAATCCCTACTCAAAATAGTGTGCTTGCACATGTGACAACACAGATGAAAGCAATTGAACAAGGAGCACCGGCAGATATGATTTTTCAAAGTATTGCAGGAACAGAAAAAGCGAATCGTTCATTTGGCATTTCAGCAGAACTAATTGGGGAAGCAAATCAGTTAGCAAAAGAATATGGAACTGGTACAGGTCCCAATATGATGTATTTTGAAACAGGTCAAGGGTCTGAATTGTCGGCAGAAGCACATTTTGACATTGACCAAGTAACATTAGAATCTAGAAACTATGGATTTGCACGACATTATGACCCATTTATTGTTAATACAGTTGTCGGCTTTATTGGTCCAGAATATTTATATGATAGTAAACAAGTGATTCGAGCAGGATTAGAAGATCATTTTATGGGGAAAATGCACGGCTTACCAATGGGGGTAGATATTTGTTATACGAATCATATCAAAGCCGACCAAAATGACAATGAAAATTTAGGTGTGTTATTAACCGCAGCAGGTGTTAATTTTATTATTGCAGCACCGATGGGGGATGATGTCATGTTGAACTATCAATCTATGAGCTATCATGATATTGCAACATTATTAAGAACATTTAATAAAACACCTGCTCCAGAATATCTCGTATGGTTAGAGAAAATGGGCATTTACGAAAATGGGCAATTAAGTGCGAAAGCAGGAGATTTAACAATTTTTGATTAAGCAGGGGGTGATAATATTGCAAACAGAAAAACTAGAAAAAATTGTGAAGCTCGTCGTGGAAGAATTAGGTAAATATAAAGGAGAAGAAATAAAGCAATCGAAAGATATATGTTCATTAAATACGAAACCAAATACATCTAAGCAAACGGATGAAGTGGCGACATCTGTCGTTCAGTTATATGGAAAAAGCAATGAACAAGACGTAGCAGAAATTAATCCGAATCAATACAGTACCATTATTCCGTTGTATCCAGAAAAACAGGAGAAACAGGACATAATAGAAGCAAATGAGGAAGAAGAATTTTTGCATCATAGTTCAGATCGTTTAACGGAAGAACCCGGAGAATATTTAAAATATACACCAGCTAGAGTTGCTGTTGGAAGAGCAGGTTCACGACCGAGGACATCCACATTATTAAAATTTAGATTTGACCATGCTGTTGCAGTTGATGCGGTATATGGAGAAGTGTCACAAACATTATTAGATAGGCTAAATTTATTTACAGTATATACGAAGGTAGAAGAAAAAGAAGTATATATTCGTAGACCAGATTTGGGTAGAAGACTTTCAGAAGAATCAAAGCAAATATTGAAAAAAAAATGCGAGTATGCACCAATAGTTCAAATTATTGCTTCCAATGGATTAAGTGCGAGCGCAATTAATGAAAATTTAGAAGATGTTTATTTGTCGTTACAACAATCGTTGAAGAACTTAAACATTCAAGTAGGAACTCCCTTTTATGTACATGAAGGTAGAGTAGGATTAATGGATGATATCGGAGAAGTATTAGAGCCAGAAGTTGTCATCAATTTAATCGGAGAACGTCCAGGGCTTGTATCAGCTGAATCGATGAGTGCGTATTTATGTTATAAACCACGTCACGGTACGATTGAATCAGACAGAATGGTCATCTCTAATATTCATCAAGGTGGAATTCCTCCAATTGAAGCTGGTGCATATTTAGGCACAGTAGTGGAACGAATGTTAAAGCATAAAGCTAGTGGTGTCAAGCTGATTCAAAAAGAAGGGTAGTTGATGACATGTTTGATAATAAAGTATATGCAAATATTTGTTCTTTACAATTAATATCTAATGCGAGTGATGCATTAAAAGAAAAATTCCATTTAAAAAATGATCAAACTAGTTTAGGGTTAGTGACATTAACATTGGATGATGTAGGTTATGTAGCGTTAGATGAAGCGACAAAGGCAGCAGATGTTACAGTTGTTTATGCAAAAAGTTTTTATGCAGGATCAGACTTCGCTTCAGGTCCTTTATCTGGTGAATTTATTGGTATCATTGCCGGATCTACACCTGAAGAAGTGAAAAGTGGCCTAGATTCTATCCAACAAATTGTTCAATCTACATTATATTTTGAGAAAATTAATGGTAATGATGAACATTTACTTTTTGCAAAGACGATATCAAGTTGTGGAACATATTTGGCGAAAGAAAACGATGTACAAGAAGGGCAATCTTTAGCATATTTAATTGCTCCACCGATAGAAGCACTCGTTGCGGTTGATGCTGCATTAAAAGCAGCAGATGTGGAAATATGTCAGCTGTTTTCACCGCCGACAGAAACGAATTTTGCTGGTGCAATTTTAAAAGGTAGTCAATCCTCATGTGCAGCGGCAGTAGATACTTTTCGTGATAAAGTCTATCAAATAACGGCCCATCCGTTAGATTACTGAGAAAGGAGTGTATATATGTCTAGCGCAACTATTTATGATAAAGATTTATTAGCGTTACAAGAAATGAGAACTGCTGTAAGAAAAGCGAAAGAAGCTCAAGCAATTTATCAAACATTTACCCAAGAACAAGTTGATGAAATTGTCAAACATGTTGCAGAAAAAGCTTATCAATCTTCAGAACGCTTAGCAAAAATGGCTGTAAAAGAAACGAAAATGGGTGTTGTCGAACATAAGATAATTAAGAATCAAGTAGGTTCTAAAGATGTATATGAAAGTATTAAAGATTTAAAGACTGTTGGGGTCGTTCGAGAAGATAGAGCAAATAAACTGTTAGAAATTGCCGATCCGTTCGGAGTAGTATTAGCTATTATACCGACAACAAATCCAACTTCGACAGCATATTTTAAAACATTAATTGCTTTGAAAACGAGAAATGCTATTGTTGTTAGCCCACACCCTTATGCAGTGCAATGTACGAAAGCAGCATTAGAAGTTTGTAAAGAAGCAGCAGAGGAAGCCGGGGCACCTGCAGATTTATTGCAAATTTTAACGTATTCATCGATGGAGGCTACTTCTCAAGCAATGAAGCATCCAAATATTCAGTTAATTTTAGCAACTGGAGGTGGAGGACTTGTAAAAGCGGCATACAGTTCTGGGAAACCAGCGTATGGTGTTGGACCGGGAAATGTGCCTGTTTATGTGGAAAAAAGCGCGAAACTAGACGTATCAATTAAGCATATTATAGATAGTAAGTCATTTGATAATGGAACAATATGTGCGACGGAACAAGCAATTATCGTGGACAAAACAATTAAAGACAAATTTATTGCAAAACTGGAACGACAAGGTGGATATATATTAAATAACGATGAGAAAAAGAAAATGGAGTGTTTAATCTCTCCACAACCAGGTAGAGTGAATCCAGCAATTGTCGGAAAAAGTGCTTCATTTATCGCAAAAGAAGCAGGGATCACGCTTCCTGAAAACACGAGAGTTATCATCGGTTTAGAAGATAAAGTAGGGAAGAACTTCCCATTCTCATTAGAGAAGTTAGCTCCTATCTTCGCTTTATATGTAGCAGAAGATCTCGTTGATGCAAAACGGATTTGTACACAATTATTAAATTTAGGTGGAAGAGGGCATTCATTATCTATCCATACAGAAAATGATCAAATTGCACGTACATTTGCAGTAGAAATGCCAGTATCTAGAATTTTAGTGAACACGATGAGTTCGATTGGAGCGGTTGGAGGAACGACAGGATTAAAGCCGTCAATGACACTTGGATGTGGGTCATACGGTGGAAATATTACGTCAGATAATATTTCCGCAGAACATTTAATTAATATTAAACGTATAGCATACGGCAATAAATCGGTTGATTTACCGAAACAAGTAACAACATATCAAGATTTATTTGATGATGATGAAATAAGAGAGACTTTAAATGCTCATATCTCTAACGAATTAGACCAAGCATTAATTCAAAGTGTTGTAGAAAAAGTAATTAAAAAAATGTCATAAAATTATTTAGGAGGAATTTATTATGAATATCCAAGGAACAGCTTTAGGAATGGTAGAAACAAAAGGGTTAGTAGGCTCAATTGAGGCAGCAGATGCAATGGTAAAGGCCGCTTCTGTAAACTTAGTAGGAAAAGTACATGTAGGTGGAGGAATTGTGACAGTATTAGTACGTGGAGATGTCGGTGCTGTAAAAGCAGCGACTGATGCAGGATCTGCTGCTGCAGAACGTGTTGGAGAATTATTATCTGTTCACGTAATTCCTAGACCACACAACGAATTAGAGCAAATTTTACCAACGACTGAAAAATAATACAATAAGGATGAATGTAGATGAAGGAGAAAATGATTGAGAAAATTGTCCAGCAAGTAATTGCTAAGTTAAACAATGATTCGACAGATTTAACATCTGATGGTCCAATTCCAATTGCAGTTTCAGCTCGTCATATTCATCTACAGAAGGAACATGTAGAAATCTTGTTTGGAAAAGGGTACGAACTAACGAAAAAATTAGATTTATCACAGCCGGGTCAATTTGCGGCAAATGAAACTTTAATGATTGCTGGACCTAAAGGAAGCATTGAACGAGTACGTATTTTAGGTCCGGTTAGACCGGCTTCACAAGTGGAAGTTAGTTTAACAGATGCATTTAAATTAGGTGTAAAACCACCTTTACGAGAATCAGGTGATATTAATGGTTCAAGCCCAATCACTCTTATTGGTCCTAAAGGAACTGTCTATTTACAAGAAGGATTAATCATCGCACAAGCACATATTCATATGAATTTTAAAGAAGCGAGTGTACTTCAAGTAGAAGATGGTCAATATGTAAACATTGCTATAAATAGCGAGCGTCCAATGACATTTAATCATGTGAAAATAAGGGTATCTGAAAGATTTCGTCTAGAAATGCATGTCGATACAGATGAAGCAAATGCAGCGTTTATATCTAAAGGAACAATTGGTAAAATTATCACTTCTGCAGTGACAGCTAGACCAATTAAGACACAAAGTGTAGAAACAATGGCACATGAAACGACAAAACCTTCCATTGAAAAATATGATAAAAAACTATTATCAAGAGAAGATATGGAAAAGATTGAAGCGAATATGATCCATATAAGTAAACAAACAATTGTAACCGCATTAGCTTATGATTATGCTCGAGAAAAGAAAAAACAAATTAAAATAGTGTAAGAAAGCAGTGATGGAAGATGCAATTAGGTCAAGTGATTGGTAATGTTTGGGCCACCCGGAAGGAAGATGGATTAGAAGGATTAAAACTTTTAATTATTCAACCAATTGATGGACATGAGGCACCAATTCGCAACCATATCGTAGCGGCTGACCGTATTGGAGCTGGTATAGGAGATAAAGTGTTGGTTACAAGTGGAGGATCTTCAAGATATATTTTAAAAGAACGCTCAATTCCAATTGATGCTGTCATCATCGGTATTGTCGATTCGACCGAAATAGAAAGAGGTGGAACGTTTGAGTAAAGCAATAGGTATGATTGAAACACATGGTTTAGTTTATGCGATTGAAGCAGCTGATGCAATGATGAAAGCATCAAATGTTGAATTGGTAAGCCACAACTTAGTAGATGGCGGTATTGTCACAATGACAGTGCAAGGTGATGTAGGAGCAGTACAAGCAGCAGTAGATACTGGTAAAGAAACAGTATTAAGAATGAATGGGAAATTATTAAGTGCACACGTTATTCCGCGTGCAACTGATGCTGTTTATGAAATGATAAAGCCGAAAGAACTGCAAGAAAAAAAGACAAAAACAAGACCACCGAAAGCAACAGAAATAAAAAAGAAAAATGAAAACAAAAAGTAAGACAAAAGGGGAGATGATCCATTGTCTTTTAAAAGAAATAAAATAGCAGTAATCGGTGCAGGTTATACGGGGGCAACGACTGCATTAATGTTGGCGCAAAAGGAATTAGGAGATGTTGTCTTATTAGATCTACCAAATGTAGAAAATCCTACAAAAGGAAAAGCATTAGACATGTTAGAAGCTTCTCCAATCCAAAGGTTTAACTCAAACATTATTGGCACTTCTTCATATGAAGATATAGAAGGTGTGAATATGGTTATCATCACAGCAGGTATACCGAGAAAGCCTGGTATGAGTAGAGATGATTTAGTAAATACGAATGTAAGTGTAATGAAGTCTGTTGCAGAACAAGTGAAAACTTATGCACCTGATAGTATTATTTTAGTATTAAGTAACCCAGTAGATGCGATGACTTACGTATGTCATAACGTAACAGGGTTTCCTAAAAATCGTGTCATTGGACAATCGGGAATATTGGATACGGCACGATTTAATACATTTGTTGCAGAAGAATTAAATATTTCAGTTGAAGATATTTCTGGTTTTGTATTAGGAGGACATGGTGACGAAATGGTTCCATTGATCCGCTATTCATATGCTGGAGGTATCCCTTTACAATTATTAATTCCAGAAAAGCGTCTAGAAGAAATTATTGAAAGAACAAGAAAGGGTGGAGGAGAAATTGTCTCTTTATTAGGAGATGGTAGTGCGTATTATGCACCAGCAGCTGCAATTGTAGAAATGGCAGAAGCGATTATTCTCGATAAGAAAAAAATTATTCCATCTATCACACTGTTAGAAGGTGAATATGGCTATCATAATCTTTACTTAGGTGTTCCTACTATTTTAGGTGGAAATGGTGTAGAAAGTGTAATTGAGTTACCATTAACGAATGAAGAGAAAGATGGTTTAGCTGTTTCGGCAAATGCTGTACAGTCAGTCATTAATATTTGTGATCAAGTAATTTCATGAAGTAAATTGCAAATTTCCGAATGTTCAATTACAATGATTGTTAAGAATTAAATAAACGGACGAATAGAAGGTACTATATTTTGGTTTAAAAGGGAATTCGTGAAACGAAACTGTCCCCGCAACTGTAAGCACGGATAATCAATATACAATGCCACTGTACATACGGGAAGGTAATATTGATGATATGATGTGCGAAGTCAGGAGACCTGCCTATATTCGTAGAAGCGATACTTTCTTCGGGGGTTGAGAGGTAGAAGCGAAATAAAAATTATACTTTACGTATAGTGTTTTTTTGCTTCTCTTTAAAAACAGTTAACCTACCATAAAGTTGGTATGTTAGCTGTTTTTATTTAAAAAGAGGTGGGAAACAAATGAATGTAAGAGACGGTAAACAAGTGAATGTTTCTTTTCAATCAACAATCATGTCATATGAACAAATAGAACATCAGTTTAAAGAAAAATATCGTCATTTTTTTACGGTAGATAAATTAGAATTGTTACTTCAAATATTAAAATCTTCTTTTAACCATCACAATGGATCAAATGAAAAATGGATGAAAGAACATGTTAAATTACTGCAAGATATTATAGATAGTATCATATGTACAAAAACTAAAAATATATATAATCATGTACAAATATTGTTTCATACATTAAAGGAAAATGTATTTTCGATGCAAACTTCGGACTATATATATTTTGATATTAATGATATAAATATGATTCGAGAAATACCGAATGAACAACATGAAATGATTGTAATTGGTATTGATCACCACTTTATAAAGGCTGTTAATCAATGTTTAAAATGGGATCTTCATCATGTCACATATCATACGAAAAGTTGTTTTGATATACAATTACAATCGACTAAACCGATATGTACTTTATCAGCAGTAGGTTTACTGAAAAGAATTATACCATATAATCAAAGAAATAAAGTTACCTTCGTTTTTAAAAACCATGAACAAATACAGTTACGAGGAATGAAAATTTTAGCGGATGTATTTGAAACAAATATTTCTGTAAACTTATCTTCTATGAATGAAGCGAAGTTAGAAATATTACCAGCATTATTGAAAAATTATTTGGAATATATGATTCATACATATTATACTTCAGAATATGTAGTAATTAAATTGGTTAATATACCGACGATGGAAAAAAGGTATATTTTAAAAGAAATTGTTGATATGTTAAAAAAAATTCAATCACCTACACAGTATGGTAAAGATACCAAAATAATGATTCAAAAAGATGTTTCACATACGAATTATGCAATTTGTGATATTCAACAATACGAACCTATTGTACAAAAGGCTCCTTATCAAGTAAATAAGTCAATCATGGATTATATGACAGAAGAATGGCGCGGTAATTCACTTATGCTATCTATTTAAAAGCGAAACAATTAAAGTACTTGTTGACTTAGGACCAAATTTAGTCGGGGCGAAAATTGGCTTAGTTGTTCCTGACTACATGGACATTGATTCTATTGAAGATCTGCAGCCAAAACAACAATTGTATATGTTAAAATGAAAAGAGGGTCAATGATTTGATCCTTTTTTTGTTGTCTAGGAAATTATATTTGATTATACTTGTGGATAAAGTTTATTTGCAATATTAGTCGCGTTTAGCTTAAGCGCTAAAGCTGTAGCAAATTTCAAGCTTCTTCCTACGATAAAGAAGACTTACCGATTGGCTTTAGACAGAGGCTTAGTCGCACTTATGCCCTTGGGTGAAAGTCAACATCGGTTCAAGTTTTAAGGAAGGCCGACTAAAATCGGGCTTTGCGCCCAACGCCGGCATACCCCTATGAAGGGGCATGTTTCCTTTATCTCGTTGGAGAAGGAAGATCAACTAAGTTCGCCACTTTGCGTGGCAACGTCGACCCACCCTACTTGGTAGGGCGCAATTTGTACGTCGCTAAACGAGCGCTTGCGCTTTTGTTCTTAGAAAAAAGGAGAGGGTGAATCATGTTGAAAATTGGACTTACAATCATTACAATTATTATTTTAATGATATCGATAAGTTTCGTTATAAGAAAAAGAAAGAAACTTGGTTTCACAGGGTTTAAAACAGCTTTAACGCCCATTTGTTTTTACTTAATTGCTATAAACTCCATTATTCTAGTCTGGTTGGAGAAACTAGGGTTATTATTTTGGACAATAAATATCATTCTATTATTTTTAGCAGCTTATTTTACGAAGTTTTTCCCCAAGTCCACTCAGAAAGAAAGTTAATGTATATTGTCACTAAGATGATGTATAATCTTAGAAAACCCTTTCGACGTAGGAGGGATCTTGTTGCTTGATTTACTAATCATCATGTTAGAAAGAGTTGGAACAATCATTGCAGTAGCATTTATATTAACGAGATTTCAATTTTTTAAAAACTTAATTAATCACGATAAATTAGCGGGAAGACAAGAGATCACAGCCATCCTTTTTTTTGGTTTTTTTGGTATTATCGGTACGTATTTAGGAGTTGCACTTCATACGTCTACATTACAGTTTACTAATGTTTCCTTAGGTTTAGTAGAAGATGAAGCAATTGCCAACTCAAGAGTGATTGGAGTCGTCGTTGCAGGTCTAATGGGCGGTTATCGGGTTGGAATTAGCGCAGGCTTAATTGCTGGAATACAACGAATGACTTTAGGAGGTTTTACTGCCTTTGCTTGTGGTGTTTCAACCATTATAGCAGGAATTATTTCAAGTGTTTTTTATAGAAAAGGAAAAAAGGTAAAGCCATTATTTACTTTCGGTGTTTGTGCATTAGCGGAATCATTACAAATGGGTTTAATCCTTCTGCTTGCTCAACCTTTTGAAAAAGCACTTACATTAGTTGAAGTAATTGGCTTACCGATGATTTTGGCAAATGGTGTTGGAGCAGCACTGTTTATGTTGATCGTTCATAATGTGATTGGGGAACAAGAAAAAGTGACTGCACTCCAAGCACAGAAAACATTAAGGATTGCAGATCAAACATTAGGATTTTTACGAAAGGGAATGAATCGTTCGACTGCTCTCGCTGTCTGTAATATTTTATACCGTGAACTTGAACCAAGTGCTGTAGCAATGACGAATAAGACTGAGATTTTAGCTCATGTTGGAATAGGATCTGACCATCATCAAGCAAATATACCGATTCGCACAAAGGAAACAAAAGAAGTGATTCGAAATGGAAAACTAGTTGTGATCAAAGAAGGGATGGTTCATTGTAACTATCCTGGCTGTCCATTAGGAGCTGTTGTTATTGCACCATTAAAGCAACGTGATGAAATAATCGGTACATTAAAATTGTATTACCCTTCCAATAAATTAATGACAGGGGTAAGCACTGAATTAATAGAAGGTCTTTGTTCATTATTGAGTAATCAATTAGAGTTAGCTGAAACGAATAGGGCATACCAACTTGCTAAAGAGGCAGAAATAAAAGCATTACAGGCTCAAATTAACCCTCATTTCTTATTTAATTCGATGAATATTATTATGTCTTTAATTCGTACAAATCCAGAACAAGCACGAAAGTTAGTAAGATCATTATCTTATTTTTTGCGTCAAAATGTGACGGGAACTACTGCGTGTAAAGTCACTTTAAAAGAAGAACTGTCTCATGTCAAAGCATATTTAGAAATTATCGAAGCAAGATTTATTGATCGATTAACGATTATTTATGATATAGATGAAAATTTATTAACGGAAAAAATTCCACCTTTTACATTGCAACCAATAGTGGAAAATGCCATTCATCATGGGATAGAGGACATGGATGAAAATTGTATCATTAAAGTTACTGTGAAAGGTGTGGGAGAAAAAGTAGAAGTGAAAGTAGAAGATAACGGAAAGGGAATCTCACCAGACAGGATTGATCAGCTAGGCACACATCAAGTTAATTCAGAGACAGGAACAGGAATGGGATTGTATAATGTAAACCGTCGATTAATGATGACATTTGATGAATCAGCCTCTTTGTCCATACATAGTAAAAAACATGAAGGAACAGTCATTTCATTTCATATAAGTAAAGAAGGAGTGAACATTTAGTGGGGACTTTTAAAGTATTAGTTGTGGATGATGAACGGTTTGCACGAGAAGAACTTATTTTTTTATTGGAGAATTTTCCGGAAAGTAAAGTTATTGCAGAAGCAGAGCGTGGGGAGGCGGCAATTTTAAAAGCGATACAACTGCAACCAGATGTAGTATTTTTAGATATTGAAATGCCAAAAATGGATGGGATCGAAGTAGCCAAGTCATTGTTAGAATTAAAAAAATCTCCATTAATAGTATTCGCAACAGCCTACCCACAATTTGCTGCAGAAGCATTTCGAATAAATGCAGTAGATTATTTATTAAAACCTTATGATATAGATCAATTGACACAAGCGATGGAACGGATTAGAAACATCATGTTTCCAGTGAAAAGTGCACCTCACTCGACTCCTCTTGGTAAATTGGCTGTTGAAAAAGACGGTGAAATTGACTATGTATTCATCAGTGATATTTTATATTTATCACCTGACGGGAAGACTACAATGATAAAAACACGTAAAAATGAATACGTAGTGAAATCTTCCTTAAAGGAACTAGAGAACCGTTTAATTCCTTTTTCTTTTTTTCGTATTCATCGCAGTTTTTTAGTAAATTTAACATATGTTACTAGATTAACTCCGTGGTTTAATGGAGCTTATCAACTTGAATTGGAAGGAGAAGGAGATAAACTACCTGTAAGTAGAAATTATGTAAAGGACTTACGAGAACGTCTTGAATTATAAACTTTGTTGCTTATGTGTCTTGTTCCTCGATTCCCACATGTAATTCCATCCCCATTACATATTATGACAAAAAAGGCGTCTATTCGTATGTTTCCATTATAATGATATTGATTGTATCGATCTGTTTTTATTTTTTAAAAAGATGAAAACGATATCAGATGGAAAATAGGGGGATGTCAATGATTACTTTTCTTTTATCAATTGCTCTTTTAGTCGTGGCCTATTTCACATACGGCAAGTTTGTAGAAAAGGTATTCGGCGTAAATGAAGAGCGTAAAACACCTGCATATGCAAATAGTGATGGTATTGATTATGTACCGATGAATAAACATAAAAACGCATTAATTCAACTATTAAATATTGCGGGCACAGGACCAATTTTCGGCCCGATTATGGGTGCATTATTTGGACCTGTTGCTTTTTTATGGATTGTTTTTGGTGCAATTTTTGCTGGAGCGGTGCACGATTATTTAACGGGTATGATCTCCATTCGGAATAAAGGAGCACATATTCCTGAATTAGCGGGGAAATTTCTTGGAAAATTTTCAAGACATATTGTAAACGCATTCGCATTATTATTACTTCTTTTAGTTGGTACTGTCTTTGTAACAACGCCAGCATCTTTACTCGCAATTGTTTTGAAAGGTAAAGTCGCCATATCGTTATTAATTCTCTTTATATTCGCTTATTATTTCTTATCAACCATTTTACCAATTGATAAAATAATTGGGAGACTATATCCGTACTTTGGTGCAGTGTTGTTAATTGGAACGATTGGTGTCGGAGGTGCTTTATTATTTTCTGACTATACGATTCCAGAAATGACGATTTCGAACATGCATCCAGATAATATCCCAATTATCCCAATTCTGTTCTTTACGATAACATGTGGGGCATTATCAGGTTTTCATGCAACACAGTCACCAATTATTTCAAGAACAACCCAAAAAGAATCACAAGGACGATATGTATTTTATGGTATGATGATTGCTGAGGCCATTATTGCTATGATTTGGGCAGCGGCTGCAATGAGCTTGTTAGATGGACAAACATTGAGTGAGTTTATTGCAACAGGTACACCTTCTTCTGTCGTAAATGAAGTATCGATCACATTGTTAGGTGCTATTGGCGGAACGATTGCTATTTTAGGTGCAATTGTTTTACCGATTACTTCAGGTGATACAGCATTCCGTGCGGCACGTTCCATTATTGCTGATTATTTAAAAATAGATCAACAAAAATTAATGAGACGATTAATGATTGCTATTCCATTATTTGCGATCTCTGCTTTATTAACACAAATCGACTTCAATATTTTGTGGCGGTATTTTTCGTGGGCTAATCAGGCAACTGCTGCGATCGCATTATGGATTGGGACGATGTATTTATTTATTAAAGGGAAAAACTACTTTATATCGTTAATACCAGCACTATTTATTTCTTACATGGTATTTGTATATATACTAAATCAAAAAATTGGTTTTAATTTAGATTTAACGATATCTTTCATTATTGGATTTGTATTAACTGGAATTCTCGCAGTTCTATTCTTTGTGAAAGCTAAAAATAATAAAATCGCGGAAGTAGAAACAGATGTTGATGTAGATTCAGCTGCATAAATAAAACTAGGTGTTAAAGCATAAATACCTTTTAACACCTAGTTCTTTTCATCATATAGATCAGCCCGCTAAACTCCTTCATGATTCCTTCTTTTAACGTAATGCTCTTCCTTCATTCCTTTTAAGCAAGTAAAACATGTAAGTAGTCATTTAGTCTCTCGATTTTTAACTTGCTTGTTTCTCGAATGCTGATCGGTCTAGCTCTTCTTCCGTACCAGCAACTACTACTGCAGCTGATGCATCTCCAACGATATTTACCGTTGTCCGGAACATATCAAGAATTCGGTCGATCCCTGCAATTAGGGCAATCCCTTCTAAAGGCAAGCCAGCAGCCCCTAAAACCATTGCCAGCATAATCATGCCCGCACCTGGAACTCCCGCAGTACCTACACTAGCCAAAACAGTCGTAATCACTACCGTTAATAATTGCATAGCTGATAACTCTAATCCATAAAACTGTGCAATAAAAATAACAGCAACACCTTGATAAATTGCCGTACCATCCATATTAATTGTTGCTCCTAAAGGAAGGACGAAACTACTAATTTTATTCGATACACCTAAATTGTCTTGTGTGTTTTTAATAGTAACCGGTAGAGTACCGGCACTACTCGCTGTACTAAAAGCAACAACAGCAGCTGGTGCAATCCCTTTAAAAAAAGTAAGCGGATTCATTTTAGCGAATATTTTTACAGACATAGAATAAACGAGAATAGTGTGTAAAATACAAGCAAGTACAACTGCGATAATAATTTTTAATAAAGGTAATAATACTTGTGGACCATATTGCCCAATAATCGGTGCGACTAATCCTAGTACACCAATTGGTGCAAAGCGCATAACGATTCCAGTAATTTTAAACATTACTTCGGCAAATCCATCAAAAAAACGATAAACCGGATCCGCTTTCTTACCAACTAAAGTAATTGCAAGTCCGATAAAAATGGCAAAAAAGATAATTTGTAAAATGTTTCCATCCGCTAAGGATAAAAACGGATTTTCTGGAACGATGTTTAAAAATGTTTGAATAACGCCTTCAGTTTCGTTCACCTCTACTTCAGTACTAGGAACTTCGATTGAAAGTCCTTTTCCAGGTGAAATAATAAATGCGATACTTAAACCGATGATAATTGCAACCGCTGTCGTAATTAAATAGTAAGAAACTGTTTTCGTGCCAACACGACCAAGTGACTTTGGATCTCCAATACTAGCAACACCAATTACCAGTGTGGATAAAACTAGTGGAGCGATAATAAATTTAATTAGACGTAAAAATAAATCACCAAGTGGTTTTATCACTTCAATTGATTGCCCAAAAATTAAACCAAGAATGATTGCGATTACAAAAGCAATGAGAATTTGCGTTAACAAATTTCCCTTCAGTAATTTCATTATTCTACTCCTTTCATATTTAAATACATAAGGTATATAATAACCATTTCCTAAGTAACTGTCAAATCACCCTTTTTTTTACAATGGAAAGCATGCATATTCTAGAATTAAGAGTGAAACCTAATCAAAAAGGGGTCTTTTAATGAATACTATATGCAAGTCGTTCATTACGTATGTCCTTTTGCTAGCTGTATTGTTTTCCAGTAATGACATCGTTTATGGATATGGCTGGGGATATCAAAAAAATAATGATAATAAATTGCCAGATGTAGGAAAGTATGGTGAAATGCTTAAAAATCATCACGCTTTTTACGCGGATATGACAAATGAAAAGGAAATATACCTTACCTTTGACAATGGCTATGAGCAAGGATATACAGAGAAAGTACTCAATGTACTTAAAAAGACAGGAGTCCATGCGACATTTTTCGTCACTGGTCATTATGTTGAAGAAGAGCCAGAATTAGTGAAAAGAATGGTAAATGAAGGTCATATCATTGGGAACCATTCATATAATCACCCTGATTTTACGAACATGTCAAAAGAAGCGATGAAAAAAGAACTAGATATGTTAGAAGAAGCTGTTGCAAAAGTTTCCGCTCAAAAGGAACTGACTTATCTACGCCCACCCCGAGGAACTTTTAATGAAAACACACTGAAATGGGCCGATGAATTTGGCTATGTTCATATTTTCTGGTCCCTTGCTTTTAGGGATTGGGAAACGAATAAACAAAAGGGTTGGAAGTATGCTTATGATCAAATTGTTAATCAAGTCCACCCTGGTGCAATTGTATTATTACACACTGTTTCGGAAGATAACGCTGAAGCTTTAGAAAAGGTCATTATTCAATTGAAAAAAGAAGGGTATACCTTTAGAAGTTTAGATGAACTTATGATGAAACATACTTTTGCAAAAGACATTCTTTTCTAAGAATGTCTTTTGTTTTCTTTTTGTATTGGTACTTATTATGTAGCATGTATCGCTACATCTGTAGCAAAATAAAACAATTTATTATTTTATATTTATTATTTTTTTCAAACGAATCTGTCGTAAAGTTACTATTATGATGCATTTTTTATGTTCATTCAAAAGTTGGCACGAAATTTGCAATATATTATAGTAATTCAAAAAGAAAGGGGAGACATTGATTTGGCAAAATCACAGATTCTTGCTATTGATGCTGGTGGTACAATGACAGACACATTCATTATTGATGAAAAGGGGGATTTTGTTGTTGGAAAGGCGCAAACAACACCAAATGATGAGCATATTGGTCTAATAAATTCAGCCAAAGATGCACTAGAACAATGGGATTCAACGATTGATGCAGAATTTCCAAATCTATTGGCAGGCGTATATTCAGGTACAGCAATGTTAAACCGTTTAGTTTCTCGTGTTGGCCTTCGAGTTGGACTTATTCTTAATAAAGGAATGGAAGATAGTCACCGAATGGGTCGTGGAGTTCAATCACATTTAGGTTATTCATATGCTGATCGAATTCATGTGAATACACATCATTTTGATCCTCCACTTGTTCCAAGAAAGTGGACTGTTGGTGTAACAGAAAGAGTCGATATGTTTGGTAATGTAGTTATCCCATTATATGAACATGAATTAGAAGGTGCTATACAAGAGTTAATTGATAAGGATGTTGAAGCAATTGTTATTAGTTTACTACATTCCTATAAACATCCTGAACATGAACGAAAGATAAGAGATGTTGCAGAAAAAATGATAAAGGATCAGAAGAAAGATATTAAAGTATTTGCGACAGTCGATTATTATCCTGTAAGAAAAGAATCACATCGAACAAATACGACAATTGTTGAAGCATATGCAGCAGAACCTTCACGTGAAACGTTAGCTAAACTTGATAAAGCTTTACAAGATCATGGAACAAACTTTGATTTAAGAATTATGGCAAGTCATGGTGGAACAATAAGTATTAAAGCAAATGAGCTTGCAAGAACATGTGTATCTGGTCCAATCGGTGGGATGGTTGGTGCAAAATATTTAAGTGATAATCTCGGAATAAAAAATGTTGCCTGTTCAGATATCGGTGGAACGAGCTTTGATATCGGTTTAATTACTCAAGGAGACTTAGCAATTGAATCAAGTCCAGATATGGCACGACTTGTTTTATCTTTACCACTCGTTTCGATGGATACGACAGGAGCCGGAACAGGAAGTTACGTTCGGATTGATCCAAACTATGGAAATTTAACATTAGGTCCTGATAGTGCTGGTTCATTAGTTGGTGTATGTAATCCAAATAGTGGAATTGAGACAGTTACTGTCTCTGATTGTCACGTTGTTCTCGGTTTAATTAATCCAGATAATTTTATCGGTGGAACGATTAAATTATCAAGAGAACGTGCATATCAAGCAGTGAAAGAACAAATTGCTGAACCACTTGGACTTTCTGTTGAGGATGCAGCATATGGAGTAACCGAATTACTAGAATCACAATTGAAAAATTATTTAGAATCGATGATTTTAGGAAAAGGATATTCTCCATCTCAATATGTTTGTTTCTCTTATGGTGGCGGTGGACCACTTCACACAGCGGGTTATACAAAAGGATTAGGATTTGAAGATGTACTTATCCCTGCTTGGGCTGCTGGATTTTCTGCATTTGGCTGTGGTGCAGCTGATTTTGAGTATCGTTATGATAAAACACTCGATCTTAATATAGCTGAAAAAGCAGACGATGACACTATTTTAGCAGCTGGGAAGGAACTTCAAGAAGCTTGGGATGAATTAAAAGCTAGGGTCGAAGAAGAATTTAAGAAAAATGGTTACTCTGGTGATGAGGTAAATTACCGACTACTTTATCGTATGCAATACCAAGGACAGTTAAATGATTTAGAAATTGAAGCTCCGATTTCTAGTTTTAATAATGTAAGCGATTACCAAACGCTTGTTGAAACATTTGAGGAAATGTATACACGAGTTTATGCAAAATCTGCTTTATCACCTGAATTAGGATATTCCATTACTGGTGCAATTGTTCGTGGGGTAGTCGATGTTGCCCAACCCAAAATACCAGAAGAACCATTAGCAGGGGAAACTCCACCAGATGAAGCATTTTTAGGAACACGTCAAATCTACTGGGATGGAGAATGGGTGGAAGCAAACATATATGAAATGGAAAAATTGTTGCCAGGAAACCATATTTCAGCATTTTCTATTATTGAATCAACTGCGACAACATTAGTTGTTCCCATTGGTTTTGAAACGTATCTAGATCAAAATCGAATCTTCCATTTAAAGGAACTATCATAAACGAAAGGTAACAAAAAAATAAGGAGGTTATCATTTTGGCAAAAGTAATAGATGAACTTCGTATAGAGGAGAAAGCTCCAATTGGTTGGGACGGTAAAACGTTAAAAGAAATGCGTAACGAGATGGATAAAGTAAGTAAAGAAACAGGGCATTATGCTGGATTAACAGAGCTTCCTTTTAAAGAATCCGATCCAATTCGATTTGAAAAAATATATTCAAAGCTTCGTGGTGGCGTTGTACATGCAAGAGAGACAGCGAAAAAAGTTGCAGCTTCTCCAATTGTTGAGCAAGAAGGTGAATTATGTTTTAGTTTATATTCACCTGAGGCAGACTCAATCGTTACATCAACTGGAATTATTATTCACGTTGGAACGATGGGTGCAGCAATCAAGTTCATGATTGAGAATGATTATGAAAATAACCCGGGAATAAATGATAAAGATATTTTCTGTAATAACGATAATCACGTAGGTAATGTGCATACATGTGATGTCCATACACTCGTACCGATTTTTTGGGAAGGCGAAGTTATTGGCTGGGTTGGGGGAGTAACGCACGTTATTGATACAGGAGCAAGTGGACCAGGTAGTATGCCAATGGGTCCAGTACAAAGATATGATGATGGTTATCAAGTAACATGCCGAAAAATTGGACAAAATGATGTCTTATCGAAAGATTGGCTACTTGAAAGTACACGCTCTGTTCGTGGTGAAAAGTATTGGACACTAGATGAGAAAACTCGTGTCGCTGGTTGTCATATGATCCGAGATCTCGTTTTAGACGTCATTGAAGAAGAAGGGGTTGACGCTTACAAACAGTTTATTCGTGAAATTATTGAAGATGGACGACGTGGATTTGTAAACCAAGTAAAAACAATGTTAATTCCTGGTAAGTATCGTGGTGTTTCCTTTATCGATGTACCATTTGAAGGATTAGATTTACCTAAATTCGCTCAACAAGATTCTATCATTCATTCACCGTCAGAAATCACTGTTCATAAAGATGCGCAACTAGAAATTGACTTTGAAGGTGCAAGCCGTTGGGGATGGCACCCGTTTAATGCAACGCCTGTATCGATTACGAGTGGAATATGGGTTATGTTATCGCAAACGCTCGTACCAAATGATCGGATAAATGATGGCGCTTACTATGCTAGTCAATTTGGTATTCCATTGGGATCTTGGTTTAATCCAGACGATATACGTTCGGCACACTCAAATACTTGGCATGCTCTTGTAGCTGGCTGGACCCCATTATGGCGTGGACTGAGCCGTGGATACTATGGTCGAGGATTTTTGGAAGAAATTAATGCGGGTAATGCACATACGTCCAACTGGCTACAAGGTGGAGGGTATGATCAATATGGTCAACTATCCGCATTAAATAGTTTTGAAACTGCTGCTTGCGGCGTCGGGGCAAGTGCTGTAAAGGATGGAATTAGTCATTCGGCTGCTTTATGGAACCCTGAGGGTGATATGGGGGATATGGAGATTTGGGAATTACTTGAACCTTTAATCTACTTAGGACGTGAAATATTACCAGGCTCAGGTGGTGCAGGTAAGTATCGTGGTGGAAACGGTTGGCAGTCCCTTCGACTGGGATGGGGTGCCAAAGAGTGGACAATGTTCGTCGCTGGAGCTGGCGCGATGGCAACTGATTGTGGCTTAATGGGTGGATACCCTGCAGCAGCTGGTTACCGGTTTACAGCATATGATACAGATCTTAAGGAACGAATTGATAAAAAATTACCTCTTCCATTAGGTGCAGATGTTGATCCAGATAATCCAACGTTTGAAAAGAATATGAACGCCGAGATCATTCACCGTGATAGGCAAGCTGTATCAACGCAAGAAGAGTTTGGTGATTACGATGTTATTATGAACTATCTACGTGGAGGTCCAGGGTTCGGTGATCCACTCGATAGAAAACCAGAAGATGTAGAATCGGATTTAAACGAAAAGTATATCCTACCTCGTTACGCAGAAAGTGTTTACGGTTGTGTGTTCTCTGAGAAAGATGGTGAGTATACAGTTGATATAGTAGCGACAGCCCAAAAACGAGTACAAATTCGAAAAGAACGATTAAATCGTAGTGTTCCAACAAAAGAATGGATGAAAACAGAAAAGAAAAATATATTAGACAAAGAAGCTTCCTTACAAGTTAGACATATGTATGCGCAAAGTTTTGCACTAAGTGAGCAATTTACAGACGAGTTTAAAGAGTTTTGGGGTATAGACGAAGACTGGATGATTTATGAAGATGATTTAGATGTAACTAGACTAGGGGTTCATATTAACCGGTTTAAAAATAAAGGAAATTAACACGATAAAAGAGGTGAAGGTTGATGGGGAAATATAGTAAACAGGTCATTAATGAATTAGTTGAAGGAACGTTAGAATGGTATCAGATAAAAGAAATGATGTCGAGCTATAAAGACGCAGAACGCTTTGAGTTATATCGAGAAGTAATGCAAAGTCGAGTCGACTGGGACGATCCAATTCTTCTACCATTAGGGCTACACTTATATATTGTCCAAAAAGAAAACGGCAAGAGAATGGTGAAATGTGATTGTGGACATGAGTTTTGTGACTATAAAGAAAACTGGAAGCTACATGCGAACGTCTTTGTCAGAGATTCTGAAGAAAAGATGAACGAAGTGTACCCGAAGTTAATGTCGCCGGATCCAGAATGGCAAGTCATTAGAGAGTATTATTGTCCAGAATGTGCGTCACAACTTGAAGTAGAGGCAGTAACTCCATGGTATCCAGTAATCCATGATTTCGAACCAGATATTGATGCTTTTTATAATGACTGGGTGAAAGTACCACTCCCTAAAGTTAAGTAAAGATAAGGAGCGATAGCTTTTATAGCTATCGCTTTTTACACTAAATATTCAATGTTGAAAGGAGTCCTAAAAATGAAACGAATACTAACATCATTTTCAGAAGCGGTCGCAGATATAGAAGATGGAGCGACCTTAATGGTTGGTGGATTCGGACTTGTAGGAATTCCAGAAAATTTAATTATTGCTTTAGTAGAAAAAGGTGTTAAAGATTTAACGGTTATTTCAAATAACTGTGGAATTGATGATTGGGGATTAGGGTTATTATTAAAGAAAAAACAAATTAAGAAAGTGATAGGGTCTTATGTAGGTGAAAATGATGAGTTTGAAAGACAGCTTTTAGCAGGTGAACTTGAAGTAGAATTAACACCCCAAGGTACATTAGCGGAAAAAATTCGCGCGGGTGGTGCTGGTATTCCTGCCTTTTATACACCTGCTGGAGTTGGAACGCCAATTGCTGAAGGAAGAGAAGTGCGTACATTTAAAGGGAAGAAATATTTATTAGAGGATGCATTAACAGCAGATTTTAGTCTTATCTATGCTAAAAAAGCAGATCCGATGGGGAATTTAATTTATCAGAAAACAACAAGAAACTTTAATCCAATTATGGCGGCAGCTGGAAAGGTGACAATAGCCGAAGTGGAGGAAATTGTACAAATAGGTGAACTGGAACCCGATTTTATTCATTCACCTGGAATATATATACAACGAATGATTGAAGGTGTTCAACAAAAACGAATTGAACGATTGACAACAGCATAACAATTGACAGTTGAAGAAAAGGAGGATAGGTGGTTATGAAAAGAGAAAAATCGTTCATTAGGGAGCGAATTGCACGGCGAGCAGAACGTGAAATTCTAAGTGGAGATTATGTTAATTTAGGTATTGGTATGCCAACGCTTGTAGCTAATTTTATTCCTGAAAATAAACATGTTATATTGCACTCGGAAAATGGACTATTAGGTATTGGACCATATCCAGAAAAGGAAGAAGTAGATCCAGAATTAATTAATGCAGGGAAGGAAACGGTAACAGCTATTGAAGGGGCTACTTTTTTTCATAGTGCGGAATCATTTGCGATGATCCGTGGCGGGCATATTAATATTGCCATTCTAGGTGCAATGCAAGTGTCACAGCAAGGGGATTTAGCGAATTGGATGATTCCTGGAAAAATGGTTAAAGGGATGGGTGGTGCGATGGATCTTGTTCATGGTGCTAATAAAATTATCGTCATGATGGAGCATGTAGATCGGTATGGGAAAGCTAAGATATTAAAGGAATGTAACTTACCATTAACAGGTGAACGAGTTGTGGATCGGATAATTACAGATAAAGCAGTTATCGATGTGACGGATAAAGGATTGAAGCTTGTTGAGATTGCCCAAGGGTATAATATTGAAAAAATACAAAAGGTAACAGAAGCAGATTTGATCATAGACACAACCGTGGAATATAATACTTATTAAAAACATCGGATTCTAAGGCTCCGATAATGATACATTGTCATAATCCATTATAAAAAGAAAAATTCATTCCAAGCAGATGTGAGGAATGAATTTTTGATTTATTAAACTAATTAGTATTGTAGTGTGATCATTTATTTGAAACATGACCTAGGTTATATTTTTCTATTTTACGATAAAGTGTTGTCCGAGCTATTTTACAACGACGTGCCACTTCTGAAAGGTTTCCATTTGTTTCGTAAATTAATTGTTTTAATTTTTCTTTTTCCTTATGTTCCAAAGGAGATAGATGATTATCTTTATGAGTTAAGTAATCATTGTTGTTTTCTAAAATGGATTTCGGTAATGATTTTAACGTAATGTGATTCTCTTCACAAAATAGTACAGCGTATTCCATTACGTTCATTAATTCACGAATATTACCAGGCCATTGATAACGATGAAAAAAGTCAAGAACCTGTTGATCAATCGTTGGAATTTGTTTTTTATGTGTTTTTGCAAGTTCATTGGCAAAGAACTCACATAATAGTCGGATGTCACCTTTTCTTTTTTTAAGCGGTGGTAAATGTAATTCGACAACATTTAAACGAAAGTACAAGTCTGAACGGAATAAGCCTTCGTTGACAAGCTTTTGTAAATTCTTATTTGTTGCAGCGATAATTCGTACATTAATAGGGAGTGGTTTGGAAGAGCCAAGACGTACGACCTCTTTTTCTTGTAATACTCGTAATAGATGGACTTGTAATTCAAGAGGCATTTCTCCAATTTCATCTAATAATATAGTACCATTATTTGCTTCTTCAAATTTCCCTCTTTTACCTTGGGGATTTCCCCCAGTAAATGCACCAGCCTCATAACCAAATAACTCACTTGAAATTAAGTTATCGGGAATAGCTCCACAATTTATTGCGATAAATGGTTCATTTTTTCTTAAACTTTTTTGGTGAATTGCATAGGCGAAAACTTCTTTACCTGTTCCACTTTCACCAGTTAAAAGGACAGGGACATTGACTTCTGAAATAACCTGTACTTTTTGGATTACCTTTTTCATTGCATCAGATTTCCCAATGACACCTTTTAATACTGTTTCACTATTGGAGTCTAAAGGATGGAATTGATAAAGCTTTTCAAAACAAAAGACAAATCCAATACGCTCAGAGTCTAATGTAACACTTTGTATAAAGATTTTTAATTTTAATGAAGTAATATCCCATTCCCATTCATGTATACTACTATCGATAAGCGATGTTTTTAATTGCTTCAATTCTTCTTTTTTCCACAATTGATCCCAGTCATTAATTTGTAATAAAGAAAGACATTTTGAATCGGCACGAACTACATTTAACATTTCATCCACCACGACGACATGGACAGCTGATGGTTTATTTTTCACTTCTTCATATTTTCTTTGTAAGTGGTCTAATATTTTATAGGAACTTTGTAATAAACGTTGTTCAATAATTCCTGAAACAGATTGCACGACAGTTAATGAGTGTGATTGAGCTGACTGACTTGGTCCAGTCAAATCAATAATACCTAATATTTTCCGCGTTAACGGATCTCTAATAGGAGCAGCCGAACAAACCCAAGGGTGAACACCTTCACAATAGTGTTCATGAGATAGTATTTGGATTGGCTGTCCAGATGCAAGGGACGTACCAATTGCATTGGAACCAGCAAATTTTTCACTCCAGTCCGCACCTGCTACAAAGTTCATTTCTTGAGCTTGACTTTCTATTTTATAATCACCTTTTAAGTGAATAATTCTTCCCTTACTATCGCTTAGCGTAATTAGATGTTGTGTACCTTTAATTTGATTGTACAAATCTTCAATAACTGGTAGTGACACATCATATAAATTGGAGCGACTAATTAATTCCATTAATTTGCTTTCATCCATTATTATTGGCGTTTGCTTTTGTAATGGATCAACATCATATCTTTGACAGCGCTTCCAAGATTGAAATACGATAGGTCGCATCGTCTCAAGCATTTGATTTTCTAACATAAAATATTCCCAATTACTTTCCAGCTCTTTCATTTTATGAGGGAGTTCATTTGTGGAATAAAATGCCAACTTTGATTGAAACAATTATAAGACCTCCTTAAGGAAAGATTCAATAAAGCTAAATTTTGTTAGATTTCATAGATTTGGAAAATGTTGTGTTAGATAGATAATTTAAAGCAATATAAAATATATCTAGTAATATACTTTAATGAGGTAGTAATTCTAAAATAATCATATTTGAAGTATTTCGATTTGTCAAACTATTAAACTACAATTTATTAGCTCATTTTATTACTGAGACGTGACTTATAAAAGTTTAATTTTTAGGTAGGGATAAATGCATCACAACCAAGTTTTATTTGGAATAAAATTCATATGAAAGAAAGCGAATTTTTTAGCGAATCCGCTGGGAATTGTTTCGGAATAGTTATAGTATGAACTCTTCATAATGTAAATCGGCTATCTACTTTGCTATACTATTAAGAAAGGGAATAGGAGTTGGTATCATGGATCGTGATGGTTTAATTGCTCCAGATGAGTATAATATTGTGATGGAAATAGAAAAACATGCGAAAGAGAAAGAAAAAATAGCTTTAGTCTATATGGATGAAGTGGGAAATAGTAAAGAAATTACATATGAAAAACTACTCAAAAATGTGAATAAAATTGGAAATGTTTTTTTAGAAAAAGGGTTACAAAAAGGGGATAAACTCCTTATCATGGTTCCGAGAATTCTAGAAGCGTATGAAGTTTATTTAGCTGCATTAAAAACTGGCATCATTATTATACCGAGTTCTGAAATGTTAACGACAGAGGACTTACAGTATCGTGTGACACATGGGGAAGTAGATGGAGTTGTTAGTTATCATACATATACTCATGTGTATGAAGGAATAAAAGAGTATGAAACATTAAAGAAATTTTCGATTGGACAACAAGTGGATAACTGGTATTTTCTAGATGAATTGAAAGAGCATGCTTCTAGTGAATTAACGATTGTGGAAGCATCGAAAGACGATGTTGCTTTTTTACCCTATACTTCAGGAACGACAGGAAATCCTAAAGGTGTCGTTCATACGCATGGTTGGGGTTATGCACATTTACGAACAGTCGCCGCCAATTGGTTAGGAATTGGAAGCGAAGATAAAGTATGGGCAACAGCAGCACCAGGTTGGCAAAAATGGGTATGGAGTCCATTTCTATCTGTGCTAGGTTCAGGAGCAACAGGCTTTATTTATAATGGAAAATTTAATCCTGAAACATATTTAACCCTTTTACAAAATGAAAAAATAAATGTTTTATGTTGTACGCCGACAGAATATCGGATGATGGCAAAATTAGAGAAGTTAGCAAATTTTGATTTAAGTCACTTACATAGTGCCGTTTCTGCTGGTGAACCTTTAAATCGTGAAGTAATTGATACGTTTCAAAATTATTTTTCGATTACGGTTCGGGATGGATACGGTCAAACTGAAAACACATTATTGCTTGGCATTATGAAAGGGATGGAAGTAAAGCCCGGTTCGATGGGAAAACCGACACCTGGAAATGAAGTCGAAGTCATAAATGATGACGGGGAAACTGTCGATATCGGGGAAGTTGGTGATATTGCCGTAAAAATAAACTGTCCAGCATTATTTGAAAATTATTATAAAGATGACGAACGGACAAAAAAGTCATTCCGAGGGGAGTACTACATTACAGGTGATCGTGCCAAAAAAGACGAAGACGGATATTTTTGGTTTGAAGGTCGTGACGATGATATTATTGTAAGTTCTGGTTATACGATTGGACCATTTGAGGTTGAAGATGTATTAGTGAAACATCCTGCTGTTCAGGAATGTGCTGTCGTCGGAAGTCCCGATGACATTCGTGGACAAATCGTCAAAGCATTTATTGTATTACGGGAAGGAAAAGCACAAGACGAAGAAGTGCTAATGGAAGAATTACAAAACTATACGAAAGCACATACAGCACCATATAAATATCCAAGAAAAATTGAATTTATGGATGAATTACCGAAGACTTCATCGGGAAAAATTCGGAGAGTCGAATTACGTCAATTAGAATTAGAACGGAATAAATAATGAAAGAAAGCCAAGTATCATGAACTGCCCCCTGTCAAGTAGACAGGTAAAAAAACAAATTATTTTGTGCCATGTATGATTTTCAAGCATGGCTTTTCTTATGCTGGAATTCTTAATCCCATCTTCAACGTCACGCGCTTTGTATTATAGAATTCAA
>NZ_QJJQ01000017.1 GCF_003201975.1 Pseudogracilibacillus auburnensis | reverse complement strand
GTGTGGTTACTTACATTTTACACGAAGCTGTTATGGGCTGCTTTATTTTAACTACAGTTTTTTTAGGTGTTGCACTTAATAGTACAATTCGTCATTTATAAAAATAAAATGTTGAATCTTGCATTTGATTAATTATATAAATGACATGCAACCCAATGATTATTATATATTTCCTTCCATTCCGGTTTTACTTCAGCACAAATTCCCATTGCTTTTGAACAACGAGTTCTAAAAGGGCAACCACTAGGTGGAGAAATTGGACTTGGTACGTCTCCTTTTAAAATAATCCGCTCTCGATGTCGCTCTTGTTTCGGATTAGGTAAAGGAATAGCTGAAAGTAAAGCTTGTGTATAAGGATGCAATGGATTGGAATAAAGCTCTTCTGAAGTAGCTATTTCTACCATATTACCAAGATACATGACACCAATTCGATCACTAATATGCTTTACCATTGATAAATCATGGGCTATAAATAAAAATGTTAAATCACGTGATACTTGCAATTCTTTCATTAAATTAACTACTTGAGCTTGAATCGACACATCTAGTGCAGATATCGGTTCATCTGCAATAATAAATTTTGGATTGACGGACAATGCACGAGCAATTCCGATTCGTTGACGTTGCCCCCCACTGAACTCATGTGGGTATCGATTTGCATGACTAGTATTTAAGCCAACTTTTTCTAACAATTCACTTATATAGTTTTCATGTTCATTTTTAGGGACGATATTGTGTACCGTAAGCCCTGCTGTAATAATTTCTCTAACGTTCATTCTTGGATTTAAGGAAGCGTAAGGATCTTGGAAAATCATTTGCATTTCTTGTCTAAACTTTAAAAGATCCTTTTTCTTTAATTGATCTTGAATTTTTTTTCCGTTAAAAATTATTTCTCCAGCTGTCGGTTCATATAATTGAATGATAGTTCTTCCAGCAGTTGATTTCCCACACCCGGATTCTCCAACTATACCAAAAATTTCACCTCTGAAAATATGAAAATTAATACCGTCAACTGCTTTTAATACTGTTTTGCGGCCAACTGGAAAGTGTTTTTTTAAGTTTTTGACTTCTAATACTTTTTCTTTTATATTGCTCATATTATCCCTCAATTCTAGCCGTTTCAGGAGTATCTGTTATAGGTGCTTGTTCATCTAAAAGCCAACATGCTGTTTTCTGTGTATCGGATGAACTAACTATACCAGGCGATTGTTCAATACACACTTTCATTGCATAAGGACATCTCGGTGCAAATGGACAACCTTTTGGTGGATTAGCCAAATTAGGAGGTGAACCATCGATGGCAATCAACTTTTTTTCTTTGGAATCTAATTTTGGAATCGATGATAATAACCCCCAAGTATACGGATGTTTAGGTTGATAAAATATCTCATC
The DNA here is from genome assembly GCF_003201975.1 of Pseudogracilibacillus auburnensis. GTDB lineage: Bacteria > Bacillota > Bacilli > Bacillales > Amphibacillaceae > Pseudogracilibacillus > Pseudogracilibacillus auburnensis. The sequence goes on along the minus strand of NZ_QJJQ01000017.1, from coordinate 93,919 downwards.
CACTGTGCCAGTTTCGGCAACTTTTCCACCATACATCACTACAACCCGGTGCGCCATATTGGCAACGACACCAAGATCATGTGTAATTATAATCGTAGACATATTTAACTTTTGTTGTAAGTCATTTAATAATTCTATAATTTGTGCCTGAATTGTTACATCCAAAGCGGTTGTTGGTTCATCAGCAATTAATATTTTTGGATTACATGATAATGCAATTGCAATCATAACACGTTGACGCATTCCACCAGAAAACTCATAAGGGTATTGATCAATTCTTTTTTCCGGATTTGGTATTCCAACGAGTTTTAACAGTTCTATAGTACGTTTATAGGCTGTTTCCTTATTAACTTTTTCATGTCTAATAATCGTTTCAGCAATTTGCCTTCCAATTTTTAAGGTAGGATTTAATGAACTCATTGGATCTTGGAAAATCATACTTATTTCTTTTCCTCGAATAGAACTGAAATATCGTTCTGGTTTTGTTAGCAAGTCTTCACCTTTATAAAAGATAGAACCGTTGTTAATTTTTCCAGGAGGTTCAGAAATTAGCTTTATGATGGATTGAGCTGTAACACTTTTTCCAGATCCTGATTCACCAACAATCGCTAATGTTTCTTTTTCTTTTAGTTGGAAATTAACACCTCTTACTGCGTGAACCTCTGTATTATTCGTTTTAAATGTTACTTGAAGGTTGTTTACTTCAAGTAAGTAATCTTTATTCATAATGTCCCTCCTTTTTTAAAAAAATATGTTTTAATGTTTCATTTTAGGATCCAGCGCATCTCTTAGTCCATCACCTAGAAGATTGAAGCTTATTAACAGAAGGCTAATAATAATACTAGGGAAAATGACCAAATATGGGTAAATCTGCAAAGATTCGAATCCGTCATTGATAACTGTACCTAATGATGCCATTGGAGCAGGGAGACCAAGCCCTATAAAACTCAAAAATGCTTCAAAAAAAATGGCTCCAGGTACGGTAAACATTGTTGTAATAATGATTTGGGCCATTGAATTAGGTAATATATCCTTTGTAAGAATTTTCGGATGCGTTAAACCTAATGTTTTAGAAGCTAACACATATTCTTGGCTTTTTAACTTTAATACTTGTCCCCGGACAATTCTTGCCATTCCAACCCATCCTGTTAAAACAATGGCGCAAATAATTGAAACTAATCCAGGTTTTAATATTATAATCGCTAAAATAATGATGACTAAATTTGGAATACCAACTAAAACTTCAATAATACGTTGCATTACGTTATCCACTTTAACACCAAAATAACCAGAAATTCCCCCGTAGGTGACACCGATAAAAAAGTCAATAATAGCTGCAATAAATGCAATCGATAAAGAAATCATTGTCCCATACCAAACTCTTGTCCACTGATCACGTCCAAATTGATCTGTACCAAACCAAAATGACTCTTCTACTCCCATTAGTTCATATTGATCTACACCATTTGCATACCCATCGAAAGGTAACCAATGGACATCAGCTAAAATCGGAATTTTTGGTGGTAAAAATGCTCTTGTCAAATCTTGTTCTTTATACGTATGATCATTCATAATTGGACCTAGTAAAGACATTACAATAAAAAAAACAATACAAAGTAAACTTAACATTGCCCATTTGTTTTTAAATAAAGTTTTCATTGCTTTTACCCAATAGTTATCAGTTTTACTTTCAACAGTTTTATCTTCTTGTACAACATGATAGTAATTTACTTTTTCAAACAATTCGTCGTTATAGACAATATTTTTATTAGAGCTCAATTGTTTTCGCCTCCCAACTTAATTCTAGGATCGACTATGCCGTAAAGTAGATCGATTACAAAGACGATAATAATGAAGAAAGCAGCATATAGAAGTGTTAGTCCCATAATCATCGGATAATCGTTCGTCGTTATTGAGACAACAAACTGTTCTCCTATTCCTGGAATGGCGAATATTTTCTCAATGACTAGTGAACCAGTCAAAATAGAGATTGCTAAAGGACCTAAAATAGTAATGACTGGGATTAAAGTATTTTTTAAACCATGTTTTATAATAATCGTTTTATTCGGAAGTCCTTTTGCTTTCGCAGTTTTCATATAGTCTTGACCCAGCACTTCAAGCATTTCCATTCGAATATATCTTGCTATCGTTGAAATGACAACAAATGATAACGATAAGGCTGGCATAATATGATACTTCCAACCTTCCCAATATGCAACAGGTAGCCAACCAAGTTTTACAGCAAGAAAATATTGCATAAAACCGGCAAATACGAAGGAAGGAACGGAAATACCAATAACAGATAATGTCGTCGTTCCATAATCCCAAAAAGTATTATGTTTTAGTCCTGAAAAAATCCCAAGTATAAGACCAAATATGACACCGATTAACAACGCTTCCAAACCTAAAATTGCAGAAGGCTGGATTCGGTCTAAAATAATATCTGTAACAGCTTGATTTTTAAATTGAAACGACATTCCTAAATCGCCTTTAAAAAAGTCAACTACATAATGAAAAAATTGTATAGGAATTGGATCATTTAACCGGTAATGTTCCATAATAATTTCTAGTTGTTGATCTGTTAATTTATCTTGGTTTTTAAACGGCGATCCTGGCAATAGTTTCATTGTTACAAATGAAATAGTCATTATAATAAAAAATGTAATAATCATATAACCAATTCTTTGAAAAATATAACGTTTCATTGCTGCCTCCTAGTGAAAAATAATATGTCGTAAATTAAACTCTTATAATATTAAAAAATTAAATCCCTCCCTACAAGTAGTCTTTATAAAAAATAAATCTATTCATAAAAACCTCCGTTTCTGTACTTTCCTTTTATAAAAATGCTTGTTCCTTCTTTTCAAAGGAGAACTCTGCATTCAAAGAAATCGTTATAGTTTATAAATATATTAATGCAATATTCATGCCATCGTTTTCATGAGAAAAGATGAACGAAGTGTCAGTCAGTCTTTTTTGCGAACAATAATATGTTTTGTATAAAAAATGAACATAATCAAGTTCGAAAAAATTTTATGCGATTTAAACATACGATTATTCTTATCTAGCAATTAAGCAATTTCTTTAAAGATTAAACAGGAAGAATAAGATATAAAACAATCAATTTATATTAAAAATAGAAGATAATAAAAAACAATAAACAATGAAAATCTATATAATTATGATTATTGCCTTTTTATTAAATAGAGAATTAGGAATATATTATTACAACACTTAAATATGAAAAACCTTAATTATTGGAGGATAAATGGTAGGAAAATATTTTAATAAAATAAAGACACTTCGTAAATTACGAAAGATGACTTTAAAAGAACTCAGTAACAAAACAGTACTATCAGTTAGTTTTCTTTCACAAGTTGAAAGGGGAGATACTTCTTTAGCTATAACATCATTTAAAAATTTCTGATGCTTTAGGGGAGATACTTTTTTATAGTCTAGGAAATTCTAGTTGAATCTACTTGTAGATAAAGTTTATTTGCAATATTATTTGCGTCTAGCTTAAGCGCTAAAGCTGTAGCAAAATTTCAAACTTCTTCCTACGATAAAGAAGACTTGCCGATTGGCTTTAGACAGAGGCTTAGTCGCTCTTATGGCCTTGGGTGAAAGTCAACATCGCTTCAAGTTTTAAGGAAGGCCGACTAAAATTGGGCTTTGCGCCCAACGTCGGCATACCCCTATGAAGGAGCATGTTTCCTTTATCTCGTTGGAGAAGGAAGATCAACTAAGTTCGCCACTTTGCGTGGCAACGTCGACCCACCCTACTTGGTAGGGCGCAATTTGTACGTCGCTAAACGAGCGCTTGCGCTTTTGTTCTTTCTTTGAAGAAGATCAAGATAATGATTTTGCTACTTATAAAATTGAACAAAAATCATTTAGAATAGGAACCTTTAATTCTTCTATTATTAGTTTAAGCAGTTATTTTAGTGAACGGAAAATGGATACATGAATAGAAACATTAGATCCAAAACATAAAGATATGGAGCTTGTTCAACATCCAGGGAAGAGTTCTATTATGTTATGAAAGGAGAACTAATCATCTATATTAATGAAAAAATATATCATTTACATCAAGGAGATGCGATACATTTTCCTTTCAAATTACCACATAAGTGGGAAAATCCACTTGATAAAGTAAATAGATTAATTAGTTCCGTTAGTCCCGCAATATTTTAATCGTCATTGGGCATTAAAAATGTGGTATTTATTTGACTTCAACATAATTGTAAAATAATTTGAGGTGTTTTTCTTAAGGAATTCGTTATTAGTTAGACTATAAGGGTGGTTAAGGAAAAAGCAAGGCTCAACCATACGGGTATGCTATCTTTTGTCGTGGTATGTGTGAAACGATTTAAAAACAATACGTTTAGTAAAACTTACTAGAATACAAGAACGCACAATCTTATTTTCTCTTCGTTAGAGCACAATTGTAAATCCATCCTTAAGCTTTACGATAATGTGTTAATAATTTTAAACACAGGGCACTTAATGTGTCTAAAAAGTTAACACATAAATGAATGCGTTTTATTCTCTTTTTGTAGGAAACGGTACTTACTAATAAAGTTTTGAGTTTGCAAGGGTTGGCATTAATATTGCATAAATAATAATCATAAATATTGACTAAAAAAAAGGAGGTCAATTTATGTTGTTACAAAAAAGAAATTATTGGATGACCATGATTGCTATCATGGTATGTCTAGTACTTGTCCTAGCAGCGTGTGGAGGACAAAACAAGACAGATGGTGGTGATAGTGACACTAAAAAGGAGAAGGGGTCTGAGGCTATAGGAGATGATACAAGTTCAAATGTAGAACAGGTTTTAAATTTATCTGGAACTGCTGATTTTACATCTTTAGACATTCATCATGCATCAGATGCGCCTTCCTTTGATGCGCTCTATCAAATTGGGGCTGGTTTTATTGGTTTTGATAAAGAGGGAGGCTTTATACCTGATTTAGCAGCCGACGAGCCTGAAGTAAATGAAGATAAAACAGTATATACATTTACAATCCGTGATGACGCAAAATGGTCAAATGGTGATCCTGTCACTGCAAATGACTTTGTATATTCATGGAAAAGAGCAGTAAACCCAGATACTGCAGCAGAATACGCATTCATTTATGGATCTGCAAGTATTTTAAATGCAGAGGAAATACTGAATCCAGATAGTGATCTTTATGGCAAAATTGATGAATTAGGTATTGAAGCATTAGACGAACAAACGGTTCAAGTGACACTTGAGAAAGCAACGCCTTATTTTGTTACATTGATGTCATTTCCACCTTTCTATCCATTAAATGAGGAATTTGTTGAAGGATTGGGCGATGATTATGCAACATCTGTAGAAAATCTATTAGCGAACGGTCCATTTAAATTAACTGATTGGCATATTGGAGAAGGATGGACATTTGAGAAAAATGAAACGTATTGGAATGCAGATGATGTGAAATTAGAACAAGTTAACTATAAATTAGTTACAGATGCAGCAACACGAGTGAATCTTTATCAAACTGGTGATTTAGACTATGCGGAGCTTAATGCACAATTTATACAGCAGTTTAAAGATAGTGCTGAACTACACACAGGAGAATTAACTGCTGATATGAAATTTATGCGGTTAAATCAAAAGCATGAAGCATTAGCCAATCAGAATATTCGTAGTGCAATTTATAACGCATTTGACAGACAAACTTTAGTTGATTCTTTACTTCAAAGTGGCGCTGCACCTGCATATTATGTTGTACCGAATGACTGGGCATTTGCTGAAAATGGGGAAGATTTTCGTATTAAATATCCAAAAATTAATGAGAAAACAATGGAAGAAGCACAAGAATTATGGGAAAAAGGATTAGAGGAAATTGGCAAGTCGGAAGTGACAATCGATATTATGTTTGGTGAAAGTGATACAAATGAAAAAATTGTCACGTACTTACAGTCACAACTGGAAGAGAATCTACCAGGGTTAACAGTTAATCTTAATAAGCAACCGTATGGTCAACATTTAAAGCTTGAAGGTGAAAGAAAATACGATATATCCTATTGGGGCTGGTTACCAGACTTCCTTGATCCAATTACGTATTTAGATATTTGGCTTTCAGACGGACCATTCAACAGAACTGGATTTGCAAGTGAAGAATTTGATGACTTAATTAATCAAGCGAATAATCTTGGTGATAAACCAGAAGAAAGATGGGATGTATTACAGGAGGCTGAAAAGTATCTGTTTGAGGATGCGTCTGTCGTTCCTGTATTCCAAAATGCTAGAGCATACGTGCAGAAGCCTCACGTACAAGACTTAATTCCAAGAAATTATGGCCCAACTGTTGATTATCGTTACGCTTATATTGCAGAGTAGACAATACGTGTAAAAGAATGTCCCAAAATCTTAATTTTGGGACATTTTATACCTTTGGAGTGTAAATCAACTTCTTATCAAATAATGATGAAGGATTTTTAAAATGACAAATAAGAATAAATTTTATTGGCTTTTTTTAAGTATAAATATTTTAATTACATGCTTCATCTTTTTAATTTTTTATGAAGAAAGAACTTTGACGAATATAATAAATTCGTTATTTTTTGTAACGGCATTTTATATGGTGATCTATTTATATTTGTTAATAACAAAGGGAAAATTTTTTGATGGGATCACATATGGAATTAGGGGGTTTGTGGAAAAAATATTTCATAAAAATGATATGATTGATTCTAATAGTGAAAAACGTCTCCCATCGGAACTGGTAAATATACAAACTTATCACACTTTTAAATGGCAGTTTTTTTCATTGCTTATTGTTTTAGTTATTTTACAACTCATTTACTTTTTTATATAAGAAAGGAGACTATTTATGATTATAAATAAAATGTATACAACAATAGATGTACATGTAGCTGGGGAACCGTTACGAATTATTACAGATGGACTACCAGAAATAAAAGGGAAAACACAGTTGGAAAGACGTTTATATTGTATGGAACATTTAGATCATGTAAGAGAAATATTAATGTATGAACCACGTGGACATCATGGAATGTATGGGTGCATTATAACGGAACCTGCTAGTGAACAGGCAGATTTCGGCGTATTATTTATGCATAATGAAGGTTGGAGTACGATGTGTGGACATGGAATTATCGCAGTTATTACGATGGGGATTGAAACAGGGCGCTTTGAAATAACCGAGGAGCAACAGAAATTTACAATTGACACACCAGCTGGAGAAGTTGTTGCGACTGCAAAAGTGAACGGTTCTAAAGTGGAGTCCGTTTCTTTTGAAAACGTCCCATCTTTTGTATTAAAGAAAGATGTACCGCTTCACATCGACGGTTATGAACTTAAAGTAGATATCGCTTTTGGCGGAGCTTTTTATGCTGTTGTACAGGTAAAAGATCTGCAACTTAAAGTAAATAAACGGGATTTACCTTCCATTCAAAAATGGGGAACGAGAATAAAGCGTGCTGTTGAAAAACAAATGGAAGTAGTTCATCCTTCCGAAAAAGGTCTACACGGTATTTATGGTGTTATTTTTTCGGATGCCTCAGTGAGTGAACAGGCGGATTTACGAAATGTAACGATATTTGCAGATGAGCAGGTGGATCGATCACCTTGTGGTACAGGTACATGCGCCCGACTCGCTACTCTCCTCGTAGATGGTAAAATGAAAGAGAATGACAGTTTTATTCATGAAAGTATTACAGATGGACTTTTTACAGGAAAAATTACGGCAACTTCGAATGTTGGAAATCATATTGCAGTAATTCCTGAAATTACCGGGCAAGCATTTATTACTGGTATTCACCACTTTTTAGTCGATCCAAATGATACGCTTCCTAAAGGATTCTTGTTAGAGGAAATATGAGTTTGTATGGTAAAAGGTGAAAAATCATTTTTTAGTAAATATCAAACAACGCCCATTAAATGATGGACTCATTTAATGGGTGTTGTTTTTCATCAGTAATCAATATTTAATTTGTACATTCGGTTATATAATGTTGCACGAGTAACTCCTAAGGCTTTTGCACATTATGGAGCTCTAAATGAATTTGAATCAGTTCATTCACTTTGCTTCTCTTTTTTTGGATAATTTGTATGTTGATTTCCACAACAACCTTTTACCGTGTTTTATTTGGATTCGTTCTTTCTTCTCAATTACATTTTGCACTTCTCATCGCACCTGATCTAGGGATTTGTAGACTAAGCGTATAAAATGAAATCGACCAGCAACAATGAGAGGATCACTCTAAGCTTTTCGGATTACTGCTTTAAATAATCAACGATTGTCTCTTTTTTTCTACTATTTCCTTCCCCACAACTGCTGCTAACGTTTGAAACCTTTTTTCTCCAGTATCTCCTGTAAATTCATCAATGGTAATTACGCAGGGAAGAACTTTCTTTGTCTCTACTTTGCGTTTATCAATTAGACGTATTAAACGAGTAGTCGTCATTCCTGCTAAACGTGCTACTGTAGTAAACGATCCCAAGGCCAGTATAAGTTAAGACTGTTATAAAGTTTTTGCACAACGTTGATAGTGATCAACAAAGTCTAAGCGCTCATTGAACGTATGGTTACAGCTAGTGTACTTGTAATCTTTTATTCCTAAGCCTATTATTCATCAGTGTGTGTAAAGCTTCATTTATGACTTGTTTTTATAGATAAAGGTTTTTCTATCCAGATAACTATTATTCAACAGCTAACGAACATTTTGAGGAAATTACAAGTGATAGCTATTTCTTCGTTTCTTGACTAAAGCAAATGCCGTAGTAAGAGAGATTGAATCTTTTTCTTTAACTGCTGATTCATCTGTAAGGGTATATATTGGTTCTTCACATATTCGTGCTGAAAAAATATTTCATTACTCGAAGTTGTTGATACGAAAGATAATATTCTTTGTTTAATCACAAACCGATTTACCCTAAATGCAGATAAAATCAGTAATATTTGATTTCGATGTGCTATTTAAATTTTATTAATGGATAAAACAGCACATGGAAATTAAACATTTTCACGACATGAGGAATCATCATTACAAAATCAAGTCTATTTTGTTTACATATACTTATTCAACTAGAAACTAATATTAAGAAACCACTACTTCAGATTGTAACCCGGAAGAATTTATCATTAGGGTCTGGAATAATGTACCAATTTATAACAATCTTCTTGCAATCGACTTTATTACCATGAAAAACCTATTTAAGTCGAACGTTTGGGCTGTTTTAAAATGTTTAATGATTCATAATGTAAAAAAAATCGACACTTTAATTAGAGTGTTTATTTTTATTTACACATGAATGTTAATTTAAGAGAGTTAAATCATTATCTACTATGAATGTGTAATATATCCTATTATAAGTACAACAAAAAAACATATGGAGTAGAAATTGGCAGGAAACTTGCAAGTATATTAAATGCAATCATCACTAAATTTATTTTCATCCGTTAATAAACATTTTTTCACCTGAATACAAAAATTATTAATAGTTGTATTTCAATGTTTAGAAAAAAGAAAGGAGATTACTCATGTTAACGTTATTGAACATTAAAAATCTTAAAACGCAGTTTCAAAGCAAAAGGCAGTCGTTGACAGTTGTAGATGATGTAAATCTATCTATAAAAGAAGGAGAAACTGTAGCTTTAGTAGGTGAGTCAGGGTGTGGAAAAAGCATGACCTCTTTATCAATAATGGGTTTAGTTCCTACCCCTACTGGAAAAGTTGATGGAGAAATTGTGTTTGGTGGAGTAAATCTGCTGGATTTATCCGAAAAGCACATGTGCAAAATCCGTGGTAAAGAAATCGCTATGATTTTCCAGGATCCTATGACCTCTTTAAACCCGGTGCTAACTATCGGAGAACAATTAATAGAAGTGCTAACGTACCACCAAAAGCTAAAACATAATGAAGCGAAGGAAAAGACGATCGAGACTTTAAAAATGGTTGGATTTTCGAATCCCGAGAACATAATTCGAGATTATCCACACCGGTTATCAGGCGGTATGAGACAACGGGTGATGATTGCAATGGCGATGATTTGTAATCCAAAATTACTTATCGCCGATGAACCGACGACAGCATTAGATGTTACCATTCAAGCACAAATATTAACACTGATGAATGATTTAAATAAACAATTTAATACATCCATTCTGTTAATAACTCATGATTTAGGAGTTGTATCTGAGATGGCTGAGAGAGTTGTTGTTATGTATGCGGGACAAGTTGTAGAGGAGTCTCCTGTAGATGTTGTATTTGATAAGCCTCTTCATCCTTATTCAGAAGGTCTAATCGGAGCTATACCAAACATTGAAGGGGAAATGGAAAAATTAACTGCTATTCCTGGGAGTGTTCCCACACCAGATCAATTACCAAATCATTGTCGGTTTGCTCATCGTTGTCCTAAAGCATTTGATCGTTGTTTTAAAGAAAAACCATCGCTTAAAAAAGTGGAACAATTTCGTTTTGTTCGTTGCTTTCTTTATGAAGATGAGGAGGTCTAAGCATTGGTTATTTTACAGAAGGAAGAAAAGAAGCAAACGGAAGGTATACATATAGATCAAGCATTATTAGAAGTAACAGACTTAAAAAAACATTTTCCAATAAAAAGTGGCATTATACAGAAAACAACTGGCTACACGAAGGCACTGGATGGATTAAGTATCAAGGTAAACAAAGGGGAAACATTCGGTATCGTTGGTGAATCAGGGTGTGGTAAATCAACGGCAGGAAGAACGATTATTCGTCTCTATGAACCTACTAGTGGTCAGATTATTTTTAAAGGGAAGGATATAACAAATTTGTCAGAAAGAAAACTACGAAAGGTTATTAGAAAAGAAATACAAATGATCTTTCAAGACCCTATTGCATCATTAAATCCAAGAAAAACGTTGCATAAAACTTTAGTAGAACCCTTAAAAACGCATAACTTGTATGCATCGAAAAGGGAACAAACCAATAAAGTAAAAGAAATTTTGGAAGTAGTCGGACTAAATGCATCCTTTATAAATCGTTATCCACATGAATTTTCAGGTGGTCAACGTCAAAGAATTGGAATAGCTAGAGCTTTATTATTACAACCAAACTTGATTATAGCTGATGAACCAGTTTCAGCACTTGATGTATCCATACAAGCTCAAATTATTAATTTGATTCAAGAGTTACAGAAAGAATTTAACTTAACTTATATCTTCATATCTCATGATCTAAGTGTTGTCAGGTATATTTGTGACCGAGTTGCTGTAATGTATTTAGGTCGGATGATGGAAGTAGCTGCAAAGCAAACACTTTTTGAAGAACCTTTGCATCCTTATACACAAGCTTTAATGTCAGCTGTCCCAGTACTTAGAAAAAAAGGCGGGCAACAGAGAGAAAGAATTGTCTTAAAAGGGGATATGCCAAGTCCAGCTAATCCACCTAAAGGTTGTGTGTTTCATACGCGTTGTTTTAAAGCGATGCCTATATGTAAGGAAATGACACCTCAATTTAAAGAAGTAAAAAAAGATCATCATATTGCATGTCATTTATATTAGGATCAAACTTTGTTGCAGATTAACAAGTTTAGAAGTCCTCGTGCGCAAACAAAATCATAAATCCCTATCTGTATAGTTACTTTGTAAATAATGAAAGCGTTCACAAAAAATACAACTCAGTCTTTAGGTTATGGTGCGTGAAAAAAAGAACCCTAAGGGTAATTTACTATAAATAGTAATTTTTATAAAAGTACGTCTTTGAAGGGGGGGATTACATCATACATTCATTAAAGTAATATAAGAAAATTTTAAATCATTTTGTAAAAACTAAATAGGGGGAGAAATATGTTTAAAAAATCTAGTTTATTTTTAGTATCATTATTATTAATATTTTTAGTAGCCGCTTGTACATCGGGTGGATCATCAACTACGGTCGATAATTCAAATTCATCTGATGGTAACACTGGCACAGATTCATCAGAATCTGCGGATAGCAGCAATTTAATCATAGGTACAACATCGGCTCCGACATTGTTTAATCCTTTTTATTCAACGGATACCTCTAGTATGGCAATTGAGGGATTTATATTTAGCACTATGATAACAGTTGACAGGGATTTCAATCCTGAAGGAGACTTAGCAAAAGATTGGGAAGTATCAGATGATGGTAAATCATGGACATTTCATTTACACGAGGGTGTAAAGTGGCATGATGGAGAAGACTTAACAGCAGATGATGTAGTATTTACTTATAATATTCCAATAAATAAAGAATATGATGGTCCTCGTGCATACACGTATAAAGATATTGAATCTGTTACAAAAATTGATGATTACACAGTAAAGTTTAGGTTAAATCAACCTTCTGCTGCTTTCCTACCAATCGCTATGCAGGCTGGTATTCTTCCTGAGCATATTTTAGGAGATGTTCCAATTACGGAGTTAGGTGAGCATGAATTCAACACAAAATCTCCAATAGGTTCAGGACCTTATGCTTTTGATAAATGGGCTGATGGAGAGTACATTAAATTGGAAGCTTTTGATGATTATCATCACGGTCGTCCAAAGATAGATACATTGACTTATAAAATTGTTCCAGATTCAAATGCATTAATGGCTCAGCTCCAAGCTGGTGATATAAATTATACTGGAGTTGCTTCGGAGCATGTAGAATTAGCAAATGAATTATCCGAAGATGGAATTATCAAACTGCAGTCAGGTGAGAATAATGCATGGGAATATATCATATGGAATTTACGTGATCCGTTATTTCAGGACTTAAAAGTCCGTCAAGCACTATCGCATGGATTAGATAAGGAAGCGATAATTGAGGCGGTTGTATATGGTCAAGGAACCGTAGCACATGCACCTGGAAGCCCTGCTAACTGGGCGTATAATCCAGACACTATAAAGTACGAATATAATCCAGAACGAGCTAAAGAGTTATTGTCGGAAGCTGGATGGGTAGAAGGAAGTAACGGTATTTTAGAAAAAGACGGAGAAAACTTTTCCTTTACGATTAAGACAAGTCAAGGGGAATCAAGGGAAAAAATAGCGGAAGTGGCTCAACAACAATATGCTGCATTAGGAATTGAAGTCGATATTGAAGTGATGGAATGGAGTGCTTTCGTTGAAGATACTGGTCCACCTAATTGGAATTTTGATGCTCAAGTATCAGGTATGTCCATTGGAAGTGACCCAGATCCGACTTACTTTTGGCATTCCAGTGAAATTGAAGCTGGTCTAAATTACTCTGCATACTCAAATCCTAAGGTAGATGAATTACTTGATAAACAGATTACAATACTTGATCAAGATGAGAGATATGAACTGATTAAGGAAGCTGATGCAATCGTTGCTGAAGAGTTACCCGTAACATTTCTTTATTATCCATTCGGCCACCTAGCACATGCACCTAATTTGAATGGCCCGGTAATTAATGCAGCAAATAGCTACTATAAACTTCATGAATGGTATTTTGAGTAAAATTAAAATGGAGAGTTGAACAAATGATAATTAGAGAGGGAATAAAACAGTTCCCTCTAGTTATCTGTACAAGGGAGGCTATAGAATGGCTTCATATATTATTAGAAGATTGATAATGACTATTCCTTTACTTTTAGGAATTACTGTATTGGCTTTTTTTATTATGCAAATAGCTCCAGGCGATCCAACATCTTTATTAATTGATCCGCGAATTAGAACAGAAGATTTGCAACCATATATCCAAAAATATGGTTTAGATCAACCGATACATGTTCAGTACATAAAGTGGTTAGGGAATATGTTACAAGGAGACTTTGGAAATTCGCTTATTAGGCAAGGAGTACCAGTTAGTGAATTGATTATGGCTCGTCTTCCAAACACGCTAATTCTGATGGTTGTGTCAACTATACTAGCTATGATTATATCGGTTCCATTTGGTATTCTTTCAGCAAGTAAACAATATTCAAAAACGGATTATGCGATTACTTTTACTTCTTTTCTAGGGCTAGCTACACCAAACTTTTGGTTAGGAATTGTATTAATTATGTTCTTTTCTGTTCAATTAGGATGGTTTCCAACTGGAGGCGTTGCTACGCTAGAGGCTCCTTTTAGTATTTTGGATCGTATTCATCATATAATACTTCCGGCATTTGTACTAGCGACAGCAGACATGGCTGGATTAACTCGGTATACTCGATCAAGTATGTTGGATGTACTTAAAGAGGATTATATTCGAACAGCAAGAGCGAAAGGTTTTAAAGAGACGAGGGTTATATTTAGACATGGTGTACGAAACGGTTTAATTCCTATTATTACAATTTTCGGGCTAATGTTACCTTCATTTATTGGAGGTTCAGTAATAATAGAAAGTATTTTTGCGTGGCCTGGTATCGGCTCATTATTTATGGATGCTGCATTTCAACGAGACTATCCAGTAATTATGGCTGTTACTGTAATTGCAGCAACCTTAGTTGTCGTAGGTAATCTAATTGCTGATATACTTTATGCTATTTTTGATCCTAGGATTGAGTATTAAAAGGAGAGGGAAACTTTGCCACAAACTAATTTGAATAATTTAAGAGAACAACCAGAAATTCAAATGGAAAAACATATTGTTTCGAAAAAGCCAGATTCATTGTGGAAAATTATCTTTCGCAAATTTATGCAAAATAAGTTAGCTGTTATTGGGGCTTGTTTCTTATTAATTATTATTATGGGTGCAATATTTGCTCCTATATTAGCTACTCATGATCCTAGTCATCAAGTCCTTTTAGATAAATTAGCTCCACCTGGTGCAGATTATATTCTAGGAGCAGATACTTTAGGGCGTGATACATTTAGCCGATTATTATATGGATCACGTGTATCATTACTAGTTGGTTTTGCTTCAGTAGCTGGTTCTATTTTTATCGGGACAATTATAGGAGCTATTGCAGGGTACTATGGTGGTAGAATTGACTCAATCCTTATGAGGATTGTAGATATTGTAATTTCCTTTCCAAGTCTATTCTTGTTAATTACTTTAGTAACGATTTTTAAACCTAGTATGTATACTTTAATATTAATTTTTGCTGTATTTGGATGGACTGGAACTGCAAGATTAGTTAGAGGAGAGTTTTTATCATTGCGATCTCGGGAATTTGTTTTGGCAGCTCGAACGATGGGAATAAAAAATACAAAAATTATATTTTCACATATACTGCCCAATGCATTAGGTCCGATAATCGTATCAGCAACACTTGGAGTAGGTGGAGTAGTATTAGCTGAATCAGCTCTTAGTTATCTAGGTTTAGGTATTCAACCCCCTACACCAAGTTGGGGGAATATGTTACAGGATGCTCAAAATATCAATATTATGCTAAAGTCATGGTGGTATCCTTTGTTTCCTGGATTTATGATTCTATTAACTGTATTAGCATTTAATTTTGTAGGCGATGGTTTGCGAGATGCTTTTGACCCTCAAATAACGGAACAATAATGATTTAATTTATTTAAGGACGAGAAAAACAACGGGAATGCTATTAGATGCACTCCCGTTGTTTTCATAATGGATTCTTTTAGTTACTCCTTTTACTTTGAAATTAAATGTATCTGTTTTTGCTTATGGTCCCGAATCGTATCCCCTTGTTCCTTTAGAAAATATGATGTTATCATTTTCAAATAGACATTTTGAATTGTTTAATTAAAAATGTATATATATCAGTTTGTTCTTCTATCACCTTATAGGTAGGTTTTCCGAGTCCATGCCCCGCCTCTCTTTCTACTCTTAAAAGAATAGGGTTTTCGCCAATTTGGGCTGCTTGTAAAGTTGCTGCAAATTTCATTGCATGTAACGGAACAACTCTGTCATCCGTGTCAGCCGTGGTAATAAGTGTTGGTGGATATTTTGAATCCTCTTGGACATTATGTAAAGGGGAATATTTATACATAAACTGAAAATGATTAGGGTTTAATTCTGCATTTCCAAATTCAGTTGTCCAAAATCGTCCAACAGTGAAATGGTGAAACCTTAGCATATCAGTAACTGGAACAAGGCTAATTCCAGCCCCAAATAGTTCTGGTCGTTGAATAATACATGCGGCAACTAGAAGTCCACCATTGCTTCCGCCCATTATTGCTAGTCGTTTTGAGTTCGTATATTTATTATCAATTAACCATTCTGCTGCTTTAATAAAATCATCGAAGACATTTTGTTTCTTTTCCAGTATTCCATCTAAATGCCATTCTTCTCCGAATTCTCCACCACCACGGATATTAGCTACAGCATAAATGCCACCCGAATCTAGCCACAGCTTGTGAGAAGGAGAGAAGGAAGGGGTTAAACTTATATTATATCCTCCATAACCATATAAAAGTACGGGATGCTCTCCCGTAAGTTTTAACCCCTTTTTATGAGTTAGAAACATTGGGATTTTTGTACCGTCTTTAGAAGTATAAAAAATTTGATTTGTCTCATATTTATCATCATCTTCCATATCATCACTGTTTAATAAAACGAAGTCTAATTGCCCTTTTTGAAAATTATATTTCTCTATTCGAGTAGGATGGAGGTAAGATGTATAACTTAAAAACATTTCTGAGTCAGTCTTTTTCCCAGTTACATTTAAAATAGATATGTATGGAGGAAGTGAAAGTTGCTTTTCTATATTTCCTTCCATATCGAATAATGATAGTTTGTTATATGCATTATGCAAGAAAGATATAATAAACTGATTATTAATAATTTTAACGAATGAAATAGCGTCATCTTGTTCTGAAATTATTTCCTTCCAGTTTTCTTTTTCGGGGTTATTAACATCAATTGCAATAACTCTACCTTTTGGTGCCTCGTTGTTTGTATATAGATAGAAGATATCTCCATCATTACCTAAAAAAGTGTAATAATCCTTCCTTTCCTTAAACAGGGCAGTGAAAAAATTCTTACTTTTAAATTCATGATAATAAATGTTTGTTTTTGGTTCGGTTCCATTATTGACCGTTAGAATTAAATAACGATTATCGTCAGAGACTCTTGGTACAAATGCAAGTTCTTTATTTTCTTTATCTTCATATATGAGCTTATCTGAATCTTGGGTAGAACCTAATTTGTGCCAATATACTTTATTATAATAGTTTGAGTTATGTGTAGAGGGATCATCTTGGTCAGGATAACGATTATAAAAAAACCCTTGATCATCTTCTGTCCATGCAATTCCAGTAAATTTACACCATTTTAGAACTTCAGGATAGTCTTCTAATGTTATTAAATTTTTAATTTTCACTTCCTGCCAATCGCTACCATTGTATGAGATAGCGTATGCAATTTTTGTCCCATGTTGATTAAATTCGATATTGGTAATTGCAGCTGTGCCATCTTTAGAAAGCTCATTAGGATCGATAATAACTTCCATATCGGTACCATCTATATATTTAGAACGATAAAAGACAAATTGATTTTGTAAACCATCGTTCTTATGGAAGTAATAAAACTCTCCTTCTTTTCTAGGAGCCGTAAATTTTGGATAGTTTGTCAACTTCGTTAGCTTATCTTTTATTGCTTCCTTCTTAGGGTATGATTCCAAATATTGTTTTGTTTGATTGTTCTGTTCATTGATCCATTGCTGTGTGTCGGATGAATCGGTGTTTTCTAACCAGCGATATGGATCTGCAACCTCAACACCATGATAATTATCAACAACGTTTTCCTTTGGAGTATAAATTTTCATTAAAGTTCCCCTCTCTGTAGATTATATCTATTAAGGATGCAAGATATATACCAATTTAACTATTGTAAATTAACACTTCATAAGTTGATATTCTTTAGTGCATTCAAATTCACTTTATAACAGAGACCAGTTAATGATACTTAGAACTATAAATGTATTATTACAGACTTTAATGAAAGAGGGACAGAATTTTTCAAGTTGGTAAAGACTTTAAGATAAGAATAAATAGGTTTGTACTGGGAAATGTTTAGTAAATATCGTAAATGAATAAGACAACAACTATAAGATTTAAAAGTTTTTTACAGAAAGTGTTTAAATATTTGACGGTTACAAAAAAAGTGTAAAATTTCAGGAAACGAGATTGATTCAATATATTACTCTCCGATTTCTTGAGTTAAATTCTTTATCAATTATATTATTAAGAAATTTATTAGAAGTTCAAATAAAGAGTCTAGACTAATTTGGCTATTGTAGAAATTACGATGGAAGGTATATGAGATTATAGCATTTGTTGTAGTTTATTATTAAAGCATCACTATTTTTGAACTTCTTGGTACTTTATAAAATGCTCCTTGAAATCAAATGCATTTTAAAGGGTTTTTTATAAACTCCTTTTTTAAAGAAGACTCTGAAGAATTATTGGTTTTTCAGTTTCTTCCTTTAAAGGGGCCGTTTTCAGTAATCAATATTTAATTTGTTCATTCGGTTATATAATGTTGCACGAGTAACTCCTAAGGCTTTGGCACATTGTAATTTATTCCCACTTGACCTTTTTAGTTCCCTTAGGATAATTTCTTTTTCGAATACTTGGAGTTGGTCATTTAAAGATAACTGGTACATATCATTGGAATGATCTTTAATAGATACTAAAGAAGAAACGGGATCTATTTTTTCCAGTTCGATTGGTAAATCATCTCGTTTAATTTCACCGTTATCAGAAAAGACGATCATTCGCTCGATTACATTTTTTAATTCTCTTGTATTCCCTGACCATGAGTGGTTTAATAAAGACTGCATGACATCTTGGGAAATCCCGTGAATTGGGCGATTATACTTTATAGACATTTCATGTAGAAAATAATGGGTTAATTCAATAATATCTTGTGGTCGTTCTCTTAAAGGGGGGACTGTAAAATGTACGACATTAAGACGATAGTATAGATCCTCCCTAAAATCTCCTTTTTGAATTAGTTCTTTTAAGTCACGGTTTGTAGCCGCTATCACACGAAAATCCACTTCAATTTCCTTTGTACCACCAACACGGTAAAATCTTTTTTCCTGAAGAAGACGTAGAAATTTCACTTGCATTTCTAATGGCATTTCGCCAATTTCATCAAGAAATAATGTGCCACCTCTAGCAAGTTCAGCCTTACCTTTTTTTCCTTTTGCATCTGCACCAGAAAAAGCTCCTTTTTCATAACCAAAAATTTCGCTTTCGAATAGACTACTAGAAATTGCACCACAATTAATTGCAACAAATGGAGCAGTTTCCGTTTCACGCAAATGGTGAATCGCTTTGGCAAACAATTCTTTACCGACTCCGCTTTCTCCATAGATAAGAACAGAGGCATCCGTTTTAGCAGCTTTTTTTGCAAGATTTATAGTAGTTTGTAAGGGAGTACTATTTCCTTTAATATAGGAAAATGGATTGGAAGAAGCGGATGATTTCCGAACTACTTCTTCAAGATTAAATAATTTTTCTGTTGTTTTATAAAGCTCATTATTTAATCGAATTAAATTCGTAATGTCTGTTTCGGTTACTACTGCACCAATGATGGTTTCTTGATAAACTACGGGACTGGAATTTATTAAGACGACTAGGTCATTTCTAGCATGATGTTGATGACGATATACAGATTCGCCATTATGTAAGGCGTTTAGTATTTCTAGATTTTCTCTCGTAAAATAATTAGTGATAGGTTGTCCAAGAATTTCGTCTTTATTAATTGAAAATAGTTTCTCGGCTCCTTTTGTCCAACAAACGACATTACTATTCTTATCAATAGCAGTGCAAGAGTCTTCTATATTATCGAGTATTGTTTCTAAATATGCTTCTAGTTTTCCGTATTCAATCAGAAGTTGTTCCGCAATAATTTTATGTGTAATATATCCAATATATTCATTTTCTTCATTTTCAACTAAGGCTATTTGGTCATTTCCGAGAATGTTAACGGCCTTATTTAATTGGCACTTTCCTGAAATCGCTTTCACAGGAGTCGTGGAATAAGTATTGGTTGAATTTTGAATGTGGACGATGAAGGGTGTTCCGTTTTTTAAGAAAAATAGTTTCTCTAAATCATTAAAATATTCTTTCCTTTTGGAAACATTAATTTCTTCTTCGATAAGTTGAAATGATCTGTTTACAATTGACTCAATAGTAGTTGTACTAAAATTCATTTACATTCTCTCCATTGTTGTATTTTTATAACATGTATAATGATTTTGACACATCTGTATGGAAAAAACAATATTATTACATATGTGAGTATAAACTTTAAAAGAGCACTATCATTGCAATTGAAATCTGTATCACTTATTTAACATTAATTCTAAACAAATAATAGGAGAAGATGCACACGGAGCAAGACCTCATCTTAATCCAAATGCGATTCAAGTTGGAAATGAACTGGTTCAGCATATTAATAATATACAAATAAACCTAATGATCCTCCATTATGGAAAATGAACCTCTTTTCAAGCAGGTGGAAAAGTATTAATATCATACTAGGTAAAGCTTCTTTTTCAAATGACTTACGAGCACAAACAAATGAAGTAATGGATCAGTTAACGGAAAATGTTAACCGAATCGCTAACATGTTAGCGACCTATCATGATGTAGATATCCAGCAATTTCTTCTTTTGACTATTTCATTCTTTGTGTATTAATAAAAGGCTGAATGTCTGTCAACTTAAGACTTGGAAAGTAAGATTTAAGATCTATATATTGATTATAACTTATAACTTTTCCTTTCATTCCATCAAAAGTATTAATTGTGTATTTCCACCAAATGTACAGTACCACCATTATGTGGTGGACATTAGCTTTTTGGCAAAAATTTAAACTAATATGTTTACGAAAAGTTAAATATATATTTATGCAACACTAGTGAATTACCTTACCATATATTAATGCAAAATTCGTGCCATCATTTTCATGTAACCATAAGAGTAAAGTGTCAACTATTTATGCAATCAACAATACATTTGGATGACTGATAAAAAAAGCACATTACTTCAGATTGTAACCAGGAAGAATTTATAATTAGGGGTCTGGAATAATGTGCTAATTTACAACATTCTCCCCACAATCGACTTTATTTACACATGAATGTTAATTTAAGAGAGTTAAATCATTATCTATATTAATGTATAATATATTCCTATTATAGGTACAACAAAAAAATCATATGGAGTAGAAATTGGCAGGAAACTTGCATGTATATTAAATACGATCATCACTAAATTTATTTTCATCCGTTAATAAACATTTTCTCACCTAGAAATGAAACAATTGACTGAAAAAGCACAAGCCGGAAAACTGGCAACAAAAGAAATGCAAAACGGAACTTTTACCATCAGTAATGTCGGTCCACTAGGTGGTGTTGCTGCTACACCTATTATCAATCATCCCCAAACTGCGATCATGGCATTTCACAAAACAAAAAGAATTCCAGTTGTCATGGAAAAGGATGAAATCGTGATTCGGGACATGATGAATATATCGCTCTCATTTGTAGCAGACGGAGCTGATTCCGTCAGGTTTACGAATCGGTTTGTCGAACTGATTGAGCATCCAGAAAGATTAATGTTGGAAATGGTGTAACAGAAAAATAGAAGGGGATCACCCTTCTATTTTTAATATTTTAATTATTTACAAGCAATAAAATTTTCCCATCATCTAATTTTCGCTCAAGCTCTTCAGATTCAAATTGTGAGTACCCAAATTGCTTCAATTTTTCTCGGAGTTCGTCCCCTTTTTGACGGAAAATATTACCTACTGCAGTACCTAGTCCTTCCTCTGCGATACCGATTTGATTGGCATTTGCATTTTCAGCTACTCTATTTGTCCGATCATCATCATGGGAAAGGACATAGAGATCATCCCTCGAAATACCTTGCGCTGCTAGCTCTTGCACCTCCGTAATTAAAGCAGTATCGTCATTAAATTCCTTTAAAGTAGGTTTCACTGTTACTCCTCCTTCATAAAAATTGCTGAGCAGAATTCTGCTTGTTTTGAAGTCGACTTATCTCTATAAGTACCCGTTCTTCATTTTCATAAACTATCGTTTTAAAAACTCTTTCTAGTGCTCATTCCTAAAATAAACTCAGCATTCTAGTATTTCTACCAGCATTATTCCGTAGAACCCCGCATTCCCGTTTTTAACCTAGCATTATTCCGTAGAACCCCGTATTCCCATTTTTAATCCAGCATTATTCCGTAGAACCCCGCATTCTCGTTTTTACCCCAGCATTATTCTGTAGAACCCTGCGTTCCCGTTTTTAACTCAGCATTATTCTGTAGAACCCTGCGTTCCCGTTTTTAACTCAGCATTACTTTGTATAACCTTGCATTCTTGTTTTTAACTCAGCATTACTCTGTAGAACCCTGCATTCTCGTTTTTAACTCAGCATTACTTTGTATAACCTTGCATTCTTGTTTTTAACTCAGCATTACTTTGTATAACCTTGCATTCTTGTTTTTAACTCAGCATTACTCTGTAGAACCCTGCATTCTCGTTTTTAACTCAGCATTACTTTGTATAACCTTGCATTCTTGTTTTTAACGCAGCATTACTCTGTATAACCTTGCATTCCTGTTTTTAATCCAGCATTATTAACCCCACATTCCCGTTTTTAACTTAGTATTTTTCCCAGAATATTTTCCCTTTATCACCCACATTCTTATTTTTCATCCGTTTTTTTAATGTCTATCTGTGGGTCATTTCGCTCAAAATCACTTTTTCTTCCATAACGTAATAAATTGTAAATTACTCTTCCATTACTTGGTTGGCCATCTGGATAATAAATTGGTAATGCATCAAATAGCACAAAATAAAAAGAGTAAAACACAAATTTATTCCAAAAATTAGGCAGACCTAATAACTCATAGGCGAGCAGTCCGTTAATTAATAAGGCAATTAATAAATTGGATAATATTGGTGATGCATAAATAATAATATGAGCCAGTTTTGATTCATTTCTAAGGGAATCATACGAACACCAACTATAGGCAAAATAATATTTGCGTACTTCAAATACTGATAAATGAAACAGTTTTGGACCAGAGCCGATAGTGATTTTTGATTTTTTCGCACCAAATATCTTGCTTGTAATTAAATAACCAATTTCTCTAATAATCGATACGATAGGCAAGATAAAAAATAATGAAATAACCAACCCAACTAAATCGATTAATCCAAAAATAGTTATACCTTCTTTCCTTCATTTATTCTAATAAAAATACCCGAAATATTAGGAAGATAATCTATCGTTTCAGTTTTCAATTGTAAGGATATATACACTAGAAAGGACAGAAAGGATGATTTTTATTGACTGCGGAAATTGTCATTATGAATAAATATGGTCTTTCCTTGGCGGCGGATAGTGCTATCACTAGTGGTTCAGAAGGAATTCGAAAAGTATACAATTCAGCGAACAAATTATTTTCTTTATCGGATCATCACCCAATCGGGATCATGGTTTATGGTTCAGCATCCTTTATGGAAGTACCATGGGATGTCATTATTAAGACGTATCGCAACCATTTAGGAGTTAAAACATTTGCCCAATTACAAGGATATGTGGATGATTTCCTATCATTTTTGCAACAAGAAGAAACATTCAGCAATGGTGAGGTAGAAGAAATTATCGTATATCGGATCTTTTCTGATATGTTAAAACAGATAGTGAAGGAAGTGGAAGAAAAACTCGCTGAAAAAAACGAGGAAGATATCGAGGATAAATTTATTACAAATTTATTATTAGAATGTGTTAACAAAAAGATGAAACAATATCAAAAAACGAATTCATATGTTGAGATGGAATATGATGCTTTTGATCGTAAATTTGGACATGTTCTATTGGAAATTCAGCAGGAAGTTGTCACTTATCAAATACCAGAAATACTTACAGAAAGATTAAATCAATTAGCGTTTGAAGGTGTAAAAAGGGATTTCTTTAGTTTGGGGAGTAGTGGTTTTGTCATAACAGGTTACGGGGAAGAAGAGATATTCCCTCGTCTATTAAATTACCGGCTTGAAGGATTTATTTTTAATCAATTAAAATATAAAAAAACAACTGAAAAAACGATTAGCTATACGACAGATCAACATGATGGTACTGCAGTAATTACAGCATTTGGTCAAAAAGAAATGATCGAGTCATTTATACATGGAATCGAACCGAATATGGAAGAGGCTTTTTTCCATATTATAAAAAAAGTATTGTTTCATTATGAACAGCAATTGCAAGCTAGTTTACAAATTACGTTAACAAAAGAACAAGTTAAAGAATTAGAAAAAATGGGTAAAACAGTATATGAATCGATTGAAGATTCAGTTGAAGAGTATAAATTAACTAATTACTTACATCCGTTATTAGGAATTATCCGTTCGTTACCAGTACGAGAACTTGCAGAAATGACGGAAATGCTCATACATTTAACATCTTTTAAACGGCGGGTAACAAGGGTAACGGAATCTGTTGGACCACCGATTGATATCGCAGTGATTACGAAAGGGGATGGGTTCATCTGGATTAAAAGGAAAAACCTCGTGAATGAAAAATAATAAGGGAAAGGGGTTTGTACAATGACTTTAAAAGAAAATAAGCAGGAAAATGGTACCTATTTCAACTTACCGAATGAAGATCGGCTTGAGGTAGATTTAGAGAAAAAGGAAAAAGCGGAAAAAGAAAACGTAGCAAATGAGGTCATAAAAAAAGTCAGGGAAAAACACGGAAAGAAAAAATAATAACAGATACGTATATTGAAATTTGATGTAACAACACTTTAATATGTTTGAAATAATATTGGTTGAATGCGAATGTAGAGCGATCAACTTTTGTAATATAAAGTAATATCAACATATTTTTTACAGGTGTATGTTTACGAATTAAAAAAAGTGGAATGACAATTTCTGAAGGCGGACATAGCGCCAAAATTTTTAAAGGAGCTGTTAGAAATGGCTAAACAGAATAAAGGCAAGATGTCACGCAGACAAGCGGGCAAAAAAGGCGGAGAAACAATGGCACAAAAACATGACCGCGACTTTTATGAAGAAATTGGCCAAAAGGGCGGAAAGAAGACCGCTCAGAATCATGACCATGATTTTTACGAAGAAATTGGACAAAAGGGCGGAAAGGCAACCGCTGAAACACATGACCGTGATTTTTACGAAGAAATCGGCCAAAAGGGTGGAAAAGCAACAGCAAAGAATCATGATCGTGACTTTTACCAAGAGATAGGTCAAAAAGGTGGGGAAGCAACCTCCGAAAAACATGACCGCGACTTTTATGAAGAAATCGGCCAAAAGGGTGGAAAAGCAACAGCAAAGAATCATGACCGTGACTTTTACCAAGAAATAGGTCAAAAAGGTGGGGAAGCAACCGCTGAAACACATGACCGTGATTTTTACGAAGAAATCGGTCAAAAGGGTGGAGAAGCAACCGCCGAAAAATATGATCGTGACTTTTATGAGGAGATTGGAGAAAAAGGGGGAAAAAGAAGACAACAAAGAAGAAATAACAACAAATCTTCCTAAGAAGAATTGTTTCCTATAAAGCGGAGACCGAGAAATTCGGTCTCTGTTTTTATTTTCAATTCATCGAATGGATGATTTGGGTTATAATGGATGAAGAAAATGATATAGAAAAGTTTTTAAAGGAGCATTAAAATGAAAACGACGATAAAGCAGTTAACTACAAGGTTAACTGAAATTTTTAATCATTTACATACTCATCCAGAAATAAGTTGGCAAGAGGAGAACACAACCAATTATATCCAATCACTTTTTGAACGGGAAGACTGTAAAATCACAACATTTAATGATTTAACTGGTCTAATGATTGAAATTGGCAGTGGCAAACCTGTCATTGCGTTAAGAGCTGACATCGATGCATTATGGCAAGAAGTTGATGGAAAGTTTCAGGCGAATCATTCTTGTGGACATGATGCACATATGACAATCGTTATTGGCACATTGCTCACTCTGCTCGAATGTGACCTTCCATCACGAGGAACATTCCGGTTTATTTTTCAGCCTGCAGAAGAAAAAGGGACTGGAGCACTGGCATTTGTAGAAAAAGGAATCGTTGATGACGTTGATTATTTATATGGGATGCATTTACGACCGATAGAAGAATTACCGAATGGAAAATTTGCAGCTGCAATTCAACACGGAGCGGCAAAGTTTATGAAAGGGGAGATCATTGGGGAAGATGCACACGGTGCGAGACCACATTTAAACGCAAATGCGATTCAAGTAGGCACAGAATTATTTCAGCATATGAATAACATACAAGTAAATCCAATAATCCCTTACTCTGCTAAACTGACATCATTTCAAGCAGGTGGAAAAAGTAGCAATATCATTCCAGGTAATGCGACATTTTCAATCGATTTGCGCGCCCAAACAAATGAAGTGATGGATCAGTTGACAGAAAAAGTCGAACAAATTGCAAGCATGTTAGCGACCCTCCATAATGTACAAATAAAAGTATCGACTTCAGCAGGGGTTGCAGCAGCAGTGATCAATGATCAAGCTGCTCAAATCATGGAAGATGCCATCCTTCAGGTTGTCGGTGCAGAAAATCTCGCGCCAATTATTGAATCAACCGGCGGTGATGATTTTCACTTTTATACGATTAAACGTCCGCAAATAAAAGCGACAATGTTAGCAATTGGTTGTGATTTAAAGCCTGGGTTGCATCATCCGCATATGACATTTAACCATGAAGTGATACCAATAGCGATCGAAATTTTAACAAAAGCGTTATTAGAAACTGCCGTACATACGTGAAATAGAAGGGATTGTAAACATGTCAGCTCATGTTGAAATTAAACAATTAACATCCATTGAACAATTAAATGAACTCGTAAAGATAGAAAAAGCTGTTTGGCAAATGCCGACCATTCCAGTTCATCAAACGTTTACAGCGATGAATAATGGAGGTGTCATTTTAGGTGCATATACGTCAGGGAAAATGGTAGGCTTTCTGTACAGTTTTGCTGGTTTTAATAAAGAAAAACCGTATATTTGTTCCCATATGCTCGGCATTCTTCCGCCATATCGAAAAAGTGGTCTAGGGATTGAAATGAAGAAAAAGCAGGCGAAGATCGCTAAAAAAATGGGCTATGAAATGATTACCTGGACGTTTGATCCACTTGAAAGCAAAAATGCGTACATCAATTTACATAAACTTGGAGCGTGTGGTGCTCATTACAAGGAAAATCATTACGGTGACTTAAATGATCAGCTTAATCAAGGGTTGCCGACAGATCGGATTCAAATCGAATGGGATCTAATAACGACGACACGAAAAAGAACCCACGTTTTGGATCCGGAAAAATTACTACTCGTAATGGAAGAAGAATCACCAGTTTATCGAACACATTGTACGGATGATTTACAGAAAAGTGATGTTTGGTTTGTAGAAATTCCAAACGATTTCCAATCATTAAAGCGAGAACAAATTGAACTAGCCAAAAAATGGCGTTTTGAATCTAGGAACGTTTTTCAAGCTTTATTTGCAGCGGGATTTATCGCAATTGACTTCATTTCTGAACAGTCTAATAAAAGTTATTATGTATTTTCTATGGGGGTATAAAGGTATGACAATTTCATTAAAACAAATCAAATTACATCGTTTAAAAATGATGTTAAACGATCCATTTACGACGAGTTTTGGTACGTTTCAAGAGAAAGAATTTTTCATTATTGAAATGATCGATGAAGATGGTATTCGTGGTTATGGAGAGTCAGTTGCTTTTTCAAGTCCTTGGTATAGTGAGGAAACAGTGGAAACAAATTTTCATATGATGAAAGATTTTCTTATTCCACTTCTAAAAAAGAAAGTGATAGCTCATCCTAATGAGGTGGAGCAAATATTTTCTCCGATTAAACGTAATAATATGGCCAAATCGGCATTAGAAGGCGCTGTATGGGATGTATATGCAAAACAAAAGCAAATTCCACTTGCAGAAGCACTTGGTG
Organism: Pseudogracilibacillus auburnensis; assembly: GCF_003201975.1. Lineage (GTDB taxonomy): Bacteria > Bacillota > Bacilli > Bacillales > Amphibacillaceae > Pseudogracilibacillus > Pseudogracilibacillus auburnensis. The sequence goes on along the minus strand of NZ_QJJQ01000017.1, from coordinate 66,034 downwards.
GAACGAAAAGGCAAATCGAGGTTGGGATCAGCTTAGGTATTGAGCCAACAGTGAAAGATTTATTGAAAAAAGTAGAAACATATGTACAAGAAGGATATAAACGAATCAAAATTAAAATAAAACCCGGTTATGATGTTGACATGTTGCGGGAGGTACGTCGTCATTTTCCTGATACACCGATTATGGCTGATGCGAATTCAGCCTATTCTTTAGCTGATTTAGAACACTTACGAAAGTTAGATGAACTGAACTTAATGATGATTGAACAACCATTAGCACATGATGATATTGTCGATCATGCTATATTGCAAGCTGCACTGAGGACACCCGTTTGCTTAGATGAAAGTATCCATTCCCTTGAAGATGCCAGAAAAGCAATTGAACTCGGTAGTTGCAAAATTATTAATATAAAAATTGGCCGGGTTGGTGGATTAACAGAGTCGAAGAAAATCCATGACTTAGCAAAGGAGAAAGGAATCGATGTTTGGTGTGGCGGGATGCTTGAAGCTGGTATCGGTCGTGCTCACAATATTGCACTCACCACTTTATCACAGTTTGTTTTGCCAGGAGATACGGCAGGTTCTTCACGATATTGGAAAAAAGATATCATCAAGCCGGAAGTTGAGGTAGAAAATGGGATCATTCACGTACCAAATAAACCTGGAATCGGATATGAAATGGACGAAGAAGCATTAAAGGAATTTACGGTTGCCACGGAAACAATTCATGTATAAAACGGAAAAAGTGGGTGTAACATGAATCATTGCATCCGCTTTTCCTTAGGCTTCACTTCCAACACCTCACCTACCGTGCAAAATCCGTTTAAGCTCGTGTTACTAGCAAATCGGCTCATATCCTTGGAGGGAACCAGCTCATTTGTAATAATGAAACTGATAGCAAATATGGGCATTAATACGGTTTCCAAAATGTAGCAAATAAGATACAATAGATAAAATAGTTTTATCGTATTCTACATTTGGCAAACGTACTTCCTATATATGGACATCTATCATGAAAACATGGCTATAATATTTTCATGGGAAAAGCCGTATACATATAGTATATGGTTATCCATTTAAATAAAATTTATCGAAAGGGTGTGGCATCGTGAAAAACTTTTTAGATGGAAAATATGGTAGGTTTGTACTTCCTGCTGTTATTTTGCAGTCAGTATTAATGGGCGGCGGCTTTGCAACAGGACGAGAAATTGTCGAGTTTGGAGCGAAGTATGGAGCATTGGGTTGGCTTGGTGGTGTTGGAATCTTTATCGGTTTTACGATTATGGCTATTCTTATGTTTGAATTTGCCAGAAAATTTAAAGTTTTCGATTATCGTTTATTGCTCAAAGAATTAATTGGTCCACTGTGGTTTTTATTCGATATTGTTTATTTACTACTTGCGATCTTAATTATTGCAATTATGGCTTCGGCAACTGGAGAAATCTTAAACAGTACATTAGGGTTAAATTATTGGGTTGGTGTCGTCTTAATTATTGTAATAGTAGGAATTTTAAATTTTTATGGAAAAGGATTAATTGAGCGTTTTAAGACTTTAGGTACACTATCATTAATGCTAGGATATTTATTATTTGCAACAATTGTAATCGCTTCCACTTGGGAGAGTGCATTGGAAGTGTTGAGATCTGGTGACACGAGCTTTATGCCTGGAAAGGTATCCATTTTTGCCGTATTGTGGAGTGGAATTTTATATGTGGGGTATAATTTAGCTGTTTACCCTGCTGCATTATTTAGTATTAAACGCCAAATAAGTCGTAAAGATGCTGTTATTGCCGGAATTGTCGGTGGTGTGTTAATGACATTCCCATGGTTTTTAACTTATTTCAGTTTACTAGGTCATTATCCATCTGAAAATGTATTAGGAGCAACTGTGCCATGGCTAATGATGTTAGAAGGATTCCCGCTCATTGTTATCATCATTTTTGGAATTGTCGTTGGTTGGACACTTATCGAAACAGCATCGGGAATGATTCATGCTTTTGTAGATCGACTCGATTCACAAATGAAAGATATAGCAAATACCTCTTTAACTGATTTACAAAAAGGTGGAATTGCTGTCGGTACGTTAATTTTGGCTGTTATATTAGCACAAGTTGGAATTATCGATTTAATTGCTAAAGGATATACAGCGATGGCTTATGCAATGATTGCTGTATTTGCATTACCATTATTAACGATCGGAGTGTATAAAATATTTTTCCAAAAAGAAACGATTAAAAAAGACGATGCTAACATTGTCAATAAATAGACGGAGGCTACCATTATTTGGTAGCCTTCACTTCTGTTTCAAGTAACTTTTTTACGTCTTCTGATGTCTGAAGTTGTAATGCTTTTTCTGCTAACTTCCTCATCGCCTTTTGATCGAGTTGTTTTATTTGGCTTCGTGCTTGTAAAATAGAGGAAGCACTCATTGAAAATTCATCGAGACCAAGTCCAAGTAAAAGTGGAATTGCATTAGGATCACCAGCCATTTCTCCGCACATACCAGCCCATTTACCTTCCTTATGAGCCGCATCAATGACTAATTTTACGAGTCGTAAGATGGCTGGATGATATGGTTGGTATAAATAAGCGACCGATTCATTCATTCGATCGGCTGCAAATGTATATTGAATTAAATCATTTGTTCCAATACTGAAAAAATCTACTTCTTTTGCAAATTCATCAGCTAAAATTGCCGTAGATGGAATTTCAACCATAATACCTACTTCGATATTTTCAGAAACGGAAATGCCTTCATCTGTTAATTTTTCTTTTTCTTCTAATAAAATTGCTTTTGCTTTGCGAAATTCATCCAGTGTTGCAATCATTGGAAACATTATTTTTACATGACCAAATGTACTAGCCCGGAGTAATGCTCGGAGTTGTGTGCGAAAGACGTCTATCTTTTCAAATGCAAGTCTTATAGCGCGTAAACCTAAGAATGGATTCATTTCTTCCGGTAATTCTAAGTATGGCAATTGCTTGTCCCCACCAATATCGAGCGTGCGAACAATTACTGGTTTTTCATTCATTCCTTGTAAAACGACCTTGTATGCTTGAAATTGTTCTTCTTCTGTCGGTAGTGAAGTACTTTCCATGTAAAGAAATTCAGTGCGATAAAGGCCGATTCCTTCTGCTCCGTTGTTGATTGCACTTTCAACATCTTGAGGAGAACCGATATTTGCTGCTAATTCTACTTTGTGGTCATCATGGGAGATCGTTGGCTCATCTTTTAATAATGCCCATTCTGCTTGTTGGGCTTGGAATTTAGTCATTTTCTCTTTATATATTTCTTGAACTTCGTCGGTTGGATGAATAATGACTTCACCATTCATTCCATCGATAATCAGATTATCACCTTGTTGAATAGTGCTTGAAATAGTTTTCGTCCCAACAATTGCTGGTATCCCAAGCGATCTTGCCATAATGGCCGAGTGTGAAGTACGACCACCAATATCTGTTACGAATCCTTTGACAAATTGTTTATTAATTTGCGCAGTATCAGATGGAGTTAAGTCCACCGCTATCAAAATAGTTTCTTCAGCGATCAAACCGGGATTAGGTAAGGTTTCTCCGAGTAAATGGGCGAGAACACGCTTTGTTACATCTTTAATATCAGCAGCACGCTCACGCATATATTCATTTTCTAATTGTTCAAACATCTGAATATACGTATCTGTCGTTTCTCGTAATGCACTTTCAGCATTTACCTTTTCTTCGTTTATTTTATTTTCAATAGTGGAAATAAGCTCAGGGTCGTCTAACACTAATAAATGTGCATCAAATATGGCAGCATTTTCCTCCCCCTGCTCATTTGTAACTTTTTCCCGGATCTTCGCAAGTTCTTTTTTGGCGTTTTTAATTGCTTCATGAAATCTCTGAATTTCTTCATCACTGTTTTCTATCGTCGTTTTTTCAAATGATAAGTCTGGTTCAATAAGTTTATATGCTTTACCGAACGCATATCCGTTTGAAGCAGCAATTCCATGTAAGCTTACAGGCATTATTCAGCAATCCCTTCGTTCGTAAATAACGCTTCAATTCCTTTCATTGCCTCTTCTTCGTCATGTCCATCAATAATAATGGAGAAAGTCGCACCTTGAGCAATCCCTAAAGACATGACACCCATAATAGATTTTACGTTTACTTTCTTCTCGTTGTATTCAAGTTCTATATGTGATGAGTATCTGCTTGCCTCTTGCACCAATTGTGTTGCAGGTCTTGCATGTAAACCAACTTCTGCTGTAATCGTAAATTGTCTTGTAATCATTTTGTCTTATCCTTTCTTTATGTAATTGTATAAGTTAATACAAAAATATCGAAAATGTATTCAATTGTCCACTGAAAGAGGACGATAAAGAAATCAATATTATACTTTAAGATTAACATATGTTGCTCATTTATGTATAGCTTAACTACTTCTTTGGATACCGTTCAACAAGTTAGCAATTCTTATAAGTATATTGTTGACATAATTCGGTCTCAACTTACTCATAATAAAAAGAAACAGGAAATATAGGTGATTGAAATGAACTATCAAGCAGGTGAAATAGTGTATGTTATTATTCGAAATCCACATGCACAAGATGTTGCCCAAGTTCAACAGGCAGCAGTCGTTCAACATCCAGAGAATCCTAATGAATTAGCTTTGTTTTCCCATGAGAATTATTATCCATTTAGTGAAGAATTTGCTGTTTTTAAGTCCGAAGAAGAGGCTGAGCAAGCGTATGAAGATGCATTTGGCTCAACAGAAATAGAGGGCTATAATGGTTAAACCATTCATTCCCCAACTTGTTTATGTGGAGCCAAAAGCACTGGAGTATCCACTCGGAGAAAAGCTGATTCATAAATTTAGAAAAATGGATATAGAAATTCGTGAGACTACATCCCATAACCAAATTCGCAACTTGCCTGGGGAAAATCATTTTCAAAAATACCGTATTGCTAAATCAACCCTAGTTATAGGCATTCGAAAAACACTTACATTTGATACATCAAAACCGTCTGCAGAATATGCAATTCCACTTGCTACAGGGTGTATGGGACATTGTCATTATTGTTATTTACAAACAACAATGGGTTCAAAACCATATATTCGCACCTACGTAAATGTCGATGAAATTTTTGCATCCGCAGAACGGTATATGGAAGAACGAGCACCTGAAATTACTCGGTTTGAAGCTTCTTGTACATCTGATATCGTCGGTATCGATCATCTTACACATCATTTAAAAAAAGCAATTGAATTTTTTGGTGAATCTGAACATGGGAAATTACGTTTTGTGACAAAATTTGCTCATGTAGATCATCTTTTAGATGCCAAGCACAACGGAAAAACTCGCTTTCGTTTTAGTATAAATGACGAATATATCATAAAATTTTTTGAACCAGGTACTTCAAGGTTACATGAAAGAATTGATGCGGCTGTGAAAGTAGCAGAAGCAGGATTTCCGCTTGGATTTATTGTAGCCCCAATTTATCTACATGAAGGCTGGAAAGAAGGATACAAGGAAATGTTTGAAAAATTAGATGGGGTACTACCTAGTTTTGCAAGAAACGATTTAACATTTGAGATGATCCAGCACCGTTTTACCAAACCTGCGAAGCGAGTCATCCAAGAAAATTACCCAATGACAAAACTTGAACTCGATGAATCAAAACGAAAATGGAAATGGGGTAAATATGGCATCGGAAAATATGTTTATCATGATCAGGAGCAAGAAGATATTAAAGATACATTAGGTAATTATATTCATCATTATTTTCCAGAAGCAAAGATTGAATATTTTACGTAAACTTTATGCAGAAGTATAAATTTTTTATCCGTATTGTACAAATTTAGTTATCGCCATTAAAGGCTTAGTGATAAGCAAGGTAAAGAAAAATTATACCTTACCTTTCCTTGCTTAATTACTGTGGTAGTTCATCCGATTATTATCGCTATACAAATAGAAAAAAATCCATGTGTATTCTTGATTGATAGAGGTTTGGTACGGAATAGAACAATTTAAGCATCGTATTTTGAATTAATTAGTCATAGCACTGAATCCGTATTTTGCGCCGAATAAATCTCGTTCGCTCTGATCTAGGAATCCGCAAGAAGAGACCCGTAGTGCCTTCCACCGGGTGTGAACTCTTTAGATATCCGCAAGAAAAGACTCGCAGTGGTTCCATCGGGTATGAACTTACTAGAACTCCGCAAGAAGAGACCCGTAGCGCCTTCCACCGGGTGCGAACTTTCTAGAACTCCGCAAGAAGATACCCGTAGTGCCTTCCACCGGGTGCGAACTTTCTAGAAATTCGCAAGAAGAGACCCGCAGTGCCTTCCATCGGGTGCGAAATTTCTAGAAATTCGCAAGAAGAGACCCGTAGCGCCTTCCACCGGGTGCGAACTCTTTAGAAATCCGCAAGAAGAGCCCCGTAGCGCCTTCCACCGGGTGAACTTTCTAGAACTCCGCAAGAAGAAACCCGTAGCGCCTTCCACCAGGTGCGAACTTTCTAGAACTCCGCAAGAAGAGACCCGTAGCGCCTTTCACCGGGTGCGAACTTTCTAGAACTCCGCAAGAAGATACCCGTAGCGCCTTCCACCGGGTATGAACTCTTTAGAACTCCGCAAGAAGATACCCATAGTGCCTTCCACCGGGTGCGAACTTTCTAGAACTTCGCAAGAAGATACCCGTAGTGCCTTCCACCGGGTGCGAACTTTTTAGAAATCAGCAAGAAAAGACCCGTAGTGCCTTCCACCGGGTATGAACTTCTTTAGATATCCGCAAGAAAAGACTCGCAGTGGTTTCATCGGGTGTGAACTATCCCGAATCAACCTCATGCACGCTGAATCACCCTTTAGTTGCGCAGTACCACACATTCACAAACAAGTTTGTTGTATGATAAGTGTTTGGTTATTAAGTGGGAATATATTAAGGAAGCGAAAAGCTAATTTTCGTATTGACAATTTAATGCTTTCTCTGTATTATAGTAAATAATTCATATAAAACAAAGTTGTTAAGTATGAAATAGAATGAATACAGAGGAGATGCAACATGAAAGCTTCAAGACTTTTAATTATATTAACGATCTTTACGATTTTTTTAGCGGCATGCGGTAATAAAGCATCTAGTGATGCTGATGAAGAAAAAACGACGATAAAAGTGGGAACGTCACCAGGACCGTATAGTGAACTATTTATTGATGCAATTAAGCCAATTTTAGAGGATGAAGGATATACGATTGAGACGGTTGACTTTACTGAATTAATTCAAGCAGATATAGCACTTGATGAGGGATCGATTGATTTAAATGTTGACCAACATACTGCATACTATAAAAACTTTAATAGTGAAAAAGGAGCAAGTTTAACGAAAATTACTCCGATTCCTACCGTTCCGACAGGGATTTTCCCGGGTAGAAAAGAGTCGCTTGATGATATTGAAGAAGGAGATGTGATCGGGATTCCGAAAGATCCATCCAATGCGGCTAGAGCATATGCTATTTTACAAAAAGCAGGACTAATTACATTAGAGGAAGATATTGAGTTAGTAAAAGTGACGCAAAATGATATTGTTGAAAACAAATTTAATTTAGACATACAAGAAATGGATTCCGCACAAATTCCAAGAGCATTGAATGATCTTGATTATGGTGTGATCCCTGGAAGTATCGTTTATTCATCAGGGCTTGATGCATCGACTAGTCTACTGCATGAAGATATTTTAAAAGATTTGGAACTAGTTGCTGTTGTTGATGAAAAAAACAAAGAAACCAAATGGGCGCAAGCTGTAAAAGCTGCCTATGAATCAGATGAATTTAAAGCATATATGGAAGAGCATAATCAAGATGATTATTGGTTTATTCCAGAAGAAATTAGATAAGAAAATCCGTCCATCATCAGGACGGATTTTTTGCATGTAAAAAGCTTAATTTTCCCGTCGTACTTTAGCGGCTAGCCAGTTTCCAACAGATTGAATAACTTGCACAAAAATGATTAATACAACGACAGTAACGAGCATAATAAAGGAATCGAAACGCTCATACCCATAACTGATTGCTAAATCACCTATACCGCCTCCACCTACAGCTCCAGCCATTGCTGTGGCACTAAGTAAACTAATGGTAGCAGTAGTTAAGCTTAAAATAAGAGATCCCATTGCTTCAGGAACGAGAAAGTACCAAATCGTCTGCATTGGCGTAGCACCCATCGATTCAGCTGCTTCAATAATCCCATCATCGACTTCTAAGATCGAGTTTTCAACAAGTCTTGCAATAAATGGTGATACATAAATAATTAACGGAACGATAGCTGCCGCTGTTCCGATTGATGTTTGCACAATGAGACGTGTAAATGGAATAATCGCAACTAATAAAATAATAAAAGGTAAGGATCTAACCATATTGATCACTGGATTGACCATTTTGAAAAAAACACTATTTTCGATAATTCCTCCCGGCCTCGTAATGACAAGTAAAATTCCGAGCGGGATGCCGATGATCGACCCAACAAGTAAAGAAAATCCTACCATATAAAAAGTATCCACCATCGCTTGAAGGAATTGATCAACTGTAACTGTTGTCTGAAACATTAGTAAGCCAACTCCTTCACATATATTTCTTTGGTAGATAAAAAGGATACAGCCTGATTTACAGTAGCTGAAGCTCCAATTAATTGAATGACCATATGGCCGATCGTATTCGTTTTAATTTCGTTCATCGTCGCATAAATTAAGTTAACAGTGACACCGAAATTGCGAATCATATCATTAATTAACTCATTTGATTCATCATTAAAATCAATTTTAAATAGTCTACTTCCAGGAATCACGTTTATCTTTTTACGAATATTTTCTGGAATTTCATCTTGTAAAACTGTTCGAACAAAATTTTTCGTGGAAGAATGTTTTGGATTTCCAAACACTTCTAGCACATTGCCTTCCTCAATAATTTCACCTTTTTCCATGACAGCGACACGATTACAAATCTTTTGAATAATACTCATTTCGTGCGTAATAATCATGATTGTAATATTGTATGCTTGATTAATTTTTTGCAACAATTGTAAGATCGAATCGGTCGTTTGTGGATCTAGTGCAGATGTAGCCTCATCACATAATAAAATAGATGGATTGGAAGCAAGTGCACGTGCAATCCCGATTCGTTGTTTTTGCCCTCCAGATAATTCATTTGGATAATTAGTTGCCTTCTCTTCCAATCCGACAAATTGTAATAATTCCATCACACGTTCTTTGATCACTTTTTTATCTGTTTTAGCTAAGATAAGTGGAATGGCAACATTATGAAAAATTGTCTTCGAGTTTAATAGATTAAAATGTTGGAAAATCATCCCGATGTTTTTCCGAGTTTTTCTAAGTTCCTGCATTGTGTAGTCACTTACATCATTGCCATCGATCAAAACCGTTCCAGATGTCGGCTTTTCTAAATAGTTTACCATCCGGATTAATGTACTTTTTCCTGCACCACTAAACCCAATGACACCAAAAATATCTCCTTTATTGATTTGCAAACTAACATTGTTTAACGCTATTGTTTCTGTTCCATTCCGTTTATATGTTTTGGAAACATGTTCTAGTTGAATCAACTTATTTCCTCCTGACAAACTTTCACCTATAAAATTAATAATTCATATAAATTTACTATACATTGGAGATGAAAAGATTGCAAGAGGAAAAAAGCACGTACATCTTGACTCATTAAAGTGAATCTGTGCCAATTTGTTTACCCATTTCGTGTAAAATTTGTTCGAGAGGATAAACAACGCCATGATCATCTTTATACATAATATGTTTTGCCTCAAATTGAACAGGGGATTCAAGACCAGCGGCAGCAGAAATTCGAAACAATCCCCGGCGTAGCGTAATTAAATAATTAGCGACCCGGTGTTTTTTTTCTTCAATGACAAGTGCTTTTTGTAAGTTAGGATCAGTTGTGGCCACACCAACAGGGCAAATGTTTGCATGACATTTCAATGTTTGGATACAACCGACAGAGATCATAAAGCCACGTGCTATATTGATAAGATCTGCCCCCATTGCGAGTGCAATAGCAATCCGGTCAGGAGTAAACAGCTTGGCGGATGCAATAATCTTTACTCGTTCTCGCACCCCGTATTTTTTTAACGTTAAATCAAGTATAGGAAGGGCGGATCTAATCGGAAGTCCAACACTATCAATTAGCTCTTGATAAGAAGCCCCTGTCCCACCTTCTCCACCATCAACTGAAATAAAGTCAGGTCCTTGCCCAGTTTCTTTCATGTACTTAGCGAGTGGTGCGATACTATCCGTGCCACCGACGACAATTTTAATGCCGACAGGCTTTCCGGTCACTTCACGAATTTGATCGATGTATTCAAACATGGTCGGAATAGAATCGAATTGATGAAACCGGTTTGGACTGTCGATTGATCGATATGGTTCAACCCTACGAATTTCTGCAATTTCAGGGTTTACTTTTTCGGCATCAATATGGCCACCTCGCGTTTTGGCACCTTGGGCAAGTTTTATTTCAAAAGCTTTAATTTGAGAGATTTCACCTTTCCGTTTTAGTTCTTCTCTGTCTAGTTCACCGTCTTTATTACGGACACCAAACATGGCTGGTCCAATTTGCATAATGATGTCGACATTTCCTTCAAGGTGATATGGCGCTAGACCACCTTCCCCAGTATTCATCCATGTCCCTTGTGCTAGCCCTAACCCTTTCGATAAAGCAGTTATCGCATTTTTGCCTAGAGCACCATAACTCATCGCCGACATCCCGATCAGTCCTTTCGTTACAAAAGGGTGTGTCGTATTTGGACCGATTACAACAGCATCTTCATCTGTTAAAAGATAAGCGAACGATTTATCATCTTGCAACACTTCTTTTCGTTGTGTAAATAGTGGATCACGTAGTAATAAATATTTTTTTGTTAACACAATGACATCTTCATCAACATTTAGTTCCTCTATTAATTTTGGAAACATCTCATTGCGAACATAATATCCTTCTTCTTCATAATCACGTTTCGAACCAAAACCGATGACATCTCGTTTATACTTTGCACTTCGGACAATATGTTCATAGTCGTCTCGTGAAAAAGGCTTTCCCTCTGTGTCATTATTAAACCAATATTGCCTTAATTCAGGTCCGATTTTTTCTAAAAAATAACGCACCCTGCCGAGTACAGGGTAGTTTCGTAGAATGGAATGCATTTTTTGTCTTTGATCAAATAAAACTAAATAAAGGAGTAAAAAAGTAAATGCTAAGAATAGGAAGATGAAAAGAATAACTGCAATAATGATGAGCATACTAGCGATTAACTCCATATAGTTCCTCCTCCCATGTATATTCCTATAAATTAATATATTCGAATGTGGATAAATTATACGGAAGATATGTAAGGAACGGTGGGGAAGATTCGTTTATCTTCGCGGCGTTACCAGATCTCCCACCTCTATAGGCAGGGGAGTAAGTGCCGCTAGCAAACACACTGACTGACGAACTAGGAGCGAAGTAAGAAGTGATGTTGCGCATTTATGCAAATAAATCCTCCTTTATTTTCCAAACTCGGAAATAAGTACGACTAAGGTTCGGTGGAGAAATGAAGCAAACGAACGACGTGACGTCTTGGGAATGGGACTGCAGTTACTCGTCCCGTCGACAATCATTGTCGCAATGTTTACCCTAGCGAGTCCTGTGTGTCGAAACTTCATACTGAACCAAGTCTTTTTATAAGAAAAAAGCCGAGGGGAATTTACCTCGACTTTTAATCTAACCATTCATTTATCGTATCTTCATTTTCTTCTACCCACTGTTTTGCACCTTCGATCGGATCGTCAGCATCTGCAACATAGCTCATCAATGCCCCGATTTGATCATCGTCCATCTTCCAATTTTTTAACCAACGATCGACTTCAGGAAAATCTTCTGCAAACCCATGACGTGTAGCATGGTGAATTTTTTCTACTCCACCATATACTTCTTTCGGATCTTCCAAGTACTTTAAATCGACTTCTGAAAATATCCGATGTGGACTCCAGAGAGGAGCAACGATCGGGTCTCCTTGATCAATTGCTTCCTTAATTTCTGTCACCATTGCCGGTTCTGAGCTAGGAAGTAATTCGTAATGTAAGTCATACGCAGCAATTAAGTCTTCCGTTACCTCCATTGTTCCTGCCCCTGGGTCAAACCCGACAATGACGCTTTCAAATAATGCTTGATAATCATTTAAATCTTCAATGCTATTTACTTCTTCCACATAGCTTGGAACAACTAAGCCTACTTTTGCATTATCGTACCATGTTTCATCTGAAAAATGAATCTCCTCTTTGTATTGTTCTAAGTAATTAGCATCTTGAACTGGTAACCATACTTCTAAGCCAACATCGAGTTCATTGTTTGCAAGTGCTGCCATTGTGGTACCTATATCAAGGACATTAAAGTTAACTTCATATCCTTTGTCCTCTAAGATAACTTTCCACATATTTGACACAGCTATGTTTTCGGCCCAATTTATTTGCCCCATTTCAATTACTCTTACATCCGTATCTTTTGTTTCATCTTCCTTTTTACCGCCACACGCAGAAATGAGGACGGAAAAACTTAATACTATTATCATCAAATATTTAAATCTCATAAAATCCTCCATAGAAATTTAGTTGGTTTCTGGTGGATCTTTCGGTAAAAATTCGTATATTTCACCACTTCGGATACTTTTCACTAATCGCTTTAGCCAACGATAATACTTTTTGGAATCTTCGAGTAAACGTGCTTTTTTTTCTGCATCTTCACGAATAATGGAAGAAACAGATGAATCCTTGATTACTTCATTTAACAGGATTTGTGCTTGTCTAATTGCAGCCATATTCGTATTTGCTTCTCGATCCCACATTTGGCAAAAATACGAGATAAATGAATGAAAAAAATCCTTTTCGGCAATATAATTATGTTTTCTTGATCCACGCTGAAACACTTTCTTTACCATTTCGATTTCTTGTAATTTTCTAACTCCTGTACTCATACTTGGTTTACTCATCCCAAGTTCATCACGCATCTCATCTAATGTCATTTCCTCTTTAAAATACATCGTTGCATATAGTTGACCCGTTGAAGGAGTAACACCGTAGAGATCCATTGTTTCTGAAATCGCATTGATCACGATGTTTTCCGCTTCTTCAATGGTTTCCAACGCTTGATCATTTTGAGAAAGGTTCATTTGTACACCTCTATTGTTCATTAGTTAAATTAAATTTTTTCTTAACATTTTTAATCTTATCGTATATTAAAGATATGTCAAATGAATAAAGAAGATTTTTTGTAGTTTTGACAACTATTTTCCTTTATGTTATGTTAATAACGTTCAGAATGTTAAATTTTTTCTTAACAAATTAAATGAAGTGGGGGAGGTTCATTTGGACATCAAAAAACAATTTATTGATGGCAAATGGGTTTATTCGAATGCAAAAAATAGTAGGGAAATTATTAATCCCTTTAATCAAAAGAGCATTGCACAAGTGACTGAAAGTAATGAAACAGATGCCAAAACAGCCGTGGCAGCAGCAAGAAAAGCATTTGATTACGGAGATTGGGCATATATGTCATCATTAGAGCGAGGAAAAATTGTTAGAAAAATTGCCGAGCTTATCGAACGTGATAAAGAAGAACTTGCGACACTTGAAACATTAAATACAGGAAAAACATTAGAAGAAAGCCGTTGGGATATGGATGATATTGCATGTGTATTTCATTATTATGCAGACCTTGCTCAGCAAAAATGTGAGGAAATAATTGACTCACAAGTCCCAAACTCTGTTAGTAAAGTCGTATATGAACCGGTTGGTGTTTGTGCTCAAATTACTCCATGGAATTACCCACTCTTACAAGCTTCATGGAAATTAGCACCGGCACTTGTCGCTGGAAACACTCTTGTCATGAAGCCAAGTGAAATTACACCACTGACAACGATAAAAGTGTTTGAATTAATGGAGGAAGCGGGTGTACCAAAAGGAGTAGTAAATCTTGTACTCGGCCCTGGTCATACAGTTGGTGCTGAATTATCAGTTCATACGGATGTCGATCTCGTTTCATTTACAGGTGGATTAGAAACGGGAAAGAAAATCATGCAAGCAGCAAGTAGTAATGTTAAAAAAGTTGCTTTAGAGCTTGGTGGGAAAAATCCGAATATTATTTTTGCTGATGCAGACTTTAATACCGCTGTTGATCAAGCGATGAACGCTGTTTTTTTTCATGCAGGGCAAATTTGTTCAGCTGGCACGAGAATCATTGTTGAAGAAAGTATTCATGATACATTTATCGATGCACTAGTTAGGCGAGTGAAAAATATAAGATTGGGAAATGGTTTTGAAGAATCAACAGAAATGGGGCCACTTATTTCAAAAGAACATCTACAAAAAGTAATTTCATATGTTAAAGATGGTATTGAAGAGGGCGCTACTGTTGCTATTGGTGGAAGGCAACCTGAATCAGAAGAATTAAAAGCAGGCTTCTTTTACTTACCGACAGTTTTAACGGACTGTACAACTAATATGTCCGTTGTCCAAAATGAAGGGTTTGGTCCAGTCATTACGGTAGAAAAGTTTTCGACAGAAGAAGAAGCAATTATTTTAGCAAATGATTCTCCATATGGGCTTTCAGGTGGAGTTTGGACACAAGATCTAGCAAAAGCGGAGCGTTGTGTAGCAAAAATGCGTATGGGAACTGTTTGGATTAATGATTTTAATATCTACTTCCCACAAGCGCCATGGGGTGGTTTTAAGCAGTCTGGATTTGGACGTGAATTAGGTAAAACAGGACTTCAAGAATATCAAGAGCAAAAACATGTTTTCCATAATTTACAGCCGGAAGCTATGAATTGGTTTGGAACAGAAGATAGATAGAAATGTTTTATGGGAGGAATAACAATGGGATTAAAGATGAAAGTGGAGCATATGTGTACATTTCAACAGTTTGAAGTACCAACAGCAATTAAGCATGGGATTGGTGCAGTGAAATATGTTGGGGAAGAAGTAAAGAATTTAGGTGTCACAAAGGTATTATTAGTGACAGATCCAGGAATATATGAAGCGGGTGTTACAAAGCCAGTAGAAAATGCATTAAAAGAAGCTGGTATCGATATCGTTTTGTTTAACAAAGTAGAACCCAACCCACCAGTACGATCTGTGGCAGCAGGCTCAGCACTGTATAAGGATACAAATTGTGATGGACTCATTGCAGTTGGTGGTGGGAGTTCAATGGATACGGCAAAGGGAATTGGGGTTGAAATTGCCCACAATGGATCTGTCTTAGAATATGAAGCGGCAGAAGGAAAGAAACCACTTGAAAATAGAATTCCTCCTTTAACGACGATTCCAACAACAGCAGGTACTGGATCGGAAGTAACACAGTGGGCCGTTATTACAGATGAAGAACGCGAGTATAAATTTAATACAGGTGGACCACTTATCGCTGCTCATTTAACGATTATTGATCCAGAACTTCATAAGTCAATGCCACCTCATGTAACAGCAATGACTGGTATCGATGCGTTAGCACATGCGATAGAATGTTACACGATGCATTACGCACAGCCTGTAACAGATGCGGTTGCTCTACTTGCAATTGAATATGTCGCAAAATACATTCGCCGTGCTTACGCAGATGGAGGAGATTTAGAAGCTCGTTATGGCATGGCACAAGCAGCGATGCTCGCAGGATTATCTTATGGTAGTGAATCGGCTGGCGCAGCACATGCAATGTCGCAAACATTGGGAGGCATCATTCCAGTTGCTCACGGTCAATGTGTTGCAGCAATGATGGGACCGGTAATGGAGTACAATTGGAAAGGACATCCAGCAAAATTTGCTCGTATCGCACAAGCGCTCGGAGTTAACACCTTTAATATGTCGACAGAAGAAGCAGCAAAAGCGGCGGTAAATGAAGTATATGAGCTTGTGTCAGACTTAAATATTCCTAGTTTAGAAGAGCAAGGAGTTTCGAAAGATCTGATTGAAAGATTATCGGAAGAAGCGTTAAAAGACCCACAAACAATCGGCAATCCAAGAGATTTAACATTGAAAGATTATGAGTGGATTTATAAAAGATGTTTTAATCTAGTACCAAAAACGATCTAATTTATGTCAGGGAGATTCTATATGGATCTCTCTTTTTTATTTGTTGAAGGCAATCATTACAGCTACAATAAATATAAAGTAACGTCAAAAAGGGGTGGTCTTATGTTGAAAAATGAACTTACAACATTGTTGAAGATAGAATACCCAATTATTCAAGCGCCGATGGCTGGTGGGGTAACGACGACAGAACTAGTTGTTGCATCCTCTAAACATGGTGGACTTGGAATGGTTGGAGCTGGGTATATGAGTGGAGATCAATTGAAGAGTCAGTTGAAGGAAATCCAAAAAAAGACGAAAAGTTTTGGAGTAAATCTTTTTGTGCCAAATGAGTTTCTTGTAAACAAGACTGAAGTAAACGATGCGAAAGAAATATTACACCTTTTTCATGAATCATTACTAATCAAAGAAGAAACGACAACCCTACCAACGACAGAAACAATGGCAAACAATTTTCGTGAACAAATCCAAGTCATTATAGAAGCACGAGTACCAGTTTGCTCCTTTACATTTGGAGTGCCGAAAGAATCAATGATAAAAAAATTAAAACAAAACGGAATTATTATTATTGGCACAGCGACAACGGTGGACGAGGCAATTGAAATAGAGCGGCTCGGAATGGATATAGTTGTCGTTCAGGGAAGTGAAGCAGGCGGTCATCGTGGAAATTTCATCAACGAGACAGAAGAAAGCATGATCGGTTTAATGTCACTAATTCCGCAGGTGGTCGATCATGTAACAATTCCTGTTATTGCTGCAGGAGGGATCATGGATGGGCGTGGGCTCGTTGCTGCTTTCGCCCTAGGTGCAAAGGCTGTTCAAATGGGTACAGCGTTTTTAACGACAAAGGAAAGTGGAGCACATAATGTACATAAAGAGGAAATCTTACAAAGAAAAGAAGATGAAACGATCCTCACTCGCTCTTTTTCTGGAAAATATGCACGCGGAATTAAAAATGAATTTATCCAGCGAATGAAAGAACATGAAGATTCTTTTCCGCAATTTCCCATCCAAAATACATTAACACAATTGATTCGTAAAGCTGCCAGTAAAGAGAACGATAAGGAATGTATGTCACTTTGGTCTGGTCAAAGTCCAAGAATCGCTAAAAAACAAACAGTTCAACAATTAATGGAACATACGATAACTGAAGCGGAAAATGTACTGAATAAACTAGACGTTAGGTTGTAGCACGATCAATTTTGCTTTTTTACTATTAGCTCATTTCATCAATCTTATCATTAATAGTCCACGTATTTTATGGTACTCTTATAAGAGAAAGGGAATATGAAATGAATTTTTTTTAGCCAAATAGCGCTTTTGCTAGAAGGGTTCTTTATATCCAGTTATTGATTAAAGGAGATTTTTGCAAATGATTGTAGAACGTTTAAAAGAAAAGCTCGGTGCTGAAAAAGTAAGTATATCCGAAGCGGAACGATATCGACACAGTCATGATGAGTCTGCACATGAAGCAGTACAACCTGATGTCATTTGTTTTCCCGAGACGAGAAAAGATGTAGAAACCATTATGGCTATTGCTCGTGAACTCCATATACCTGTTACACCTTTTGGAGTTGGATCGGGGCTAGAAGGGCAAGTTATCCCATTAAAGAAAGGAATTTCAATTAATTTTGAGCGTATGAATCGAGTAATCGATTTTTCTCCAGAAGATATGACGATAACTGTCGAGCCGGGTATCACTCGGATTCAGTTAAATGAACAGATTAATAAACATGGATTGCATTTCCCGATCGATCCCGGTGCAGATGCAACGATTGGTGGAATGGTAGCTACGAATGCAAGTGGGACGACTGCCGTTCGCTATGGATCCATGCGTGATAATATTTTAGATTTGGAAATTGTATTGGCTGATGGAAGAGTCATTCATACTGGAACTAGAGCAAAAAAGTCATCATCAGGATATCACTTAACAGGCCTTTTTACAGGGTCGGAAGGAACACTTGGAATTTTCACTGAAATTACTTTAAAATTGCATGGAATACCTGAACATATTATTGCAACAAGATGTACATTTCCAACATTGGAAGAATGTGCAAAAGGAGCTTATCTTATATTAGCGAGCGATATTCCGGTGATGCGAATGGAGCTTGTCGACGCTTCAAGCATCAAGCAAGTAAATGCTTATGGAAATTATTCATTTCCTGTTAAGCATTCGTTGTTTTTTGAATTTGCGGGGGCAACATCTGCTGCAAAAGCACAAGCTGAACTTGCGAAAGAATTAATGGAAGATGCAGGTTGTGATCATTGGAGTGTAGCGACAAATACAAAAGAAAGAAACGAAATATGGAAAGCACGTCATGAAATGGCCTATGCATTTAGGCATCAAAAAGGAAAACGATTTTACGGAACAGACATTTGTGTACCAATTTCAAAACTGCCTGATTTAGTTCATTATGCTAGAGAATTAATCGAGGAAACAGGTTTACATGGTGGAATTTTAGGTCATGTTGGTGATGGGAATTTCCATACATTGTCTTTATTTGACGCCAATAATGAAGAAGAGAGAAAAAAAGCGGAACGGATGAATGATAAACTCGTTTTAAAAGCAATTGATGTTGGTGGAACATGTACGGGTGAGCATGGTGTTGGAATTGGCAAAATGAAATATCAGCAAGCTGAACATGGAGTAGCAGTTGATGTGATGAAAAGCTTTAAGCAATTATTAGACCCAGATTATTTATTAAACCCCGGAAAGATCTTTGAATCATAAATGCAGAGCATGAAAAAAGTTTAGTGAGCCGGTTCACTAAACTTTTTTCAATAATAGACAATTTTTTTCCGGTTTAATGCCGCCATTAACTTCCGTTCGTATTTCTGGTGAAAAAGGTTCTTTTGTAATTTATCATGATTGAATTTTCCAATGAGATTACGAATTTCCCGATCATGAATAATAAACTGTCTATATTTTTCATTCCTTAATATGTTTTGAAACCACTTATTTTTCTTCAATACTTTCATATTTTCACAAATTTCGTCTTCTGAAATATTCGTTCGATATGGTAAAATCATATTAAATAATATATCGAGTAATAGTGATAACATGCCCTCACCTTCCTAAAGAAATTTTACCATAAATGATGCCATATTCTATTTATTTTATTTTTATTTTAGATTTTATTCGTATCGATTATTTAGCTTGCATCTGAGTAAACTCCTCATTCCGCGGGTATACTCGTGTACAGGATTTTACCAATGTAGATGACGTCACAAAAGCATTTAGTTGGACAAGAGAATGAGACGTCCCAGAACGTGGCGGTTGTATCGACCCTCGAGCTCCGTAAAGCCACTGAAAAAGCTTAAATTAAAATATGAAGCGATCAGTGCATTTACTAAAGTTTTTTATTAAACAATAAGTAATATATATTTTACATAATTCAATATATATGTTACATTAATAAGTGGAAGGGGTTCATAGGAGTGAAAAATAAAGTTAAACTTGCCAGGGTGGAAGCGAACTTAACGCAGGCAGAGCTAGCAATGAGGACTGGAGTTACCCGGCAAACGATTAGCCTGATCGAAAAGGGTAAATATAACCCATCATTAAAGTTATGTTTACAAATATGCTACACGGTAAACAAAACGTTAGATGAACTATTTTGGGTAGATAAGAAAGAATAAATCCTTTCTTACTACATAAGCGCAACATCATCTCTGATATCGCCCAACGGCTTTCCAATCGGTGTTTTTTCTTTCGTCATAAACTAGCTACCCGCTATAACAAGTCGTACGCTGGCTAAGAACACCACGTCGTGTGGCAACGCCCGGGACTGCGATTACTCGTCCCAACGTAAAGATTTGCACTAGCACGTCCTATGCGTCGTAAGTGCAACATCACCTTTGTCATCGCCCAACGGCTCGTCAGTCAGTGTGTTTTCTTAAGCGAATGCCAAGTTTTCTAAGATTAAAAGGAGTGAATGATTTGTTAAAAAAAATAAAAGATGAACGATTAATGATAAAAAACCTCAAAATTATTCGAGTTGCATTTTTGGTTCAAACAATAGGAATTTCGATTATTTTAGTCAAGGATTTCATCGATGGGAAAGCTGTTTTTGGATCACCATTATTTTTTGTACTCATTGTAACGGTACTCGTATTAAATGTGATGAGTATGCCCATATCTCTTGAGTATTTCGAGCCAAAGAAAAAATCAGTTCTAAATTCTTATCCTAAAATATTATTTATCTCAGCCTTAATCGGCGTTGGGATGACATTTTTGTATTTGTTTTTATCACCTGATCGGTCTGTGATGGAAGCGATCATTGCTGGGGGCATCTTATCCGTTTGTTTTTTGTTCTCGTTTTCCATTTTATATTTTATTCAAAAAAAACGTAAACAAGATTTGGATGAATAGGCAAGCGCTTAGTAGTTTATTTATAGTATCTTAAGATGATGGCGTTTTATTTTCCATCTTTATCGAGAGAGCTTAAGTTACGTACCGATGATAAAAAGTATGTACTCCATCCAAGCATCCCACCACCAATTGCAAGAATACAACCAATTAGAACAAACTTTGCAGAATAGTAGTAGACACCAGATAAGTAGACGCCGATAGTAAACATGATTAATCCTATGATAAAAAGTATTGTACCTGTCGATTTCACGGTTTTTATATCTTCCCTATATGTTAATGGTATTCTTGTTTCATATTATCATATAGATAGATGATTTCATTTATTTTATCATTATTTTACTATCATTAACGACAAAAAGAAGGTTTCCAAAGAACCTTCTTTTCATCAAACTCATTATTTACTTTTCGCGATCATACCATCAATATATTTAATAATTTCTTCTTTATTCCCAGCTATTTTTGCTTCGCGTGCATCATCTGAAGCCAATTTTTCTTTTGCTCCTTGTAGTACTTCTTCCGCTTTTTCTCTTGGAATTACGACCACTCCATCAACATCCCCGACAATAATATCGCCAGGATTTACAGATGCACCACCACATGAAATTGGGACATTCGTTTCTCCTGGTCCTGTTTTCCCACCTGAAGATACCGTTGTCCCTTTTGAAAACACAGGGAAATTTAACTTTTTTATATCAATAATGTCACGTATAACTCCATCAACAACTAGTCCGCCGAGCTCCAATGTTTGCATCATCCCGACGACAAAGTCTCCAGCAATTGCCCTATATGTATCACCTTTTACATCGACAACAAGAATGTCACCAGGTTTTGCCTCTTTTAAAGATTGTAAAAGTTTTAAATTGTCCCCAACTGGAAGCTTGACCGTGTAGGCAGCACCGGCGATTTTATATGCTTCTTTAAGCGGCTTTATGGCAGGATCTACATTGTTCATTCCTTTGAGTACATCAGAAATCGCAGTAGTTGGTATTTCTTCAAATTGTTCTATAACAGAATTCATTTTACATGCTCCTTTACGTAATTGAGTTTGCATTTATTATAATTTGATAAGGGCCATAAATGCAATTATTTTAATTCCTTTGTTATAATACAGTTTTGTTTCGAGTATTACTAATAAAATATGGTAAAATTAAGTAGATTAATATAAGAGGTGATCATATGTTATTTAAAAATAAGGACATCACTCTTCGGCATTTGCAAGAAAAAGATAAGGAATTGCTTGTAAAGTGGCTTACAAATCCTTTCGTTCTTCAATACTACGAGGGGAGAGATAATCCTCATCATTTGGATCAAGTGGAGGGAAAATTTTATCGAAGAAAAGATGAGGCTACAAGATGCATTGTTGAGTACAAAGGAGTTGCTATAGGGTATGCTCA
This sequence comes from Pseudogracilibacillus auburnensis, assembly GCF_003201975.1. GTDB lineage: Bacteria > Bacillota > Bacilli > Bacillales > Amphibacillaceae > Pseudogracilibacillus > Pseudogracilibacillus auburnensis. The sequence goes on along the minus strand of NZ_QJJQ01000017.1, from coordinate 44,157 downwards.
ATACTATAAAGTAAACCCTGAGACTAGTCATATTACTGATTACTTTGAAAAAGAAAATGTATATGGAATGGATCAATTTATTGGTGAAACAAATCATTGGAACAAAGGGATTGGGACGAAATTAGTAAAATCCATGATCACATTTTTAATGACGGAAAAGCATGCAAATGCAATTATAATGGATCCTCAAATGACAAATGATCGTGCAATAAGATGTTATGAAAAATGCGGATTTAAAAAAATACGAATTTTACCGAAGCATGAGTTTCATGAAGGTATATACCGCGACTGCTGGTTAATGGAATTTACAGTTAGAAAGGACGGGTAGCGAGAACATGAATGAAGAAGTCAATAAAGCAATCGAGTTACGGGAAAAAGGAGAGCTAAAGGAAGCGAATACATTGTTGGTAAAACTAGTACAAGAGTTTCCAGATGATGCATATATTCATTTTCAATGTGCATGGAGTTTTGATGTACTCGGGGAAGAAATAAAAGCCGTTCCTTACTATGAAGCTGCAATCAATTTAGGATTGTCTAATAAAGATGTAGAAAAGGCTATTATCGGATTGGGAAGTACATACAGAACGATTGGCGAATATAAAAAATCGCAAGAAACTTTTTTGAAAGGAATGAAATTGTTTCCAGAAAACAAAGTAATTCAAGTATTTTACTCTATGACGCTGTACAACTTAAAAGAACATCAAAAAGCGATGGAATTATTGCTATCATGTTTAATGGAAACGACATCAGATGATGAAATTTTAAGTTATCAAAAGGCAATTAATTTTTATAAGGACAATTTAAATGAAGTATGGAGATAATGGATTTTTGAAGGTTAAACTGTATAGAATGTGGAATTAAGTATGTATCAGGTAGATGTTTGTTATTGTTATACAGGTTTCCGTTCATGTGAATTTAAAATGATGCTTGAAATGGGGGAGAAAAATGGCTATCGATTTTCATGATAAGAAAAATCGCTTTACTTATACAAATCGTTTTGCGGATGAGTCATGGATGAATACAATACAGAGTCTTATACCGATAGAAAAAATCCATCATGCAGTTGATGTAGGTTGTGGTGGAGGGATTTATTCTAAAGCACTTTTAGAGATGGGGGTAGATTTTGTCACAGGAGTTGATTTTTCAAAAGAAAGTCTTCAAGGAGCAAAAGAAAATTGTAAACAAATTCCCAATATATCTTTTAGTTATGGAAGTGCTTTACATACAGGATTACAAGGTGAACAGTTTAATTTAGTCTTAGAAAGAGCGTTAATACATCACTTGACTGATTTACAAGCTTGCTTTAGGGAAGCTTTGAGATTGTTAAAGGAAAACGGATATTTTATCATACAAGATCGTACTCCGGAAGATTGTATGTTGCAAGGTAATGAAACACACATTAGAGGATATTTCTTTGAGCTTTTTCCAAGATTACAAGAGATAGAAACACAACGAAGGCATTCAAGTAAGTCTGTTATCAACAACCTTAAGTGTGTTGGATTTAAAGATATAAAGGAATATACATTGTGGGAAACGAGAAAAGTTTATGATAAGAAAAAACAATTATTAAAAGAATTAAGTGAAAGAACGGGAAGAAGCATTTTACACGAATTAAACAATAAGGAACTACAATTATTGCAAAGGTATATCGATACGTCTATTAAATCAGACAATAATATAGTTGAACAAGATAGATGGACTATTTGGACAGCTGTAAAAAAGTAGATGATAAAACGAAGAAACATTACGATTGTTTTGTTGAAATTTTTGGGGCTAGGCATTGATAAATAGAACGATGATTAATCGCGGATTAATTGAATCATCAGCTGAACCGATGGAGTGAATTTCAACTATAATTCGTGATACTTTCGTTTTTTAATTTTAGGTAAAAGAAAATTTACTATCGTATTACAAAGAGATGAGGAATTATTTAGATATTGGAAAAAACACATTTGGAACAGATGATTAAAATTAGTGAGATTGTATAGATGGCTAGGGGGTGTCAACAGCTGAATTATTAAAGTCGTTTAAGGAAAAGGATGTTGAATAATAGCAAGGTGGAAAATCATTTATACAAGAAGAGCTATATTGTAAAGGACATGAGAGTAGCCTGTCTAATAGTAGAAATAAATAAGGCAGAATGTTTTTCGCGCAAAAAGTAACACCCTGCCAAACGATTATTCTCTTTCCATTTTATACACTTGGTCCACGTCCTTATCACCGCGACCAGATAAGTTTACAATAATCACATCATCTTCAGCTAGTTCTTTTGCTAATCTCAACGTATAAGCAATGGCGTGAGAACTTTCAAGTGCTGGAATAATTCCTTCTACACGCGATAACTCTCTGAAAGCTTTCAACGCTTCTTCGCCAGTAATTGTTACATACTCTGCTCGTCCAGTTGTTTTGAAATGACTATGTTCGGGGCCAATTCCCGGATAATCAAGGCCAGCCGCAATGGAGTGTGTTGGAGCAGGTTCTCCATCTTCATTGAGCAATGTTAAACATTTAAATCCGTGAATGACTGCTGGTACACCTTCTGTGATAGAAGCAGCTTCTTTCGGTTCCACACCAATTAACCGAACATTCTCTTCATCGATATAATGTGCGAAAGATCCGATTGCATTACTGCCACCACCGATACAAGCAACAACTGCGGTTGGAAGTTTTCCTTCTTTTTCAATAATTTGCTTTTTTGATTCTTCACTAATGATCGATTGGAAATGTTTGACCATTGTTGGGAATGGATGTGGTCCTACTGCTGATCCTAATAAATAGAAAGTAGTTTGATAGTTTTCGATTAAATCACCAAGCGCCGCATCCACTGCATCTTTAAGCCTACCTTGTCCAGCTTCGACTGGGACAACTTTCGCTCCAAGTAATTCCATTCTGAAAACATTGAGAGCTTGTCTCTCTGTATCGTGTTTTCCCATATAAATCGTACACGGAATATCAAACATGGCACATGCTGTAGCTGTTGCAACACCATGTTGACCCGCACCAGTTTCAGCGATTACACGAGTAGCTCCCATCCGTTTTGCAAGTAAAATTTGCCCGATTGCATTATTAATTTTATGAGCACCTGTGTGGTTTAAATCTTCACGCTTTAAATAAATTTTTGCCCCACCAATTTTTTTCGTTAAGTTTTGGGCGAATGTAAGTGGATTTTCTCTTCCAACATACTCCCGTAAATAATAACGGAATTCCTCTTTGAAATCTGGATCATCTTTATGCGTTTCAAATGCTTCTGCAAGTCCATCTAATACTGTTTGTAAATTTTCTGGTACATAACTTCCACCAAATTCACCGAAAAGCCCATTTTGATTATTTTCTGTCATATTAACTTCACTCCTTTAACAATTTATTATAATAAAATTGTTCTAGAAATCCAAATTGAAAGAAAAGATGACTTGAGAATGTCCGACATCCGAAAAACGTTGTTCTTAAAGCAAAAGATTGAATACCTAATGAAAGATTGCATACGTTTAATAGAAATTGTTCAAAAAGTTCGGTAAAAAAGATACTGCGCACTTCTTTGGCAGTAAGAAAATACAAACATTTTACCAGTTTACTTGCTAACGAAAAGCATTGTTGCAACGCCTGCTATTAAAATGCTTCTGCAATTATTTGTTGCCAAACTTCCGCAAGGGACTGGAAATTCCTGCAGTTTTTCAAAACTTTCCGCACTAAACTAGAATGATCAGAAATCGACAAAGGATTAGATGTAATTGCATGAATAAAAAAGCTCACACTTTGATAAAGGTAGTGTGAGCCGAAATACTACTCTTGTAAAGCTTTCTTTGGATCTTTTGTGACACCGTTTGTTAAAAACTTTTTCATGTACAGTGTTTGTAATAGGACGAATAATCCACCTACTGCCCAATATAAAGGCAGGACTGCTGGGGAATTAAGTGAAATAACCCCGATCATAACTGGCGAAAAATAACCCAAAATGGCCATTTGTTTTTTCTGTGTTTCTGGCAGTCCAATAAGACTCACTTTTGCTTGTAAAAAGTAAATTGCGACGGCGATGAGTACTAAAATGATGTCTGTTTGTCCTAAGTCGAACCATAAAAAAGATTGAGCACTAATTTCAGGTGTACGTCTTATTGCATAATAAAAAGCGAATAAAAATGGTAATTGAATAAGCATTGGCAAGCAACCCGCAGCCATTTGAAATGGATTGTATTGATGCTTTTTATACAGTGCTGTCAATTCCTTTTGCATGTCAAGTTGATGATCAGTTCCTTTTTTTGAGCGATATTTTTCTTGAATTTGCTCCATTTCGGGTTTCATGATTTTCATTTTCTCTTGTCCGATTTGACTTGCTTTCATTTGTTTCATCATGAATGGTAATAAGACAAGTCGGATTGCTAATGTAATGATAATAATAGATAAACCATAGCTTCCGAGTATGTTTGCTAACGTTTTTATTAAAAGTGAAAATGGATAAATAAAATAATGATCAAATATCCCAGTGGATGATCCATCAATCGGTGTGATTTCTGTTCCACATCCTGTAAGAAATAGTAAACTAAAAATAATTAAAAGACGATATTTTTTAATAATGGTGAGTACGTTGTTTTTGCCCATTTTTGTCCTCCTCTAATTTTAAGCATATGGATAAAATTAGAGAAAGTAGCATCTTCTTTGTCATCGTCAGGCAGATCGATTCGTTTAAAAGTAACAATAAACCAAACGATAAATGATTCATTTGAAAAGACTGGTTTTTTAAGACCTTCCAAATCGAGCTTTACATTGTTATAGTCTTTTATAACGAATTCAGAACGCGTTGTGACCATCGTATAACGTAAATAACCGAATTGATGTATCCCAATTGTTGTTAACAATACACCGAAATAAACATAGAAAAGACTTGAGTTAATGAAAAGGTCGTTAAATAGATCTAAAAACATTCGCACTCACCTCCCGAACAGTAGTTGTTTATATTATACCACAGACGAATTTGCAGCAAAAATCATTCATTCGATAACTTTAATAATTCAAGGATTTTGAAAAATAATCCAAGGATAATTGCAACGACAGTGGCCAGTCCCATACCAGTTAACGCAACTTTTCCAATATGAATGGAAGCGCCACTAATTCCAATTACTAATACAACACAAGTTAAAATTAAATTTTGTGATTTCGAATAATCAATTTTTGCCTCAACGAGCATGCGAATCCCGCTTGCCGCAATAATTCCGAATAATAATAGTGAAATTCCACCCATGACAGGAGTTGGAATCGATTGAATGAGTGCCGCAAGTTTACCTACAAACGATAAAATAATCGCCATGACAGCAGCCATTCCAATGACCCAAGTAGAATATACGCGTGTAATTGCAAGTACTCCAATATTTTCACCGTACGTTGTGTTTGGTGTTGAACCAAAGAAACTCGAAATGATCGTTGAAATACCGTTCCCTATAAATGAACGATCCAGTCCAGGTTCTTTCATTAAATCTTTCCGAACGATATTACTCGTGACGAATAAGTGACCAATATGTTCAGGAATTAAGACGAGCGCAGCAGGTAAAATGATAAAAACAGCTGACCAGTCAAATTTCATTGTATAAAGTTGTGGAACCGTTACAAAAGAAGCCTCACGTACTAGGTCGAAATTTAATAAGCCAAACATCCAAGCAATAATATAACCAGAAATAATACCTAGTAAAATTGGAATGATTTTTAAGAAACCACGCATCGTTACCCAAAAAACAATTGTAATCACAAGAGTTAATAGTGCAACAGTTGCTGACGTAACATCCATCTTCCAATCAGCACCTGCATCAGCAGCAGGAATCCATCCAGCCATTTCAGCTGCTACTGGAACAAGTTCAAGTCCGATAACAGCGACGATAGCCCCCATTGCAGCGGGTGGGAAAATAACATCGATCCAACCAGTTCCCGCAAATTTTACAATAATTCCAACAACGGTTAAAACGACTCCAACCATTAAAAATCCGCCTAATGCATAACTGAATCCTTCTTCTCCATTATATTTATCAAGTACGACAAGGACTGGTGAAATGAATGCAAAACTTGATCCTAAATATGCAGGAATCTGCCCTTTTGTAATAAATAAATAGAGGATGGTCCCAATTCCATTCATTAACAAAATAGTTGCTGGGTTCACCCCAAAAATAATTGGCACTAATACAGTAGAGCCGAACATTGCAAATAAATGCTGAATGCCAAGCGGAATACTTTGTTGGATTGGTGGTCGCTCATGAACTTGAATTTCATCATATTTTGCCATATTTTTTATCTCCTATCGCTTTCCTTTTATTATTAGGTGAGTGCTTGTCCGATATACAAATAAAAAAACACCTTTTACCAAGGTGTTTTATCCATACAAATTCCGAACGCAGAGAAGTACTGCATTATATATCGTTCACCTTGTTAGCCTCACAGGACTAAATTAAAGGAAAAATATTAAATTAGACTTGCCATAATTGTCACATAAAATCAGTAAATGTCAATAGAAATCTTTTACATTATTAAAAAGTTCATAAAAGTGTCTGTTTTGTTAAAGAAATATTTGCTTACCTCCAATCATTAAGCATTTTTTTAAAAAATTAGTATAATAGATGGAGAAGGTGGGGTGGAAGCAATGAACGCTAATGATGTTTTTTCGAAATTAAAAAATCGTCAAGCCTCAATTTTAGATAAAGATAAATGTAAAGAATATGCTGTATTACTTCCGCTTGTAGAGGAAAAAGAAGAAACGCATCTATTGTTTGAAGTGCGATCCATCTATATGCGCAGTCAGCCGGGAGATGTTTGTTTTCCGGGAGGAAGGGTTGACCTAACAGATGTGGACGAACAATATTGTGCTATTCGCGAGACTTCTGAAGAGTTAGGGATCACCCCTTCCTATATTAAAAATGTCGTTCCACTTGATTATATTGTTTCAGACTATGGCCAGATCATTTATCCATTTGTTGGGGAAATAGTGACACTCGAAACGATGAAATTAAACAAAGCAGAAGTTGCAGAAGTGTTTACTGTTCCTTTATCCTATTTTCTTCATACGGAACCAAAAAGATATAAAGTAAATTTCGAAGCTGTTCCAGAACAAGACTTTCCGTTTGACTTAATTCAAGGCGGAGAAAATTATGACTGGCGAACTAGACAGCTTGATGAACTTTTTTATGAATATGAAGATCGAGTGATTTGGGGACTTACCGCGAAAATAATTACTCATTTTACTGGATTATTAAAAAAAGAAGAAGGATGGAAACCAATCTTAAAGGGGTAGGAATAAATGTTACAAGTTCAATTTTACACAAAAAATAATTGTTCCTTATGTGATGATGCTTATGCACTCTTAATGATGCTTAAACGATATTATGATTTTGAACTAGTGGAACTTGATATTTATACGAATGACGAATGGCTAGAGGAATATCAACTCCTTATCCCTGCTGTTCGAATGAATGATACTTTTTTAACATGTGAGGAAATGGATTTGGAAACACTTGAACATGCTATCAAAAATAACGTGTAAAAAAGATTGATTTTCCAATGCATTTTATGGTAAAATAATTGCAAGGCTAAGCGTCTTACTTATTTTTTACTCCAAGTGGGACAGAAAAATGTGTATCGGGACAAAAATGACCCTAAAGTAATTTTCTGTTTAGTCGTTAAAGGAGTTTTCTTAATGAAAGAGTTAATTCAGTTACAAAAAGTCATTTACCCTGATTTACTTGAGGTGATGCACAAACGTTATACGATACTTTATACGATCTACTTGTTTGAAACAATTGGTCGAAGAGGAATAGTAGATCATACGAAGATGCCAGAAAGATATGTTCGTAATGAAATGGAGCATTTGCAAGAACAAGGTTTAATTCAAGTAACGACAAAAGGTATGGTTATTACAGAAGAAGGTAAAAGTATTATTGAACAATTACATGCTTTTATTCGTGAACTCTCTGGATTAACGACACTCGAAGCGAAATTAGAACAAATGATGGATGTAGAAAAAGTAATCATCGTTGCTGGTGATAGTGACAAAGAAACGTTTGTGAAACAAGAACTAGGTAGGGCAGCAGTTGCTTTTTTAAAGGAAATAATTAAAAAAGATGTGACGATTGCCGTCACGGGAGGAACGACGATGGCATCTGTTGCAAATGCAATGGTTCCTCTCAATGTTAAATGTTTATTTGTCCCTGCCAGAGGTGGCGTTGGTGAAAAGGTAGAAAACCAAGCAAATACAATCGTTGCAAAAATGGCAAAGGCGGAAAAAGGGGATTACCGATTGCTACATGTCCCTGACCCGTTAAGCGAAACATTGTACCAAACGATTATCAATGAGCCATCCATTGCAGAAACGTTGTCCTATATAAAAAATGCTTCCATTGTTTTACACGGAATTGGCGAAGCGTTGGCAATGGCCGAACGAAGAAAGACAGACGACCATATTGTTGAAAAATTAACAAGTGAAAAAGCAGTTAGTGAGGCATTTGGCTATTATTTTAATCGAGAAGGGGAGATTGTTCATAAAGTAAGAACAATCGGCATCCAGTTAGAAGATTTAGCAAGTACAGATTATGTTATTACGGTCGCTGGTGGAAAATCGAAGGCACAAGCTATTGCGTCCTTTATGAAGCAACGTAAAAATGACGTATTAATTACAGATGAAGCGGCTGCAACTGAAATTGTGAATCAATATTTGATATAAATATAAAAATATTAGGCTTTTTTCTAATCATGTTACTTTGAATGAAGAAAGAACTACATTATATGCACTGAGCGTAACCGAAAACATGTCGACTCCTGTGGGAAGAACAGTTTAGGTGAGACTCCGCAACGAGCGAAGCGAGTGAGGCAGGATAAGACTGCCACGTCTTGGGACTGTGCTTACGCTCGTCCCATCGAAAACATTTGGGACTGTGCTTACGCTCGTCCCATCGAAAACATTTGCACTAGCACGTCCTTTGTACGTCGGAGACTCAACAACTGCTCGTGAAAAGTGGAGTATATGCGGGACGCGGTTTAAATGATAACAATCAATACGAAAAGAGCCAAATAAAACATTCAAGGAGGAAGTCAAATGACTGTAAAAATTGGAATTAATGGGTTTGGAAGGATTGGAAGAAATATTTTTAGACAAGCATTAAACAATGAAAATGTTGAAATTGTTGCTATTAATGATTTAACAGATGCAAATATGTTGGCACATTTACTTAAATATGACTCTGTCCATGGAAGACTCAATGTAGAAGTAACGGTCGATGGGGACGATATCGTCGTTAACGGAAAGAAAATCCATGTCTATTCTGAACAAGATCCTGCAAACATCGGTTGGAAAAATCATGAAGTAGAAGTAGTCATTGAATCAACAGGACGTTTTACGAATCGTAAAGACGCACAAAAACATATGGAAGCAGGCGCTAAAAAAGTAATCATTTCTGCTCCAGCAAGTGACGAAGATTTCACAGTAGTGATGGGAGTAAATGAGTCAGAATATGACGCAGAAAAACATCATATCCTTTCTAATGCATCATGTACAACAAACTGTTTAGCACCATTTGCAAAAGTACTCGATGAAAAATTCGGTATTAAGCGTGGATTAATGACGACAATTCATGCTTATACAAACGACCAACAAATTTTAGATTTACCACATAAAGATTACCGTCGTGCCCGTGCTGCGGCAGAAAACATTATTCCAACCTCTACAGGTGCAGCTAAAGCAGTTGGAAAAGTATTACCACAATTAAACGGTAAACTAAATGGAATGGCAGTACGTGTGCCAGTGCCAGATGGATCGGTTGTTGATTTAGTTGCTGAACTTGAACAAAATGTAACGGCTGAACAAGTAAACGAGGCATTACGTCAAGCAGCAGAAGAAGGGTTACAAGGCATTTTACAATATTCAGAAGAACCACTTGTTTCTACAGATATCGTTGGAAATCCTCATTCATCCATTATCGATGGATTATCCACAATGGTACTTGAAGATACAATGGTAAAAGTTATTTCTTGGTATGATAACGAAATGGGCTATTCTGCACGTTGTGTTGATCTTGCACAATTTTTAAAAGAAAAAGGATTGTAATTGCAACGAAAGTAGGGGAGCTTGCCTCCCTTTTTTGCTTTATTTTTTTGCAAATCAAAACAATTGCTCAGCGATAGAAAGTGCGAAAAACGACAGTGAAATGAGGAAACTTTAGGTAAAGTGTCGGAATCTCCAGTAAGTGCAAAAATTTTTAGGAAAGCGCGCAAAAGTTTTAGTAAAGTGCGCAAATTTTTAGGAAAGCGCGGAAAAACCCTTGCATGGTGCGTAAATTTTCGATCAAGTGCAATAAAATCTTCAGCACAGTGCGAAAACCTTCGATAGGTTTTATTGCAATGAGTAATCGACGTCGCGCTAGAGCGTCTGTGCTTACTTTTATTATGTTATTTTCCTCCCTTCTTGTATAATGAAAATGAATCAACCATATTAGACTCTAAAGGAGTTTTTACATATGAATAAAAAATCGTTAAAAGATATTGACGTAAAAGGAAAAAAAGTATTTTGTCGTGTTGACTTCAACGTACCGATGAAAGATCAAATGGTGACAGATGATACACGAATAAAAGCAGCACTTCCAACAATCAGTTATTTACTTGACCATGGTGCAAAAGTGATTTTAGCTACACATCTTGGCAGGCCTAAAGGAAAAGTTGTCGAAGAGTTACGTCTTGATCCCGTTGCCAATAGACTTGCCGAACTTTTACATAAACAAGTAGTAAAAACAAATACCGTATATGGACCTGAAGTAGATGAGGCTATCGCAAACTTAAAAGATGGAGAAGTCGTTTTACTTGAAAATGTTCGCTTTGAAAGTGGCGAAGAAAAAAATGATCCTTCCCTTGTTTTAGCATTTGCAAATATGGCTGATATTTACGTGAACGATGCTTTTGGGACAGCTCATCGTGCCCATGCATCAACTGCAGGAGTCGCGGAAAAACTTCCTGCTGCAGCAGGTTTTCTAATGGAAAAGGAAATAGAAGTATTAAGTAGGGCATTACATAATCCTGAGCGTCCCTTTACAGCAATTATTGGTGGCTCCAAAGTTAAGGACAAAATTAATGTGATCGAAAACTTCTTAGAGATTGTGGATCATTTAATCATTGGCGGAGGCCTTGCTTGTACATTTTTAAAAGCGAAAGGCTATGAAATTGGAAATTCCTTACTAGAAGAAGATAAAATTGATCTTGCAAAAAGCTTTATGAAAAAAGCAGAAGAAAAAGGGGTTCAGTTTCATATTCAAGAAGATGCTGTTATCGCTGATGCATTTAGTAAAGATGCAAATAGTAAAGTGGTCGCAGCAAGCGAAATTCCAGCCGAGTGGATGTGTCTTGATATCGGCCCAAAAACAGCTGAAACATACCGTGATGTCATTTTAAATTCGAAGCTCGTCGTTTGGAATGGTCCGATGGGTGTTTTTGAAATGGAACCTTTCGCAGCTGGTACGAAAGCAGTAGCACAGGCAATCGCTGAAACAGACGGATATACGATTATCGGTGGCGGGGATTCAGCAGCAGCAGTTGAAAAGTTTCAGCTAGCGGATAAGATGAATCACGTGTCAACAGGTGGAGGCGCATCTCTAGAATTTATGGAAGGAAAAGTTCTCCCAGGGGTTAGCGCTTTAGACGATAAATAATTTTTAAAAGTTAGGAGTAGTCATCCATGCGAAAAATAGTCATTGCAGGAAATTGGAAAATGCATAAAACGAAACAAGAAGCGGAACAATTTATAGATGAAGTAAAACAGTTAAAAACAAATGAACGAGTAGAAGCGGTTATTTGCGCACCATTCCCTTATTTATCTTCGTTAGTAAATAAAGTAAAACAGACGGATGTGAAAATAGCTGCACAAACGATGCATTTTGAACAAAGTGGTGCTTTTACAGGTGAGGTAAGCCCGGTCATGCTAGCCGATATTGGAGTAAGCCATGTTATTATTGGTCATTCTGAACGCCGGGAATATTATCATGAAACAAATGAAACAGTAAATAAGAAAGTGCATGCAGCATTTAGTCATCATTTAACACCAATCGTTTGTGTTGGAGAAACATTAGCGCAACGTGAAGCGAATGACACGTTAACACATATTGAAAAACAGATTAAAATTGCTTTAGATGGGTTAACAGATGAGCAAATAGCAAATACGATCATCGCATATGAGCCAATTTGGGCGATTGGAACTGGAAAGACAGCGTCAAGTGCCGATGCAAATGAAGTATGTGATCATATTCGAAATATAGTCGCGAAAATCACTTCCGAACAGACTGCCGAAAAAGTCGTTATTCAGTACGGTGGTAGTGTGAAACCAGAAAATATTGATGAACTCTTAAGTACTTCAGATATTGATGGTGCACTTGTTGGTGGTGCAAGTCTTGAACCAGCATCATTTATTCAACTAGTGGAAGCAGGGAATAAATTATCATGACAAAGCTGGCTGCATTAATCATCTTAGACGGATTCGGATTACGTGAAGAAGTACAAGGAAATGCCGTTGCTCAGGCGAATAAGCCGAATTTTGATCGTTATTGGCACGGCTATCCTCATAATGAGCTTCATGTAAGTGGAGAGTCAGTTGGGCTTCCTGACGGGCAAATGGGTAATTCCGAAGTAGGGCATTTAAATATCGGTGCTGGTCGAATCGTCTTTCAAAGCTTAACGAGAATAAATAATGCAATAAAGTCAGGAACGTTTTTTGAAAATGAGGCATTTTTACAAGCGATTAAGCAAGTAAAAGAAAAGAACAGTGCTCTCCATTTATTCGGTTTACTTTCAGACGGTGGGGTTCATAGCCATATCGACCATTTATTTGCACTATTAAAATTAGCGAAACAACATCATGTCGAAAAAGTGTTTGTACATGCATTTTTAGATGGACGTGATGTCGGCCCCCAAACAGCTTTACAATATATTGAACAAACAGAAGCGGAAATGAAAAAAATTGGGATTGGTGAATTTGCGACTATTTCGGGACGTTATTATGCGATGGATCGAGATAAACGTTGGCAACGAGTGAAAATGGCTTACGATGCAATAAAAGATGGTGTCGGGCCGAAATTTAATCGCGCCGAAGCTGTCGTACATGAATCGTATGAAAAAGAAATTTATGATGAATTTGTCCTACCTTCTGTTATAATGAATGAGGATGGCATTGCTACAGGTCCTGTTAATGATGATGATGCGATTATCTTTTTTAATTTCAGGCCTGACCGAGCAATCCAGTTATCACAATGTTTTGCAAATGATGATTTTGCGGGCTTTGATCGGGGTAAACGTAAAATAGAAGATGTGACGTTTGTCCAAATGACTCCTTTCAGTGAAACTGTTCATGGGTCTGTTGCTTTTGAAACGATTAACTTAACGAACACACTAGGTGAAGTACTCGCAAATCATCAGATGAATCAATTACGAATTGCTGAAACAGAAAAATATCCTCATGTTACTTATTTTATGAGCGGTGGACGTGAGGAACCATTTCCAGGTGAAAAACGAATCCTCGTTAATTCGCCAAAAGTGGCGACCTATGATTTAAAACCAGAAATGAGTGCGTATGAAGTAACAGATGCTCTCCTTAAAGAACTTGATCGAGATGATCTAAATGCTATTATTTTAAACTTTGCGAACCCTGATATGGTTGGCCATTCTGGAAAAATGGAACCAACTATGAAGGCAATTGAAGTAGTTGATGAATGTTTAGGAAAAATTGTCGATAAAATCATTGCATTAGGTGGAGAAGCAATCATCACAGCCGATCACGGGAACTCGGATGAAGTGGTTACAATTGAAGGGAAACCGATGACCGCTCATACGACAAATCCTGTCCCAGTCATTATAACGAAAGAAGAGATAACGATTCGTGATGAAGGAATTTTAGCTGATTTGGCTCCAACAATGCTCGATTTACTCGGAATTGAACAGCCAAAAGAAATGACAGGTACATCATTAATAGAAAAATAAATAGCAATTGTATTTATTAACATAAAAAAATTCCGATGAAAAGAAGGAGAGATTGACATGCCATACATTACAGATGTATATGCACGAGAGGTATTAGACTCACGAGGAAATCCGACAGTAGAAGTAGAAATTGTGACAGAGTCAGGCGCTTTTGGAGCTGCTCTTGTTCCAAGTGGTGCTTCAACTGGTGAGCATGAAGCGGTTGAGCTAAGAGATGGCGATAAAAAGCGTTATTCAGGCAAAGGTGTTTTAAAAGCAGTAGCAAATGTAAATGAAAAAATTGCACCAGAATTAATTGGACTTGATGTTACTCGTCAGAATATTATTGACGCCATTATGATTGAACTGGATGATACAGCAAATAAAAGTAATCTTGGTGCAAATGCTATTCTAGGTGTTTCGATGGCAGCAGCCCACGCTGCGGCAACCTATTTACAAATTCCACTGTACAATTATTTAGGTGGATTTAATGCAAATGTGTTACCAGTTCCAATGTTGAACATTTTAAATGGTGGAGAACATGCGGACAATAATGTTGATATTCAGGAATTTATGATAATGCCAGTTGCCGCACCAACATTTAAAGAGGCAGTTAGAGTTGGAGCAGAAGTATTCCATTCATTGAAGAACGTTTTACAAGCGAAAGGATTAAATACAGCAGTTGGAGACGAAGGTGGGTTCGCTCCAAACTTAAAATCAAATGAAGAAGCACTTCAGACGATTGTGGAAGCAATCGAACTTGCCGGCTATAAAGTTGGTGAGGAAGTGCAACTCGCAATGGACGTCGCTTCATCAGAATTTTATGAAGACGGAAAATACAACCTACAAGGTGAAGGGGTCGTTCGTACGTCAGAGGAAATGGTTGATTGGTATGAACAAATGATTGAAAAATACCCGATCGTTTCCATTGAAGATGGACTTGATGAAAATGACTGGGAAGGTCATAAATTGTTAACGGAGAGAATTGGTGACCGAGTGCAATTAGTCGGGGACGATTTATTCGTTACAAATACAGAAAAACTAGCTCAAGGAATTGAGCAAGGAGTCAGCAACTCCATTTTAATTAAAGTAAACCAAATCGGTACTCTTACAGAAACATTTGAAGCGATTGAAATGGCAAAACGTGCCGGATACACAGCCGTTATTTCACACCGTTCAGGTGAAACAGAAGATGCAACAATTGCTGATATTGCTGTTGCGACAAATGCTGGACAAATTAAAACAGGTGCACCATCACGTACAGACCGAGTCGCAAAATATAACCAACTGATTCGTATTGAAGATGAGCTAGCGGGAATCGGTGAATACGCGGGTTGGGATGCATTTTATAATTTAAAATAAGTAACGAAAAAATCACCAGTGGGAAGCCCATTGGTGATTTTTTTATGTAATTATGTAAAATGCACAAGGTTGATCCAACTAACCGGCTCATACTTCCTAACGCTAGCACACACATAAATGAATTTTACAGCACCTAATGCTTACCATCCACATTATAAGCAACCTTCTCAGTAATCCTTCTAAACGCATCATGCTGAACCTAAGCTATTATCAAGTTCAGTATATATTATTAACCACGCTAGTTCTTCATTCTTTTTTTCTATCCCCATGTTTTTTTAAAAAAAGGTTGACAAAAAAATATAACTAGCATAGCATAGTTAACAGGTATGAATACTAAATTATAAAAGCTGTTGTTACAACAAGATGAACAAGGGGGCATAGTGGATTGACTAAATCAACTTTACAATTAATTTTTCAAGAATTACAAGATCACCAAGACGAAGTAATTCATTGGCGTCGACATTTACATCAACATCCTGAACTTTCTTTTCAAGAGTTTGAAACGGCTACATTCATTAAAGAAAAATTACAAAGTTTTGGGTTGGAAATCAAAACAAATATTGGTGGTAATGGGGTAATAGCTATTTTAAATGGCCAAAAGAAGGGGCCAACGATTGGTTTACGTGCAGACTTTGATGCACTTCCAATAAACGACGGAAAAGATGTGCCTTATAAGTCGACAAATCCGGGAGTGATGCATGCTTGTGGACATGATGGGCATACAGCAGCTTTATTAGGAACAGCTCGTATATTAAGTAAATATAAAGATAAAATTAGTGGCAGCATTATTTTTATTTTTCAACATGCGGAAGAAAAGCCTCCAGGTGGGGCTAAGGCGATGATTGAAGAATTAAATATAGATGAAATTGATTATATTTTTGCAGCACATTTAGCTTCTGATATACCAATTGGAAAAGTTGCAGTTGGTGCAGGGTTTAAAATGGCCGCTGTCGATAAATTTGAGATAATCGTTCATGGTAAAGGTGGTCATGGGGCTAAGCCGCAAGAAACGAATGACCCGATCGTTATTGGGAGCGACTTGGTAAATGCTTTTCAGAAAATAGTGAGTCGGAGGGTCGACCCACTCGATTCAGCAGTAGTAACGCTAGGCGTGTTTCACGCGGGCAATGCGTTTAATGTCATTCCAAACGAGGCGAGGCTAGAAGGAACGGTTCGTTCGTTTAGTGAAGAAGTTCGAAAACAAGTGAAAGAGAATATTTATTCACTTGTAAAAGGGATTACAGATGGATACCAAGCTAGTTTTAACATTGACTACTTACACGGATATCCTGCACTGTATAATCCGCAAAAAGAAACAGCAGTAATCACTCAATTATTTACTGAACTTCTAGGGGAAGAAAATGTAGTTGAATTTCAAACGTCGATGGGTGCTGAAGATTTTGCTTACTTCCTAAATGAAAAACCAGGAAGTTATTTCAAAGTAGGCTCACGTAATCATGATGGACGTACACAGTTTCCACATCACCATCCGAATTTCGACATTGATGAGAGAGCATTATTAATTATTCAAGAAACATTTGTAAAAATAGTATCCCATTATGTACTAATAGATGAAGCATAAAAAATACATAACTCCTTATTGGGAAGAGAGAGGAAGTTTTCATCGTGAAAAAAAGAAGCATTCAAGCTATTTTAATTCTGACTATTTCACTATTAGTAGTGGGTCTAGTTGGTTGTGGAAATAAAACAGATTCAAAAAATACAGCAGCAGTAAATTCTACTTCTGATGAAGCAGAGAAATCAGGCGGCACCATTCGCGTTGCTTTTGCAGCTGATCCAGAATCAATTGATTGGATGTATACTGGTGCATCGCCAACTAGAGATGTAGGGTGGCATATTTTTGAAACGTTATTTGCTCTTGATCAGGATTATCAATCACGTCCGATGATTGCAGAGGATTATGAGATTAGTGATGATCAAACTGTTTATACGATTAGCATACGTGAGAATGTCCCTTTCCACGATGGATCGACAGTAACAGCTGAAGATGTCATTGCTTCGATCGATCGCTGGCAAGTAGTTTCTGGTGTGGGGGAAAACGCCAGTCAATATATTGAAGAAGTGAAAGAGATCGATGAATATACAATTGAAGTGACATTAAACCAAGTATATAACTCATTATTAGCTGATTTTTCAGCGCCGAAACAAGCATTAATGATTATTCCAAAAGAGATAGCAGAAGAAGCTGGAGAAAACCCGTTAGAACCAACTCAATTGATTGGAACAGGTCCATATAAATTTGAAAAATGGGACAAAGGAAATGAGATTTTATTAACTAAATTTGCTGATTATGCTGCCCGAGATGAAGACTGGGGTGGTGCAGCAGGAGAAAAAATCGCATATTTCGATGAGATTAAGTTTCAAATTGTCAAAGACCCCCAAGTGATGATTAATGGGTTAAAAACAGATTTATATGATTATGCTCAATCGATATCACCTGATTTGTTTGAAGTAATAGAGAGTAGTCCGAACATGGAGCCGATCACTTATATTAATGGATATACGATTATTACACCTAATAAAGCAAAAGAGCCTTTTGAGGATTTACAAGTCCGTCAAGCATTAAATTATGCGTTAGATAAAGAGAAAATTGCCAAATCAGTTTATGGAAATGAAGAGTTTTACGCATTTGATGGGGCACTATTCGATCCAGAGCAAAAAGACTTATATTCGAGTCAAGGAACGGATGATTATCTAGTCTACGATAAAGAGAAGGCTAAAAGCTTATTAGATTCATCTAACTATAATGGTGAACCAATAACGATTATGTATTCCAATAACTTTGAACGATATGAAAAAACGGCAGAGATTGCGAAACAACAATTGGAGGAAATAGGCTTTAAAGTTGAACTCGTTTCCTATGAATGGGCAACATATTTAGAAAAATGGGGTGACCCAGATAATTGGGATCTTGTCGTTATCGGATGGTCGACTCGTTTTTCACCAAATGAGTTAGGTATGCTTGGAATCGGAAGTTCAAGTAGTGGATTTTATGAAAGTAAACGTTGGGAAAAGTTGCTTGACGAATGGAGCAATGTTGATACGGAAGAAGAAAAACAAGACGTACTAGCGGAAATGAATCAAACAGTTTGGGATGAATTGCCGTTTGTAAAAATGGTGAACGAGACGACATTAGATATTAAAAGTGACAAAGTGAAAGAATATGAGAGTTGGGTCGGTCCACGATTTTGGAATACGTATAAAAGTGAATAACTAATCTTGTAGAAGTTCGCTTACGGTAAACAGGCGAACTTCTCCTTTCATTCAGATTTGTTAAGGAGGGGAAATAATTGCTTAAATATACGGTTAATCGATTGCTATCAACAATACCCGTAATGATTATTGTCAGTATTATTGTCTTTATGATTGTCCATTTAACACCTGGGAATCCAGCATACCTTATTTTAGGCGAAGATAGTTCTGAGGAAAGCATTGCTCAATTGGAGAAACAACTTGGACTTGATCAACCGATTGTCGTTCAGTTTTTTGACTGGTTTAAAAATGTTATTACTGGAGATCTCGGTCAATCAATCTATTCTTCTGAGCCCGTATTACAAATTATCCTTGATCGGTTAGGTCCTACCTTCAGTTTAATGATGTTGTCGATGACATTAGCTTTAGCTATTGCAATTCCCGCGGCAATTTTTGTCGTCTGGAAAAGAAATACTATCGTCGATCCATTGTTTATTTTCACCTCACTATTAGGCGTTTCCATTCCAGAATTTTGGTTTGCCATGTTACTTGTCCTCGGTGTTGCGGTAGCAATTCCTATCTTTCCTGTAGCTGGTTATGTTCCCATTGTGGAAAGTGTTAACTTATGGTTCTATCATTTGATTCTACCTGCGATTGTACTTGCAACGGTGGAAATTGGACTCATTGCCCGCATGCTTCGTGATAGTATGCTAGATAATGTACATCAAGATTACACTAAAACCGTACGGGCGCAAGGGATAAAAGAGAGTATGATATTGATGAAATACGTATTTGCCAATGCACTTATTCCAACGACTACTGTAGTTGGTACGATGGTTGCAGGTTTATTAGGTGGAGCCATTATTGTAGAAACGATGTTCACTATTCCTGGTATTGGTCAATTACTTATCGATTCTATTCATCGTAGAGATTATCCAGTTATTCAAGGAGTCGTTCTAATTATTGCAGGTATTTACTTCCTTATTAATTTACTTATTGATTTACTTTATACATTTTTGGATCCACGAATTCGTTATGATTAAAAAGTTTTAAAGAGAAAGGAATTTTCGTTAATGTTTAAGAAAAAACGTAATGTAGTTTCCATCAGTGTGCTATGTATGATAACGATTGCAACATTGACAGCTTCTTTTTGGTTACCTCATTCCCCATCCTATATAGATCCGGATTTTCGCTTACTTGAACCATCGGCAACATATTGGTTTGGTACAGACGACTTTGGGAGGGATATTTTTGCTAGAACGGTTGTTGCGGCTAAAGTATCTTTATTCGTTGGAATAGTTGTTGCAGTAGCATCAACGTTACTTGGAACTTTAATCGGCCTTCTTTCGGGCTATTATCGAAAAGCGGACTTTCTAATGATGAGAGTGATTGATGGTATGCTTGCATTCCCTTCTTTACTTTTGGCACTTGCATTAGTCGCAGCACTTGGGGGCAGCATCGTGAACATCATTGTCGCTTTAACGTTTGCGTTTAGTCCTGTCATGGCAAGAATTGTTCGCTCAGCCGTTTTACAAATAAATAATGTTCAATATATCGATGCAGCAAAGATAACAGGAACGAGCGATATCATTATTTTATTTCGGTATATATTGCCTAATATTATTACACCAATTATCGTTCAAGGAACGTTTATTTTCGCAAAAGCAATTTTAGCAGAAGCTGCATTAAGTTTCTTAGGTGTCGGTGTCGATCCAACGATTCCAACCTGGGGAAATATGTTACAAGAAGCACAAATATATATTTCGATCGCACCATGGTTTTCCATTTTCCCCGGCCTTGCTATCGTCTTCACTGTTTTTTTATTAAATATTTTAGGAGATGGGCTCCGTGATGCGTTAGATCCCCATGCTAAAAAGGTCAAATCTAGAAAAAGCTTGTTAAAAAAGCTAAAGCTAGCAAAATCTTAATATGAAGGAGAGGTGGATAGCATGCTAGAGGTGAAAGGATTAAAAGTAAGAATCCATTCAGATAAAGGAGTCGTAAAAGCGGTAAACGGAGTATCTTTTACCATTAAGGCTGGGCAAACGGTCGGAATTGTCGGTGAATCAGGTAGTGGAAAGAGTGTTCTTGCCCAGTCGTTAATGCGTCTAAATCCAGAGCCTACAACAGTTTATACAGAAGGAGAAATACTTTTTCAAGATAGAAATATTCTTGCTTTAACTGATAAAGAAGTTCGACAATTAAGGGGAAGCGACATTGCAATGATTTTTCAAGATCCGATGTCAAGTTTGAACCCTGTATTTAAAATTGGTGATCAACTAATTGATGCCATTCGTGCGAAACAGAAAATGTCTCGAAAAACGGCTAAACAAAAAGCAACAGAACTTTTAAAAGATGTGGGGATATCAGATCCAGACCGACGAATGGGTGAGTACCCACATCAGTTTTCAGGGGGAATGCGTCAACGAGTACTTATTGCCATGGCACTCGCTAGTAAACCGAAACTACTCATTGCCGACGAACCTACTACTGCTTTAGATGTGACAATCCAAGCGCAAATTTTACAACTGTTAAAAAACATTCAAAACAAATACGGTATGGCCATTATTATTATTACGCATGATTTGGGAGTCGTGGCAAATATGGCTGATAACATATTAGTCATGTATTCGGGTAGAATTGTTGAGGAAGGAAGTACGGAAGATATTTTTTACCGAACGACAATGCCTTACACTTGGTCTTTACTGCGGGCTCTACCACGGTTAGATGCAAATGATCAAGAACAATTAGTAACGATAAAAGGAAACCCTCCAAACCTATTAGGGGAGATGAAAGGTTGTAGCTTTTATCAACGATGCCCATTTGCAACGGAGCAATGTGCATTAAGCGATCCGGTTTTAAGGGAAATTGGAAAAGATCATCGCGTTGCATGTATTTTATCCGAAAGTGAATTTATTGATCAAGTAAATCAATTACAATCAATACAATAAAAAGAGGTGGTATACGAATGACGGAGGAAGTTTTAACGATTCGTAATTTACACGTCCATTTTCCAGTAAAAAAGATTCCATTTAAGAAAACAACGGAGTATGTAAAGGCGGTTAATGGAATAAGTCTTTCCGTTCATAAAGGGCAAACATTAGGGATTGTTGGAGAATCAGGTTGTGGAAAAAGTACGTTAGCTAGAACGATCGTCGGATTAGAAAAGCCAACTTCTGGTCAAATTTTATTTGAAGGGGAAGATATTAGCAAGATGAATGCAAAAAGAATGCATGAATTGCGACGTGATATTCAAATGGTTTTTCAAGATCCTTACACAAGTTTACATCCACGAATGAAAGTCGGAGAAATTATTGCCGCCCCCTTTAAAGCGTATAAAATAAAAGATAATGTACCTTCTCGAGTGAAAGAATTAATGGAGCTCGTCGGTCTGAATCCAGATGAACATTATGATCGGCTTCCACATGAATTTTCAGGTGGACAACGTCAACGTATTGGGATAGCAAGAGCGATTGCTCTTAAACCGAAATTACTTATTTGCGATGAACCAGTTAGTGCACTTGATGTATCTGTACAGGCACAAGTGATTAATTTGTTTGAAAACTTACAAGAGGAATTAGGTCTTACGTATATGTTCATTGCTCATGATTTATCTGTCGTTAAACATATCGCTGATCAAGTAGCTGTCATGTATTTAGGCAAAGTGATGGAAATATCAGATAGTGATTCCTTTTATAGAAATGCGCGTCATCCATATACGAACGCACTCTTATCAGCCATTCCTTTACCTGATCCATTGCAAGAAAAAAGTAGAAAACAATTAGTTTTAGAAGGGGAGCTACCGTCTCCTACCCATCCACCATCAGGTTGTGTTTTTCATACTAGATGCCCTTTTGCAAAAGATGTTTGTAAACAAAGTATTCCACCATTAGAAAAAGATGACGTGCAAGGTCATGCTGTTGCTTGTTTTTACCCCGTTCAACATCATGAGTTGGAAGAAACGATTTAGTGGCAAGGGATTTATTATATTTAACAAGGTCTAACTGGTAATGGTATACTGATACTATGAACTAAATAATAGAGAAATAGGTGTAATAAAGAAGTTTGTTCTTTATTGCTTAAAAGGGAAGTTGGTGCGATTCCAACGCTGTCCCGCAACTGTATATCGGAGCAATTCGAAAAAAAGCCACTGTTTTCTTGAGAATAGAAAATGGGAAGGTTCGATAAAGCGATGATGATGAGCCAGGAGACCTGCCTATACAATCTCTTACACATTTGTTCCTACGAGGATAGGAGGTGTTTACTGCACATAGGGTATTTTTAAAAAATACGAATATACCTATGCTTCTTTACGTTTGCATAAAACAACCTTCTAATAATAAGGTTGTTTTTTTAATGTGAGCTTTTTAGCAGAAATGGGGGAGAAGATATTGTTTGGCACTGTAGCTTATTATTCTGAACAGTTGATGACGATAGTGATGAATCGATTGGTTATTAATGATGCGATTTCACTAGATGATTCATACGAAAAACTACAAGAGGAAATTTCCACCTTAAATGAGTCTGAAACGAGTAAACAAGTTTATTATCGGAATTTAACAAAAGCATATGAGAAAGTAACGAACTATATTTACGGTGTTGATAAGGAAGAAGAATTAGTTTAATACAAGAGGCTGGGGCATCAGGGTTTTTATCAAAGGAAAATCCGAACAACGGTAGTTGCATATAATCCGTTCCGCAAATATAATTCGCGCATCCTAAGGCAGCTGGTGAGTCTCCCGCGTGCCTTCCTAGATGAAAAAGCGGATGAAGGTAAGGTGGCACATTCCCGCGCGCCATCTATCCTCCCCGCTCTTACACTGGAGTGTAAGGTTACAGTACGTGACCTTTTTAGCCGATTAGGAGTTTACGTATATTTCTTTCGCTTAGGTTTTATATTTGTTCGTCTATAGATGTAATTGTTGTAGTTTTGTCCCAGCCTTCATTGTTACTTTGCAACCTTTTTTGTCGTTGTCGCTTTTGCTGTAGTTTTCTTTTTTGGCTTTGGATTTTCTTTCTTCGCCCGATCCAAAGAAGCTTGAAGTGCATCCATTAAATTTGTAACATTGTCAGGTTTTTGTTTTCCAGTAACTGTAGCCGTTTTTTCAGTCTTCTTTCCTTCAATTATCTCAAGTAAAGAAGTCCGATATTCATCTGTATATTTTTCAGGTTCAAAAACAGTCGTTAATTGATCGATTAACAATTTGGCGGTGTCAAGTTCTTTTTTAACGACTTCCGTATTTTCAGGCACATTTGGCACATCCTGTACAGCTCGAACCTCATCAGGGTAATGTATCGTTTCAACAACAAGTGTATTTTTATAAATGCGAATAACAGCTAATTGTTCCTTGGAACGAATCATCATCTTCGCTACCCCAATTTTCCCTGTTTCCAGAAGGGCTGCCCGGAGTAAACTATATGCTTTTACGCCACCTTCATTCGGGGATAAATAATAACTTTTTTCAAAATAAATTGGATCAATTTCTTCTAATTTTACAAAATCAATGATTTCCACCGCTTTGTCGGTTTGCTCTTTTTGTAATGCTTGAAGGTCTTCTTTATCTAAAACGACAAATTTATTTTTCGTGTATTCATATGCTTTCACAATTTCCTCTTCTTCCACCTTTCGCTCACAAACAGGACAAACCTTTTCATACTTAATCGGAGATTGGCATTCTTTATGAAGTTGTCTTAGTTTCACATCTTTATTTTCTGTTGCGGCATGCATTTTTACAGGAATATTGACGAGCCCGAAGCTAATCGTTCCTTTCCACATCGTATGCACAAAACACGCCTCCTTTTTCAAGTAGTTTACGTTTATTTTTTGCATTTTATCCACAAAAAAGTGCAACTTAAATAGGAGGTGGTTTAAAAATGAATTTGATGCAACCAATTGTGATTACTGACCTACACCAAGACGATGTTTTCCTGTATGAAGTGAAATATGATGGTTTTCGTGCTGTTGTTCATTGGACAGAAAAAGAGATTAAAATAATTAGTCGAAATAATAAAGAGTTAACAGAAAATTTTCCGGAAATTATTCAGTATTGTGAGTCCATTCAATCACAAGTCAAGTCGTTTTTACCAATGCAATTAGATGGTGAATTAGTCGTTTTAAACAATAAATTTCAAGCGAATTTTGCGCTCATTCAAAAACGGGGTCGTTTAAAAACAAAAGAAAAAATTGCTGAAATTGCTAAAGAGCGACCGGCTACATTTATTGTTTTTGATCTGTTACAAATAGAAGGAAAGGAGCTAACCGAGCGGCCATTATTAGAACGAAAAGAACAACTCCATAAGCTTTTTGCAAAAATAAATCAAGAAACAGATAAGTTACAAATGATCAACATATTGAATGATTTTGAAACAATTTCCAAGTTGGTATTTGATTATAAAGCAGAAGGAATCGTCGCAAAGCGAAAAGCTGCAACATACTCGCAAGGAAAAAATCATCATGATTGGTTAAAATGGAAAAATTGGCGCACCATTCAAGTTTTTTTAACCGAATTTTACCCTAAAAATGATTATTTCACGGCTGCCGTCTATGAGAAAGAAACAATTATACCAATTGGAAAATGTAAACATGGATTAGACGATGAGGAATATGAGTCATTAAAACAAATTTTTATGACAAATGGAGAAAAAAACGGACAAAATTACACTCTACCACCAGCAATATGTACGAAAATACATACGCTCGATTTACACACACATGAATTAAGAGAACCAGAATTTGCTCAACTTGCCCCAGAGTTATCCCCCGCCAAGTGTACAGTAGAAAAATTGCAATTGGATTTAGCGATGTTGCCTGATGTTGGACTTTCAAATGAAGATAAATTATTTTGGCCCCAAATAGGACTGACAAAAGGTGATTTGCTTACTTTTATGAGGGACATCTATCCCTATATGATTCCTTATTTAAGTAAACGTGCGCTTACGGTTATTCGCTGCCCTGATGGGATTGCGGAAGAATCTTTCTTTCAAAAAAATTTACCGAGTTATGCTCCCGATTTTGTCGAATTTATCGAAACTGAAGATAAACGGATTCAACTTTGTAATAATCTGTCTGCACTTATTTGGTATGCGAATCATAGTGCAATTGAATATCATATCCCTTTTCAACCAATTGATTCAAGTGAGCCAACCGAAATTGTTTTTGATTTAGACCCGGCTAGTAGGGAGGACTTTTTACTCGCGATTAAAGCATCTCTCATGATTAAGCAATTGTTAAACGAATTCGAACTTACATCCTTTATCAAAACATCAGGAAATAAAGGGTTACAAATTCATATTCCATTAAAAGCTCATGCGATGAATTATGAACAAACAGCAATTTTTACCGAAGCAATTGCCAAAACAGTTGAAAAGGCAGGACCAAACTTATTTACGACCGAACGATTCAAAAAAAATCGCGGTGAAAAGTTGTATATTGATTATGTACAACATGGAAAAAATCGCACCATTGTTGCACCATACTCTCCGAGAAAAACGGAAGAAGCAACAGTTGCCACTCCCCTATATTGGGAAGAAGTGAAAGAAGATCTCCATCCGACACGATTTACGATAAAAAATGTGGTGGAACGGGTCCAAACATTCGGCTGTCCGTGGCTAAAGTCTTATGAATTAGCACGAAATCAAAAGTTGGATAAAGTATTAGCGTTCATTCAAACAGGTTGATTTGAGAAACTTCTCCATATTGCTAATTACAAAATTTTCTAAATTTAATATATAATTAGCTGTAAGGAGGGGGAAAAGATGGAATACGATACGATTGTAATTGGTGCAGGGCTCGCGGGACTCGTTGCAACGACAGAGATTGCTCGAGAGGGAAAAAGCGTTTTGCTTCTCGAGCAAGAAGGGGAACAATCGCTCGGTGGACAAGCTTGGTGGTCATTTGGTGGACTTTTTTTAGTTGATTCTCCTGAACAAAGAAGAATGGGAATTAAAGATTCAAAAGAGCTAGCCTGGCAAGACTGGCTTGGAACAGCAGGGTTTGATCGGGAAGACGATGAAGATTATTGGGGAAAGAAATGGGCTGAAAGTTATGTCGATTTTGCAACTGAGGAAAAGCGTACTTGGCTGTATGAAAAAGGAATAAGGATTTTTCCTGTAGTTGGTTGGGCAGAACGAGGTGGATATTTAGCGGAAGGTCATGGAAACTCAGTGCCAAGATTTCATATTACGTGGGGGACGGGTCCTGGAATTGTTGCACCTTTTGTACGTGATCTTTACAACTATATTGAAACCGGACTAGTAGCCTATTTACCGCGTCATCAAGTAGATCAATTCATAACCGAAAATGGTGCGGTAACAGGAGTAGCAGGATCCATTTTAAAGCCGACAACAATAAAACGTGGAGAAGAAAGTTCACGTAAAATAATAGGTGATTTTAGATATGAAGCAGAAGCGGTAATCGTCTCAAGCGGGGGAATTGGAGCAAACTTTGATTTAATTCGCAAAAACTGGCCGGAACGTCTCGGAACTGCGCCACAGTCAATGATATCTGGAGTACCAAAACATGTTGATGGGCGAATGCTCGTACTTACAGAAATGGCTGGTGGACGAATCGTTAATCGTGACCGAATGTGGCATTATACAGAGGGGATTAAAAATTGGAATCCGATTTGGGAGAATCACGGAATAAGGATTTTACCTGGGCCATCATCCATGTGGTTTGATGCAGAAGGCAATCGATTTCTTTCGCCTAATTTCCCCGGTTTTGATACGTTAGGCACGTTAAGAACGATTATGGCTACGGGATATGATTATTCGTGGTTTATTTTAACACAAGATATTATTGAAAAGGAATTCGCTCTTTCAGGATCCGAACAAAATCCCGATTTAACGGAAAAAAGCGTCCGAAAAGTGTTACAAAGAGTGCTACCGGGAGCACCTGGACCAGTTCAAGCTTTTATTGATAATGGGGAAGATTTCGTCGTAGCAGACAATATAGATAACTTAGTAATCGGTATGAATGAATTAGTCGGGGAGAAAAGAATAGATATTGAAAAAGTAAGGAGACAAGTGGAAGCAAGGGATAGGGCGATTAAAAATAAATTTACGAAAGATCTCCAAATAACTGCGATGCACGGGGCAAGACATTACTTAGGAGATAAAGTTATTCGAACCGCAAAACCACATAAATTACTCGATCCAAAAAACGGTCCTCTTATCGCAGTTCGCTTACATGTATTAAGTAGAAAAACACTCGGAGGATTACAAACAGATCTATCGGCGCGTGTTTTAGGTGTTGATGGGGACCCAATTGACGGTTTATTTGCAGCCGGAGAAGTGGCCGGATTTGGTGGGGGCGGAATGCATGGGTATCGTTCGTTAGAGGGAACATTTCTAG
This sequence comes from Pseudogracilibacillus auburnensis, assembly GCF_003201975.1. Lineage (GTDB taxonomy): Bacteria > Bacillota > Bacilli > Bacillales > Amphibacillaceae > Pseudogracilibacillus > Pseudogracilibacillus auburnensis. The sequence continues at coordinate 16,274 of NZ_QJJQ01000017.1, read as the reverse complement.
GTGGTTGTTTGTTTAGTGGAAAAATTGCAGCCCGTTCAGTAGTTGAAAAGTTAAGATAATGTATGATGATTTATCAGTTTTGGCAGGAAGAAAGGAGAAAAGGTTGTATGGAATAGAAAATATTTTAAGGTTTATTTAGGGGTTGCTGAATAAAAAGAAATCCCATCTACATCGATAGTTTGTACCCGTTTTTCTCGATATAAAGTGCAAGGCTTTTGACTGTTTTACCAATAAACCTTTGTATATGCAATGAACTTCTCTAGTTGTCTGGAGCGAAAGTGACTGACTCCAGCGGGAAAAGCAACAGAGGAACGCAGACTAAGAACGCCACGTCCTGTGGCGACGTCTGCGCTAGTACATCCTGTACGTCGGAAGACCCCACAGGAAGTGGTTTTCTTCCGAGGCAGATTAAGTACGCGACGTCCTGGGACTGGGACTGCGCTAAATGCTCGTCCCATCGAAAAGAGTTTGCACTTTCGTTCGTCCCATCGAAAAGCTTTGTCGCAACACCTGGGACTGCGATTACTCGTCCCACCGTAAAGATTTGCACTAGCACGTCCTGTGCGTCAGAGGGCTGAAGCCGTGCCCGCTAAAAAGCACTGTACATTTCGCGGAAGACAACGGTAAGATGAAACGCAATTTAGTTGTTCAGCAGACCCTATTTAGATAATTTGAATAAATGGAGTCCACCTTGATTGATTTCAGTCTTTCAAGGTTTTTTGTCTTTTGATTATTATCTAATTTCATACGTTTTTAGGGATGTTTATCAATTAAAATGCAACTTATCCGACATATAACGGAATATGAATAATATCGGATATATAATACGCTTACGTTAACAAAAAAATAGGAGGATGGAAAATGTCTAATGTAAAACAAGTTTTTCGAGAAATAGATGTAGCACTAGGTGAAGATTCAGCATATGCAGAAGGAGTTGAAGCTGTTTATCAATTTAATCTAAATGGTGAAGAACCAGGTGTTTTTCAACTTATTTTAAATGGAGAAGATAGTTACACAACAGAAGGAGATGGGGTAGAGGCTGATTGTATTCTAAATATGGCATCTGAAGATTTTATCAAAATGGCTGAAGGAGAGTTAAATGGCACGCAAGCATTTATGAGTGGTAGATTGAAAATAAAAGGAAATATGGGACTCGCTTTAAAATTACAAAGCATATTAGCTACCTATAATAAAAAAAATGCCTAGTACATTACTTTCGTTTTAAAAGGAGGTTTCCTTATGATTTCATTTGAATCAACAGAAGATGAAAATGCTTTTGTAAGCATTGCTCAAAAAATAGCAAGCGAAAATATTCGCCCCTATGCAAGGGAAAGTGAAAATAAAGGTATGATTAGGAATGACATGATTAAAGTAGTTAATGAATTAGGTTTTTTGAAATTAGAAGAACCCGAATCCTATGGCGGTTTGCAATTACCTCTTATTTCCCAAGTGCAGATTCAAGCAGCGTTAAGTTATGGAGATTTGGGCATAGTGCAAGGTCTTCCAGGGTTAGCAGATGGTGCCTCCTTACTTCGTTCAATGGAGCCAAAGCAAATGAATAAAGATCAACAAAAGTTGGTCTGTGAGGGTGAAAGTACGATCGCATTTATTGATGATATCAATGATAAGGCAATGGGGAAGAGGTTATCTCTAACAAAAAGTGGTACCAATTATACATTACATGGCACATCACAACCAACTCGTTTAGGCCAAATGGCAAATCATCTGATTCTTGCTGTTTTAGACGAGGAAGGGTGCCCTGTTATATGTTGGATGGATAAAAAACACCATCATTTGAAAGTAAATAAAGGGGATTACCGATTCGGTTTATTAGCCGCTAGCATTGCAAAAATTTCTTTTGATAATGAAATAATTTCTCAAGACCAAGTGATTGCTACTGGGGAAAAGGCCGATCAATTGATTCGTCGGACACACACACGAATACAAATTATCCAAGCTGCAAAGCAAGTTGGACTGATGCAAGCTGCGCTAGACTATGCGACAGAATATACAGCGATGAGAAAAGCTTTTGATCAAGTGATCGCCAAGTTTCAAGGTGTGTCTTTTCAGATAGCACGTATGGTTATCGAAACAAGGATTGCGAATCATTTAGTTTGGGAGGCAGCAACAGTGGCCGATAAAAATACCGAAGAAGCAGAAGGACCTGCACTAAGAGCCATACAGCGAGCACATCAAGGGGTGCGCTATGTGACCAATTCGGCAGTCCAATTACTTGGTGGTCATGGTTATGTAAAGGATTATCCTGTAGAGAAATGGATGAGGGATGCACAAGCACAGGTGATGTTGTATGGGCGTGAAAAGAATTATTTAATACGACGCGGTAAACAAACTTTGGCAACGAAAGAAAAGGCTGTGATTACATGATTTCATTTACATTATCTGAACAACAACAACAAATAAAAGAAATGACACATTGGTTTGCAAAACATGAAATGCGCCCTATTTCGATGGTAGCAGACAAAATAGGTAATGTACCAGAAGAGTGGCTTGATAAGGTAAATCAAATGGGAATCCATTTAAATACTTCTTCCTTTAGTAATGACAAAAATGATAGCGCTAACAAAAGGGGCAGAAAAGAACAGGAAGGGAACCGAATGGGAGTCATCGCAACAGAAGAAATAGCTTGGGGGGATCCAGCAATCGCTTTATCATTACCTGGTGCAGGACTTGGTGGACCACCTATTCAAAGTAGTGGTACGAAAGAACAAAAGGAGCGATTTCTTACCATTTTTAAAAAAGACAAAGCTCGTTGGGGAGCCTATGCATTAACAGAACCAGAGGCAGGTTCAGATGCTTCAGCAATCCAAATGACAGCGAAGAAAGTAAGTGGCGGCTATATATTAAATGGTCAAAAGATTTTTATTACAAATGGTAGTCGTGCTTCCTGGGTTGTCGTTTTTGCAACTGCCGATGCTACATTAGGACGTGCAGGGCAAAGGGCTTTTGTCGTTGAAAAAGGTACACCGGGATTTAGTTCTACACGGTTAGTAGAAAAAATGGGTCTTCGAGCAAATGAAACAGCTGAACTATTGTTTGAAGATTGCTTTGTTCCAATAGAAAATTTACTCGGGGGAGAACAACTTTATAAAAGAAGTAGATCCGATCAATCTGGATTTGAAATGGCAATGAAAACATTTGACTCGACACGTCCAATCGTTGCAGCTATGGCAATAGGTATTGCTCGCGCAGCTTTTGAATATACACTAGATGTTGTCCAACGAGATTTTCCTACCAGTGGTAAATTTTATTACTTGGCTACGGAAATGTTAGCAGAAATAGACGGAAATATCGCTGCTGCAAGACTATTAACATGGGAGGCTGCTTGGAAAGCGGATCTAGGTCTTGCCAACGCAAAAGAAGCGGCAATGTGTAAAGCGTATGCAGGACAAATGGCACTTGATGTTTGTGCAAAGTGTCTAGAGCTATTAGGTCCAACCGGGTTAGAAGGACATATTGTGGAGAAATTGTACAGAGATGTAAAAGTTTTTGACATATTTGAAGGAACGAATGAAATACAACATTTAGTAATTGCAAGACGTCAATATGAACCTTACGGAATTAGAGTGTAGGAGGTCATGTTAATGAGATACGAATTAATCGAAATACAGAAACGTAAAAAAGGAGTAACATGGATCATTATTGACAATCCTCCAGTAAATGCGATAGGGGAACAATTAATGAAGGAGCTGGAAGCAGCGGTCGATGATTTAGCAGAAGATCATTCTGTACGTGTCATAGTCGTAACGTCCAATCATCCGAAAATCTTTTTAGCTGGTGCCGATTTAAAAGGGATGATTTATGATACCGGAGAAATGGAAAATAATGAAGATCCAATTGCTGTACAAAGCGGAAAAATGCAAGCTTGTTTTCATAAATTTTATAAGGTTTCTAAGCCAGTAATAGCTGCTATTAACGGGCATGCACTAGGAGGTGGATGTGAATTAGCTTTGGCATGTGATTTTAGGATGATGTCTAAAGGAACAATAGGCTTGACTGAAACGTCTTTAGGTATTATTCCGGGTGCTGGAGGAACCCAGCGGATGACACATTTAATTGGGCGAGCAAAAGCGATGGAACTTATTTTTACGGCAAAAAGACTAACACCAAAGGAAGCTCATCAAATCGGATTAATAACACAAGTTGCAGAGGATTTAGAAAAAGACACAACCGAGTTTGCTGAACAGTTAGCTGAGGGGGCAATCCATGCAATGGGGCTCGCAAAGCAAGCGATTAATGGCGCTGAAATGCCAATAGAAGAGGGACTGAAAATAGAAGCAAAAGCTTTTTCACATACATTTAAAACGGAAGAACCAGGAATCGGGTTGATGGCTTTTTTTCAAAAAGAAAAAGCTCAATTTTATTCAGAAGGTTAGATGGATTTTTGAATGAAAGGGTAGGATGCACTATGAATTCATGGGATAAATTGTTACTTGGTAAAGTTGCCGTAGTAACGGGAGCTTCACGTGGGATCGGTCGAGCGGATGCCCTTGCTTTGGCGGAAGCAGGTGCAGATGTAGTCATAACAGATATATTAATTGAATCGGACGAAAATAGTGAAAAAGAAGCGGAGAAATATGGACCGTTGGCTCAAGTGATGCAAAGTACAAATGTAATGTACGCAAATCAAACAGCTAGAGATATTGAAAAGATGGGTAGACGTTCTGTTGCGATAAAAATGGATGTCACGAACAAGAAACAAGTGGAAGAAGTTTTTACGAAAGTGAAACAAGAATTTGGAAGTATTGATATTTTAATTAACAATGCCGGAACACTCGACCATGTATCGCAAATAGAAAACCAAAATGATGCGTATTGGCAAAGGGATCTAAATGTGAATTTAACAGGAGCTTACAATTGTACCAAAGCAGTGTGGCCTTATATGAAAAAACAAAATAGAGGCTCTATTATTAATATGTCTTCTGTTGCGGGAACTTTAGGAGGATTTGGGCAAGCAAGTTATTCGGCTACAAAAGGTGCATTGTTAAGTTTTACAAAAAGTATGGCATTAGAAGGTGCAAGATATAACATTAATGTGAATGCAGTTGTACCAGGCATTATTGATACGGAAGCGTTTAATTTGGGAAACCCTAACATGAATGAACGAATGATTCAGCGTACCGCATTTAAAAAGGCTGGAAAACCAGAGGATATTGCTAATGCCATTACATTTTTAGTTTCCGATAAAGCGAGCTATATTACCGGGGTTGGACTGAATGTATCTGGAGGAATTGAACTATTTACATTTTAGTCCTATGCGTTAAGAGGAGGTAACATAATGACAAATGTCGTAATTGTTGATGCAATAAGAACCGCAATTGGTAAAAGAAATGGAGCACTGAGACATACCCACCCAGTCGATTTGCTCGTACCGATATTACAACAGTTAGTTCATCGAAACGGTATTTCTGAAAATGATGTAGAGGATGTAGTAGTAGGCTGTGCAACAATGATAGACGAACAAGGTGGAAATATTGGCAGGTTAGTCACATTGGCTGCTGGATTTCCAGTAGAAGTGCCAGCATATTCAGTTAATCGACTATGTGGTTCAAGTCAACAAGCAATTCATAATGCTGCACAAACAATCCTCGCAAATGATGCAGATATAGTTATTGCATGTGGGGTAGAAAGCATGTCACGGGTACCGATGGGAAGTGATATCGGTGAGTTTAGTGATTCACTTATGAATACTCAAACGATAGTTCCACAAGGTTTTTCCGCTGAATTGATCGCTAAAGAATGGAATGTAACGCGAAAAGAATTAGATGAATATTCCTTTTTAAGCCATCAAAAAGCGATGAAAGCAATAGATGAAGGATATTTTGAAAGAGAGATTATTTCGCTAAATCTCGAAAGTGGAAATGAAAATGGCTTGTTTATGATGGATGAGGGAGTACGTAGAGATACGACAATCGATAAACTAAGCGATTTACATGCAGCATTTTTACCAGAAGAAGGAGTAATAACAGCGGGAAATTCCAGTCAAATAAGTGATGGAGCAGCGGGATTATTATTAATGTCTGAACAAAAAGCAAATGAGTTATCCATTAAACCAAGGGCAAAAATAATCGCTAAAGTTGTAGTTGGAGAAGATCCAGTGATGATGTTAACAGGTGTGATCCCGGCTACGAAAAAAGTGCTGAAAAAAGCTGATTTACGGATGGAACAAATAGATGTGATCGAAATTAACGAGGCTTTTGCATCGGTTATTAAAGCATGGGAAAAAGAGATAGAAGCAGATATGAACAAAGTAAATCCTCGAGGTGGTGCTATTGCTTTAGGGCATCCATTAGGAGCAAGTGGTGCGAGACTTGCGACTACACTACTTCACACATTGGAAGATAGAGGGGGGAGGTATGGGTTACAAGTAATGTGTATCGGTTTTGGAATGGCGATAGCAACGATAATAGAGAGATTATAAGTTTACTACAATTTTATTAATATGAACAATTTCATTATTCAATGTTTCAGTTAAAAATCCGAACAACGAAGATTAGTTATTGGTTTCCACTTTAGGTGGTCGCTTTTTAGCGGGCGGCCGTTAAGCCAACGCCTGAGCTAAAGCCCTTCTAGTCTTACCCTGTGCCTCTCCTCCCGCAGGAGTCGACCACCTGCCGTTCCAACCATTAGGTGTTAATTAAATACACGAATATTAAGATTTACTCAATGTGTAAGTTCGGGTTTATTCTTGGAATTAGCATTTATGAAATTGAATCATTATAAGTACTTTAATACTTTTTTCCCTTAGAATGAATCAATCAATTTCTTTAATCGTGAAACTTTTTTTGGAAATAGGGGATAAGAGAGCGTTTCATAGACAAATGTAGATTTGATTTACAAGTAAGGAGGTGTCTTAAATGAAAGCTAACAATATAATGGAAATGCTTCGCCGAACGGTAGACCGCTTTAACGAAAAAGAGGCTTTTATTTGGAAAAATAAAAATAATTATATCCAACTAACTTATGGACAATTTTGGGATCGCATTAAACATTTTGCTAATGGTTTAACACATTTAGGAGTAACGGAAAATGATAAAGTTGCTATTATATCAAATAGTAATCCGATGTGGGGGATCTCTGACTTTGCAATTGCTAGTATTGGAGCTGTCAGTGTGCCAGTATATCCAACGATTCCAACAGAACAAGTAACATACATGCTAAACAATGCAGATGTTTCTACCGCAATTGTCGAGAACAAAGAACAATTGCAAAAGTTAATTGAAAGCGGGGGTGAGTTAGAAAGAATTATACTGATGCACCCTCGGGGAGATTTTATACCGTCAGAACAGTATTTCCCTTTTTCGATGGTAGAAAAATTAGGCGAGGACAATTTGAGGGATGATTGGGAACAATCTTGGATGAATATCGATCGTGAACAATTATTAACGATCATTCATACATCGGGAACGACGGGTAATCCAAAAGGAGTCATGCTTACTCATGGTAATATTTTAGCTAATATTGAGGGTGTGCAGTTTTGGTTAGTAGAATTATTGCCTAAAGATGTCACACTCTCCTATTTACCACTTTCACATATTTTTGAACGTTTAGCGGGTCATTACCTACCATTATCAATAGGAACAACCATTGGGTATGCAGAAAGTATAGAAACTATTCCACAAAATCTGAAAGAAATACGTCCCACTGTATTCACGAGTGTTCCAAGATTATTTGAAAAAGTATACCAACAAATACAAGCAGAAATTAAAAACGGTTCTCCACTAAAAAAGAAAATATTTAATTGGGCAGTTTCAGTAGGACAAGAAAAGTATGAGTGTTATTTAAATACAAATATTGATCATTATTTTTCACAAAGTTATTTACCTGAAAAGCTATATCGCAAATGGAAAAGAGCAGATAAACTCGTATTCCAAAAAGTTAAACAACAGTTGGGCGGTCGAATTCGTGGCTTAGTATCTGGAGGAGGAACGTTAAATCCAGAAATAGCTAAGTTTTTTTGGGCGCTTGATATCCCAATATTAGAAGGATACGGGTTAACCGAAACATCTCCGATTATTACAACAAACCCTATGATTAGAGGAAAGGTAGTACAGTAGGAAAAGTTTTGCCCAATTTAGAAGTGAAAATTGGAGAAGATGGTGAAGTATTAGTTAGAGGGCCGAGTATTACTAAAGGATATTATAATGATCCTATAGAAACGGAGAAATCTTTTGATGAAGGATGGTTTAAGACAGGGGATGTAGGAGAATTTGATGAGGATGGATATTTAAAAATTATCGATCGTAAAAAGCGAATTATTGTTCTATCAACTGGTATGAATGTTGCACCTCAACAAGTTGAGAATGCAGTAAATGAAAGTCCTTTTATCAACCAGTCCCTCGTAGTGGGAAATAACAGAAAATACGTGATTTGTCTCGTTAACCCTAACCATGAATATCTCCTTCATTGGGTTAAGGAAAATAAAATGAATATGAAATCGCGGGAAAAAATATGTGAACATCCGCTTGTGAAAGCATTAATTGAAAGAGAAGTAAGGAGCTATACAAAAAGACTCACGAAATATGCTCAACCAAAAAAAGTAATAATCATTAGTGATGATTGGACGATTGATAGCGGTGAAATAACGCCAAAACAATCATTAAAAACAAATGTTATTGAAGAAAAGTATAAAAATATCATTGAACGTGCTTATGCAGAAGAAAGTATAAGTATAAAAGCAATTATCTGAAGAAGAAAGGTTAGGATAACTAAAACGATCAACCCTAAAGACGAACAATGCAATACTTTAGCGGAGAAAATACACGTAGACTACTGGTCGGCTAGAAACGGTCATGTCCATGTGACCTACGCCGACACTAGCTCCGCTAATTGCTCGTCCCACCGAAAAGCTTTGCGAATACGATTACTCGTCGCAAATAAATATTGTGCGTCGCAGGAGGAAAGGCATCGGTGAGACCCTGCCTCGGCAAGGAGTATGCCGACGTTGGCCTTCCTTAAGTATCTTTCGAGGCTTACCAGATACTCGTGGTAAAGAAGACATGGTGAAAGCAAGCTGAAAACGTAGCTAGAACAGATGTTACTCTTATGCCTGTGGTGATAGCGAAGTATATTTCCAGAGCGAGGTTATATGCAGCTATTGTAGTTTGGATTATTCTTTGATAAACACTGTTGTTCTAGCTTCTTTTTATCGTTATATAACCCCTTTTCTTATTGCACGTGCTACTGCTTCCGTACGATTTCTTGCCTTCATTTTTTGCATTATTGCAGTGATATAATCACGAACAGTATATTCACTTAAATGGAGAATTCCAGCTGCACTCGTTGTCGATTCCCCCTCCGCCATTAATTTCAACACTTCAATTTCTCTAGGTGAAAAGTGCAATGTTTCATTCAATGAATGTATACTGATATGAAACTTCCCTAGTATTTCACCAGCACTTTGACCAAATTTTATGAGAGCCGTATAAGTTTCTCGGGAAATTTCAAACTTTTTATTTGCCCCTTGATCAAGTATTGCAGCACCAATCAATTCACTTCGAGATGGAGTAAATATAGGTGCGACAACAAGTGATTTTAATTGAAATTGATTGATGTATTGTTCTGGAAATCCATCTTTAGCATCAGGAATGTATAGTGGTTGTAAATATTTCATGTTTTTACCAAACATACGTAAAAGTTCTAACCCATCATTAATAAGGGGGAGATTACTTACTTCCTCGGTAATTCCCTTAATGGCTTCAGTATCTAAACGATGACCAGATAGGCCGAATCCAATTTCATCATTTTGGGAATATGAAAATATAGCACATCGCTCAAATGGCAAGTAATTTACAAAGCCCTCTGTAATAATTTCAAGTGCATCACTGAATGTACGTGCACGGATAACCGCTTCATTAAACATAATAACGGCATCTTTCCATTGCTGTTCTTTATGCGTTAATTTCAAGGTCATTTTGCCACTCTGTAAAAGCTGTAAAGCATGGCTAATAAAAGGCATAATATGTGTAGTGCTCTTTTTTTCTATACAGAATAATAGTGTTACATTTTCAAAAGGAATAGTGATAATGTTTTTCCTATTTGAATTTGTACCAATGCGGAGTAATAATTCAGTTAAGGTATAAATATTGTCTGCTTGGACTTTAGGATGAACATTTAGTAAACATTGATTTTTATTAAACCATTTATCAACTACGAGTAAATTATTTTGATTCAAAACAACGGCTACCCATTCAATAGGCAATTGTTGTGAATAAACAAGATGTTGTAAAAATGTATCGATTGAAAAAGGGTCTTCTGTTTTGTATGAAAGAATTTGCTCACTAATCTTAGTGAAAACCAATTGAATAGCTTGATAATCTTTATAAGTGTGATTCGATTTTGTTTTAGTGGCATGATGAACTGAACTTTCTAACAATGTCATAATAAACTGATTAATAGGATTTTCGCCAATTTGTTCTTTCCAAGCCACCTTTATTTTATTTATTAATGTTTCTTTATCATAATTATAATTGAAAATAATTTTCGAAAAGATATGAACTGATTTTACTGTTGTTTTTGCGGATCTCTTGCCAGCCTTTTGAAAATATTCCTTCATTTGTGCCCATTCATTATGAATAGACGCTTCATTTGCTCTTATTATTTCTAACCCGTGTTGAAATAAAGTATCCATATGATGGTCTAAAGTTAGAGTCATTTAACATCTTTCCTCTCTTTATCAATTCTTTTAAAAAATGTTATCTAACCTTATAACTCAAAATTATTACTTATCTAAATTGACATGCGGATGGGCTAATATTTTGTATTGAATATTCGGAAAATTATCCGTGAGCAATGGGTAGTTTATGTATTAGTAGGAAAACTTCAAATCATATAAAAGTAGGGACATAACAAATCAGCACTAATTAAGATACGATTATTTTAGGAATTGGTAGTTACGGATAAAAAGCCTAAAGTATTGTTAAGCAAGCGATACTGTTTAAGTTCTGTATAAGCCCTTTCTCATAGTTGTACATTATTCTATCAAAAAATGGAAGGGCTTACAAGAGTGATTAGTGTTTTTGGCAAGGGGGGATTGATGGATTAGTGAGATCGTAAAATAAAGACCAATTAATTATTGAGGAGGGTTTAAAATTAAAAATAACTATAAAAATGTATTTGTTTGGATGTTTATTATTGCGATCATATTCTTTTATCAAACAGGATTAAACACAGCAAGTGCAGCAGAAGCTACTAAATCATTTCTGTATAAATGTAAAGCAACCACATCGATAGCTGGAGATATTTTAATAGATATGAAAGTTACTCCGAAAATAGTACTACCAGATGGGGTGGAACCAAATACTGATATTTCAGTTGAGAATATTGTTACCGATATTGAAATTGATTTAACAGGAGATTTATCGTCGCTTAAAAGTTTTATTAACCCATTAAATGGGCATGTGAATAAGTTTAATTTACATGCAAATGGACAAACAGTGAATGTCGTAGGTGCAAATGGTGTTCCTATTCCGACAACACCGTTCGATTCAAGTGCTAATGCGATTCCATTTACTGTACATGGGGTCGACTCTACATTTTCAGCAGGTGATAATAACGTAGATATTAACGTAGGGGAAATTCAAGCAGATATTGTTGCGAACTTTTTAGGTTCACCGATTACATTACCAGCAGTTTGTACAGCGCCAAGTGATCATTTGCTAGCAACTGTCGTTGTAGAGGAAGCTGATCATGTAGCTCCAGTCATTACGCTACATGGTGAAAATCCGTTGGAATTAAATGTTGGTGATGAATATATTGAACCAGGTGCAACAGCGGAAGATAATGTTGATGGAGACATAACAGATGCAATAACGATTAGTGGTGAGGTAAATACAGCAGTAGCAGGAACTTATGAAATATTATACACAGTATCTGATGCAGCTGGAAATTCAACTAAAGAGATTAGAACTGTCATTGTAAAAGAAGTGCAAGAACCAGGCCCACCAGGTGAACCAGGCGAACCGGGCGAACCAGGCGAACCGGGCGAACCAGGCGAACCGGGCGAACCAGGTGAACCAGGCGAACCGGGCGAACCAGGCGAACCGGGCGAACCAGGCGAACCGGGCGAACCAGGCGAACCGGGCGAACCAGGCGAACCGGGCGAACCAGGTGAACCAGGCGAACCAGGTGAACCGGGCGAACCGGGTGAACCAGGTGAACCAGGCCCACCAGGTGAACCGGGCGAACCAGGCGAACCAGGCGAACCGGGCGAACCAGGTAAACCAGGCGAACCGGGTGAACCGGGCGAACCAGGTGAACCGGGCGAACCGGGCGAACCAGGTGAACCAGGTAAACCAGGCGAACCAGGTAAACCAGGCGAACCAGGTAAACCAGGCGAACCGGGTGAACCAGGCAAACCAGGTAAGGATGGTGTCGACGGGAAAGACGGCAAAAAAAGTAAAGTAGCGGTCACTTCAACTGGGGATAACAAAGGTGGAACCTCAGGTGGAGGAAAATTGTTACCAAAAACCGCCACAAATAACCCATTACTTCTATCGCTTGGAATCCTATTATTAGTAACAGGTGGTGCACTAACGTTTATTCGAAAAAGATTCGTTAACTAACCAAGACGGCTAAGTAAACTGAAAAATAATGTATTCAAAAAGACTAATTTAAATAATTTAAAGAGCAGTGAAAATCAATTACTATTGTTTTTCATTGCTTTTTTTAAGTCTCGGAAATTACATTTAATTATCCTTATTGCTATAAATGACTGGCAAAATTAGTTTTGTCTATTTGGGACTTACCGGAGATGCAAGTATTGTGTCGCGTAATCGTAATAATAGACATCGGCATTTAGTTGTTCTTTTAATCATATTAAAGTAGTGCCGTTAAGTCATAAACATGATGGAGTACCGACAATTATAGGAATTGGTAAGAGTTTTTGTAAAGCTTATGATTAAGAATAAGTGATAAATATAGAACTACGCTATATTGAAAGCGTTTACCGGTTGGGTAGTATTTAATATAGATTGGCAGAGAAAGGAGTGAGTAGCACTACAAATAATACGAAAACTAAAAGAAGATAGTTTATTTGCGAAAGGAAATAAAATAAAAAAATAATGTGAAAAGCGATGCAATGAATAGATACAAAAGGGGGAGGGTTTTATGACATTATCAAAATATATTTTTGCTGAAATAAAAAAGCTAAAAGCGAATCGTTCCGTGATCGTCTCTGTTCTGCTAGTGATTTTTGTACCACTTGTCTATGCAATGATTATGTTGTCACCTAAATGGGGTCCTTATGATAATTTAGATAACGTACCAGTTGCAGTAATCAATAATGATGAAGGTGCAATATCTGAAGGTGAGCAAATCAATGTTGGTGACGAATTGGTTAAAAGTCTAAAGGGTAATCCGACCTTGAAGTGGGATTTTGTCACGACAGAAGAAGCCCAAAGAGGTATGGAAAAAATGAAATACTACATGAAGATAGAAGTACCTCAGAATTTCTCAGAAAATGTTTTAACTGTTATGGACGATAACCCAAAAAAGCCTGAACTAAAGTATACGCAAAATGAAGGATTACATTTTATGGCGGCACAAGTAACGGATAGTGCTATCAATACAATTAAAAATCAATTGTCCACACAAGTTACAGAAACATATGTAAGAAATGTATTCTCTCAACTTGGAGATGTTGCAGATGGTTTTGAAGATGCAGCAGACGGATCAGAGCAAATAAACGATGGAGTAGGTCAATTAAAAGATGGCTCAGATGAAATTTTAAGTAATTTAACTGAAAAAGCAAGTGACATAAGTCGGTTAGCTACCGGTGCAAAAGAACTTGAGGCAGGAACAAAAGAAATGAGCGATTCATTAGTCTCCAAACAAGGAGATATTTCAAAGCTTGCTGATGGATCAAAACAACTCAATGCTGGAACAGGCGAATTATTAAGTAATTTAGAAAATAAATCAGGGGATATTTCCAAATTAGCTAATGGAGCAAAACAACTAAACGAAGGAACGAATGAACTAAAATCTAACTTAATCGATAAATCAAGTGATATATCTAAATTAGCTAATGGTGCGAAAGAAGTGAATGATGGGACTGGACTTTTATTAAGTACATTACAAGACAAATCATCCGATATTAATAAGTTATCAAAAGGAGCATCTGAGTTAGAAGCGGGAGCGAAGGAACTTCAGTCGGGAGCAACTCAAGTACTAGATGGATTAAAGGCTGCAAAGACAGGGAGTGATCAACTTAATGCTGGACTAACTGGACAACTTATACCTGGTAGTCGGGAATTAGCGGAAGGAGTACACCAAGCACAAGAAGGTGTAAACGATACGATCGCTTCTATGGAAGGGTTATACGAAGCTTTACAACAATTACCAGACAGTGTAGACGGTTTAGAAAATAATGTATTATATAAGATAATAATGAATCAATTAAACGAAAGTTTAGCAGATGCTCCTCAGAAGAAAGCAGATTTCCAAAGACTAGTTGATGGTGCTAATCAATTAAGGGACGGACTACAAGAAGGCAGTGAGTTTCAAGCTGGTATGACTAGTTTAAATGACGGATTATCGGAGCTAGTCGATGGTCAGACCAAAATAACAGCTGGAACAAAACAATTAGCGGATGGAGCTGGTCAGGTTGCCGATGGGAATAAAACAGTAGCTTCAGGTTGGGGCGAATTGGAAACGAATGTCGCAAAATTGCACGCAGGAACGACTCAAATTAAAGATGGAAATAAATCAGTTGAAAGTGGCTGGCAAGCACTAACGGAAGGAGCTACGCGACTTTATGATGGTTCATCACAAATGAAAGAAGGAAATTCAGCGGTTAAAAGTGGTTGGCGTGACTTAACTGCTGGAACGACACAACTTCATGATGGTGCATCTCAAATAAGTGTAGGGAATCAAACGGTTGAGAATGGTTGGCGAGAGTTATCAGCAGGTGCAACAAAAATCCATGATGGATCAGCTCAAATAAGTGATGGAAACCAAACGGTCGAAACCGGATGGAAGGCTTTAACAGATGGAGTTGCACAAGTGGATGACGGGTTAGCACAAGTAAAGGATGGTAGTGAGGAATTAACATCTGGATTAAAGGGTGGAGCGGAACAAACGGGAAGTATCAACCCAACAGATGATAATATACTAATGTTTGCCGCGCCAGTTCAATTGGATGGGGAAATTATTAATAGTTTCCCATTTTATCGCGATGCAAATGCTCCATACATTATTACATTAGCACTTTTTGTAGGTGTTTTGGCGATGTCATTTGTCGTATCTTTTAGAAAACCCGTTATTTTACCACCCACTGGAATGTCATGGTTCACTGGCAAGTTAGCTACACTATCTTTACTTTCTATCGCACAAGCTCTAGTTATTTCATTGTTTTCTTTACTCTATTTAAAAATACAAGTACAAAGTAGCTTTTTATTCATCATCTTTGCAATTTGGGTAAGCCTAACATTCTTAATGATTATTTTATTTTTAGTTGCCTTTGCAGGGAATATTGGACGCTTTGCTGCATTAATTTTTGCAGTCCTTCAATTATCAACTACTGGATCGGCTTTACCTATTCATATGTTACCAGAAGGATTACGTACATTAAGTACATTTTTACCTTTTACTTACTCCATAAAAGGCTTTAAAAATATCATTACTTTAGGTAGTACATCAAGTGTATGGGCAAATATGGGAGTTCTATTCATATATTTAGCAGCCTTTGGAATTTTAGCTCTTCTTGTCTTTTTGTTTAAATACCGATATTTTAAGGAACATGGTAAATTTAATGAAGATGTTGGAGAGTATGTCGGATAAGTAATAATCATTTAAAAAGGTCTATGCCTACCTAATATAGGAGCATAGACTATTTTTTGTAATTTAAGCTACTTGTCCCATGAAATATCGATTTTAGATGATGAAATGATTGTATTTGTGATAGCTTTTACGAACTCACTGTTGGTAACATTGCAACTGATGTTAAGAAACTCTTATTGATAAAGGAAAGAAAATTGGATTTTCTGTAGTGTTAACTAATTTTATGAAAATGTCCAGAACACCCGTGATTTCAATCGTGGGATGAATGGACGCCTGGGAGCTATAAATCTAATCTCAAATCCATTTGCAAACACACGTTCCGTAAAGTGTAATTAAAGTATAAAAACGAGGTGGATCATATGTTGAAACATAAAGCCTATAAAATTCGGATCTATCCCAATAAAAACCAAGAAAAACTAATTGCTAAAACAATTGGTTGTGCAAGATTTGTGTATAATCATTTCCTTCATCGATGGAAT
>NZ_QJJQ01000016.1 GCF_003201975.1 Pseudogracilibacillus auburnensis | reverse complement strand
GTGTGGTTACTTACATTTTACACGAAGCTGTTATGGGCTGCTTTATTTTAACTACAGTTTTTTTAGGTGTTGCACTTAATAGTACAATTCGTCATAAATAATATTCGCTGTTACAGCATCAAATAATCCCATTCCAGTCGACTTAAATACAATGCTTTTTCCATTCTCTTTTTTTATCTTTTCGTTGGAAGCGAGAAAAGAAGCCATTGTTTGAACGGACTGTTCTTTTATCCAATTGTTTTTAAGTGGTGTATGAATATCTCCTGATTCTTCTATTGCATCTTTTGTATCAATAAAAATACGATCAGTAATGTCATATAATGCTTCGGGAAATTCTCTCATTTTAGGTTGGAAAGAACCGATTCCGATAATGAGTTTGTTTTTTAATAAATGGGGGTCGTTGGGGAGGACCGGTTCATTCGAATTCGTTGCAGTCATGATAATATCAGACCCTTTTATTGCATCTGCTGCAGAGGAGTGGGCTGTTATTTCAATCGTACTATTTATTTCTTGCTTTAATCTTGAAATGAATGCTGGCATTTTTGCTGTAGTGCGGTTGTAAAGCTTTATTTTCTTTATTGGTCGTTCTGTGCATGCGGCGATTGCTTGATAAAATCCTTGTACACCTGTACCGATAATGGTTAGGGTCTCTGACGTGTCATTTGCAAAATGTCTAACAGCTGAACCACCGACAGCTCCAGTACGAAAGCCGGTTAAACATGTTCCATCTAAAATTGCTTTAATTTCACCCGTTGCATTACTTGTTAAAACGACGACCCCATGTAAACGAGGGATGTTAACATTATTCGGAAAAACAGTTACAAGTTTAGTTCCAATCACTTCCTCCATAACGGTTGGCATAATAAGCAAAGTGTTTTCATTATGGGTAATTTGCATCCGTGTTGGCATGAGAAAATCATTAGCATGATACATTTCATAGGAAAGATCAATTGCATCGATCATCTCTTTCATGGATATCGCCTCTTTGATACCGCTTTCATTTAAAAAGATCATGAACTTCACCTCCTAGATAAGAATTAGACAATGGCATCTTCAACAACTAATTCATTTAACGCAAATCGTTCAAATTTTAAGGCGGATAAATCCAATGTTCTGTACGCTCCTGTCATCATTAATTCCGCTATACCTTTTCCTACTGCAGGCGCTTGTTGCATCCCATGTCCGCTAAAGCCACAAGCAAGATAATATCCGGATAGACTAGGGTGTTCACCAATAATCGCATTTTGATCCTTCAAGTTATAACTGTATAATCCTGCCCATCCACGTACGACTTTTGCTCTTTCAAAATTGTTGATACGGTTTGCAAGTGTTGGCCATAATTGTTCTTCAAAAAAGGAACGTTTCCATTGAAAGTCTATCCCAGGCTTTGTTTCCTCCGAATATCCAGCGATAAGGGATTCGCCCTCATGTCTGAAATATACACCAGTAGGATCAATTGTTAGTGGCAATTTCTTCTTAAGAGGTTTTTCAATATCGAATTGAATAATTTGTCTTTTTAGCGGTACAACTGGGATTGGTAAATGAATCTTTTCGCTTATGGCTGGCGCCCAAGGACCTGCACAATTAATGACAATAGGGGAAGAGCATGTTTGGCTGTTTTTTAACTGAACTCCTGTAACAGTCCCTTTTTCATACAAAATGGTATCGATTTCCTCATAAATATAGGTGGCACCGAGTTGCTTCGCTTTTCGGATATATCCTTGCATCACTGAATATGGATCCAAATAACCATCTTCTGCACAATAAAGTCCCCCATATAAATCATCGATATGAAGTTCTGGTATTATGGTATGTAAGTCTGTCGTCTGGACTAATTGGGAAGGAACGCTATGTTTCGTTTGTAGCTTCATTTGAGCCTCTAATTGATTCAGCCCGGCTTTACTAGAAGTTAAAAATAAGTAGCCCCTTTGAGTAAAGTTAATTTCTGCTTTTTCTTCACCTATGGCCATGTCTTCAGGAAATGTTAAATATTTTTGTAAACTGTATCTTGCTATTTGAATATTTACTGAAGTTGAAAATAATTGCCTGACCCCGCCAGCACTTCGTGGAGTAGAGGAAAACTCATAAAGCTTATCTTTTTCAAAAACGGTAACTTGTCCGGTGTAACCATCATTCAATAAATTATATGCAATACTTGAGCCAATTACGCCGCCACCAATAATAATTACGTCTGAATGTTTGGGCAAAGTATCACCTCTTTCGAACAGTTATCTGTAAATTTGTAATATTTACTTATTTATATCGCATTTGTATCTTTAAATCTATAGGTAAGTTGCACAAAAAAAGAGGGATTACCTTGTGAAAAAGACAGGTCATTTTGTAAGGAAGAAGAATTATTGGGAGGAAGAGATTGGAGGACTAAGTGATGGAAAGGTTAGTGCAGTTTGCTCAAAAAGTTGTCGGAGTAGTTTTGGCAGCTTTTCCATTTTCATTTCGTTTAAGTGATGAGAAGGGATATAGTATCGGATCAAGCGAGCCAAAATGAATTGGGACATACCATCAACCTTCGATAGACGTATTGGTACAAAAGGATATGGTATTCGTTACAGAAGAAAAAGTGAAACAAAAGAGGATAATGTAATGCCAATTATTATGGTTCCATTAGCTTTACGAAGCGATAATGATACGAAAACAGTTGGTGTTTTAGGGGTTTTTGAGACACCTGATAAGGTAAAACCGTTCCTAATCTTGTGAAAAAATATATGGAAATGATGTGGAAGGACCATCCATACTAATTTCATAAGTTCAAAACAAGAAGAATTTGAATGGCTTTAACACCTTCATAAGAAGATGAAAGCCATTCATACTTTTTTTTTGTAACTTTGGGCACACTATTATCTTTCTTATCCTTGAGCATATAATCTTTAGCTGATAAGATGAGGCTTACTCATTTTATTTTATCAAACCATTTAACAATCTGAAGTTCTTTATGATAGAATAGCTTTAAATTTTTCATACAGGAGGTGAAGATATATGTCCAATGAAGTGAAGGATCAAGTATTAACTGCTGGATTTGCGCAGTTTCCAAAGGGAACTTCTGTTTTTGAAACGCAGAAGGTAATTGGTTGTATCCTTGTTATAAATACGAAAACAGAGACGATAATAGAGGCTAATTTCACATTTATATCTGAAACGACTAATAAATTTATAGCTGCGCTACTTGTTGATGAAAAGCTAGATAATGGAATTGAACCGCTTTTAAATAAAATGGAAAAACAAATTCTTTTCCCAGGAAAGAATGCGGTTATGCAAGCAGTGATTTCTGCATACCGAAACTATAAAGAAGAGATAATAGATAAGGCAACACAAAAAAGCTAACTGCTTTGTATAAGAATACAGCCTATAACAACAAACTACATGAAAACGTCAACAAATCATTTCAACAAAATTCATAAAAAGTCAAGGGAATTTATTATAATTCATAAAAGATTTTAAAAATAGTTGACAACTATTAGTTATTAAATTAATATAGACTGTGAAAGCGATAACAAAATAAATTTACTAGGGTAATTGTTTAGCTGCAGGTACAGATCTGCTTCTATAAAAACATTTATAGCTAGTAGTATAGGTTAAAGAATTTTTTGAGTTTTCTGCGAAAAACAGATAACTTAAATTCTTTCTATACTGCTGGCTTTTTTATTTTAAAAATTTGGAGGGATTTATCATGGAATTTGGTTTATTTACTGTTTTCGACAATTACAAAGACGAGATTGGACGCTCCCATAAGCAGCTGCTTGACGATGTGGTGGAACAAAGTGTACTTGCGGATCAATTAGGATATGATTCTGTTTGGTTTGCAGAGCATCATTTTAGTGAGTATGGAATTTTGACTACTCCTCCGATGTTATTAACGGTGGTGGCAGAACGTACAAAGAACATTAGATTAGGTGTTTCTATCGTTACGTTACCATTTAAAAATCCAATTCAAGTTGCTGAAGATTATGCTTTACTAGATGTTTTAAGTGATGGACGTGTCAACCTAGGAATGGGAAGCGGATATTTACCGCATGAATTTTCTGGTTTTAATGTAAGCGGAAAAGATAAAGCGTTTAAATTTAATGATGCACTTGCTGTTATTGAAAAGGCGTGGACTGGGAAGAGATTCTCGCATAATGGAGAGTATTTCCAGTTTGAAGATGTAAAGCTCGAGGTGCTACCGAAGCAAAAAGAAGTTCCTCTTTGGATTGGTGCTCTAAGCCATAATGGTTCTCAGTTTGTTGGGAAGATGGGTTACAGCATCATGGGAGTGCCATATGTCGCAAGTTCTTCTATCAAGGAATTAGGAAATATCATCGCGAACTACAAGGAAAAATACCGTGAAGCCGGACACGATGAAAGCAAAATAAAAATTCCTTTAGCGCTTCATGCATATGTCGCAGAAACTCGTGAACAAGCGGAAAGAGATGCTAGAGAACATATCAATCGTTACTTGGATACTAGACAGTATGGTCGTAGTGCACAGTTTGAAGACCTAGAGGCAAGAGAGCAATTACTGGTTGGAACACCGGATGATGTTATTGAACGATTGAAAAAGTATGAAGATATCGGATGCGACCATATTATGCTCTTAATGAATGGTGGTGGAATGCCTCAGGAAAAAGTACTTTCTTCCATCGAATTGACAGCTAAAGAAGTAATGCCTGCATTCAAAGAGGTAGTAATTAAATAAGATAGATTGTAAAGGGTAGGTGGGAGAATGAAAGTATTAGGGATTTCAGGGACGATTATCGGGGCAAAGCCAATTGCAATTCTTAGTAAAATATTAGCGAACATTGAAATGAAGGTCGACTGGGATGTTGAACTTCTTGACTTGTCAAAATACGATATTGAATTTTGTGATGGGAGACAAGAATCCGATTATTCCATACATACTCAAACTGTCATACAGAAGCTAAAAGAAGCGGATGCTTATATTATCAGTACGCCTATATTCAATGGCTCTTTTCCCGCACCTTTAAAAAATGTCATTGATCTAATTTCACCACAACATTTTGAAGGAAAAATAATGGGATTCGCAGCTGCAGCCGGAAATGCTAATCACTATTTAGTGATAGAAAATCAATTAAGACCGATAGCGAGTTATTTGCAGACATATGTGGCACCGACTTATATATTTGCTCTTCCAGACAGTTATGATGAGAAAAATAATGTTGTTTGTTCAAAGGTGTTAGAAGATATTAACCAAATGACCAATCAATTCATCAATCTTAGTAAAGTGATTAATCAAGAAAGGGTTGATGCTAAAAATGAGTAACACTGTATCTAAACAGCAACTTGGTAGTTTGACCACTTTAATGAACAAAATTGTAGATTATGCGGGAATCTTCCCCCCGGGGAATCTGCCATTGAAACAGGCGATAACGAACTATCGTAACTACTTAGAGGGAAATGACGTATGGATGCTCCGATCATTTGTGTTACCAATTGCAAAATTGTCGGAATTGGAGAAATATATGGATTTGTTTTCTACAGATAAGAAACTCAAACTATCTCTTGTAGTAAGTAAAAGTGATTCGGCCGAAGACTTCGACGGAGTATGTCAAGTAGATACGAATAAAGCCAAGAAATTTTTAGACGAATACGTGGACAAAGTATCGGTAGAATCACTTGAAATTCCTCTTCCACAGGTAAATATTACAAAAAACATGATAAAAAATGTCTCTCATTTAGCGGAGAGATTCAATACCCAAGCGTTTTGTGAAATGTCCAAGCCTTTATCAGACGATTGGATTGAACAGATGAAGGGTGCGATGGAGAGGATAAATGATTTCAATAGGAAAAACCCCAAATCGAAGATAGGTTATAAACTTCGGACGGGAGGAATTAAAGCACATCTCTTCCCATCGACTGAACAAGTGGCCTATACCTTAACAGAAAGTGTCGAACGGGGTATTCCGATAAAGTTTACTGCTGGACTTCATCATCCAGTTAGAATGTACAGGGATGAAGTGGATACAAAAATGCATGGATTTTTAAATGTATTTATGGGGTACATCTTCCAAGCTTCTTACAAGTGGAATGTTGAGGAAGTGAAAGAGATTTTAAAAGATGAAGATGAAAGAAACTTTCAGTTCTCCAATAGGGAATTAAAATGGAAAAATTTTAAAGTGAGTATAAATGAGATTAAGATGATTAGAACAAGTCTATTAAACTCATTCGGGTCATGCAGCTTTGATGATCCCCGAGAAGACTTAAGGGATTTAAACATGATGAAATAAGCTAATGAATTAGATTATCTCCTATTATGGGAAGACCGTAATAGAAGGAAGATAATCGTGAAGAGGTGAAGGTATGCTAAGTGTAATAGGGATTATTATTGCCATTGCTCTACTAATTTATTTTGCTATGAAGGGGTATAACATCTTAATTATTACTCCTCTATTAGCTATGTTGGTCGCATTAGCGAGCCAGATGAACCTTATTGATATTCTAATAGGTCCATTTATGACGAGTTTTATGGATTTTGCGGGTAATTTTTTTCTAGTGTTTTTATTTGGTTCGATTTTTGGAAAGATTTTTGAAGACAGTGGTGCAGCGACAAGTATAGCACAGGGAATTTTAAAAGTTACTGGAACAAAAAGCCGTCCTGTCGTTATCATAGCAATGGTCGCTATTGTTGGGCTATTAACATATGGCGGTATTAGTGTATTTGTAGTTGTTTTCGCTATTTTACCGATCGCAAGACCTTTATTCAAACAGCTCGATATTCCGTGGGCTCTGTTTCCGGGTGTTTTATTCTTCGGAGCTGCAACGTTTACGATGACGTTTTTACCAGGTGCACCAACTATCCAAAATGTTATCCCAACCAGATATTTGGATACAACGGTCACAGCTGCACCAATTGTCGGTTTTGTAGCAACAATTATCTTAGTACCACTAGGTCTCTGGTGGCTCATTCGGGAAGATAAGAAATACCATGCAAAAGGACTAGGTTATGAAGAGACTAAAGGGACGATTACAGAAGAAGATGAAGAGAAATTAAAACTTCGAGGAGATGTACCACATTTTTTCATCAGTCTACTCCCAATCCTTGTCTTATTGGTTGCATTGATTGGTTTTAGGGCAGGTATCGAGCTCTCATTAATAATGGGAATTATATTAGCGTTGCTCTTATTTTATAAACATTTACAAAGTCCCGTCAACTCGTTGAATCAGGGCGCCATTAATGTATCCGGTCCCATTTTGTATGCTTGTGCCGTTGTTGGTTTCGGAGGAGCGGTGGCAGCGACATCCGGTTTTGAAATATTACAAACAGCAGCGTTAAGTATTCCTGGTCATCCATTAATTTCTTTTGCTGTTGCTATCAATGTGTTAGTAGGGGTGACAGCGTCATCATCGGGCGGCTTAGGGATCGGAATGGAAGTCCTCTCAGAACAATACGCGGGATTAGTGCACCCGGAGTCTTTACACAGAATTGCTACAATCAGTTCTAGTGGCTTTGACGCCTTGCCCCATAATGGAGCAATCATTGCTGCGTTACTTGTTTCGGGACTTACACATAAAGAAGCTTATCGACCAATTTTTTGGCTCTGTGTATTACTCCCGCTTGTAGCGATTGCTGGCGCGATTATAACAGCAATTATCTTATATGGTTAATAATATGTGAATAGGTAATCCAACAAAAATCACAAGGACTATGTTTAAGTGGAGGTTTAAAAAATGAAGACGATCGTGCTTGATTTTCCTTTTAAAAAAGGAAATATAACACCTTCAGTTATTGCACTCGGATGTTTTGATGGTATTCATCTAGCTCATGAAAAACTTATCAACACGACCATTCGACTGGCAAATGAAAAAGGTATCAATTCTGCGGTGATGACATTTGATCCACATCCGAAAGAAATCATCTTTGACAGAAAGATTGACCAATTAATGCCTTTTAAGGAGAAACAAAAAAAGCTAGACCAGCTAGGGATTGATACCCTTTATGTTATTCGTTTTAATAAAGCAGTATCTAAACTTCCACCAAAACTATTTGTGCAAGAATTTTTAGTTCAGCTAAAAGCCAGGCATATAGTAGTTGGATATGATTTCAACTATGGTTTTAAAGCGGAAGGAAATGTAAACACATTACTGTTACACGGAAACTTTACATTCAACCTTACTGTCATATCGGAATTAAAAAAAGAAGGGGAAAAGATCGGGTCTACACAAATAAGAAAACTGGTGAAAGATGGTTTGGTAGACCAGATACCTTCCTTTTTGGGAAACTATTATGAAACTCGAGTTTTTATAAGACGACATAAGGTAAATAGCGCTTTATTTGAGGTCGTTCCATTTAATGATTACCAGGTGCCTTTACAAGGGGATTATTTAGTAAAAGTTAATATAGAAGAAACAAATTATCGAGGAATCGTCTCGAGAACATCAAATTTAAATACATTGATTTTGAAAATGGACGGTTTTATTGGAGAACTCCCAAAAGACTTGACGATTTCTTGGTTACAACAGATTGAAAATGAGGAAACACCGTCATTGGTGGTGAATTAATTGATTAGCCAAGGAGGTGTTTAATTGGAAAATATGATGTAGTTATCGTAAGTACGATGAGAACAGCCATATGTAAATTTAATGGTGCATTAGCAAATGTTTCTATAACAAAATTAGGTTCTCTGTAATTAAAGAAGCAGTGGAACGTTGTGGAATAGATAAAGAAGAAATAAGTGAAGTAATCATGGGTAATGTTTGCTCAGGAAGATTAGGACAAAACCCTGCAAGACAGGCAGCATTGGAAGCTGAAATTCCTAATCTGGTTCCAGCCATGACGATCAATAAAGTATGTGGATCTGGATTAAAGGCTGTTCGCCTCGGGGTACAGTCCATCCTGTTAGGTGATGCAGATAACTGTTGTCGGTGGGGAGCAAGGTGAAGCCACATTGTAGAAAATGAAAAAGTGTAAGGGAAGGGAACATGTCGTATGAAAAAGATTTTTAATCATTTTGCTGAAGCGGTTCAGGAGATTAAAAACGGGATGACTATAATGGCGGATGGTTTCGGGCTTGTAGGAATACCGAAAAACTTGCTCAGTGCACTCAGTAAAACAAATGTCAAAAACCTTATTGTCATCTCAAATATTTAATAGATAGAAAGAGTTATTATTAGTAAATAAATGGAGGAATAAATATGAAACGTTCGTTCATCAAAGTATCTGAGGAATCACTTTTTCCTATTCAAAATCTACCATATGGAATATTTACACCAAAAAACGAAGCAAATCCAAGGGTAGGGGTGGCTATCGGTGAATATGTGTTAGATCTCTCTGTGTTAGAAGATACGGGATTCTTTAGGCGAGTAAAGGATATACAGGAAAAAAGTGTCTTTCATCAAGCTACTTTAAATAAATTTATGGAACTTGGAAAAGATGTGTGGAAGGAAGTTCGCGAGATTCTTCAACATCTCCTTGATGAAAATGTCCGTGATCTAAGAGATGACGACGAACTAAGAAATAAAGCATTTTATCCGCAACAAGAAGTAGAGATGCATCTGCCAGTGGATATTGGAGATTACACAGACTTTTACGCATCCAAAGAGCACGCGACTAATGTCGGGACAATGTTCAGAGGAAAAGAGAATGCATTGATGCCGAACTGGACTCACTTACCGGTTGGTTATCATGGACGTGCCAGCTCTGTTGTATTAAGTGGTACCGATATCCATCGACCAAAAGGACAAATTAAACCAAAGGATGCGAATACTCCGATTTTTTCAGCATGTCGCCAACTTGATTTTGAACTCGAGACAGGATGCTTTATTGGACCGAAGAGTAAAAGAGGAGAACCTATTCCGGTTGACGAGGCAGAAGATTATATCTTTGGAATGGTTCTAGTTAATGATTGGAGTGCCCGCGACATACAAGCTTGGGAATATGTACCACTTGGGCCGTTTTTGGCTAAAAATTTTGCCACATCCATTTCACCATGGATTGTCTCAATGGAGGCACTTGAACCATTTAGAGTGGAAGGGCCGACTCAAGAGCCGGAACCTTTACCGTATTTGAAAAATAAAGGACCAGATTCATTCGACATTCATTTAGAAGTTTATTTGCAAGGGTCTGATATGGACAATCGTGAAAAAATCGCCACTACCAACTTCAACTATATGTACTGGAGCATGGCTCAACAAGTGGCACACCATACAATTACAGGTTGTGATTTAAACCCTGGGGATTTATTAGCTTCTGGAACCATCAGTGGAACGGAACGAGAAAGTCGGGGAAGCTTAATGGAACTAGCCTGGCGTGGAGCAGATCCCATCAAACTTGGGAATGGGAAAGAACGCGTATGGCTTGAAGATGGTGATGAAGTGACGATGACCGGTTGGTGCCAAGGAGAAGGTTACCGTATTGGATTTGGAGAAGTAAAAGGACAAATTTTACCAGCAAAATAAAATAATCAGGAGGAAAAATTATGTTTTATAAACAGTTAGGTAAAATCCCGAAGAAAAGACATACAATATTTCGAAAAGAAGATGGGTCACTTTATAAAGAGCAAGTGATGGGAACGAAAGGGTTTTCGGGGATTCAGTCGATTTTATACCATCATAATGCTCCCACACAAATAGAAGAAGCTAATTTATTGGGAAAATTCAATTTAGAATATGAAGATCAGCAAGCACTGGCATATCGTCATTTTCTAACAGATAAGACCAATGAAAAAAACGAAGATGCCGTAGAAGGTAGAGAATATATGTTGGGAAATGATGACCTAGTAATCGGAGTCGTCTACCCTAAAAAAGGAATGGAATACTTTTATCGGAATGCCGATGGAGATGAAGTGTTATTTGTCCATTATGGTACCGGAAAAGTGGAAACGATGTTCGGAACGCTTAAGTATCGACCAGGTGACTATATCGTCCTTCCAATTGGAACAATTTATCGCGTGATCCCGAACGGAGAAGATACAAAATTCCTCGTTGTCGAAACAAGTGGTTGGATAACGACACCAAAAAGATATCGAAACGAGTTTGGACAATTGCTCGAACATAGTCCATTTTGTGAACGGGATATACATGGACCTGAAAAACTAGAAACACATAATGAAGTTGGAGAGTTTGAGGTACGGACAAAAACAAGGGGATATATTCATCAGCATATTTTTAATTACCATCCATTAGATGTAGTAGGTTGGGATGGGTATTTATTCCCGTATACGTTTAATATTGAAGATTTCGAACCAATTACTGGACGGATTCATCAGCCACCACCGGTTCATCAAACATTTGAAGGGAATAACTTTGTAATTTGTTCATTCGTGCCACGTTTATATGATTATCATCCCGAAGCAATTCCGGCACCATACTATCATAGTAATGTAGATAGTGATGAAGTTCTATATTATGTAGAGGGTAATTTCATGAGTAGGAAAGGAATCAATGAGGGGTCAATCACCCTGCATCCAAGCGGAATTCCACATGGTCCTCACCCAGGAACAATTGAAGCAAGCATCGGGAAGAAAGAAACACTAGAACTAGCGGTGATGATTGACACATTCAAGCCACTGAAAGTATTAAAAGAAGTACATTCAACAGAGGATACTTCTTATAAATATAGCTGGAGATCAAACGAATAAAAAGCAGGAAGGAGAGACAAAATTGGACGATAAATTAATGCGTATAGCAATGGGGAAATTTGCTACTGGTGTTACGGTAATCCTATCAGAAAACGAAAGTGGAGAATTAAGAGGTATGACAGCAAACGCATTTATGTCAGTTTCCTTAGATCCTAAACTTATCTTAATATCTGTAGATAATAGAGCAAACATGAAATCTATCATAGAACAATCTAGTAAATTCTCTGTTAACGTCCTTGCAGACAATCAAGTTGACATTTCCAAACAATTTGCTGGCCAATTGAAAGAAGACAAAGAAGTAGCGTTTAACTTTTCACACGAAATACCAGTAATCGAAGGGTCACTTACAAGTATTGTATGCGATGTGTATGACATAGTAGTTCAAGGAGATCATACTTTATTCGTGGGGAAAGTAAAACACTTAACAGTTAATGAAGGAAATCCACTACTTTTCAATCAAGGAAAATATGAAACATTAACACCGGTATCAGTTTAGTAAAAATCCTACTTACAATCGATCGTTTGATTGTAGGTGGGATTTTATAATTCAAACTAGTGAATATTAACGATCGCAAGAATTTACTTGGTATAGACGAGAATGAAAATCTGGAAGAAAGGATGGTACTAATCCCATCGGAACATCCTTTAGTACATATCGTGAATTCACATCAGAAGGAGCGTCAATACTACTATAACTTTCATTCATTTGATGGTACTACATCCAGGCAGAACAGTTGGAGCCCCTGAACTTCTTAAGTTTATAGGATACTAAGATGTTGAATGAACGTTTTGGTATCACATATGAGTAAAATCTATTATTAAATATTATTTATCTGATTTTTATTTATTTTTCATCGCACAATTGTCTCCATCTTCTATATATTTATATAGAAGATGGAGGATTTTTTATTTATAAAACTTAGCTTTTCTAGTCACTTTTATCTTTTTTAGTTAACTAAAATTTATTAATAGACTATTTTTTCCTAGAATTCATCCGAAAAGAAGATGAAATAGGAACATATTTAAAAAATAGAATTCCCTATTGACAACAAAAATTAAATTGACTATTATGTATAGGTGAACAATTGTTTACCGAAGGCAAAATATTTTTGTTTTAATAATAAATTGCCATTGAACAAAACGGTATATAGACATATGGGGGAATGTGGATGAATCACTTTTGTCAACGTCATTTCATAGTTTTATTATTACTTTCTATAACATTAGTATTTTCGATCATATTAGCAATTTCTATTGGTCCAATTACAATCCCTTTTAAACAAACAGCACTTATCTTAATGAAAAAGATTCAAATTCCAATACAAACAACGTATTCGGAACAAGCGTGGACAGTAATCACCGAAGTAAGGCTCCCTCGAGTGCTTGTGGCCGCATTAGTCGGGAGCGCTCTATCCATTTGTGGCGTTGCCATGCAAGGGTTATTTCGAAATCCGCTTATTGAACCTGGATTTATTGGTGTTTCCAGTGGAGCAGCTCTCGGCGCTGTTTGTGCGATTTTTTTCGGCTGGTCTTCTGTAAGTCCTTGGTTTCTTCCGGGTTCTGCCTTTGTTGGGGCGATTGTTTCCCTAGGGATTATTTTACTAGTTTGGAAAGTTAGTAAAAAAAATAGTGTCGTAACACTCCTTTTGTTGGGCATTGGGATGAATGCATTTTTCTCTGCACTTATGAATGTTTTTATTGCAATTTCAAAAAATGAACAAGAGTTAAGGAGTATCGTTTATTGGTTGCAAGGTGGGCTTGAAGCGAGAACATGGGAGCATGCTTTGATCATTGTATTTCCGATCGTTGTTGGTGCAGTCGTTTTAACGATATTTGGGAGAGAGTTGAATGTAATGTTACTTGGGGAAGAACATGCGAAAACATCTGGTATAAATATACGGTTAACGAGAAACTTTATCTTGCTATTAACTGCATTAATGACTGGTTCAGCTGTAGCGGTTAGTGGAGTGATTGGTTTTGTTGGATTAGTCGTTCCCCATATATTACGACTTGTTCTTGGCCCAGATCATCAATTGCTATTACCCGCAAGCATTTTTGGTGGAGCAATTTTTCTTGTTTTAGCTGATTTAGTTTCACGAATGCTTCTGGAGCCAATTACATTACAAGTTGGTGTTGTTTGTGCCATTATCGGTGCCCCGGTTTTTATTTTTTTAATTTTACGTTCGAATCAAGGGGTGAGCGCATGAATGTGATGGAAGTAGAAGATCTTCACGTTTCTATTCAACAAAAATCGATTTTGCAACGTATACAATTTTCTGTTCAACAAGGTGAAATTATTGGTTTAATCGGTCCGAATGGAAGCGGAAAATCAACGTTATTAAAAACAATTGCAACGCTACATCACATAACGAATGGCACTATTCGCATTTTTGGTCAAGATATACAATCGTATCGTCAAAAGGAATTAGCTAAACTATTAAGCTATGTGCCGCAAGATACGTTTATTGATTTCGACTTTAAGGCGAAAGAGGTTGTATATATGGGACGACACGTGCATCGTTCTCGATTTGAAACGAGGATGGAGGAGGATTTTTTTGCTATGAAAAATGCGATGATGCAAACGAATACATGGCATTTAGCGGAAAGCTCTATTTTACGTTTATCCGGTGGACAACGCCAACTTGTTTTACTTGCGAAGGCATTGGCGCAAGATACGCCTTTGATTATACTTGATGAACCTATTTCTGCGTTAGATATTTATTTTCAGCTTCAAGTTTTATCCTTATTGAAGCGTCTAGGTGACAAAGGAAAAACAATTATGATGGTATTGCACGATTTAAATTTAGCTGCCCGTTATTGTACGAAGCTTTTATTACTCAAAAAAGGGGAAGTGAAACTCTTGGGTTCTCCAGAAGAGGTGCTCCAAGAGGATATTTTGCAACAAACGTATGGTGTACATACAAAAGTTCGAAAAGATTATGTAACGAATTCCATGACAGTTACACCACTAATCAATAGAAAGAGGAAGGAAATATGGAGATAAAAAGAATGTGGATCCCTTGTTTATTAGGGATCTTATTAGTAGCAGCGGGATGTACAAATGAAGGAATTTCAGAACCTGTCGATAAAGATAGTGAAAAAAAAGTGGGGGTAGAAGAAAAGGATGAAACTAATTTTCCTGTTACAGTGGGAGTGGATGGAAAAAGTATAACGATTGAAAAGAAGCCAGAAAATATAATTCCAATGTCACTAGACGTTGCAGAAATTGTTTTAGAGCTTACAGAGACCGAAAATATAGCAGCGATTACACGAGGAGTTGATGATGCATATTTATCTACAAAGTCAGAAAAGGCTAAAGATATTTCGAATCGAATCGCTTCTGCTGTTAATATCGACCCTGAAGAGATATTATCTTACGATGCAGACCTATTATTATTAACGAAAATGCATGGACAGGAAGAGGATGCGGACACTATTTTAAGTCAAGTGGATGTACCAATCATGTCTTTTTCAACAATGGGAACATTGGAAGATTTTCTTACTAACATCTCGATAATCGGTAAAGCAATTGGAGAAGAGGAAAAGGCTAAAGAACTTGTCGCAAAAATGGAAGAAGAAATTGCATCTATACAACAAAATATTCCAGAAAATGTTGATCCGCCAAGTGTGCTCGTTTTATCTGAAGTTGGCCCAGGTACAGGACCATTTATGATGGGACCAGGGAATATTTCATATGACTTAATTCAACTTGCAGGCGCTATTCCAGCAGTTGATTCCATTGGTCTGGAGCATAGTGTTAAAGCATCGGTTGAACAAGTGATGAAGATGGATCCTGACTATATTTTTCTACTTGATTTTCAAGGGAATGGCGAAGAAGCCCATGAGGAATTGATCAATAGTCCGGGGTGGGATTCTTTACAAGCAGTAAAAAATGACAATCTTAAGGTATTGGAAGTGAAATATTTAATGAATCCAAATACACAAGTGATTGAAGGATTGCGACTTATGGCTGACTGGATTTATGAAGAAAAGGAGTAGTTGGATGAATGGGTTAATTTTATTTAGTTACGGTACGATTCGTTCGATGGATGATATTGCTGCTTTTTATGAACATTTAACATATGGGAATGTGTCAGAAAAAATGATGGAAAAGGGATATCACTTATTTCAATCAATTGGTACATGTGATCCGTTAGCCTCTACTACAAAGCGGATTGGTCGCTCGCTTAGTCGGCGACTAAAACAAGAAACGAAGGAAGAGTGGAAATACTATATCGCAAATAAACATACGTACCCATTTATAGAAGATGCTGTAGAACAATGTGTAAAGGATAGGGTTAGCAAAATATATACTGTCCCCCTAACTCCGCTATATTCGAAAACCGGTACACGTGTTTATGAACGAACAGTTGTAAAAGCGTTGAATAAACATGAAAGGGAACGTGTATCAGTAACAAATATTCCGGTTCTTTATAGCACTGTATCGTTTATTCATCTTTTAGCTGATCGACTAAACGATGCGATAGTTTGGCTACCGGAAAACATACAAGAGGATACGGAGATCGTTTTTACTTCTCATAGTATGCCTGGTGATCATACAACGCAGCAAGACTTTATCTGGCAATATGAATATTTGGCCAGTGAAGTAATCAAGAGAGTTCCGTATCGATCATATCGCCTTGCTTATCGTAGTGCTAGTCCCGGTGAGGCGTGGCTTGAGCCAGATATTTTAGATGTGATTCGAAGTTTAGCAAAAGAAGGAAAGAAAGCGGTTGTCATTTGTGAACTTTTATCGATTATCAAAAATGCTGAAGCGATTCAAGAAGTAGGTCGTGATGGCATGCGTCTTGCTCATTTATTAGGGATGGAATTTGTTCAAACAGAATATTTAAATGACAGTGATGATTTTATGGAAGTGTTAACGAATCATATTTTAGAAAAAATAAAACAGCCTTCATAATAACGTGGACTGTATATAATAGTGGATTAGCGATGTGTAGTTATAATTTAAAAGCCGTGAGTAATATATTCTTCGATGGCTCACAGCTTTTTATGTAAGAATGATGCGTTTATTTTAAACAAGAATATAAGATCCTTTCCTCCATAATATTCCTTTCCCCGTGGACAGTAAGTAAACAGGTTGAGTTTATTCAAATAATATGAACCAGATAAATTTATCGAAGTAGGGGAAGAAAGTAACAGTCAGTATTTTTAATAAATGATAAATGCTCTAGAGGGTTAGAACTTTCTTCTAGGGCATTTTTAATTCTTTCATAATTTCTCAAGTTTCTTTATCAAACTTCTCTTTAACATCAAGCATCGGAGCTTTATTTTTTACCATTTCTATTTTTCTTCCACCTACCCAATCTCAAAATTTTTTCCTTAAATTTATAAAAGTATATTGACAGTTAAAACATTAACTGTTACGGTTATACACATAAGTATATAACCGTTATAGTGGATGACCTTAAAAAGGAGGGCCGTTCAATGAAAAGTGTTTTTAATGCGGATAAACCAATCTATATTCAAATTCGTGAGCTTATCGAAGACCAGATTATTAATAAACAATTGAAAGAAGACGATCAGGCACCTTCTACAAATCAGCTTGTTAATTTTTATAAAATCAATCATGCAACAGTTTCGAAAGGAATAAACCAGCTTGTAGAAGAAGGAATACTTTATAAGAAAAGAGGTATTGGAATGTTTGTAGCAGAGGGAGCTAGGGAAAAATTACTCCATAATCGTCGTGAATCGTTTATTGAAGATCATATCGTCACCCTTGTACAAGAGGCCAATAAATTAGAGATTACTGTAGAGGAAATCATGACTTATATTTACAAAGTGAAAAGGAGTGAAAAGCAATGAATATAAAGGCTATAAATCTTAATCTTAGTTATGGAAGTGATGACATACTACATGATATAAATTTAGAAATAAAGGAACCAAAAATATATGGATTACTCGGTAGAAATGGAGTTGGAAAGACATCACTCCTTTCATTGATAGGATCTTTTCGTGAGCCAACATCTGGACAAATCGTAATTAATGGGGAGGAACCTTTTGAAAATGCTCGGTTGATGCAAGAGATCACTTTTATGTACGATAAAGACTATACTGGTGAAACAGATCCGCCATCACGTATTTTAAAAGATATGAACCGCTACCGCCCTCATTTTGATTTGGAATATGGGATGGAACTCATAAGAAAATTTAAATTAGAAGGAAAAAAATCAATAGCGAAACTTTCGAAGGGGAAGCAATCTGCATTTAATGTTGTCGTTGGTTTAGCAAGTCGATCACCAATTACAATATTTGATGAAGTGTATCTTGGAATGGATTCACCAGCACGAGATATATTTTATAAGGAACTACTAAAGGATCAACAATTGCATCCTCGAATTATTATTTTATCGACACATCTTGTTTCCGAAATGGATTATCTATTCGATGAAGTGATTATCATTAAGGAAGGAAGAATCCTTCTTAAAGAACCATATGACGAGATTGTATCTCGAGGTGTAACAGTAACAGGAAGTAAGCAAGCGGTAGATGAATTTGTTGAGGGGAAAGAGGTACTCAATGAAGAACAGTTAGGAGATACAAGATCAGTCACGATTTATGGAAATTTAAGTGAAGCGGAGCAAGTACGTGCCATAGAACTAGGACTTCATGTCGATCCAGTTTCACTCCATGATCTTTTTATACAGCTAACAAAGGAGGAAGAATAGCATGCAGAAACCGGTATCGTATACAAAAGTAGGCTTAGATTTATTCTATGTCCAATTAACATGGACATTTTGGGCTCTTGGAATTTTCCTGCTTATTAATATTTTCAGGCTTATTTTCCTTGATTATGTAGATTCGTATTATAGCGGCGGATATATCGCGGCTAATATTTATATGTTAGTTATCGGAATAATTGCGATAAATTTCCTTCCGTATTACGTGGAAAATGGCATTACGCGAAAAAACTTTTTCGTTGGCAATGTGCTTGCAAGTATTGGTTTATCCCTTGTTATTCCAATCTTAATCTATGTGATTAGTTTTTTTGAAAAGCTAATCGTGCACAATTTTACTTCCATTGTGTTGCGTAACCATACTTTGGAAGAGGTAGTAGAAGAAGTAACTACTGACATTGATGGGAATATTATCGGAGAAATTATTCAGTCTATTATTCTAACCCCGTTTATAAATCCAGAAGCAAATCTGATACTGTCGCTCGCATTGTTTAGCTTACACATTTTTGTGTTTTATATTATTGGCTGGATGATTGGAGCAGCATTCTATCGACTAGGAGTGATCGGAGGACTTATTTTTATTGCAATTGGTCTAGCACTCATTGTACTTAAAGATTCCATGATCCGTTTAGTGCTTGATATACCGTTATTCCAAAACTTCACAGCATTAGCTAATATCCCAGAAAACTTAGCTTTACCATTCGTTTTTATTATCGTTTTGGTATCGATTATTCTTATTCGTCTACTTACCAAGCGCGCACCAATAAAAATATAAGTATGTGACTTATGTAGCTAGTTTAATTCGGATAATAAGGGCATCGTTATTGATCGTTTTGAGAAAAATATGTATCGTCATAAATATGACAAGAATGGAAGACAGATTATACATTTGAAGATCCCGATACATATGTGGACGATTATAGTTGGAGGTTATGGTTGCAATTCAAAGACGGCACGGTTGAAAAACACTCTGGCGAAGGGACGAATGTAGAAAAACTTACACTAGAAAATTTTCGTGAATTTGCTAAAGATCTGAGAAGTTTTGTTGAAGATAGACTAAAAAATACTACAGACTAGCGATGTACGCGTTTAGTCGTATATGATGAAATTAGGGTTGATTTAAAGAAATATATTCGGTTTATTGAGAATTGTGGATATTGTAGATCAAAATTGATCTTGAATTCCACCCAGCATAGAGCAAGTCTGGGTGGAATTATTTACTTTTACTAATTCAATTTTCCTTAGTAAGTGTTCTAAAAAAGACATAAATCGCACTACAAATCCTAATCGGAATCGGTAGCTTTTGATTAATTTGGTATGGTGTATGACTGCTCGGTCCTTCTTTCATTGGTAGATCAGTATATTGAACTAAACTGTTAATTGTTTAGCGATGTTTGGCAAACGAATGAAATATTTGTTTTATTTCTAGCTCAATTATTTCGAATCTTTAGAGTCTAAAATTATTGCAGCAACGACGTAGAGGATTAGTAACGGATTGGAGATGGGAGCATCTTCCTGAAAATATATGTAGTGTCAATCAGTAAGATCACATATATTGCTTTAGTAATTCAATGTCCTTTTCATCCTATACATACATTCAAACGTTCGTTTCATTTGTTTATCTAATATATGATAGGAAATATTGACGGAAAGCTTTAGACCATTACAGAAAATGATCATTGCCTTTGTTGGACTGCACGCATTTGTTTTAATTTTATCGATGTGATGGTAGGAAATCCATGAATTATAGATGCTCGCGGGTGAGTGTGTTGGGAAGAAATAGATTCCTTTTCTAATGTTGATTGGGATTGGAACTTTTCTTTTAAAGCTTGTGTGGTGAATGACTGCTTGGCGTCTACCTTCGTAGGTGACCCACTCGGAGTAACAGGCTGCTTTAATAAGTTCTAGGGATGTTTTTCTAACCTTTATTTTTTGGGCA
This sequence comes from Pseudogracilibacillus auburnensis, assembly GCF_003201975.1. GTDB lineage: Bacteria > Bacillota > Bacilli > Bacillales > Amphibacillaceae > Pseudogracilibacillus > Pseudogracilibacillus auburnensis. Next base: position 100,742 of record NZ_QJJQ01000016.1, on the reverse strand, counting down.
GTTTCCATAACATTTGTATCAAAATCGGTTTGTTTTGCTGGCAATAGTGCCAACGTGTTTTCATTAATTAGATAATCATCTCTAATCATTTCTATTATCTCCTTTTGTCAAACGGGAGGTACGGATGTAGGTGGGAAGATAGCGACTGATCGCTATCTTCTATTTTGAGTGAGGTGGCTACAGAAGATTATTTACCTTTTTCCAACTTTTTGATTGCTTCTTCAAATTCTTTTAAATAATCATCGGAACGTAAGTCTAGTTTTAATTGAATCAAGGATAGCATTAGGCCTTTTGGTGTTTTTTCACCCCTCTCGATTCTACCTAAGTGTTTTGCAGAACAACCTATGCGTTCTGCTGCTTCTTCTTGTGTTAAACCCCACATTAGTCTACTGTTTCGAATGTGTTTGCCAATAATCTTTCTAAATATTTCATTTAGTATTTTATATTGTTGTGGATTCACGTATACCCGCCCTTTTACCTAATTATTACTGTGATCATCTAAATGTTGAACACCCTATAGGTTCCTTTTGTGTTTTGTATAGTTGTATTTAACTAGGTGATTAGGATTGTATATAATTCATGCAGTATTAATTAATCGTGCTGTAACATTCGATAACTTGCTTCATATGACAAGTTATTGCCGTATAACGTGTTATTTTTCTTTAGGAAATGAATCTTTTAAAGCAAGATATATAAGATTCGTTGATGTGCAAGTTGTTACAATCCTTCTTATGATAGTGTTACTTGCTCGAGCGGTAATACATCAGTAGGAGGAACATGGATGGACAGGGGTTTTGAAGCTTTTTTTAAAGCGAATGAAGACCGGATTCATTTTCAAATACATCGACTTGGAATAACGGGTGACTGGTATGACGAATTTTATGCTGAAGGAATATTCGCATTGTGGAAGGCGTATCAAGGATATAAGCCTAGTCAGGGAGAATTTGGAACATTTCTTAATTATCAGATCAGATATAGATTAATGGATTTATTGCGGAAAAAAATGCGTGAGGCGGAGTTGGATGGTAAAGCTGCGCGGGAAGTGTTGACACGAATAGATGAAGGAAATCGTCATCGTGGATCTGGGGTGCCAGTTGCTACTATCACTGGCATAGTACTTGAGGATAAGGCATTTTGGGAAGAAGTTCGTGGAAGGCTGACTGAAAATCAGTGGAAATGGGTGCAATATTTTATTATTGCAGATTTGTCGATAAAGGAAATTATGGAACTAGAAAATGTATCGGCAGACGCAGTGAAAAGCTGGGGTCGGGAAGTGAGACGGAAATTAGGGAATGAAGAGGTGAGGAGGAAGTTGGAGGAGATGGTGTAGGGGAGAAGAGGGCAAAAAAATTAAAATACCTTTGCAATTAAATTTCAATGCAAGGGTATTTTACATTTATAGAAAAAGTTCTTTAACAATTGACGAGAAGTGGTTTCGATAGATGAGGTTTTCATCAATGTAAAGGTCTTTTTTATTTTGTTCATTTTATATAAAACTGTTGAGGCTTGATATCTAAGCAAATTTTAAACCCCTGACCATATCCTTAATAAAGTGAAAATTAACTTATAATTAAATAATACATTGACAGTTAAAATAATCTTTGATAAATTAATTAAAAGTGAATAAAATAACTATAAGATTATTTCTTGCGCGAAATAAAAATCCTTACTGTGTAGATGTCAGAAAATGTCGATTAATTACGAAAAATGTGGAATAGGTTCAGTAGGGAATAAATTCCATCTGAAATAATCCTTTTTAGGGTGGGATGTTAGTTATTTATTTCATTTTCCAACAACTTTAGAGATTGACTTTTAGAAAGGAGGATTTTATGAAGGCGATAAAAGGTGATTGGGTAGAAATCGAAAAGGTAATTCTTGAGGCAGATGAGAGAGTTGCGAAATTGCCGGAAGATACAAAAATTGTGCCGTTAATTTCATATGTTCAAGGTTTTTTAGAAAAGAGTTCAAATGTAGGAGATGAAGCCTCCATTATATCGGTTATAGGGCGTCGGCATATTGGAACTTTAGTCAATAGAAAACCAAAATTTACGCATCATTATGGACAGCCTATCCAAGAGTTGTTAACGATTGGACGAGAGTTAAACGCTATACTTCATGAAGAGACTGGAGGGGATTCCCATAACGACTAATTTGTATCAAGCAATCATACAAGAAAAAAATGAAATTATTAAAAGTTCTTTAGGAATTGACTTTTTGAAGTATAAATTTGATCAAATTGGATTTAACTATGATCAAATGATGAATCACTATTCTTATTCGATTGATAAAATTAGGGATATTCAAAATTCAAATAAGGTGGGTAATACTCCACTAGTCGAAATGAAAAATATAAATAAACTTATTTCTAAAATATCAAAAAAGGGTTATGGAGCTAAAATCTTTATTAAAGATGAAGCTTGTAATCCCTCAGGTAGTTTTAAAGATAGAAGGGCTTCTTTGTCCATTCATCAAGCGAAAGAGAAAGGATACGAAGGTGTTGTATGTGCTACGAGTGGAAATTTTGGAGCAGCGGTAGCATCACAAGCAGCAATGCACGGATTGAAAGCGATTATTATCCAAGAAGTATTTGATAGTAATAAAGTAGGTCAACCCGAAATTTTAGAGAAAAGTCGAGCTTGTGCTTCTTATGGTGCAGAAGTTATTCAATTAACAGTTGGTCCTGAATTGTTCTTTACTTTTCTTAGTACGCTAAAAGAAACTGGGTATTTTAATGCATCATTGTACTCACCATTATCTATAGCGGGTGTTGAAACATTAGGCTATGAAATAGCGGAAGAATGTCAAACTAGATTTAATCAGTTTCCAGATGCAGTCATTGTTACAAATGCAGGTGGTGGAAATGTAACGGGAACAGCAAGAGGGTTAATAAAAGCCGGGGCAAGTAATACGCAAGTTATCGGGGCAAGTGTTGATTTAAAAGGGCTCCATATGGCAAGTGATCAAGATTTTAATCGAAAATCATTTACTACAGGTCATACGGGATTTGGAATACCTTTTTCAATTAATCCTGATCGTGTAGATGTCCCTTTTAGTGCTGCTAGACCACTAAGATATCTTGATAGATATGTTTTAATATCACAAGGTGAAGTGTTCTATACAACAGAAATGCTTGCTCAATTGGAAGGAATGGAAAGAGGACCAGCGGGAAATACATCGTTGACTGCAGCTATTTCACTTGCGAAAGAAATGAGATCAGATCAAATAATTGTTGTTCAAGAAACAGAATATACAGGTGCAGGAAAGCATCCTACAGCACAATTAACTTTTGCTAAAGAAAATGGCGTTAAAATAATGAGAGGTAATCCAGAAAATAATATTCCGGGTGAAAATATCATCATCCCTGAAAATATATCACAACTTAGTATTAAGGATGTGGATTTGGATTATTTAAGAGGCTCATTTATTAATTTTAAAGTTAACAATAAAATGGACAAGGTAGAATTAACAGACAGTGAAATAAAATTTTTATCAGATGAAACTAAATGGTCTATTGATAGAGTTAAAACATTTTTATTTTAGCTACGTTTTTTGCAATAACCGTGCTAGCACGTCCTCTACAATATAACTAAGACTAAGGTTCAAACGGAGTAAACACATACTTTGATCCGAGGCTTTTTATAAAATCTTTTTTAAACTTAGTACAAAGAAAAGGAGTAGTTTAAAGTGACAATAAAAGTTGATCAAGCATTTAAGACAGTAGATCAAGAAATAAGTGAAAAAGAAGTTAGTGATTTATTGTTAGACTTAATCAGAATTGAAAGTCACAAAGAAAGTGATACGGATGAATTAACAATATGTAAGTTTATTGATTCATTTTTCCGAGCAGATTGTATAGATTCAGAACTTGACTTTGTCACTGATTCAAGACCTAATATTTACGCTACATTGGGAAAGGGGGCTAAAGGGAAAAACCTAATGTTAAATGGTCATACGGATACAGTTCCCTCTTATAATATGACAGACCCTTTTAATCCGACAATCCATGGAGGGTTAGTCTATGGAAGAGGTGCTGTTGATATGAAGGGAGCTATTGCTGCAATGATGATAGCGGTTGTAGCAATAAAAAGAGCAAATATTTCATTACGTGGAAAATTACTTTTCACGGGTGTTATTGATGAAGAACAAAGGTGTATTGGTGCGAAAAGAATAGTAGATCAAAAATATCCACTTGCTGATTATGCGATAGTAGGCGAACCTACTAACCTGCAAATTATGATAGGGCATAAGGGGATGGAATGGATTGAAATTACAGTACATGGTCAATCTTCTCACGGAAGTACTCCAGAAAAAGGAGTAAATGCGATAAGTCAAGCTACAAAATTAATTCATCTGATTGAAAAAGAGTTAATTAACGACCTAAAAAAGAAAAAAGATCCGCTTCTAGGTGAACCGACATTAAATATAGGAGTGATTCAAGGTGGTGTTGATCCTAATGTCATACCGAACACATGTAAAATAAGTATTGATCGTAGATGGGTACCGAGTGAATCAACTCAATCCATGAAGCAAGACTTTGAAAAAATAATTAATGAACTTCATAAAAAAGATCCAACATTTAAAGCAGATGTTAGAAGAATGTCTGAAGCGACAGGAGTTCATGTTCCACTTAGCACACCGAGTGAACATGTTTTTGTTAAAGATTTACAAAATGGTATGCAGAAACTTTTTAATGTGGACTCTGATTTAGGGGTTTTCCAAGGTTGGTCGGATGCGGCTCAGTTAAGTACTGCTGGGATTACGAGTGTTGTTTGTGGCCCAGGGGATATTAAATATGCTCATGCAAATGATGAACAAATTCCTGTTTCTGAAGTAATAAAGGCAGCGAGATTTTATGCTTATATGGCTCTGAAAATATGTATGTAAATCACATTTCAATTAACTTTTAGTTAATAAATTCATTGACAGTTAACCCCTTGTTGTGATAAAGTTATACTAATTATTATTGAAGGGGTAAGATAAAAATGGATTTAGGTAAGAAAATAAGATATATCCGAGAAGAAAAAAATATGTCAATTAAAGAATTAGCTGAAAAACTTGGTATAAGTAATAGTCATATCAGTCAGGTAGAAAGAAATATTTCAAGCCCTTCCATTACAATGCTGAAAAACATAGCAAACGTTTTCGATATACCGATGACTAGTTTTTTTAATGATGAAATAGAAAAAGGAAGTACAGTAATAAGACGTAAAGAAAGAAAAAAAATAATGTTACCAAATTCTAATTTCACATATGAAATGTTGTCGCCTTCATCTGTTAGTGAATTTCAATTATTACTCACTCGTATTGAAGAAGGAGGAAGACTTGGAGAAAATCCGATTGGACATAAAGGTCAAGAATGTTGTTTTATTAATAAAGGACAAGTTGAATTTACGATTAATAATGAAGTATATAAGTTAGAAGAAGGAGATAGCATTTATTATCCTGAAAATACGCCACATAATGTAGTTAATTCAGGTAAGGGTGAAGCTATAATAATTTCCGTAATAAATCCGGCTGATTTTTAGGGGGAGAAAATGACAAATATAGTTGTTGTTGGTTTTGGAGCAATGGGGACAAAAACAATAGAAGAATTAAATAAAAAAGAAACTGTCCATGTGAAGGCAGTTATTGATACTAATCCTATGTATAAGGGTAAGTTTACTAATGATTATATTAAGGATAATAAACAAATACCTATTTACAATTCACTAGAAGATATTGAGTGGAAAGATGTTGAGTTAGCAATTGTCACTTCAGCTTCATTTTTAATCCAAATAGAACCACTCTTAGTGGAATTGGCAAATAAAGAAGTGAATATCCTGACAATTGCCGAGGAAATGTCTTACCCAGAGGCAACTAATAAAGAGATTGCTGATAAATTAAATAAATTAGCACTAAATAAAAATATTACTATATTAGGTACAGGCATAAATCCAGGCTTTATCCTAGACTTATTTATCATTGTACTATCAAATACATGTTTAAATATTAATGAAATTAAAGCTACAAGAGTAAATGATCTTTCTGAATTTGGCACAACTGTTTTGAGAAGCCAAGGTGTAGGATTATCCGTAAAGGAATTTGAAGAAGATGTTCGCAGTAAAAAAGTTGTAGGTCATGTGGGATTTGCACAGTCTATTCATCTAATTGCAAAAGCATTTAAATGGGAACTCATTCGTTTAAAGGAAGAAAAAGAACCAATCATTACAAATGAAAAAGTTACTGTTCAAGGTGAAATAATAGATAAAGGAAATGTTATTGGATGTAATCATAAAGCTGTTGCCCATTTTAAAAATAATAAAGTAATAACATTCGAACATCCACAACAGGTTTGTGCCAATAATTATCCTGAAACGAAGGATGAAGTTGAAATACAGGGTGTACCAAATATTAAGGTAAAGATAGAACCAGAAATACCGGGTGGCATTGGAACAGTTGCAATGATTATCAACATGATTCCGTTAATTATAGAGTCGCAAGCTGGATTAATAAATATTCTTGATTTACCTAGACTACCATCAATTTTTAATGAATAAAAATCTTATACCAGATTTGAAAGCGCTTTAAATTAGTCGAATAGGTAACAAAGATATGAAAAAGGAGATAGTATTATGAAAAAAATATTATTTATATTCACAACTATTAGTATGTTATTAATTGCATGTTCATCAAATGGTAATAAAACTGGGGAACAAGATAGAAAAGGAAATGATGCTATTACGATTAAATTAGTACATGAAGCATCTGAGGATCACCCACAAGGAATAGGAGCAGATTTATTTAAAGAACTTGTTGAAGAGCGTCTTGGAGAATCTGTAGAAGTAGAAGTGTATCCTAACTCCTCTTTATTTGATATCGATGAAGGGTTAGAGGCATTACAAGCAGGAAATATTCAAATGTTATCAGGTCCTACAGCAGCTTTAGTTGGAATGGATCCAGCATACCAACTTTACAATATGCCATTTTTATTTGAAAGTACGGAGCAACTAAGAAATTTTGACAAAAGTGAAGAAGGGCTTTTATTAAGAAGTAAAATTGAGAAAAATAATTTAAAAATTTTAAGCACTTGGTTCGGTAACTTTAAACAAATTACAAACTCAAAACGACCAGTAAACAGTCCAAAAGATTTAGAAGGCTTAAAAATGCGAGTGATGGCAGGTGGCTTACTTGAAGAGCAATATACAATGTTAGGAGCTAGCGCAGTTGTGTTACCTTATAGTGAATTATATATGGCTTTACAACAAGGTACAATAGACGGGCAAGAAAATTCATTTACAGAAATAGCAACAGCAAATTTATTTGAAGTACAAGATTATTTAACAGTGACAAATCATGCTCCAGGAAGCTATCCGTTTATTACAAATAAAGAGTTTTGGGATGGGTTACCAGAAGATATTAAAGTAGAGTTAGAAACAATTATCGATGAAGTGGAAGAGGAGATTGCTAGTGTTGTAAGTGATATAGAAGCACGAGATTTACAAACATTAGAGGATTCAGGGATTGAAATAACAACATTAAGTACTGAGGAGCTGGAAGCATTTAAGGAAGCAATGAACCCTTTATATGATCAATATAGAGAGTCTATTGGTGCAGATATTTTTGATGCTGCTTTAAATTTCGGGAAATAATGTGCATGGATAGAAGTCAAGCATAGTGGGAGGTAAATGATGTTATGCTTGACTTTTACCTATAAAATTAGATTTTTTTAATATAAGTAGGTGAAAAAATGAAAAGGCTAAACAATCTATTTATTAAATTAGAAGATTATATATCAGGTGGTTTTATTATTGTAGGTTTGACTATTTTATTTCTACAAGTAATTATGCGTTACTTTTTAGGTTTATCCACGACTTGGCAAGATGAGGCTGCAAGATATTTTATTATCTGGGGAGTATTATTAGGTTCAGCAGTTGCGATAAGGGATAACCAACACATAAAGGTTGACGTAGTATATCAAGTTTTCTCCGGAACGATAAAGAATATGATTAACATATTATCAAATATTTTTGTGTTGTTATTTTTAGTATTTATGGTTATTTATGGCGCAATCTTAGTTAAAGACAAGTATCTAACAGGTGAGTACTCCAATATTGGCATTCAATTATTTATCGTATACGCAATCTTGCCCTTGTCGGGATTTTTTATGGCAATCAGGACTTTGGGAAAGATTATTGGCTATAAAAATTTAGATTGAAACTAATTAAAGTGTGGTGATATTATGACTTTTTTTCTTTTTGCTATATTTATCTTCCTTTGTATCATAAGGGTACCTATTGCATTTTCTTTGGCTTTATCATCTTTGATTATGTTATTATACCAAGATTTTAACGTAGTAACATTAATAGAAAAGTTGTTTTTTGGAATAAATAGTAGTTCTTTAATGGCTATACCTGGGTTTATCCTAACCGGTGTATTAATGCTAACAGGTGGTATATCTAGGTATATTTTAGACTGTTTAAAAGCATGGATTGGTCATATTCCAGGTGGTATGGCGATTGTTACGGTGTTAACTTGTATGGTTTTTGCCTCTATTTCTGGTTCGAGCATTGCTACAGTAGTTGCAATTGGGACAATAATGATCCCTGGAATGATACAGGCTGGTTATGATAAAAAATATTCAATGGGGTTAGTAGCTACCTCGGGAACTTTAGGATCTCTAATACCTCCAAGTATTGGTCTAATTGTTTATGGGACAATTACTAATACTTCAGTAGGGGACCTTTTTATTGCTTCACTTATACCCGGGTTGTTATTTGGGTTTGCATTACTAGTCTCTGCAGTTATTTATGCTAGGAAAAATAGGTTTGGCAGATTACCAGCAGCAAGTTGGCAAGAACGTAAACAGAAAACGTTAAAAGCGATTTGGGGATTGTTACTTCCGGTAATTATTTTTTATTGTATATATGGAGGGATTGCAACTCCAACAGAAACATCAGTAATTGCAGCTTTTTACGCTTTCATGATAGGTGTCTTTGTATATAAAGAAATTAAGATAAAAGACATCCATAAAATTTTTAGGGATTTAGTTTATACTTCATCAATGGTTTATTTAATTATTGCAGCTGCTTCTATTTTTTCAATGTATTTAACATTAAATCAGGTTCCTCAACAAGTATCACTTTGGATATCAGAATTATATCTAAATCCACTTGGATTTTTATTACTTGTCAGCTTATTGTTATTAATTTTAGGGACATTTTTAGATGGATTGTCGGTCATATTAATTATTACTCCAATACTTTTACCAGTATTAACGGCTATGGATATAAATTTATACTATTTTGCTATTGTGATGGCAATTAATTTAGAGATTGGGATGATTACACCTCCAGTTGGTTTAAATTTATTTGCCGTAGCAGGAATCACTAGAGAACCATTAGAAGAAGTCATTAAATCTGTACTACCTTTTATCATTATCATGCTTATCGTACTGCTAATAGTTATTTTGTTTCCACAATTGTCATTAATGCTTATACCACATAGAGTATTATAGAAGTGAGATATAAGTAGCAGAGCTCGTTAAGCATATTTTAATATCTGAGTATAAAATTGCTTTCCCTATAAGTCGATTGCAATACAATGCTTGGAGGTAGTGAGAATTTTTGGGTGACTTTTCGCAGCTAGAAAGGGGCTGGGACATAACTAAAACGACCAAATCTAAAGACGAACAATGTATTACCTTAGCGGAGGAAATATACGTAGACTCCTGGTCGGCTAAAAGTGGTCACGTCCTGGGACTGCACTTCGTTCGTCCCATCGAAAAGCGTTTGTGACCAACGCCCGACACTAGCACGTCCTGTGCGTCGCGGGAGGAAAGGCATCGGTGAGCCCCCACAGTGCACTAGCACGAGGAGGCTCACCAGCCGCCCGCGGAAAGCGTAGTATATTTCCAGAGCGGGTTATATGCAGCTACCATTGTTCAGGTTTTTCTTTGGTGAAAACACTTTTGCCCCAGCCTCATTGAACTTTTTAATGAATCGAGTAAGAACCTTGATCCTTTTTAGTCTGGATGGATAGGAACTCCCAAAAGCCAGGTGTGTTATTCTTTACTAAAAGGTTGTTTACTTTTTCGATTATTTTTAGCTTGATTTCTTGTTCTAAGTCATCGCGATCGTTTGCAGGAACCTTTTGCAGGTTATAGTTTATTTTCACTTGAAAGTCATTCAAAATATCTTCCCAATTTTTATCATCATATACATTTTTCAAGTTGGTTGTACTATAAATCATTTCCACAACGTTCACCCCCGATCTTCCTCAAAAGATTCCTTTATCTTTTTTAAAGCTCGTTTATGGATATTGGAGATATTTTGTGGTGTATCTTCATATAATCGTGCGATTTCCTTCATCGTAAATTCTTGGATATAAATGAGGTTCAATACTTCTTTCTGCTTGCTTGTCAGCTTTTGGTAGGCATTATACAGCCTAGTACTTTCGATAAGTTCTTGAAAGGTTTGCATGTTTTCGAAGTAGGCTGTTTCGGTAGTATGTTTGGAAGGTTGGACATCGATGACGTTTACTGGGTTATCATTATCGTTTTGTTGTTTGGGTGCGTCTAGTATTAGCGTAAATCGACTGTTTCTTCGATTATTTTTCTTGTCAAAGTCGATCGTGTAAAAGTATATTAAACTACTAATATATTTTATGATTTTGATTTTTAAATAATACTCTTTAAATTGTTTGTCTAATTCTTTTGTATTTTTATCGGAGGGATCCATGAGAACCTGTGCTAACAACTGTTCATTCTTGGCCGATTTTAGGAAACTTTGAATCACTTCATTTTGCATCAAGGCATCGTTTTCCAGATAAAATTTTTTTAGCTTTTCTTGATGTGTCACCATTTTTTCCCCCCTCACTCATAAGATGTTCTAGCAAAGACTGTCAGATTCTCATAAAGGACGGCATTTTTGCGGATAAAAATAACCCGATTTCAGAGAAAAGTATTTTTTCGTTATGATTCTTGTCTCCATCCGGGTCGAATTATTGAGTAGATAAAGATATTTTTACTAGTTCCAAATATTCATAATATTTTTTACATTTACTGGTTATTTACCCGTTTATTTTACATTTAAACATCTATTTATCTTTTTAGTTAGTGCTAAGTTGATTCATCTAGAAAGGCGCCATTTCTAGATAACCACTTTATGAAAACCGTTATTATAATAGAGTGAGTTTAGGGATGTATTTATCAACTTTTTAAGACAACTTTTACAGGACTTTGAGTTTTTTTGGTGTAACTAAGGTCCCAAGGATAAGCTTTTTTTCTGATGTTAATTGTATGAAGCCATTTCCAACTGAATGAATGGAGTAGTTCAGCTTTTTTGCATGTGTAAGTAAATAGTGATAAACCATGTAGGGAACCATGACGGATTTTGATCGGTCCATCATGTTCAAGATGAGCGCAACAGAGCCTGCAACATATGGGGCAGCCATGGAAGTACCTGTAAGTTTTACAAATTTATTATCTAAATGAGTGGAATAAATATTTTCACCCGGAGCAACAAAGTCGATATTTACATTGTTGTTTGAAAAAAACGATGGTTCAAGATTTTGGTTAACGGAGCCGACTTGGATTACTTCTTGATAGAACCCAGGGTAGGATCGTTCAAAAGAATTAGGATCTCCATCTCCGGAATTACCTGCAGCAGCAACGATTGTGATCCCTTTTTGTCTAGCTGCTTTGATTGCTCTGTGTAATGTTTCGTTTGGTGACGGTCCACCGAGCGACATATTGATGATCTTTACCTTTTCCCCATTTGGTCCCACCCAATTCATTGCGTAGTCGATTGCCTGAATAATAGAGTTGATAGTGCCAACGCCATTTCGGTTCATTACTTTTAATATAAGCAATTTACTTTTTGGTGCAACACCAAAAATTCCCCTTCCATTGTCCTGATATGCAGCGATAATTCCCGCCACATGTGTGCCGTGCCCTTCATAATCTTCAAATATGGTTGGGTCACCTTGATCGTCGTCCGAAAAGTTACACCCTCCAATTATATTTCGGGCTAAACTTTGGTGGTCTGTGTCCACTCCTGTATCCAAAACTGCAACGACATTTCCTTCTCCTTGTTTCGAGATATCCCATACGTCCCGTGCCTTAATGAGATCAAGATTATTAGGCATCATTGTTAAAGTGTCGAGTATGGAAATAATATTTGAATCCTTGTAATCAATAGAAACTTTCATTTTACATCTCCTCCTTTTACTTACTAAGGTGATCTACGGTGAGAAAAAGGAAAGATTTTGGAGAAAATTTTTTGACAGATAGAAAAAAATAAAATTTTTTCTCCTGCATAAGTGCAACTAGGCATTCGTTTTAAAGGCATGGCCAATGTCTCTAATAAAAGTATTTTATTTTTCACGTTGGTTTTTCGACTTGTTGTTTCACTTTATAGGGGAAAGGGGAGAGCGGCTGATGAAAAAAGTACGGGAACTTGTCGTTAGTAAACGATTTTGGAAAGAAGCGTTCCTTTTACCGGGTTGTCTATTTTCCCTAGCAACTATTGCATTGACATTTTTGGATGGAGTGGGTTTTGTCCGGGAGCATAAGGTCACTTTGTTTGTGATTGTGCTATTGGTGTCGTTCTTATGGGTGGTGAATTTTTTTGTGCGGAAAGTGTATGCTCGTTCTGTGCGATTAACGATTAATCAATCGGTTGTGAAAGTGATGGTCGGAGATATATTTACACAGCCGATGAGTGATTTCAAGGCCATTCCGTTCAATGAATTTTTTGACACGTTGGTGGATGGGAAGGTTGTTTCTCGTTATTCACTACATGGTAAATATCTTTTAGGGAAGTATCCGGATGGGCTATCTTTAGAAAAGTTGGACGGACGGATGGCTGCGGATGAGGGGTTGCATGGGAATGTTGTTGGTTCGCGCGAGAGGTGGGTGGAGGGAGGGAAGCGAGTTTATTATCGGTTGGGGAGTGTATTTAAGGATGGCGATTATTTTTTGGTAGCTTTTTCTAAGATGAATGATCGAGGAGAGGCGGGGGTGAGTTTAACGGAATATGTACAATGCTTACTTACGTTTTGGGAAGAGGCCGATCGATATCGGCAAGGGCAGACAGTTGTTGTACCGTTATTTGGAACGGGGATCACTCGTTACAGAAATTTTTATGGGACGCCACAGGAATTGGTAGAAATAATGATTTGGACGTTTGAAATGAGTAGAGTGGATTATAAAACTCCTGCAAAAGTTAGGATAGTTATCCATGAGGAGTTGCGGAAGGAGATTAATTTTTTTAGATTGAAAGAGTTGGAGAAATAGTTTTTTTGATGGTTATCCGGTTTAACCGTAAGAATTCGAATTTATCCGTACTAGAAGTGCGTGCTTGTTGTTTTAATGAAGGAGGGATCACGATGTATAAAGGATTTAAAGTTGAGTTGACGCATGGGTTTGGGGTTATTTCATATCAAAGTTTGGGTCAGGAAATCATTGGTCAGCAGGGGGCGGCCGCCAAAAGGTGTTTGGATAACTATATCAATCCTGACACAGGAGCGTTGATTGGGGACGCGCTAGAAAAAGACTGGTTTCCTGTGTCGGCGTACGATGTGTTTATTTCCCATTCCCATGAAGATTTGGATGAGGTTGAAGCATTTGTCGGCTGGATGCAGGAAAAACTTGGGGTTTCTGTCTTTGTTGATTCCGCTGTATGGGAGAGTGCGGATGAACTGTTATCAGTGATAGATGAGCGATATAGTTTAGATCGTGAGCGGATTGCGTATGATTATAGGCGGCGGAATTTTTCAACGAGTCATGTGTATATCATGTTAGCAATGGCGCTTGTAAAAGTGATTAATCAAACGGAATGTTTTATGTTTGTGAATTCATTGAATTCAGTCAAAGATGCTGTCACACGTTCCCCTTGGATTTACGCGGAATTAATGTTTGCAAATATGATTGAGAAGCGAGTGCCAAAAAGGCTTACATCGGAGTGGAGCAGTGGTGTTTTAACTCATCGGAGGAAACAGTTAGAGATCGAGTATGATGTCTATTCTTTCATGCGTGAACTTGATTTGTTACGGAGGGAGGATTTGAAATTATGGGAACGAATGTATCAAGAAAAGAGTTGTGACCATGCGCTGGACGAATTATATAAATTGGTTCGATCACCTGCTAAGAAAGGTCATTATTTTTAGGTACGGTTTTTTGTCCAATGGCAAAGTGGTGAATAGAACATGCTTAGTGGCTGGATAAAATCCAGATTGGAGTGCAAACATAGAAGGAATTATCCAATCATTTTCTATGAAAAAACACCTTTCCAGATATCCGGAAGGTGTTTATCCATTTCTATTTTACTAAAAAAGCGGTATTTGCTGAATGTACCTTTTTCTCTGGATATAAAAGACTTACTACTATCCCGACGATTAAACAAATGAAGAAAGTTGCAGCTTTTGCAGATATGATTGCTTCTAATGGCGAAATGGACCATAAAATTGCGCTGAAAAATCCAGTTATTATTGTTGCGACAATTCCGGTGCCAGATGTTTTTTTCCAAAAGAAGATAAGTAAAATGACGACTGAAAATGTATTTCCGACTCCTGCCCAAGCGAAACTTACCATGCTGTAAATAATCGAGCCGGAAGCGAGTGATACGACAATCCCGATTAGGCCTGCTAATATCGTAATGATACGAGATATTTTTACAAGTGTACGACTTGTTATTTCCATCCCCATTGCTTTATGAACAATATCTTCACTCACAGAGGTGGTGATCACAAGCAACTGAGAAGAAGCTGTAGACATGATCGCAGCTAAAATTCCGGCAAGAATGATGCCGGCAATCCATGGTGGTAAGAGGTCAAACACCATATGTGGTAAGATCATTTCCGCATCTTCAATCGTTCCTTGCTGATAAATAACAGAGGCAAAAATGGCTGATAAAAATGCTCCGACATAAACAATGAGTGTCCACACAACTGCGACAATTTGCCCGGTTCTTAAATCTTTCTCATCTTTTAAGGCCATGAATCTGGAACTTAATTGTGGTTGCCCACCTAGCCATCCAAAAAACCAAGAAATATTAGTGAACAGCATTGCGCCAAGTGCTAAGCCAGTAAGACCACCTATCCAGCTGTCCGTACCATTTCCCATTGAACTTAAGGAGGATGAAATCGATAAATCAGCTTGTTGGATTTCAAAATATCCAGCAATAGGAACGATAATAAAAGCGGCAACCATGAGGAAACTCTGGATTGTATCCGTCCAAACAACTGACATGAATCCTCCCATGCATGCATAGGCAATAATGATTAGGGCGATAGCGGTGGTACCAATCGTAATATCAAGTCCTGAAAAGGAATAGAGCGTTTTTCCGACACCTGAAAATTGTGCTGCTAAATAACAAGTAAAGAAAGTAACCATAATTATTGCGGATAACCATCGAATAATATTACTGTGGTTCGGAAATTTTACGGCAATATAATCTGTTAACGTATAAACTTGATGTTTTTTTGTTTCTTTCATAAATCGTTTTGCTAAGAAAAACCATGATGCAATAATTCCAAAAAACATCCCAGATAAAATCCAAATTCCTGATAATCCTGTTACATAAATAAAACCGACTGCACCAAGAAACATATAGGCTGATTCACCTGTTGCTCTTTCTGAAAATGCAAGTGCCCATCCGGGAAGTTTATTCCCTCCAAGAAAGAAGTCGGCATGATCCAATTTTTTTCTACTGAAATAGATACCTACTCCGAGCATGAGAAGCAGGTACAGTATGATTTCTACAAAAACAATTGTAGAGCCTGTAAAGTTCATCGTTTAACTATCCCCTTTTATAAAACATTAGTCAAATCTGATTAGTTGGTTTTAATAGATAAATCATGGTTAGGGCTTGTACCACTAACCACTAGGTAAAAATTATTTATCGTTTTCTTCCTCTTTTAATTGAAAACGAAAGTGACATTGGCCTTCTTTCAAGACGTATTGATCGTGTACGACGTTAAATTTCTCGTTAAATCCTTTGGCGATGGAAGGGTCAATCATTCGGCAATAAACGATGCCGTATTTATGCATATTATCATCAGCCCATTGCTGGCCAAACGGGCAAATGGTGAATGTTTGCTCGATTTCTTCTGGTCGGTGGATCGTTTCGTATTCGAATAAGTCGCTTCTTCCCATATCGTAGTTTTCTAAATATTGGTCGATTGTATTGTTTTTACCTTGAACGCGTGCGCGTTGTTTGATCCCTTCGCCACGTTTTTTACCAAAATTCCAAACGGCCTTCTCCATTACTTTTTCCCCTTCATCGCCGTATGTGTCCATAAAAATTTTCGTGATTTGGGCAAACAGTTTGGCGAATAAGGCGAAAGAGGTAAGTCCTTCAAAATTATTTTTCTGTTGATGATTTTTCGGGATATAATCAAATAATTTATGATTCTCGCCTTCCTTGGTTGCTTGGATGGCGATGTCTTCTGCGTCCTTGTAGCCGAAGTTCTTGACACCTTGTTGCAAAAGTTCTTTTCCTTTTTCTTTATAGTTAGCGACAACTTCTGCTTCTAATTCATTAAATAATTTAGCGGTCATTACTTCCATGGAATAAGGTGGAATGACATGATGTGCGATGCTCAAATCGATCACTCACTTTCTAATCTGATAATTCCTACTAATTCACTAAGATATTAGGTATATTATAAAGAATAATGCTTGTATAAGTCAAATGAATATTTATAATATGAAGTATGAATATAATTAATAGTTGGAGGGCTAAAAATGCCGTTAAATAAGTATGAAATTTTTAGAACGGTTGTGGAAGCAGGAAACTTATCAAAAGCAGCACAGGAAATCGGACTCAGTCAATCGGCCGTGAGCCATGCGCTTGCGAGTTTAGAGTCTGAATTCGGCTTTGAACTGTTGACTCGTGGGAGATTAGGCATTAAATTAACGAGCAACGGGGAAAATGTTTTGGTCTACATAAAAGAAATTTTAAATTTAAATGAAAAACTAATGCAAAAAGTGAGTAAAATTAATGGCTTAGAAATCGGAATTGTACGTATTGGAACTTTTCCAAGTGTCTCCATTCAATGGTTGCCGCAAATCATCAATCGTTTTGATGAGGATTATCCTAATATTGAATTGAAATTGTTCGAAGGAAACTACGATAAAATAGAGCGATGGCTTGCTGACGGCACAATT
Source organism: Pseudogracilibacillus auburnensis (assembly GCF_003201975.1). Lineage (GTDB taxonomy): Bacteria > Bacillota > Bacilli > Bacillales > Amphibacillaceae > Pseudogracilibacillus > Pseudogracilibacillus auburnensis. The sequence goes on along the minus strand of NZ_QJJQ01000016.1, from coordinate 83,596 downwards.
GATTTTGGATTTTTGCCACTGCCGATCTCAAAGTCACATGAAGCGATCCCATTAAAAAAAGATAGGTTACTTTGCATCATGTCGGACGAGCACCCACTTGCAGAACAAGAATTGATTTATTTGAAACAAATTGAAGAGGAAAGCTTTATCATGCCTAAATCAACGATTGATAAAGATGTACGTCGGGTGTTAAAGAAACATAAAATTAAACCAAAAGTCAGATATGAAATTGCCGAAGACTTTGCCATCATTTCGATGGTAGCAAACAATCTTGGGATCAGTATTCTTCCTGAGTTAATTTTGTACAATTTACCGGAGAACATACGGGTCATTCCTCTTGAAGGGAATTATTATCGTTCGATTGGAATGGTCACTGCCTCTTTACGGCAATTGTCACCAGGAGCTAAAAGGTTGATTGAAATAATTCAGGACGGGGCTGGAGCTGAATCATAAAAGATGGAAAATAGTAGCATGGTTGAATTAGAACGAGAACAATATAGTATCGATTCCTTTAATGAAAAAAGCTTTAAAAAGTTACATTATCATCTTTTTCAAGATATATATTCGTTTGCTGGTCAATTTCGTGATGTTTAATTGATGAAAGGCAGTACTCGCTTTTGTCAAGCACAGTTTATAAACATTTATTCATATGAGTTATTTCGTCAGTTAAATAAGGAGGCTGTATGGAATTCATTAGAATATGCAGCAACTCGTTTGGCATATTTTAATTCTGAACTCAATATGCTTCATCCGTTTCGAGGGGGGGAATGGAAGAGTTGTTCGCATATTTATTCGGGAATATGCTTTATCAAAAGGTGTAAATTGGGAATTTGAAAAAATGAATAGAGAAGCATATTTGCGGGCAATGATTAAATCAGTAACTAATTTAGATTTTTTAAAACAAATTATTTAGGAAACCATCTCCTTTACGGACTAATATTTTTAGAAAACAAACCTGGTAGAGAATATCTATCAGGTTATTTTTTATATACCAACCCAAGTTTCCCCAAAAATTTTGTAAAAAGCCGAAAATACCGCATTTGACACCTCATAAACCTTAAAAATGATAGTTATGTTTGTATTCGGAAAAATTCTATCGAAGAGACTTTTAAAAACTGGAGGGTCTTTTCTATTTTCTAAGAATATGGGAATATGACAAACCTTTACTATCCTCAAACTTGCTTGTTACTATTAGATTCCTTAAAACAGGTGGAGAATATTATTTATTTTTCTCTACCTGTTTTATTTTAGGGGCTTGTTTGATAGCCCTTTGTTTTATGATAGAAACCTTTTATTCTTTATTCGACAGTTTCTGCGTTAGCTTCTTAGCAGATCCAATTACTGCATTCATTGTTTTTTCTGTAACTTGTTCATTAAATCGATCTTTTGGCCCAACAATTGAAATGCTAGCGGTAATCCTATTAATGCGATCAAAAACAGGTGCAGAAATACCTACAATATCCGAGTCTACCTCACCAGTCGTCTTCACATATCCATCATCTCTTATTTGAGCCAAATCTTTTATTAACTTTTCATGGTGCTTTACATCGATTTCGGTGATAAATCTATTAATATATTTTTGGGTTTCAAATGCTAAAATGGCTTTACCTGAGGCTCCTAAATGTAATGGATGGGTTCTACCATTTCTTACTACAAAGCCAATAAGATGGCTACCGTCTACATGGTGTACCGTTACACCAATATTGCCCCTTCTAACGACTAATATCGATGTTTCATCAATTTTATTCGTTAATTCTTCCATAATTGGTTGAGCATGAGTTAGTAAATCTTGATCAATTTGTTCATAAATTGTTTTTGCCATATCTAATATACGCATACCTAAACTAATTTGTCCTGAATGCCTATGAATAACGCCTTTTTTTTCAAGGGATTGAATTAGTCGATAAGTTGTGCTTTCGGGAACCGCTGTTTTTTCAGCAATTTCTGTTACCGTTAATGGCCCTTCTGCTTCCGTTAAAATAAATAAAATGTCTAATGCTCGATTTAATGTTTTTATCTGGCTCATACCTTCACTCCTCATAAGGTCAGTTAATTAAATTCTATCTATTTATGTAATAATATTCAAACGTATCAAAAATCGGTGATTTGTTTTTCAAAAAGTAATTATTAAAAAATACGTTGACATATTCTGAATATTATAATAGAATAATTATCAATTAGTGATTACTAATTATCATTTTATGATAAAAGGCGGTGAAAGTCTAGATGGAAGTATTAAGAGATATGAATGTTCCCGGTCCTAAAAGAGATTATATCGGTTATGGAAAAGATGGGGTTCAAGCTAAATGGCCCAAAAATGCAAAAGCAGTTATTAATATTGTCGTAAATTATGAAGAAGGTTCCGAGCAAATGAAGCCGTTAGGAGATCAGGAAAACGAAACTTTTGTTGAGTTTAACCCGTTGATGCCTAATAATATGCGAGATTTAGCGGTTGAATCAGTCTTTGAATATGGTAGTAGAGTTGGGATATGGCGATTGCAACGGCTTTTTGATGAGTTGAAAATTCCTATAACTGTATTTGGATGTGCAGTAGCACTAGAAAGAAACCCGGAGGTAGGAGCATGGATTCGAGAGGCTGGACATGATGTATGTGCTCATGGTTGGAGGTGGGAAAAAGTCTGGAACTTGACGAGAGAGCAAGAAAAGCAAAGAATTGAGTGGGCTGTTAAATCAATTGAGAAAACATGTGGAGAAGCTCCTAAAGGTTGGTATTGTAGATATGGTCCATCTGTACATACACGAGAATTATTAGTAGAACATGGTGGGTTTCTGTATGATGCGGATGCCTACAATGATGAAATCCCATATTTTACGAATGTATTGGGGAAAAAACATCTAGTCGTTCCATACTCTCAAACGTTAAATGATGGAAAATTCGTACGTCCACAAGGTTATGGAGGTCCTACTGATTTTTTTGATTCTCTGAAAAGAACTCTCGATTATTTAATAGAGGAAGGCGAAACCCATCCGAAGATTATGTCAGTGGGTCTTCACCCGAGAATTATTGGACAACCATCGAGAATCTCTGCTTTAAAAGAATTTTTAATTTACGCTAAAGAAAAAGAAGATGTATGGATTGGTCGAAGATTGGATATAGCAAAACATTGGTTAGAAAATTACAGTTAATTATTTGTACGAAGAGGTTTTTATTGCTTTCTTAGAAAGCGGTTACAAAATCTGAGTTATAAGGAGTGTCAGTATTCAATGAAAATAATGATTAAAAACGGTAGAATCCAACAAAATAAACAAGATGAAATTATTTTCGAAGATAAAGACATTGTAATTGAAAATGATATTATTACTGGCATTTTCGATAAAAATGAGATACACAATCAAGCATTTGATAAAGTGATAGATGCAAAAAGTTGTATTGTAATGCCAGGTTTAGTAAATGCTCACCTTCACTCAAGTGATCATTTTAATAAAGGTGGTTTTGATAATCTTCCATTAGAATTATGGGTTTTATATTTAAGACCAATTTTTTCAGGTTTCAATCATACTCCTGACGAAATATATTTACGAACTTTGCTTGGCAGTATTGAAATGATTAGAACTGGTACGACATCTGTAATAGACGACGTCGTACAATTTCCCGCTTTAGACGAAAAAAATCTTGATATGATTTTTAAAGGATATGAAAAAGCGGGAATACGTGCAGCAATTACTTCTCATTTAATAAATAAGCCGTTATATAAAACAATTCCATTCTTAGATGAATATCTAAATGAAGAATTAAAAGAAAAGTTAACAATCAATTATGCTTCAGAAAATGAAATGTTAGCTTATGTGGAGCAGAATATTCACAAATACAATAAGCAAGGTGCGGTTCAAACATATGCTTTAGCACCGTCTGGACCACAACGTTGTTCTATAGAATTGATGGCAGGTCTGAAAAACTTGTCAGAAAAGTATAATTTACCTGTTATTTCTCATGTATTAGAAACGAAAGTGCAAGAAGTAACAGCAAAAGAATTTTATAATATGACGATGGTTGAATACTTGAATGAACATCATTTACTCTATCCTAATTTAAATTTAGTTCATTCCGTATGGGTTTCGGATCATGATATTGAATTAATGAAAGAGCATAACTCGAAAGTACTTCATAATCCGACAAGTAACTTAAAACTTGGCAGTGGCATCGCTCCAATTAAAAGCTTTCTCGATAATGGTATTTCTGTTGGACTAGGAACTGATAATACTAGTTCCAACGATTCTCTCAATATGTTTGAACTTATGAAAATAACAGGCTTGATTCATAAGGTGCAAGATCATCATTATGATAAGTGGATTGGTGCACAGGATGCATTGAAAATGGCAACGATTGGTGGTGCAGAATGTGCTTTAAAAGAAGATGAGCTTGGCACAATTGAGGTGAATAAAAAAGCGGATCTTATTATCTTAGAAACAGAAAATCATCGTTTTATTCCTAACAATAATTATGTGAATCAAGTAGTATTTTGTGAAAATGGATCTTCTGTTAAAACGGTACTTATTAATGGAGAAGTTGTGATGGAAGATAAGATAATTAAAACCTTTGATGAAGAAGAGGTTTTAGAAGAAGTCAAAGGAGTAATGTCAAAAGTTTTCGAAGAAAGAAACTTATCCTATAAGCAGGCTGAATTAATTTTTGATGAATTAAAGAAGGTTTATTTTAAAAGTAACGAAATCTATTATTAATAGGAAGAATATCTCTATTTTAAAATAATTTGGGGGTGTATAAATTGAAATCATTATTAAAATTAAGTGCCGTATTATTATTAGCTGTTTTATTTGTGATGGGCTGTAGTTCTGGTGATGGAAATGAAAGTAATGGAACGAGTAATGATGGAAATGAACAATCTAATGCTGATGGAGAAGCAAAAACAATCATTTTAGGACATCCAAATGCTGAGACTCATCCAATGCATCAATCTTATATGCAGTTCAAAGAGTTAGTTGAGGAAAAAACAAATGGACAAATTGTAGTAGAAGTGCACCATGGGGGAACTCTTGGTGGTGACCGTGAATTAGCTGAGAGTGTAGACACTGGTACAATCCAAATGGCATTAAATGGTTCAATGATATTAGGGAACTATGATCCGAAATTTAGAATTTTTGATTTACCATTTATTTTCGATAGCTATGAAGAGGTAGATAAAATTATTGAAGGATCAATTGGTAAGCAATTATCCGATGTGATTGAAGGGACGAATATTCGAGTATTATCTTTTCCCGAAGCAGGATTTAGAGATATTACAACAGGTAAAAAAGAAATAAAAACTGCCGAAGATTTAGAAGGAATTAAAATCAGGGCTTTAGAAACTCCTGTTCATATCGCAGGGTTTGAAGCACTCGGAATGTCACCAACGTCCATTCCATTCCCAGAAGTTTATTCGTCGTTACAATCTGGAGTTATTGATGCGCAAGAAAACTCTAATTCTAATACGTATCATTCAAAGTTTTATGAAGTACAGTCGTATTTAACAACCCCTGGAATATTCTTTTTATTGGATATGACAATTATAAATGAAGACTTTTACCAAAGCTTAACAGAAGAACAACAACAAATTATTACAGAAAGTGCTATCGAAGCTGCGAAATTCCAGCGTGAACTAAACAGGGAAGAAGAAGATAAAATGAGAGAATTTATTGCAGATGAAGGTGTCGTAGTTAACGAATTGTCAGATACCGAATTAGAAAAATTAAAAGAAAAAGCTAAACCAGTTTACGACCAGTTTCATAGCGAAATTGGAGAAGATTTTGCTAAAGCTGTTTCCGAAGAACTTGGTAGAGATTTATTCGAATAAAGGGAAGGTAGAGTTTGGGGGATTAAATTCCCCCAAAAAATTGTTTAGGAGGTAAGAAAGAAAAAACTTTTTTACTACATAAATGCAACTAAGACTTTCACCATTAAAATTTGGCGATAATCCTAGTTTTCTAAACAGAAAGAAGTATAAAACATGGTATGTGACGTTCATTGCAACGAAGGATTTTGTCATTAAATCTTTGTTATAAGATAAGTTTGCTAATACCCAAAAAGGAAGGAGTTGCAAATAAGTGGATCCTTATTTAATAATAATACTTTTTGTTGTTATTTTATTTGCTGGAATGCCTGTAGCGTATGTTTTAGGTATTACTGGATTACTTTCGCTCATTGCTATTGGTACAGTTCCTTTAACAGCTTTGCCTCAAAAAATGTGGACATCGCTCGATAGTTTTCCTTTAATGGCTTTACCACTTTTTATTTTAGCTAGTGAAATAATGAATCATAGTGGTATTACAAAAGGGATTATTGATTTATGTAAAATGTTAATTGGTCGTTTTCGTGGTGGACTAGCCTATACAAACATAGCCTCATCCGCTATATTTGCTAGTATTTCTGGATCTGCTTCTGCTACAGCAGCGGCGATCGGTTCAATTATGGTTCCGGCAATGGAAAAAGAGGGATACGATAAGGACACATCAGCTGCTTTAACGGCTTCTGCTTCTATTCTAGGGCCTATCATTCCTCCTAGTACTTCAGCAGTTATACTCGGTGTTTCGGCTCAATTGTCAATTGGAGCTCTTTTCATCGCGGGGTATGTTCCAGGAATTTTATTTGCATTGGGATTAGGGTTGTACATTTTTTTTATTGGTAAAAGAAGAAACTTCCCTATTGATAATACTAGATATAACAAACTAGAAGTTGTTACGATACTGAAAAATTCTATCCCAGCTATTTTAATGCCTTTAATAATTATAGGTGGTATTTTAAGTGGAGTTTTTACAGCTACTGAATCAGCAGCTATCGCTTGTCTATATGGAATACTAGTTGGAATGTTTTATATGAAAACATTAAGAATGAAAGATTTACCAAATATGTTTTTAAAGGCAGGAATCCTAACTGGTGCTATTAACATCATTTTAGGTACGTCAAATGTTTTAGGATGGACGATTACTATTAATCAAATTCCACAATTAATAGCAAATTGGCTGTTAAATTTATCGGAAAATCCTCATATAATTTTGTTGTTAATTATTGTTCTATTTTTAATAGTTGGTTTATTTATGGAAATCGCGGTTGCAATCATCATGTTAACACCGATACTTTTCCCTATCATTATTAGTTTAGGGGTAGACCCTTTACATTTTGGAATCGTCATGTTATTTGCACTTACAATTGGTATGGTAACTCCGCCACTTGGTTTATCGCTATTTGTAATGACAGCTGTTGCCAACACAAGTATCGGAGGAATTATGAAACGAATATACCCGCAAATAATTATTGCAGTTATCGTCCTGCTCATAATTACTTATATTCCTGAACTAACGTTGTGGTTACCTAGATTATTCAATATAGGATAATGTAGATGTTTATTTCTTACAATTTGGAAGGGTGGGTAATGAATGAAATATTTAAATGCTATTAAGAAAGGTATTGAATATATCACATCAAAAGTATTAGTGCTCATGTTCATGGTGATGCTTTTATTAGTAATAATCCAAGTACTCTATCGATATGTACTCCATATCCCAATACCTTGGGCAGAAGAACTAGCGAGATATTTATTTACATGGTTAATTTTCTTAGGTGCGAGTTTAACCTCAGCTAAGGATGAACATCTAGCTATAACAGTATTTAGAGATTTAATACCAGTGAAATATCGAGAGTTTATTATTATTGTAATCGATACGATTATTTTAGTTTTCTTATACATTTTAATGATTAAAAGTATAGATTTAGTTGGACAAGTAAAATCTACGAAAACTCCAGTTTTACAAATATCAATGGCTTTTCCTTATATGTCTATTTTAGTTGGTTCGGCATCTATGTTTATTCACACTCTTATCAATATAATTGGCAGAATGATGAAAATAGTAAAACCAGACTCTGTGTAATCATAGGTTCGATAATAATGTTCGCAAAACTAGGTTTTTGAAGCATGAATCGATTAATATGATCGAATTGTTGCCAAAAAAAATTGTAAACAAAGTTATATTGGTGAATTATGGAGGTTAACAAGTTAACTATTCAATTAAATGGGAGGTATATAAAAGTTAAAATTTCTAAACTATACAAGGGATGATGGTTATGGATAAAGATTTGATTGTAAAAGGAAATTTAATTTTAACGGATGACATTTTATACAACTCATATTTAACGATTAAAGAAGGCAAGGTCTCAGCTATTTCGAGTATTAAACCAACAAGTGAAGAATTAAAAGCTTCTAAATTTATTGATGCTACCGACAAAATCATTTTTCCGGGGGTCATTGATGCACATGTACATTGCTATAGTTCGATCGAAGAAGGGTTTGGTAATGCAACACGTTCTGCAGCAGCTGGTGGTGTAACAACGATAATAGAAATGCCTTATGATGCAGATAAATTAATTTGTACAAGTGAATTATTTGAAGCGAAGAAAAACCTCATTGAAAACGAAACATATGTTGATGTGGCAATGTTAGCTACAATCGCTCCAAAAAATGGATTAGATCAAGTTCCGTTATTAGCTGAAGCGGGAGCTTGTGGATTTAAAGTATCTTTATTCAACACTCATCCTGTTCGTTTTCCGAAGATTGAAGAAGGAGAGTTATTTAACGCTTTTCATAAGATTCGCGATACGGGAAGACCAGTTGGAGTTCATGCAGAAACAGATTCAATAGTTACTAAATTTATCGAGAAAAATATAGCGAATGGGAATGACCCATTATCACATTGTAAAAGTAGACCAAAAGTAGCGGAATCAACAGCTGTATTAACAGTGTTGGAGCTAGCTCATTATTCTAGAGTAAAACTACATTTGTATCATTGTACTTTTCCAAGGGTTTTCGAATTAATCGAATATTATAAGGAAAATAATCTAGATGTAACAGCTGAGACGTGTACACATTATTTAACATTATCAGAAGAGGATATGAAAGTTTTAAAGGCGAAAGGGAAAATTAATCCACCTTTACGCACTGAAAAGGATAAAGAAGGATTATGGAACCAATTATCGCAAGGAAAAATCGATATGGTTACTTCCGACCATGCACCATGGCTGCTAGAACAGAAACAAAATGAAAATATTTTTGATAATTCTTCTGGTGCTCCAGGGGTAGAAGTGCTCTTTCATTTGTTATACAGTGAGGGAGTTCATAAAAATAGAATAACGATTCAGCAACTAGCAAAGTTATTATCTGAAAATCCAGCTAAGAGATTTGGTCTCGGGCATCGTAAAGGCAAAATTCAGGTTGGTTATGATGCTGATTTTATTATTATAGATCCCAATATTACTTGGGAAATCGATGAATCAAAAATGCATACAAGTTCCGAATGGAGTCCTTACAATAGTAAAGAAGTTAATGGAAAAATATTGAATACATTTGTAAGAGGACAAGAAGTTTACAATGGTGAAATAGCAGTTAATAAAGGTGTTGGAGAATTTGTTCATGCAAAGTTTGATTGAAGAAGAGGATATTTATACTTTTTATTGTGAAAAAATAATAATTTTATATGCATTTTACAAAACTGACTGAAAGAAAGGAAGGACTTTCGAATTGCTTTTTAATATAAACGAAGAAAGATTAAAAGATGATATAGCCACTTTATCTAAAATGATTGATAAAAGCTATCCAGGATATACTCGAAGACCATTCACTAAATATTATAAAGAAAGTAGAGGATGGTTGTATAGGGAAATGGAAACGTTAGGTTTAGAAGTTTATATAGATGCTGCCTCCAATTTAATTGGTAAACGTACAGGAAAAGTTCCGAGCTTAGCACCTATTATGATAGGTTCTCACACGGACTCTGTAATAGGCGGCGGACGGTTTGATGGAATTATAGGAGTGTTAGCAGGAATTGAAATTGTCCGTCAATTAAATGAACTAGATATCGAGTTGAACCATACATTACTAATTGTAGATTTTACGGCTGAAGAAGCAAGTGAATTTGGAATTTCTACAATTGGAAGTCGTGGTATGGTTGGTATGTTAACGGAAGAACAATTATCTAGAGATAATTTGGAAGGATTAAAGCTTGAAAAAGGGATTTCAATGATAGGAGGCAGACCGGAAAATATTCAGAATGAAGCTCTCCAGAAAGGCGATCTCTCTTTATATATGGAGCTACATATTGAGCAGGGACCTGTCTTAGATAAAACAGAAAATGATATAGGGGCTGTTACTGGAATTGTTGGCATCCGCCGTTATAAAGTTGTCATTAAAGGGCAACCGAATCATGCGGGGACAACACCAATGAATATGAGATATGATGCTCTTTCAGCTGCATCAGAAGTAATTCTATCTATAGAAAAAGTGGCCAATCAAAATTATGAAGAACCTGCCGTTGGTACAGTAGGACGTATTTTCTCCAAACCAAATGGCTCCAATATTATACCCGGGGAAATAATATTGGAATTTGAATTGAGATCAATTAGTGATGATGTATTAGATCAAATGGTTCAATTTATTAAAGAACATATACAAAGTATCAAAAATAAGAGAGATATTCATATAGAAATTCAAGAATTATCTTATTCTGATCCTGTTAAAATAAACTTTAATATTTTACATGGTATTAGGGAGTCTTGTAAAGTGATAGGGAAAACTATCGATTTACCGAGTGGAGCGGGCCATGATGCCAACCAAATTGCAAAAATTGCTCCTGTTGGAATGATTTTTGTTCCAAGTAAAAATGGGAAAAGCCATTGTCCAGAAGAGTGGACTGAATATAGACAAGTTGCTAAAGGAGTCCACGCTCTAGCTAATGCACTAATTTATTTTGATACTAATTTATAGATTCATATCCTAAGATTATGCATGAGTTTATCTTTGCCTTTTTATTGTTCAGCAACCCTTAGTGAATTCATTTTCAACAAATCACAAGATTCATAAGGACTAGGAGCTTTTGTAGGATCTCAATATACATAATTGGTTTAACAAAAATAGCTACATTAGACTGTGCAAAGGGTGAAATTAGGATAAACACTATATGTTCACCATCTATTCCAGTACTTTTTTAGTAGATACGAGACATTTCTAGCGAAAGAAGTTTTCAGACGTTTATCAAACCAAAAATTCCTGAATGAAAAGTTTACGAACTTTTTGATTCAGGAATTTTTATGTTTTAGCTACAATTAGATAAACTTGTCATGATATTTATCTTAATTATTACTTAAATTAGGGTCTGCTGAACAACTAAATTACTTTCCATCTCACCGTTGTCTTCCGCGAAATGTGACATGCTTTCCGCGGGCACGGCTTCAGCCTCCTCGGAAGAAAACCACTTCCTTCGGGGTCTTCAGACTCGAGCTTTTCCCGCTGGAGTCAGTCACTTTCGCTCCAGACAACTAGATTAGTTCATTACATGTGCAAAGGTTTTTTGGTAAAACAGTCAAAACCCTTGCACTTTATATCGAGTAAAACGTGTACAAACTATTGATTTAGATGGGATTTCTGTTTATTCAGTAGACCCTAAATTAGAGTCAGAATCATCTACTTTATTTTCAACCATTTTGTAGAATGCTTTTACATATTCTGAGTTTTCTTCTGTTTTAGTTAAGAATGTAACTAGTACCCCAGTAATGATACTTAGTAATACGCCAATTGGACTGATTAAATGATATGGGAAATTATTTAACAAGGCAATCGTTACATAAATGACACCGACGACTAAAGAATATAAAGCCGCTTGTGTATTAAATCTTTTCCAAAAGAATCCTGCCAAAATCGGGAAAGCTAAGAGAGCAGTATAGACAGAAATATAAGTAAGAGCTAATAATATATTACCGACAAATGTTAATGCAAATACTAGTGTGGAAATTCCAAGGATAATAAATACGATTCTACTAGCATTGATATAGTACTTGTCCGTTTTGTTCTTAGCAAAATACCTTTTTACAATATCATTGATTACAATGGATACAGCTGAATTCCAAATAGCTATCATTGTGCTTATTCCAACTAAAAGAAGTGTTACAAGTAAGAAACCTTGTAAAATGGACGGTAAATAATTTAATACCAATGTAGGGAGAGCATATTCGGCACTATCTAGATCTGGCAAAACTGCTCTAGTAAACATAGTGGTTAATGCTACACACCCATAAAGTACAACAATTAATACTGTATTGATTAGCATCGCTTTATAAGCAATTTTCTCATTTTTGGCAGAAAATATTCTTTGGCCATACCAAGGGGCTGCAATGTATAAGAGAATATTTTGTAATGCCCAAGTTAATATAGCAGCAAATCCATAATTCTCAAGATCCCAGATAGGTTTAAAAGATAAAAACTTCGCCTCATATACTGTTGATAATGAACTAATTCCACCAGACACGTTCCAACCAACAAATAGCAAGACAGGAATAAATATTAGAATCATAATATAAGCTACAACATCAAAAGATATAGCGGTTAAGAGTCCACCAGCTAAACTTAAGATTAAACAAATAATCGTTATACCTATCACCATCCATAGTGGATCGATTCCTAATAAGACAGTTCCTATTACAGATAATCCTGCTAAATAAGTTGCAGGTGCTATCCAAGTAAAGCTAAGCGTAACTAAACTAGCTAAAGCTCTTGTCAATTCCGAATTTTTTCCTTTAAATCGTACATCAAAAAATTCTGCAATCGTACTGATGTTAAGTCGTCTATATCTTTTTGCGACTGTAAATGCATAAATGCCAAAAACAGGAATGAAAATTAGGGATGTATACCAGATCCCAACAGTACCGTACATATATGCAACCGAAGCTCCTCCGATAAGAGTTGCAGTATTAAATTCTGCAGCACCTAACGTAGCGACTAGTGTCGGTAAATTAGTATTCCTACCTGCCAAGTTATAATCATTATAATTCTTTATCCTCTTATATGATTTATAAGAAATAAAAATTAAGATAGCTAAAAATAAACCAACCATAATATACTTTTCAACCAAATGAACCACTCCAGTCTAAAAAAAATAGTAACCTAAAAATGAAAGCTCTTACATTAAATGCGAATTAGTAAGTACAATCTCCACACCTTTCCAAAATGTTGTTTTTTGTATCTTTATTTTCCGTAATATAAACTTTATTTTATCGTAAAAGTAATGATTGTCAATATAATTTTTAAATAATTTGATTTTTGGGAGGGAACTTAACGAATGTATGTAGTATGGTTAATGATATAATTACTTGCATCATTGGGCTTTTCGAGGAAAGTTATTATTGATTTTATAGGATACATTTTCTTTGACAATAAAGTAAGTTTTAGCAATACTGAAATTACAAAATGTAAAAATAAGCAACAAAATAAAACTTTTTGAAAGCGAATGATATAGTATACTATAGTTATGATGACATGTTAACGTTTTTATCATGGGAAGGGGCAGAAATGATGAATGAATCATATATCATATCTTTTGACTGTGGAACAAGTGCAGTTAAAGCGACATTGGTAAATTTTCAAGGAGAAATATGCAGTGTTTCTACAGAAAGTTATCCTCTATTAAATCCGAAGGCTGGTTGGGCGGAACAAAATCCAGAAGATTATTGGGATGCCGTTAGCATTACGACAAAAAAGGCGATCCAACAACTAGGAGTACAAAAAGAACAGGTGAAAGGAATTGTATTTGGAACACAATGGAAAGGTATCATTCCTTTAGATGAGGATGATAACGTTTTATATCATAATATTATTTGGCTTGATGGACGTGCCAAAGAGCAGGCAGAAAAATTGAATAGAAAATTAAATACGGATGTCATGCATCAACAAGAATATTGGCCTAGGCTAATGTGGGTGAAAGAGAATTTACCAGACATTTATGAAAAAACTGATCAATTTCTTGAAGTGAATTCGTATTTAAAGTTTAAAGCAACGGGAGTAAAGGCGGTTGATCTAACCAATAACTTAGTTTATGCAAAAAAAGAAAGTTTACAAACGTACTATAATAAAATCTTAGAAGCAGCTGACTTAAATATAGATAAATTTCCTCCTCTCGTCCTGCCAACTGAAAAAGTAGGAGAGCTAACAAACGAGGCGGCTAAACAATTAGGACTTCTTGAAGGTACGCCAGTATTTGGGGGATGTGGAGATATACCTGCTGTAGCAATCGGTGCTGGATGTAGCAGTATGGGAAGTAATCATATTTATCTTGGATCATCAGGTTGGTTTTGTACGCTAACAAAAGATCGTAAGAACAAGGATGGAGAATTATATCAATCGTTTGATAAAGATAACGAATTAACTATCTATGCGATTCAATCAGCAGGTTTAACATTTGATTGGGGAATTAAACAATTTTACAAGATGGAGAAAGAAAAGTATGGTGACGATATTTATCATTTTATTACAAAAGATATTGAAGATGTCACACCAGGTTCAGAAAATTTAATTGCAACACCGTGGATTCATGGTGAATTAAGTCCTTTGTCCAAAAATGCAAAAGCTGTCTTTCTAAATATAACGAATCAACATGATCGTAGACATTTTATGGCCGCGATTATGGAGGGAATATGTTATATGTTACGTTGGAAGATTGAACATTATATCAATGAGACTGGACATACAATTGATTCGATTCGTGTCGTAGGTGGAGGCGCTAGTAGTGATATCTGGATGCAAATGATGGCAAATATTCTTAAAATCCCTGTTCATGTTCCAGAGAATCCCCGACATGCAGGATCAATTGGAACTGCTTATTGTGCACTGATTGGGTTAGGGGTTTGTCAAAATTTCGATGAGTCTACTGAACGAATACAAATTGAAAAGGTTTTTCATTTTAATGCAGCATATGAAAATAGATATGATAAGCTTTTCCATGTATTTAAAAAAATATATCCGTCATTAGAAGATATTTACGATACATTAAATGATTCTGAAGATAAAAATGCGTAGCTAAAAAATGAAAATGACAAAGGGAGAGTAGTTATGAAGGCAGTTGTAATAGAATTTCACCAAGAGACCAATAGCTTTAATCCAAATGTGTGTACAAGAAGTTATTTTGAGCAAAGTCGTATTGCAATAGGTGAGGAACTATTCGAATTGATCGGTAAACCATGTGCTTTAGGAGGCATTTTTAAAGCATTACAAGAAAAGAATGTTGACATTATCCCTGGCATATCTATGTTTACGATGAGTGGTGGGCGTGTAGATCAGAAAGTAGTGGATGAATTTATTGAAAGGTCGATTCAAGCTATTCATCAGCATGCATCGATTGATGCGGTGTTTATTTCACTCCATGGTGCAACGGAAACAACAGAGCATGAAGACTGTTCAGGGTATATCATTGAAGCTATTCGTAGTGTTGTTGGAAATGAAACCATTCTAGCTTGTTCGACAGATATGCATGCAAATATCACAACGAAGATGATGGAGCATTCCAATATTATTTGTGGCTATGAAACGTATCCACATGTCGATCACTTTGAAACAGGATATAGAACTGGAAAATTAGGTTTATCCTGTTTACTAGATGTGAACAAACCTAAAATGGTCCAAGTGAAAATACCAATGATTGTACCAGCAAGTGCATATACGACTATGTCGGGACCTTTTGCTGCATTGATAAATGAGGGTCAATTGCTTGTGAAGAATAGAGAAATTGATGATTTTTCAATCTATCAAATGCAACCTTGGTTAGATGTAGAAGATGGTGCTTCATCCGTCATCGTAATAGCAAAAGAAGAAGCGAAAGCAGAAGAGTATGCTTTATTTTTAGCTCGAAAACTATTTAATCTTCGTGAAAGTTTTCAACCAAATTTATATTCGATTGATCAAGTAATTAAGATTGCAGAAAAGAATACTAATAGCCAGCCAGTTGTCTTAGTAGACTCGGCAGATTCAACGAATGCAGGGGCTACGGGTGATAGTGTCGCAGTTGTTAAAAAAATGCTAGAAAGTGGTTCGAAGGTAAAAACAGCAATTGCAATTGTTGATGCGCCTGCGGCAGATCTTGCGCATGAAATAGGCGTTGGAAATAAGGCGGTTTTTTCTATTGGTGGAACCAAACTTCCTGAAATGAACGAGACGCTACAAGTAGAGTGTTATGTGAAATCATTACATGATGGTACGTTTGTACAGGAAGGTCCTGCTGGACGTGGGATGATTAATAATATTGGGCCTTCCGCTGTATTACGCATAGGAAATATTGATGTATTAGTTTGCCATCATATTTTTGGAAATGGGGACCCACAATTATTTCGGGCATTTGGAATGGAACCAACACTATATGAATTGATTACGGTGAAAGCTTGTACTTCATTTAGAGCAGCATATAGTAAATTTACGGATCAAATTTATGATACAGATACGCCAGGTGCAGCAAGTGTTGATTTAAAATCGTTACCGTTTAAGCGTTTGTCAAAGCATGTGTATCCTTTTTCAAGTTTAGAAAATAAAGAAATGAATGAATTTGTGTATGGAAAAAGCTAGGTGCCAATTGAAGCTGATGAAACGTTGTAAACATGATATAATTTTTAGTATGTAAATATATTCACAAAAGAAGAATTAGTCATATTTAATTGTTCTTCGTTTGTATGGATCATAAATGGGTAAATATATAAAGAATTTAGGTGAATATATATGTTACAACAAGAACGACATAAAAAAATACTCGAACAGTTAGAAAAAGAAAATACCGTTCGGATTTCAGAGTTATCTAAAAGCTTAGGTGTAACGCGGCAAACTGTTCGCCGAGACTTATCTGAATTAGATAAGGCAGGATTAATTAAAAAGGTTCATGGTGGGGCATTATTAAGTAGAACTAATATTGAACCTTCCTTTTCCACTAGAGATAGCACTAGCGTGGTTGAAAAAGATATTATCGGAAAAAAAGCAGCTGATTTTGTAGAAGATGGAGATGCGATTTTTCTAGATATAGGAACAACTACATTATCGATGGCAAAAAATTTGAGTCATAAAAAGAATTTAACTGTTATTACAAATTCATTACTGATTGCCATGGAATTAGCTAATATTAAAGAAATAAAAGTTATTTTGAGTGGTGGTGAATTAAGAGGAGAAGAACTATCGTTATCTGGCCCAATCAGTAATAAAAGTATACAGGATATTTTCATTGATAAAGCATTCATTGGTGTAGGTGGATTATCTTTGGAAAATGGTTTTACCGATTTTCATTTGGGTGAATCTGAATTTCGAAGAATGATGATTAAAAATGCGCAAAAAAGTTTTGCATTGGCGGATCATTCCAAAATTGATATAGTAGCCATATTTAAATCTGCTGATATACATGAGATAGACGTCTTAATTACGGACATAATGACACCAAAAAGTGTAATAAGTCATTTAAAAGGAAAAGGAATGAAAGTTGAAGTGCTAGGTGTTGAATAGAAAAAATATGCTTGATTAAAACAGATCATTCAATTTAAGCGTTTGCCCACATCTTAAAGCTAGGTGTGGGCTAATTAAGTATGTCCAGCAAAAAAATTAGATATAATGGACAAGAAAAGAATAACCAGTATATGATATGATGCATATGTGCAATAAGATGAAAACCTAAGAAATGTTTGTTTTACTTCTGTTAGACAGTTTTAATCCACAAAATAAAGTATTATTAGGTTGATTTAAGGAGGGGATTCATGTGTTAGCACAAGAGAGATATAGAATCATTCTTGAAATGTTAGAAGTGAGTCAAATTGTAAAAGTACCAGAATTGTGTGAAAGGTTCAACGTTTCAATCGAAACCGTCAGAAGAGACTTAGAATTCTTAGAACAAGAAGGAAAATTAAAACGGGTATATGGTGGTGCCGTCCTAAATCGTCAGTCTTCTGCAGAACCTTCTTATAATACAAGATCAACCAGAAATGCGGCAGAAAAAGCGATGATAGGAAAAAAAACAGCTGAACTGATTTCGGATGGCGAGACATTAATGATAGACTTAGGGACAACTACATTAGAAGTTGCACGCTATCTGAAGGATAAAAAAAATCTGACTATCATAACGAATTGTATGACAATCGCCCAGGAATTAGTAGATGTTTCTACTTTTCGTGTGATTTTACCTGGTGGAATATTACGACAAAACGAATTAGCTCTATCAGGATTTATTTCTGAACAATTTATGAGAGAATTTAATGTTGATAAAACAATCATCGGAGTCGGTGGTATTACAAAAGATAATGGGATTTCAGACTATCACTTAGAGGAAACGCGAGTTAGAAAAATAATGATTGAAAAAGGCAAACAAATTATAGCAGTCGCAGATCATAGTAAATTTGGAATAAAAGCACTAGTAAATGTATGTTCTATTGATGAAATTGATACGATAGTCACAAATGATAAACTTAAAAGTAACATCGCCCAAGAATATATCGAGCAAGGAATTAAAGTGATAGGCTACGGAAAATAAAAGCATTCTACTCTTAATGTAAAGGGTAGAATGTTTTTTATATGCAGTAGAGTTGAATGTTATATGCTTTTTTAAAAAAATGACCACTTTGTGTGGATTTATTACAACTTGACATGGATTATTGTTGAATATATAATGGGTTTGTGGAATTTTACCCGCTTTTTATGTTGAAAGGAGCAGCAAATGATGCAAAATGAGATAAAAGATGTAGTAGTCATTGGCGGTGGAGTTGTAGGAACTGCGATTTTAAGAAAGCTATCTTTATATAATTTGTCCATTGCTTTAATAGAAAAACAACCAGATGTATGTGAAGGAGCAAGTAAAGCAAATAGTGGAATTATTCATACAGGTTTCGATGCACCACCGAATTCCCTGGAAGCTAAATGTTTAATACGTTCGCGTGATTTATGGCCTGATTATACGGAACAATTAAAAATACCTTACATTCCTTGTGGTGCCATCATGGTCGCTACAGATGAAGACGAAAAGGAAATCATTGAAAAGAAATATATACCTAATGCAAAAGCAAATGAAGTGGAAGTTGAATGGATGGATCGGCAAGAAGTGCTAGAAATGAATCCGGCTGTGACAGATAATGTAGTCGGCGCATTATCCATTCTAGGAGAAGCTATTTGTGACCCATTTACTGCGACACGTGCTTACGCGGAATTAGCGGTAATTAATGGTGCAGAACTTCTCTTAGGTTCGGGTGTTACAAAAATTACGGTCACAGATGATGGGTTTGAAATAATATTAGAAAATGGTCGCGAAATTAAAACAAACTATATCGTGAATGCAGCAGGTGTTTACTCGGACCATATTAGTCGAATGATTGGTGATGACAGCTTCACCATTTCTCCAAGAAAAGGGCAATTTATTTTAACAGAAGAGGAAATAGATATTTCACAAGTAATACTACCAGTACCTACTGCAAAATCGAAAGGTACATTAATTTCTCCAGTCGTATTTGGCGGATTTTTACTAGGACCAACTGCAGAAGATCAAGAAGATAAGGAAGATAACTCTACAAGTGAGGAAGGAATTGAACAAGTTTTACATGGCTGTGAAAAGTTAATTCCTGGAGTTAGAGATTATGATAGCATTCGTCAATTTGCTGGCATTCGTGCGGTTTGTAGCACTGGAGATTATGTCATTCGACCATCAGAGATCAATAAACAATTTATCCATGCTGCAGGAATCCGTTCTACAGGACTCTCGGCTTCACCAGGGATAGCAGAAGAAGTTGCAGAACAATTGGAGCTTGTCGGTTTAGCATTGAATAAAAAGGAAGATGCGAAATTAGAAATCCCTAACTTATTCGATGAATCTGAAGAAAATGTTGGCGAAATTATCTGTCTCTGTCGAACAATAACAAGAAGTGAAATTACGAATGCATTAGAGGGTCCTGTACCACCTACGACAATTGACGGTGTGAAAAGAAGAACTGGTGCAACATTAGGTGAGTGTCAAGGGAACTGTTGTATTCCAAAGATTATAGATATTCTTGATGAATATAAATTGATTGATGAGCTTCCTTTAAAAGGGTTACAAAACTCAACGATTGCTTTAAAAGGAGGAAATCAATAATGAAATATGAACTTGTCATCATTGGTGCCGGCTTAACTGGAGTAGAGGTCGCTTTACAAGCAAAAAAGATGGGGTTAGAAAGCGTATTAATTGTTGATTATAACGATCAATTTGGTGGTTTCAATCATTCTCTTTTAGCAGAAGATGCATTTGAAGAAGAGAAGAATAGGATGAAGAAGTTTAAAGAACTACCATATGAAAAATGGACTAATGCTACTGTGACAGGACTGTTTGAAGCATTTGGAGATGGAGAACATGAAATCAATGTTCAAACTAAAACTGGAACATTCGATATCGAAGCTAAAAAAATAATTATTTGTTCAGGTGCACTTGAGAAACCTCGAGAAGCTCATAAAATCGGGGGGACTAGACCAGCTGGTGTGATGACTCCAACAATGGCTCTAGGGTTATTAGACAGAGGCTTTCTACCAGGTAATCAAGTAGTCGTGTATGAAAATAGCAAAACATCACGTGCATTGTCTAAGCTATTGGAGAATAAAGGAGTTCAAGTGACTACAGTGGAAGCAAATGATTATGCACTTCATAAAGTGTATGGCAAGTCTTCTTTAGAAAAGATTGAAGTAAAAGATAAGAATAATGACGAAATTGAATCCTTCCAATGCGATAGTTTAATTTTTAGCGAAGGTTTTATACCATCTACATTTTATTTAAAAGGAACTGGAATTGAGCTAAATGATAAACAATTTATTTTAACTGATAGTGAAGGGAAAACGAGTGTAGATAATATTTTAGCTTTTGGTTATTGCACAGATCACAATGAAACTTCAAATGAAACAATCGAAAAAAGTATGAAACAATTATTTATTCAGTCATAAGAGAGGAAAGATTTTCATGAAAATTAATGACTCATTTACAATAAATGCCGCAAAAGATGATGTATGGACAGTTTTTATGGATGTTGAAAAATTAGCAAGTTGTGTACCAGGTTGTAATGATCTAGTCGCACATAGTGATACAGAATATGAAGCAGATATGGTTGTGAAAACGAAATTTATGACAATCAAATTTAAAGCAAATGGTGTTTTAAAAGATGCGATAGAGGGCGAAGAGTTGAAAGTAGAAATGGTTGGTAAACCTATGAAATTAGCAGGATTATTTAAATCGAGGATGAGCGTTCAACTCGAGGAAATCGACGCTAATCAAACAAAGATATTGTATGAAATGGATTTACAAATGACAGGTCGATTAGCTACTTTGGGGGACATTTTGATGAGAGGCACTGTTAAAAAATCTGCGGACGAGTTTGCTGATAATGTTCAAAAGTTATTTGCAGAAGCGAGATAATAAGATGCAAGATAAAACTACAAATTTACCATAACGGGGTTTGTAGTTTTTTAATTGTTAGAAAGTGTGTAATTATTATTAGGAATTGTAATTAGGTCATGTATAAAATGATATTTTAATATGAGAGTGTAAATGAAATTGGTAAAAGGGATGTAGACTTTCCTATTTACGCAGTTTCATTTGCACTTCTATCATAAACGACATAATTTGCTTGTTCTTCACAGATTCCAAGCAACTCTTTATTTCGACTGACATGAAGCTCCGATTCACGTTAAATGAGATCAATTACTTCCTCGTAATATCCTAGTTGTAATAGGTCAGAAAGGACATAGAGGCGATTTGTATATTAGTGTGTGCGCTCGTAAATCTTTTAAATATCTGTGTATCTCTGATAAGGTTGCAAGCATCTCATTAATTTCAGTTTTATCTCTGAAACTGCCAACTACTCCAGCAACTTCTCCGTCATCATCTTTAATTGCAGTTATATTTACAATTAATAGTAAATTATTCAACGCCATTATCGTCTTTCATACCTGACGTTAACACGTCATACATTTTCGTATAAGGAATTACTTCTTCAATCTTTTGATTTTCATCATACTTAAATAGCTTAAATAATTTTTTTGCTGATTCATTCATCATTGTTATCGTGCCATCTTTATCAATTGCAATAATTATTTGTTTAACAGGAGCAAGTATGGCGTTTCGATCACGGTACAACGAGGCAATCTGATGGGGTTCTAACCCAGACGTTTCTTTTCGAATATTTCGGGCTAAAAGAACACCACCAACAAGACCGCGTAGTAAGACGAAAAGTGCAATTCCGCTCACTTTCAACACTTGATTCAAAAAGAGTCTCAAATATCTTTCATCATAAATCCGACAGACACAATTCCAATTATCTCCCTGTTATCATCGAATACCGACGCTTTTCTTCTTAAAGATGGCCCCATACTTCCATGTGCCTTTGATGTATAGGACGATTGCTCGATCATTATTTCCGCCGACCATCTTTTTTCCAATCTTCTCTTCTCGGGTTCCAGATGGGCATGCCTTATACTTTCTTTGTTTCCTACGAGATAAACTATGCACCGACATGCTCACGGACTTCTTTCACAATCGGTTGAATAACTTCTTCCGGCCTTCTCGTAGAAAAATTTTCCTTAAACAAAGATATAATCATAGATATTTTATACTTGAGGTGGAAGTTGATTGTAAAATAGGGAATGTTATTGTATGAATTGGAAAAATATTTAGCGCAGGAGGACATATTTGTGCTGGTAATATATAATTTAGCATCAAGGCTTAAATTGATATTTATAGAATGAAAATTGTTCTAGACAATATATAAAGATTCTTTTATGTGCTAGTAAATTATAAATAAGTTTACTCGAATTTTTGCGTTAAAAAAGGGTATAATGTATAATTAACTAAATTATTTAGAAAGAAGGTGTCTAAAAGTGCCGAGAGAAGGAGTGTCAAAACTTCCTATTGGGGTACCAGTTAACGAAGCTTTGACAATAATGGAGATCCTTTCACAAGTAAATCTTAAGCTTGGACGTCTAGAAGAAAAATTTAATCACTCCATCGTGAATCAAGCTTTAGTTCAAATTTTATTATTGAGTGAATCGGTAGAATCTACAAGAATTGAAGGAACTCAAGTTACGTTTACAGATATGGTGGAGGAGCAAAATAGCACCAATCAGCGTTGGGAGATTATCGAAGTTCATAATTATCGTCGGGCACTTTATGAAGGATATGAGCGAATTCGTCATGGTTATCCTATATCTTCTAGATTAATAAAAGATTTACATGAAATATTAATGCAGGACGGTAGGGGCTCAACGCAATCATCTGGACAATTTCGCAAAGTCCAAAATTTTATCGGTCCTACAAACAGTATAGAAGATGCGACATATATCCCTATTTCAGCGGATAAGATCGATGAATATATGCAAAATCTAGAGTTTTTTACGAACCACCATCCTTATAAACAACCATTGTGTAAAAGTCATATCAAAGATGATCAATATATCTTTGATGAAAATGCAAATCCTTTAATTAAAACGGCAATTATTCATGCTCAATTTGAATCGATTCATCCTTTCTTAGATGGTAATGGTCGGCTTGGAAGAATTTTAATCGTTCTTTCGTTCATACAATCCAAAATTATCTCTCAACCAATCTTTTTTGTTAGTGAAGAACTGGAGAAGGAACGCGCAAGATACTACGATATGTTAAATGGTGTTAGAGGTAACCAACCGAATTGGGCGGATTGGATATTATTCTTTTTAAATGCTTGTAACAGAATGGCTGATCGCATTCATTCAAAGTTAGAAAATGCAGATGAATTAGCTAAATCGGGCATATCACAATTAAAGTTGGAATCCGAAAAGAATGTGTGGTTGTATACTTTCTCCGACCCATTTACAACTGCAAAAAAGGTATCAGAAAAACTTAATATTTCTTCCAACACCGCTAGGAATTCCTTAAACAAACTAGTAGAAAAGAAGTTGTTGTTTACTGATTCTGAGGCGAAAAGGAATAAGAAATATCGTAACTATGATTTGATGAGGATTTTGAGAGATTAGTTTGGAAAGATAATTACTTTTGTAAATACGAAAAAAGACTAAAGTAATCAGTAAGGGAAGAAAAATTTCTCACATAAATATACCAGAGGAATATGGCTCTTCAAAAGAGAAGAATATGAACGAGATGTGCTTAAAAGAAACTCTCGATTAAGATTAGGAAATCTGAATAGACCAATTAGTAATAAAATTTCAATTTAAAATAAGTTTCACTGATTTAATTGTCAGTGGGCTTTTTGGGATATTTCCAAGATTAGAAAGAAAAAACATCTAGGGTAATTCGTTTTGGAAGTCGAATCTGGATACTTTGGTTTTGATGACAATCATCACTACACTATGGATGAAAGTTGAGAAAACTCTAGCGTTATTTGCTAGAGTTTTTGATTTTAATGAAAGGTAAATAACGATTGGTAACAGTTTTTTTCATTATTTTTAAAAAATAATAAGTTAATAAAAACAAAATGCTATTTTACAAACACAAAATGTGTAAAAATATTATATTTTAAATTCCAACATACTATTCCAAAAAAGTGACAGGATATTCATTTTGACATACTAAATATGGATGGTAGTAATGGAATATGTTGGTAATAATGTGGTATAATTACACTAATGAGAGGAGGGTATTGTCGAATAAAAGATTACAATAAGAATTCCTTATGTATACCGTGAGCGTGAAAAAGAAGAGCAAAGAATGATTAAAGAGCAAATGAGACAAGAAGCACAAGAAAGAAAATTACTTGCCGAAGAGCGGAAGAAATTAGAGAAAGAAGAAAACAAATTTAAACAAGAAATGGAAAGAAATAAAGAATTATTAATGAAAGAAACGGATAATGAAAAAATAATACAATTGGAAGAGCGGTTAAAAGAACTTGAACTGCAAATGAGCAGTATCGAAGGTAAAAAAGAAGAAATTTCAAATTTAACATTGGGTAAAGCGGGATATGTATATATTATTTCTAACTTGGGTTCGTTTGGAAACAAACTATTTAAAATTGGAATGACTAGAAGAATGGTTCCTCAAGATAGAGTAGATGAATTAGGTAGTGCATCTGTTCCTTTTAAGTTCGATGTACATGCAATGGTATTTAGTGATGACGCAGTAGGCCTTGAGCAAAAATTACATAAAAAGTTGGATAAACAAAGAGTGAATAAAGTGAACTATCGTAAAGAGTTTTTTAGAACTGATATCGGAGAAAAAATGGAATTACTATTAGAACTTCTTTATTGCCTCCATCATCTGGTTGTGCTTCATCCCAATTATCACCATACATGTTTTAATTGATTAATTAATACACTAAATTCAAGCCACTTTTTAGTGAAAAGGATTTTGGAAAGAAGATAGGGGGGAAATACATGCTTAATGATCTTATTGATATTTCATATGCAAATTCATTTGATGAGGATCTATATATAATAAATGGTTTTGGAGAAATAACATCATATATTAACGAAGAAGCGGTGGAACTTGATAAAACCACTCATATTGGATCCATTTTTTACAGATTTTATAATACATATGAGTTTGCTGATGATTTATCGATTGTTATAAGCGCTGATGCGATCTCAGGTGAAGAAGAATATATGATGTATACCTTACTAAAAGGCGATCATGGTTATGATTTAGATTATGGTGGAAAAGTGGTCACACTTGATAGGATAATAATAGAAAACAAATATTATAATGAAGAATTAGAACGATTAATATTGAAAAAGTTTATATCTTATTGTAGTTATTTAATGTTCGATTATATTGTTGTTATTGCAACTCCTCCAATAACCCCTAATGATTCAAAGGGTGTTATTGAATTCCCACAGCTAAAAATGTATGAAAACTTTCATTTTGTTAATTTAGGTGGGACAGAAAAACGAGCTCCTGTTATGGTGAAAAACTTAAATTTAAAAGATTAAAATAGCTCTATTTTTGTTTCGGTAATGGCGATTGGGATTATCAAGAGCCTTTCAAAAAAAGAAATTGTGTAGGGTTTAGTGTCTATTGTCATTCACACAAAAGTATATTTCATACAAAATGCTGACGTCTTTCTTCAGGAACGTTACTGAAAATACATTCTAATCCCAATAATAATCAAAAGAACCGAGAGCATTTGCATCACAACTTTTCCCGGGATCCTTTGTGATAATATGACACCTAGATGTGCACCGATCATGACCCCAATCCCACCAAAGATAACGACCATCCAGTCGATGTTTTGATAAAAGAGCTGTGAACCAACTCCGACGATTGAATAGATGCATAATGATAGAATAGAAGTGGCTGCTGCCTGGTGTGTCGTTACTTTAAATAAGTAAACTAGTATTGGTACTAAGAGCCAACCACCACCAATTCCGAGATAACTTGACAAAATTCCCATAACGAATCCTAATGGAAGAAACCATTTATGATTTAATTTCTTTTGGTCATTTCGATTCACTTTAGATGAAGTGCGCTTTTTAAAAAGTCGGCCTTCAAGTGGTGAGTTTTTACTAAATAAAAAAATACCGAGGACAACTAAAATAGTAGCGAATATAACATAAAAATATTGAGAAGAATATAGTTGTAATAACCATACACCAAGTAGTGCTCCAGGAATGGCACTGATTCCAATTGTTAAAGCAATTTTATAATTGATCTTTTTTTGTTTAGCATAGCCTACTACTCCGGTGAGAGAGTTGATTAGGACAATGACTAAACCAGAACCAGCTGCAATGATTGGATTCATTTGAAATACAATTAATAAGGCTGGAACGAAGATAAATCCACCACCTGCGCCAACAATTGTCCCATAACCACCTGCAATCACTCCGATAATTAAAAGGAGTATTCCTTCCATCATGTTCACACGGTTCATCTCCCCAATAAAAAGTTCCCATCTTTATTTTCGCATTAGAATTTCGATAAATAAAATACATTTATTTTATACCGTATAACAAAATTGAATCGGGGAAGTTTTTCCTTATGATAAAATAGATAGCGTATGAAATTTACAAAAGATGTATAACAGCTGGAGGAGATGCTTTGAATATCGAAAGTTTACGGATGTTCTGTCGAGTGGTGGAAGAAGGGAGTGTGACGAAAGCTGCCAAGCTCGGTTTTGTTTCACAACCGGCTGTAACGAGGCAAATTCGCAATCTAGAAAATAGTTATGGGGTCGCTCTCTTTGAGCGAGAGGATGGAAAGTTAAAGAAGACCGAGGCGGGACAGATACTTTATTCTTATGCGAAAGAAATTCTATGTTTGTATAAAGCATCCTTTGAGAGTATTCAGGAACATCAAGGGATGGTGCAACAAACGTTACATATTGGGGCAAGTCCTACAATTGGGGAGTATTTATTACCTAGTTTAATTGGGCAATTTAAAAGGTCTCATTCTCTTGGTAAATTTACAATATCAATTGGTAACACTCCTCGTATATTAGAAGAATTGGAAGAAAATAAAATAGATATTGCGTTAGTTGAAAGTGCATTTCAGCATCAAAACTTTCAAAAGAAAGAGTTTGCAAATGATCGTTTAATCATTGTCGCTGCCTTTAATCATCCTTGGAGTGAAGATGAGGAGATTGACCTCTTTCAACTTGCTGAAGAAAAAATGCTTTGGAGGGAATCAGAGTCTGGAACAAGATTGCTTGTGGAATCTGCCTTAGAGCAGTACGGAGTTCTTGAACAAATGGAAGATACGATGGAATTAGGGAGTGTACAAGCGATTAAGAGTGCGGTGGAAGCTAATTTAGGAATTAGTATTTTACCTGAATTAACGGTTCAAAAAGAATTAACATATAAAACGCTTAAGGAGCTCCATGTGAAAAATTTTGAGTTAACGAGGGATTTCTACGTCGTTCAAAAAAAACGTCGATTCAAAAAAGATATTCAAAAATATTTTGAAAAGTTTTTGTTGATGGAGTGATCTGGAAAAATTATTTATGACGAAATAGAACTAAATCTTGCAAATAAACTGTGGGATTTATTTTTTTGTTTTTTCTTAGATAAATCGCACTTATCGCCATACTATTTTCAACTGAATGAATAAAAAATAAATAAAGCACATTAAAAATTTTCTAAAAACTTGTTGACAAATAAAAAAAAATTGTATAAAGTGTTATTCAATGCAAGGTGATGTATGCAGATGTATGCATATGTACTTAGTTGTATACATGGAGTTGAAATGAATGATAAAAGGGGAAATGAGGTGTTTGCAATGCTGATAAAGCGGGAGAGTAGTATTCCAATCTATCAACAAATAGCAGATGATATTTCCGACATGATTGAAAATGGAAAAATGCAAAAAGGTGATAGATTGCCGACTGAATTTGAACTAGTGGATAAATATGACGTAAGCAGAGCGACGGTTAGAAAAGCAATTTCTCAATTAGTTGAAAAAGATATGATTAGTGTAAGCCCTGGAAAAGGAATGTTCATAAAGAATCCTGTAATTGAAATGGATTTTAATGAGCTAAGAGGGATCTATGAGATATTAGCTATGCAAGGATTGGAAACGCATACAGAAGTAATTGGATACGACAAAGTAATTCCACCTCCTTACATATCCAAAAATCTGGAATTACCAGTGAATGAAGAAGTTTTTTCAATTGAGCGAATTTACTATGTCGATAAGCAACCGTTAGCTTTTTCAACTGTCTATTTTCCATCAGAACTCGAGTTTACGGAATCTCAAGTGCAAGAGAAGAAAATTTATGATTTAATGCAAAATGAATTATCTATCGTATTAGACAAAGCAAAATACACGATAAAAGTATCACAGGCTAAGGAATACTTAAATGATTTGCTAGATAATGATTCAAATACTCCATTTTTAAAAATGGAACGAACGACTTTTTGTACGAAAAAGCAACCGAGAGAATCAACAGTAGCATATTTTCGTTCAGATAAGTACCAATTTAATTTTAGTATTACGAAAACTGGAGAAATTAACATCTAACAGCTTCT
This sequence comes from Pseudogracilibacillus auburnensis, assembly GCF_003201975.1. Classification (GTDB taxonomy): domain Bacteria; phylum Bacillota; class Bacilli; order Bacillales; family Amphibacillaceae; genus Pseudogracilibacillus; species Pseudogracilibacillus auburnensis. The sequence continues at coordinate 54,857 of NZ_QJJQ01000016.1, read as the reverse complement.
AGAAATTTATCATAAAAGATGAAGGAGTGCGTTGTATGATTAACAAAAGGTTTACCGAGATAGGGGAGGTCATGGGTGATATACAGGATGGTTCGTCTTTATTAATTGGTGGGCAGACGGATGCAGGAATACCCAAAAAATTACTCCATTATTTACTGAACATGAATGTAAACAATTTAACACTTATTACAAATCATTCAGGTATTGGAAATGATGGTATCGCCCAATTAATAGCAAATAAGCAAGTGAGTAAAATCATTTGTTCTTTCCCTCGGACTAATAACAGTGAAATTTTCAAGGAATTATACAAGGTGGGAAAAATAGAGTTAGAAGTTGTTCCTCAAGGTACTCTTACTGAAAGAATTAGAGCTGGGGGCGCAGGCATTGGTGGATTTTATACGAAGACAGGGGTTGGGACTCTAGTAGAGAAAGGAAAAGAAAAGAAAGTAATAAATGGAGAAGAATACTTGTTGGAACTAGGAATAACCGCAGACTTTGCATTAATAAAAAGCTATAAAGCTGACCGATGGGGGAATTTAATCTATCGCAAAGCAGCAAGAAATTATAATCCCACCATGGCGCCGGCTGGAAAAGTAACGATTGTTGAAGTGGATGAGTTCATTGATGGTCCGTTAGATCCGGAACATATTATTACACCTGGTATTTATGTTGATCGAATGATTCATTTTGAGAAAGGTGACATGAATAATGATAGCAAAGAAATTATCTAATGAGCAGATAGCGATGCGTTGTGCAAAAGATATTCCTGACGGCTCCTATGTAAATCTTGGCATAGGGATACCCACTCTAGTTAGTAATTTTATAGAAGGTAAGGAAATTCTCTTTCATAGTGAAAATGGAATTCTAGGTTCAGGAGAGCGTCCTCCAGAAGGGCTGGAAGATCTTGATCTTGTTAATGTGAGTGCTGAGCCAATCACACTCGTAGACGGAGGAGTTTTTGTCAATCATTCGGATTCCTTTTTGATGGTTCGCGGAGGGCATCTTGATATTTCGGTGATGGGGAGTTTCCAAGTTTCAGAGAAAGGTGATCTAGCGAACTGGATAACAGATCCTAAAGCAATTCCCGGAATTGGTGGAGCGATGGATCTTGCAAAAGGTGCAAAAGAAGTATTCATCACGATGAAGCACACAACCAAAAATGGAGAGCCTAAGATTTTGAAAGAATGCACGTTTCCCTTAACCGCTGCTGGAGTAGTGAAACGGATTTATACTGATTTGGCAGTGATTGAAGTGACAGAGGAAGGTTTGGAATTGAAAGAGTTGATTCCAGACATGTCAATCGAGGAGATTCAAGATGTAACCGAAGCAAAACTAATTGTAAAAGGCGAAGTACTACCTTTACTACCTTAATTCGATAAAAGATGATAAAAGATAATGAACAAGTTGAAGGAGTGTTTTATATGACATTAAACGAAAAAGAAATTTTATCCATGCTGAAATATGTAAACGAATCAGATTACGGCTATTTGAATCTAGAAGATGGAGACTTTGAATTAACAGTCGTTAAAAAAGGCATGGATTTAAGTGATATTAAAGATATTATCGGTAACAAAAACGATACAAACGGAGCGGCTAATAGGGTTGCAACAGTACAACCTCAAGAGGTAGTAGGAAATAATTCAGCAGCTGAATCACAAGTAACACAAGAAGTTGCTCCGTCTACTTTGGAACAACCAAAAGAAGAAATAAAAACCGATGAAAATACCTTTACCGTAAGAGCACCAATGGTAGGAACGTTCTTTAGCAAGCCTTCTCCAGAAGAAGAAGAGTATGTAAAAGTAGGAGATACGGTAAGCGCTGGAGATACAGTTTGCCTTATCGAAGTGATGAAACTATTTAACTCCGTTCCAGCTGGTACAAACGGTCGAATTGAAGAAGTGTTCGTATCGGACGGAGAATTAGTGGAATACGATCAACCTCTCTTTTTGATTAAAAAGATGAATGCTGAGGGGTCTGCAAAATGAAGGAAGTAAAGATTATTGATACAACTTTACGAGACGGACATCAAAGTTTATGGGCAACAAGAATGACAACACCAATGATGATGCCCGTTTTGGAGAAAATAAATGATGTTGGGTATGATTCCGTAGAATTAATGGCTATGGCCCATTTCGATGCATGTGTACGTTATTTAGGAGAGGATCCATGGGAGAGAATTCGAATTGTCAATGAAAAAATTACGAGTGTTCCGACTATTGCTTGGATGCGTAGTAAAAATTTAATCGGATTCGATATGTTCTCAGATGATCTTGTCGAGTTAATGGTAGAAAAAATGGTTGACAACGGGATTGGAAAAATCGCTGTATTCGATGGGCTTCTCGATATTAATAACATGGAAGGTTCTTTGAAACATGCGAAAAAATTAGGAGCTAAGACTGTTGGAGCACTAGTTTTTAGTGAAAGCCCAATCCATACAGATGAATTGTATAAACAAAAAACAAAGGAATTAATCGAAAGAGCAGACGTAGATGCTGTGATGTTGAAAGATGCTGGTGGAGTTCTAACGCCTGAACGAGTAAAGACACTAGTACCAGCAATGAAAGAAATACTTGGGGATATACCACTTGAGCTGCATAGTCACTGCTTAACTGGCTTGGCACCTCTTGTTTATCTCGAAGGGGTGAAAGCCGGAGTAGATATCATTCATACAGCCGTTTCCCCTTTATCAAATGCATCATCTCAACCAACAACACAGACGTTAGTGAAAAATTTAAAGGATTTAGGTTACCGAGTAAAAGTGAATGAACAACTAATCGATGACATAAGTAACCATTTTACAGAAGTTGCGGAGCGAGAAGGTTTTCCGTTAGGACAGGCAAATGAATATGACGCTTTTCATTATAAACATCAAATTCCAGGTGGGATGCTTTCGAACATGGTTTCCCAACTAGAAGCAGCTGGAATTAAAGATAAATATGACGCAGTGTTAGAGGAAATTTCAAGAATTCGGGAGGAACTCGCCTGGCCAATCATGGTAACGCCTTTTTCTCAACTCGTTGGCACGCAGGCTGTCTTTAACGTGATGAATGGGGAAAGGTATAAAGTGGTACCAGATGAAGTGAAAAAATACGTACTCGGTCATTACGGAAAGTTGATTGCACCGATTGATGGAAATATCATCGATAAAATTGTCGAAAGTGGCTCAAAGAACATTCCACTAGAAAAGAAAGAAGAGGAATTTGTTCCTGAACTTAGAAAGCGCTTTCCTAATATGACAGATGAAGAAAGAATTTTACGCTATTTAATCAAAGGTAATCACGTAGACGAAATGAAAAAGGCCGGACCGATTAACACAGATTATGATATGACGAAAAATTCTACATTAACACTCTTAAAGAAATTAACGGAAAGTAAAGATATCGGCTTTGTAAAAATTTCAAATGGTCGTACAAAAATAAAGTTAGGAGCAATGCAATGAAAATAAAAAAAATCTTAATTGGCAATAGAGGTGAAATTGCTGTTCGAGTTATTCGAGCTTGTCAAGAGATGGGGATAAAGACGATCGCGGTTTACTCAAAAGCTGATGCAGACTCTTTACACGTGAAGATGGCAGATCAAAAGGTATGTATCGGTCCCGCTCCCTCTAACTTAAGTTACTTAAAAATGGATAGTCTTCTAGAAATAGCTCATGCATATAAAGCAGACGCGATCCATCCAGGATATGGTTTCCTTGCAGAAGATGCGGCATTTGCTCGCAAGTGTGAGGAAGAAAACATTATCTTTATTGGCCCAAAAGCGGACCATATTGATCTAATGGGAGACAAAATTGCTGCTAGAGATACTGCCAAAAAAGCCGGGGTGTCAATCATAGAAGGAATAGAAGGAGACGTTGAAAAAGCTGATCCATCTGATTTTCCTTTACTCATTAAAGCAGCGGCCGGTGGGGGCGGAAAAGGAATGCGAATCGTCCATCGTCCCGATCAATTAAAAGAAGCTATACAGGAAGCAAAAAAAGAGGCAAATGCTGCTTTTGGTGATAGTTCTGTATATGTAGAAAGATATATTGAAAATGCACGTCACGTAGAAGTACAAATATTAGCCGATAGTCATGGGAATGTAGTCCACCTTGGTGAAAGAGAGTGTTCGATTCAACGAAGACACCAAAAATTAATAGAAGAAACGCCTTGTGCTTTTATTCCTGATACGTTAAGAGACAGATTGTATACAGATGCTGTTAGATTAACTACTGAAACGGACTATGTTAACGCTGGCACAATTGAATTTCTTGTGGATGTCGACCGAGAAGCACATTATTTCATTGAAATGAATACAAGAATTCAAGTAGAACATCCAGTTACAGAGATGGTTACAGGGATCGACATTGTCAAGGAACAAATCCGAATTAGTGAAGGGGAAGAACTTTCGATCAAGCAGGAAGATATTGTACTATCTGGTCACAGTATTGAAAGCAGAGTAAATGCAGAAGATCCTGAAAATAATTTTATGCCATCCCCTGGATTGATTAGTGAGTATATTGTTCCTAGTGGATTAGGCATTAGAGTAGAAACATTTTGTTATAGTGGCTACGAAATTCAACCATTTTATGACTCGATGGTTGGAAAAGTAATTGTAAAAGGTGAGACGAGAGAAGAAGCTATTAATAAATTGAAAACAACATTACAATCCTTTTATGTCGAAGGGATTAAAACAACGATACCACTTCATTTACTGATTTTGGAAAATAATGAATTTTTGGAAGGTTCATTTAACACTAAATGGTTGGAAAATTCACATTTATTGGCTAATCAGAAATAATGGAGCACGGAAAGAGGTTGAAAAATGAAAGACAATATTGCAATTGTTGGGGTTGAAGAAGTAGAACTGGAAAATGGGAAGGTTAAAGATGGATTAACCGTTTTACAGATTCAAGCGCTAGCAGCTAAAGGCGCATTGGAAGACGCTGGGATAAAAAAAGAAGAAGTGGACGGCATGTTTGTTACAGGTATGTGGCATCAGCCAGGTTACGGTACTGCCCCTTCAGCTTTATTATCTGAATACTTAGGAATTGAGCCTACATACACAGATTCAACCAATATTGGAGGCTCTTCTTTTGAAGCACATGTAGGACATGCAGCTGCAGCAATTAAGGAAGGGAAATGTGAAGTAGCTTTAATCGTCTATGGTAGTACACAAAGGTCAGATCGTTCAAGAAATACGGGTATGCCACCTATTTTAACGGCGCAATATGAATCTCCTTTTGGGTTACCATTCCCAATCGGGTCGTATGCGATGGCTGCGAATAGATATATGCATCAATATAACGTTGGTTCAGAAAGTTTAGCAGAAGTAGCAGTAGCAGCCAGAGAATGGGCAAAACTGAATCCAAAGGCAACAAAACGAGATGATTTAACCGTTGAGGATGTGCTAAATTCTCCGGTGATTAATGATCCGTTACATAAGTTAGATTGTTGTCTTGTAACAGATGGCGCGGGAGCAATCGTACTTGTTTCCCCTGAACGAGCGAAGAATTGTAGAAAAAAGCCAGTCTGGGTATTGGGACACGGAGAATCTCACTCTCATTGGTCCATACAGGCAATGCCTGATTTGACTGTCTCTTCGGCAGCGGTGTCTGGGAAAAAAGCATTTGAGATGTCTGGTTTAAGACATGAGGATATTGATGTTGTACAAGTATATGATTCTTTTACGATTACGGTTCTCATTACACTGGAGTCTTTAGGGTTTTGTAAGCCAGGGGAAGCAGCAGATTTTATAGCTAGTCGGGGAATCGGACCAGGAGGGACGTTTCCATTAAACACAAATGGAGGAGGATTATCCTATTGTCATCCAGGTATGTACGGTATCTTTCTATTAATAGAAGCAGTTAGACAATTAAGAGGAGAATCCGACAAAAGGCAAATAAAAGACGCAAAAACCGCATTAGTAAACGGTACTGGTGGCGTCTTATCCTCAACATCGGTTTGTATTCTAGGGAGGGATTAACATGGCAAGTTTTGCAAAACCAATTCCCAAAATTGATCATGATTCAAAAAAGTTTTGGGAAGGGTGCAATGAGGAAAAGCTTTTACTTCAATACTGTAATGATTGTAACCATTATATCTATTATCCAAGAATTGTTTGCCCTCATTGTATGAGTACAAACATCGAGTGGAAAGAGAGCTCAGGAAAAGGAAAAGTATATTCCTACACGATTGTTCGATATGGACCACCAGGCTTTTCTGATGATGTACCCTACATCCCGGCATTAGTAGATTTAGATGAAGGGGTTCGAATGATTACTAATATCGTTCAATGCGATTTAGAAGATATAACATGTGGTATGCCAGTTGAAGTAGTTTTTGAGCAAAGGGATTCAGTAAAACTTCCATTATTTAAACCTAGCAATTAAAAATGAGTAGTATACACAGGAGGAAATCAAAATGAGATTAGAAGGAAAAGTAGCCATCATTACTGGAGCAGGTGGAGGTCTTGGCCGAGCAGTTGCGGAGCGATTTGCAAATGAAGGAGCAAAGCTTGTCCTCGTTGACTTGAATGAAGAAGCAGCAACTCAAACAATTGAAGTAATAAAAAAAATAACATCTGATGTTCATTTTGTACAGGCGAATGTCACTAAAAAAGATGAAGTTAAAAACTTTGTGAACGAAGCAGTTGACCAATTTGGTAGAATCGATGTTTTCTTTAATAATGCAGGGATCGATGCAGAAGTTACTGCGACAAGCACGTATGATGAAGAAATGTTCAGTCGGGTGATGGAAGTAAATACAACAGGTGTTTTCCTGGGAATGAAGTATGTACTTCAAGTAATGCAAGAACAAGGAAGTGGAAGTATTGTAAATACAGCTTCTGTTCATGGGACAAGAGGGATGCTTAATCGAAGTGCCTATGTTGCAAGTAAACATGCTGTAGTCGGGTTAACGAAAACTGCAGCCGTGGAAAATGCAAAGCAAAATATTCGAGTAAACGCAATTGCTCCAGCTACCATTCTCACAGAAATTACGAAACGAGTTGCCAGAGAGCTTAACCCGGATAATCCGCAGGAACATTTTGATATTATGAAGTCTTTAATCCCAGCTGACCGGATAGGAAAGCCAGAAGAAGTAGCTAATCTAGTAAACTTTTTAGCATCTGATGAAGCAAGTTTTATAACTGGTGCAATTGTACCAGTAGACGGAGGTATGACTGCAGCGTTTTATCGAGCAGAAAGCTAATCAAAGTTCAATCAACTAGCTAACGAATTAGGACACTAGGAGGATTTTTATGAAATTAAACGCTGAAGAACAGTCCATGTTAGATGGAGAATATGGTGAGCCAGTAAAACAAGCTATCGAATATCAAATTCGGGTAGGGAAATATTTTAATGCAAAGCGATTTGTACCAGTTACACAAGCTCATATTACAGCAGATATTGAAGTAATGGGAGATCTTGGGTTAAATTTTTTGAAAGGCCTTACAAATAAAGCTGGTAAGTTTACTGTCCCAACGACAAGTAATGCAAGATGTATTGAATTTGATGAGGGAAGTACGCTTGGACAGAAAGAAGAAATGATCGCAAAGGAAAGAAAAGTGATCGATACCGTAAAAGATCTTGGGGCGATGACAATTGATACGTGTATCAATTACCAAGTTGCCTCTCAACCGCACATAAATGAACATATTGCTTGGGGAGATACCGGAACAGTAATATACGCAAATTCTATCTTTGGATCGCGGACAAATTTTGAAAGTGGCCCCGCGGTAATTTCAGCGGCACTTACAGGTCGAGTGCCAGAATATGGATTTCATCTGGAAGAAAATCGTAAAGGGTCAATCGTATTTGATGTTCAAGCAGAATTGAATGATTTGGCTGACTGGGGAATACTTGGTCGGATAATCGGAGCGAAAGTATTTGATTATAATCAAGTTCCAGTTATTACAAATGTTGCAACATTTAATCCTGACTCAGATGACTTAAAACATCTTGGAGCTAGTATGGCAACTTGGTCATTAGCAATGTTTCATGTAGTCGGTGTCACTCCTGAAGCACCAACACTTGAAGCAGCAACTGGTGGGAAAGAATTAGAAGTAATAACAATTACGGAAGAAGATATGACGAATGAATACAAGTCGTTTGAATATACAGATCCACATGCAGGAGTAATTGTATTATCAGGTCCTCAGTTGTCATTAAACGAGATAGCTAAAGTAGCAAAGCTCTTAGAAGGTAAAAAGATAGCGAAAGGGACAACCTTGATTATTACTACTCCAGCATCAACCTATACACAGGCAGAACAAAGTGGTTTTGTAAACACAATACGACAAGCTGGAGGAATCTTCTTAAGAGGGGTCTGCTTCTATATTCTTGATGGTTTAACAGATATACGAAAAAAGAATCAATGGAGTACATTAGTAACCAATTCAGTGAAGTTAGCTAATAATGTAAAAGCTCACCGTTTTATTCCAGTAGTAAGAACAACAGAAGATTGTATTGATATCGCAGTAAAGGGGAGTTTAGAATGAACAAAATAAAAAATGTAATCCCTATTCAAAAAGCGTTTGGAGACCCCATTACAAGCGATGTTGTAGTACTGACAGGTGGCTTTAGCCCTAGATACCATTTAAATAGGGTAACAGGTGAGTTTTCAGTTGAAGGGCATCCGATTGATGGACAAAAAGTGTCTGGGAAAATTTTAGTATGTGATTATGCACGTGGTGGTATTGCAGCAGGTTGGGCTTTAAATATGTTAAAAGATAAAGGTTTTGCACCAAGTGCATTAGTGTTTATGAAGGCTAACCCAGTCATGGTTCAAGGAGCTATCTTCGCAGACATTCCAATTGCTGAAGGCTTTGATGAAGCGTATTTTGAATTGTTAAAACAGTCAACTCGCATAACGCTTGATGCAGAGAAAAAGCAAATCATTATCGAAAGTTAATTTTTTTACCCTATGAGTCAATTTCACAAATGCTAATTTTAATTATGAATCCGAACAATTAACCAAAATATAATAATAGTTTGTCTATATAAAATACTTATTACTAAGTTTGGAACGTAAGGTGGCGACTCCTGCGGGACAAAAGGCATCGGCGAGACCCTGCCTCGGCAAGGGGTATGCCGACGTTGGCCTTCCTTTAATTTCAAGCGAGGAGGCTCATCAGCCGCCCGCGGAAAGCGACCACCTGAAGTGAAAAAACGACACATTTTAGTAAACCTGTAGATTGTTCGGATTTACATACAACTATATGAATGGTGAAATTCATTCTACCCTATAACTTAAAATTTGAGAGGAGAGATTTTTTATGAATATTAGAAGGATGATTATCCCAGTTGTTTTGCTCATCATGATTGCTATCGTTGGCGGTTGTGGTTCCTCTGCATCAGGTAATGAGGGAGAACCAGAGTACAAGTTTAAAATGAGTAATGTTTCGGAAGAGAGTAACGTTGTCTCAGCAGGATTGGAAAAGTTTGCTGAATTGGCTAACAGTAAGTCAGATGGAAGGATTCAAATTGATGTTATTCATGGCGCTCAGCTAGGAACAGGAGTAGAAACGTTTGAAGCCGTTAGAAATGGAAACTTAGACTTCGCTGCTGATTCTTTTGCTAATTTAAATTCAGTTACACCTGCTTTTGAAATTTTTCATCTCCCATTTTTGTTTGAATCAAAGGAGCAAGCTTGGAATGCGGTTTTAGATGAAAATGTTATGGGACTTGTGAACGAGGAATTAGGAGAACAAGGAGTTCGTTTTTTCTCGGTACTTGATATGGGTGGCCCAAGACAAATATCAACAACGGATTTCAAAATTGAAAAGATAAACGATCTTACTGGGAAATCCATCCGTGCTTCAAGATCACCTATGGAAGTCGCAATGCATGAAGCTTGGGGAGCAGCTGGACAGACGGTTGACTGGCCAGAAGTTCCAGAATCATTAAGACTTGGAATGGTTGATGGAGTGACTGTATCTTATCCGTACATTCGTTCAGCAAGTTTACATGAGGGGAATTTAGTTAAATATATTGCCGATGTTAATGCCCAGTGGTTCTCTTATGTAACAGTTGTAAATCAGGATATGTGGGATGGGCTTCCTGAGGATATACAAGAAATATTAACTGAAGCTGCCCGTGAAGCAGAAGAATGGCATCATGAGTATGTTGGTGAAAAAGTCGAAGAAGATATTCAAATTCTTACAGAAGCTGGGGTAGAAATTTATACACTTCCAGAAGAAACCTATGAAGAGCTAAAAGAAATGACGATCGATAAAGTTTGGGATCAATTTATCGGAGACCCAGGTATTAGTCAGGAAAAGCTAGATTTAATACAGGAAGCAAAAGGACCTGTTGGGGATAAGGGATGGGGATATACTATTCCTGAATAATTATTCAACTTTACTGCTAACCATTCTACTATCATTTATGTTGGAATGGTTGGCGAAATCTCTCTCTTATTTCTTTAAAAATGTATTTAGGTGGTGGTTCTATGAAAGCGCAAACAAACGTAGTCGAAAAAATAGAAGAAGGACTTGCTTTAGCCGTTAGAGTGTTATGTGTCGTAATGTTGGCATTGATTGTCATTGTTACTGCAATTTCTGTGATTTCACGATATTTCTTTTTTCATCCATTAAACTTTGCTAACCCTCTATCGATTTATCTAATGATGTGGATTTCATTTTTAGGTTCGGGTATAGCGATTAGAAAAGGAGAACATATCTTTGTAGAATTGTTTATAAATAAGTTCGTAGGTAGAAAAAGAGTAAGACTTTTACTATTGATCAATATTATTGTCGCAATATTTTTAATTATCATGATTTATTACGGGTTTATATTTGCCTTTACTGGACTACAAAGTACAGATGCATTTGTATTTGGTATTAGTATGTTCATCCCTTATTTATCCGTACCAATTGGCATGTTGTATATGTTAATCGTCGTTATTTTGCGTACAATAATTGAGTTTAAGAATAGCCAAAATGACACTGCTATAGCAGTGAACAAAGGGGGAAGTTAACTTGGTATTAGCCCTTTATGTAGTTATATTTTTAATCTTAATCATTATTAGTGTTCCAATTGCATTTGCACTAGGACTCTCGTCAGTAACAGTTTTCTGGCTTTCGGATCAGCCACTTGATTTATTTGCGCAACGATTATGGACAGGTCTCGATAAATTTACGTTAGTAGCTATTCCATTATTTATTTTGACGGGAGAATTAATGTCAAGTTCAGGAATATTAACGAGATTATTAGACTTTTCTAGATTAATTTTAGGCAGGATAAAAGGATCCTTGCTTTACATTAATATTATGGGGAGCATGTTTTTTGGTGGAGTGAACGGTTCTGCGGTTGCAGATACAAGTGCTATTGGTTCTATGTTAATTCCTGCTTCTAAGAAGGAATATAAGGATCCAGAACTTGTAGCAAGTATCACATCGATTAGTTCCATTATAGGTCCTTTAATTCCACCGAGTTTACCGATGCTCATCTATGCTTTTACAGCATCCAATGTTTCGGTGTCTGCATTGTTTTTAGCAGGGGTTATTCCAGGTATTTTATTAGGGATTGTATTATTGATAACTACTTATTTTGTCGTTAGAAAGAAAGACTATCCAATATTAAAAACGGAGGAATATACCTTAAAGGACGTTTTAAAAATTATCGGGTGGTTCCTAGTCGCCTTAATATTACCAGTAATCATGGTAGCTGGGATTGCTGGTGGGGTAATGACACCAACCGAAGCAGGTTGTGTCGGGGTTTTATATGCCGTATTTATTGGTTTTTTTATCACAAGAGAATTGACGTTCGATTTATTATACAAATCACTGTATAGAACGGTGGTTGTAAGTGCCATTGTTATGTTAATGGTATCTATCGGCCATGTATCGGTATGGTGGCTGTCGATTGAGGGCTATCCAGCTATGATTGGAGATACTTTAAGCAGCTTTACAGATAATGCCTATCTGTTTTTACTATTAATGCTATTAATCTATCTTTTTGTTGGATTATTTATCGATCAGACTCCAGCAATGATTATGCTTGTACCAATCTTTGCACCTTTAGCTATCACATATGGTATTGATCCGATTCATTTTGGAATGGTAACTGTTTTGGCACTGGCTGTCGGGCTTGTAACTCCACCAGTCGGTATCTGTCTCTTTGTTTCCAGTAGTATTGCAGAAGTACCAATACACAGAGTATTTAAAGCTTCCACTCCGTATTTTATTGCACTAGGAATTGTTTTACTAATCATTACTTTTATTCCTGACACTTATTTATGGTTACCACGTTTATTTGGTTACTAAAATAGTTGGAAAAATACTTGGTAGGAGATGAGATACATGGATAAAAAGCAACAAGTAGGGTTTATCGGTTTAGGTGCGATGGGAAGCCTAATGGCGACACACTTATTAAGTAACAGCATAGAAGTACATGTTTATGATATTCAGTCAACACTATGTAATGAGATTGCGGAAAAAGGTGGTATTGTTCATCCGCATCCAAAATCTGTAGCAGAACATTCCATGGTAATTATTTGTATGCTACCCAATCCATCAGTTGTTCGAAGCGTAATCCTTGGAGAGAACGGTGTGTTGGAAGGAGTAAAACGAGAATCTGTCGTTATTGATATGGGAACTGTTGGACCATCAGTTGAAATTGAATGTGCCGAACGATTGCAAGAAAAAGGCGCTCATTTAATTGATGCTCCTGTTGGTAAGGGTGTATGGGCAGCAGGGAGTGGGGAACTCACCATTTTAGCAGGTGGAGATAAGGAAATAATTGCAAGAGTGGAAGATATATTAAATATGTTAGGAGAAAAGATCATTTATTGTGGTCCACTTGGATCAGGACAAGTAGTAAAACTATCGAATAATTTGGCCTCCTGCGTTAACATGGCTGCATTAAGTGAGTTATACGTACTTGCTCAGAAAAATGGAATTGACATCGATGTGATTCAGGAAGCACTGAATGGTACGGCTGCTGATAGTTGGCATCTGCACAACTCTTTACCAAGAGTGAAGGAAGATGAATTTTCTCCTGGATTTAAGACAAAATTGGCGCATAAAGATTTAGAGTTGGTTGTAGGGTTAGGAGAAGAGCTTGGAATTGATTTACCGGTAAGTAGTAATGCATTATCTTGGTATAATAACGCGATTGATAAAGGATATGAAGATTTGGACTGGAGTGCTTTAGCAAAGGCAGCACTAGAGAAAGTCGAATCAAAATCTGTTAAATAATGAAGTAAAGCTAGTCGATAGTAAGATTAAATTTAATAAAAAGGAGATCGTTTATGCAGGACTCTTGGATTAATAATCAATCAATGAAAACTAGTTCAAATGAAGAAATATTGATTTTAAATCCAGCTACTGAAGAAGTGATAGATTCCATTCCAAAGGGATCGCTTGATGATGTCAATAATGCTGTCCAGTCAGCGAAAGAAGCTTTTGATAAATGGAAGAAAATTTCTCCAAAACAACGTGGAAAGATGATGAAGCAAGTTGCTAGAAAGATAGAGGAGAATATTGAATCTATCGCTATCATTCTAACGAAGGAACAAGGAAAACCATTAGGTCAATCAAGAAGAGAAGTTGCAGGTATTATTGATTTACTACAAGAGTATGCTGAGCTTGCAGTAGTATTTCGAACAGGGAACCAAGGTGCTGATGTAAATGAACTAGTGTTTCAAAAATGGCAACCTAGAGGAGTGGCAGCTTGTATTGTACCTTGGAACTTTCCACTTCAAGTTGCATTTGAGTCTATCGCTCCGAACTTAGCTGTAGGAAATACAGTTGTTGTAAAACCATCTGAAGAAACACCGTTAAGTCTTGCATATATAGCTGAAATTGCTTTCAATGAATTACCGCCTGGAGTTTGTAATGTTTTATTAGGGGCGGGAAATACGGTTGGAGAAGGATTGATCCGTCATGAGGATGTTGAAGTAATTGTTTTTGTAGGAAGTGAAAAAACAGGGCTTCACATTGGAGAAGTAGCTGCAACAAAATTGAAAAAAGTTATTTTAGAGCTTGGTGGAAAAGATGGAATGATCATTGATGATACTGTTGATTTAGACCGAGCAATAAAATTTGCAGCTGATTCATGTTTTGCAAACTCAGGACAAATTTGTACCTCTACCGAAAGAATTTATGTTCATGAGAATATTTATGATCGGTTTGTGGAAGGGTTAACGAAGGAAGCTGAAAAAGTTCGTTGGGGAAATGGTGTGGAAGAGGGAGTAACCATGGGCCCAATAATTAGTAGTAGACAACAACAATTGATCGATGAACATATACAACAGGCTGTTTTTCAAGGGGCTAAAATACTAACTGGTGGTAAAAAGGAATCGATTCATTCTCGAGGTTATTTTTACCCTCCAACTGTTGTTTCTAATGTCTCACATGATATGAAAATAATGAAAGAAGAAACGTTTGGCCCAATTGCGCCAGTCGTGCCATTTAAGGATTTCAATGAGGCAATTAATCTGGTAAACGAAAGTCCTTTTGGATTGTCAGCAATTGTTTGTACAGAAAATAGTGTACATGCAATAAAGGCAATTGAAGAACTAGAAGCAGGAATGATTAAGATTAATAAACATAGAGGAAAAAGTCCTGGCGCTACTTCGGAAGCATTTAAGCTCAGTGGGATAGGATATGGGTATGGCATCGAGTTTATGCAGGAACTTACGAAACAAAAATCTATCCATTGGAAAGCTAGTCTTTGATTGGGTGATCGTTATGTGGTTGTTAGCTTTATTGATCGGTCTGTTGTCGGGGATTGTTATCGGACTAGTAACTGTCGGTGGGAGCATTATTGTGACAAGCATGCTGATGCTGATGTCCGCTGTTTTTCATTTACAATTAAATATGAAGCAAATCGTAACGACTACAGCTTTCTACACATTGTTTACGACGATTTCAGGAGCAATTTACTTTTGGATACAAAGACTTGTCGTTCATAAAATTGTTCTTTACTTTGGGATTCCAGCCTTACTTTCAAGTATGATTTCTTCTTTGTTAGCTAATTCTTTGAACAATCAAGTGTTGCAAGGAATCTTTGCCTTCTTTTCGCTACTTGCTGCAGTGGCAATTATTTTACCAAGTAGTAATAAAGATTTGCGAACGGATATGGAATTCCCGTATGTTATTTCGATTATTTTAAGTATTATTATCGGGACGGTCGGCGGCATGATTGGCGTTGCGGCCGGATTTCTCTACATGCCGATTTTTCTCCGACTGTTCCGATTATCTGTCAAGCAGGCAATAGGGACTGGAATGTTTGTTGGCGGAATGCTCTGTGTCGGAACGATTTTAGGAAAGTTAAGCTGGGACTATATAAGAATAGAAGTAATTGTTCCACTGAGCATTAGTGGAATAATCGGCGTGCTAATTGGTGGGAAGTTGACAACAATTATTAGTGAAAAGTGGTTGAACCTTTTGATGTGCTTAATTATTGCGGCAATCGCTGTTCAAACGCACATCGTATTTTTGGCGGATTCTTTGATGGTGCCGTTGCCAGTAATCATTACTGTTTCTCTCATCATGTCAGCGACTTTTACATGGCTTATTTTTAAATATAATCCTATTCGTGAACGGACGGGAGCCTAACTTACTTTTGCATCTAGAAGAGCCTGAAATCGTTATTTTATGACAAATTTATTAGAAAAGCTTGTGCAGCTATGACTAAACTTGCATGCTGTTAAATGCTTTCTACTTATCAATAACTGAATATTACCGAAATGAGTAATGATGAAACTTTATAAAGAAAGGTGATGGAAAATGGGGATGGATACATGTAAAAAAACATCTATCCTATATCCAACTTTAACGGACTCTTTACTCCAAGAAACATATGAAAAGGCTTTGAAGTTAAATTTAAATGTGGAATTTATTCTTCTGTTAAAAACGGAAATAAAACACCGGAGAAATAGGAAGGTGGAAATACAGAAAAGTAAATCGGCTAAAATAAACAACACTATTAGATAGTTAGTAGCCGTCAAAAGAACAGGCATAGAAATGAAGGAAAATATGGGTTTAAACCACTGACAAAAAAGGTTCGTTAATAGTCAGTGGTTTTGTTTTTTCGCTTCTTTAATAGTCTATTCAAAATGATGTATGATCTCTCCTTACTATTATTTTGAGATAAAGTGATGAATGGGGGAGTCATTGTAATAGGGTAGACACAAAACCACTTACGGAAATAACGGAAAATTAGTCAATGATGATCGATTGAGTATGTTGGAGATTTTTGTACGGAGGATTACAGTGTATTTGGTCGGAGGCTCTTACAAATGATTTAAGTTACCGGATCAAGATTGAATCGCCATGTTCACAATTAGCGTGTATGACAAAAAAAATCTTGATCAGAATGGTTTATTTCATCCGACTCAAGAATTTTGTGCTTATATTCAGACTATTATGAGACCAACAATTTTTTTTTTCTTATTTACTATATGTTTTTTATCCATTAATTTCGTATTTTTTTAATCGTTGATAAAGAGTTGCTCGGGATATACCAAGTTTTTTTGCGGTGATACTCTTATTTCCAAATGTTTGTTCAAGTGTTTCGAGAATTCGCTCCTTCTTCATATTACTTTTTTCATCAACCAGTGATCGTGCCTGATGATCGTTATGATTTGGTAATAACTCTAGAATTTCAGAAGCGGTAATATCATCGCTCTCATTAATAATAAGCAGTCTCTCAATAAAGTTTTTCAATTCTCGAATGTTTCCAGGCCATTGGTATGTATCTAAGACCTCCATCACTTCTTGGTTAAAAGTAGAAACTTTATAGTCATATTTACCACCTAGCTCGTGTAGAAAAGTGTATACGAGTAAAGGAATGTCTTTTTTTCTTTCTCGAAGTGGCGTAACATGGATTGGAAAGATGTTCAAACAATAGTACAAATCAGAACGAAAATCCCCTTTTCTTACCATCTCTTCTAGATCACAATTGGTTGCGACAATAACTCTAATATCAACTTTTATTGGTTTTTTTCCTCCAATACGGTAAATTTCACCCTCTTGTAAAGCTCTTAATAACTTAACTTGCATTTCAAGAGATAATTCTCCAATTTCATCTAAAAATAATGTCCCTCCATTTGCTAGTTCTAATTTTCCAGGAAAATGACAGTACTTTAAAATAGTTATTATTTTATTCACAAAATTATTCATTTGCAATAAAGTTTGCTACTATATAATTATATAGTCCTACATTTTTTGGATTTATAAACAAAAAAAGAGAAGGGAGGAAATATTGATTGAGAAGACCACTCTTACATTCAAAAACGAATACTCAACTTTCCTCTAGAACAGAAAGTCGTACAAAGGTTGAATATACAGGTTTAGCTCTTGAAAAACGTTTACGTCAAAAGCGGTCATTAAATTATGTAAATGGTTTTACACAGTTGGACGCAGGGACAGTTACTTGTAATCATACAGAGATTGATGAACTGATTCAAAAGATAAAGAATGAATTCTCAGATCTTCAACCTTATCATTACCCTATCGGAATTATTGCAAAGTGTTATCTCGGGGATGATTTTATTGTGCATACTTTAGATACTAGATTAGAAATTGTAAAACATTATAAAAAAGGGGAAGCGCTTCCTTCTGAGATGGATAGAGGGAAGAGTCTTGCACTTCATCCAAGCTATGAATTTATCGAAGTATATTCAGATACATTGCGGGCGGTTTCCAGTAATGGGAATGTAGCTATCATTAAGAGGTGAGAAAAATGGGAGAACGAGTGATACGTACTGCAGATTTGAGAAATATGGAATCATATCTTAATAATTTAGGTAATAGTGTAAATATTGTTGCAGGACAAATTGAAAATGTAGGAGCAGATCTAAACAATACTAAAAATACATTGGATCAACTAATCAATGAGTTCCATCAGTTTGTCAGGTCAGACCAATTACAAAAAAACGTTCAATTGGCAGAGACTCGATTAGTGAAAGTACGCCAAGAATTGGAAACAGAATACGGTCATTATGGTGATGTAAGAAGACGTGTAAATGGAATTCTCCAAGCAGTGGATACAAGTTTAATTAAAAAAGAAACAATCGAAAATGCCTCGGAAGATCAAATGTTAGCTGCCCCTCGTTATTGGTTAGCTCCATGTTTAATAGCTTTGTCAGCTTGGATAAATGATAATAAGGAATTAGCTGAAAAAGCAATGAATGAAGCAATACGCAGAGATAACGAAAAGACTGCTCTGTTTTTTGCTTTAGTAACTCGTCGAGGTGCAAGATATAAAGCAAGTAGAAAATGGCTCGAAAACTATTTTGGATTACAAGATCCACATCAACTGGAAAGAGAAATAGTTGTATTAATTGATGGGTTTACCAATGGTATTTTTGGACCAGACGCAAGAATAAAGTGTGGAAAGAAAGTAGAATCGTGGATAGAGGAGTTATCACAAAAAGTAGGATTTGTGGAAGAACAACGAGAACAATGGAAAGTTGCTTTAGAATCAAAAAGTAAAAAGGTTGATGAAGAATTATATCCTTATTTGAGAGAGTTCGGGAAAAATTGGGGAGAGATAGAGCAGAGTTTAGAGGGTGTTAAATTACATAAAATAATAGCAGATTATTTTCAGGATGTTTTTGCAAAAGAAGTAACACCTGTTAAAAGTATTGCTGTTGCAGTTGATGCCTTATTAGATACTTTAGTTTCTAGGTTCGATGATGAGGAACTTCCTCTGCGCCGTGATGAAAGATTGCTTTCACTTGTCATTCAAGAAAATGGAGATCAAGAAAGAGCCGAAAAACTATTCGAGGAAGAAAAGGTGATTGAGAATCAAATAAGTTTTACTCAATTGTTAACTAATTTTTCTATTCATCCAGAAGTCTCGAATGCTTCAATTGCTACGCAAAAGTTTTCCATTTCCCTTTCAAAGGATTGGATAAAGAGTGCACATGAAGATTTAACAGCCGAAAATCGAGCGAATGTTCCAATAGATATTAATTTATCCATTGATCAATGGGAGGGCGTTACCCAGGATGGTACAAACGAAGAAGAGCTCATAGTTTCAATAAACAATCATGTGGAAAAAAGAAGAAATGCAGCTCTTTCTAAGGTGAAATTGGGAGTGCAGCATTGGGCTGGGTTAATTGGAGGAATACTTTTTACTCTAACAGGTTTTGGAGTACCATTTTTATTTATTCTAGCAGGATTTTGTTACCTTTATTTCTACTTAGGCAGAAGGAATTTAAGATCACGTAAAGCTCATATAAGTTCTGAATTTGATCAACTATCTAAATATTGTACTGAAAATTTACGTGCTTCTATAGCTGAAGTTGTCGATTACAGAAGGGATTACAAAGAAAATGACGCTAATGCCCAACTTGTAACAGAATTTTTAGACGGTATCTCACCAGAACAATATACATTTTCAAGCTTTGACTCGGCACGCTCTGTGCAATAATGGAAAGGAGTACTAATATGAATCAAGGAAAAGCTAGTTCACCGGTTGTCTTAAATAGAAATAAATCGAGCGAAACACAATTTATCGAAAAACTAAAAAAAGTGGAAGAGGAAACCACAAATAGTGCCCTTGCCATCCAATTTCCTGATTGGGATCTGACTCCACCTACTACTCTATTAAAAAGAAAGAGATCAAAATTATTATGAGATCTCCTAAAACATATTCTCAGTGGATGGAGTGTTTTGACCGTTTAAAAGAGGGTGCTCAAGACGAACAAATTATTCAATTGATGAAGCAAGGAACCATTGAATGGACACGTGGAGTTGCAGAAAGAATGACTGAAGTTCTTTATCAAACGATCAAATTTCGTATAGAATATGCTTCAGATTTATTTCAAAAGGAATTAAATCATTCACGAGGGAATGAAGTACTTATTGCAAAAGGGCTACTAACCTTAAGAAACAGATTAGCTTTAATGTATGAGGTGGCACAATTTAATGCATTCCCTAAAGAAGTAATAGATTCGATGAAAAAGGTAGTAACGGACTATGCGGAACAAACGCAAGAGTCATTAGAAGACAGCGCTAAAGCAGATCGGACGGGAAGACTAAAAATGCTCATCAAAAATAACCCACTAACCAACTTTAATCATAAACATAATGATTCGATTTCCCCTGAAGAAAATGGGTCAGCAGATATGAACATTAATCGGGAAATTTCTAGGGATAACAAGTTCGGTCAAGTAAGGAGACGAGTGATTATAAGATGAATGATTTACAGACATGTTTAACTACTTTAGAAAGTTATTTAAAAGCACGGATACCTTTTATTTCTATTCGGACATCGGAAAGATCTAGAGCACTTGAGGTTGCAGCTCAACTTTCACATGAACTAAATATATCTATTTACTTTCATACCATTTCCCAAGGAACTAGAGATATTGTTTCTAATAGATTGGTGAACGATGATCGCTCCATCATGGGCGGACTAGATTTTGCCAACCAAAAAATAGCTCAACAACAGAACTTAACTTTTATATTTACTGAAGTTCAAGATTTAGAAGAGGATACCCCTACATCAAGACAATTTCAAGATTTGGCCATGTTTGCAACACAAACAGGTGGAAGTATTATTGTGATTACAAATGATCCGGTTTGGGGACCGCTACAGCGACTTGGAATGTCCATTACATTAGACCCACCAAATGAAGATGAAATGTTAGAGTTAATTCAAGATCAAATATCTCCTTATCGTGGTGAATTTGAAATTGAATGGGGATTAGAAGAAGAAAAACAAGCTGCAGCAATATTAGATGGGATAAGTCAAATTGAGGCAGAAAATGTAATTGCAACGTTACTTGCTAATGGGGCAATTCGAAATGAAGACTTAACTCAACTAATGCATGCGAAAGATCGTATTTTTGCAGATATCTCAGGTATAGAAAGAGTCCCGATCAGAGAAGACTACCAAATTGGTGGTCTTGAAGGACTGAAAAGATGGCTTGAGGCAAACGAAAAGCTACTTACAGCTGATCTACGTGAGCGAGGAATTCGGCCACCACGTGGAGTCTTACTTGTAGGTGTCCCAGGATGCGGTAAATCACTTTCTGCAAAGGCGATTGCATCCCTTTGGAATCTCCCTCTTTACCGATTAGACCTTTCAACAATTCACGGTCAATATCTAGGGCAAAGTGAAGGCAGATTAAAAGAAGCATTAGCGACCGCAGACCATGTTGCACCATGTGTATTATGGATCGACGAAATTGAAAAAGGACTAGCCGGGGCTACGGGTTCAGGCGATGGCGGAACTTCAACAAGATTAGTTGGACAATTTTTATTTTGGTTGCAAGAAAGTTTAGCAAGAGTGTTTGTTGTTGCAACGGCTAATGATGTTTCTCAATTACCGCCTGAATTATTAAGGCGTGGACGTTTTGATGAATTATTTTTTGTTGATTTACCGAATTCGAAAGAAAGAGAAGAAATAATTCGTATTTATGTAGAAAAAGGATTACGGCGTGAAATCGATCAAGACTTATTAGATAAACTTGTACAAATATCAGAAGGTTTTGCTGGTGCCGATCTTGAGGCGGCTGTTCGTGATGTGGTAAAGCAAGCTTTTATTAAGGGTGATGATTCAGTTACTGATCAAACATTTATCAATTATTTTGAAAATGTTGTTCCTTTATCACAAACTAGCCCAGAACAAATTGATTTTATCCGAAACTGGGGGCGAGAAAGAGCTGTACCTGCTGGAAAACCGTTTGAAGAAAATCAGACAGAGCAATCAAGTTTTTCAAGAAGAAAAGGTCCGAGAAATGTTATAGTATAAACAATCATAAATCCGCTCACTTTCGTGAGGCGGATTTTTATTTATATTTTTTTGATGAAGTTATATCGTCACTTTTTTTCGCTTCTGTTTTCTTTAACGTTCCATTTACATCTGTAGTCATCTTCTCCGGTATTCATATTATTAATGGTTAAATCAAAGCTTTTATCAAAAACAAGTAGATAAAATCGAGTTTCATTCGGCATTATCTACTACAAGTATTTGTAGGATAGAAACGGATTATGTACCGTTAAATAATTGCGTAAGTTATGTATGGTTGGAATTTTATTTGTTATAAGGCTGGGACATAACTAAAACGACCATATCGAAAGACGAATAATGTATTACCTTAGCGAAGTATATTTCCAGAGCGGGTTATATGCAGCTACCATTGTTCGGGTTTTTCTTTGGTGAAAACACTTTTGTCCCGGCCTCTTTTCTGAACAATATGAAAGAGTCTGTTCCAATCCTGGATCAGGACGGTGCTGATTTTTGGACTTGACTGCGCGTACCCAGAGTTGATAATGCTAGACAACCCAAACAATGAATGTTTGGTATTTTTACATAAGAGCAGCCCCACAATCTCATTTTTTATTATCTGCAGATAAAAACTATTACTATCTGAGTGGTTCTCCCTGTTTATTTAGATTATCCCCCCATTTTCTTTCTTGTAAACTTTTATGCTAGTAATAAATATCTATCTTTTCCCTTTAAGTCAATCCATGAAATCACCTTATTTTACGATGAAAAGTCGAAAAAGGCCGAATATATAAGTTTTTTGTAAAAAAGTAAAAATGATCAAAAGGGATTGGTGAAAAGGTTCTATCACAATAAAGGTTTCTTTCATAACAAAGGATAAAATGAATCAGAACAGTAAATATTTAGGAGGATATCAAAAGGAAAAAAGCATTAGTATATAGTATCTATACGTTTTTGTGAAAGGGCAAAATTCTCACATGAGGTAGCATCATCGTATAGGTAGATTAGCAAAGGGAAGAAGACCAATCAACTATTTTGCTAAGATTTATTAGTTGAAAAGTAAGCTATTGTGACTAAAAATATGGATGTTTATTGCATTTTTTAGTATTTTAGGAAATTTGCTTATTTTCTGAGAATGATATAACTTAGTGGAACAATGTGATAAAGAAGGTGGTAAGAACTAGAAAAATAGAATAAATACAGCATAGAAGGAGGATTTTCGTGAAAAGGTTGTTATTTGTATTACTAATTGGTTTGCTCGTATTTACGCAAGGGATTCAACCCCTATTACATGGCGCTGCAGCTAGCGTAAAGGAAAATAATATTACTATTTATGTTGATGATCATGCAAGTAATGAAAAAGCAATCGTGAAGGTAGAAGTAGCAAATGATGATCAAAAGAGTATTCAATTAATTCTTCCTACAGATACTTCTTATGATGAGAAATTAATGAACGATGTTAAACAAGAAAATGTAATAATTCATTATGACCGATCAAAGCACATGCTACAGTTAACTTGGGAAAATGAACCTAATAAATTAGAAGCTACGATTATTTTATCTAATATTAAAAATGAAGTAAATGAAGTGATCAGTAAAAGTATATACGAAGATGGCGAAAGTGAGGAAAAGAAACATTTATTTAATGTCACGATTGAAAATGATGAAGTTGCTCAGCCTGAATCTGTTCATGAAGAAGTGACGGAAGAAGCGTCTTCCACCGCGCATAACGAGGTTGAAACAGATCAAGCGGATGATGAGGAAGCAAACGCTACAGAACAAAAAACGGATGAAATACAGAATGAAAAAATAGGTGAAGCAGAAGAAGCAAAGAGGAAAGAAAAGGCAGAAGAAGTAGAGTCAAATGAAAAAAGCACAATGCAAGTAACACCTTTTTCTGGGAACTTAAACGTTGATATCGATATTTCACCGCAAAGAAATACTGTATTAGCAGGTAACTCAGCCGCCTATCATCTCGTATTAAAAATTACTGGGTCGCGTACAGAATATACAAATGCGCAAATAACCGTTGATTTACCGATTACTGACTATACGAATTTTACACAAGATGTAAGTGAGCTTATCATCGATGGGGTGACGCCGACTTACAATGAATCAACCCATCAATTAATCTATGCATTTGATTCTATTAAAGCTGGGAGATCCTATGAAACGACGGTAAAAGTGAACACGGAAAATGGGGTCTCACCAGAAGGTACAGAGTTAATTGGGAAAGCAATGTTTGAAGCGGATGAACAACCAGCAATATCAGATGAAGCGATTGTTCATATTAATGCATCAAATACAATCACAAGTTCAAAACAATTTTTGGAAGTTAGTAATAATGATCGGAATCTTCCTTACCCAAATTCAAATACAGTATGGGAAATGAAAGTAAGCGTTCCCAAAAAAGATACGGGGCAAATGTATATAAAAGAAGGCTCTCAAATTGTTATCACAGATACATTGCCAGCAGGATTAACGTATGTGTCGACGGAAAAAGGACCAGAGCCAACGCAATCAGGCAACCAATTAACATGGACATTTGATGCTCCAACGATTGATGACCAAAAAAATGCTGAGGATGAGCTGTTTTCAACAACGCTACAAGTATGGTTGAAAGTAGAACCAGGCACAGTTGATACAACACAAGAAAATAATATTGAAGTAGAGGGAACTTTTATTAATGATGAGATAAGCACATCTACTGCTAAAGATCAAATTTTCATCGTAGATTCTGAAACGGCTAATGGAGATATTGTAGGATCCTGGTATATCCCAAACCATCTTGGTCCAGACGATTCAGGTGGAGTTGGAAATAATGACAATCGGAACCCGAATCCAATCGTGTACGATGATGAAATACTCCAATTTCGACATGGAATAGCACCCCTGCTTGAAAGTAAACATGGTGATTTTCAACTGTATACGACATCGTATGAAATTGATCCGAATTTGATTTTTAAAGAATTAAGAACACCAGGTGGCTTTATTTATCGACCTAATTCAAATTATCCCAATGGTATTCCTTTACAAACTGATCCACTCTTTAATATAAAAGCGATAGTAAATGGATCTGAAAGAATGTTAGTTGAAGATGCAAATACGAATGAATTGTATACGAGAAGTGACTTTGGATTAGAAGAAACAGATGTTGTCAGTGTTATTTACTACGATTTCACCTATGCTCCAGCTGGGATGCTAAATGTGGGAACCCCACAGTATTATTTTGAAGTCATTCCCGGCTATGTTGGAGAAGTAAAAAATGTATTCGACGTTTATGGCGTCAATGGAGCAGGACAAGCATTTAGTAACGAATATAATTCAGATCCACTCGCGGGGCCTCGAACGGCTCAAATTGCTCCTAGACCAGAGACCCAACCTCCTATTGCAATGGTTCAAGTTGAATTACTTGATCATGAAAGCGGAGAAGTTATTCATGGGGAAAATAGATTAAAAGTGGCTTTAACGAATGCACAAAGCTCAACCATCCATATGCAAAAACAATTAGAAACGGTTGTGTTATTGCCAGCTGGGGTGACAGTGAATGACAATCCAAATGCCACATACATAGACGGTGATGGTCGATCAAGTCAAAATACTTCTTCAGCGTTAGGTGGTAATTATCAAGTTTTAAGTGATGATTACAATGGAAGTGGGCGACAACTGATTAAAATAAATTGGAATGACAGTCGTTTGCGAATTGGAAAAAATGTAGCTGCTGAACTTGATGTAACTATATCCCAATCAACACCTAACACATTACAGTTTGATGTGTATGGATTCTCTGGGGACGAAGAACTTCGAGTTCCAGAAACATCTGGTGGGTCCATTACAGACACAGTTCTGCAAACAGACGAAGGTGATATAAATGGAGACGGAATTACCGATCAACCCCGTTTAAAATCTGGGAATTTATATACAATTCGTGGGAAATACGATATTCAAACCGAAAAGCTTGTGAAAGGTGAATTAGATGATGAATATACGTATTTTGGACATACGATCCCAAGCGGCTCCATTGATTATCAAGTGAAGCTAACGAATACAACTGGTGTAGATATTACAGAAATGACGTTAATGGATGTGCTCCCATCGGTAGGAGATCTTGGTATTACGGATAACGTTGATAGAGGTAGTCTCTTTACGCCGAAAATGACGAATTCGATTGTTTTGCCAGCAGAATGGCAAGATAAAGTAAATGTATTTTACAGTACTGCAAAAAATCCACAGCGTGATGATTTGACGAGGAATACGGCTTATCCTGATACAACGACACAACTGACGAATCCAGCTGGAGCAGAAGAGCCTAACTGGGTCATGGAAACAGATGTGACGGACTGGTCAACGATTCACTCGTTTAAGATTGAATTAAAAGAAGGCATTGAATGGGTGAAAGGGCAAGATATGATGATTCAGTTTACCATGCAAGCCCCGTCAGAACTTGAGGTAGATAGAGAAGTATTAGATACCTCGGTTGAACCGACAGAGCGTGCCGCATGGAACTCTTTCGCTGTAGCGACAGATCACGGACAGCCTGTTGAGCCATTACGTGTTGGGGTATATATGGATTATGAGGTTGAAGACCCAGCCGTTGAAAAAACAGTGAATGATTCTAAGGAAACAACTGAACTTATTGATCGTGAAGAGCGATTTACATGGAAAGTAGAGTACGATTTTGGAAACTATACAGGCAACTGGGAATCTGTAGTGTTTCGTGACGAAATTCATGAGCTGCTTGATATTGAAGCTGTTCAAGTACTAGATCAAAATGGACAAGATGTGAGTGCGAATGGAGAACTTGATATTACGAACAATGTAGTGACCTTTACGTTAAATAAACAAGATGAAAGTTTTGCTTATTTAACAGGACAAACATATACGCTCGTGATCGAGTCAAAAATGAAGGGGTCAGCGACAGATGAAGAATTAGAACCCTTTATCCAAACAGGCGGAATTCCAAATGAAGCAGAGTTAATTATTAATGATAATCCAACCCCATCAAATGAAGTTAAGGTGAAACCACCGGTTTTAGGGGATATCCAGATCGTTAAGATGGATGCAGCGACAAATGAAGTATTAGCAGGGGCAGAGTTTGAATTAATGAAATGTCCAGAAGGAAATAGTCGCTTGACAGATTGTACACTCGTGACAACTGGCATTTCCGATGAAAATGGTACACTTACTTTTGAAAAGTTACAGCTTGGATCTTACCAATTAATCGAATCCAAAGCACCTGAAGGATATCGTATAGTAAGAAAGCCAATCGCTATTGAACTAAAAGATCAACATAATCGTCAAGTAGAAATAGAAGTAGAAAACAGTAAAAATAATTGGGAATTACCAAAAACAGGTGGGATTGGAACGCTCGTATTCTACTTATTTGGAGCAATTCTTATGACAGGCGCGTTCATTTTTTTAGTTAGAAAGAATAAACAAAGTAATTGATTACTTGTTTCACGATTTCAAACTAACACAACGATAAGGGGGCTTTATCATGCAAATAGTGAAAAAAAGATCATATAATTTGTTACTAGTATTTACACTTTTGTTATCGGTTTTTGTCCCAACAACTGCATTTGCTTATGACGTTATAGGGGATGAAAACAATCCAAAGTTAACGATTCATAAATATGAACAAGAATCAGACGACGGTCAAGTAGACGGAACAGGACATGCTGGGCAGACACCGGAAGGAACTCCACTTGCTAGTGTCGAATTTACTTTAACGCAAACACATGCGTATAATGCGGATACTGATGAATGGACGGAAGTAGCTGGGACTCCTTTTACAAGAGTAACCGATGCTAACGGACAGATTGTTATTGAAAATATTGATTTAGGTCGTTATAAGATACAAGAAACTGATGGTCCCGCACACGTTAATTTACATACAGAAGAATATTCTGTTGATATTCCAATGACAAATCAAACTGGAAGTGAATTAAATTATGATGTGCATATTTATCCGAAAAATGAAATCATTCGTGGCGCAGTAGAACTATTAAAACTCGATGGGGAAACAGGTTCAGCGCTTCCTGGAGTCGTCTTTGAATTATATAAAGCAAATGACGATCTCGTTCAAGGAGACTTGGTAACAGATCCAGACGGATATATTCGTATAAGTGGACTTGAGTATGGTGATTATTACTTTAAAGAAATTTCTGCTCCAAATGACTATGTGATTATTGGAGATAAAATTCCTTTTTCAATCACAGAAAGTGGCACAGTACAACCAGATGGTACGAAAGAAGGAACAGTAGAAACAATTACGATCGAAAACTTTAGAGCACCACATATTGAAAAAACGGTAAACAATTCGACGGAACCGCATGAAACGAATCGTGAAACCGAGTTTACGTATAATTTAAAAATAGCTTTACCAGAAGATATTGCCGAATATGAAGAATTTATTGTAACAGATAACTTAGATGAAAGGCTAGCTTATACTGGGACGTGGACTGTGGACGGTGTGGATGCTTCTATCTTTACATTTGCTGAAAACGGACAAACATTAACATGGACAGTAAATGATTTTGCAGCATTAGATGGGATTCCTTTTGTCACCATTAACTTCACGGCGGAAATAAAGGCTGGTGTAGAAGTAGCACCGATCCCGAACGATGCAAATATTGACTTTACAAATAATACAGGAACTAATGGGAAAAAGACGCCTGAACCAGCGATCGTTATTCCGACAGAAGGATCATTAAGCATTGTAAAACAAGATGGTAACACAGCTGAAAGACTAGCTGGTGCAACGTTTGAACTTCATGATTTAGATGGAAATGTGGTCGTATCGGGAACGACTGATACTAACGGAGAGCTTGTTTGGACAGGACTTGATTATGGGGACTACAAGTTAGTTGAAACGAAAGCTCCTGAAGGGTATCGTATTTTAAAAAATCCGATTGATATTACGATTGATAAAGAAAATAGTGATATAACATTAACGGTTGATAACTTTGAAAACGGTTGGGAACTTCCGACAACCGGCGGGATTGGTACGATACTATTTACATTCATCGGATTAACTGTAATGGGCTTATCAGCTTATTTATATATTCGTCGTAAAAAAGTAACCGCATAATAGCAAGAAGAGGCTGGGACAAAATTGTTTTTATCAAAGGGAAATCCGAACAATGATGGCTGTATAACCCGTTTCGGGAATATACTTCGCTAAGGTAGTGTATTGTTCGTCTTGAAAATTTGTTATGTCCCAGTCTCATTCTATTCACAAATAGAAAAGAGAATGCATGATGAAAAAGAGCATTTTAATTTTTATTTTTTTAATCGGTTTCACTATTTTTTCGTATCCTTTTATTAGTAATTTATTTGCAACGAAAGAGCATTATACGTTGATTAATGATTATCATGAAAAAGTGCATGAGATGGAAGCAGAGCAAATCACAAAGGAAAAGGCGAAAGCTCGTGAACATAATGAACAATTAGCGAAATCAGAGGTAGTTTATGTTGATCCTTTTTCTGATGAGGAAGAGAGTGAAAGTACAGTTGGAAATAAAAGCTATTATGATGCATTGCAAATAAATCCTGCAATCGGTACCATTCATATTCCAAAAATAGATGTTGAGTTACCGATATATCATGGCACGGGTGAAAAAACCTTATCAAGAGGAGTTGGACATTTAGAAAATTCATCATTGCCAAGTGGGGAGCTTGGAACCCATAGTGTGTTAACGGCTCATCGTGGTTTACCGAGTTCAAAACTATTTCGAAATATGGATGAAATGGCTATTGGTGATCATTTTTTTGTTCACGTGTTAGATGAAACATTAGCATATGAAGTACAGTCTGTTCAAATCGTTTTACCACATGAAACAGAGTGGCTACAATTTTCTGAAGAAGATAATATCGTCACCCTGTTAACTTGTGAACCATATATGATTAATACGCATCGAATGTTAGTTACTGGTTATTTAGTACCTTATGAAGAAGAAATAGAGTCTAGTCAAGAAGAAGCAATAAACCTTCCTTTTTTCATCATGATAGGGATCGTTATCGCAGGAATTTTCACCATATGGTTGATATGGCGGCATAAAAGAAAAGGTGGGCGAGCAAATGAAGAAAAATAGTTGGATGATTCTTTTGTTTTTGCTTGGATTCTCTATTTTAGTATACCCTCATATTGCCCAATGGATAAATGATTATTTGCAAAAAGAGCAAGTACATCAATTCCGAACTGAACTGGAAGAAAAATCACTCGAAGAAATTGAACAATTAATGGAAAAAGCACAACAATGCAATGAAAAAATATATTACGATCATAATGGGTTTCGCGATCCTTTTGGGGATAATGAAGAAAAACTCCATCAGTTTCAAGAGTGTTTAGGGATACATGATGAAACGATGTTTGGAGCAATCGAAATTCCAAAATTAAAGCTAGTAGTTCCAATTTATTTAGGGGCAACGGATGATATCTTAAGTAAAGGCATTGGACAAGTAGAAGGTTCATCCATTCCGATTGGTGGTGAAGGTACACATACTGTACTTGCTGGTCATCGTGGAATGGGGACAAAGGAGATGTTTCGTAATATTGATGAGTTAAATGAGGGGGATTTTTTTTATATTCATACGATGAATGAGTCGTTAACATATCAGGTTTATAAACAACAAATTATCTACCCTGATGAGACAGATTCATTAGAAATTGAAGAAAAACAAGATTTAGCCACATTACTAACTTGTCACCCGTATCGTCATAACTATCAAAGATTATTAATTCATGGAGAACGTGCAAATTAATAGATTATCAACCTTCCATTTGGGAAGGTTCATGACTCATGACTAAAAGATCTGGCAACTTTAATTTGTAGGGGTGATGAATTATGAAGGACAAAAAATTAAAAGTGATGATACTTTTTGAAAGGGAACTTTTACAAGAAGGGCTCAAAAGTATTTTACAAAGAGAAAAGTCAATCGTTGTTATCGATGCGAAAAATGAGTATATTTATCAAGCGATAATGACATGGTTTCCCCATATATTGCTCATTGACCAAGCGATATTGAAAAGTAACCAGCTAGAGATTACAAAGATAGTAACTCATTTTCCAGCTTTGAAATTATTCATTCATTCTGTTCGACAAAGAGAAGTGGAAACTTTAGTGAATGAACTAAATATTAAAAATGCATACTTTTTAGGTAATTTGTCGAGTAATGATTTAGTGTGTACAATTAAAAAGTTAGATTCAAATTCCCATGCTAATAAAATAAAAGTAAATGTACCTTATTCTCAAGCGGACATGGTAAACGAGAGTCGAGATACGTATATGATTTGCTGCTTTCAATATTTTCATATAAAGAAAAATGGTAAAATAATGGAGAATATTAATTGGAGAACTCAGAAAGTAAAAGAGTTATTCATCTATCTTTTGCAACATAGAAATCAGCTTGTTAGAAAAGATCGGTTAATCGAGTTGTTTTGGTCAAAATTAGTTGTGAAAAATGCTTATGCAAATCTGTACATTGCTGTTTATCATATGAGAAAAACATTGAAAAGTATTGGCTTAAATATAGTAATCATCAACTCTACTCACTATTATGAGTTAAGATTACATGATGTACAATATGATGTGGAAAAATGGTTAGTAAGTTTAGAAAATATAAAAGTAGTGACGGATGAAATGTTACCATATGTTGAAAATGCAATAGCCTTATATAAAGGTGATTATTTAGCAGATGAACCATATAAATGGTCAGAGCAGAAAAAAGAACGATTAAAAGCAATGTTTATTTCAACAGCCATTTTATTAATTGAGTTTCTTATTACTCAGCGCTCCTATGCTGTGGCAATTACTTATTGCGTAAAACTTCAAAGATTATATCCTGAAGTAAAAGATTCCAATTGTTTATTAATGAAAATATACGATAAGCTTGGGAAAAAGGAAAATGTCGAATATCAATATAATAAATTACAACAAATGATTCATTAAGTTAAATAGATTTGAGTGGAATATTTTATGGGGAGTTAGTACATTTTTGGGTAATCATATCAGAAAGCCCCTTGTTATTAAAATTCAAAATGAGTTGTATCGGTTATTACACAAATACCACTGACATATCATTACTAGTCAGTGGTATTTGTGTTCCTTTTTTCTCCAAAGAAATGACTTCCTTCATCCTTATCCCGGATAAAGTTTTCTACATTTCTACTATATTAAATAAGTATAGGGGTAAGGCCTAATGTTTTTCTTCAAAAAATGCTTGACTAGGTATAAACCTTAATTTATAATCTTTATAACATGGTGTTACAAATTAAGAGTAATTACATAGTTTTTCAATCTTATATACTCTTTATTTTATGTTTTTTACAATAATTAAATATAAATAATAACATGGTGTAAAGAAGGTGAGACTATCAAAGTTAAGGATCAGCATTTTTTAAAAAAGCAGAATCAGAGTTTAGTGCTTGAACTTATTGTAAATAAAGGACCAATTTCCCGAGCGGAGATTGCTAAGCAGATGGCGATGAGTCCGACGTCGGCTTCTCGAATTGTTGCCTCATTATTAGATGAAGAATTAATAAAAGAGGTTCACTTGTCACAGGGAGAAGAAGTAGGAAGAAAAGCTACATATTTTGTGCCGAATGAACATGCTGTTTTTTCGGTTGGGGTTGAAATTGATATAGGCATTATCCGAGTTGGTTTGATGAACTTAGTCGGGGATTTATTTGTTGATCATTCTTTTAAAACGGAGACGGACGAAATTGAAAAAGTAGTAGAATTTATTGAACGTACTGTTAGTAATTTAATTTTAGAAGCAAATATTTCGTCAGATCGAGTAATTGGGGTATGTGTTGGTTTGCCTGGTCTCATTGATAATGAATTAGGAATTGTTGAACTTTCAGCTCAATTTAATTGGAAACAAGTTTCTCTTCAACAAATGATAGCGGATAAATTACCTTACAACATTTATATCGATAATGAGTTGAAATTAAAAGCATTAGCTGAGTATGTGAGTACATCACTTTCGTATGAGAACGTTGTGATGATTGGTTTTGGTAATGGTGTAGGCTCCGCACTTATTACAAATGGTGAAATTTACCGTGGAAAAGATAATGTATCTGGAGAAATCGGCCATATGACGTTAGATCCTTATGGCGTGCATTGTACTTGTGGTAACTTTGGTTGTTTACAAACATATATAGCAGTTGACTTTTTGCTTGATGAAGCATCAAGAACTCGCCCGATAAAAAATATGGATGAACTAGTAGAGTCATATAAGCAAGGGGATAGACTAGCAGTAAATATTATTGAAAAGGCAGCTACGTATGCGGCAATTGCGATAAATAATGTCGTATGTGCGTACAATCCAGATGCAGTATTTTTATCTGGATGTCTTATAGAAGATTATCCTGAAATAAGGGCGTTAGTCATCGAGAAACATTTAAATAGTACATCGTTCCCGGAAGCACGTTCATTTGAACTTCAAGTTACTCAATTAAAAGGAAATGGTGTTGTACAAGGTGCTGCCCTTAGTGTACAGCGTAAATTTATCAAAAACTTATATTTTAAGGATGGTGCATAACTATGTCATATCCGATTATCGCAAGGGATTTCAGAAATCATACATTGGAGAACACGCATCAAGGTGTTATCTGCATTGTCAATGAAGATAAAGAAACCATATATGAAAAAGGGGATATGGAGAAGAGCTTTTTTTATCGATCTGCTATGAAACCGCTTCAAGCAATTCCAGTCTTTATGTCGAATGTAATTGAAAAGTATCATCTTACCGCTGAAGAGACAGCCTTATTTATGGCTTCACAGCGGGGGGAAAAATATCATGAAGAAACGCTTATTAGCTTAAGAGAAAAATTAGATGTGGATGAGAAAGATTTAGTTTGCGCAAGTAGTTATCCGTTAAACGAAAAACCAAAGTTAGAGTATGTAAGGGCGAATAAATCTAAACGGAGATTATTACATAATTGTGCGGGTAAGCACTTAGGTTTTTTAGGATATACGAAAGGAAAAGGATTGGGGATAGCAGGGTATGAACAACTGGATCATCCTTTACAGCAAGAAATAGTACACTATTTGTCTGAAATGTCCGAAGTGCCTGTGGAGGAGATCGTTTCAGGAACGGACGGATGTGGTGTCCCAGTTCATGCCGTACCGATGAAAAATATGGCATTATCCTATTTGAAATTTGCTGTTCCAGAGTTAATCAATGATGAAAAGCTTAGAAATGCTGTTGTACATATTGGAGAAGTCATGAATGCTCATCCCAATATTATTGCCTCCCATGATTTCGTATGCAGTGTTTTATTAAAGGATAGCAATATTATTGCGAAGGGGGGCGCTCAAGGAGTTTATTGTCTTGCATTAAGGAAAGAAAAAATAAGTATCGCACTCAAAGTTTTAAGTGGGACAGAATTAATTTGGCCATTGTTAATTGCTGAAATTCTTAAGAAAATTAATTATCGGAATGAGGAAACAATTAGCAATTTACTTCAATTGAGATCGGAAAATATAGTAAATGACGATGGGAAAATGGTAGGCGAAACAAAAATATACTTGTAAAAAGGGAGAAAAATATGAAAAAATTTCTTGGATTTTTATTTGTGTTAATGCTTGCACTTTTTAGTGTAGCATGTAGTGGAGATAATGATTCGAATGCGGGTAATGAAGGAAAGAGCGCAAAATCGAGTGAAGAAGCTGGAGATAAAGAAATTACAATTGCAATTGATCAAAATTTTATCACTCTTGACCCTCATAATGCTGGTGATACAGTTTCTATCTTTGGAATCCGTTCGATGTATGAAGGATTAGTTAGTTTTGATGAAAATATGGAAATTATCCCAGCCTTAGCTGAGTCATATGAAATTAGCGATGATGCATTAACTTATACGTTTAAATTACGTGAAGATGTTACTTTCCATGATGGCGAGCCTTTTAATGCGGAAGCAGTAAAAGTGAATTTTGATCGCATTATGGATGATGCAAATAATTTAAGTGCGAAACGTAGCCTTCAATTTGTTGATTCGTTAGAAGTCATTAATGATAATGAAGTGGCATTTAAATTAAATGAACCATTTAGTGCGATGATTAATAAATTTGCAATGGTTCCGATGATTAGCCCGAAAGCAATTGAAGAAGGTACGAAATATGTGGAAGGAAATCCTGTAGGTACAGGTACTTTCAAGTTTGTTGAATGGAAACAAGGAACCATTTTAGAAGTTGAAAAGAATGAAGATTACTGGGGTGGAGACCAAACAAATGTAGCGAAAGTTATCTTTAGCCCTGTTCCGGAAAATGGTTCACGTGTGGCAATGCTTAAAACAGGAGAAGCTGATTTTGTTTATCCGATGCCACAGCAAAATGTAAAAGAATTTGAAAATAGTGATGATGTTACAATTGATGAATCTCCATCCACTATTGCTAGATATGTATCGATTAATACGTTTAAAGATCCATATTCTGATTTGAAAGTTCGTCAGGCAATGAACCATGCTGTTGATAAAGAAGCTTATTTACAAGTAGTAAAAGATGGCTTTGGACATGTCCTTGATTCTACTATGTCATCTGAAACACAATATTATTCAAAACAGGAACCGTATGAATTCGATATCGAAAAAGCAAAAGCTTTATTAAAAGAAGCTGGTTATGAAGATGGATTTGAAGCTGAAATTTGGGGAAATACAAGTTCGGAAACGATTAAAGGAATGGAATTTATTAAGCAACAATTAGCCCAGGTAAACATCGATGTTACGATTAAGTCGATGGAAGAAGGAACATTATCAGACGAAATTTACACACCCGAAAAACCGGAAGATGCAAAAGTACAGATGTGGTATGTAAGTTGGTCACCTTCATCAGGTGATGCTGATGGTGCGACACGTGGTTTATTTAGTAGTGAATACTTCCCACCAAATGGTGCAAACACAGCTTATTTTGACAATGATCAAGTAACAAATTGGATTAAAGAAGCAAATGCTACAGCAGATACGAAGAAACAAGAAGAAATCTATACAGATTTACAACGTACTGTTTATAGTGAAGCACCTTGGATTTTCTTAGCGACTGATATTAACTTAGCTGGACGTAGCAACAATTTAGAAGGCGTATATGTAGCACCAGACGGTTCCGTTAATATTTCGAAAGCGCAAGTAAAATAATTGAATCTTGGAAATGAATATTTTTCTTCATAAACATTTCTTAAGATCACACTTATATAAAACATAAACAAAGGGCTTATGAAAGTAAGCCCTCTCTTTCATTGGAGGTGTGTTTCATTTGTGGCAATATTTAGTGAAACGAATTATTAGTCTAATACCATTATTACTTGTCGTCTCTTTTGTTGTTTTTATGTTTATTCACATTATCCCTGGCGATCCAGCAAGACTATTAGCAGGGAAAGAGGCGACGGTTGAGGAAGTAGAGATGGCTCGACAAAGTTTAGGGTTAGATAAGCCATTATACGAGCAATATTTCGTATATTTAAAAGGGTTACTGTCTGGTGATTTAGGTTATTCCATCAAATCTGGTGCACCTGTTAGTAAATTAATTGGTGATCGTATTTTGCCTACGTTGGGATTGACCTTTTTAAGTATTCTATGGGCCCTTATTGTTGGAATATTACTAGGGATTATTTCCGCTGTGTTTAGAAATAGATGGCCTGATCATCTCGGAATGTTTACTGCTGTTTCTGGTATTTCTTTACCGAACTTCTGGGTTGGTCTCGTATTAATCCAACTATTTTCCGTTCAACTCGGTATTTTTCCAACCGGAGGAGCGGACGGGTGGAAAAGCTATATCATGCCTTCTTTTGCTTTAGGAGCAGGGATTATGGCGATGATTGCGAGATTTACACGTTCATCTCTTGTCGATAGCATGAAACAAGATTATATTCGGATGGGTCGTGCAAAAGGATTAGGCAGTGGTTCCATTGTTTTCGGTCATGCACTAAAAAACTCCCTTATTCCCGTTGTGACCGTTGCTGGATTACAGTTTGGGTTTTTATTAGGGGGATCTGTCGTTGTGGAAACTGTTTTTAGTTTTCCGGGACTAGGGACATTATTAATTGATTCCATTCAATTTAGGGACTACCCAGTTGTTCAAGCGGAAATATTATTGTTTGCTGTTCAATTTATTTTGGTCAATTTATTAATCGATATCGTTTATAGCTTTTTGAATCCGAAAATTCGGTATGAGTAAGGAGGGAAGGTTATTATGAGCAGTCTTCAATCCAAAAGTATGGAAGTAGAACAAATAAAAATAAAAGAACCAGGACGATTCCAGCAATTTTGGCGATCGTTTCATCGTAAAAAGCCAGCAGTAATTTCTTTTTACTTTGTCCTGCTACTATTCGTCATTATGATTATTGGTCCTTTTATTACGCCTTATGATGCTGCGGAGCCAGATTATAATAGTTTGTTAGAAACACCGTCCTTAACTCACTTTTTTGGAACAGATGAGTACGGTCGGGATATATTAAGTAGAATCATTGCTGGTGCAAAGATTTCCTTATCTGTTAGTGTTTCAGCGGTTTCACTCGGAGCTATTATTGGGACTATGTTAGGCTTAATTAGTGGATTTATCGGAAAATGGGTAGATAAATTAATTATGCGTGGCTGTGATGTTCTGTTTGCTTTTCCTGACTTGATTTTAGCAATCGGTATAGTTGCTATTTTAGGACCAGGTTTAAAAAACGTCGTCATCGCGGTTGCGTTTTTCAGTATTCCTTCGTTTGCGAGAATTGTTCGTGGAGCGACGTTGGAAGTTAAGGAAATGCTTTTTGTTGAGGCGGCTGAATCAATAGGAGCAGGAAGAATGCGGATTATGTTAAAGCATATTTTTCCTGAAACATTACCAACCATTATTGTTTATTTTACGATGAATGTTGGGACAGCAATTTTGGCGGCTGCAAGCTTAAGTTTTTTAGGTTTAGGTGCAGAGCCTTCTTCTCCAGATTGGGGTGCGATGTTGAGTGTTTCTCGAGACTATATTGGTACAGCGTTTCATCTGGTATTTTTCCCAGGACTAATTATCTTTTTAACCGTATTAGCTTTTAATCTTTTAGGAGATGGATTAAGAGAAATGCTAGACCCGAAAATGAAAGACTAAGGAGGGGAAAAAATTGACGGAATTACTTCGAGTAAAAAATCTTCGAACGGGTTTTCGTACTGAAAATGGGTTATTACCAGTTATACATGGCATTAGCTTTCATGTGAATCAAGGTGAAATTGTTGGTGTAGTTGGTGAATCTGGAAGTGGTAAAAGTGTCACTTCGTTATCGATTATGCGATTGTTTCATGATACACCAGGAGAAATAATGGATGGTGAAGTGTTATACAAAGGTGAAAATTTGTTTGATTTAACGGAGAAGAGAATGAAGCAATATCGTGGTAATGAAATATCAATGATTTTCCAAGAGCCTATGACATCTCTTAATCCTGTCTTGAAAATCGGGAAACAGATGAGAGAAACGATAGAATTACATTTGAACATGCCAAAAAAAGAGGCTCATCAATATGCGATCAAAACTTTGAAGTCGGTTGGTATTCCCCGTGCAGAGGATTTAATGGATGAATATCCTCATCAACTTTCAGGTGGAATGAGACAAAGAGTTATTATTGCGATGCAAATTTCTTGTAATCCATCTTTACTCATTGCTGATGAACCAACTACCGCTTTGGATGTAACCATTCAAGCGCAAATATTAAATTTAATGAAAGAAATTCAAGTGAAAACAAATATGGGTATTTTATTCATCACGCATGATTTAGGAGTTGTAGCTGAAATTTGTGATCGGGTGATTGTCATGTATGCTGGTAAAATTGTAGAGGAAGCGACAGTAGAAGAATTGTTCGCACAACCGAAACATCCGTACACGAAGGGATTAATAGAATCGGTACCGAAAATTGGCATGAAATCAGAAAAGTTATATTCGATTCCAGGTACAGTACCTAATCCAACGAATATGCCTAAAGGGTGTAAATTTGCTCCTCGATGTGAGCATGCTATGGCGATTTGTCATAAGAAAGAACCAGCATTAATGACAGTGAATCATCATGCAACGAGATGTTGGTTGTATGATGAGGAAATGATGAAAGATAAGCAAGGGGAGGGAATGACAAATGGGTGATATTTTAATAGAAGCTACCAATATTAAAAAGCACTTCCCCCTTAAAAGAGGTTGGTTTGAAGAAAAAAGAGCCGTTCGAGCAGTTGATGGAATTTCTTTTCAAATAAAAAAAGGTGAAACATTTGGGCTAGTTGGTGAATCAGGTTGTGGAAAATCAACGACTGGTCGATTATTAAATGGATTAATTCCAGTAGATTCAGGTGAAATTACGTTTAAAGGGAAGGATTTATCGAAGTTAAGTAGAAAGGAATGGAAAAAGTATCGTCAAAAAATGCAAATGGTTTTCCAAGATCCTTTTGCTTCGTTAAGTCCCCGGATGAAAATTAAAGATATATTAAAAGAACCTTTAGATATTCATTTTAAACAGATGAATTCGAAAGAAAAAGATACGTTAGTTATGAATCTACTAGAAAAGTGTGGTATTAGTGAATTTCATTTAAATAAGTACCCACATGAATTTAGTGGTGGGCAAAGACAACGGATTGGTATTGCACGTGCATTAATTTTGCAACCAGATTTAATTATTGCAGATGAGCCCGTCTCAGCACTAGATGTTTCGATTCAGTCACAAATTTTAAATTTAATGAAAGATTTACAGAAAGAATTCGACTTAACGTATTTATTTATCTCACATGACTTAAGTGTTGTGGAACATATTAGTGATCGTGTAGGTGTGATGTATTTAGGAGATTTAGTTGAAGTGGCAACGAAAGAAAAAATCTTCACCGATCCGAAACACCCTTATACCCAGGCTTTATTATCATCGATTCCACAAATGGATCCAACGGTGAAAAGAGAACCAATTATATTATCTGGTGAAATACCTAGTGCTGACAATCCGCCAACAGGTTGTAAATTCCATACAAGATGTCCATTTGCAACAGATGAGTGTAAACAAAAAGTTCCAGATAAACAAAATATTGATGATGACCAAATGGTTGCATGTCATTTATATAAAAGTTGAGGGGAATTAAAATGCATATCCATATTATGCCGATTCATGAAACGAATGATAAAGGTTTATATTTGAAAGAGGATGCTAGTGTTGAGTTTGGTACGATTCAGTTCATTCAACAAGAAAAGGAACTAGTCGTTTTCGTCGGGATGAATAAAGCAAAGATTTCTTTGGAAGATGTCCGATTTTTAGGAGGAGTTTGTCGAAAAAGTTTGCATAAAATGAAAGCTGCAACAGTATCGATTGATTTTCTCACTTTAGCTTCCTATTTAACACATTTAGAGTTAGAGCAAATTGTAAGTGGGTTTATGGAAGGTTGGTATTTAGCTGCGTATCAATTTCTATTTTATAAACAGGCAGAACATAGAAATGAATTAATCGTTCAGTGGGCCGATGAGCGTTGGAAGGTTTATGATAGGGAAGCACGTATACGGGCTAATGCAGTAAATGTTGCAAGAGATTTATGTAATGAACCCGCAAATAAATTAACACCAACATCATATGCCGAAAAAATAAAGCAACTCTTTTATGAGACAGATGTGACGGTGCAAGTAATGGAGGGTGATGCATTAAATGAGGTGGATTTTCCCGGTGTTTATGCCGTTTCAAAAGGGAGCAATGAGCAAGCTAAACTTGTCGTTTTAACATTGGCCCGTGATGTTGCAAAAGACAAAATCGCATTAGTTGGAAAAGGTGTTACATTCGATTCTGGTGGTACAAATGTGAAAGCTGGAAGTGATATCGGTGAGATGAAAATGGATATGGGTGGCTCTGCTGCAGTTGTAGGCGCGATGAAATTATTAGCTGATAGTGCAATTCCCGCACATGTTGTCGCGATTTTACCACTCGTTGAAAATGTAGCTGATGGGAATGCCTTTTTACCTTCAGATGTTTTAACGTATCGAAATGGACTACATGTGGAAGTAGGCAATACGGATGCAGAAGGACGATTAATCTTAGCAGATGGATTGCTTTATGCTCAATCATTAGGAGCAAAAACAATGATCGATATTGCAACACTAACAGGTAGTATTGGAAGTGCACTCGGTTTGAAAGCTGCGGGTGTATTTAGTAATCATGAAGCAGACTTATGGCATTATAAACAATTAGGAGAACAAACAGGTGATTATATCTGGCCAATGCCAGTGTATGACGATTACCTCTATTATTTAAAAAGTGATTGTGCGGATGTAAATAATATGAGTCGTTCTTCGTTTGGTGGAGCAATTACCGCAGCTTTATTTTTAAAGCAATTTATTAAACATGATTTAAAATGGGTTCATATTGATATGGCAAATACGGTAAGACCATGGCGTGAACAAGGATATTATGTAGCAGGTGCTTCCGGCTTTGGTGTGCGATTATTAGTAGAAATGATTAAAACAGAAATTAGACATGAATTTGATCGTAATGAATGACATATATAGATAAAAAATAAAAGGTTGATGGAGGAATATTTACATGCAATTAGATTGGCCAACACATTATGGGGATCCTTCATGGTTTATCCATGATCGATTCGGAATGTTTATCCATTGGGGTTTATACTCTTTACGTGCTAAAGATGAGTGGATTATGACACAAGAAAAAATAGCGAAGGAAGATTATGAACCTTATTTAGATCAATTTGAAGCAGATTTATTTGAACCGAAAAAATGGGTTGAACAAGCAAAACGTAGTGGAATGAAATATATCGTATTAACGACGAAACACCATGAAGGGTTTGCTCTATGGGATAGTGCTTATACCAATTACAAAATTACAAATACTCCTTATGGCAAAGATGCGCTTCAGGAGTTTGTCGATGCTTGTAGAGAGGGAAATATAAAGATCGGCTTCTATCATTCTGTCATTGATTGGCATCATGAACATTTTACGATTGATGGTTTACATCCTGCAAGGGAGGATGAAACGGTAAAAGCGGAAGATAGAGATATGAAAATCTATCAGCAATATTTATATAATCAAGTAGAAGAGCTCGTAACGAATTACGGTAAAATAGATTATTTTTGGTTTGATTTTTCCTATGCTGATAGAGAGTGGGACTGGGCAAAAGGAAAAGGTGCAGCAGATTGGCGTTCAGAAGAAATTGAAAAATTAATTTTACAACATCAGCCACATATGATTATTAATAATCGACTTGGATTAAATCGTGGCGTGTATACACCAGAACAATATCAGCCAACAGGGATGTTAACGACCCCTGATAATAAAAAACGGGTGTGGGAAGCATGTCAAACATTTAATGATCGTTGGACATATAATCCGAACAATCTACATATGAAGTCAGCTGAAATGATTGTCAAACTTCTAATAGATACTGTTTCAAAAGACGGTAATTTACTCATGAATTTTGGTCCGACTGCGAGAGGGAGCTTTGATGAAGCATCTACAACGGTATTGGAAGGAATTGCAAAATGGATGACATATCATCACCAATCTATTTATGGTGCAGGTCCATCCGAAGTCGACACTCCACAAGATTGTCGTTTAACACAAAAAGATGATCGTCTCTATATTCATATTTTTTCTTGGCCATTTAGAACGATACACTTGGAAGATTTTCCGTACGAGATTAACTATGCACGATTTTTACATGACCATTCAGAAGTTACGGTAAGACGGTTTAATCCAGAAGATGCAATTCACCATGATCAACCATTAATTGCAGAGAATGAGGTTGTTTTTGAGTTACCTGTTATTAAGCCCAACTATATTGTTCCAGTTATTGAAGTCGGCTTAGGGGATAAAAAGTAATGTAAAAAATCCGTAAATAACTTCAGTTACATCTTTCTGAAGTTGTTTTTTGGCTATAGATGGTACTGCACATATTTTTTAAAGGGATGGAAGTAATGAGTAAAAAGGTAATTGGGATAGATATAGGTGGAACAAATGTAAAAATTGGTGTTTTAAATATGATGGGAGATATTTTAACGAAATGGGAGATAAAAACGAATAAGAAAGATCAAGGAAATCATATAGTAAATGACATATGGTCTTCGGTCCAAAAAAACTTAACACCGTTTGAACTAGAACATGATATTCTTGGTGTTGGTATTGGTGTGCCAGGTTTTATCGATCAAAATCAAGGGAAAATTTTAGCGGCTGTTAATATTGGTTGGAAAGAATATGAACTGAAAAAGGTCTTCGAGGCAAAGACTCCTTTGCCTGTCGTAGTAGAAAATGATGCTAACACTGCTGCACTAGGTGAGTATTGGAGGGATAAAACAAATAAGGAAGATCTCATTATGATCACGCTAGGAACAGGCGTAGGAAGTGGCATTATTACGAATGGGAAAGTTTTGCATGGAAGTAGAGGGTTAGCAGGAGAGATTGGTCACTTTGTCGTCAATCCGAATGGATATTTATGTAATTGTGGTAGGAGAGGGTGTTTAGATACAATTGCCTCGGCAACAGGTGTTGTAAGAGAGGCAATGCAAATCGTACACGAAGTACCGACAAGCAATCTAGCAAAATTTTATTTGGAACATGGCAAATTGACGGCCAAAGACGTATTTGATTTGGCGAAAATCGGTGATGAGCATTGTCAAAAAATAATCGATCAATTAAATGAATACTTAGGATTTGCATTAGCAAATCTTGCTACGATTATAAATCCTGGCAAAATTTTGATTGGTGGCGGACTATCCAAGGCGGGGCCTACATTTTTAAAACAAATTGAAGTTGCTTTTTATCAACATGCACACCCTTGGGTGAGTGACAAAACTGAATTAGGTCTTGCTCAGTTAGGAAACGATGCTGGCATCATTGGAGCTGCATATTTAATAAAAAAAACATTGAAAAATGACTATAGCCATTCATTTTAGATTACTATACAAGTTTATTTTTGTTCTGGCGGTAGTAAATAGATCAGATAGTTAAATGAAGCTCACCCATTATCATACGACTGCCCGTATTTACAAGGGGAAAATGGTGATGGTTGATGTTTTATATTTCAATAAATAACTAGAGGTGAAGTCATGTTAATAGAAGTAATAGGAACTAGTTTAAGTGATGTGCTAGATGCCGAAAAATATCATGCTGATCGGGTGGAGCTTTGTCAAAGTATGATGGAATCT
The DNA here is from genome assembly GCF_003201975.1 of Pseudogracilibacillus auburnensis. GTDB lineage: Bacteria > Bacillota > Bacilli > Bacillales > Amphibacillaceae > Pseudogracilibacillus > Pseudogracilibacillus auburnensis. The sequence continues at coordinate 11,053 of NZ_QJJQ01000016.1, read as the reverse complement.
GGCCTTACACCAAGCTATGGTCTAATAAAGTCTGCTGTTGAAGCAGTAGATATTCCAATTAATGTAATGGTTCGTCCACACAGTAATTCGTTTGTTTATGATGAACATGATTTTAAGATTATGCGTGAAGACATCCGTGCGATTAAAAGCCTTGGTGCGAATGGGATCGTAATTGGGTCTTTAACAGATAGAGGAACGGTTGATGAAGACGTATTACAAAGATTACTAGATGAAGCAGATGGTTTGAAAGTGACATTTCACCGGGCTTTTGACTTTGTACGTGATCAAAAAGAAGCACTTGAAACAATTTTGACATACGAACAAATTACAACGATCTTAACGGCTGGAGGAGATGGGACAGCGAGTGAATTTGTTGAGAATTTAGTGGAACTACATGATCGCACGAAAGATACTCATTTAACGATTATGCCTGGAAATGGTTTGCGGGTTGATGAATTAAAACCATTTTATCAAGCGATACAACCGAAGGCACTCCATTTTGGAACAGGAATTAGGATCGATCAAGCGTATGCGAATGGAATTTCAGAAGAACAGATAAAGAAGATTAGGGAAATAACGTGTTAAAGGTTAAGAAAATATTAAAGGATATGCAACACAATCGACGCCTGTTATCGAATGCTTATAGCTTTCGATAACAGTTTTTTTAAATGATCTCAACTTTCGCAGAGTGAAATGGACAAAAAAGCCTTCGTAGAATTAAGTGGGATGAAGATACAGTGCTTAAGTTGACTTTGAATTAACTTTTTTCTCTAAGCTTATATGTAAAAAACAACAAAACTATTTGGTAGGAGAGGTATTCGCAGTCCAAATCTTTTGAAAAACGGTTTATTATACGAAGGTTGTCAAGGATATAATTGGAAGTATCCCAAGCTTAACCAAGCGAACTGTTTGAACGCCTTTTATTGGTGTGAAAGTTGAGTAATGATTATTTAAACTTATAAGGTAAATTTTATTCGTTGTTATCAATTAATGTAATGGTTGATTGATGGAAGTCGTTGCAATGTTGAGTCAAACGTTGTACTAGTCATACAATAGAAGATGGAGCACCGTTATAAGGTCGTTTGAATACGAATCATTTTATCCATCATGAAATGGCATGAATACAGGTAGAGCTCCAAGTAAGGACGATGAAGGTTTAAGGAGCATTAAAAAAACTTCAGTGAAAACCAAGCTTTTTAGCATAAATAAATTTTTTTCAAATGGTTCCATTTTCAAGTGCGATCATGAAGTCGCTTTTTTACATTATTGTATACATTAATAAAAACTTAGGTAACATAAATCTCCTTCACAACTTCAATAAATTTCTTGAGTGCATACGATTTGTATGCATTTTTTTTAGTAATAATTCCAATATTCCACACCATTTCAGGATGTTTGATGGATAATGCTTTGATGTTAATATCGTTTAATTTATTCGTAAGTTTTTCAGGGATGATTGCAATACCTAGTTGTGCGGATACGAGTTCTAATACTAAATCCCATTGTGTGCTCTGGAATGCAACATTTGGGGAAAATCCCGATTCAAAACAATAACTATTAATTAGACGATATAATGCGAAAGATTTATCAAATAAAATAAATTTTTCGTCTTTCAATTGTTCTAGGCATACTTCTGTTTCATTAGCTAGGTGGTGATTGGCAGAAACACAAACATTGAACTTATCCTTATAAATAGTTTCTGACTCCAACGTGTTAGAGGCGGGGAATACAACAAAACCAATATCTAATTCTCCCTGATCAACTAATTTTTCTATAATTATCCCTCCTTTTTCTTTTGTTGATAATGTAACGTTTGGATATTTTTTTAAAAAGGTATAAGCAACTTTTGGAAAGAAAACAGATCCAATAATTTGAGGGATACCTACCCTCACCTCACCACTAATTACTTCTGATAATTGATGTAAACTATCAGGAATGCTGTTTATCTTTGCCAATATTTCTTTGCTTTTTTCATAGAGAACCTTTCCTTCATCTGTCAATAGAATTTTTTTGCTAGATCGGTCGAATAAAGTGACATTTAGCTCATGTTCCATCTTTTGAATCGTTTTGCTTAATGCTGGTTGGCCTACATAAAGGGCTTCGGCTGCTTTTGTAAACCCATTTTTTTCTACAACTGTTACGAACACTTCCAATGATCTTAATTGCACCGTTAATGTCCTCCTATCATTCTGTTGAGGAATGATTAATATTCCTATTATGTATTTTACTTCATGGTAAGCGATGTGTAAAATTAAACCTAATCAATATGATAGCGATTACAAATAAAATGTTAAAAGGGAGGAAGTGTAATGAGAAAAAAGCATGCTTTGTTAATTATCGTGTTCTTTATCATTTATTTATTAACCTTTTTGCCAAACTTTGGTGTGATGAATGAGCTTCGATTTATTGGATTTTTGCCGCAATCTTTGGCTTGGGTTTTATTCCTTAATGCCATCAACACAGTCATTATCTTTATTGTCTATTTTAAATTTTTCAAGCCGTTTGCACAGAATGTAGAAACACTTTTAAAAGATGAAAAGGAGAGTGAGCAAATATGAGTCAAGTTGCTGTAACGATTGTAACATTAATCATTTTTTTAGGAATATTACTTTGGATCAGTAGTTTGGCATCAAAATCAAATGTGGCAACTCCGAGTGATTTCTTTCTTGCAAACAGAAGTTTAGGAACAATTGTCATGACGATGACTACAGGCGCTAGTTACTTTAGTACATGGACATTACTTGGTGCAATTGGTAATCATTACAGAGATGGAGTTTGGTTTTCAGCTTTTGCTGCATGGGCCATTGTTCACGCACTTTTCATTTGGTTATTTGGCTCACGTATTTGGTATTTAGGAAGGAAGCATCGTTTTGTTACCCCTGGAGATATGATGGAAAAATACTACAAAAGTCCTTTTATGAGAATTTTATTTGCAATTGTTGGAATGATCGGATTAATTCCGTATATGTTAATTCAAGTAACTGGAGGGGCTTTCTCCTTAAATAGCCTGACAAATAATGCAATTCCTTATTGGGTGGGGATCCTAATTATGGGTGTTTTTGTCGGTGTTATTGTCACTCTTAGTGGTGGAAGAGGTGCAGCATGGGCGGATACATTTATGGGTTTTTTCTTCGGTACTACATTAGTTATCATCACAATGATATTTATTTATAGTGCTGGTGGCTTTCACGCGTTTGTTAATTTACAGTCGGTTGCACCTGATATACTCGTGAATAAAGGTCATTTTCCAGGTATAGTTGAAACAGCTATCGGTTTAATGTTCGGATTTTGGATCATGCCGCATATGTGGCAAAAATTTTATTCAGCCAAGTCTCCAATGATTCTAGCAAAGACATCTATTATTACACCATTCTGGAACTCTTGGTTAATGGCGCTTGGAGCATTATTTATCGGGATGATGGCACATACGCCAGGCTTGGTTCCAGGTTTAACACCAGAAAACAGTGATACAATTATCCCGTTATTTTTCTCCACCTATGCACCGCTATTTGGTTCTATTGTTGTAGCTGCTGTAATTGCAGCAGGAATTTCGACGATTAATAGTGCTTTATTATCATCTGCAAGTTTACTAGTGAACGATATATATGTTCGTTTCATTAATAAAGATGTTAGTCCTGCTAAAACAACTTTCATTAGTAAGGTGACCGTATTGTTTATGACATTAGTTGTAGTCATTTTTGCATTTATACCTGCTGCTCAAGGTTTTCTCATTCCAGTAGCAGCATTGGGATACGGAATTGTTTTACAACTTGTGCCCGCTGCGCTTGGACCATTGTATTGGAGAAGAGGTACATTAGCAGGAGCTGCATCCTCCATTATTGTAGGAGTGACGACCTTAGTTGTTATTTATATTTTTGGTTCGCCATTACCTTTGGGTCCAGCTACAACAGGGTTTATCCTAGGGATTTTTACTTTTATTGCAGTTAGTTATGTTACACAAGATACAAATAGTCAAGAAAAAAATGAACATCATAGGGAAATGGTAGAAATATATTTTCCTAGTGAGGCAAAATGGAAGGATGATTACATTGAAGGAAGAAAATCAGTTTAAAGTAGCAGTTGTACAAGCCGGTTCAGAAGTGATGGATAAGAAAAAAGGGGTGAACAAGGCGGTTCGATTGATTGATGAAGCAAGCCAAGAAGGTGCAAAGATTATTGTTTTTCCAGAAGCGTTTATTCCAGCATATCCACGAGGAATGTCTTTTGGCACGGTGGTAGGTTCTCGATCAGAAGAAGGAAGGAAAGATTTTCTTCAGTATTGGAAAAATTCGATTACAGTTCCTAGTACGGAAACGGAAGAGATAGGCAGGGCTGCGAAAAAGGCAAAAGCATATGTCATCATTGGAGTGATTGAAAAAGATAGGGAGCCAAGTAACGGAACGCTTTACTGCACGGCGTTATTCTTTGGTCCCGATGGAGGACTACTAGGTAAGCACAGAAAACTGAAGCCGACGGGTTCAGAAAGACTTATTTGGGGAGAGGGAGACGGGAGTACTTTACCTGTTTTTGATACACCTTATGGAAGAATTGGTGCACTCATTTGTTGGGAGAATTATATGCCACTTGCTCGCGCAGCTATGTATGATAAGGGCGTACAAATTTATATTACTCCTACTGCCGACGCGAGAGATACGTGGTTTTCCACGGTGCGACATGTTGCACTAGAAGGAAGATGTTTTGTTTTATCGAGTAATCAATATTCTAACAAAGATATGTATCCCGCATACATTTCTTCACGAGAAGAATTTAAAGATTTACCACATGAATTATCTCGGGGTGGGAGCTGTATTGTCGACCCGCTTGGCGAATTTGTTGTTGATCCTGTATTTGGTAAAGAGAAAATCTTGTATGCGAATATCGACTTGAATAAGATCGCAGAGGCGCAGTTTGACTTTGATGTAGTTGGACATTATGCACGACCGGATGTTTTCCAACTTACGGTGAATGAGCAGGAACAGAAAAGTACTATTTGGAAAAAATAACTGAGAAAAAATTCTTTTTGAGGATGGTTACATTGGACCTCGAAAAGGATTTTTTTACTGATAATAATTGAATATTACCGAAATGATTAAATAAATTTATGAAGAAAGGGGATGGATAAACCTAAAAATAAATTTACCCTATTATCCAACTTTAACGGACTCCTTACTCCAAGAATCATATAAGAAGGCTTTGAAGCTAAATGTAAATATAAAATTTATTCATCTATTAAAAACGGAACTAAAATATAGACAGCTTATTGGAAGATAAAATATGCAAAAACGGATGTTTAAAAATGACATGAAAGGAAATTTGAAGGATAGGCGAAAAAATTGGCTATAATTTAAAACTACTGACTAAAAAAGTGAATTAATAGTCAGTGGTTTTTGTGTTCGTTTTTTCAACAGTCCATTCAAAATGGTGTATGATTTCTTCTATACCTTTCTTGGATAAAGATTTCCATTTTTCTAGATCAAGTAGTGCTAAGTTTGAAATATTATATTTATCAAGAATATGTATGATGTTTACTTCAAACTGCGAATTAATATCTGATGTATTGGTTTTTCCTTGAATCAGATAATCAAGTGAGGTGTCAAACATATCAGCTAATTTTATTAAAGTTTCCAATGAAGGTCTTCGTTCTCCTCGTTCGTACGAACCATAAACATTTGCAGTAAAACCAAGTTTAAGACTTACATCTTTCTTCGTATAACCATAAGATTCTCTTAAGTTTTCAAGTCTTTTTCCAAAAGAATACATAACATTCACTCCAATATGTTTTTCGAGTAAAACTTACCACAAATTGAAGTCTTTTTGATTTAAGCACTCAATTCGTGTTGACAATACTATTACTATGTACTAATATATGAAATTAACACACATATCGTGTGCTTTTATCGTATTAATTTATGTAAAAATAACAAATCTGATGTGCTTTAACCATGATGAATGGTAATGAATACTTACTTTACAGTTAAGAAGTGAAGAATCTTATCGAAAACAAAGTGGAAATACGAAAGGGAAAGAAAACCTTAAAATCCGTATTGTAATAACTAATAATTATTCAAAAATATTGGAATTCATTTGAATGATTTGTTTTCAAATAGAGGCAGTTGTTCATCTTTTTTTGAAAGGGCTTTCAACGATCTGTTTTGTGAGTGAACTTTCATAAGTTTATTTTTTCCTATATTGGAGGAGGTGATTTTTGACTCTCAACTTACCAATATTTACATAAGGACGGTGTGAAGGATGAATTTTGTATTTTTAAGGAGAAGTATCTTATTTGTATTATTATTTTCATTTGTTCTGACTGCATGTTCTAACAATGGGAATGAAAAAGGTGATCATACATCAAAAGATGGCAACTATGATTGGAGCGTTGGATTTAATACGGTTGAGGACTCTATAAGAGGAGTTGCGGCACAAGAATTTAAGAGAATCATAGAGGAAGAATCTGATGGTAAAATTTCAGTTGAGTTATTTCCGAATGAACAATTGGGTTCGGATAATGAAATGATTGAATCGGTTCAAGTCGGTGCATTAGATTTCCAGTTATCAAGTAGCGGAGCATTAGCGGAAATTATGCCAGAATATTCGGCAACAGATCTTCCATTTATGTTTGAAGATGCGGATGAGGCGCACGCTGCTTTGGATGGGGTTTATGGTGATGTTTTGAAGGAAGTTTCCTCAGCAGAAGGAATCAATATGCTTAACACATTTAGTATTGGATTTTCTCAAATCACAACGAACGCAAAACCTATTGATGGACCAGAGGATTTAACAGGAGCCTCTATTAGAAGTCCTAATGAGCCTGTACCAATCGCAACCTTTGAGAAATTGGGGAGTCAAGTTACTACACTACCTTTTACAGAAGTCTATTTAGGTCTTCAACAAGGTACGATAGATGGTCAATTTAATCCACTTACAGCTATAAAGGATTCAAATTTCCATGAGGTTCAGGACTATTTAGCGATGACAGACATCATTTTTTACCATGCTCCATTTATTATGAACCAGGAACTATGGGACAGCTTAGATGCTGATACGCAAGAGTTAGTTCAAAGGGCTGCAGATAAAGCAACAGAAGCAGCAAGAGAATTTGAAGCAGAAACGGAAGCCGAAGTTTTAGCTGAAATTGAAGGTGACTTTGAAGAAGTTACTTATCCTGATAAGGAATTATTCCAAGAAGCTGTTCAGCCGGTTTATGAACAGTTTGAAGAGGAAATCGGAAGAGATATCATAGATGAATTACAAAGCTTTTTAGAAGAATATAGAAATTAACTATTCACTTTTTGAAATGGACAACTTCCCTTCTTTAAGACGGGAGGTTGTTACCATTTTTATCGATTCCATTTTAGAAATGAGGGGAGAAAATGAATAAGATTCAAATTAGGGGAATAAAAGATATTTTTGATCTTTTGGCAAAAATGATTATCATTTTTACTAGTTCACTCATGGTTCTCTTGACAGCGGTTGTATTTTTTAATGTGATTATTAGGTATTTTTTTAGTATTCCAATCGCTTTTACATATGAAATGGTAGAACTATTATTTCCATGGATTGTTTTTTTGGCAATCATTAATGTCACATTACACAACGAAAATATTGATATTCAGTTTTTTGTAAAACTACTCCCTAAGTCTTTTCAACTATTTTCGGCATATTTTACTAAAATCGTAATGCTGTTTTTTTCTGTCTATATTACGAAATCCAGTTTCAGTCTAGCGAGCACTGTGCAAAATCATACGATGCCAATATTAGGCATTTCCAAGTCATGGTTATATTGGTCGGTAAGCGTTAGCTTTGTAGGAGTGTCTCTCGTTATTATTTATCAAATTGTCCTCATGGTGATGGGCAAGAATCATGAACGGGAAGGAGGAGAGACACTTTGATTTGGGTGATGATTATTAGTTTACTAGTATTAATGATTATCGGTGTGCCTATCGCATTTGCTATGGGTGCTGCTTCATTATTATATATTTTAGTGGAAGGAATTTCTTTGGAAATAGTTACCCAAAGATTCTTTACAAGTACACAATCATTTGCATTTTTAGCTATTCCGTTTTTTATTTTAATGGGTTGCATTATGGAGCATGGTGGTGTGGCTAAACGTATTATTAATTTAGCTAACTCCCTTGTTCGATCTCTACCAGGAGGTTTGGCATCTGTATCTGTTGTGACGAACATGGGAATGGCAGGTGTTTCTGGATCGGCAGCAGCGGATGCTGCAGCAGTTGGTGGAGTTCTCATGCCGGAAATGAAGAAAAAAGGTTATCCAGCTTCTTTTTCAGTAGCTTTAAATGCTTCTGCTTCCGTAGTAGGCGTCATTATCCCACCAAGTAGCGTCATTATTATTATTGCTTGGTTATCAAACCTTTCTGTTGGAGAAATGTTTTTAGCAGGAGCTATTCCAGGTATACTATTATCGCTCGCCTATCTCGCACTAACGATTGTTATTTCAATCAAAAGAAACTATCCTCGTGAAGAGAAAGCTTCGTGGAGAGAAATTGGAAAGAACCTAGTTAATGCATCTTTAACTATCATATTACCGATCTTTTTAGTATTAAGTATTGTACTAGGGATTGCTACCGCGACAGAAGCTGCAGCATTAGCGGCAGTTTATGCGTTTGTTATTTCCTTTTTCATTTATCGATCACTACATTTGCGCCAAATTTTCCGTGCTCTACGTGATACAGTCTATACAACAACAGTTGTGATGTTTATTGTTTGTTCTAGCATGATTTTTTCCTGGATTTTAATTAACGAAGGCGTACCAAAACTTATTTCCGATATTTTACTTGGATTTGGACTTCCAAACTGGGCATTACTATTAGTAATTATTTTCATCATGACTTTAGGCGGTATGTTTCTTGATACAGTTCCAAATTTATTTATTTTTGTCCCTATTTTATATCCAATCACAGCTGAAATGGGGATAGATCCGATGCATTTTTCTATTATTATGCTATGTACGCTCTCGATCGGACTTTTTACCCCTCCCGTTGGAACTTCATTATTTGTTTCTTGTCGAATTGCAAATATTCGTATGGAGGACACAATTAAGGATTTAATACCTTATTTTTTAGTTGGGACGGTAATGGTTATCGTTGTTGCATTTATACCCCAACTTACACTATGGCTGCCGAATGTATTAAGTAAGTAGCGATTTAGTAATTCATTTAAGCGTTTTCAACAAATTGGAGAACGTCAATTTTGTAAACGAAAGTTCATACGTTATCGGATTATAACGTGGAAAGAGGAGAGGAAAAGAACCCTCTTCTTTTGTCTTAGTAAAGTGGAAGAGTTCAATATTATAAATTCCTTAACCAGTGGTCTTTTTTGGTATTTAGAAGGTCATATTATGTGAAATTATTTCACTGATTGCATGCTGAACCATCAACTTTAAGTAGAGAGAATTTTGATTGTGGATTTGTCCATCTATTTTGAAATCTCTTATAGTATAATATAGTACTAACTATGAGAATTTGTGAGGGAATAAAAAACATGAATACATCTAAAATACGAAAAAGGTCTGATGGACATTCCATAGAAACAAATAGCGAATGGCTTAAGTCTGTCTTGTTATCTATACATGATGGTGTATTAGTAATAGATAAAGAGGGAATAGTAAAGCTTATTAACCCAGAATACACGAGGATAACAGGTGTAACTGCCGAGCAAATAATTGGAAAACCATTAAAAGAGGTAAGGGCAAATGCCCAGCTCATCGAAGTATTAAAGGATAGAAGAGAGCGTGTTGGAATATATCGAAAGGAAGGAGAGGTAGAGTATGTAGTAGACATGGCTCCCATATTCGTCGATAACGAAATTGTAGGTGCAGTTTCTATTTGCAAAGGTCTGACGGAAGTACATAAACTCGTTCAACAATTAAAGAGAGACCGTGATCATTTACAAAAGCAAATTGGCTCTATCCATCAGGCAAAATATACATTCGATCAAATTATTGGAGCGGATGGAGGACTTTTTAATGTGATTCAAATTGCCAAAAAAATAGCAAAATCTGATCTGCCAATACTGATTTCCGGAGAAAGTGGGACAGGCAAAGAGCTTTTTGCACAATCAATCCATAATGAGAGCCAAAGAGCTAAAGGGCCTTTTATTCCAGTAAATTGTGCCACTATTCCAGCTTCGTTAATAGAGAGCGAATTGTTTGGCTATGAGGAAGGGAGTTTCACTAACTCAAAAAAAGGAGGCAAAATAGGACTTTTTGAAATGGCGAATGGCGGTACCATTTTTCTTGATGAAATTGGAGAGCTATCCTATGAGTTACAGGCTAAGTTTTTGCGTGTATTAGAAGAACAAACGATTAGGAAAATAGGTGGAACGAGAGTAGAGAACATCGATGTCCGAGTGATCGCAGCAACAAATCGAGATTTAAACCAGCTTATTGATAAAGGTATGTTTCGTGAGGATTTATTTTATCGATTGAATGTGTTAAGGTTAATGATCCCACCCCTTCGTGAGAGAAGAGCAGATATTCCGAAAATTATTGATCATATTTTGTTCAATCGTTCAAATGACAAGCACGTTAATTACACGATAAATCAAGAAACACTTAATTTATTGCAAAGTTTGAAATGGTCGGGCAACGTGAGAGAACTGAAAAATACGATTGAGTTTGCTGTTTGTCTGTCAGACACGAGTGATATTAAAGAAAAACATTTGCCAGAGTTCATTCGTAATAATAGAAATGAAACTAATATAAATTCTAATGCAACTTTGAAAGAGATAACTGAACGGGCTGAATATGAGCAATTAACATCGGTATTGGCTGAGTATGATAACAGTTTAGAAGAAAAGAAAGAAATCTCTCAAAAATTAGGTATTTCGATTGCAACCTTATATAATAAATTAAAAAAATACGGGATAGATTTCTAGAATATTAGAAATATATTTGATGATTTTAGAATAATTCGATAAAAAAGCCTTATAAAGGGGGTTACCCCCAAAAGTTAGAGTTTTTATTATGAAGCTGATTGGCTGGATTGAGTTCGGTATTCGACTGGACTCAATCCAGCCAATTTTTCTTTTG
>NZ_QJJQ01000015.1:143699-144460 GCF_003201975.1 Pseudogracilibacillus auburnensis | reverse complement strand
ACGGTCACTAAGAAGGTAACCGTATGATCATCGGTATCCGCCACATTACCAAACGTTCCTGTAACTTTGCCATCTACCACATGACCGGCATCTTCGTCTTTCGCATCTGTCACTGACTTGCCATCTACTTCTAGACTTCCTGGCACATACGTTAAACCTGCTGGAATCGTATCGGTGATAACTAAGTTTTCTACCAAACTATCTTCGATTGTATTTTTAGTCGTAATCGTGTAGCGAATTGTATCGCCTACTTCTGGATTCTTCTCATCTGTATTTCCGTCTGCTTTCGTTTCCAGTTTCGAGGACTTCTTCGATTCTAGTTTTGGTCCTCTTGGATAAATGTCGACCTCTTCTTCTGGCTCATCTGGATCTCCATTGTCTCCACCTACAACGGCGATGTTTTTAATCGTCTTTCCTGATTGACCTTTGTCTACCGTTACTAAGAACGTGACCGTATGTTCTTTGGTATCCGTTACATCACCGAAGGTACCTGTGACTTTACCTTCTATCACATGACCCGCATCTTCATCTTTCGCATCTGTCACGGACTTGCCATCTACTTCAAGACTGCCTGACACATACGTTAAACCTGCTGGAATCGTATCGGTGATAACTAAGTTTTCGACCAAGCTATCTTCGATCGTATTTTTAGTCGTAATCGTGTAGCGAATTGTATCGCCTACTTCTGGATTGTCCGCATCGGTATTTCCTTCTGCTTTCTTCTCCAATTTCGAGGACTTTTTCGATTCTAGCTTTGGTTC
>NZ_QJJQ01000015.1:103693-143604 GCF_003201975.1 Pseudogracilibacillus auburnensis | reverse complement strand
TGTAACGAATTGTATCGCCTACTTCTGGATTGTCCGCATCGGTATTTCCTTCTGCTTTCTTCTCCAATTTCGAGGACTTTTTCGATTCTAGCTTTGGTTCTCTTGGATAAATGTCGACCTCTTCTTCCGGCTCATTTGGATCTCCATTGTCTCCACCTACAACGGCGATGTTTTTAATCGTCTTTCCTGACTGACCTTTGTCTACTGTTACTAAGAATGTGACCGTATGATCGTTCGTATCTGTCACATCACCGAAGGTACCTGTGACTTCACTGTCCACTACATGACCGGCATCAGTGTCTTTTGAATCTGTCACTGACTTGCCATCTACTTCTAGACTGCCTGGTACATACGTTAAACCTGCTGGAATCATATCAGTGATTACTAAGTTTTCGACCAAGCTATCTTCGATTGTATTCTTCGTTGTAATTGTGTAACGAATTGTATCGCCTACTTCTGGATTGTCCGCATCGGTATTTCCTTCTGCTTTCTTCTCCAATTTCGAGGACTTTTTCGATTCTAGCTTTGGTTCTCTTGGATAAATGTCGACCTCTTCTTCCGGCTCATTTGGATCTCCATTGTCTCCACCTACAACGGCGATGTTTTTAATCGTCTTTCCCGACTGACCTTTGTCTACTGTTACTAAGAATGTGACCGTATGATCGTTCGTATCTGTCACATCACCGAAGGTACCTGTGACTTCACTGTCCACTACATGACCCGCATCTTCATCTTTCGCATCTGTCACGGACTTGCCATCTACTTCTAGACTATCTGGCACATACGTTAAACCTGCTGGAATCATATCGGTGATTACTAAGTTTTCGACCAAGCTATCTTCGATTGTATTCTTCGTTGTAATAGTGTAACGAATTGTATCGCCTACTTCTGGATTGTCCGCATCGGTATTTCCACTTGCTTTCATCTCAATCTTAGAAGATTTCTCCGATTGAAGGACAGGATCTTTATACAGAATAGACGTTTTTACTTCATTTGAATCAATCGGATCATCCGAATCGCTTGGATCGTCTGCCGTCGCGACGTTGATAATTGTTTCATTCAATACGCTATCCAGTACCTTCACTTGGAAGATCACTGTCGCCGTTTCTCCTGCTTTAAGTGCCACGTCTTGCACACTCAATTGAGAATCCGTCCAGACATCTTCATCTGCCAAGACTGTCTCGTTCAACTGGGTCGTGCCTGAAACTAATTCCAAACCTTCAGGAAGATTATCTGCAATCGTCCCATTCCATGCTCCACCTGTGGAGCTGTTTGAGGCCTTCACTGTATAAGTCAAGATATCGCCCACATAGGCTTTATCATGGTCAACCATTTTTTCAAGCGTCATGTCCGCATTGCCGGGTTCAACTACAAATTCTGCTGTGGGATTCTGCGGATCAGTATTCAAAGATTCAACATCCGCAGTATTTAGAATCTTATTTTCTTCATATCCTGGCAATACTTTAACTTGGAATGTAAGAGTGTGATAATTAGTATCCAGGACATCACCAATATTACCTGTAACCGTTCCATTAACGAATTCTCCGTTGTCATCGCCAGAGGAATCACTCATGGATTGATTGTCAATCATTAATGTTCCAGGAACATATTCTACTCCTGCTGGCAGGGTATCTGTAATTGACAGGCCTTTCAAAATACTAGGTGCAGCTTTCGTATTTCGTGCTCGAATCGTATAAGCTAGTGTGTCACCTGTTTGTATTTGATCTGATATTTGATTGACTCTATTTCCTAATCCTTTTTGTACTATTTTAACTTCTTTATCTGATTCTAATATCGGTGGAAAAGGTTCAAAGACTGGTGTCAATGCTGAGCCTAAATCTCCAATCCCACCTGATGTTATAGGTACCGCACCTTTGTCTCCCTCCAAAGTCAGTTTTCCATCTTCGTCAATTGTATAGAATGTATTTGGAGTATTATATCCATTAGTACTAATCAAGATTTTCCCTTCGGAAGTAAAGGCCATCCCCCTCACACCAGAAGGAAAAGCACTTAACCCTGAAACAGGAAGTCTACGTAATATTTCAGAAGTCCGTGGATTAATTTGAATAATACTGTCGGCTTGCGAAGTCCAAATATAACCATCTGCGTCCGCAACCATGTCAGCTCCTAACCCATCCAAAGGTACACCAGAAGGATTAACCAAGTTTACAACCCCAGTTGCCCCAGTAGTCACATCAACATAATGCAATGTGTTGCCGCCAACCACATAGTAATACCTATCATCAACCATGGTAGCATTTACCGTAGCTCCTTTTAAATTCCCTACCCAAGTTGCTTTCCCTGCGCTATCAATCCTGTATACTCTAGGAAGTGCACTTCCACCTGTAACTCCGTTAACCGAAAAATATATTACACCAGACTTAGAAACAGCTAGTGCATTTAACGAATTCATGTTTGTCCAATTAGGGAGACCTGTAATTTGTACCCTATCAATATAGCTGTAAGGCTTAGTGCCGGAAAAGTGATAGATGTAGGGAACATTATTTACAGTAATAGTAGCATAAGTATCTACTAAGTTCGCTGTCAACGCCGCTGCAGCTGCTGCAACATCATTTGCTGAAGCCTTAGCGCTTTTCTCAGCAGATGGGTTTTCATTAGATTCGACGTTTTTTTCACCATCTTCTTTTGAAGCGGTTGGTTCCGCCTGATCCTTTTCTTCTTTTAACTCATCGGGCTCCGCCTGTTCCTTTTCTTCTTTTAACTCATCGGGCTTTGCCTGTTCCTTTTCCTTTGCTTCATTTGGCTCTGCCTGATCCTTTTCCTCCAAATCAATCGGCGTGACAACTGCAGGATTCGTTTCAATAGCAGGATTATCGTTAATCATAATCTCTGCAATGTTTTCAATTTCTTCTCCAGTGCCCGCATCTTCCTTCACTTGCGCTGTAATTTGGAGCGTTAATTCTTTCCCTGCAAGTTCCTCTAGTTTTTCATCTGTTAAATCTATTTCAAACGTGACGATTTGACCTTCTACTTTGGCCTTTAATACCTCATCTGACTTTTCCTTAGACTCTACCTCTTCTTCCCCATCGATTAAAATCATTGTGTCTATCACTTTTAATCGACTATCAAGCTTATCTAAAATAGAGATAGTTGAATAACCTGATAAATCTTTTGGAAGGAGAACGTTTACATCATATTTGTAATCTTCTCCTTTGTGCATTTCTTTTGTCTTTTCTCCATCAATAGTTTTGGAAACTTCAGGATCATTTATTTCTTCTATTTCAGATTTCTCCGAAGCTTCAACAGAAAACGAAGAAGCCGATGGAAGAATTCCATTTAATAAAATTAAAAACATTGCTAAAAATACCATGCTTTTCTGGACTCTAGCCTTCATTCTGCCTGTTACTATTTTCCTGCGACTCAATTTTGTACCCTCCTTATTTTAAATTTATATAAATTGGGTTAATAGTCTAAATAAATGAATAGACTATACACTCCTACAATAAGAATATAAAATTGACCCATACATTTTTTATACAATTTCTATACATTTTCTGTACACATAAACAAATAACAGGAGTTTTGTACTGTTTCTTAATAGAATAATAGACAAGAATTCCCATTAAACGCTTGCGAGGGTGAAAGATATACAGAAATAAGCCTCGATATGTAATGCTAAAGTATCATTTAAGTGTGGGGGGAAATTTTTATAATAATTCGAAAAAAAACTGCCCTATATATAAATAGATGGGCAGTTCCAATCTGTAAAACTTAATAACCTTCGAATTAGTAATAATTTGATAGCTAAAGCGAATGAGAGTTAATAAAATTCCTCTCACTTAACCAATTCATATACCAACTTGTTACTTTTCCACTCGGTTTTACATTATATTCATCTTGTAGTTTTTCTTTTAATCTATCATAAACCCTATTCACAACTTCATAATTTTGCTCGGCCGCATGAATTTTCATCAAAGATAAATAGGCCCTTTCTGATAAACTTTCGTTGCAAATTTTTAAATACCATGTTTTTGCATCTTCTAGTTTTGACTGTTCAAAATAAAAGTCGGCTATTTCAAAAGCAACTTTTTGCCATAATTGTTCATATTTATATCTATCTCCCTCCGCCCACCAATAATCATAATCATTTAAGTATGCTCCAGTATACTTATACATAGAATCTTTATATAAATTTATTGTATCCCAATTGAGCTTCGGAAGAGAAGATACGTCTTTCTTCCAATCATCAATGTCAATCAAAATATTCTTACTAGTATATAATATATAGCCCTCACTTGTACTTTTGAGTTGAAAATGCTCTTGAAACCGTTTTAAACCTTTTCTAACATTATAAATAGTATTGTATAATTGCGAGTATGCTCGATCAGGATCAGTCTCAGACCAGAGTAAGTCAATCAATGTAGACTTGCGTACAATTTTTTCTCGATTGTGCATTAAATATAAAAAAACCTCTTGTACTTTGGCCGTTCTCCATGAAATAGTTTCAAATGTATCATTATTTACATTAATTGCAAAATGATTGCACATTTTCAAATGAATTACTTTTAAGACATCCTTTTTAGCATTTAGTTTACTCTTTACCCGGTTGATTGTTTTACGTATACGGCTATCTGTAATTGGCTTTACTAAATAATCAAGTGCATGTACATCAAAAGCCTGTAACGCATATTCAGCATGTGCTGTAATAAAGATAATAATTAGATTAGGCTTTTCCCCTAAAATAATTTCTGCCATCTCTAATCCATTAATTCCAGGTAAATTAATGTCTAGAAAGACTACATTGACATCTTGTTGAATAATTTCCTTGATAGCTAAATGTGGATTAGTAATTTTAGCAACAACTGACATTTCATCATTTTCGTTAATGAATTTTTCTAAGATATCTAAAGCTAATGGCTCATCGTCAACTAAAATCGCTTTCATATTATGACTTCCTCTTCTTGTGAGTTTTTAACAATAAATAACATGTTATATTATTATTTTAAATTCAATGTAAATGATTTCAAGATTCTTAAGCCTTATAAACGTTAACCTTTTACAATTTTCAGATTACTTTATCCCCGCATATTATGTATATATTCCCATAAATGTTTTATTTTCGTTAACTAATATTGTATAAATTCTCAACCTAACGGTTCACTATTTTAGGTTGAAATAATAAAATGAACTATTTTTTCCTCCTTGAATTAAAAAAGCAGAACAGATTTTGTCGAATTTCCAGTGAGGTGTTTACATTTGTTCTTTAACAAAAGAACAAATGTGCAAGCGCTCTTACAGGCTAAAAGCGCGACGTCCTGTCGCAACGCCTGTACTAGCACGTCCTGTGCGTCGTAGCGACGTACAAATTGGAGAGCTTCTGACGAGATAAAGGAAACATGCCCCTTCATAGGGGTATGCCGACGTTGGGCGCAAAGCCCGATTTTAGTCGGCCTTCCTTAAAACTTGAACCGATGTTGACTTTCACCCAAGGGCATAAGTGCGACTAAGCCTCTGTCTAAAGCCAATCGGCAAGTCTTCTTTATCGTAGGAGGAAGCTTGAAATTTGCTACAGCTTTAGCGCTTAAGCTAGACGCGACTAATAGTTCAAATAAACTTATCCACAATTATATTTAAATATAATTTCCTAGACAACGAAAAAAGCTGCAAAGTTTTGCACTTAACAGCTTTTTCACTATTTACTATTCATGCTTATAATCAATAATTTCTCTTATACTTTGTGTATTTCCCGATGTTTCAATATTATTTCCTACTAACTTTTCACCGTCATGGCCATAATTTTCCCTAATCGATTCCCATTGAGAATAAGGGCTAAATTCAAGCGTAAAATACGGATCTTCAGAATATTTATACTCCATTTTTAAATCAAATGTACCATCAGGATTTACTCTCGTTTCATCCGTAGTTCCCCAACTGTCTGAATAAAAACCTGAAACTAAACTTCCTTCTAAAAGATTCGTTCTGCCTTTTAAATAAAAGAATTCACCATCATCTGTAATGTCATCGACTTCAAACCAAACTCTTGTATCACCATAATCTTTCGGGCGTTTTTCCCATTTCGGCTCTTCAAATTTATGCTTGTTACTTTCGTCATCAGCTTTTAGTGCAAGGCGAACTTCCGCTTTTTTATTTATTTGATCTGCTTCCCAATGATCATCTACATATACGAACGGACCTTCGAGTTTTTCTCCACCTTCACCATATTTTTCTACTATATCTTCTTCTTGATAACTTTCTAAAAAGTCGAATGTAACGACTACTTCTGCATCACCATATTGATGATGATCCATTTCCATTTTGAATTTGCCCTTTTTATCAACAAGTTCGGTCGCTTCTGAAAGGACTTCATCTTCATTGACAATCAATTTTCCAATGACCCGTGAACCCGCTTTTAAATTGCTTTTCCCTTTTATAATAATTTTATCGCCTTTTTCAATTACTTCTCCACCTAAGGACACTTTGGAACTACCTGACTTCCCACAGCTAGCTAGAAGCAAACTAGCAATAAGTACAATAGTAATGATCGATAATTTTCGGTATTTGATCATCTAACTCTGCTCCTATTCTTCATCTGGATTCTCTTCTTCATCATCTGCATCGGAATTATTTTTTGAGTCATCGTCAGCATCCGTGTCATCACTATTTGATCCATTTTCACTATTACTACTTTGTGCCGATTTATTATCCCATGGAATTCGTTTCTCAATATACTGTTTATCTGTATTATATTTATCAGATACTACTAGATTTCCGACTAACTTCTGTCCAGTCGAGCCGTAAGCTTCTTCAATTTCATTCCACTGCCAAGCAGATGGTTCAAAGGTAATGACAATTTCTTGATCCTCTAAGTATTCATAATCAAATTTAAATTCAAAGGATCCGTCAGGTTTTACTTGTGTTTTGTCTCGATTGTATTTATAGTCTACTTTAATTTCACTACCTTCAAGGATATTACTACGTCCACTGACATAGAAAAACTCGCCATCTTCTGTAATGTCATCTACTTCGATCCAAACACGTGGATCACCATAATCCTCTGGTAGATCATTCCATTCGGGAGCTTTCATTGTTAGATCATTTGCCCCACCTGGTTCATAAGCAATTTTTGCTTCCGCTTTTTTCAAAATACCATCATACGTTTCGTGTTTATAGATAAATGGTCCTTCTAACTTTTGACCTTTTTCCCCATAATGTCTTTTAACCTCATCTTCTTGTACACCATCAAAATCAAAACGAACGATGATTTCCGCTTCACCGTATTGATGATGTTCAAGCTCCATATAAAAACTTCCATCATCGTCAATGAGTTCAGATGTATCGGAAAAAACTGTCTCGCCTTCATCAACAACAACTTCTCCAACAATTCGAGAACCCGGAATTAAATTACTTTTTCCCTCAATAATAAATTGATCGCCCTCTTCTTTTACATCACCGCTAAGAACGATATGATAGTCTCCTAGGTTTGCCGTTTCTTCACTATCACCTTTTACTTCTTCCTCTGTCCCTTTCTTATCTCCATCAGAAGAGCTTGCGTCAGTATCTTCTTTCGACTTCAGTAAGTTACCGCATCCTGCTATTAGTAACAATGAAAATAGTAAAATACTTGCAACTAATTTATTTCTATTCATCCCTCGTATACCTTCCTTTGATTATTTTGAATACTTGCCATCCACTAGGTAAATGAAAGGGGTAGGCGTTTAATTCGACCTAAAGAATGCCTACTCCATCTACTTTCTTAAAACCGATTCTTTATCTATCAGCTAAGTTAATGATTATTTCGACACGACGATTTTTGGCTTGCCCTTCTTCTGTATCATTAGAAGCTATTGGTTTTGAATCACCATAGCCCTCTGTCGTAATGGACATGTCTTTTGATTTTAATTGCTTTTCTATATGCTTTTTCACTTCATCTGCCCGTTGTTTAGATAGCTCTTGATTGTATTCTTTTGATCCCGTGTTATCTGTATGACCGATAATGAGAATATCAAGATCCTTCTTATTAAACGCACTTTCTAACGTTTGACTAATTTCATTAAGCGTTTCTTGCGCTTCTTTTTTCAAATCGTATTTATCATAGTCAAAGAGAATGTTATCAGGAACTAGCATGGTCACTTCAGATCCCTCAACTTCTAACTCGACATTAGCTGGAATATCGATTAATTGTGACTCTTCTTCTACTACTTTTTCAATGTATTGTTTATCACTATACTTATCTTGAACGACTAAGTCTCCAACCAATTTCTGGCCTTCAGCACCATATCTTTCTTCTATTTCATTCCATTGTGACCAATGGTTTGGGTTAAATTCAATTACAAAGTTTGTATCTTCCCTATATTCGTAAGGAATTTTAAGATAAAAAGATCCATCTGGTAAAACCCTCGTCTCATCTTGTCTCCAAGAACCGTAATGAACGAAAATATTCGCACCTTCACTCAAATTACTTCGCCCTTGTAAGTAGAAATATTCTTTATCATTATTGATTTCATCTACTTCAATCCAAACACGTGTATCTCCCATATCATCCGGAGTAGGGTTCCAATTTGCTACTTTAAAATGGCGAATCGCCTTTTCTCCACTCGGTTCAAATGTTGTCACTACTTTGGCCATTTTAAATATATTTTGTGGTTTCCCCCCACCGACTTCACCTTGATGTTTATAAATATACGGTCCTTCTAAGTTTTGTCCACGATCTCCGTAATGTCTAATCATATTGTCATCTTGCTGGCCGTCAAAGTGAAACTTAACACTTACTTGTGTTTCCTGATTGGAATCATGATGAGCTAATTCCATATAAAATGAACCATCATCTTGCACGATTTCGGAAGTATCTGAAAAGAAATCACTTTCCTCCTCTTCTCCAACGAGCACTTCACCGACGACACGAGCTCCCGGAAGTAGGTTACTTTCTCCATGAATGATGATCTTACCATCCTCTTCAACTACTTCCCCACCTATGTATACTTCATAATCTCCTAGCTTAACCGTTTGTATGGGCTCTTCTTCTTGTTCTTTTTCCGCTTCAGGCTCCACCTCTTCAAATTCTTCTTTGGCTTCCTTTGGCTCTTCCTTGACTTCTTGCTCTTCCTCTTCTTCGCCCTCCTTGTCTACTGTCTCTACAGGCTCCTTTTCAGCTTGACCCATAAAAGGTTTTAGGATGGAACCACATCCGGACAGCAGGAGAGTACTCATTAGGAAAATGAAGATAAGAATTAAAGTTCTTTTCACTTAATAAACCTCCCCATTTCCATGTTTAACAGATCATCAATTTTGGTTTCACATTTTGATTCTCATAACAAAAATTCCATAAAAAGTCCATTACAAGCATACCAAAATACGATTATTCATTCATGAGGATAAATACACAAGTCTATTTTCACGACTTATGACAACATCAAGTCACTTTTTTACTTTTTGTGTTAAATGTCTAATGAAATATTACCGTGCAAAAAGTACTTACTATTTCAATTTCGATTCTTCTTGCCTGTTCCCTTTCCATTTAGAAAGCTTACCAATCTAATCGATGCCTAAAAAGCATGAATCTCATACTTTTTTTAGATAAGGAAGAGTTCCCCTTTAAGATTCATAAATAGCTGTTATCATGGTAAATGAGGTGATAAAACTGTCAATATTTATGTCGATTTTCAAACTTTTGCCATTAATACTTTTCTATGGACTTATTATTCTTTTAATTTACCTTTATTTGAGAGATAAGTATCAAAATCAACATTCTATTTTGAAGACTCACCCTGTTTTAGGAAGGCTTCGCTATATTTTTGAAATGATCGGTCCGGAATTTAGGCAGTATTGGTTTTTAAATGATAAAGAGGGAAAGCCAGTTGACAGAGATACACAAGAAACAATTGCAAAAGCCGGAAAATATGCCAATACTGTTATTGGATTTGGTTCCAAAAAAGACTTTTCTAAAACGAGCTTTTATTTAACAAACTCCATGTTTCCACTAAATGTGGAGGAGTTAAGTGTCGATAACGATCCACTTATTACATCTTACACCTATCAAATTTTAAATGAATCTGTTACGAGTCGAAAAGAAAAGCGTAATCAAGTAGAAGTAAAGCCTTGGCACTTAACCGAAGAGCATAAGATAACGATCGGGAAGACTCGTAAACAGCCTTTTCATGTCAAAGGGTTAGTCGGTGTATCTGCCATGAGTTATGGAGCTTTATCAAAAAGTGCTGTAAAAGCATTAGCCCAAGGGGTTGCAATTAGTGGTGGCAGTTATATGAATACAGGGGAAGGTGGAATATCTCCTTATCATCTATCAAAAGTATATGAAATAAAAGATGGTACACTAGAACTTGTCGATCGCTTAAGTGAGAGAATTGTCCAATATGTAACGGAAAATCCGAACTGTTCTCACTTTGAATTAGAAAATCGTTTCGGAAAAGGGGTGATGTTCCACGTAGATAACCTCGTTTCACAAGGTGTATTAACTCAAAAAACAGCTGATTTAATCTTTCAAATTGGCTCCGGTTTATTCGGCGCTAGAAAAGACGGAAAATATTGTGAAGAAACCTTTTTGAAAAATGCACTAAAACCTGAGGTAAAGGCAATTGAACTAAAATTAGCTCAAGGTGCAAAGGTACGTGGAGGAAAATTACCGAAAGAAAAAATTACCCCCGAAATTGCATCCATTAGAGGAGTTGAAATGGGAAGAGACGTAGAAAGTCCAAATCGGTTTCCACTTTTTTCTGATATGGATGGACTATTTCAGTGGGTCACTCATTGGCAAGAGATAACTGGAAAACCGGTTGGAATTAAAGTTGTTGCAGGTGATAATCACTCCTTTGATGACTTAGCTCGTTACATGAAAGCTACCGGAAAAACCCCGGACTTTATATCGATAGATGGAGCGGAAGGTGGGACAGGAGCGACTTATCAAGAAATGGCCGATAGCCTAGGTTTACCAATCTATTCAGGGATCCATATTTTAGATAAAACATTACGTAAGTATGATGTTCGTGACAATGTAAAAATTATTGCATCTGGAATGCTAGCAACAGCAGATAAAATGGCCATTGCCTTATCACTTGGAGCTGATCTTATTTATATCGCACGTGCTGCCATGAATACAGTTGGTTGCATTAATGCTGGAAAATGCCATACAAATCTTTGTCCAGTCGGAATTACATCACATTTGCCACACTTAGAAGCAGGGGTCGTCGTGGAAGAAAAAAGATTCCGTACTGCTAATTATTTAAGAACAATGCGTGAAGGTTTGTTCATGCTCGGAGCTTCATGTGGAATTGACTCCCCTTCCAAATTTAGTCATAAACATATCGCACTTCGTGAGGCTAATAATGATGTGAGAAAAATAGAGAACTTTTTCAATGTCGATGAATCGGTTCCTATGACAAGAATGGATGAAGCAAATACTAGTAACCCCGAACGAAAAAAGGAATTGATCGGAAGTTAAGGGAGGAAATCCATTTAAATATAACCGATTCAGTTTTGGGAGAGAAAAATGCTCATAGTGCGTGTTTCAAAAAGGTCGATAAAAAGGATCGAGAAGCTCAAGGCGGCGTAGCTTTGAGGAACGGAGCGTATGCTTTTACATACGTGAGTACCGGAAAAGCAAGCAAACGCAGAAATTCGATGTGTCATTTTTGTTGGACTTTTTGAACAACCTCTAATAATAATAGAAACAACACATCCATTTGCATACTCGTTGACAACGAATTCATAATATAACTTGCACAGCTCGGATTTAAATTAAATCTGAGCTTTTTAAATTGAGTTACTATTTTAATCCATCATTGCGCCCTATAATGGAATAACTTTATCAAGGAATCTAGTTAACCAATCATATCTCTCTTCCGCGTAATTTTTATAAAGAAGACTTGGTTCAGATGGAGTTTCGACGCACAGGACGTGCTAGGGCAAACGCCTGAGACAATGCTTTACGGTGGGACGAGCATTTAGCGGAGTCCCAGGACGCCCGAGTTCTTAGTTTGCTTCATTTTTCCATCTGAGCCTTATGCGCACTTATTTCGAAGTTTTTAGTAACGCCGCGGAGAAAAACTCACTTCCTATGCAGCCCAATCCATTCCTTAACTAAGTGCTTCGGCGCGGCCCGCAAATAGGCTTCTTGAATCAATTCGGTCAGTTCATCCCAGTCTCCATTATGCGGATGTTGTATAGATACCCAACCATGACGTCCTATATAAGGAGTTTTAAAATACTGCTCTTTCTGCAGTAAAAAAGCTTGTGTTTCCTGATTTGATTTAAATGACAAACCGGCTCTTTCAGTAAGTTTCACAAAAGATTTTCCGTGAATTTGAAAGGAAGTGTGCCCAAAACCATCGGTATGCTCAACGACTTCGGGCAGCAAAAGACAGATCTTGCGCACACTTTTGATCATGCCTTGCAACTCTTCGTGTGATTTCACTTTTTTCCACCTCTATAATATTAAAAATCATGTATCGTTACACAAAGCTGAATAACAATTCCAAACGGACCCCGTATAATAGAATACCCGGGGCTGAACGAATTTTCTTTAAGTGGTACTAACACGGTAACCTCCTCATGTTGAACAAGAGATTGATCAAGGTTAGTAATTACGTTGTTATCTTTCGACTGAATACAAAGTGTTGAGCTGTTACCTAATTGCCAGGGACGCGATGAGTCCATTTCTTCCTCTGCTATCATTCGTTTATTAGCACCTATTTCCAATACGGAGTGTGTAATATATCCACCCTGCCCTTCTTTATAGCTAAAGTGAGGATTCATTTCCTTCATTTCTTTATACACTTTTAGTATAGTTATCAAAGGTGACAAATCATGACACCATTGGGAAGTGTTTTTGTGAAAAAGTCAGAGCGTATAAACCAAATGCTACGCTTCATCAATCAAAAAAAGCATTTTACATTTCGAGATTTAATGCGTGAATTTCAAATATCTAAAAGAACTGCATTAAGAGATATTACAGCGTTGGAGGAAATTGGTGCACCAATATATGCTGAATATAGTCGTGATGGAGGATATCGTTTACTTAATCAAATGCAGCTTCCACCGATTTCTTTTAGCAGTCAAGAAGTTTATGCACTTTATTTTGCCATGCAAGCACTGCAAAGCTTCTCAAATTTACCTTTTCAAGTGTCTTTTCATTCGATACACAAAAAATTTCTTAATGAATTATCAGAAAGCCAAAGACAAGATATAGTGAGAATACAAAAACGAGTTTCCTTTAGACATACTGATCAAATTAAGGATAGTGAACATTTAGAAATTTTGTTGAAGGCGGCGATAAATAATAAAGTATTAAAAATAAACTATCAAAAGGTCACTTAAAAAAGTACTCGTATGATTCAGCCAATTGCCATTTACTTCATGAAGGGCTATTGGTATTGTCGGGCATATGATATGTGTAAAAAAGGTTATCGTGTTTTTCGTTGTGATCGAATCACAGCTGCTGAAGTGACAGAAATCCCACCATTAGAGGACTTAAATGAAATTACGATACAAAATGCACACTCACTCTGGAACCCATCTGAAAATGCAGTTCGATTTAAATGTTTAATTGACCGAAAGGGAGAGGAGCTTTTTCAACAGGAACATTATCCATCAATGAAATTAGTTCATGGGAAAGAAAATATGTCCATTGTCGGTACTTATGAGCCAAATGAACTTGATTTTATCATTAAATACCTTTCCAGTTTTGGAATGTCCATGAAAATAATTGAGCCTGATATTTTAAAAGAAAGTTTGAAGCAGTACTATGTAAATTTACTTAATGGTATTTAGAGCTTATGGCGTCTGTTTTCAGCCAGAATCTTAACGTTTCTAGATTGCGAGTTAAGTTTGAAATTCTTCTTAACCAAATGTCAGATCAACCAATATGCATGAGTCTTTACACACATTTTCGAAATAACTATCGAACGGTCACATTGCCAATGGAACCCGGTTGACTCCCATAAGATTGTTTTTAAGAATATTGAAAGATTAGTAAGACGGCCCATATAAAACAGCTTCAATAAGGGGTTCCAAGTCTATATCCAGGAATCATCTGGTCAGTAATTGGAGCTACATGCGATGAAACGATATCTGTATGCCCAGTGATTCGTTCATGTATTCGCAATCATTTTTATGCCAATAGATAGCGAATCAATCCCAATATGGCAAAACAAAATAAAGCTGTTCCAGATCCTATGCCTGTGATTGCACTACTGGCAACACTCCATTTTTTAGATAACCATGGTGATATTACCGCAATTGCTATCATCAGTACAGCTAATATATACAAGCTAGGGTCTTGAAAAATGTTTACTAGCCAGAAAAAGTGCACACCTACAATAAAAGCAACCCATGGAGCAACATAACCCTTTTTATTACTTCGAATCAACAAAAAGGCGCCTAGACCAGCTATAAAAAATTCAGTGTAGAAAACAATTAAGTAATAAGTAAACGTGTCCTTTTCTGACAAGGTAGTAGCCGCATCCCAGTGTGTCACACTTAAGTACACACCAATCAAGCATACTAACAATGCAATTCCGGAAGCAACCCCAATATACTTGCGCCAATTTTTTCTAGGATTCTCCTGAGCCCACCCGAACCAAACAAAACTAAACATCCCGAAAATCGCTGTGTACATCGCATAGTCTCTTATATATTCTAGCTCCATAATCAATCCTCTTTCACTTTACATTTTTTATTAAACAATTTGACCAATTCCTGCACACTTTTTACCATTCTCAAACCACAACTTAGATGAGCAAGTGTCCATGATATAGAGGTATTTTTAAGATGAAGAAAAAAACTTATGGTTTAGCCCAGATCAAATATAAATAACCAGCCAAGTAACGCTCCTCCCTAATAAGTTGTAAACAAGACTTTTTTACGATTTCAGAAATATTTCTGTTCTGGTGGCACCCTACAACCTTTAGTGCCAAAGGATTCAAGGACTTCTGTAGCCATGCCAACGGTTTGTTTGTACTAGTGCCATGCTCCATCATTAGTATTTTCCCTTCTGGCTTACACCATTTTTGAAAGCTATTTAAAACATGAACAGGTTCTTGATAGGCACATAAACTACCAGAAGATATGATGGTATCAAAGCTGTTTTCGCTAAACTCAACCGCTTCAACATCTTTTTGTAGAAGTGTCATTTTAAAAGGATAATCTTTTGCCGCATCTCGAGCTATTTTCAACATTTCATGACTAAAATCCAATCCTGTCAATTCAATATCTTTACTGTAAAAGGGATAATTAAGTCCAGAACCAATGCCAACCTCCAAAACTTTTCCTTCAGCTTCTTGAAAAATTCGTTGACGAAACTTATAAGCCTGACCGTTTTTTCGTCGTTTATTGTATTTTTTTGCCTGCTTATCGAACTTTTTAATTAATGATTGACGATCCATATCATTCCTCGATCTCCTGTCCATTCAGGTTATTTTTATTCGGAGAAATCTGTCCGTTTTAGTGAAGGATGTACTTCTCTCTTTTTTTCTCCATTGTAAATTTCTTTATGCGCTTTACTCAAGTCGAGTAAGTTCCTCCATCGCTTTAACTACTTTCTTCTGGATAATCCATGTGGATCTTGGTATACCCAGCATTTTAGGGTATACGATGTTCCCCGCGTGAAATTTAATGGGTGAATATTTACATTTAGGAATGATTGACTTGCAATCGGTAGAACACTGTTATTCTCTTATTTTTTGTATGTATAATCTTTTAGCGTGGCATCAAGACTCCCAGCAGTTATTTTTCATCGTTTCAAAGTAGATAGAATCAGGTAGAGTCCACAGCAAACTATCTATTTATAAAAGATTTTCCTGAGTTCATTCAAGTAACCATCAAGCTCTGTAAGAATATTGTTATAGTCCAAGTCGGTCATTTTTGAGTTTCTTATCTTCTCTAATATCTGATTGGTAAAACCAATATTCAACCAAAAAATAAACTGCTTTCCTCTTTCAACGTCTAAGCCTTCCCTAAATTTAGATTCGTCAATCCTATTAAACATTGTCTTATGGCATATTAATTGTTCTTCATTGCCTCTTGCTTCTAGCTCCTGATTGATTTCCTCAGACTTCGTAGTAGCAGTCATTATTTTAATAAATTCGAAAATCCAAGGATGCTTTTGTAGTAACTCAATCTGAAGAAGATATGATTGTCGCAACTTTTCAAAAATATCTTGTTCGTTAAAATTCATTAAATCAAGATATTCTTTATTCATCATGTCTGTACAGTAATCATAAAGGAATAGAAAAAGGTCTTTTTTGCTATTTACATAGTGGAACATTAACCCCTTTGACATCCCAGACTCTTTTGCAATTACATTTGTTGATGCATCGTCAAAGCCCTTCACGGCAAATTCCTTTAATGCCGCATTTACTATAACATCTTTTCTTTTGGATTCCAGATTTAACATTTTTGGAAGTATCGTCATCAACCCTTTTATATGTCATTTACCTTGAAGGTCAACTTCATTATAATTACATTTACCTGTTAGGTCAATATTTTTTTTTTATAAGTGCGTGTTCAAAAGGCCGATAAAAAGGACCAAGAAGTTCAAGGCGGCGTAGCTTTGAGGAACGGACTTTCACAGGATGTGATGACTTCCGTGTTGCCCACAGGACGTGGGCGAATTTAACGGAAGATCCCCTAATGGCTTTACATACGTGAGTACCAGAAAAGCAAGCAACACCGAAATTCGACGACGTCATTTTTGTTGGCCTTTTTGAACATCCTCTATAAAGATCATTTGACTCCATTATCCCATTTTGCTTAAACAACTTTAGCTTTACACAGGTCGTTGACGGAAATCGTGAGGAGGATGAATGGTAGAATATGCGGTGAACAAACTAGCGACATTATTAGATGGGGGAGGGTGTATTTTTTGTTATCAATGATTACTTAGGGCTGCTGAACAAATAAGCTACGCTCCATCCTGCCATTTTCTTTTGAAAATGTGGCAAGCTTTTTAGTTAAAACAGATTTTTTCTTTCGTTCAGCAGACCCCAATTAGAAAATTTCCTAAACATCGTCAGAAACTTGGAAAATTGCAGTCAAGTTGTTCTTTTATAGCCCTTCTTCTATTAAAAATGTGTGCTCAAAAGACAATATGACAACCTCATCATAGCCTTAGATTCACTCTTCCACCATGGACAACAAGACCTTTTCCATCTCTTCTTTAGATAATATATCCGCAACCATGATCACTTCATATTCTTCACCAGGTATCATCACGCTCATTGCTTGCACATTGCCTGTATCAACATTAGGAGTATCATGTGCATGCTGAAAAGCAAATCCATTTAGTTCATATGAATCAATATGATCGTAGGTCGATAATTCATCGTACTTATCTTGAGCTATTTTCTCTATATGCAAATAAAAACCAAATTCACCATCTGTTTGTCCATACTTGATTGTTATTGTTGGATCTTCCAAAGGATTCGCTTCCTCCGTGTACGCTATTTCCTCTTCTAAATCATAGCCTGTCGGTACATAGGCTGGTCGGTTGATCGCAAAGTCAACCATCTCCTGTGCTTCTTCTAACGTATAGTTCGTTAGCGCATTTAGCTTGTCTGTATACTTCTGTGCATCCTGCAAGATTTCTTCTTCCCGTTTATATAATTTCGTCATGTCTGCATGAGGGTTTTCTATTCTTTCCATATCTATCTTCATCATGTCACCTATTAATCGGCTGTAATCTTCATATTCCTCTGGAGAGAGATATTCTTTTGCAAATTGTAAGTGCTTTTCCATCTGCTGCAAATATGCTTTAGCTTCTACAGCTCCCCCCTCTGGGTCTGGAGCAGTTTTCTGAATACCTTCCTGAATCTGTTCTTGTTCTTCCAAACTAAAAACTTTCACTAATAACGTTTCTGCTGCATCCGTTAAGTGGGAACCACCGATTAAAAATGTCGCACCAATAAATAGGATAGAAGCTGCAACACCGATAAACCACCCAGAAGTCCTTTTATATTTTTTTCTTGCTTGTTTCACTTGCATAATTCCTAATTTCGATCTTTCATGGAGATCCTCGGGAACCTCAATCTTTTCCATTTGACGTTTAATTTCATTGTTCATACATATCCTCCCTTTTCATTTGCACCCGCAGTTTGTCTAAAGAACGATATAAAGTGGTTTTCACTGTACCTAACGGCATATCTAATATACTCGCAATTTCCCCCATTGTATGATCCTCGTAATACTTTAACAGCACGACACTTTTTTCCGTTTCATTTAATCGCTCAATTAAATCTTGAAGTGTTATTTGTAGGGAAACATCTTTTTCATTGGTAGAAAATGTCTCCGCATACTCAGGTCGTAAATGTACTACTTTCTTTCCCTTACTCAGGTGACTTAGTGCAGTGTTAATTGCAATTCGAATCAACCAAGTTTTAAAATACTCCGGATTTTTTAATGTCTTGATCTCTCTGAATGATTTATAAGCTGTCTCTTGAACAATTTCCAATGCATCTTCTTGATTTTTAACATATACAAATGCCATCCGATAAATATCTGCCTCGTATTGTTGAAAAAGGGTAATATATGCCTTTTCATCCCCTTTTTGTGCTTTTTTGACTAACCGGTTGATAACGATCACCTCAATCTTCGTCTCTTCCTTTCCTTACATTTGCTTCGAAATATTTATCTCCCATTACCTGCTATTTACCTTGCTTTGGATGGGCTAAGAAGACATCCTTTTACTAAAGCAACCAATTCTTGCATGTAAAAAGGTTTGAATACGAATCCACTTGCCCCAAGTTCAAATGCGCGCTTTCTATCATTTTCCGAATTACTTGCTGTCAATATAATAATCGGTATGTCCAATTTTTTTCGAAATTGACAGCACAACTCTACACCATCATAGTCAGGAAGCATCATATCTAGTACAATCATATCAGGGCGTATCTCTTCAATCAGTTCCATTGCATCTTGACCATTATAGGCGCATCGTATCGAAAATCCTTCCTTTTGCAGAAAAAATTGAACGATATCTGCTATTGGCTTCTCGTCATCGACTACAACGATCTTTTTCTTCACTATACTCTTTCCTCCAATCTCTCCCAAAATGATTGATTCACTTATTAGACAATTCAACAGAGGATTTGGCTTTAAATAATTGAAAAGATTTTACTAAAAGTGCGTATTCAAAAAGGAAGATAAAAAGGATTGAGTAGTTCGAGGCAGCGTAACTCCCAGTAACGGAGCGTATACATTTTCATCTGAATGCCTAAAAAACATTGAATGGATGGATATGGAGGTGAATACACTTACCAAAAATAAATAAGCCCCCAAAAGGTACAATTGAACTACATCCAATCTTACCTCTTGGGGGCCATATCAAATGGAGAGAAATATTTTACACATTTATTCTATGGAAACTTCCCGGCGCTAATTTTTAAAGATAGATACCGTAAAGACCTTAAAACAATCCATACTATAATAACGATCAACATAAATTTTACAACCATTTTTATCCAACCAATTGTAATGAATCCAAATACTGTTATCGCTATGTAATGAGTGAGCATCACAGCTAAAAATAGTACACTCGCATGAACGATGACGAGTCCTAGCTTCTGCCAAATATTCAGCTCTTTCGTCACCTTATTACCTAGAAACATGATAATTAGGATAAAAATAATGAAAATTGGAACCACCGTAAAGTCCAAGTGTATGTCAAATGAATTAGAAGAAATTGCTACCAAAATAGCGATAAAATATAAGTTTGTTCTTTCTTTACCTATTCTTTCTCCCTCCCAGCAAGATTGAATAACTTGTATCTATCAGTTTAAACGTAAATCACATTGGAAGAAATATTCACCTTAACTGAATATCGTGGAGATGAGCAAACATACCACCCTGAGCAATCAATTCCTCATGACTACCCTCTTCTTTAATCCCTTCTTTCGTAACGACCATGATACGATCAGCATGCTTAATGGTCGCAAGGCGGTGGGCTATTATTAGCGTTGTTCGGTTTTTCGCTAAGTTCATAAGTGCCTCTTGAATAATTGCTTCGGTTTCAGTATCAAGAGCAGATGTTGCTTCATCTAAAATTAAAATCGATGGGTCTTTTAAAAACATTCGGGCAATGGCAATCCGTTGTTTTTGACCACCAGATAGCTTTAAACCACGTTCTCCAACTTGTGTCTCATACCCATTTGGCAATTCTGCAATAAATGCTTCCATATGGGCTAACTTGGCTGCTTCTTCAATTTCTTCATTTGTTGCATCAAGCTTTCCGTAAGCGATATTTTCACGTAATGTTCCTGTAAAAAGAAAAACATCTTGTTGCACGATGCCAATTTGTTTCCGTAACGAGCGCATCGTCATATCTCTTATGTCCATCCTGTCAATCGTAATAGCGCCTTTATCAATATCATAGAATCTTGGTATGAGGGAGCAAATTGTCGTTTTTCCGGCACCAGAAGGACCAACAAATGCGATCGTTTCCCCAGCTTTGATATGAAAATCCATCCCTTTTAATACAGGTGCTTGTGTTTTTTCATACGTAAATGTGACATCATCGAATGAAATATTTCCATTTAGATGAGTGACATTTTTCGCTCCTTTTCGGTCCTTTACGTCAGGATGAACATCAAGTAGATCGATAAATCGACGAAATCCTGCCATCCCTTTCGGATACAACTCAAGCAGTGCACTAATTTTTTCAATTGGTTTGAACAATACATTTACATATAAAACGAAAGCGACAAGCTCGCCATACGATAAACGATTGGTAAAACTGAGCCATGCACCGATAATTAACACGAGCAACGTAATGAATCGCATGAACATATAAATATTTGAATGAACGAGTGCCATTACTTTGTAAGCTGTTAGTTTTGATCTACGAAACAGTTGGTTGTTTTCTGTAAAACGTTCCATCTCGTACGCTTCATTCGTAAATGACTGCACAACTCGTACACCTGAGACAGCATCTTCAATTCGTGCGTTTACCCCAGCAATATCTTCATACATATTACGCCACGCTTTACTCATTTTAATATTGCTATACGTCATGAAAAAGATAAGAATCGGAACAATGAACAAGATAATAAGAGCAAGCTGTACATTAATTGTAAGCATAATCCAAAATGCTCCAATGAATGTCATTACCGCAATAAATAAATCCTCAGGACCATGGTGTGCAAGTTCACCAATTTCAAAAAGGTCATTCGTTATTCGACTCATGATATGTCCTGTTTTTGTATTGTCAAAAAAGCGAAATGACTGCTTTTGTACATGATGAAATAAGTCTTCCCTCATATCTGTTTCAATATTAAGCCCTAGCTTATGTCCCCAATAGGTAACAATATATTGCAAAAAGGTACTTAAAAGATAAATAAGAAATAAGCCAATACTCACTTTTACAATAAGATCCCAATTATTTCCCGGTAATAAATCATCGATAAACCATTGCACCGCCACAGGGAAGGCCAGCTCTAAAATAGCGACAATAACAGCGCTTGTAAAATCTATAATAAATAACCGTTTATGCGGCTTATAATAGGAAAAAAATCGTCGAATCATCGTCACACATCCTTTTCACAAAACTACTCCTTTTGATTATAGATTTTTAGGGAGAGAATGGCAAAGAAGTGGATTAGATACCCGACTAATTTCTTTTTACAATATTCATTCGACCTTTTTCTGTAACCTATTATAAATAACCTCGTTTAAAATCGATTGATCACATATCTTATGGCAATTATTATTCCATTCCTTCCTTGTTTCTTTATTTCATTTAACAAACCGTCATGTTCAAAATTCAATGATTCTATCATATCGATCAGATTCATCGCCACATCTTCTCTTGAGTACTTCCTGATCCATTAAACCTAGCGATATTTTTGTGCTAATTCCGATACTGCTAATCTTTTGGTTTATTTTAGCCATAAGATCCATGCTGTTGTACCAATAAACATCCAGTATAAAATTTACTACACTGTCCTCTTATAGGTACGAGTTTAGCATGAGTTGTATGTAAACTTTACATTAGCAATAATTCTACTCATCACGAATTACATATTAAAACAGAGATTCGGCGTGCAACACTTATTGAATGAACAAATGGGAAGTTACAACGAGTTCAATTTGATCATTTAGAAAAAATAGTCTATGCTTTAGAAAACGATGAGATGAATATGATACTGAAGATTGACGTTGTGAGTAAAAGTTAATTTTGAATATTATTCCAAAATAAGTAGCAATCTTATGACAAAATGTTGAACTTCACTTTTTTATGTTTATATTTACTTTTGTGTGGAAATATAATGATGATAAAGGATATTATTGGGAGGAATTAAAAATGAAGCCACTGCGTCGAATTAGTTCAGATGATCAACCGTTAAAAAGATTTAAAAATGAATTAGACGGAATGTTTCAACGCTTTTTTGATGATCCATTCTTCTCGAACAAATCGTTAGGAAACAAAGACGGCTTAACACCTGCATGTAATATCGCAGAAAAAAAAGACCGTTATACGATTGAAGTTGAGGTGCCGGGAGTAGATCCGGAAAAAATCGAAGTTGAAATTGATGGAAAAATGATGAGAATCAAAGGAGAAAGAAGAAAAGAAACGGAATTAGAAGATTCAGAAACTCAGATGCATACAATCGAACATAGTTATGGCTCATTCTTCCGTTCCTTTACATTACCTGATGATATTAATGCAGATGAAATAAGTGCAGATAATAAAAACGGAATCCTTTACATTGATATTCCGAAAAATATGGAGAATAAAACACGTAAAATACAAATTCGTAATAGTAATAACGAATAGTCGATAAACCTAGCTTTTAGACCCTAGAAATAACTCTTTCTAGGGTCTATTTATGCTAATGAGCAAAGTACGACTTACCAACAGCATGAGAAATGCACAAAGAATGATCAACGACTACCGAGCCTTGACCCGCTTAAACGTTAATCCTTCACTCGTTTATCTGCATCCCGTGCTCTTTCCTGCGCCTCCCGATCATCTTCATCTGCAAGCGCTTGTGAAAATTCAACATCAATATGATCAGTCAGTTGATTTTTCGGTGTTTGCGCAAAACTATTTTTTCCTTTTGCTTTGTTATGTTCGTCTTTTCCCATTGGCGTTCACCCCCATTGCTTTCATAAAAGTAGTATGGTTTTTTTGAAAATATTCATTCATTTTGTATGCTACAATGGACTAAATTACCGAAAAATTATTGTTATATTGAAATTTCTGAAATATACTAATAATAACTATATATGCAGTGGAGGGATAGGATGAATATTCAAAGGGAACAAATAGCGAAAATGATAAACCGAGTACGGAGAAATACGTTAGGGGATTTACTTACTAGAACCGTTTTAAGAAAGCCGCATAAAATTGCCCTTACATATAAACAGCGTACCGTTACTTATGAACAGCTAGATCAACTAGTTAACCAAACAGCACATGGTTTCATGAAGCGTGGAATAAAAAAGGGTGATATGATTGCATTATTATCTAAGAACAGCCTCGACTTTGTGATCGTTCAGTTTGCTATTGCTAGAATAGGAGCTGTGCTTATCCCAATAAACTATATGTTAACGGAAAAAGATATTCGTTATATCATACATCATGCGAGTGTGAGTGGATTATTAGCACCAAAAGAATTCGCATCCACATTAGAACATGCTGCAGAAGGTGTCGATATACGACATCGTTATTTACTAGAATGTGAGGACAATTTGACCATTGGTGATTGGATTCCTTTATCAAACGTTCAACAAAATGAACGAATGGATCCTATTGAAATGGATTTACAAGATGATGATCTTGCCCATGTGTTATATACAAGCGGGACAGAGTCAGCGCCAAAAGGGGTCATGCTCTCCCATAAAAGTATTATTAGTGAATACGTTAGTTGTGTAATAGATGGAAATATGGGAGCTGAAGATGTACTTGTCCATGCTCTTCCTTTTTATCATAGTGCCCAGCTACATGTTTTCTTAGGCCCAAGCATTTATGTCGGTGCAAGTGGGATTATTTTAGATGAAGCTAGTCCAACGGTCATTTTGGAAACAATCGAACGACATAAAGCGACCCAGCTTTTCGCGCCACCCACTGTCTGGATTGCGATGTTACGCCACGCAGGCTTTGACTCTTTCGATGTATCAACATTACAAAAATGTTATTATGGTGCTGCCATTATGCCCCGGGAAATACTTCGAGAATTGGCGAATCGACTCCCGAATGCTCGTTTTTGGAATTTTTATGGTCAAACAGAAGTTGCCCCTCTTGCAACAGCATTACAGCCAGAAGATCAATTGCGAAAACTTGGATCAGCAGGAGTACCAACTTTGCATGTCGAAACAAAAATTGTGGACGATCAGGATATCGAAGTTCCAAGAGGAGAAATAGGGGAGATCGTTCACCGTACTCCACATGCGATGCTTGGCTATTTGAATGACCCAGAAAAAACTGCCGAAGCATTTAAAAACGGTTGGTTCCATAGTGGAGATCTTGGTGTCATGGATGATGAAGGTTATATTACGATTATTGATCGGAAAAAGGATATTATTAATACTGGTGGAGTCAATGTTTCTAGTCGAGAAGTGGAAGAGGTTATTTATCAGATGAAGGAAGTTGCTGAAGTTGCAGTCATTGGACTTCCAGATGAATATTGGATAGAAGCGATAACGGCCATTGTTGTATTAAAAGAAGGGGAACATGTAACCACCGAAGAATTAATTGAGTTTTGTAAAAGTGAATTATCGACATTTAAATCGCCAAAATACGTTCATTTTACAGATGGCTTACCAAAGAACCCTAGTGGAAAAGTGTTAAAACGAGATTTGCGCAAGTTGTATGAACAAAAAAGCCTGTAAGACAAAAAAATCGATCAAAGCATTCCTAAAGAAAAAATCGTTGAAGTTAGCTAACACTTAATGGTGTAAAATGGGATTATTTACGATTTGGTGGGCTATTTCAACGATTTTCATTTATAGGTTATCCTTCTAGTTCTTCAAAAATAATTTCTGGTGGTTAAAAGGGATATAACATAAAGGAGGATATGACATTGGCGACAATAAATAGTACACCAAGGCAAGATGGATTTAGAATGCCTGGGGAATATGAAAAACATAAAGGGACTTGGATGCTTTGGCCGATTCGAACAGATACGTGGCGTGCAGGTGCAAAGCCAGCACAAAAGGCGTATGTTGAGGTGGCAAGTGCCATTGCGCAATTCGAGCCTGTGACTATGTGTGTGAATGCGGAACAATATGAAAATGCGCGCAGACTCTTACCTGATAATATTCGAGTCGTGGAAATTTCTTCAAACGATGCATGGATGCGAGATATTGGCCCAACATTTGTAAAAAATAACCTAGGTGAAGTACGTGGGATCGACTGGGGCTTTAATGCTTGGGGTGGTCTTGATAAAGGTTTATATTTTCCCTGGCATTTGGATAGTGCCGTGAAACAAAAAGTATTAGAAATCGAACAACTTCATCGTTATGACGCAACTCATTTTATTACAGAAGGTGGGGCAATTGCGGTTGATGGGGAAGGTACGGTCATTACGACAGAACAATGTGTCTTAAATCCTAATCGTAATAATAGATCAAAAGAAGAAACGGAAAAAATCTTAATGGATTATATAAATGTCGATAAAGTCATTTGGTTAAAAGAAGGGCTTGTCGGTGATGAAACAGATGGTCACGTAGATGAAGTGTTGTTTTTTGTACGCCCAGGAGAAATTGCTATCGGCTGGACGGATGATCCAAAGCACCCACAATATGAAGTACTTCATAAGACATATGATCACCTTTTAAAAGAAACGGATGCCAAAGGGAGAAAATTTGTTATTCATAAAGTACAACTTCCTAAACAAATAAAACTAACGGAGGAAGAAAGTGCTGAAATAGATCAGATTGACTCAGCCTATGATCGCACACCTGATGAGACGTTTCTTGCCACCTATATTAACTGTTATATTTGTAATGGTGGTGTTGTCATTCCTGCATTTCATGATCCACAGGATGACATCGCCATGGAACAGTTTAAAAAAATGTTTCCGGATCGAAAAGTTGTCTCTGTTTATACGAGGGAAGTTTCTGTTGGTGGGGGAAATATCCACTGCATTACGCAACAACAACCTATATAACTAAAATAGGGAAACCACGATGTTTGAATGTGATTTCCCTATTATTATGTCCGATCAATATGAATAGGCTCC
Organism: Pseudogracilibacillus auburnensis; assembly: GCF_003201975.1. Lineage (GTDB taxonomy): Bacteria > Bacillota > Bacilli > Bacillales > Amphibacillaceae > Pseudogracilibacillus > Pseudogracilibacillus auburnensis. The sequence continues at coordinate 117,460 of NZ_QJJQ01000015.1, read as the reverse complement.
CACGTACTTAAGCCACCTCTTACATTCGATAAGTCCGTAAACCCTCTTCGCTTCAAACGTTTACATGCCTCGTTTCCTTTTGTTCCAGTTTGACAAATGACAATCGTTTTCTTATCTTTGGACAATGTTTTTGCTTGTTTACGTATTTCTTTTAATGGAATATTTTTAAATCCGTAAATATGGAACTGATTGTATTTAACTGGTGGTCGAACATCGATAAATTGGATCGATTCATCTTTTAATTGAGGGCGTAATTCATTTACAGTTATTTGCGCGATTCCGCGACCAGGTAATATTTTAATCAGCACAAGGGCAGCAAATAGAATAGAAGCTAAAAATTTAATCACATCTAATGACATCGTTAACCCTTCCTTTTTGAAAAATATAACTAAACGATAAAGGCTGACAATCTTAATTTTCAATCACTTTTCTCAATAAATAATGTTAATACTTCAGCACCGTCATTATCAACGGGAATGAACAGATGCGGGTTGGTCCCAGTGAAATAAGCGGTATCGCCTTTTTCCATATAGTGTCTTTTTCCATTATACGAGAGTTCAATTGCTCCCTTTAAAATGTAAATAAATTCGTCATGTGAATGGGTATATGCTTCTTCCCTTAAGTTTAAATTCTTTGGAGTTACATGAACAATCGTCGGTTCCACTCCGGTATACTGGGAGCGATTTGCTAATAATTCGTAGGAATACCCCATATGTTCATCACCGACTTTAGATTGGCGTTCAGGCTTCCTTAATAAAACAAGATCTTGTTCTGGTTTATCTTCTAATAACCAGGAAAGTGGGACATCTAGGGAGTTTGAGATTTTAGATAATGTTGCGATTGCTGAAGAAGTTTGTCCATTTTCAATTTTTGATAATAAACTTTTTGATATATTACATTCATCTGCTATTTGTTGTTGTGTCTTTTTTTGTCGTAATCGTAATTGCTTAATTTTTTTCCCAATATTACCAACGCTAATGAGAACTCTCTCCTTTCAAAAGGCCTAATATTCATTTTATCATAAATGTAGACTTCCATGTACTAAACTGTGGTACGATCACATCAAAGAAAAGATTTTAACTATTGGAGAAAATTATGCAACTATTTTTCGTTTACTTGCATCTATGTAGTGAGAGGGGGAGAGCTGGCCTTGCATCTTATTGACCGGTTAAAAGAAAAAGACGAACGTGCACTCGTCGAAGTAATGAACAAGTACGGTGATTATTTATTCCGAACAGCTTTTTTACTTGTAAAAGATCACCAGCGTGCTGAAGAGGCTGTTCAAGACACATTTATTACTGCTTTTGAAAAGATAGATCAGCTTCATGATCCCGAAAAATTAAAAAGCTGGCTCACGACCATTACGTTAAATTGTTGCAGGTCACAGTTACGAAAATGGAGTATCAAACATATTTTTCCTAGCTTTGACTTATTGGAATGGACAAAGGAAGATGATACCGTGCAAAGTCCCGAAGAAACGATTCTTCAATTAGCATGGAATAAAAACATTAGTGAAGCGATTCAACAATTGGATTATAAATACCGTGAAGTAATCACCCTATATTATTTCAATGAATTAAAAATAACGGAAATAGCGACTCACATTCAAGCGAAAGAAAATACAGTAAAGTCAAGATTAAAAAGAGGACGATCATTATTAAAAGATTTATTAGTGAAGGGAGATGGCTTCGATGCCGTACAAGAAGGAACAAGTAAAAAAACAACTCGATCATGAACTAAGCGGACTTCACTTTACGAGTCAGAAACATGTTTTAGAACAACTTCATGCGATTACATGGAAAGAAAAAGTAGCATCATTTTGGAATAAAGAAATCGAACTCCCACTCCTTCCGATTAGTGCTGTCTTCATGTTATTATTTGTAGGTTTTGGTGCAAAAGAATTATTGAAAAATCCTCACATAGAAGAACAAACCGTCATTAAAGCAGGGGGGAGTTTTTACTGGAAGGATGATTTCGAGCGGATGGTGTTAAAAAATGAAAATTAAACTGAAAGTGAAACATCTAGTATGGCTTATTTTCGTCGCTTTACTTTTTATTCCTTTGATGACCTTTGTTATTTCTCCACAAGTTTCATTGTTTTTTGCGAAAAAAAATTTCGAAGCGGGGAAAGTGGAAGGGAAAATAAAAATGCTCGAATTATTGGACGGTCATATAGCGGAGTCGCAAAAATGGTCCATCGTGGAAGATTATATGATCGCTTACGGATTAGCGGGGCAATTTGATGTTGTCACTGGCCCGTCATTGACAATGTACAATACAGATGAGCCAAATGTTTCCTTTTCTTGGGATGAAAAACAACCGATATTACAACAGTATTTAGAAAAAGGTCCGACAAATGGGTATCTTTCAGTAGTTGCTACACAACTGGCTAATTATTATGCTAGTTTGAACGAGATGGAAAAAGTGGATCAAACTTTTGCTCGTGCCATGGAGCGGATTCCAGAAGATCATACGTGGGATCATAATGAAGTAAAGATTCAACACGCAAAAATCGCCCTTAAACATGCCGACTTTACAAAGGCAGCAGAAATTATCGAACAAATACCGATTTCTAATGATTCAGATTATTATTATTTTCATGCTGAAGTGTCTGAACTACGAGCAGAAATATCCATTAATGAAGGAAATGTAGAAGAGGCACTTCATGAAGTGAAAAATGGATTAAAAAAATATAAAGAAGGATGGGAAAAATCTGCCGAAGAAGATCCGGATATCAGCCTTGGCCCAATATATGATAAATTACGATCGCTAGAAAACCGCTTAAAGAATGTCATTGATGATAATGAAAAAATTGCTGGAACGATGAAAGGAAAAATAACACGAAATGATGGAACTCCCGTTGAGGGGGTTGGTGTTTTTTTACGGGAAGGGGAAGAGGTGAATCAAAGTATATCAGAATTCGAACGCTATGAAGTAATCACAAATGAACAAGGCGAGTTTGAATTTCAACATGTGGTTCCAGGAAGTTATCAAGTCTCTTTAGGGCTCATGTATGAACAAATTGATGGCTGGTCATGGCCAATCGACATGGATGAATGGATTGATGTCGATGGAATCAACGATATCACCTACGATATTACATTTCAGCCGCTAATCGAGATTGAATCCCCGGCAAATCAACAAGAAATAACTGGTGAAACTGTTTCATTCGATTGGGAAGAGGTCGAAGGAGCAGCATATTACAATATAAATGTCGGTGTTGAGACAGAATCTAGCTCGCCTAGTTCCACACTTAAAAGCCATATAACAGATCATCAACTAACCGTTCCCATTGATGAATTATACGCGAAAACAGTCGGAGTAGCTTTTTCTGATGAAGATGATCCATTCGGTTCAGTCGTTCCAGCGACAATCCTTGCTTTTACCAATACGGAAAGTCGATTTTTCTGGTCGGTAGAAGCGTACAAAAAAAATGGAGAACTGCTCTCGCAAAGTAATGGATATCGACTTGATGAAAGTTCAATTGGGAAGTTGCCAATCTTCTATTTAAAAGAACGAGAAATGACAAAAGCAGATAAACTACTTCTAGATAAACAAGTGAAGAAAGCACTAGCAGCATATAAAACTGCGTATGAAAATGATCCGAATGATGTCCATAGCTTACGAATGATTACGCGCCTCGTTCGAGAGGAGTCATCTCAAAGCGGGATAGAGGAAGAAAAACTTGCTCTGCCATATTTGTTGGCACTAGCTGATTTAGAAGCTGCATCTTCCGAGGATTATTTTTCGATTTTTATGTATTATTACGACGTAAAAGACTGGGATTCCTTTCACAAATGGTTTACAACATACGTGGATTCAATTGGTGGTAAAAATCATTTAGACGGTTACGATCAAGCCATTTATGCTACTGCCCTAATGGAACAAGGAAAATTTCCTGAAGCACGGAAACTATTTGAAGAAGCGATGAATAAAGATAAAAGCCATCGTTTTATCGGAAACTGGTTAGCAATTGAACTTTATGAAGGTGAGGCTTTTCACCATGTCATAAAATTAGCAAATGAGTATCCTGAGCGCCCGCTAGGCGATGAACATACTAATTGGGCTATCCTCATTGGAAATGTAAAGGAAGAGGCGGAAAAAGCTGATCTTCATTATGAACAAGAATTACAAGATGTACTTGAATTATATTTCAATTCTAAAGAAACAGAGCTTGACGAATGGCTAGAATCAACAAAAAATCCAGCAATGAAAAAGTTTATAAAAGCTTTACGTACTGTTGATTGAATGACTTTTTGGAAAACTCGGTATTCGCCTAGCCTTTACTACAAGAACTAAAGTTGCACTTATGTAGTAAGATAGTTTTTCCTTTATTATCTGTTTAAAAAGACGACCCTATAGTGCGACAAATTACCGCGTGACATGCTTCGTGGAAATGCGGACGAAGGATTTTATATGGCTCCCAATGTTGGTGGGGATCAAAAAGTATCGGTCTTAAATTGTTTTTATCCATCTAACTAAATTCCACAGTGGTTAACTCCGTGGTAAAGACAAATTTTATACTTGCTTTTCTACCCAGAAAAAAAATCACCAGCTTATTTAAGCCGGTGATTTTCGTTTTCCGTTACTGTGCTTTACTTCGCAATTTTTCATATTGGTTTTTAATGAAAAAATAAATAATCTCGCGTTTTCGTTGTGGTATCGGCTTTGGTGACTCATTTTTTGCTTGTACAGATTGGAGACTTTTTTTCCTTTGACTTGTTTCATATGCAAGGGATCTACTAGGTAAATCCTTCTCTAATTTCTCTTGAATAAATAAGGCCGCTTCTTGAATTTTACTTTCGTCTATACCAGTAGAAATTCCTAGTCCGTGCAGTAAATATAAAATATCATTTGTTGCCACATTACCAGCAGCTCCTGGAGCATATGGACAACCACCAAGCCCTCCTAATGAAGAATCAAAACGAGTAACACCATACCGCATCGAGGTAACAATATTTGCTATAGCCATTCCTCTCGTATCATGAAAATGCATAATAATGTTTTTATTTGGGAATCTGTATAGGACTGACTCAAGTAGTTCTTCTACTTGAGAAGGAACTGCCGAACCAATCGTATCTCCCAGTGAAATATCATCGACGCCGTATTCAAATAAACGTTCACAAACACGAATAACATCATCTGTTTTTACTTTGCCTTCAAACGGACAATCAAACACGGTTGATACATAACCAGTTACCCGCTTTTTTTCTTGTTTTGCACCTTCGATTACGTTTTTCATAATAGGATACGTTTCCGCAATAGACTTATTGATATTTTTCTTATTATGTGTTTCACTTGCTGACATAAAAACCGATGCCATGTCAATCCCAGCTTCAAGGGCATGTTCCAATCCTTTTTCATTCGGTACTAATGCTGAATACGTTACATTAGGATTACGCTTAATTCTTTTTCCTACTTCACGAGCATCTTTTAATGCAGGAATCCACTTTGGATGTACGAAGGATGAATATTCAATTTCACTAACACCCGAATCTGATAACATATTGATCCATTTCACTTTATCTTCGGTCGAAACCCATTCTTTTTCATTTTGCAAACCGTCTCTAGGACCAACTTCTTTTATTTGCACGAAATTTGGCCAACGCATCGAATCCCTCCTTAGAAAGAAAACGTTTTCACTACGCGAGTTGAAGTAAACAATGGTTTCATTGCATTCAACTTTGTTGAATTAACTATACAATAAAAAATGGTATTTTGTCAAATTGACCTTCTTACTTTAGGTTCTTAAAATACTAAACGCTTTACACTGGATGAAAAAAAGAGACTATTTGGATAAATAATCATTTTTCTTATTAAAATTATAGTATGATAAGAATTAGCAGAAGGAGAACAACATTGGTTAAAAAACTTAGCTTATTGCCAAACCTTTAATGGCAGGCAAGAAAGTTGCACTTATTCGAGTCAAGAAAGGTTTATACTTTCTGATCTGTCAAAAAAGTGAAAGGAAGAAATGTTGGAATCTTATCATCTGTAAAATAGTATTTCCCTGAAAAGGAATGTAGAAAACTCATGTTTATACCTAAATCAATCACTTATAAAAAAATGTTATTCATTCTCGTTATATTTTTATTGTTACTAACATCTATTCGTTCCTTTTGGATTATGTCACATTTACCACCAGAACAACCGTTGGCAAAACAAGGAGTAATGGATTTACAAGACGTTTCATTTACCGATGAGGTGACGATTAATCTAGATGGAGAATGGGAGTTTTATCCGAATGTGTTTTTAGAGTCAGATAAAGATGCTCAACACGAATTTTCGAAGCGTTTTCTTTCTGTGCCAAAAAATTGGCAAGAGGAACCTAAAAAACAGTTAGATGAATGGAATCGAAATGGAACTTACAAACTATTAGTCCAATTACCTACTGATGCTAACAATTTTTTTGGGTTACGGATGGAAGAAATCACTACTGCAGCGAATATCTATGTAAATGGGGAATTAATTTCACAGCGAGGAAACCCTGCCCAATCAAAGGAAAACCATACAGGAGAATTAGGAGCTACCACAGCATTTTTTCATACGGAAGAAAACTTGATCGAACTTGTCATTGAAACATCTAGTTTTGATTATTCGAAAAGGGGAGGGATAAATAAATCTATTACCTTTGGCACAGCTAATGCTATTATTCAACAACATACTGAAATGAGAATGGTTCAATACATTGTTGCTGCTATTTTATTACTACATGTTATTTATGCAATAAGTTTCTCATTTATTGGAAGGCAACGAAAAAAAGCGATTATGTTTGGTCTATTAGCCTTTTCTTCAATGGTATCCGTTTTAATAGATGATGATCGTATTATTCTATCTTACATATCTATTCATCCTGGTCTTATTTACAAATGGATGTTTTTTGCGTATTTCATGGGCGTTATATCCCTCCTTTTGTTTATTGACAGCCTATTTAAAGATATGAATAAGAAAGTTCTTCGTCTTTTGATATTAATAAAAGTATTAGCTACCCTTATTATTCTGATAAAACCTGAAGACATTTTTCCTGATTTTTATTTGTTAGGTTCTTTATTAAGCTTATTTATTTATTTTTATCTATTCACTTGCGTATGGAAAAAGGTGATACGAGGAAATCATACAGCGATTTTTATTCTTTTAGGATTGACTAGTATTTTTGTCAATCTTTCTTGGGGGATTGCTAAAGTTTACTGGACAGATTTAACATTTTATCCGTTCGACTTTATCATCACTAATATTGCTTTTGCTTGCTTCTTATTTGCAAACCATATCCAGATTTTAAATGAAAACGAAAGCTGGGCTAAACAACTAACACAAATTGATAAAAGACGTGATGAATTTTTAGCAAACACGTCACATGAATTACGTAATCCTCTCCATGGAATGATCAATATTGCTCAATCCCTATTAGATCATAATCAAGACAAAATGACGGAGAGTAATAAAGAAAATGTGCAATTGTTAATCGATATTGGAAAGAGGATGAATTTTACGTTAAACGATTTAAGTGCAGTGACACAACTAAAGGAAGGGAAAGTAAAGTTATATAAAAAGAATGTCAATCTTCATATGACTACTGCCTTAGTACTTGATATGCTTGATTTTATGAAGGAAGGAAAAAAAATTAGACTACAATCTACTATACCAACTACTTTTCCATATGTTACAGCAGATGAAAATCGCCTGATACAAATCTTATTTAATCTCGTTCATAATGCGATTAAATTTACGGAAAAGGGTTCTATTACGGTGGGGGCTAATTATACGGGTAAAATGGCTACTATTTCCGTCAAAGACACCGGGGTAGGTATTCCAACAGATCAAAATATAGAGCAAGTTTTCCAATCCTATGAAAGAGTGAATCTTAATGAAATAAATGATATATCTGGTATTGGTATTGGTTTAAGTGTCAGTAAACAGTTAGTAGAATTACATGGTGGTACCATTACATACCATTCAACAAATGAAGGAACTACATTTTTATTTACGATCCCACTAGCGGGTAGAAATATAAACATGACAAATCAAACGGAATTAATCAAAAGTGAAACGGAAATAGCAGCGGAAAAGGATATAGAAAAACGTCTTTTTAAAAAGCATGCTAATGAAAACCAGGCAACAATTCTAGTTGTGGATGATAATCCGATAAATGTTAAAATAATAAAAGAAATGTTGATCCCTCAACATTATGTGTTAACAGCCTTTAGTGCAAAAGAAGCATTACAGTGTCTGGAACAAAACCAGTTAGATTTAATTATTTCCGATGTAATGATGCCCAATATGTCAGGATATGAATTAACAAAGAAAATTCGCGAGCAATATTCGATATCAGAATTACCTATTCTACTCATTACTGCTCGAAACTTGCCAGAAGATATTCATATTGCTTTTGAATCTGGTGCGAATGATTACCTTATAAAACCAGTTAATAGCCTTGAATTAAAAACAAGGGTAAACGCATTAACAGAATTAAAACAGTCGGTAAAAGAATTATTGCGCTTGGAAGCAGCATGGCTACAAGCTCAAATTCATCCGCATTTTTTATTTAACACATTAAATTCGATTGCCTCGTTGGCCGATATTGATAATGATCGCATGATCGCTTTGTTGGGAGCATTCGGAAATTACTTACAAAGAAGTTTTGCTATTACCAACATTAACTCTGTCATACCGATTGCCAATGAATTGGAATTAACCTATTCTTACGTTCATATTGAAAAAGAAAGATTTAGAGAAAGGGTATACGTGGAGTTTGATATCGATGAAAATGTTGACATTCATATTCCCCCTTTATCCATTCAGCCACTTGTTGAAAACGCAATAATGCACGGAATTTTACACAAAGTTGAAGGTGGAAAAGTATTCATACGGGTTAAAAAACAACCTCATTTTATTGAAATTATGATCGAAGACGATGGTGTTGGGATGGATCAGGAACAAATAAAAGAGCTACTTGATTTGCGTCATTCTGCACAAGATGGTGTCGGTGTTAAAAATACAAATCGACGGTTAACACAGTTATATGGAAAAGGGCTAACAATTAGTAGTATTCCAAATAAAAAAACAATCGTTCGTTTTCAAATACCAAAAGAGAGCTAAAATACTTACTTCAATCGGGCTACTAATTACATAACTGTATAACAAGGTAAAGGACTGGATAGCATCATGACCACTAATAAGCCAATGACAATGAAGAAAATTTTCCTTACAATAAGTTTATTTTTACTTGTACTAACTTGTTTTCGAGTTGGGTGGATTATCTATCACAAACCTCCAGAGCATCCTAGAGTGGAACAAGGCTTCGTTGACTTAAAGGATTGGACATTTAATGATAATGAAGCAATCACTCTCAACGGGGAATGGGAGTTTTACCCGAATGAATTTTTACCGCCAGGTTCGATACAAAATCAAAATGCTGAATTGATTTCTGTACCCGAAAACTGGTTGAATACACCTTTTTTCGACCGAAAGCAGCATCCATTTGGCTATGGAACTTATCGACTAAAGGTACTGCTTCCCGATGATAAGCAACAAATATACGGGATTCGTATGACTAGTGTGGATACAGCAGCTAAAGTATACATAAATAGTTTATTAGTAGCGGAATCCGGAAATCCTTCTGATTCCATTCATACTTATCAAGGAAAGTTCGGACCTTTTTCAGGATCTTTTCATCCAGAAAAGAATGAAATAGAAATAATCATCCACGTATCCAATTATGATAATTTCCTGTCCGGTGGGATTAATAAATCTATTTATATAGGAACAGATACGGCGATTAACAAGATAGGTGGACTATCAAAAACGTTACAAATTGTTGTTAGTGTTATTTTCTTGTTACATTGTATGTATGTCTTTATTATCTATTTAATTGGAAAAGGGAAATACCGAAAAGAGCTCTTTTATTATGGATTAATGCTTGCATTTGCTGCTTTTGCCATTTTGATTGATGATGATATCGTTATCCATTTACCCGTTAGTTACGTTTGGTCAGTAAAGATTTTGTTACTCTTCTTTCTCATTACCTTATTCTGTTTACTTACTTTTATCAAACATTTATTTCGTTTAAAATCACGTTTTTATCGGTTTCTATCATTTTTATTTTTCTTTTTAATTGTATTTATACTATTTGTTCCATTTGAATACTTTCCCTACATTCAAATGGTTGGCTATATATTTTATCTATTGTCCATATTATTCTTATTTTATCATACGATTAAAACAATTCGACATGGTAATCCCGATAGTATTTTTATCTTAGTTTTTATTACAAGCTATACGTCAAACATTTTATGGGGGGCCGGGATTAAGTTTGCAGATTTTGAAATTGTATACTATCCTTTTGATTTTTTAATTTATATTATTGCGATCGCAGTACTTCTATTCAAACAACATATACGAGTAGTAAGTTTAAATGAAGAACAAACGAAACAGCTTCAAAAAATGGATAAAATGAAAGATGAATTTTTAGCAAATACTTCTCATGAACTGCGTAATCCGCTTCATGGTATTCTTAATATCGCAGAAGCAACGATAGAGAACGATCATTTGTCAAAGGAAAGTAAAGAAAATTTATTGTTACTTATCGATATAGGTAAAAGAATGAGCTATACATTAAATGATTTAACTGCAGTTACGCAACTAAAAGAAGGAAAAATCAACTTGCAAAAACAAGAAACGAATCTTCATATGGTTGCTTCCTTAGTAATTGATATGCTTGGGTTTTTGAGGGAAGGAAAAAAGGTAAAATTAAAGTCAATGGTTCCAGCAAATTTTCCCTTTTTATTAGCGGATGAAAATCGACTTATTCAAATTTTATTTAATTTAGTCCATAATGCAATTAAATATACAGAAAAGGGCTCGATTATTATTGAGGCAGATCATTCAGATTCGATGGCTACTATTTATGTAAAAGATACTGGAATTGGTATTCCAACAAATTTAAGCATGGAGAAAATTTTCCAACCATATGGGCGTGCCGATGAAAATACTGCTATTTCAGGAATCGGAATCGGCTTAAGTGTAAGTAAACAGTTAGTCGACCTTCATGGTGGAACGATTACTTATACATCTACTGATAAAGGGACAACTTTTTCATTTTCCATTCCATTAGCAAGTGAAAAAGAAAAAGCTTCATTACCAATGGAACATACAAATAGTTTTGAAGAAATTGCAATCACTAATGAAGCAAACACTATTTTCATCAAACAAAAAGCGACAGTGCTTATCGTTGATGATGATCCTATCAACGTCAAAGTATACCATCAAATGTTGGCAAATGACTATAATGTGATAAAAGCTTTAAATGGTAGAGAAGCATTAGAAATGATTGACGAAAACCGGGTCGATTTAGTTTTATCAGATGTGATGATGCCGAGTATGAATGGGTATGAATTGACGAAAAAAATTCGTAAACAATATACACTTTCTGAACTACCTATCATTTTAGTTACTGCAAGAAATTTACAAGAAGATATTTATACAGCGTTTAAATCGGGAGCAAATGATTATTTAATTAAGCCCGTTAATACACTGGAATTAAAATCGAGAGTAGAAGCTTTAACAGAGTTAAAACATTCAGTTAAAGAGTTGTTACGTTTAGAAGCGGCATGGCTTCAAGCACAAATTCATCCACACTTTTTATTTAATACATTAAACTCGATTGCTTCGTTAGCAGAAATAGATCAAGAGCGGATGGTTGCTTTATTAGAAGCTTTTGGCGACTATTTACAGAAAAGTTTCGCCATTTCAAATATAGAGGCCGAGATTCCGATTAAAGATGAGTTAGAATTAACACGGTCTTATCTTCATATTGAAAAAGAAAGATTTGGAGAAAGAATTCAAGTTGTTTTTGATATTGGTGATAATATCGACATTCGTATTCCACCATTATCCATTCAACCCCTCGTTGAAAATGCAGTCGAGCATGGCATTTTACAGAAGAAAAAAGGCGGGATAATATGGATTAGGGTAATTGAATTAAAACATGATATTAAAATAGAAATTGAGGATAATGGGGTAGGAATAAATGAAGATAAAGTGATAGAACTACTCGACCTCCAATATTCTTTACATGACGACGGGGTTGGTATTAAAAATACGAATCGCCGTTTGACACAACTTTACGGAAAAGGGTTGCAAATTAATAGTGTTGTAGGAGAAGGGACAACTCTTACATTTTTCATCCCTAGAGTAGACGAATAGGATATTCAAACAGACTCTAACAAAAAAATTAAAAAACCCCGAAAGGAAGTTGGACGGGTTCTTCCTATGGAGCTTTTTAATTATAAGAGGTATGTCACTTTGTTATTGTATAACGTATCGCAACATTTCATAACATAATATAACAAATATTCATTGTTTAATCAATTCAAAACATAATTGTTCAATAATTGTTAACAATTACCACCCTTTGAATTTATCCTTTATAAAAAGAACTTTCACGTACGTTTTAATATGTAGTGAAAGTTCTTTGTCATTCATCATTATGCAGTTTTTCTACGATACAAATAAATACTAAACCCTATTATTAGAATCGCCAGTCCAACTACAATCATATTGAACGTATTTGTTGCGGTCTTTGGTAAGTCTCCATTTTTCGAATCCGTTTTTCCACTTACCTCTACTGAATCACCTTTGTCTTTAGGCTCTGAACTCGGTTGCTCAGGGTCTTTAGTCATCGGCGTTTCTGTGAGAACATTAATGATATCAAAACCAACAATTTTTGTTTCATATCCTGGTACTTCTTTCTCTTCAATAGTGTATTCATAAGCTACACCATTTTCATCATATGCATCTAGGTCTGTAAACTTATACTGCCAATTATTCTTTGCCAATACTTCTATTTCTTTAAATAGCTTCCCGTTTTGCATAAGATAAACAGTGATAGATTCTGGTCGATTTGACGAATTATTATCTTCCCAACCCTTTGTAATATCTATTGAAATTTTGTCAGATTTAACATTAGTAATATTGTACCCATTTACTTCAGATTTATAGCCTGGGACATATTGTTCTTTAATAGTATATTCGTACATCACACCATTTTCGTCGTATTTATCCAGATCTGTAAAACGATAGATCCAATCGGAATCTGCTGTTACTTCTTGTGTATCTATGACAACACCATTTTGTAACAGGTTGACTTTAATAGATGTCGGGCGGTCTTGTACATCGTCATCTTTCCACGTTTTCTCACCTTCGACGGATGTTTTGCCTACGCGGACGTTTGTAATGTCAAAGCCATCGATTGTCGTTTTATAGCCTTTAACTGGTTTTTCTTTAATTTCATACGTATATGCTTTCCCATCTACATCAAATGCTGGTAAGTCTTTTACTTTTAATGTCCACTCTTGATCTGCAGATACTGTATACGTTTCAACTGATTCTTTGTCGCCTTCTGTGATTGACCTTAACAATTCAACTTTAATTGAATCTGGACGATCTTCGGAATTATCATCTAACCACGATTTCGTGATTTCAATTGTTTTCACATCTGTACGTGTGTTTGTAATCTCAAATACGTCTACATCTGATTCGTAACCTGGCACATCATGTTCTGTGACAGTGTATTTATAAGCCTTACCAGCCTCGTCATACTCCGGTAAGTCTGTGATTGTTAGTTTCCAATCATTTTCTTTTGTTACTTCATATTTGTCATAAACAATACCGTTTTGAAGTAAGTTTACAGTAATTGCGCCTGGACGATCTGTTTCTTGTTCGTCTTTCCATAATTTTGTTATATCAACTTCTGTTTTTCCTACTCTTAAG
>NZ_QJJQ01000015.1:26220-103595 GCF_003201975.1 Pseudogracilibacillus auburnensis | reverse complement strand
TTGAAGTAAGTTTACAGTAATTGCGCCTGGACGATCTGTTTCTTGTTCGTCTTTCCATAATTTTGTTATATCAACTTCTGTTTTTCCTACTCTTAAGTTGGTTATATCGTGACCTTCAATTGATTTCTCATAGCCATCAGTAGCTTCTTCATCAACTGTATACTCTATTTCTTTACCTTGTTCATCATACTTAGGAAGTTCTGTAAACTCATACTCCCAATTAGATTCCTCAGTTACATCAACTTCATCAATCTGTTCACCATTTGCTAGTAAATAAACAGTGATTGAAGCTGGACGACTCTCAGAATCATCGTCTAACCAAGTCTTTGTTCCTGTTACCTCTGTTTCGCCAACACGTAAGTTGGTTAAGTCAAAACCGTTAACCTCTGTCTCATAACCTTTAACCGGTTTTTCTTTAATTTCATACGTATAAGCTTTACCATCTACATCAAATGCTGGTAAGTCTTTTACTTTTAATGTCCACTCTTGGTCTGCAGATATTGTATAAGTTTCCACTAATTCCTTGTCGCCTTCTGTGATTGCCCTTAACAATTCAACTTCAATTGAATCTGGACGATCTTCGGAATCATCATCTAACCACGATTTCGTGATTTCAATTGTTTTTACATCTGTGCGTGTGTTCGTAATTTCAAATCCATCACTATTTGATGTATAACCTGGCACATCATGTTCTGTAACAGTATATTTATAAGCTTTACCAGCCTCATCATACTCCGGTAAGTCTGTGATTGTTAGGTTCCAATCATTTTCTTTTGTTACTTCATATTCGTCATAAACAATACCGTTCTGAAGTAAGTTTACAGTAATTGCGCCTGGACGATCTGTTTCTTGTTCGTCTTTCCATAATTTTGTTATATCAACTTCTGTTTTTCCTACTCTTAAGTTGGTTATATCGTGACCTTCAATTGATTTCTCGTAGCCATTAACAGCTTTTTCATCAACTGTATACTCTATTTCTTTCCCTTGTTCATCATACTTAGGAAGTTCTGTAAACTCATACTTCCAATCTGATTCCTTAGTTACATCAACTTCATCAATTTGTTCACCATTTGCTAGTAAATAAACAGTGATTGAAGCTGGACGACTCTCAGAATCATCGTCTAACCAAGTCTTCGTTCCTGTTACCTCTGTTTTACCAATGCGTAAGTTCGTAATGTCGTAATCATCAATTGTTGTTTCATATCCATCTACCGCTACTTCGTCGATTGAATATGTTATTTCATTTCCTGACTCATCGTATTTCACGAGATCAGTAAATTCATATTTCCAGTCAGTTGCTTCATTGACCTGAGTTGTTTTTACTACATCACCGTTCGCAAGTAGCTTAACTGTGATTGCTTCAGGACGTTCTTCAGACTCGTCATCTAACCATGTCTTCGTTCCAGAAATGCTCGTTATTTCTGTGTTCGTCACAATAAATCCGTCAGCTGCATCTCCCGTTACGGTTGATTTGTACCCATCAACATCCATTTCTTCTACTTGATAGTCGATTTCTTCGCCTGACTCATCATAAACACGTAGGTCTTTAAACGTTGCTTTCCAAGCATTTTCTTCATTTAATTCAACTGTTTGATCTGTTGGTAAAAGCTTTACTGTTACTGGTGTTGTTTCTCCATCAGCATTGTTCCACTTCTTCTCAACAGAGATATCTGTGATTTTGTTATTCTTCATTGCTTTTTCAACGGTTTGTAAGTCTTCTGTAATTTCAATATCAATCGGTGTTTCGTCTAGTTCATAACCCGCTGGTGCTTTTGTTTCAATTAATTGATACGTACCAAGTAGTAAGTCTTCAATAACAATTTCACCTTGGTCATTCGTTACTAAGTTCTCTTTAACTACTTCACCTTCTGAATCTATTAATTTAAATTCCGCGTTTGATAGTAAATCATTTGTTGCAGCATCTGATTTAATTAGTTTGATAGATCCTTTGAATTTCTCGTTTGTCATTACATACGTTAGTGTTCTAGTTTCATCTAACTCGACTTCAAACTGGATTGGCTCTTCGTTTATACGATAGCCATCTAAGGCTTTAGTTTCAACAAATTGGTAATCTCCTGCTTCAAGTGTGTTTGATGTTTTGATGTTTCCATGTTCATTTGTTGTAAATGAATCAACTTTTACGTATTCACCCTCATCGTTTAACTTCTGTAATTCAAACTCCACACCTGCAAGTGTTTCATTTGTATCTACATCTATCTTCGTTAAAAGTACCGCACCACGTGGTGTATTTTCAAGGGAAACTTTTACTGGTTCTGGTTCTTTGTCTCCAATAGTTACTGGATATTTTGTAGAATCAAGAATAAACCCTGCTGGTGCTTTTGTTTCTTGAACATAATATGTTCCAGCGTCTTCTAAATCTTCAAAAAGGATTTTCCCATCTTCATTTGTCGTACCTTTTGCAACTTCTTTGTCTTCTGAATCAAATAATGTAAATTCAGCTCCGGCTAATACATTACCTTCATTATCTGTTTTAGATAAATCGATTGCAAAGATAGGTACATAGTTTTCAACGGAATATGCAAATTTGGTTTTATCTGAATCCGCAGTATATGGCTTATTTATCGTGATTGTATGTTCATCCGTATGTGCTACATATCCATCAGGTGTCTCTGTTTCGATTAATAAATAATCACCATACATTAAACGGCCGAAGGAAATTTGACCATCTTCATCCGTTACACCCGAAATAAGTAATTGATCAGTCTCCTTATCCCTTAACTCAAATTTAGCACCTGCTAGTTTCTTGCCTTCTTTGTCAACTTTATCGACAATGAGAAATCCAACTTCACCAGTACCACCTGATGAGGAGTAACGGTCAATAATGATGCTTTCTTTTCCACCTTGGCTTGCTCCATCTTTTAAATTTTCACCCGTTACTTTATAATCATTCGTTACTTCCTCGCCCTTCTGAGCGAAAAATATCGTTGAATATTCAACAACAAAAGCACGGTCAATTTCTTCTTTCCATTTAATTTCAAATGTTTGTGTATCAGCTTCGTGATTTAACTCATATAAATCAGTGCTATATGGCTCACCTTTAATTGCCTTGCCATCCTTATCAACTGTTGCCTCATACACTCTAATCGTATCTTGTAAATAAGCGTGATTGTCTGAAATTGTGTCTGTTAATGTAAGACCTGTCACTTTATGTTGACCAGGGTTAATATCGATTGACCATTCAACAGTCTTTCCTACTTCTTTCCCTTTTTTGGAACTATACTCATTTGCTTTAGGTATCGTCACTGATGAAGATACTTTATCAGCTTCTCCAGTTCCATCAGATACTTCCACATCATTTTCGTACATTTCATCGAGGTGTTCTACGTGATCTATCGTTGTTTCATAAATAACTTTATATGTTTTATCTGTATCACCTAAATTAAGCGTGAAACCATCCTCTGATGCTGTCAAATTCGAATCATCTACAGGAACATCAGCAATTTTATACTCATTCCCATTAGATGGAACTTCTAACTCTTCAACTTTAATTGAATCTGTTACTAATTTTTGATTACCTTTTGGTGTGTCTTTAATTACCAATTCATCGTATGCATTCCCACGGTAGTTAACGATTAACTCCCACGTGATTTTTTTTGTATCTGGATTGTACGTACCATTCTTCCAATGGTTATTTTCATTTTTTTCGTTTATTTTCGTTCCGACAGTTAAATCTTTTTTAATTACTTCTCCTGAGTTTTCCGGTATCCACTCAATAGTTGCCGTATTTTTAGGATTCGATCCTACTGTATTTGGATCATAATCCGATTTATACTCAATAATGATTTCTTCACTAGTTTCATAGTCTTCGGGAAACTTAACCTCAAATGTGCTTTCATTTTCCCCCGTTACGGTGTGACCCGTGTACTCCTGCCCACCAACTTTTACCTTTACTGAATTTTGCTTTAAAGTTTGACCCTCAGTCAACGTATCAGTAATCTTGATATCTTTCATTGGGTGTTCGTCTCTGTTTAGGTGTATCGTCCAATCAATTGTTTTCTCTTTATAATTGACCGCTCCAGCCCATTTCACCCCATAATACTGGCCAATCTCGGTGCTCTTCTTAGTTGAATGTTGCCCAAAACTTGCCACATTTTCCATCGTAAACCCGTCTATAACCCGGTCTATTACTTTTGTTTTATATTTTACTTTATATGCTTTATCCGTTGTAATGCCTGTCACTTCAAAACCGTCTGTTATCTCATTTAGTGTACCTATATTTGCAGGTACTTCATTTATCGGCTCACCATTTTCATCAATTGTCACTTCAAAAAATTCAACATCACCTTCAAGCACAACTTTGCCTGCTGGTTCCCACTTATCTGATAATGTCACATTCTCCAACGATTTTTGATCAAAGTTAAATTCTATTTCCCATTCGATAATACCTGTTTTAGGATCGTAATCTGTAACTGCAGATTTATTAATAGGTTCACCACGATTAATCGGTACCGTCGCGCTTGCTTTCTGATCTTCTTTATTTTCGTCAATCAAAGTCGCATCGTTTTTGAAGCTCTTGATGGACATATCTGTTATTTTTGTCGTATATTCTACAACATATTTATCTTTTGTATCACCTAAAGGAATCGTGAGTTTCTGACCATTGATTTCTGGTGCGATAGAAACAGTGACATCTTCACCTTCACCGACGACTTCCCCTATTAAATTTGTTTTGTATTTTGTAACTTTTATGCTATCTGCAATATACTCAAGTCCTTCTGGAAGTTCGTCAACAATTTTTGCATCCGTTAAGTTTGAGCCATTTTCATTAGCTGTAACCGTCCAACTAATTTCTTCAGCGTTGTAATCTTTTGCTGGCTTTCCAGACTTTCCAATTGTTTTATCATTGTCAACCGGGTTTACTGGAACAACGATTGCTCGCCCTTCATCAATTGGATCAATTGTAACTTCTCCGTCTTTAACTTCAACTTCATTTGGATTTAATTTTGCAGCTATTCCAATGTATCCTTTCACATTACTATGTGTATCAACATAATTAGTAAAGGTTAACTTGACTTTATTATCTGTTGTAATAACATAATTCGCAATTAAGTTGTTATCTCCATCCATTAATTCACCATCAGTCATATCTTCATCAAGATAGATTTGTTTTGGCAAATCAAATTCGACGGTATCACCTGCATTATAAGGGTGACCATTTTCTAGATGCCAATCCACTACAAGTGAAAATTCATCTTTAGGATTTAGCTTATAATCTTCTGCATACTCTTTTCCATCAAAATCAGTTACTTTACCTATTTCTAACTTAAATCCTGCATTTTCACTTGTTATATTTTGCTTCATTGGTGCAGCTTGAGTGTTTTTGCGCTTCTTATCAGTAGCCTCTGCGTCTTCTTTAGAAACTTCTTCTTTTAGATCCGTTTCTTCTAGTTCTGCATCTTCTTTTCCAGCGGTATCAGCTTTTTCTTTTAAACTCTCGTTCTGTTCGTTTTCCTGTTCCACTTCGGTAGATTCCTTAATTATTGCTTCCACTGTAAAAGTACCATTAGCATTCTCAAGTTTTCCTATTTCTTTATTAAATGTAACTGTTACCGTATCATCAATTGCCTGATACGTACCAACTTCTGTATGGTCAAAAATTAGCTCGCCTAGTTGCTCTTTTTTAATGTGTAACTCTTCGACCAAAGTTAGTGATTCAGAATCCTCTGCTGTAATTTCTACACCTTTTGTGGACCATTCAATATGTATAAAGACGGCCGAATCTCCATCTACTTCTTCTAAGTTGACTTCATTTCCATCTTCATCAACTACAGCAAAGTTTTTAAATATACTTTGCTCATTACCTTGTGCAGTGACTATACTACCTAATCCCAAACTAGTAAATATAGTTTGCAAGACTAATACAAAGGCAAATAGCAACCCTATTCCACGCTTCATGTTTATATTCCCACCTTTATCCTTACTTTTTACTACATAAGGAAGTATAAATGTAAGTTCTTAACAAAAACTAAACAATTTGAACTATGAAGCGCTTACAAGGTAGTGATTCACTCCTAAGTGAAAATAAAAAACTCCAATTTTAATTGGAGTAATGCACCTTAAGGATGATTATTATTAACCCGTCTAATAATGTTTTGCTCATACCATTCTTTTATATAGTTACTAGGTTCTATTGATAATTCTTCTGCCAAGACTTTAGTTAGATTCCGATATTGTTTTGTCACTAATTTAGAGTCGCCCATTTTTGCATATAATTTCATCAATGAAAAGTGAGCTTCTTCATGTTCTTGGTATCTTTCACAAATATTTTTATACCATTTAATCGCATCGTTACCTTCATTATTCATTTCATAAAACGTGGCTATTCTATTTGCTGTTTTTAGCCAAATACTTTCCATCCGATGTCTTTCCGCTTCCAACCAAACATAGTCATGATTAAGTAAATACGGCTCCTTATTTAAACGCATGACTTCCTCGTAGCTTTTTACTGTCGAGTAATTTAGTTCAGGTAGTGCAGTTAAAGACTTCTCCCATTCAAAAAGATCGATCGATACACTTTTCAGCTCTAATAAATATCCATCTGTCGTATTATGTAGTACAATATGGTCATTAAATGGTCTTAATGCTTTTCGAACATTGTATACGGTTGTATATAAAAGCGAATAACCTTTTTCTAGTTCATAAACTTCCCATAACAGTTCCATTAATGTTGATTTTTCGACAAGCTTACCGTGATTTTGTAATAAGTACAAAAATAATTCTTGTGTTTTTGATGTTCTCCATGGAATTGGCTTAAAAATATCTGGTTCAACTTGAAATGATAAATAATTACTAACTTTAATTTGCAAATGATTTAGTTCAGGCTTTTTTTCCTCTTTCACATTTAATTGCTTTCTGACTCGATCTAATGTCAAACGTAGTCGATCAAGTTTGACCGGCTTTACTAAATAGTCTAATGCATTTAGTTCAAACGCTTTAACAGCATATTGATCATACGCTGTTACAAATACGACGATTAAATCAGGTTTTTCATTGATAATTTGTTCGGCCAATTCGATTCCATTTATTTCAGGTAAATGAATGTCTAAAAATATTACATCAACCTCTTCAGTCAAAATGTGTTCCTTACCTTCAATCGGGTGAATAAATGTCCCGATCACTTCTATACCATTTAGTTTCATAATTTGTCGTTTCAAGTATTCTAATGCTAATTGTTCATCATCAATACAGATTGCTTTCATCATGGATCACCTTTCTCAGTAATCAACCTTTTAACAATGTTCTTTATTACTATTATCGGCTAAAATACCTTAATCAAAATAGGTATAAAGAACCTTCTTGGGTAAATATGGATAAAAAAAAGTGCTATTATGTTATTATTTTAATCATGAGGTGAAAATATTGTTTATCCTACATGTGGATGATGAAGTTATGTTACGAATGTTAACTGCCAGAGATGCTGAGCCTCTCTATCAAATAACAGATCAATCTAGAGAGTATTTAAAAAAGTGGCTCCCTTGGCTTGATGAGATCCACTCAGTTGATGATTCGTTATCTTTCATCAAAAATTCGTTTCAATTATACAATGACAGGAAAGGAATTACAGCAGGTATTTTTTGGTTTGACCAGCTTGTTGGAGTAGTTGGGTTTAATGAGCTCGATTTTAAAAATAAAACAGGATATATCGGGTATTGGTTAGGGGAAAATTACCAAGGGAAAGGAATTATGACTAAGGCAGTTTCTGCATTAATAACTTATGGTTTTTCGGATCTTTCGCTAAACCGGATGGACCTTCGAGCAGCAAAGGAAAATTTGCCAAGCCGAGCGATTGCGGAAAGAATCGGATTTAAAAAAGAAGGGCGGATTAGGCAGGCGGAGTGGCTATACGATCGATATGTGGATCATATAGTATATGGCCTGTTAAAAGAAGAGTGGAATAACGAATAATGATTTATCCACAAACTTATGCACATACACACAAAACAGGGCATATATATTGGTGTTTTTACATTTTCTCATCTACATAAAGACATGAAAACAACCGTTCTCCTGACTTATCCACGAATTGTGCATAACCAATAAAATCTGTGGATAAGTCGTTTGCTATTTATACGGTGCTGAACGCGATAGAAGTGTAAGGATTTTGACTGTTTTACCAAAAAACCCTTGCACATAATAGCAACATCCTATTGTTACGAACTACTTTAGTTGTCTAGAGCGAAAGTGACTGACTCCAGCGGGACAAGCAACAGGGGTACGCAGACTTAGAACGGCCCGTTCTGGGACTACGCTTACTCATTCCATCGAAGACACCGCGACTGCGATTACTCGTCGCAATAAACATTGTGCGTCGGAAGCAGGCCGCCGTGCCCGCTAAAAACATGTCATATTTCGCAGAAGACAACGGTAGAACTGGAAGCAATTTAGTTGTTCAGCAGAACCTATTTATTTAAAAGTATTAGACAACGATGACATATACACATGTTAGCTATATTTTTTTCGTTTATTTTTGTTACCGTTTCTTTAGAGAGCTCCAATTTCATACACCAACAATCATTGCTTTTTTGACAATTGTTTTTGGAGTTACAAATTGGACAAGTTGTTTTCTTCATATTATCCCCATCCAAAATATAACGCTACTCCATCATTTTGTGAAGTAGCGTTTTTATGTCAGTCATTTGCTTTTTATTTTTGTTCCCCTAATTTTACTTTCGTTTCATGTCGCTCACCGTCACGATAATAGACAATCGAAACTTCATCACCGATTTTTAATTCTTGATACAATGTTTTTCTTAAATCTAGAATATCAAGGACAGGCTTACCGCCAAATTCCGTAATGACATCAAGTCGTTTTAATCCTGCTTGATCTGCTGGTGATATTGGTTCGATACTCCATATATAAACTCCGCCTTCGATCGAATCAGGTAATTTTAAGGTGTTTTTCCATTCAACTTTTGGTACTTCTTCTAAAGAATAGATTTCCACACCCAAGTACGGTCGTGTTACGGTTCCTGTTTCCTCTAACTCTTTAATGATTGGTTTAGCTATATCAATTGGGATAGCGAACCCGATTCCTTGGGCAATATTTTGACTTATTTTCATGGAGTTTATCCCAATCAGTTGACCTTCAATATTAATTAATGCTCCACCACTATTACCCGGATTAATTGCTGCATCTGTCTGAATTACCTCTGCTTGCCAATCTGGACGGCCATCTTGGTTAAAATCTTGTGGAATAGTTCGTTGTTTTCCGCTGATAATTCCTTGTGTAACAGAACCTGCAAACATATGTCCAAGTGGATTACCAATCGCAATCGCAGGTTCTCCAACCTTTAAGCTATCGGAAGATCCCATTTCAATAGAAGTTTCCACTTTATCTCCATTTACACGTAAGACAGCTAAATCTGTAAATAAATCACTACCTAATAATTCAGCATCTAAATGTGTTTCATCTTTTAACACAACTTCTAACATATCAGCATTTTGGACGACGTGGTGATTCGTCACTATATAGGCGTACCCATTATCTTTTTTATATATTACACCAGATCCAGTTCCAGCTTCACTGCTTTCCCCTTCTTGCCAAAAATCCGTTCTCGTTTGAATATTTGTTACCCCTACAACTGCTGAAGATACTTTGTCCACCACATCAGTAATTTGAGTGGAAACATCAACAGTGACATGTTCTTGTGCTACTCTGTTATCATTTGTTGGTGTTTCATCCTTGTCGTTTAAAGCAACATTTCTACCTGTAAAGTTAGGATAAACAACTAGCATGAGCAGTGCACCGACAACTAGTCCAATAATAATCGGAACTAGCCAACCTCCCCCTTTTTTAGGGTTGCGATTTGTTGTATTGTCCGTATAATAACCCATGAAATCAACTCCTTTAAGTAAGAACAAGTTTGCTCTGGTTCATTATGTATACAACTTTTTTTATTATACCATTGAAAGATCTTATTTATTTACACAATTTTTTACAATTTATCGATTACATTACTTCATATAATGGTGTTGGAGTGGATGGGTCTGTATCAAATAAATTAAGTTGAATCCCACGCTCCCTCAACACATGGTCAACAGACATTCTCGCAAGCTCTTTCATATTATTATCTTTGCTCAAATGTGCTAAATAAACCCGCTCTGTTTTATTACTTATTATTTCACTTAATGCTAGTCCACAATCTTCATTTGAAACATGACCAGAATCGCCTAAAATTCGCCGCTTCACATTCCATGGATAACGCCCCATTTGTAACATACTTACATCATGATTCGCTTCAAATATATAAGCATTCGCACCTTCAATGGTCTTTTTAATTTTTTCGGATACATACCCTAAGTCTGTAACAAGTGCGACCTTTTTATTCCTATGGTGAAAAGTAAAAAACATTGGATCAACTGCATCGTGAGAAACAGAAAACGATTCTACATCAATATCTCCAAATGTTTTTATACTATTTGTATCAAAATGGAACTTTTGATCCAATGAAAGCTCTCCGATATTCTTATCCATCGCATGCCATGTTTTTTCATTTGCATAAATGGGTAAATTGTACTTTCTGGCAATGATACCGAGTCCTTTAATATGATCGCTATGCTCATGCGTCACTAAAATGCCAGAAAGCTTACTCGGATCAACATGAATTTCACCAAATAAACGATCTAACTGTTTACCACTTAAGCCTGCATCAACTAATAGCCTTGTTTTATTTGTTTCAAGATAAAACGCATTACCTGTACTACCCGAGGCTAGTACACTAAAGCGCATTGTCATTTCAAATTCACCCCGTCGTTTTTTCTAATCTATTTCTAAGTTCACTTAACATCGTTTCAATTGGTGAGTTTTTCTCACGTTGCACTTGCATATGATCTATTGATGCATCGATTACTTCTTCCAAAAACTCTTGTTCCTCCGTTGAAAAAATAAACCCTTCAAGTGCATTGACAAAATAATCTTTTTCCTCATTCACATTTACTTTCCAAATCGGTGCGAAAACTTGGACACCACTTTTAAACGGTACACGCGTGTGAAAACCTATATTTACTTTCGAAATATCATCACCAGAATGTAACTTATTTGATTGATATAGCTTTTCAATTGCTTGAATTGGTTTAATTAATTTCTTCTTTTCAGCTAATTGCTCTGTTTCCCCTAACATTGTCTGTACATAAAAGGACACTTCATTTCTATCATTCAAAAATAAAAGTACTAGACCATTTTGATTATAATACACCGGTCGCTCCATCTTATTTTGGAAAAAGATTAGTACATTATATTCTTCGTTCCAATTCCAAAATGAATATTCTTCCGGGTAATAGGCAATATTGTTAAAAATTTCTGTGATACTCTCTGTTGAAAAATCTTCTTCAATAAGAATCGGCTTATCTAGTTTTGATGCAATAAAATTTTTATTAAAAATAAATGATTTTTGTGCAGCAATATCTTTCAATTGGGCGAGGTCTTCTTCGTTAAACATCTGCTGTTTTACAGAAATAAACGTTTCTTCATATTCCTGTTCTGGTAACTCTTGAAATGTAATTGCTTCTGCATTCAATCGTTCTTCAATCGTCGAAGGTTGGTGCTCAAGTACACCAATATCAGCTTGTTCTTTTTTTTCTAAAAATTGAACGAATAAATACACGTCAAGGATAAGAAAGCTGAGGATTAATAATGTCTTTATTTGACCCCAATGCATCGTTAATCCCCTCCTTTAGCTTGTAAATCTTTTTCATAATCAGCTATATCAAATTTTAACCATTCACCCTGATATAAAATATACCAACTTGGTTCCAAAGTTAAACTATGTGCATCATCTAAATAACTTAAAGAATAGCCAACTTGAATATCTTTTATATTTTCTACATTAATATTTTTATCATTTTCTAACGAATGAATAACTTCTTCTCCAGAAGGAATTTCTTCTTCTGTCGAGTTTAACAAATTGCCAATACGAATAAGTGGTCGAGTGTATTTATATAATTCTTGTTCACGCCACTCTTGTTCAATAACTGTTAGATTTAAGCGATCAAATACTGGATATCCATCATAATAAAGTCGATATTTGACATTATTTAACGAGCTATCAATGTTTTCAAATAAGAAGTTATTTGTCCATCCTTTATGTTCATTGATATTATTAATACTTTTATCTAACAATTCTATTGGATCTAGCCGTTTAACCGTTGCTTGAAGGGGATTGATAAATTCTAACAAACGACCATCTTGAACAATCCGCATCCCTCTTTGTCCATCTGTAAAGTATGCTTCCCTTATATTAGGTGTAACATAAGATGGGTTACTAAATAAAGCGTTAATAAAAAGGTCTGGTTCAATACTACTTGCAACTAACGTTTTTCTTGGTAATTGTACCTTCTCTTTTGGAAGATAAACCGGCTCTTTTTGAGATCCAAAAGCCATATATTCATGCAATAAATGATTGTTTTCTTTCATAAAAGATAAGAGAAGATGATACGTATCTGATTTTTCGATCGTTGCAGTTATTTGTTTCCGGCCATCAACAGACAAGATACAAAGTTTTAATGTTTGAGACTTATCATTAAACGTAATAAAAACTCTTTCAAATGACCATTCAGGGGGTACTAAATGATCATTAAATGTAAATAAATTTGTTACTAAATCAGCAGGTATCGCACTAGGAAAAATGATCTCTACATATTCATCACTTTTTGGTCTACCTTTTGCATCATTTATTTGATAATCATATAACACCCACGAGGCAAGATCTTTATAAAACGATTGTCTTTCAATTGGATCAATAAAACTAGCTATTTTTTCGTCATTTCGAAAAATAATTTCAATTGGTTCTACTAGTTCATTTTTTGTTTTTTCAGCTCCACCAATATCTACTTCATTTACATAACTCGTATCCGAAAAACTATCGTAATTTGGTTGATAGCTCCATAAAATAAAGGATAAAAGAAAACTTATTCCTACTAATACGAATAATATAAATGATTTTACCGTTTCATATTTCATATTTCTCTCCTCCGCTTATGATTAATGAGCGGTAGGGTAAAGTATATAGTTGTTCCTTTCCCCTCTTTACTATTGGCCCAAATTCGACCATAATGCGCCTCCACTAATTCACGCGTTATGGCAAGTCCAAGCCCTGTTCCCCCTAATTGTCTTGTCCTCGCTTTATCCACTCGGTAAAAACGGTCAAATATTTTATCAAGTTTATCATACTCTATTCCAATTCCTTCATCTCGAACACTAACGACTATTTGTCTAATATGTCTTTCTATTTTAAGTGTAATTGTTCCACCGTCCGGAGAATATTTTACAGCATTTGAAATAATATTATCTAATACTTGTGTCAAACGATCTTTATCGATCCAAACATGAAACGACTTATTTGGAATTTGGCGGTTAAAGTTAATTTTTTCATCTTTCACGTTCATCTCAAATCGGTCAATAATATTATGGAAAAAAGGTGTAAAATCTATATCTTCCCGATGTAACGTATGTTCTTTACTATCCATTCTTGATAATTGTAATAGACTATTAACCATCCTGATCATTCGCTCAGTTTCATTTTGAATCACTTCAAGAAACTTTGGCGCGATAACAGGATCTTTCCATGCCCCATCTGTCAATGCTTCCAAATAACTTCTTAACGTTGTTAGTGGCGTTCTCAACTCGTGTGAAACATTAGAAACGAATTCTCTTCTTTCTTGTTCAACTTTTTCATCTTCTGTCACATCACTTAATACCGTAATAATTCCACTCGTTCGACTATGGCGATGGTCGTCATAAATAGCCGAAAAATTAGCACGAACAATAAAAAGATCTTCCTCATCGCTAAAATCAAGGACGACTGATCCACTTTCTTGGAGTTCAATAATATCTTCCACTTTTTCTTCTAGATCTAACAATAATAATAAATCTTTGCTGATTAAACTGTTCGGGTTTTCGTTAAATAGCCTTCCAGCTGCTTCGTTGATTAACGTAATTTCCCCTTTATTATCTGTTGCGATGACGCCTTCTGTCATATTTTCTAAGACAGAACTTAATTTCCGTTGTTCTTTTTCAATCGTTGCCATCGAGTGTTTTAGCCGATCATTTAAATGATTAAATGTTACTGCTAGCTGACTAATTTCATCCGTCCCATATACTTTCACTTTTTGTGAAAAATCACCTCGTGCCATCGTTTGTGCCTGTCTACGCATTTCGACGATTGGTTTTGTAATCGCACGTGCTACTAATATTCCTAGAATAACCGAGACGACTAAAGCAATAATCGAGCCTTTAAAAAAGATTTCATTTATTTTTTGTAATTGTCCATATACTCCTTCTAAAGAAGTTTCTAAATAGATGACTCCTTGAACATTGCCTTCGATGTCTTCTATTGGCTCAACTCTAACAAACATTCGTTCCCCTGTCTTGCTATTTAACAATGTATTATCAAGAGAGGTTTTAAATTTTATCGCTCGTTGGACAATATCTTCTGTAATTTTTTTCCCAATGATATCTTGGTTTAAATAATCATTTGTTCCTAGTACTCTACCTTGGTTATTGATTACTTGAATAGTAGTAGTCGTTGCACCAGAACGGTCTACATCAATTACTATATTTTGGATGTCTTCTTGTAATGTCGGTTCTAAAGGGTCATCAGTCCGCTTTTTATTAAAAGCTTGTTCTAAATTATAACTTAATAAGTCAATACGGTCATTTGTTGACTCTTTAAAGTTATCGAGTAATTCTGCTTCTAATTCTCGTGCTACATAGGAACCTATTACTTGCACGGCAATAATTAAAAGCAAAATATAAATTACGATAAATTTTAATTGAATGGAACGAAAAAAACCGACTTTTTTCATAAAATATTACTCCTCGTCTGGGTTGCGTAAATAATAACCTACACCACGACGTGTGACAATCCAAACAGGGTTACTTGGGTCTTCTTCGATTTTTTCTCGTAACCTTCTAACTGTCACGTCCACCGTACGTACATCTCCAAAATAATCATAGCCCCATACCGTTTCAAGTAAATGTTCTCTTGTCATTACTTGTCCTATATGACGTGCTAAATAATAGAACAACTCAAATTCACGATGTGTTAAATCAATATGTTCTCCATTCCGAGATACGCTGTACGCATCTGGATGAATCGTTAAATTGCCAATATTAATATCTTTTTTCGTCGCAACTGTTTCTTCCGTAACTTGCTGCTGTCTTCGTAAATTCGCTTTCACGCGGGCAATTAATTCACGATTACTAAATGGTTTTGTTACATAATCATCTGCCCCGAGTTCAAGGCCTAGTACTTTATCAATTTCGGAATCTTTTGCCGTTAACATAATAATTGGCATTGTTTTCGTTTTACGAATTTCACGACAAACTTCATTACCATCTTTACCTGGTAACATAATATCTAATAAGATCAAATCTGGATTTTCTTTTTCAGCAAGTTCAATTGCATCGTTTCCATCGTGAGCACAAACTACGATATATCCTTCTTTTTCCAAGTTAAATTTCAAAATATCTGCTATTGGTTTTTCATCATCGACAACTAGAATTTTTAAACTCATTTCCAATTACCTACTTTCTTTATCATTATCTATGTTAAATGGTGATAGTTCGTTTATTTTATTTATACCTATCTATCTATTCTAACGTATTTCACTCCAATTGTCTGTTTTTCCGCAAAGAGTGTAGATGGCAAATTTTTCTCTTACATGTCACAAAACGTCTCACCACTCAAATAGATTGATACTAACTCAACTTTCGCACCGATAAAACGAAGTGAAACAGTTTGCTTGGTTAAGTATTAGGTGCATCTAATGATGTCCTTGACAATTGAGGTATCATGAGTAATTTTATGAAAATTAAGAGTGCCATTCCTTCTCCTACAAAAATAGATTTGATGTTGCATAAATTATGCGGTAACGAAGTAATCGGCACCGTTGATTTTCGCTACGGACAGTTGCTTTCCACGGGCAACTCCTCAACTAATTTCATCCGTTTTTGTCAAAACTTTAGAAAATAGATTTTCGGCTGTTGCTTTTCCCGTAGGAGCCAACTGTCCTCCGCTACAATCAACTATATTAAGTGCAGATTGTTTTTATCGATGAAATAATGACATATTATTTTTAAGTCGCTAATTCCTTTACTAGCTGAGGAAATACACGGAAAGCGGAGGGTATTTCTGTAGCGATGGGACGTTCACTACTAAATGTTACTGCACCGTTTATTACTGCTATTTGATAAGATTTAGAAGCTTAAGACAATGTACTTAGATGTAAACTATGTTTACTCAAAAAAACACTGTTGACACCGATGGCAAATTAGGCTAATATATGGAATTAATCTAGAACATATTTTAAGTGGAGGCTAATTGTTATGGAGAATAAAGACATTAATCAATATTCATTTGAGGAATACATTAAAACAAGAGATAGTTACAGTGACTTTGAAGATAATAAATTTTTACAAAAAGTTGTAAAGCATTATGTAAAAGAGGAATGGGAATTAATTTCGAACATTATGAAAGCGCTCTCCAAAAATACCTCTCATCATTTCAGACACATTTCTGATGAAATAGCAAAACGGGAAAATCACCCTAGCATTCAGCATTTCGATGCATACAATCGTCGTATTGATAAAATTGTAAGACCGCAACAACTATTTAATATGGAAAAAGAAATCTTTTCTGAACGTCTCTTTTCAAAAGACACATCCGCTTGGGAACAAATGCTTAAAAGATTTATGTTTCATCACAACGGAGAAGCAGGAATCATGTGCCCTGTCGCTTGTACAGATGGGTTAGTTGATTTACTAAAAACATATAAAGATGAGTTGAATGATGAGCTGCAACATATTTTGCATCATTGTACAGAAGGAATTGATGGCGATTTCGGGATAGGCGCACAGTTT
The DNA here is from genome assembly GCF_003201975.1 of Pseudogracilibacillus auburnensis. GTDB lineage: Bacteria > Bacillota > Bacilli > Bacillales > Amphibacillaceae > Pseudogracilibacillus > Pseudogracilibacillus auburnensis. The sequence goes on along the minus strand of NZ_QJJQ01000015.1, from coordinate 86,716 downwards.
ATGACTGAAATTCAAGGAGGGTCAAATATTCCAGCAAACGTATTAAAAGCAATTCCAAGAGGAGATGATTACCAGTTATATGGAACAAAATTCTTTTGTTCAGCTATTCATGCAGATTATGCAGTCGTTACGGCGAAAGTTGATCAGACTGATCATATCGCAACTTTTATCGTTCCATCTTGGTCCGATCAATCAAAAACAAAACGAAATAATTTTGTCATTAATCGATTGAAATGGAAACTTGGAACGAGTGAGCTTCCATCTGCTGAAATAACATATGATGGAGCAAAAGCATATCAAATTGGTTCATTGGAAAAAGGTGTAGCAATAGCTGTTGGTATTGTTCTAACAAAATCTAGACTAGATATAGGCTCAGCAAGCAGTGCATTTATGATAAGGACTGTTCGAGAAGCATTACAATATAGTCAATTTCGAGAAGTATTTGGGAAAAAAATTAATGCATTTCCATTGGCAGCTGGGCAGCTAGAAGAAATTGAGCAGACAGCAAAACGAACAACCTCAGCACTCTTTAAAATTTACGACGCTTATTTTTGTCTGCAACAAAACCAAGAGAACTCTGAATATGCAAATAAGCTGAAATTTCAAGTAAGGGAACTTATTTTATTGCAAAAAATAAAAGCTTCCAAAGACACTGTGAATACGATTCGGACAGCAATTTCACTATTCGGTGGAAATGGTGTAATAGAAGATTTCTCTTCGATCCCAAGGCTATTTCGCGATGCGATGGTAAATGAACTATGGGAAGGACCGAGAAATGTATTGCTTACACAAATTCATCGTGATATGAAAAACGCTTCAAGTTGGTATAAACCTAAAGATTTTATAACGGATCTTTTATCTGGTTGTGAACAGTCAATCATCGACCAATTTACAGAAGAATTGGAAAAATCACTTACGTATAATCTTGCTGCAGATCCTAATAGGACAACAATTCAACAGGCAAAAGATTGGGAAAGATTTTGCGATGATCTGTTCTTTGTCTATCAAGATCAAGCTTTTAAAGAAGTTGGAGATGCCCCCATTATTTAATCATTTCATTTTAAAATAAATATAAAAATGGAGAGGTGGAATATGAATGTTACACACTAATATTGGAGAATTGATGTCTCATCGGGCTTACGTCACACCAAAAGATGAAGGATATATTGGTAGAAAAAGGTACTCATTCGCTCACATGAATGAACGGGTGAATCAATTTGCCAATTATTTAACTGCCAAAAATATAAAACCTGGGGATAGAATGGCGGTTCTATGTAAAAATCATGAAGATTTTATTACTGCCTTTTTTGGTGCAGCAAAAATAGGGATTATTACGGTTCCAATTAACTGGCGATTACATGTAAAAGAAATGGAGTATATTATCTCCAATTGTGAACCTTCCTTACTTTTATATGACGGAGCATTTACAGAAACGATTGAAGAACTTCAACACACAATCACTATTCCAATGCTACAAGCGGGAAATGAATCTTTTGATGAAATACTAAAGGATTATGTAACAGATGAACCTGAATTAATCTCAAAAGACAATGATACAATATTAATTATGTATACATCAGGAACAACAGGCAAGCCAAAAGGTGCGATGATTACACATTCAAATCTTTTAGCGGCATCTATTGGCATGTCGCATGTGATTGACTGGTGGTACGGTGATCGCTTCCTGTCTGTTGCCCCATTTTTCCATATCGGGGGCTTTGCACCAATTATTACTAATTTGCATAATGGAAGCACTTCTGTTCTTATGGCTGATTTTGATCCTGTTGCTGTTTGGAAAATAATTGAGGAAGAAAAAATTACAACAATGATGACCGTCCCAGCCATGTTACAATTTATGCTCAAAGTAATTGGGAAAACAAAAAATGACTTTAGTTCTTTACGTAATATTACATGTGGCGCTTCAGTAGTACCGGAACAATTAATTCAAGCGTATGGAAACCTTGGCATAAGTGTTCAACAAGTATACGGTATTACGGAATATACTGGAGCCGTATCCTTTTGGAAAAAGCTGATGGATGAAAGTAAAATGAATTCTATGGGAAAAGTTGTCTTTCATGGCCATGTTAAAGTTGTTAATCCTTTGACAAAGGAAGAACTTCCAGCTAATGAAATTGGCGAAATTATTTGTAGTGGTCCCCAAGTTTTTAAAGGATATTGGAATAATCCAACAGAAACAGATAGCATATTAAACGACGGAAACTATCGAACTGGTGATTTAGGAAGGATCGATGAAGATGGATTTCTGTATGTAAAAGATAGACTGAAAGACATGATTATTAGTGGTGGTGAAAATATTTATTCATCGGAACTGGAAAGTGTCATTAACACTCATCCAGATGTAACAGATGTTGCCGTTGTCGGAAAACGTGATTCTAAATGGGGAGAAATTCCAAAGGCATATGTCGTAAAAAATGAAGGCGCTACCATTACGGAAGAAAGTATTATCAAAATGTGTCATGACAATCTTGCAGCCTATAAATGCGTAAAAGAGGTAGAATTTATCAAACAATTACCTAGAAACGCAGCAGGGAAAGTGTTAAAACATGTATTGAAATCAAGAGATGTCACTGTCTAGTTTTCATCAGAAAAGAATAACGGCTATCTTCCCACTTTCAGGAATAAGACCGTTATTTTTTTTCTTGACTATTACTAGCATTTACGAATAAAGATCCAATTAACGAGGCTAGCCTTTCAATATGAGCTTCCACATCTGCTTCACTTCTACCAGGATAATGATAAAACGTAATCATGACTCCATTTAAAGCCGAAAAAAATGCATGGGAATGTAAGCGAATGTCTTTTTTTATTCCGCTATGTTTAAAGCCAGTATCAAAAATAGAAAGTAATTCTCGAATAGTCGTATTGAAACGCTCTAGATGCTCTTCCATAAGGGTATGATCAAGCATAAAGTAAGTCATCATTTTAAAGAAAAGAGGATTATTTAAAAGATATGAAATAAACTCTTTACCGATCTTTTCAATAGACACTATTTGTTGTTTAGAAATAATTGCTTCAAAAGCCGCAATCATCTCTTTGCTTTTTTGATCAAAAGCTTCGATAAATAACTCATCCTGATCCTTAAAATGGCGATAGATTAAAGCAGGAGAGATACCTGCTTCTTTCGCAATATCTCGCATACTAACTTCTGCTATTTGCTTTTCACTTAAAAGAATTAGGGTAGCGTTGATAATTAATTGTTTGCGCATTTCGCGTTCAGCTTTTTTTAAGTTTTGAAACACATTGTTTTCTTTCTCCAATTACTTGCCTCCTAATCAGAGATATTTGAGCATATTATTTATTATTGTAGTAGGGGTTTTGATTTGTCAAGGCAAATTGAAAATTGATTGTTCATCACTTTAAATATCACATCTTAACCTTGTGAAGATGTTCGGATGTGAAAATCATCCTTTCTAAAGGCGTACTAGTACACCCGATGATTTGGATCTCTTGTTACGTAATGATGAAAAAGAACTGCGTTTGTTCATAGCTTTAAACCTTTTTTTAGACTCTTTTTCAAACAAAATTCTCATTATTGCAGTAGATAGTACAATTTTTTTATAAATTTGCATATACAAGTACAGTTTATAAACGTAAATAAAAAACCTCCCACTATCTGACTCTTAGTGAGAGGATGACTTTTTATCTGTGCAAACGAGAAGCGCTTATCGATACACGCTTCTTACAACATTTGTTTGTGTTCGGTCTGGACCAACAGAAAAAATGGATAGAGGGATTTCCGTTAATTGAGCGACTCGTTCCAAATAGTGACGCGCATTATCTGGAAGCTCGTGTAAACTTTTAACTCCCGTTATATCTTCTGTCCAACCTGGTAACTCTTCATATACTGGCTCACATTTCGCAAGAATATTTAAGTTTGCTGGAAATTCCTTTATTATATTGCCATTGTATTTGTAAGCGATACAAATTTTCAATTTTTCTATACCTGTTAATACATCAATAGAATTAAGGGATAGGTCGGTAATTCCACTTACACGGCGGGCATGACGAACAACAACACTATCAAACCAACCGACACGACGTGGTCTTCCTGTCGTCGTTCCATATTCCCTACCAACTTCACGAATTTGATCACCAATTTCATCCGTAAGTTCCGTAATAAATGGTCCATCTCCAACACGGGTCGTATAAGCTTTTGACACACCGACAACAGTTGAAATTTTAGATGGTCCAACACCTGAACCTATTGTGACGCCACCTGCTACTGGGTTAGATGAAGTAACGAACGGATAAGTTCCTTGATCAATATCTAACATGACACCTTGCGCACCTTCAAATAACACACGGCGTCCTTCATCAAGTGCATCATTTAGTACGACAGAAGTATCACAAACATACTTCGCCATTTGTTGTCCGTATTCATAATATTCTTCTAAAATGTCTTCCACTTGAATTGGCTCAACTTCATATACCTTTTCAAATAGACGATTTTTCTCTTTTAAGTTTTGCATTAATTTTTCTTTGAATACATCCTTATCAAGTAAATCGGCAATACGAATACCACACCGTGCTGCCTTATCCATATATGCAGGACCAATTCCTTTTTTCGTTGTCCCAATTTTATGAATACCCTTTTCTTCTTCTTGTAGGATATCTAATTTTAAATGGTAAGGTAGGATTACATGGGCACGATTACTTACTCGCAAATTATCTGTAGAAACATTTTTGCCATGAAGATATGTTAATTCCTCGACAAAAGCTTTCGGATCGATGACCATTCCATTTCCCAACACACTTATTTTCTCTGGAAAGAAAATACCTGAAGGAATTAAATGTAACTTATACGTAACACCATCAAAAACGATCGTATGACCTGCATTATTCCCACCTTGATAACGAGCTACAACCTCTGCATTTTGTGAAAGGAAGTCGGTTATTTTACCTTTTCCTTCATCACCCCACTGTGTACCAACTACAACTACTGAGGACATCGTGCACCTCCACTAAAATTTAATCAATAAATTACATTTGTAAGTGTATCAATAATTATGAATCAAGTCAATAAAAACACGAACGTTTACATGAAAAGTTCTTTAAACGTTCGTGAATTATTTGTAAATATCCTTTTTCGCTTTGTTTTGCAACGAATCTACCTTGAAAGAAGTCTTTTATCATTTATATGGTAGGCTTTATACCGGTACGGGCGGTACATCGCTTTCTCCATAGCGAAAGTCTAAATCAACAAACTTATTATATTCTTTCACAAACGCAAGTTCTACAGTCCCTGTCGGACCATTACGTTGTTTGGATAAAATAATTTCAATAATATTTTGTTGTTCTGATTCCGTATCATAATAATCATCACGGTATAAAAATCCAACAATGTCAGCATCTTGCTCAATACTACCTGATTCACGCAAGTCAGACATCATTGGACGCTTATCTTGTCTTGATTCAACTCCCCGTGATAATTGTGATAAGGCAATGAGTGGAACTTCTAATTCTCTTGCTAATCCTTTTAATGACCTTGAGATTTCCGATACTTCTTGCTGCCTGTTTTCACGTGAATTGTCACTACCTTGAATAAGTTGTAAGTAGTCGATAATAATCATTCCAAGTCCATGCTCTTGTTTTAATCTTCTACATTTTGACCGGATATCACTAACACGAATTCCGGGTGCATCGTCAATAAAAATACCAGCGTGGGACAGGCTTCCCATGGCCATGGTCAATTTTCCCCAATCTTCCTGTTCTAGTTTCCCTGTACGCAGTCGCTGGGAGTCAATATTTCCTTCTGCACAAAGCATCCGTGAAACTAATTGGTCTGCTCCCATCTCCAAACTGAAAATTGCTACATTTTCATCCGTATTAATCGCTACATTTTGAGCGATATTTAAGGCAAAAGCAGTTTTTCCTACTGATGGTCTTGCAGCGATAATAATTAAATCGTTACGTTGAAATCCAGCAGTCATACGGTCTAAATCACGAAACCCAGTAGGAATACCAGTTATGTCCCCTTGTGCATGGTGCAATTTTTCAATATTATCATATACGTCAATGAGTACATCCTTTATCGGCTTAAAGGCATTAACATTTTTCCTGCTCGACACTTCTAATATTCTTTTTTCAGCTTCGTCTAATACTCCTTCGACTTCATCTTCATTGGAGAAGGTTTCCGTAACGATATCTGTTGCTGTTTTTATTAACCGGCGTAATAACGCTTTTTCCTCTACAATTTGACTGTAATACTCAATGTTAGCTGCGGTCGGAACAGAGCTTGCAAGATCCGTTAAGTACGTTACTCCTCCAGCTATGTCCAATTTCTGCGAGTTGGATAGCAATGTAGTTACGGTTACAATATCAATCGGTTCACCTTTTTCAAATAGTTGAAACATTGCCTCAAAAACAACTTGATGACTAGCTCTAAAAAAATCAGTTGGACCAATTCGCTCTGCTGCTGTTGAAAATGCTTCGGGTTCTAAAAATACTGCTCCAATAACCGCTTGTTCTGCCTCAATATTATGTGGTGGTGTTCGGTTCCCTAATGCTTCAGTCATTTTATTCCTCCTTAATTTAGAAGGGCTCTAAGTCATAACCCTTTCTTGAATGAAAGGAGTTAATTTTAATTGGGTATTCAGATTATTGTGTGGAAAAGTAAAATTATAGATGGTATATGCTTACTTAGGGGCTGCTGAACAACTAAAATAGGTTCCATCCTACCGTTGTCTTCCGCGAAATGTGACAGTGCTTTTTAGCGGGCACGGCTTCAGCCTCCGACGCACAGGACGTGCTAGTGCGGGTGTTGCGACATGGACGTCACGTACTTAACCCGCCTCGGAAGAAAACCACTTCCTGCGGGGTCTTCAGACTCGCGCTTTTCCCGCTGGAGTCAGTCACTTTTCGCTCCAGACAACTAGAGTAGTTCATTTCAATAAGGTTCTAGCATCAACTTATGTGCAAAGGTTTTTTGGTATAACAGTCAAACTCTTTGCACTTCTATCACGATCAGCATAGTTCCAATTTATCCTGGAAATACCCTTCATCATCATGATCTAGTGATTTTGTGCACAAACTGATCATTGACTTGCTCTCGTTTGGTTCCACGCCGACACTAGCACCCTGTATGTCGTGAGCAGGAAAGTTTTTTCCACGCTATTTTCCGATTCCCCTTTGAGTTATTCTTCTACTACATGAACATTAATTGTTCCGTTTACTTCTTGGTGAAGTTTTACAGGTACTTTCGTATGTCCTAATGTACGAATCGGTTCATCTAATTCAATTTTTCTACGGTCCACTGTTATTTTGTATTCTTTTTTGAGGACATCAGCAATTTGTTTACTCGTTATCGAACCAAAAAGACGTCCATCTTGACCTGATTTTGCTTTCATACTAACAGTTATTTCTCCCAATTTATTTTTTAACTCTTCCGCCTGAGATTTTTCTTCTTCTTCCCGTTCGGCCACTTTTTGTTGCTTGGCTTTTAATTTTCGTAAATTTCCAGGTGTAGCTTCTTCAGCAAGATTGTTTTTAAACAAGAAATTGTTTGCATATCCAACTGGCACATCTTTTACTTCTCCTCTTTTGCCTTTTCCTTTTACGTCTTTTAAAAAGATTACTTTCATTTTATGTTCTCCCCTCGAAATATTCTTTAATTTTTTCTTTTAGTTTTTCTTCTGCTTGGTCAGTAGTCATTCCATGTAATTGGGTAGCAGCATTGGTTAAATGACCACCACCATTCATTTCTTCCATGATTAATTGAACGTTTACCTCTCCTAAAGAGCGAGCACTAATGGAGACTGTCTCATCACTTCGATTTGCGATAACGAATGATGCCGTCACATGATCAATCGTTAATAAAATATCGGCTGCTTGGGCAATAATAATTTGGTCATATAAGTCACCATCTGCTTTCACAATCGCCAAAGAATCGTGGTAAATAGATGCTTTTTCAATTAATTTATTTCTTTTTCTTAACGTATTCAAATCTTCTTTTAAAAATTTCTGAATGAGTACTGGGTCAGCCCCTTTTGATCGTAAATAAGAAGCTGCATCAAATGTTCTTGAACCAGTTCTAAGGGCAAAGCTTTTTGTATCGACAATGATTCCCGCAAGTAATGTAGTTGCCTCTAGTGTTGTTAGCTTCTTTTTATTCGGTTGATACTCAATCAGTTCCGTTACGAGTTCCGAAGTAGAAGAAGCATAAGGTTCCATATAAACAAGAGTAGGGTTATTAATAAATTCTTCTCCACGTCTATGATGATCGATCACTACTTTATATTCAGCGTTTCGCAGCAATTTTTCATGTGCAACAAGGGAAGGTCTATGTGTATCAACGACAACAATTAAACTTCTACTCGTATAAATTGCTTCCGCTTCCTCAGGGCCAATAAAATGCTTCCATAAGCTTTCCTCTTGTTTCACTTTATCAATTACTTTAGAAACTCCTGTTGTAATATCATCTTCATCAAAAACAATATAACCTTCTACATCATTAGACTTAGCAATATTTAACACTCCAATTGTTGATCCTAATGAGTCCATATCTGGTCCTTTATGACCCATAATGATCACATTATCACTTTCACTCACTAATTCCTTTAATGCATGGGAAATGACTCGCGCCCTCACTCGGGTTCTTTTTTCCATCGGATTTGTCTTTCCACCATAAAAGCGAACTTTCCCTGTTTCATCTCTAATAGCGATCTGGTCGCCCCCACGCCCAAGTGCTAAGTCTAAACTAGATTGAGCAAGTTTTGCTAATTCAGGGATGGGAACATTTCCTGTCCCTACCCCAATACTTAATGTGATCGGATTTCTTTGTACTTCTTCTATATGGAGCGTTCTAATTTCATCTAATATTTCAAACCGTGACTTTTCCAAGAGCGCTAACGTCTCTTGTGTAAAAACTGCTAGAAACCTATCTTGTGATGTCCTTTTTAAATAAAAATGATAATCGTCTGCCCATTTATTTAATGTTGAAGTAATTAATGAATTTAACTGACTTTTTATATTGTCATTCATATTACGGGATATCTCTTCATAATTATCTAAATAAATATTAGCGATGACCACTTTTTCATCATTAAAACGTTTTTCAAGCTGAGCCTCTTCGGTTCGATTAAATAAAAATAAAGTACGATTAAAATGATCTATTTTCGTTTTAAACTGTAAATGATTAATTGTAAGCCATATTTCTTCTTTATCGGCTTTTATTTGTGAAATTAAATTATCTGAAAATGTATCAAGTGACTTTTTCAATAATGGTTCTCCATGTGTTATTTCAGCCATATATGGATTGGCCCATTCAATCTGAAAATCTTGATCATAAATAAGAATCCCAATTGGCAAATTTAAAAAGATCGTTCTTCCCGCATTCTCCACTTGAAAGGATAATTTAGATATATAATTTCTTTGTTTTTCCCTATCTCTTTCTTCTTCCCGCTTCACATAATAAAATACAGTAAGGAACAAGATTGTAAATAATAACCCAATGATCCATTGGTAATAAAATAGGAAACATAACATGATAAAAGAGAGAACAAATGTCACCCATAACTGCTTACTCACTATTTTTGTTTTAAAAAAGTGCTCCAAAATGTTCAACTCCTATAAGCTAAATTCACGTTTTATTTCCATTAGCTAATCGACGTTTTAATGAAAATCCTAAATCAATTATACCAATTATTCGAATGATAAACAGAAATAAGAATGGAAATAAAAGCGAGATGACGAGTATCGTTATTGGGACAGCTTTATGTACTTTTTTATGATCTGCATAGAAAAAGATAAATGAAAATCCTTGAATAGCAATAAGAATAATAGTTAAAGCCATCACATTTGCAACAACTAAGTATATTGCACCGTCAGGATCTAAATTGATCAATCCGAGAATCAATGCTATAAAATAAATCCATATGATAGCAATTGGGAAGTTTAACTGTTTAAAAGGTGGAAATGCTAATCGTTTATTCTCAATACGATTCATCAATTTATAACTGAGCCACTGACTTAAAAATGCTAATAGTATACTGATTGCTGCAATACTTGAAGGGATGATATCCTTAAAGTCATACATTTGTTTTTCCAATTGTTCTATTTGTTCATCTGTTTCTGGTCCTCCAAGGCCCATTTGATCCATAATCGTTTTCGTCATCGTCACGGAATCTTCAATAGCAACATCCATTTCATTATAAATATTTATACCCAATAATAGTTGTAACAATAAAACGACGATGACAATACCAATAATAAACCCAACTGTTCCTTGCGCCCATGTCTCATAGGCAGTTAAGTTACGATGGATTGCTGAACCTATTGTCATTCCACCAATACCCGCTAAAACGGTAAGTGGTAATGAAACTGCCGTTGCAAAAACAAGTGATAATAGTAGCGCAACGAGGAACATAATGATTGTTGGTTTAAAACCATGTCTCGATGCATATAGTATAAACGGAATCGGTAAAATAAATATACCGAATGAGACGACAACAGGGACAAACACAACGATCAATAATAAAGCTATATATACTGCGGTTAGTAATGCTCCATCTGTAATTTTTTTCGATTGATTCATAATGACACCTCAAATTTAAATTAAATCCTCATCCTCATATAATATCAGATTTATTTATTATTTGTTATTGAAGGCTATCTCTTTCAAGCACATTACATCATTTCTGTCTAATTTATGAAATTGTTTTTTTAGGGACGCTATTTTGTATATCAATTCCTATCAGAAGGTATGTAAAACATGGTATAGTAATTGTTAGATTAAATACTGACGAAGGAAGAGTAGCGATGAAGGTTTTTTGGAATGCTTGTAAGCAAAGTATTAAATTACCGCAAAAACAGGCAGTATTTGCACTAAATCGGGTTGGAATGGATATTACAGTTATATATATGTTTATATTACTCGCTTTAGCATCTGTTCCAGCATTATTGGAACAAATCTTACTTGAACAGTCCGCCGTTCCTATTCAAACTTTCTTTTTACTTATTTATTTTTTTATCTTTTATTACTTGATTTTAGTTGTAATCATTTTTAGTTTATTGTCGATTTTAGCCTATATTGCTTCCTTAATTACTAAAATGCTTAATAGAAAATTACGTTTCTCTATTTTATGGAAAATGGCAGCTTTTACAACGACTTTGCCGCTCTTTTTATTTACATTATTTTCATTTTTTTATCCATTGAATCATTTATTTCTTATCATTTGTGTGCTATATATTTTTACCGTTATCATTAAAATTATCTTAATCTATCCGAAAAGAGTTAGACATTCATCATGATTAAATGCCCTAGCCCGCGCTTTGGCAGATAAGAAATGCGCAGTATCATTTTACCAGACTTTTTGAACAACCTCTATAACCATTCACGAATGAAAAATTCCTTTCCATCTTCTCTTTACATTACATGAGAGTTTGAAAAGGAATTTTATTTTATCTATTATTCACTAACGAATGGAAGTAATGCCATTGAACGAGCACGCTTAATAGCAATCGTTAATTTTCTTTGGTATTTAGCAGATGTACCTGTTACACGGCGTGGAAGAATTTTACCGCGTTCTGAAATAAATCTTTTTAATAAATCTATATCTTTATAATCGATATGTGTAATTCCGTTCGCTGTAAAATAACACACTTTTCGACGTCTTGGACGACCACGTCTCATAAAAATCACTCCTTTGCTTTATTCTTCTATATCATTTCATTTATTTTAAAATGGTAAATCATCATCAGAAATATCAATTTGTTCACCATCATTTTGAAATGGATTCGATTTCGGTTGATCCATTTGAGGTGATGGTTGGGCTGGTGCTTGTTGATGTTGATAAGCATCATTTTGATTATATCCAGATGAGCCTCTTTGTTGAGATTGTGAAGCACCTCTTGACTCTAAAAACTGAATGTTTTCAGCCAAAACCTCTGTAATATATACCATTTTCCCGTCTTGTCCTTCATATGATCTTGTTTGAATTCTACCATCAACACCAATCATACTACCTTTTTTCATATAATTTGCTAAGTTTTCAGCTGTTTTTCGCCAAACGACACAATTGATAAAATCAGCTTCTTGTTCACCCTGCTGATTTCTAAAAGGTCGGTTTGCAGCAATTGTAAAATTCGCAACCGCTACTCCATTTGGTGTATAACGTAAATCGGGATCTCTTGTTAGTCTTCCAACTAAAACGACTCTATTCAACATTAGAATCACTCCCTCTTATTGTTCATCTACACGAATAACGATGTGACGAATAATATCGTCAGAGAACTTAGCTTGACGGTCAAATTCATTTACTGCACTTTGATCGCCAGTAAAGTTAATAATGACGTAATAACCATCACGAAAATCGTTAATTTCGTAAGCTAGACGACGTGAACCTACTTCATCTACTTTATCAATCGTTGCCCCATTATCAGTTAAAATTCCGTTAAAACGCTCAATTGTACCTTTTCGCGCTTCTTCTTCGATATTTGGGCGGATGATATACATGATTTCGTAATCTCTCATCCTACGCACCTCCTTTTGGTCTCTGCGGCTCTAAAACTCAAGGGTAATAGAGCAAGGAGTAATTAAATAATTACCCACAGATGAAAATTATATCAAAATTCTATTTAAATAACAAATCTTTTATAAAACCGTTTTACATTATACTTTACTCTTTTTTTATCCGCGGTTCCAAATACACCTCGTGGACCCAAATGGTGTCGCTAGAGTCCTCAATATACAATATTTATGTTATTGAGGATTGGCAGGTCAGGACAACCCGACTCTAGTTTTAAAAGGTTTACATGTATTTGAACCTTTAGTATGATCATTCATCCGTCTATACATTAAATCGGAAATGAATCACATCTCCATCTTGCACGAGGTAATCTTTCCCCTCTAAGCGAACTTTACCATTTTCACGAGCCTGAACCATCGCCCCTGCTTCCATTAGATCTTCATATGAGACTGTTTCTGCCCGTATAAACCCTCTTTCAAAGTCTGTATGAATAATTCCAGCTGCTTGGGGGGCTTTCATTCCTTTTTTAAATGTCCATGCACGTACTTCTTGTTCTCCAGCGGTAAAGTAAGTCGCTAAACCTAGTAACTCATATGAAGCAGTAATTAATTGATCTAAGCCAGATTGTTCTATTCCTAACTCTTGTAAGAACATTTCTTTTTCGTCTTGGTCTAATTCTGCTATCTCTTCTTCAATTTTTGCACTAACGACAATTACTTCTGCATTATCTTTTTCTGCAAACTGTCTGACTTGCTTAACATATTCATTGTCGTCGCTATTAGTAATATCATCTTCACTCACATTTGCGACATAAAGTATTGGTTTTGCCGTTAACAAATGTAATTGTCTTGCGATTTTCATTTCTTCTTCTGTTAAAGGAACTGCACGAGCAGGAATTTCTTCTTCTAGTCCTTCTTTCAGTTTTTTCATTACATTAAATTCTTGCACTGCTTCTTTCTCTTTTTGTCGTGCAAGCTTTTCTGCACGATCATATCTTCGTGTAACAGTTTCTAAATCTGCTAAAATTAATTCTAAATTAATCGTTTCAATATCGTCGATTGGATCAATTTTACCGGATACATGTGTAATATTTTCATCTTCAAAACAACGTACCACTTGGCAGATGGCATCAACTTGTCTAATATGGGACAAAAATTGATTTCCTAATCCCTCTCCCTTATTAGCTCCTTTTACAATGCCAGCAATATCCGTAAATTCAAAAGCTGTTGGTACTGTTTTCTTCGGTTTTACGACTTCTGTTAGTTTGATCAATCTTTCGTCAGGCACTTCAACGATACCTACATTCGGGTCAATCGTACAAAATGGATAATTTGCAGATTCTGCACCTGCTCTTGTAATTGCGTTAAACAAGGTTGATTTTCCAACATTAGGAAGACCAACTATTCCAGCTGTTAATGACATTTCAATGTTCCACTCCTTGGGTTCTTGCGTTCATGTGAACTTCATTTGTATTATAATCTTTATTATGTTATGTGACAACTTGGTAGATCTGTATTTTAGCTATCTTGTCATCATGCAAAATGCAATTATGCTATAGACAAAATGACATTTTAAAGGTAGCTTTCATCCATGTTTACTCATTTTGGGCTTTTTCTATAATCTTTTTTAGTTTTTTGGCAAACTCATTTCTCGGTATGAGGACACTTCGTTCACAGCCTAAACATTTTATGCGAATATCCATTCCCATCCGGATGATTTTCCATCTGTTTTCACCACATGGATGTTGTTTTTTCATTTCAACAATATCATTTAATGAAAACTGCTTATCAGCCATTTACATCTCCCCCTTTCGACTTTTCTGCCTGTAAATATACGACAATTTTGGGTAAAGGAATATCGACTCTCTTACTATACATCTATTCCTTTCTTTCCTTCCTTCTAAAATTACCAAGATCACCATTCGAAAAATGGTTCTAAAATAGAATGAAAAACCAGCTTTCATTAAATTTCGGCCATTACATCAACAGCCATACATACAATACTTGCTCCACTATGATTGTAGCAACTAACCATGAAATGTTTTTTTCTCTAGTATAGGATCAATTTCATCATTCAATATAGCACTTCAAAAATCGAATGATATTGCTGAGCAAAAGGCTTTCACTCCAGGTGGTCGCTTTCCGCGGGCGGCTGATAAGCCTCTTGCCCCGGCAAGAAGTATGCAGACGTTGCCCGCAAAGGGCGGTTTTAGTCTGTAATCTTTCGATATTGCGGGGTCTTATCTGAGCCTCTTCTCCCGTAGGAGTCGACCACCTGCCATTCTAGCCAAAATTTCACAGGATGTAAAAACGAACGATAACATTATACTTTTGTTTGTTGTTCGGTTTTATTCTAGAAGTAGTCTATTATGAAATTGACTCATAGAATACCTTATTTCTTTTAAAATATATTTTACTACTGTAGTTGCTATTTTCTTACCAATGATAGTTATTATAATAACAATTACTTTACGTAGAGCCTTCCCTATTGTTATCGAAAGTGCTTTGTTCCTTCATATATTTCCAAAAACTCTCTCAATCCGTTACGATCCTCTAAATTACTTTTCGTTTTATGTGTAAATTATTACACTAAGTTCATCCTACTTACAAGCAAACACATAACAGTAAAGCGAACAACTCATTTACTAAAATTTTATGATAGTAGTGTTACCGTTATTTGCTTCTAATAGATGCTATCTGAAGTCTATTTACATGTATATTGTATTACCGTTACACGTATACTAGATAAAAAGTATCGGAGGAGTATTCGAAATGGATAGCTCGTTAAAGAAAAACGAAACACATTATGTTCACTATCAAGATCCGCTTGCGGTAAAAGCTTTGAGCGATTTATTAATTACATTTCTCCCAAAAAACCATGCTAATTTAATTGTACTTTGTATTGGCACCGATCGTTCTACGGGCGACTCTTTAGGTCCTTTAACTGGAACATTCTTATCGCAAATGAAACCAGTTAATATTAGCGTATATGGAACCTTACATGACCCTGTCCATGCGATTAATTTACATGAAAAAACAAATTTAATCAGCGATAAGTATGATAATCCTTTCATTATAGCGATTGATGCATCCCTAGGAAAAAACAGTTCAATTGGTAGTTATATTAGTGGGATTGGTTCCTTACAACCTGGTGCAGCCTTAAACAAAAAACTTCCGGCCGTAGGTGATGCATATATAACTGGTGTCGTAAACATTGGTGGTTTTATGGATTATGCAGTCTTACAAAGCACCAGATTGTCTGTCGTTCATGATATGGCTTTTACCCTTGCGATCATTCTTAATAAATTGGATTTATGGTTAAACTATTATCAAGTAAATCAAAGAAGAAACTTAGCTAGAAAAAAGAAGTAAAAATTTTAAAAAAATGAATGATAGATATAAAGAATAACACCTACCATAAAGATTGCTGGTAGCAAGTTTGTCACCCTTATTTGTGTTAGCTTTAATATATTCAATCCAATTGCAACGATAAGCAATCCACCAACTGCGGTCAATTCGACAATAACCTCATTAAAGATCGCTTCTGGTATAATACTTTCTATTTGAGCTGCAAGCAGTGCAATCGTTCCCTGAAATAATACGACTGGTATGACGGATAAAATGACTCCTATCCCTAATGTCGTCGTTAAAACAAAGGAAGCGAAACCATCAAGAATGCCTTTCGTAATTAAAACTTCATGATCCCCTCTTAATCCACTATCTAATGCACCCAATATAGCCATCGCACCGACAACAAACAATAAGGATGCCGTAATAAACGCTTGAGTAATATTAACTTGCTCATTTGTAGTTGTAAATTTACTTCCAACCCAAAAACCAATTTTATTTAAAAAATGTTCGAGTTTTAAAAACTCCCCAATGAAAGCTCCACTTAACATACTTAATAGAACAATAATAATCGATTTTGTTTGAAAAGCCATTTGAAGGCCAATTAAAATAACAGTTAAACCTATTCCTTGCATGATCGTTTCTTTATATTTTTCTTGTATTTTCGTCATAAATAGTCCAACTATACAACCGATGATTATACATATCCCATTTATGATTGTTCCAAATAAAGCCATCATATTCCTCACTCACTATACTAATTGTTCCACGTGAAACATTTTAATAAACATGTAGAAAACTAAGTTGGCGTAAAACTTTAATAAAGAGACCCTTAGTTTGCATTTTACAGAAGAGTTTGTCCAGAAAGTATAAAAGGAAACAAAGGCGCAAGTGCAACGTCCCCGGGGACTATGACTACCTTAGCAGCATGTATGGGTGAGGTTGGACAAAAGTGTTTATGTTAAAGAAAACTCCGAACACGGTAGCTACATAAAATGCCTCTAGAAAGATACTTCGCTAAGGTAATGCATTACGTCTTTGTATTTGATCGTTTTTATTATGTCTCTGCTCTATCTGCCAAGTAAAAAGACTGACTACATCTACATATAGTGTCAGTCTTATCACATAAACATCACCTATTGTTGTAACATACTAATCAGTCTTTCCAATTCATCAGTCGTATAAAATTCTATTTCAATTTTACCTTTATTTTTGGTTTTTTGTATATTTACATTCGTACCTAATACTTCTCTTAATTTAGTCTCTTGTTGCTGGATAAATAAATCTTTTTGCTTCTTTTTCTTTTTGATCAATGGTTTTTGTTTATTTAATTCATTAATCATCTGCTCTACTTGACGGACATTTAAATTGTTTTTTCTAATTTTATCAACCAAAGAGTGCAATTGCTCCTTGTTTTTTAAGCCTAGTAAAGCTCGTCCATGTCCCATCGACAGCTCCCCATTACTAATAAAAATAATGATGTCCTCCGGTAAGGATAATAGACGCATTGTGTTGGCTATATGGGAACGGCTTTTCCCAAGTTTATTCGATAATTCTTCTTGAGTTAAATGTAATTCGTTGATTAAATTTTTATATGCTAATGCTTCTTCAATTACCGTTAAATCCTCACGCTGAAGGTTTTCTAGTAATGCAATTTCCATCATCTTTTTATCATCAAAATCTTTGATAATGGCTGGTATTTCTTTTAGTCCTGCTTCCCTTGCAGCTCGAAAGCGACGTTCACCAGCGACAATTTCATACCCTTTGATGCTTCTTCTAACAATTAATGGTTGAATAATCCCATACTCCAATATGGAAATTTTCAGTTCTTCTATTGCATCCGCATCGAATGTTTTTCTAGGCTGATAAGGGTTAGTACGGCATTCATCAATCGATAGTTGCTCAATAGATTCTTCTTCAACGTTAATCAAAGCACCTAATCCTTTACCTAACCGTTTCGCCAACTTCCATCACTTCCTTCGCTAACTCAAGATATACTTCTGCTCCTTTTGATTTAGGATCATACACTGTAATTGGCTGACCATGACTTGGTGCCTCACCAAGGCGAATATTTCTTGGTATGATAGATTTATACACTTTATCTTGGAAATACATTTTTACTTCTTCAATCACTTGAATTCCTAAATTTGTTCTTGCATCTAACATTGTTAATAAGACGCCTTCGATCATTAATTGTTTGTTTAGATGTTTTTGAACAAGTCGTATCGTATTAAGTAGTTGACTTAGCCCTTCTAAAGCATAGTATTCACACTGAACTGGTATTAACACACTATCAGCGGAAGTTAATGCATTAATAGTTAATAATCCAAGAGATGGAGGGCAATCTATTAATATATAATCAAAATTATGTTTAATTGCATCTAAAGATTTTTTTAGTTTTACTTCACGTGATATAGTAGGTACTAACTCTATTTCTGCTCCTGCTAGTTGAATTGTAGCCGGAATAATAGATAGATTTTCAACATCAGTCGGAATACACACTTCTTTCGCATCCAGATCTTCTACAAGAATATTATATACACATTGATCCATATCACCCTTATTAATTCCAACACCACTAGTTGCGTTGCCTTGGGGATCTATATCAACTAATAAAACTTTATTACCAAGTTGCGCTAAACTAGCTCCTAAGTTTACAGTTGATGTCGTTTTACCAACGCCACCTTTTTGATTTGTTATTGCTATTATTTTACCCATTATGGCACCTACCTATTGTAAAACGTTACTTCTGTTGTTTTTTATCATGGTTCGTTTTTTTCACTCTAATCGTTATTTGGTAATAATCATCCAACTCTTCTTCTTCAGATTCGACATTAATTCCCGTATCAGCAATCATCTTTAAAGACCTTCTAATTGTATTTGTCGCAATACGGACATCCTTACTTATAAATTTAGACTTTGGACGTATTTTCTTTTTAGTTTCTCCATCTGACAAAAAATCTTTTATTAATTCGTCTGTCTCGCGAACATTTAACTGTTTCTCGACTATTTTATTGTAAAAATCTATTTGTAATTTTTCATCTTTTAGTTTCATTAAAGCACGAGCATGTCGTTCTGTAATTTCCTTTACAATCAATGCTTGTTGAATAACATCTGGTAACATTAATAATCTTATTCGATTAGCAATCGTTGACTGACTTTTCCCTAACCTTTGTGCTAATGCTTCTTGCGTTAAAGAATGCATTTTTATCAGCTGAGCATATGCTTTCGCCTCTTCAATAACGGATAATTCTTCCCGCTGAATGTTTTCTATTAAGGCGATTGACGCTGTTTCTGTATCATTTAAGTTACGAATGATTGCCGAAATAGTTTCCCAGCCTAATAGTTTAGCAGCTCTTAATCTTCTTTCACCAGCAATTACCTCATATTGTTCATCATTTTTAACACGTACTACAATTGGTTGAATCATCCCATGAGTTTGTAACGTCTGCGCCAATTCCTTTATTTTTTCATTATCAAATTGAGTTCTTGGCTGATACTCATTAGGAATAATTTGATCAACATTTAACTGAACGACATCTTCTTGGTAACTATCAGCTTGTTCTTCTGATTTACTTCCACTAGTAAAGAGTCGATTAAAAGACTGCAACATAATAACATCACCTTTTTAATAAATATTATATAAATTGTTTCACGTGGAACAATTTAATTTATCCATAAAAGAAGGGTTGAAAGAGGAAAAAGAAAGAAACTTAACCTGTATAGTTAAGTTTATCATAAATTTAGTATAAAAAGTATTGTTACTAATTTTTTATTTATAAAATCGGACTTTTTGCAGGAGTACCTGCTTTTCTAGGATATTTCTTTTCCGTCTTTTTAATCTTTTTGATCGTAACGACTGAACGAACACTATTTTCTACTGGTAAATGAAAGGTTTCATTATTTGTCAAATTTCCACCTAAAACACTAATCGCCTTTTTAGCTTCGGTAAGCTCCTCTTCCATATGAGCTCCTTTTAAGGCAATAAAAGTCCCACCAACTTTGCTTAATGGTAAGCAATACTCGGAAAGCACCGACATTCGGGCAACCGCACGTGCTGTGACAACATCAAAACGTTCACGAAACTTTTTTTGATGACCGAAATCTTCCGCACGTGCATGGATTAAATCGACATTCGTTAATTGTAATGTTGCCGTTACATTTTCTAGGAAATGGATCCGTTTTTTTAAAGAATCTACTATTGTAATGTGTAAATGGGGAAAACAGATTTTAAGCGGAATGCTAGGAAACCCAGCACCCGCTCCAACATCGCATAATGATACAACATCATGAAAAGGAAAATAAAAACTAGGAGTTATCGAATCATAAAAATGCTTTAAATAAACGTCACTTTTTTTAGTAATTGCTGTTAAATTCACTTTATTATTCCACTCGATTAGTAAATCATAATAAAGTTCGAATTGCTTTAATTGGTCATTATCTAATTCGATACCATTCTTTTTAACTGTTTCTACAAACTGTTGCTCATTCATTTTTAGTCTCCTTTTTTCTTATCGTAAACCTGATGTTGATCATATAAATTAAGAAGTTCGTTTCACATTACCTTGTTCGATATAAACGAGCAGAATAGAAATATCAGCTGGATTTACACCGGATATCCTTGATGCTTGCCCAATGGACATTGGTTGAATCTTTTTAAGCTTCTCTCTCGCTTCAAATGCTAAACTATGGATAGCGTCATAGTCAATATTCTCTGGTATCTTTTTGTCTTCCATTTTTAACATTCGTTTAACTTGATCATTTGCTTTTTTAATATATCCTTCATACTTCACTTGAATTTCTACTTGCTCTTTTACATCAGTTGGTATTTCTTGAACGCCAATGATTTTTTCAACTACCTCAAAAGTAACTTCAGGACGTTTTAGTAAATCAATCGCTCTTATAGCATCTTTTAGTGGCGTCGAATTTGCTGCTTGTAATTTTTTTTGCACTTCGTCATTTACTTTAATAATTTCATTAAATAAATGTTCTTTCTCTACATCTATTAGTCGTAATTTTTCTTGGAATTTTGCGTAACGTTCTTCAGAAATTAAACCTAATTTATACCCTAATTTTGTTAAACGAATATCAGCGTTATCATGTCGTAATAATAAACGGTATTCGGCACGTGAAGTTAACAAACGATAAGGTTCACGTGTACCTTTTGTCACTAGATCATCAATTAGGACACCAATATAACTTTGTGATCGGTCTAATATAAATGCGTCCTTGCCTTGATTTTGTAGACTCGCATTAATACCGGCAATAATTCCTTGTGCGGCAGCTTCTTCATACCCTGACGTGCCATTAATTTGTCCAGCCGTATATAATCCTTTTATACTTTTCGTTTCTAGTGTAGGCCAAAGTTGAGTTGGAGGAATAGCATCATATTCTATCGCATACCCTGGCCGCATCATTTCCGCATTTTCTAGTCCCGGAATAGAACGTAAAATATCCGTTTGGATAAATTCTGGTAATGAAGTCGATAAACCTTGTACATATACTTCCTCCGTATGACGTCCTTCCGGTTCTAAAAACACTTGATGACGTGGTTTGTCATGAAATCGTACAATTTTATCCTCAATCGATGGGCAATATCTTGGTCCTGTCCCTCGCTTCATTCCCGAATACATCGCTGATAAAGTTAAATTATCATTAATTACTTCATGTGTCCGCTCATTTGTATGAGTTAACCAACAAGGTATTTGTTCCGTCATATAATCTGTCGTTTCATATGAAAATCCTTGTGGTTTATCGTCACCAGGCTGAATTTCAGTTTTTGAGTAATCAATTGTATGACTATTTACCCGAGGAGGTGTACCTGTTTTAAAACGAACTAAATCAAAACCAAGCTCCTCTAAGTTTTCCGACAATTTTATAGACACTCGTTGATTGTTTGGACCACTTTCGTATTCTAAATCACCAATTAACACTTTTCCGCGCATAAATGTACCTGTTGTGATAATGACCGCTTTAGCATAATAGGCAGCATGTGCTTCTGTAATAACCCCTTTACATTGTCCATCTTCCATGATAAGTTCGGTTACCATAGCTTGTTTTAACGTAATATTTTTTTCATTTTCTATTCGCCGTTTCATCTCTTGAATATATAATGGTTTATCTGCTTGTGCCCGTAAAGCGCGAACAGCTGGGCCTTTTCCCGTATTTAACATCCGCATTTGAATATATGTTTTATCAATTACTTTCCCCATCACTCCGCCAAGGGCATCAATTTCTCTAATGACAATCCCTTTTGCAGGTCCCCCCAGTGAAGGATTACATGGCATAAAAGCAATCATATCTAAATTTAACGTTAACATTAACGTTTTTGATCCCATTTTTGCGGCTGCCATTGCTGCTTCACAACCAGCATGCCCAGCTCCTACAACAATTACATCATAACTTCCAGCATCATATGTCATCTTGTTCACCCTTTCTGCATTCAATGTTTTTTCAGAAGATCATACTCTTCAAATGTTATTTCCCTAAACAAAACTGTGAAAATAATTGATCGATTAAACTTTCACTTGCCGTATCTCCAATTATTTCCCCTAATAATTCCCATGTTCTCGTTACATCTATTTGTACAATATCTAAAGGCATATTTAGTGCCAACGCATGTTGTGCATCATCCAAGGACGCTTTTGCCTGTTTTAATAATGAAATATGTCTAATGTTTGAGACATATGTGACCTCATCACTACTTAACTCATTTGAAAAAAACATAGTTGATAACGCAGTTTCAAGCTCGGTACTTCCTTGATCATTAATTAAGGAAGTACTTATAATTGCCCCTTTAGACAGCTTCATTATTTCTTCCATTTCTATCTTTCTTTCTAAGTCTACCTTATTTATAATCACAATATAATTCAACTGCTCTAGAGATTCAAAAATCATCCGGTCATCATCTGTTAACATTTCATTATTATTTAACATAAACAGCACAAGATCGGCTTCTTGCAACATTTTGCGGGAACGTTCCACACCAATTTTTTCAACAATATCTTTTGTTTCTCTTATTCCAGCAGTATCAATTAATTTAAGGGGAATTCCCCGAACATTGACATATTCTTCAATAACATCCCTCGTCGTACCAGGTATATCTGTTACAATCGCTCTTTCCTCTTGAACGAGTGAATTCATTAAAGATGATTTTCCAACATTTGGACGACCAATAATAGCTGTTTTAATCCCTTCTCTTAAAATTTTACCTTGTTCTGCGACTTGTAATAACTTTTTTATTTCTCCTTCTACATATTTCGTTTTTATTTGCATCAATTCATGGGACATTTCTTCCACATCATCGTATTCCGGATAATCAATGTTCACTTCTACATGAGCGATCGTTTCAATCAACTCTTGTCGTAATTTCCTAATTAATCGAGAAAGTTTCCCATCTAGTTGATTTAGCGCTACATTCATCGCTTTATTCGTTTTTGACTGAATCACATCCATCACTGCCTCAGCCTGTGACAAATCAATTCGTCCATTTAGAAAAGCACGTTTCGTAAATTCTCCTGGGTCTGCCAAACGGGCTCCTTGCTCTAACACCATTTCTAAAATACGTTGTACAGCAATTAAACCACCATGACAATTAATTTCAACCACATCTTCACAAGTAAATGTTTTAGGGGCACGCATAATAGACACAATTACTTCATCAGCAATTTCTTCTGATGTTGGATCAACAATTTTTCCATAATGCATTGTATGGCTTTTTGCTTCCATTAAATGTTTCCCTTTAAATAATTGATTCGCCATTTGAATCGAATCGGGTCCACTTAAACGAACAATTGAAATAGCCCCTTCTCCGACTGGTGTAGAAATTGCCGCTATCGTATCTATTTCCATCTTTACACACCTCCTATAAAATTAAAATGATCTATATTATTATTCACATTGTGTATAGTGAAAATTACTTTACGACAAAACGTCACTAATATAATAGAATATCATAATTTTATCAAAAAACAAAGTTATCCACAATGTGAATAACGAGCTTTTAGCACTCATCTTTGTCTATTTTTTAAAATTTTTTTTAAATAAATGAAAAAAACGATAAAAAAATAATACTCATGATTGGAAAATCACGATATTTTTGTGTATAAAAAGATATATCTTTTTTATACAGATGAATCAATTTCATCATTCAATATAGCGTTTCAAAAACCGAACTATTTTGCTTGAGCAGAAGGCTTTCACTCCAGGTGGTCGCTTTCCGCGGACGGCTGATAAGCCTCCTGCCCCGGCAAGGGGTATGCAGACGTTGCCCGCAAAGGGCGGTTTTAGTCTGTAATCTTTCGATATTGCGGGGTCTTATCTAGGCCTCTTCTCCTGCAGGAGTCGACCACCTGCCGTTCCTGCCAAAATTTTATAGGATGTAAAAACGAACGATAACATTATACTTTTGTTTGTTGTTCGGTTTTATTCTAGAAGTAGTCTATTATGAAATTGACTTAGATAAGAAAGTATAAATTCTTTCTAGACTCGCATACGTGTAACTAAAGTATTCACGAACAAGCTTGTCGAGTACTAATTTTCTAAGATTGGAGAGGGAAAATGCAAAAATTAATCATTTTATTCGTCAGTTCTACATTATTACTTGGAATAACGGCTTGTTCTCAAAAAGATACGGATCAACAGCAGGAAGAAAGTGAAAAACAAGCTAAAACAGAAGAACATACGGAACAAAATGTCGATCAAAATGAAGTAGCTGTTCAAGAAAATGAGGAGGAGGGACAGAAAGAAGCGGAAAATGAGCAACAAGACATTCCAGATACAATCGCTCATATGGAGGAAGCAACTATATTAGCAGATCATATAGATTTTTCTAATTTACATGCAAAAGTCGAAACAGACAATGCTAATAAACGTGTCATCCTTTTTCAAGATAATGACCATTCGAAAAAATATAAAAGCATTTTCATAAAAAATGACCAACGATTAAAAATTATTGATCTAAAAAATGATGGATTAATTTATAATGATATCATTAGATAATGATATATATTGATTTTTATCCTATAAATTATCAACATGTGGATAACTCGAGAGAGTAAACTATCTTCTTCTAAACTTTCCTTTTTCGCAAAAATTTTTATACTGAGAACGAAAGTTGCGCTGTTTACGAAGCATTATGTTTATTGCAACATGGAATCGCAGTCCTGGCATCGTGCTTTTAACCAGTGAACAGAAAAAATGTATTAACTCTCCTTATTTTCTAAAAATAAAAACCCCAGGAATAGTCACCCTGGAGTTTTATTTTATGAAGGTTTGATCACAACATGACGATGAGGCTCTACCCCTTCTGAATATGTTGTTACACCCGTTAATTCTTGTAATGTACTATGAATAATTTTTCTTTCATAAGCTGGCATCGGTTCCAGTGCAACTTTACGGTTTATGCGCCCTGCTTTATCCGCCATTTTATGAGCTAAATCAACCAATGTTTCTTTTCTTCGCTCGCGGTAACCTTCTGCATCAACTGTTACAGAATGGAATTGTCCCCCACTTTTATTTAAAACTAGTTGCGTCAAATACTGTAAAGAGTTTAATGTCTTTCCCCTTTTACCGATTAAAATAGCAATTTTATCACCTTGTAAGTGGAAGTTAACATGATTATCTTCCTTCATAGAAGTTACGGTTACATCTACTCCCATATTTTTAGCAACATTCGTTAAAAAAGCTTCGGCTTCTGAAATATTATCTTTCTTTTCTTTTACTTTTACGACTGCCCGAGCAGATCCAAATATACCTAAAAATCCTTTTTTTCCTTCATCAATTACTTCAATTTCGACTTGATCACGTGTAATATTTAACTGCTCTAAAGCTGATTGAATCGCCTCTTCAACTGTTTGGCCACTAGCAGTTACTTCTCTCACTTTTTGTCTCCTCCAGTACTAGCATCTTTCATCATCGGTTTACGAATAAACAAAGTTTGGGCAACCATGAAAATATTCCCTACTACCCAATATAAAGCTAAAGCTGCTGGGAAGAAAAATGCAAAAACTGTAATCATGATCGGCATTAAATATAACATTGCAACCATTTGTGGATTTTGTGCTGCTGGACTACCTGCCATCATTAATTTCTGTTGTAAAAATGTCGCTGCACCAGCGATGATAGGTAAGACATAATCAGGTGAATCAAGTGCAAACCATAAAAATGTATGATCTTCAATTGCTTCTGTTCGCATAATCGCATGATACATCGCAATTAAAATTGGCATTTGAACGAAAATCGGCAAACATCCTGCAAGTGGGTTAACACCATGTTTTTGGAATAATGCCATCGTTTCTTGTTGTAATTTTTGCTGTGTGTTTGCATCTTTTGAACTATACTTTTTCTGTAATTCCTTAATTTCTGGCTGAATATCTTGCATTGCTTTTGAACTTTTTAGTTGTTTAACGTTCAGTGGTAATAAAAATAAACGAATAATTAATGTAACAACAACGATAGACAAACCATAATTATCTTTAAAAACATCCGCAAAATATGTAATTAACCATGACATTGGATAAACAAAGTAATGGTTCCAGATGCCTGTACTTTCTGCATTAATCGGCTCTTTAATATCCATACATCCAGATAATAATACTAAAACACCGATAAGCAGAAGAAAAATAAACATCTTTTTACGCAAATCTTTTTCCTCCTTACCTGAAACTTCTTGAATTATTTATATAAACAAACATTGTTTTCTTAATAAATGAGAAAGACTACTTTTAATTTGCTTACAATCCATATGTACTGTTGGTTTCCTAGCAATAATAATAATATCAACTTCAGGTAAAATCGTCTCTTCTAACTGTAGAAATGACTCACGTACATATCGTTTTATTCGATTTCGCGTAACAGCATTTCCTATTTTTTTTCCGACAGAAATTCCCAATCTAAAATGAGGTTGTAACGGTTTTTCTTTATAGTATATGACAAGCTCACGATTTGCAAAAGATTTACCACTCTTTAAAATCTCTTGAAATTCACTATTATTCTTAATTCGGTATGCTTTTTTCATCGCAATCACCTTTATAAAATTACCTTAACAAATATTAGGTTAAAACTGAAAAAAGACCACTGACATACTTTCAGTGGCCTATGCAGACAATACGTTTCTTCCTTTGCGACGACGACGCGCTAAAACTTTGCGACCATTCTTTGTACTCATTCGTGCACGGAATCCGTGTATTTTTTTACGTTTACGATTATTTGGTTGAAATGTTCTTTTCATTTCATGCACCTCCTCTAAAACTAATTGATCTATCTATAGAAACTAAAACGAATATGAAATAGGATGCAATTAGGAATGAGATCTCTAAATGCATGACTGGACGTTACAACCTAATGGTAATCAAAGTTACATATTTAAATAAAGTAAGAAACTTTCCTGCCAAGTAAACCTACTCTTCATTTTCTGTTTCCATCTTAAAACTTTCTTGATAATTATACGTAAACAATAGCTTTTAGTCAACTTACATCTTCATCTATAAACTTGCTGAAGAGAATTTTACTATCCACAAAATAATCACATGTGCATAAAATAAAAATGACTCATTCAACAATTATCGACAAGTTAACCACAAATATAACAATTGTTGATAATTTTTATACCCACGGTTAATAAGATATGGATAACCTTATAAAAAACATTGCATATTGTAACAAATTTTGATATTCTAATTATGCTTCAACATGTTAATAACTTTTTATTCAATATCACTTATCCCCAACTTGTGGATAATATGTTAACATATTCAATCTTCTGTTTATAAAAATACCACTTGTGAATAAGTCTACTATTTTTTAATAGACTTATTATTTATTCACAAAAAGATTTTTTAGCCACAGAAACACAATCAGCAGTTAATTAAACGAACATTCCTTTCCCTTTCTCACCTATTTTAATGAGAATTTGCGAAAGGATTTTTACACTTATAACCAGTATTATTTAACGAAATAAAGAGGTGTAACCCTTGGAAAATATAGAAGAGTTATGGGACTACATATTGACTGAAATGAAATCAAAAATAAGCAAACCAAGTTATGACACTTGGTTAAGCCAAACAGAGGTAAAAGAAATTAACAATCATATATTGATTATTTCTGTTCCCAATGAATTCACAAAAAATTGGTTAGATCAACGTTATACAGATGTCATCGATACATTACTATTTGAAATGACAGGTGTAGAGCTCTCTGTAAAGTTTGAAATTATTGAGGAAAATGTCGAGGCAGAACAAGGCGAACTGACCAAAACAAATCAATCTCCTGATACTAATGACATCCAACAAATGTTAAACCCAAAATATACATTTGACACATTTGTTGTCGGTGCAGCCAACAGGTTTGCACATGCGGCTTCACTAGCAGTTGCTGAGGCTCCAGCAAAATCATATAATCCATTATTTATTTACGGTGGAGTTGGTCTAGGTAAAACTCATTTAATGCATGCAATCGGACATTATGTAAGGGAATATCATCCCGATCGAAAGGTAATTTATTTATCATCGGAGAAATTTACCAATGAATTTATTAATGCAATTATGGATAATAAAGCAGACAACTTCCGTAATAAATATCGTAATGTCGATATTTTACTCGTTGATGATATTCAATTTTTAGCAGGGAAAGAACAAACTCAGGAAGAATTTTTCCATACATTTAACACACTTCATGAGGAAAATAAACAAATTATTATTTCAAGTGATCGACCACCAAAAGAAATTCCAACATTAGAAGATAGATTGCGATCTCGTTTTGAATGGGGATTAATTACCGATATATCCCCTCCAGATCTGGAAACAAGAATTGCCATTTTAACAAAAAAAGCGAAAGCAGAAGGGTTAAACGATATATCGAATGAAGTGATGCTATATATCGCCAATCAAATTGATACGAATATTCGTGAGTTAGAAGGAGCATTAATTCGGGTTATTGCCTATTCCTCATTAATAAATCAAGATATCAATACAGCCCTTGCAGCTGAAGCATTAAAAGATATTATTCCGAATAATCGTCCGAAAAAGTTAACGGTTAAAGGGATTCAAGAATTTATTGCCGAAAAATACAATGTAACGGTAGATGAATTTTTATCGAAAAAAAGAACGAAATCAATTGCATATCCTAGACAAATAGCGATGTATTTGAGTAGAGAATTAACTGATTTATCTTTACCAAAAATCGGTCAAGAATTCGGTGGGCGTGATCATACGACCGTCATTCATGCTCACAAAAAAATATCTGATATGATTTCTACCGATCATGATTTACAAGCTGAAATAAATGCGTATATCGAAGAATTAAAAAGTAAATTATAGTTTGCTCAAAGACGAGTAATCGCCGTCCTAGGACATTGTGCATTTAGCCAGTGAGTAGTAAGACCTTTTTTCTGCCAAAGAAATACGAAGTGTCATTGTCAGTAGACCTTTTAAACAACCGCTTATGAACATGTGTATAACTAATCACTTTTCAAAAAGTAGTTCACATGTTAATAACATACGTGAAACCAAGCACAAAAAGATTTACACAGACTTATCCACATATTCACAGGCCCTATTACTACTATTACTTATTTATTAATAAATTAATTATGCAGTGAAATTTAAAGGAGGAGCAAAATGAAATTTAAGATTCAAAAAAAATATTTACTTAACAGTATCCAAGCTGTATCTAATGCTATTTCATCTAGAACCGTTATTCCGATATTAACTGGCATGAAAATTGATGTTACTCCATCAAAAATTGTACTGACTGGGAGTAATTCAGATATAACGATTCAATCTCACATCCCGAGTATGAAAGAAGAGGAAGAAATTATTACCGATATGACTGCTGGGTCAATCGTATTACCTGTTCCTCATTTTCCAGAAATTATTCGAAAATTGCCTGAGGATATTGTACATGTAACGGTAGAAGACAACTATAAAACAATTATTCAATCTGGAAAAGCAGTCTTTACTTTATATGGACAAAGCAGCGAGGAATATCCACATATAAAAATAAATCAAAGTGAAGATCATTTAACTTTAAATATTAAAGATTTAAAAACATTAATCAGACAAACTGTATTTGCAGTATCTCCTATGGAAACTCGTCCAATTTTAACAGGGGTCAATGTTTCTTTAACGAATGATTTATTAACATTTACAGCTACAGACAGTCACAGGCTTGCTTTACGTTCCATTAATATAAAGGAAAATAACTTAGAAGCAGATAGCATCGTCATTCCAGGGAAAAGCTTACAAGATTTAAATAAAATTTTTGATGATCATGACGGAAAAGTGCATATGACGATATTGAAAAATCAAGTACTATTTTACACAGACCATCTTTATTTTTTATCTCGATTGCTAAGCGGAAATTATCCAGAAACTTCTCGGTTAATTCCGAATGAAAGTAAAACGACATTACATATTTTTACGAAAGACTTGATCCATACAATTGAACGTGCTGCCCTTTTATCAAGTAGGGACCAAAATAATGTTATTCGCTTAGATACATTAGAAAATAACATCATTGAAATCTCGGGTAATTCACCTGAAATAGGTAATGTAAAAGAACAATTAGGAGCTGTGTCTATCGAAGGGGAAGAATTAAAAATTTCATTTAGTTCTAGGTATATGTTAGATACACTAAGAACGATCGATAGTGAACGAGTACAAATAGATTTTACTGGTGCTATGCGCCCATTCGTCATACGAACACCAGATGAAGATAAAATTTTACAACTAATTCTACCTGTTCGAACATTTTAATAGTAAAAACTTGGCATTCGCAAAAGAAAACATGACGAGTGCCTATGTTACACTTATGTAGAAGGAAATTTTGTGTTATCCTAACTGCTAATATAGTTTTTATAAAGAGGCTGTCCAACTGTTATCTATAAAAGTAAGGATGATAGATGATATCCCTACTGACATTAGATGGCAAGTCGTTGAAAAAAATCCCTTTGGTGAGGCTAATGTTTATCCATAAAACCTAGTCTCGTTAGAGCCAAACGGATGTGATCATATGAGTATTCGGATTATCGTGTGCAAAAATAATAATGTAGATGGTATAAACTTACCTAACAAATGGAATATGCGAGACTTCTGTGGGACGTAAGGCATCGGTGAGACCCCTCAAGAGCGGTAGCTCAAGAAGGCCTTAACAGCCACCCATGGAAAGTGTCCATATTCCATTTTCGTATTTAGAAAGTAAAATACTCGCACAATATTTTCCGATGACCAACTATTTTTACTGGTCATAAAGTTTCACCATTTCAACGAGTTTTCTATTCTGGGCAAGCTCTTTATTTTTTTTATGGAATGAATGATGAAAGAAAAATACAATTCGTTAAAATCATTTTTAAGTATGTTAGAGCGTTTTTTCTATAAAAGAGGGGTCTTCCTACCAATCGAACGAAAACTATAGTAAAATAGGTTATAAGGGGATTTAAAGTAAATTACTCATTTCGATAATCAGGAAAATAAAGAGAAAAGGAAATGTGTTAAATGGAAGAAATTGTTATAAATGATACGTTTATTACTTTAAATCAATTATTAAAAAGAACAAATCATTTCGAATCAGGCGGATTTATTAAGTTTTATATTAATGATGAAGGTGTTTATGTAAATGAGGAATTAGAGCATCGGAGAGGAAGAAAACTGTATCATCAAGACATCGTAAAACTTAAAACCGGTGAAACATTCATCGTTATTCAAAAAAGTGGCTAAAAGAGGATGAACACACACTAAAAGATGCAATTAAATGAGGAATATGCATGTTTATAAAACAATTACAGCTTAAAAATTATCGAAATTATGAGCAATTAGATATTTCGTTTGATAATAAAGTAAATGTAATTATTGGAGAAAATGCACAAGGGAAAACAAATTTACTTGAGGCAATTTATTTATTAGCTTTTACGAAATCTTACCGTACAGCAAATGATCGAGAGTTAATTTTATGGGATAAAGATTTTGCCAAAATAACGGGAATGATCAGTAAAAATAATGATCAACAAATCCCTTTAGAATTAATTTTTCATAAAACAGGTAAAAAAGCAAAATTAAATCGATTGGAACAAAAACGATTAAGTGAATATATCGGAGCACTTAATGTCGTAATGTTTGCACCTGAAGATTTGTCCCTAGTAAAGGGATCTCCTCAAGTTCGCAGACGATTTATTGATATGGAACTTGGACAAATTGAGCCAATCTATATTTATCATTTAGGTCAATATCAAAAAATCCTAAAACAACGGAATCATTTATTAAAACAATTACAGCATCAAAAACAACAAGATATTACTTTTTTACATGTACTAACAGATCAATTAGTAAAACATGCTGCCATCATTGTAAAAAAGCGATTTGACTTTTTAAAGTTACTAAGAAAATGGGCGATTCCGATTCATTTACAAATTAGTCGTGAGTTAGAACAATTAGATATTGTATACACCTCAACTATTGAAGTATTAGAAGATGACGATGAGGGAAAACTAGAAAATAAGTATTATGCTACTTTTTCCGAAGTAGAAGCAAACGAAATTAGACGTGGCTCGACTTTAGTTGGTCCCCATCGAGATGATTTAATTTTTTATATTAATCATAAAGATGTTAAATTGTATGGTTCACAAGGGCAACAACGAACGACCGCCCTATCTTTAAAATTAGCTGAAATAGATTTGATCTATGAGCAAATTAAAGAGTATCCCATCTTACTTTTAGATGATGTACTAAGTGAATTAGATGATTTTAGACAATCTCATTTGTTAAGCACGATTCAAGGAAAAGTGCAAACTTTCGTTTCAACTACCACAGTAGATGGTATTAATCATGATACATTAAAACAGGCATCTATTTATTCAGTCCAAAAAGGTACGATAACTCCATATTAAAAAATAAAGGAATGTGGAATAGATTGTTTATTTATATTGGAAATGATCATGTCATTGAATCAAAGCAGATTATTTCTATTTTAGATTTTCAGCTTATTCATTCAGAACTAAAAAAAATGATTGAGCAACGAAAAGAAGTTAAACAAGTATTTGGTAAACAAGAAGATGCGAAATCAATTATTCTCACAGAAGATACTGTCTATTACAGTCCTTTTTCAACAATAACATTAAAAAATCGAGAAGAAATGTATCCAACAATCAATGAATTAGAAAAAGAATAAATAAAGTAAATTGCTTGCTAAGAAGTTAGAGTGATTAGTAAGAAAAACCGTATGTAAGTTTTACCTTTAACTATGGAATGTAGGTGAATTTTATAAATGGAAGAGAAATTAATGAATGAACAATCATACGATGCCGAACAAATTCAAGTATTAGAAGGGCTAGAAGCAGTTAGAAAAAGGCCTAGTATGTATATAGGTTCAACGAATGAAAAGGGCTTGCATCATCTTGTTTGGGAAATTACAGATAACAGTATTGATGAAGCATTGGCTGGGTACTGTGATCAAATTGATGTCATTATTGAAGAGGATAACAGCATTACAGTAAAAGATAATGGTCGCGGAATACCGACTGATATTCATGAAGAGTCTGGAAAACCTGCAGTTGAATTAATTTTAACTGTACTCCATGCTGGTGGAAAGTTTGGTGGAGGCGGTTATAAAGTATCAGGTGGATTACACGGGGTTGGTGCATCTGTTGTAAATGCTTTATCTACACACTTAGATGTGTATGTGCATCGAGATGGGAAAGTTCACCTTTTACATTTTGAAAAAGGGGAACCACAAGGGGCTATCCAAATTATTGGAGATACAGATACAACAGGGACAATCATTAATTTTAAACCAGATCCCGACATATTTACAGAAACAACTGTATTTGATTATGATACGTTAAAAAATCGATTACGTGAACTAGCATTTTTAAATCGGAAAATTACGATCACGTTAGAAGATAAACGCGATGATAAAGAAAAAGAATCATTTTATTATGAAGGTGGAATTAAATCATACGTTGAATTTATGAACAGAACGAAAGACGTATTACATGAGCCAATCTACGCAGAAGGTGAAGCGAATGATGTCTCTGTGGAAATTGCTTTACAATACAATGATGGATACGCCAGTAATTTATTTTCGTTTGCAAATAATATTCATACGTATGAGGGAGGAACACATGAAGCTGGATATAGAACAGCACTTACTCGGGTAATCAATGATTATGCACGGAAAAGTAACTTATTTAAAGAAGACGATGAAAATTTAACTGGGGAAGATGTTAGAGAAGGTATGACTGCTATTGTTTCGGTCAAACATACTGATCCACAGTTTGAAGGACAAACGAAAACGAAATTAGGAAATAGTGATGCCCGCTCTGTAACAGATTCTGTTTTTAGTGAGGCATTTTCAAAATATTTATTTGAAAATCCAAGCATTGGTAGAATTATTGTGGAAAAAGGAATGATGGCTTCGCGAGCTCGTGTCGCAGCTAGAAAAGCACGTGAATTAACCCGTCGAAAAAGTGCTTTGGAAATTTCTAATTTACCCGGGAAATTATCCGATTGCTCCTCAAAAGACGCCGAGATTAGTGAGTTATTCATAGTGGAGGGAGATTCAGCGGGTGGTTCTGCAAAGTCTGGGCGAGACAGACATTTCCAAGCAATTCTGCCTTTACGAGGTAAAATATTAAACGTCGAAAAAGCACGTTTGGACCGTATTTTATCAAACAATGAAGTTCGCATGATGATTACAGCACTAGGTACAGGAATAGGAGAAGACTTTGATATTACAAAAGCTCGTTATCATAAAATCGTTATTATGACGGATGCAGATGTGGATGGTGCACATATTCGAACGTTACTATTAACCTTTTTCTATCGTTTTATGAAACCATTAATTGAGTATGGCTATGTTTATATCGCACAGCCACCGTTATATCAAGTAAAGCAAGGAAAATCATTGCATTATGTATATAATGACGAGCAGTTAGAATCACTTTTGGCCGAACTTCCAGAGTCACCGAAACCAAATTTACAACGATATAAAGGTCTTGGGGAAATGAATGCGGATCAACTGTGGGAAACAACGATGAATCCCGATTCTAGAACATTATTACAAGTAGAATTAAAAGATGCGATTGATGCGGATGAAGTATTTAATATTTTAATGGGTGATAAAGTAGAACCACGAAGAGACTTTATTGAAGAGAATGCCGAATATGTGAAGAATTTAGACGTATAAAAAAGCATTTTTCTCCCGCAGATAAAAAAGTAAAAAATTTCTTGACTCGCATAAGTGCGACGAAGGCTTTCACCATTTTGGGCGATAAGCCAAGTTTTCTAATATTTCATCGATTGGGAGGTTTATGTTAAGTGGAAGAACGATTAAATGTTGAACAAATAAATTTAAGTGAAGAAATGCGCACATCCTTTCTTGACTACGCGATGAGTGTGATCGTTTCACGTGCATTACCGGACGTAAGAGATGGTTTAAAACCTGTTCATCGTCGAATTTTATATGCCATGAATGAGTCAGGTATGCATGCAGATAAGCCATATAAAAAATCAGCTCGTATCGTCGGGGATGTCATGGGGAAATATCACCCACATGGTGATTCATCCATTTATGATGCAATGGTTCGGATGGCGCAAGATTTTAGTCATCGTTATTTACTTATTGACGGGCATGGAAACTTCGGTTCAGTCGATGGGGACTCGGCAGCTGCAATGCGTTATACAGAGGCTAGAATGTCAAAACTAGCGATGGAATTGTTACGTGATATTAATAAAGATACGATCGATTATACAGATAACTATGATAGTACAGAAAAAGAGCCGGTTTATTTACCTGCTCGTTTTCCGAACTTACTTGTTAATGGATCATCAGGTATTGCGGTCGGGATGGCAACAAATATTCCGCCCCATAATTTAGGTGAAACAATTGATGCAGTGCTCGCGATTAGTAAAGATCCAACTATTACAGTCGATGAATTAATGGAAAATTATGTTCATGGTCCAGATTTCCCAACAGCAGGAATTATTTTAGGACGTAGTGGTATTCGTAAAGCATATGAAACAGGACGTGGATCAATTACCCTTAGGGCTAAAGTAGAAGTAGAGGAAAATAGTAATGGTACAACGACTATTTTAGTAACAGAATTACCTTATCAAGTAAATAAAGCTAAATTAATAGAAAAAATTGCCGAATTAGTTCGAGAAAAGCGAATTGATGGGATTACTGAATTAAATGATGAATCCGATCGTAATGGGATGAGAATCGTCATGCGTTTGCGTCGTGATGTAAATGCAAATGTCGTATTAAATAATTTATATAAATATACTGCCCTTCAAACGACATTCGGTATTAATATGTTAGCTTTAGTAGATGGTAAACCGAAAGTATTAACATTAAAACAATGTT
The DNA here is from genome assembly GCF_003201975.1 of Pseudogracilibacillus auburnensis. Taxonomy (GTDB): domain Bacteria; phylum Bacillota; class Bacilli; order Bacillales; family Amphibacillaceae; genus Pseudogracilibacillus; species Pseudogracilibacillus auburnensis. The sequence continues at coordinate 50,529 of NZ_QJJQ01000015.1, read as the reverse complement.
TAGAACATTATTTAAATCACCAAATTAATATTATTAGACGTCGAACTCAGTTTGAATTAAGGCGTGCAGAAGCGCGTGCTCATATTTTAGAAGGATTACGAATTGCTTTAGATCATCTTGATGAGGTCATTACACTTATTCGTAATTCAAAAACAGCAGAAGTTGCGCGTACCGGTCTAATGGAACGATTTAAATTATCGGAAAAACAGGCACAAGCAATTTTAGATATGCGTTTACAACGTTTAACAGGGCTCGAACGTGAAAAGATTGAAGAAGAATATAACGAATTACTAAAACTCATTGAAGAATTAAAAGCAATTTTGGCAGATGAAGAAAAAGTGCTTGCAATTATTCGCGAAGAGTTAATAGAAATAAAAGAGAAATTTAATGATGAACGTCGTACAGAAATAGCTATGGGTGGAGTAGACTTCTTTGAAGATGAAGATTTAATTCCAGTGGAAAATATCATTATTACATTAACCCATAAAGGTTATATTAAACGTCTTCCTTCATCGACTTATCGGACCCAACATCGTGGTGGTCGTGGAATTCAAGGAATGGGAACTCATGAGGACGATTTTGTCGAGCATTTAGTTTCAACTTCCACCCATGATACCGTATTATTTTTCACGAATAAAGGGAAAGTCTATCGTTTAAAAGGGTATGAAATTCCTGAGTTTGGTAGGACCGCTAAAGGACTACCACTAATAAATCTATTACAAATAGAAAAAGATGAATGGATTAATACAGTCATCACAATAAGTGAATTTGATGAAAATGGCTTTTTATTCTTTACAACAAAATCCGGACTTGCTAAGAGAGTATCCTTACCTCATTTTGCAAACATTCGTCGTGGTGGATTAATTGCTATTAATTTACGAGAAGAAGATGAACTCATATCTGTTCGTTTAACAGATGGATCTAAAGATATTGTCATTGCGACAAAGAATGGGTATGTGATCCGTTTTGATGAAAATGTCGTCAGATCGATGGGACGTGTTGCAACAGGTGTACGTGGTATCTCCCTAAGGAATGATGATGAAGTTGTTTCCATGGAGATTGTGGAAGAAGATGCTTATATTTTACATGTGACGAATAAAGGAATTGGTAAACGAACACTTGAAACACAGTATCGAAAAACAAATCGTGGTGGAAAAGGTTATTATGTATGTCGTTTAACTGATGAAACAGGTCATGTCGTTACAGTAAAAATTGTAAATGGTAATGAAGATTTAATGCTTATCACTGTCGATGGAGTACTCATTAGAATTCCAGTTGATGGCATTCCGATTACTGGTAGGAATACACAAGGAGTGCGATTGATTCGCGTACAAGGTGAAGAAGAAGTAGCGACAGTTGCTAAAATTGCAGAAGAAGAGGATGAATCAGAGGAAGAGCTTGATTCAAATGATGAGCATCACAACAATAGCCAAGATGCAGAAGATGAAAGTATAGAAGAATAACTTTTTTAGCAGATAAGATTTACTGCATAAGTGCAACGAAGGCTTTTCGCCATATAGGCTTGGCGATAAGCCAAGTTTTCTAAAGATAAGGGAGGAATTACGATGGAAATAGCCACAAAAAGACTTACTCCTGGAATGAAATTAGACCAAGATGTTATCGGTAAATCAGGTAAACCAATTATTGCTAAACATACGGAATTAACAGAAATGCATATTGAATTTATCGAAAAGTTCTTAATTGAAACGGTCTCTGTCACTCCCTTATTCAAAAGTGAAAAAGAAAATACAGACGTTGCTATACCAATTCAAAAACAGAGAAGTCAATTACTTGCAGATGAATATGAAACAGCCGTCATGGAATACAAAAAGTTATTTGCTACATGGGAAAATAGTATGCCTGTCGAAATGTATTCCGTTCGAAAAATATGTATTTCCCTTTTTGAACATGCGATCGACTACTCTTTTGAGGCGATTATGCATGTTACAAAAAACCACGAAAATCTTTTTTATAAAAGTGTTGCGATTAGTTTACTGTCTATCGTCTTAGCGAAAAAGTTAAAATACCAAAAGAAAGATTGGCTTCAAATTGGATTTGCTGCCCTGTTAAGTGATTGTGGAATGGCAAAACTAAATGCGAGTACAGTAACGAATAATATAAAAGAAATGGAACTACATCCAATTTACTCCTATAAGATGGTTGAGAATGTGCCAACATTGACTAAGCAGGCAAAAATGGGAATTTTACAACATCATGAATTTTTAGATGGAAGTGGATATCCTGCAAAATCTGATGAAAGTAAAATACATCCATATGCAAGAATGATAGCGGTAAGTGAATTTTTCTATCATCATTATTCGGATGACAAGTCTAAAATAATTCAGTTAATGAGAGAAGCAAGTGGAAAATTAGATCGTACAATGACAAATATATTATTGAATGAGTTACATGGTGTTAGTTGATTGGTAAATAGTTTTGAAAGAGCTAGCCGATATAGGCAAGTTCTTTTTCTTTTATCGAAAATAAGTTATTATTTTAAATAACAATGAAAGAGTAAATTAGGTAAAATTATTTTGACAGACTATAGAGGAGGAAGAAAATGAGTAAATTTGTTAAAGAAGGATTAACTTTCGATGATGTTTTATTGATACCAGCTAAATCAGAAGTATTACCAAGGGATGTGAATGTACGTACTTCACTATCACCTAGTTTAAATATGAGTGCACCATTTATTAGTGCAGGAATGGATACTGTAACAGAAGCGGATATGGCAATTGCAATGGCTCGTCAAGGTGGATTTGGAGTTATTCATAAAAATATGTCGATAGAGGAACAAGCAGAACTAGTCGATCGGGTGAAACGTTCAGAAAGTGGAGTTATTACAAATCCTTTTTTCCTAACTCCCGAACATCAAGTATATGATGCTGAGCATTTAATGGGGAAATTTAGAATCTCAGGTGTACCGATCGTAAACAATGTGGAAGAACAAAAGTTAGTAGGGATACTAACGAACCGTGATTTACGTTTTATTGAAGATTATTCGATTGCTATTTCTGAAGTAATGACGAGTGAAAATTTAATTACAGGAGAAGTTGGCACAACGTTAGAGGAAGCACAAAAAGTGTTGCAGAAATATAAAATTGAAAAGCTGCCACTCGTTGATGAAGATAATGTATTAAGAGGATTAATTACAATTAAAGATATCGAAAAAGTGACAGAGTATCCTCATTCAGCAAAAGATAACCAGGGACGTTTAATCGTGGGAGCGGCTGTCGGTGTTACATCCGATACGATGGCAAGAATTGAAAAGTTAGTTGAAGCCCATGTTGATGTGATCGTAATTGATACCGCACATGGACATTCTATAGGTGTTATCAACCAGGTAAGAGAAGTTAGAGAGAAATATCCAGATTTAAATATTGTTGCGGGAAATGTTGCTACTGCTGAAGCAACAAAAGATTTAATTGAAGCAGGTGCAAATATAGTAAAGGTTGGTATTGGGCCAGGCTCTATTTGTACAACCCGTGTCATTGCTGGAATTGGAGTGCCACAAATTACAGCTATTTATGATTGTGCAAATGAGGCTAAAAAGTATGGTGTACCAATAATTGCTGATGGTGGAATCAAGTTTTCAGGAGACGTAGTGAAAGCTTTAGCTGCTGGAGCACATGCTGTCATGCTCGGAAGTATGTTTGCCGGTGTGACAGAAAGTCCAGGTGAAATGGAAATTTTCCAAGGTAGACAATATAAAGTATATCGTGGGATGGGGTCGATTGCTGCCATGAAATCCGGTTCAAAAGATCGTTACTTCCAGGATGATAATGATGTGAAAAAATTAGTACCAGAAGGAATCGAAGGAAGAGTTGCTTATAAAGGAGCATTAGCTCATACGATGGAACAATTAATTGGTGGTTTACGTGCTGGTATGGGTTATTGTGGAACACCTGATTTAGAATCGTTACGAACAGATGCCCAATTTATTCGTATAACGAATGCAGGATTAAAAGAAAGTCATCCCCATGAAGTTCAAATAACGAAGGAAGCACCTAATTATTCATTTAATTAATTGAGTCAATTTCATACATGTTACTTTCAAGGATAAATCCGAACATTCGATACTGAAAAAACTTACTATTCGCGTATTGTACCTTTCACCTAGCGTGGAAACTAGTAATTAATGCGTTGTTCAGATGTTTAACTGAAATATTGAATGATGAAATTGTCAAATGTAAAAATAATTTAATAAATTTACCATATAAAAATAGATAATTTCATGATAAAATTATCTATGGCTAACTAGTTAGGTCTACAGACTTAGCAAAAGACTAAAAACGAACAAAATAGAAGATAATCTTGCTTATTTATTAAATAAACTTGGAGGTAAAAGAAATTGGGCACTTTTTTTAGGAGTAAAGTCTTATACTTATTCGTAGTATCTATCATTGCATTGCTACTCATACAACCGAATTCTATACAAGCAAAAACAATGGAGACGAAAGCAGAGACTGCGATTATTGTTGATGTAAATACAGGGAAAATTCTTTTTGCTAAGGATGAAAATGAAGCTTTACCTCCAGCAAGTATGACAAAAATGATGACAGAATACATCGTTTTAGAAATGATCGACAAAGGTGAACTTAATTGGGATACGAAGACACAAATTAGTGATTATGCGTACTCAATTTCTGCAAATACAGCTTTTTCTGGTGTAGGATTAAGACAAAACGTTGATTACACGGTAAAAAGTTTATACGAAGCGATGGCAATCAATTCAGATAATGCGACAACGATAGCACTTGCTGAATTAGTCGCAGGTTCAGAAGGCGAATTTGTTAAATTGATGAATCAAAAAGCGGAAGAACTGAAATTACCCGATTATAAATTTGTTAATTCAACAGGTTTAGATAATGATTCACTTGGTGGGAAACATCCAGAAGGAACGAAAGCAAATGATACAAATTTACTTTCTGCAAAATCTGCAGCAATATTGGCATATCATTTAGTGAATGATTATCCAGAAGTACTGGAAATTTCAAGTATACCCGAAACAAAATTTGATGGACAAGAGATCCGAAATTGGAACTGGATGTTAAAACATGATGCAACATTTTTAAAGCCATATTATTATGAAGGTGTCGATGGATTAAAAACAGGGAACACTGATCTTGCAGGATTTACATTCACTTCTACTGCAACAAAAGATGATCGCCGTCTTATTACAGTCGTTATGAAAACAAATAGTGTAGAGGAACGATTTAAAGAAACAGCTAAGCTATTAGATTACGGCTTTTCACAATTTGAAGATGTGGAAGTTTTTCCAGCAGGATATAAAGTGAAAGATAACTCAACTATTCCTGTAGCAAAAGGGAAAGAAGACAAAGTAGAAGTCGCCTTAAAAGATGGGATTACCATTCCTACTGTCAAAGGAACGGAAAAAGATTACAAAGTAGAATATAAGATAGATAAAAAGTTGGTAAATAAAGATGGAGAACTAGAAGCACCGATTAAAAAAGGTGAAAAAGTTGGAGTTGCTGAGTTAGTATTTGACGGGGAAGAAGACTTTGGATATATACTAGATGATGAGAAAAAAGTTTCCGTTGATCTCGTAACTACGCAAGATGTAGCTAAGAAAAATTGGTTTAGTCTCATGTTAGGAGCAATCGGACAGTTTTTTACCAATTTATATGATAAATTTATAGGATTATTCTAATTTTAAGAAGGATTCAAGAGGCACTATGATTATGAATGTCATTAATGCTGAAGCAAGCCGAAGCTGTTAGTGAAATGACATCAGAACGGGCATCTGCATATATCATACAGTCGGTGGGGTTACTTAAAAGGCAGATCGTTACTGAACAATACTTGCATTTTATTATGGAAAACGTTATTCTAAGGAATAAGATATGTTAAATGTAATGATAGGAAATAGTAATAGTATATTTTTTAAAAGAGAGTCGATGGTTGGTGAGAATCGATGAAAAATAACTATGAATCCATCCTTAAACAAATTTATGATAAATAAATTCGGTATGTTCCGTTACAGACAAGCGAGTTGGAAGATTTTATCTTCAATTTGGGTGGCAACGCGGGAAATATAACTCTCGTCCCTAATTTTATTAGGGATGGGAGTTTTTTGATGAAAATAATGATGAAGGAGGAGTTTTCGAATGTTAGACCGTAAGTTATTACGTACTAAATTTGAAGAAATTACAAAAAGATTAGAAAAGCGTGGAGAAGATTTATCTGAACTTGTGAATTTTGGGCATTTAGATAAGCGTCGTAGAACAATTATTGCAACTGTTGAAGAATTGAAAGCGAAACGAAATGAAACTTCTAAGGAAATTTCAACTTTCAAGCGTGAAAAAAAGGATGCTGCTCATCTGATTGAAGACATGCAGGAAGTGGGCAAGCAGATTAAGGAATTAGATAAGGAACTTATCGAAGTAGATGAAAAATTAGACCATTTAATGTTGTCAATTCCTAATATCCCTCATGAATCTGTCCCAGTTGGTGAAGATGAGGAAGATAATATAGAAGTACGTCATTGGGGAGAAAAGCCAGAATTTGCTTTTGAACCTCAAGCACATTGGGACATTGCAACAAATTTAGATATTATTGATTTTGAACGAGCTGCCAAAGTAACTGGAAGCAGATTCGTATTTTATAAAGGATTAGGTGCACGAATTGAGCGCGCTTTAATAAGCTTTATGATGGATTTACATGCTGATGAACATGGGTATGTTGAAATGATTCCTCCATATTTAGTGAATAGACAAAGTATGACTGGTACAGGGCAATTGCCTAAATTTGAGGAGGATGCTTTTTTAATTGAGGAATGGGATTACTTTTTAATTCCAACAGCGGAAGTATCGGTGACGAATTATTATCGTGATGAAATTTTGCCAGAAGCGGAGTTGCCTAAAAAATATGTTGCTTATAGTGCCTGTTTCAGATCAGAAGCGGGTTCAGCTGGTCGTGATACACGTGGATTAATTAGACAACATCAATTTAATAAAGTAGAGCTTGTTCAATTTGTAAAGCCAGAAACATCTTATGAAGCACTAGAACAACTTACAAATCAAGCTGAAAAAGTTTTACAATTACTTGAATTACCGTATCGAGTAATGAGTATGTGTACAGGTGATTTAGGTTTTACGGCAGCTAAAAAATACGATATCGAAGTATGGATTCCCACGCAAAATAAGTATCGGGAAATATCATCTTGTTCTAATTTTGAAGATTTCCAAGCACGTCGAGCAGGAATTCGTTATCGTAATGGAGATGGGAAATTAGAATTTGTTCACACATTAAATGGTTCAGGACTTGCTGTTGGTCGAACGGTTACAGCTATTTTGGAAAATTACCAGCAAGCAGATGGATCGGTTATTATTCCTAAAGCGTTACAACCATATATGGGTGGTAAAGAAGTAATTAATTAAACTATTTGTCCCACAAATCCCCCAATGGATTTGTGGGAAGCTTTTACATGTTTTCGTAAAAGAGTTTGTATTCTCATAGTATGTGGTAGTAGGAGTGGTTATGATAATGAAAGGTTGTACAATAACACGAGTGAGAAAAAATAGACACATTCAAAAAAGATATTTTTTATTGACATGTTATTAATATTCGTGTATATTAAATAATGTTGCTACGGAGGAATACCCAAGTCTGGCTGAAGGGATTGGTCTTGAAAACCAACAGGGGTGTCAAAGCCCGCGGGGGTTCGAATCCCTCTTCCTCCTCCATTTAAAACTAAAATACAACCCTAGATACAGGACACTTGATTAATTGTTCCGTATCTAGGGTTTTTATTTTCAACTGTCGCACTTTAATACTTAGTTGAACGAAACTGCGCAGTAACTTTAAAATAGTGAATATACCATCGCTACAGAAATGCACTCCGCCTTTTGAGACCAATGAAAAGGTTATAAAAAAGTTTGGGATAGATTCGTATACTACCGCATCCTGAATATGCTTCGCTTTCCGTGGGCGGCTGTTGAGCCTCCTCACTCGCTTTGCTCGTTGTGGGGTCTCATCTAGGCCTTTCCTCCCACAGGAGTCTACGCATATTCAGGCTGCTATAAATGTGCTTAATCATTATTTTTCCGATAATCACTTTGCGGTGGTCTCCTTGCTATCCAATAGGAGTCTCTGTGTATTTCCTTCGCTGGGATGTGTTAATAGTACGAGGCATTTGTTTTCACTATTTTGGTGGTTGTTTGGAGCGAAGGACCATTGACTCCTGTGGGAAAAGCGCGTGTCCGAAGACCCCGCAGAGTGGTTTTCTCGAGGAGGCTGAGGCCGTGCCCACGGAAAGCAATGGTCCGTAGCGGAAAAAAACCTAGCAGTTACTGCACAGTTTATCTCTAATTAGCAACAAAGTTGATAAAAGTCGTTAAAAGAAAAAACCGAGCTAATAAACAAATTCTAATTGAAGAAATTTGAATTTTAGTTCGGATTCCTCTATGACTAAAACACTTCTATCCCAGCCACTTTACTTTTATTAGTCTGGAAACAATGTGTCTTCTTCCCCTTTATGATGAAAGTGATTGATTGTTAACAAAGCATAAAATTCATGGATATGTTGTTCTGTTACCTTTTTTTCTACAATTATTTGTTCTTTAATATGGGCAACAATTTCACGGAATAAATCATGGTCACGCATTAGCATGTAAATATCTTTTTTAGGGATCTTATCTTCTGCAAGTAATTCTTGATAAAAACCTTCATCTTCAGCATCAGCATGGGCAATGATTCTCTCTTCCCAATGTTCAATAAGTACTTTGGCTGTTTTTAAACAATCCTCTTCCCGTTCTTCATTGAATAATTGTTTCATCATTTCTGTTAATTCCCTTGCCTGTGCTTGCCCCGCGTCATGGATAGCACGATGTGATGTGATTTGTCTTAATGCAGGTCCTGACCTCATAGAAAAATGCCCCTTTCTGCTCATAGTAGTTCATTTGTTTTCAGTATAGCATAATTTAATTAGAACGAAAGATAACTTTTGATAGTTGAAATTTTCTTCCTCTTTCCTAAAATATAAATAAAAGTGGTGTGTAAGAAGCCTGTCAAAGAAAAATAATTTCAGTTCTTTTATGTATTTCGTTTCCACCTTCCCCGTATTACGGTAATTCCCATTTGTTTAACTTGACAAAAGAGACAGAAAAACATATATTTGTAAATAATATTAAAATCATAATTGAAGACTATGATTAGACAAGTAGATTATTGTTCTTCCAAAAGAGATAGGGATTCATCGGCTGAAAGATCCCTTTGATTAGACATAATTGAACCTACCTAGGAGTCGTTAGCATATAAAAAACTAACCGCATTGTTGCGTTATCAAAGATAAGTGGGCTAAAAAAGCCAAATTAGGTGGTACCGCGGATAATAACCTCATTTCCGTCCTTTTATAAAGGATGAAATGAGGTTTTTCATTTGCAGACAAGAAAGTATAAAAATTTCTTGACTCGCATAAGTGCGACTATGGCACTCGCCATTAAAGGATTGGTAAATAAGTTAATCACTTATTTACATAAGCTAAGGCATCGTCTCTGACATCGCCTAATAGCTTGTCCATCAGTGTGTTTTCTTTAGCGAATGCCAAGTGTTCTAATTAAAATTGAGTTCAAAGGAGTAAATAAGGCATGGTAAACAAGGTTTCTTTTATTGGTGCAGGTTCTATGGCAGAAGCGATCATCGCTGGCATGGTAAATAAAAAATATGTACCAAGTGAACAAATATATGTAGCTAATAAGGAAAATGAGGCAAGACTTAATGAATTAAAGGAAAAATATAATATTATTGGACATACAAATAAAGAAATAGTTATTCAAGATGCAAATATTATTATATTGGCGACGAAACCATATGATATGGCAGATGCGATAATAGACGTAAAAAAATATATTCAACCAAATCAATTAATTATTTCCGTCGTTGCAGGGATATCGACTGAATTTATTGCCTCCCATATCGAAAAAGATGTAGCGGTGATTCGAGCAATGCCAAATACATCGGCTACTATCGGATATTCAGCTACAGCAATTACAAAAGGTGAATATGCGACAGATGAGCATATTCAAATAGCAGAACAACTATTTCAAGCAATTGGAACAGTTTCGGTTGTCGAGGAAGAAGAAATGCACATCGTAACAGGGATTTCAGGAAGCGGTCCTGCTTATGTGTATTATTTAGTCGAAGCGATGGAAAAAGCTGCGATTGAAGAAGGCTTAGATAAACAAACGGCAAAACAATTGATTACACAAACAATTATTGGAGCAGGTGAAATGTTAAAATATTCAAAAGAACCTGTTACAATATTAAGAGAGAATGTAACAAGTCCAAATGGAACGACAGCAGCAGGGATTCAAACTTTAGGAGAATATAACTTTCAAGAGGCAGTCGTCAATTGTGTGAAAAATGCAACAAAGCGTTCTATGGAACTCGGGAAGAAAAAGTAAATCCTAGAAGGAGGTGCTTTTATTGCCAATTTGTAAGCATTGTAACACGAAATGGACATATAAAGATTCATTAAAAAATATGTTACGTTATAAATGTCCATATTGCGGGGAGAAAAATTATATAAGGAAATTTAGAGTGAGAGATATTTTGATGATGATTTTAACTCCGGCTATTGTCATATTTATTTTACCTATTTTCGATACGCCCTTTATAGGTACGATAGCCATTGGATTATCGTTAATTGCTATTTATTTGTTAACATATCCAATTAACTTGGAATTAACAAAAGAAGAAGAACCTTACTTTTAACTAGTGATGATGAAAGAAGAAGAGGATGGACAAAAGTGTTTTGGTCATAAAGAAACGATGATTAAAATTTCTTAAAGTAAACTTACATTGGTTCGGATTTTATTTAGTGTTTTTAAAACCATATTGCTGATTAGAAATAAACTGCGCAGTAACTTTTAGTGGTGAACGTACCGTCGCTACGGAAATACACTCCGCTTTCACCACAGGGCATAAGAGCGACATCTGTTCAACCTGTGTTATCGCTTGTTTTCACAGTGTCTCCTTTACCGCGGGCGGCTGGTGAGCCTCCTCATTCGTTACGCTCATTGCGGGGTCTCTCCGAGGCCTTTCCTCCCGCAGGAGTCTCCGTGTATTTCCTTCGCTTAGGAACGTGTAGTCAATCATTACTGTTATTTGTTATGGATGTAATAAAATAATTTTTATTCATCCTACGTTGGGTCTACTGAATAAACAGATATCCCATCTAAACCAATAGTTTATAATCGTTTTTCCAAAGTGCAGGGCTTTTGACTGTTTTACCAAACAACCTTTGCCATATGTAATGAACTACTCTAGTTGTCTGGAGCGAAAGTGACTGACTCCAGCGGGAAAAGCAAATGGTCTTCGATGGGACGAGTAAGCGCAGTCCCAGTCCCACGAGTCTGAAGACCCCGCAGGAAGCGGTTTTCTTCCGAGGCGGGTTAAGTTCGCGACGTCCTTGTCGCAACACCCGCACTAGCACGTCCTGTGCGTCGGAGGCTGAAGCCGTGCCCGCGGAAAGCATGTCACACTTCGCGGAAGACAACGGTAGCGTGGAACACATTTTAGTTGCTCAGTAGCCCCTAAATTACTGCACAGTTTATTTCAATAACGGCATATTTATGCCAAACTATCGAAAGGAATATTCTAACCTTATCCTTTTATCGTTCGTTTTTGGAGTGAACGTTTGTTATGTCCCACCCTTTTCAAGTTTGCTTTTTGGTAATAATAAAATTGTCATTTAATAATAGCCAGTTTTGCGGAAAGGCAAGACCTAATTTCCAATAGGCTATCCCTAATAAATCTAATTGTTTAATTAGATTAAATTTAGCTTGAATAGATCGAGCGTCTTCAAACCAGACGACATGTTCTTTACCTTCAACATCAACATAATGAAAAAATGGTGCTTGAGCAGTTTCATCATATTGAATGGCGACATGATGTTCACGAGCAAGACGGATTGCTTGTTGCGGACTTATTGCTCTTGCAAAACTCTCACCACGAACAAATGGTAATGTCCAATCATAGCCATATAAATTTTGTCCCATTAAAATTTTATTGGCTGGAATTTCAGTTATCGCATAGTTTAACACTCTTTGAACCTCATTTATTGGTGATACAGGAAGCGGTGGGCCAGCACTATACCCCCATTCATAAGTCATAAGTACAAGAAAATCAACAATTTCCCCGTGGGCCGCATAATCATGGGCTTCATATAATAATCCGCGCTGAGTGGAACTAGTTTTAGGTGCAAGGGCTGTCGACAAAAGTAGACCTGCTTGGGTGAGACGGGGCTTTACTTTTCTTAAAAATGCATTATAAGCTTCACGATCATCTTGAGGGATAAATTCAAAATCAAAATGAACATCATTAAAGCCGTTTGCTGTTGCAGTATTAATAATTTCATCAATCATTCTATTTTGAACCGCTTGAACAGTTAATACGATATGGGCTAATTCTGAATTAAATGTAGTACCTTCAAGATTTGTAACGACAAAAGATAAATTTGTTCGGTTGTTCTCAGCAATTTCTCGGAATCTGTTTAAGGGTGGAGCTGTTAAACTTCCATCCCGATTTACTCGGTAACTAAAAGGAGCTAAAAAAGTTAAAAAAGGACTATTTTTTTCTGCAGCATTTTCCAAAACCGGTGAAACTGTACCACCAATTGGTTCAATATAACCAAATGCCGTAATTGGTCTACGTGGTCTAGGTGGAATATATAAGCGAAGACCAACAGGTAAAACAGTATTCATTTGTAAATTGTTAATGCGAGCAAGTGCTTCAACAGACATATTAAATTGCCGAGCAATGGAAAATAAACTATCTCCTGGTTGAACAAAATAATACTGACCTACAATCGGAATAACGAGTGCTTGCCCAACGACTAAATTTGGAGTTTCAAGTTCATTCGCTTCCGTAATGGCATAAATAGAAGAGTTATATGTATTGGCGATTGAAAATAAAGTTTGCCCACTTTGAACAACATGGATTTGCAAATCATTGTCCTCCTTTCTTGGTGGGATATTCGGATGATCGTGTGGAAAAGTAAAAGGATTGATGGTATGTGCCTTCTGAGCAGCTGTCGCCCTTGTGCCTCTGGTGAAAGCGTGTATATTCCATTTGCGTCGTGAGAAAGCAAAGTTTTTTCCACACTATTTTCCGCTTACCCTGTAGTGTTAATTAACTTTATGAAAGAAAATAGAAGAATATACTAAAAGACTAGAAGTGATATAAGATGAATCAAGATGAAAAATATATGATATTAGCAATTGAGGAAGCAAAAAAAGCAGAAAAGATTGGTGAAGTTCCGATTGGTGCAATCATCGTTTATGAAAATAACGTCCTTGCAACGGGCTTTAATATTCGTGAAACGAAACAGAAAACTTTATCTCATGCTGAACTAATTGCAATAGAGGAAGCCAATCGGAAAATTGGTAGTTGGCGATTAGAAGATTGTACTCTTTATGTTACATTAGAACCGTGTCCTATGTGTGCTGGTGCCATTGTGCAATCAAGGATAAAACGAGTTGTTTACGGTGCAGCTGATCCAAAAGCAGGTTGTGCTGGAACATTGCTGAATTTATTAGATGATCATAGGTTTAATCATCAAGTGCAGATAGAAAAAGGGGTTCTTGAGTCTGAATGTAGTACCTTGTTAACGAACTTTTTTCGTGATTTACGTAAGAAAAAGAAATGAATCAACTAAAAAAGAATGATGATATTTTTATAAAAGGTTTGGTTTCTTAATAGAAAAATTGTCAATTGCATCCAATAAATGATTATTTATTGCATTTTCAACCTAATAAAAGTATAATGAAGAGTGCCGTGCTAGGTGGGGAGGTAGCGGTGCCCTGTAACTTGCAATCCGCTATAGCAAGGCTGAATTCCCATTTGAGGTGAGGCGATTTTATGGTCTGCCTTAACGGAGTGGTGTTGACGTTTAGATCCTGCGCAACAGGAACCCATGAACCCTGTCAGGTCCGGAAGGAAGCAGCAGTAAGTGGTTATTCTTGTGTGCCGTGGGGCCTCCTAAGCCGAGCCATGAACTTAAGTAACGCATAGGGACGTCGCATCGATAGTGGGTGCATGGCTTTACATATGAAATAAAACTTTTTGTTAGTTTTTCATGCTAGCAAAAGGTTTTTTTATTTTAGAAGGTTTTCCAATAATATTTGTATTATAATGTATAAAAGCTATCATCTTTTTATCTAGAAAGTCATTCAATATGATTAATTAAATGATATCCAAGGTTCTTCCAGGGGTGGTTCCATTGAAAAATAAGCCAATATATGTAGAAGTTCCGATTTATACAAACTTAGAAAAACTTTGGGAGTACACGCAAAAACCGCATTTACATGAAAAATGGGATTTACGCTTTTCATCCATTACCTATTTACCTAAAGAAGAAAATGAGCCTCAACATTTTGTGTATAAAACCAAAATTGGGTTTGGTGTTCAGATAGAAGGATGGGGAAAGAGTGTTGGCCAGCATCATGCAGATATGGTTTATTCTTCCTGAAATATTATATCAGAATACTGCTTGTAGATGGATAAAAAAAGATATAAATTCGTTTACTTATAAATTGATTGGAGAATAATAAATCATAATGTTATGGTAGTGCACCCTAATTTTTATTTTCATTATTAAGGTTTAAATGGTAATATTTAGATATGTAGACTTTAAAGAGGAGGGTGATTAAAATAGACTATTATTTATTTTTAGGTAGTTTTTTTGACAATGTTTTTAGTATCAAGTTTATATTTAGGTATTTATATATGTTAATTGCATTCTTTTTTGGATGGTATGGAATAAGATTTTTTTTAAAAAAGAAAAAAACAAAAAACTAACCTAAAGTTAGTTTTTTATTTTTTAAGAGTCTTACCAACCATCTAACCATCCATTGTTAGGATATTTATCTCTTGAATCAATATATCTAGTAATAGCGTTTCCTATATCTGAGTAAGCAATCGCAAAGTTGACAGCATGTCCTAAAGACCCAACTATTCTCTGGTTTCTTTTGCTTAGTCTTTTTATTCGATGTTCTGCAAGTCTAGTAATGGCTTGTGCAGCAGCTTTTTTACCTTTCTTTTTAATTAATTGTACAACAGCATAGGTACCGCCACCCAAACCAATAGCTATAGCAGTGTTGATTATAGCTCCTACAAATTTTCTACCGAGTGCGTATTTAGCTTTTTTCTTTTTAGCTGCATAAACTTTATCAGAACCAAATATAATGTTCTTTGCTTTAGATAGCCAAGCAACTTCTTCTGATTCTATCTTTTCAATATAATTTTCAATTAACTCTTCTTCAACAGCATCTAGATCGTTGTAATTTTCAGAATCACCATCGTAAAAATCAATAAGTGCATCCTCCATTAATTCAGGATCTTCAGCTCCTGATAAGTTAGCTTCCTGCTCAATGACTAAAAGAGCAAACTCCTCTTCCTTTGGGGACATTTTTGAGAGATCCATATTGTCTATAGCTGCTTCAAAATCAAAGTCATCAGCTAAAACGTCTTCATTAAAAGTATTTAGTTCAGTTATGAATCCAAGCTCTTCTAGCTCTTCATCAGTCATTTTCTCAAACTCTTCCAAAGTCAATTCTTCAATTACATCTGATATTTCATCATCAAAGAAAACCTCTTCAAAACCTTCTTGCTCTACTTCATGTGAAATCGGCGTGCTAGCCAAACTTAATAGTGGTTCTGTAATGCTTGTAAACATTAGAACAAACGCGGATGTTAATAATATTCTAGGTATAATTCTCTTCAAGACTTCAACCCCTTTTCATGATTATAACTATTATATACCATATATACATTTTATTACAATATAATCCATCTATTTACATGCAAATTTCTTTATAGCATGGATTTTAATATTTAGCTATAATAGTAAATATATAGACTCGATTTGCATCCCTACCTAAAGTCACTTAAATAACCCTAAATCAAGTATATGAAATGATAAAGATCAACGCATTTATTATAGACGGAACCTTTTGGGCGATAAGGGAATAAAAAAACGTCTAGCGCTTATTCTGATACAGTTTATTTAACTAAGAGTGAACTTGAAGAAATTGTTACTAATGCAATTGAAAAGAACGTGAACAGATGATTAAAGTTTTTGAAGAACAGTTAAAATAATACGATTCCAAGTACATTGAATCATCCTTTTAATCCAATTATAGTCAATGGAGCATTATTTGTTCTTTCCATTATTGGTCTTTTATATAGTAAAGATGTCCCCACAGCTACAAATTGTAGACGAAAAAGGTAAGGTGGTACGTGTGTCCATTTATAAACAAGTCTTGGGAGATCAATTTTCCAAACTTCATCCAATGTTACAAAAAAGATATGCTTCCTTGAATAAAGAAACGTTTATCGGAAAAGGGATAATGAAGACTATTACTGGACCAAAATGGCTTTTCCCATTCTTATTATTAGGTACAAAATATAACTTACTTTTTCCTGAAAAAGGTACACAAATTCCCTTTATGATTATCAACTCACCTCGAATCGGTATAAATGGGGAGAATCAAATTCATTGGAAAAGAATCTTTTACTTTGGAAAGAAGGAAAGGTATTTTAATGCGCTGATGTCATTAGACTCGGACAATAAGGTTGTAAAAGATTATTTAGGTGAACCGTCTGTTTTATATGCTGATTTATCGTTTTCAGTGACAAAGGAAGGATATATGTATATTGAATCCAAGAGACAACGAATGGTACTGGGATCAATTGAAATCCCGTTGCCTATGATTTTACAAGGAATTGCAACCGTACTAGAAAAATATGAAGAAACGAAGGATGTTTATACGATTAAAGTTGTAGTAAAAAATCCGTTAATTGGGCTTGTTTTTTCGTATGAGGGAGAGTTTACAAGTGATGACATTTCGTAACATTGCAATGTTTAATATGATTATTATCATCACCCTTTTACTATTGAATAAGGCATCTTCGTATTTTTTAATGTTGTCTGTTGCTCAATTTGTTTTTATCCCCTTTATGTTACATCTCATCTGTAAAAACGATCAAAGTCGAATTTCTTCCTGTTTGGTTTACTGGTCAATCCCAGCATTTATCGCTTTGTTTATGATTCCTATTGTAAAAGGAACCGTTCCCGAAGTGATTCCCTTTCTTTTATCATGTATTTATTTTCTTTTTACTTTAATCGTGGCAATTTACGGGGTTTCTCGTTTTTTA
Organism: Pseudogracilibacillus auburnensis; assembly: GCF_003201975.1. Taxonomy (GTDB): domain Bacteria; phylum Bacillota; class Bacilli; order Bacillales; family Amphibacillaceae; genus Pseudogracilibacillus; species Pseudogracilibacillus auburnensis. The sequence goes on along the minus strand of NZ_QJJQ01000015.1, from coordinate 33,351 downwards.
AAAAGAGGTTTTGTTCATTTTGAAGAATTTTTAATTGATATGGGGCTCATTTGTTTAGCAATTGGTGGAGCTTGGTATGTTGCATATGAAGGAAACATAAACACTGGATTTTCCCCAATCATTACTTGGCTAACGAGTATTCATTTTCATTATTCCGCATTTCTATTGTTGTTATTTACTGGATTTATTGGTCGGCTACATAAACCAAGAGGATATCATTTGATAGGAATGAGTGTGTTAATAGCGCCATTTATAGTAGCGATTGGCATTACTTTTTCCGTCTATCTTGAATTGGTATCCGTTATTCTTTATATGTTTAGCATTTACGGACTCATATTTCTATCGTTCAAGACATCTTTTCAACATACAATTCAACAATGGATGATTCGTACCTCTTTTTCTGCCTTAGGGGTGTCGATTCTTTTTTCTTTCTTGTACGCATTCGGTAATGTAACAGGAATATTTTCGATAACGATTGACTTCATGTTACGTTCTCATGGAATAACAAATATGGTCTTTTTTGCACTTATCGGTATGATTGGGTGGGCGATGAAGCTACCTCCTTCTAATCAACAAAAGCTCCAATTTCCAATTAGTACAATTCGTGGAAAGTGGATAAATGATGAGAGGATTTTAAAAGGAAAAACGACAAAGAAAAAATATGTTGGACTTGTTGACCAATTATCCAATTATGTACCAAATAGGAGTCCAACATTATCCTCTACTATTATTGATTTTTATGAAAATACGAATCAATACCGTTTGTTTGCAAATGTAAATTGGCATTTTTGGTTTCTGCCGTTTGCTCTTATTTATCGGCTAATCAGTAGCAAGATGAAGCAAATTAACTTGCCTTTATCAAGGAAAAAGGTTGAAATGACGGGGGATATCGTTGCAATAAAAGAAAAACTTGATGGTAGGGATAAAACGAGGGCATGGATTCGTAAAATAGATGGAGAAACGACTTTTGTCGCCCTTTATTCATCCCATCAAACGAAAAATAGAACGTATATGAATATTGCCTTGCCGCTACCTTGGACATCGATGATCGGTATATTGGAATTAAGTCAAATTGGTCAAAACCTTAGACTTTCAAGTAAGAATAATCAATGTAGCCATGCAGATTCGGGTATTTATTTAATAATAAAAGATTGCCTATTTAAATTACCGATAGAGGAACAGTTTGATGTAAGTGAAGTAGCGAATGGGAACTTGGAAGCAAGACATGTAATGTGGATTTTTTCCATACCATTTTTAACGATACATTATACGATTTATCATGAAAGTGCCTATACAGGATGAAAAATAGGGTACTGGGATTATCAAGCGGAAATTTAAGCGAGTGAGGCTCATCACTGGCCCGTAGAAAGCGAGTGTATTCTATTTGCGGTGGCATAGAGGCGCTTATTTTTCTACACTTTTTTCCGAATACCCGAAAAATAGAAAGAGGCTTGGACATCTATTAAAACAATCCACTCGTAGTTGGATGTTTCTTTGCTGAAATATTTTTGTTCCAGCCTCTTGTTACATAAAAGTAAAATTTTAAAAAGTGAACTAGACGAAAGCATAAAGGTCTTATTTTCTCAGTAATAAAAACATAAAATAAGGGGCACCAATTAAAGCAACCATGATACCAGCAGGAATTCCATCTGGGTCGACTAAATTACGACCAACTGTATCAGCTAGTAATAACAGCCATCCACCGATTAAAATAGCAATTGGTATAAAAAGTTGATTTCTTGGACCAACGAGAGCCTTGGCCATATGGGGTGCCATTAAGCCGATAAAAGCAATCCCACCTGTAACAGAAACAGCAGATGCTGCTAAAGCGACAGCAGTTACGAGTAAAATAATTCTTTCTTTCTTAATCGAAAGACCGACTCCAATTGCGACGGGTTCACTTAAGCCGAGTAAATTTAATCGATTCGCTTTGTAAAGTGTAAATGGAATAAGGAGGATGAGCCAAGGAAGAAGTGCCCAAATAAACGGCCAATCTGTTCCCCAAATATTACCTGCAAGCCATTTAGCAATAAAGTTAACCTTTGCTCTTTCTGTAGAAGAAATAATGACAACCATTAAACCTGACAATGCCATTGCAAAGCCGACACCAGTAAGTACTAACTTGATTGGTTGTAGTCCCGTACGTTTATCGTAGGAAAATAAATAGATGAATATAACAGTGATAAAAGCCCCAATAAACGCAACGACTGGAAGTAAATAAGTAAAAGAGCCAACATCGGTTGGAAAAAATAAGAAGAAAATGGCAATCGCGACTCCAGCTCCTGAATTAATCCCGATGATTCCTGGATCTGCTAAATCATTTCGGGTAATACTTTGTAAAATAGCACCAGATAAAGCAAGTGCCATCCCAGCTAATAACGTAATAATAATTCGTGGTAAACGAACAGAAAATAGCACAAATTCTTCCTTAAATGTTCCGGATCCAAATAGAGTAGGAATGATTCGATCATATGATAAACTTGAATAACCGATCCCCATACTAATCAATATCGTACTGACAATTAAACTAACAAGTATAAGAATAATCATGCGTTGTTTTTTAAGTAACCGTGAATCAATCATATGAATGCTTTTCCTCCTTTACGAACAATAAAAAGGAAGAATGGTAAACCTAAGATGGCAACAACAGCGATAATAGGCGTTTCATATGGTGCATTTATTGTTCGTGCTATCGTATCCGCAAAAAGCATAAAAGTTGCCCCAATAATCGCTGACATCGGGATAATATAACGATAATCTGTACCAACAATGGCACGGACAATATGTGGAATCATTAGCCCAATAAAAGCAATATTACCGACTAAAGCGACAGCTGTGCCTGCTAAAGTGATAATAACGACAAATAAAGTAGTTTTAATGATCGCTATTTTTTGACCAAGTCCGATCGCTACTTCTTCATTTAAGCTAAGAATCGTTAATTGTCTGGAGAGAATCATTGCAATAAATATTCCTAGTACAATGAATGGAACCATCATTTTCAGCTGTGTCCAAGTTGTACCAATTAACCCTCCAGCTGTCCACATAGAAACATCTTTCGAAACTTTAAAATAAATCCCAATACCTTGTTCAATCGCATATAAAAAAGCGGAAACAGCTGCACCAGCGAGTACAATACGAAACGGAGAAAGTCCACCCTTTTTAATCGCTCCGATGCTAAATACCATGATAGTTCCGATTAATGCTCCGATGAAACAAGCAATCATAATTCCAAAATAGTTAATAGAAGGAAAAAAAGCTACCGTTATTGCCAACATCGCATTTGCTCCAGCAGTAAGCCCAAGTAACCCAGGGTCTGCTAATGGATTTCTTGTCATCCCTTGCATAATAGCTCCAGATACTGCTAAAGCAGCTCCAACAAAGACAGCAGCGATTTCACGTGGTAGTCGGATGTCACGAATGACAGAAATCGCTTCATTAGACTCGTTTGTCATGAGAGCCAACCATATATCTTTCATTGACGTATTAGCAGCACCAAAAAGAATTGCTGCAACAAACATTAAAAGCAAAACAATCGTTGCAACAATCAGTTTATAAATAAATGAATCATTCCTGTTATTAATTTGCTTTGTCATTATTGTTCCATCTTTCTCTATATAAATAGAGGGATTACAGAACAGTGAATCCCTCCAATCATTAATCTTGTAAAAATTTCTCCTCAAAAAAGTCGAGTTGAAAATCTAACGTTGTTGCGTCATTAAAATAAAATGACCGTTGTTCAACTTCAAATACATGATCATTTTTAACTGCTGGGATATCTTTGTAAATGTCTGATTCTAGGTAAGCATTGTCTGCCCCACTATTACGGCTAAAAATCATATAGTCACCAGCATATTCAGGAAGTACTTCTAAAGAAAGTGCATAGTATCCCTCTTTTAATGCCATTTCTTCCACCGATTTTGGCATTTTAAGTCCCATTGCCTGATATAAAATTTCAGTCCCTCTCCCCCAATTATCACCAAAGACGTATAATTGTTTATCGTAATCTTCAATGACTGAGACAGTTGCATCTTCACCGATTTTTTCTTTAATTTTTTCTCCAACTTCTGTGGCACGTTGTTCAAAGTCTTCTACCCAAGCTGTAGCCTCTGCTTCTTTATTTAATAGTTTTCCAATTTCAATATGTTGTTGTAAATAATCTACTTTACCATACGTAAAGGTAACCGTTGGTGCAATTTCATTTAATTTATCAACATTTTTAATGGTTGATAATCCAATAATTAAATCAGGATCAAGTTCAATAATCTTTTCTAAGCTTTCATCCGATACTTCTTCTGCATCTGCTAGCCCTTCCGCAAAATTAGGATTTTCTAGAGACCAAGAATCTGCCCCAACAATATTGACTCCAAGTTTCAAGACGTCTCCCGCATATGTAGAAAGAACAATGACCCGCTCAGGGTTTGCTGGAACTTCAACAGGACCACTTTCTGATTCATAAGTAATTGTTCCATTGTCTTCTGTATCATCTGAAGCGGTATTTTCTTTAGGATCATTGTTGCTACAAGCACTAACGATGAGCAATAGCAGTAGTAGGATAGATAGGACTAACTTTTTCATTTTCGAATTCTCCTTTTAATAAGTTATACGTAATACATATCGGTTTGTTCGTTCGTGGATCTTCTCCAATCACAGCGTCTATTTGAAAAACTTTCCTTAACACATCACGGCTCATCACTTCATGGCAAGTGCCTGTTTTAACGATTTTTCCAACTTTTAAAGCGATAATATAATCAGCAAAACGAGCAGCTTGATTTAAATCATGTAATACCATGACGATTGTTCGTTCTTGTTCCTTATTTAGCTTTTGTAAAAGTTCCAATATTTCGAGCTGATGAGCCATATCTAAATAAGTAGTCGGTTCATCTAAAAAGATAATCTCTGTTTCTTGTGCCAATGCCATTGCAATCCAAACACGTTGGCGTTGCCCACCAGATAAGGCATCTACTGGCTGAAACTTAAAATCAATTGTGCCTGTGACATCTAATGCCCAATCAATTACTTCAATATCCTGTTTCGTTAATCTGCCAAAACCAGTTTGATACGGAAAACGTCCATAAGAAACAAGCTCCCCTACTGTTAATCCACTAGCACTTTCAGGAGCTTGAGGTAGAATAGCCATTTTTTTTGCTATTCGCTTTGTATTTTCTTCTCCTATGTCTTTTCCATCTAAAATAATGGAACCAGAACGGTGAGGAATAATACGTGTTATTGCTTTTAAGAGCGTCGATTTTCCACAACCGTTTGAACCAATAATGGTAGTGATTTTTTTATCTGGTATCGTTACGCTAAGGTCTTTCACAATTAAACGCTCACCATAACTAATGTGTAAGCCATCTGTATATAGGCGGGACATCGTTTAACCTCCAAATAAATGAAATGTACTTTATTTTAATTGAAAATGATTATCAATTTCACTATAGTATTAAATATAATCGCCTATTTTAATATTGTCAAGTAGCTATTCACGTTTATAAGAACGATAAGTTTAATAAGATAATCACTGATAAGATATAAATTTAGAGGGACAGAAACCAATAACTGAGCAGCAAAACGTATTTGATGTTACTACCATTGGTGGGGATCTGCAGGACTTTATAGTGGGTCTCGTAGCATAAACGAAAGTGATTGATGGCTCAACAAAACTCCTAATCATGATAGAATGAGATCATTGATTAGGAGTTTTTTGTTAGCTTTATTAAGATAGGATAATAGGTAAAGGTGATTTAAATCTAAAAGGATTTAATATTTTATATGGGCAATCCCAGTACATTATTTTAGTGTTTAAATGGTAATAAACGGAGAAATGTTCTCGTTAATTTTTTCCTTTTCTGGCGTTTTCCAATCCTTATATATGGTTCTCCATACGTAATTTGTCTTAATTGTTCTTTTTTCCTAACCATTTCATAACGAAATGCATATTCATGAAAGCTACTCATGATTTCACCACTTCCATCGATTTGATCTTACTTTTATCATACAATCAATGAATTGGTGTGTCTTCGGGAGAAGGAATGAAAAGGAGATGAAAAAAGTTCCTACTTTTGCATGTAGAAACTTTACGACTTTAGGCTGAATCTGCGTGTAGTTCATTCAAATAGTTTATTTTTTATAGCGAAAATTGCTGCTTGTGTTCGGTCATTTACATGTAGTTTGCTTAAAATACTACTAACATGTGTTTTTACAGTCTTTTCTGTAATAAAAAGTTCAGCAGATATTTGTTTATTCGTTTTTCCACACGTAATTTGATAAAGCACTTCCTTCTCCCGATTGGATAATGCTGAAATACCTGCTTCCGCCTCACTTGATTCTTCATCTGAGGTAAGATGGGATAAAAGTGTGTTTGTTGCTGTAGGATGAAGTTGTTTTTCCCCACGATATGCAGCATGAATTGTTTTAACTAGTTCACTAGGTTCAATATCTTTCAATTGATAACCAATGGCGCCTGCTCTTAGAGCTGGTAGAACATAATCTTGATCAGAAAAGCTCGTTAAAACAATCACTTTTATATTTGGAAATGTTGCTTTTACTTGTCTAGTTGCTTCAATTCCGTCCATTACTGGCATCATCAAATCCATTAACACGATATCTGGTTTTAATTTCTCTATTTTTGCAAGTGCCTCTTTACCATTAGTTTGCTTAAAATACTACTAACATGTGTTTTTACAGTCTTTTCTGTAATAAAAAGTTCAGCAGATATTTGTTTATTCGTTTTTCCACACGTAATTTGATAAAGCACTTCCTTCTCCCGATTGGATAATGCTGAAATACCTGCTTCCGCCTCACTTGATTCTTCATCTGAGGTAAGATGGGATAAAAGTGTGTTTGTTGCTGTAGGATGAAGTTGTTTTTCCCCACGATATGCAGCATGAATTGTTTTAACTAGTTCACTAGGTTCAATATCTTTCAATTGATAACCAATGGCGCCTGCTCTTAGAGCTGGTAGAACATAATCTTGATCAGAAAAGCTCGTTAAAACAATCACTTTTATATTTGGAAATGTTGCTTTTACTTGTCTAGTTGCTTCAATTCCGTCCATTACTGGCATCATCAAATCCATTAACACGATATCTGGTTTTAATTTCTCTATTTTTGCAAGTGCCTCTTTACCATTTG
>NZ_QJJQ01000015.1:0-26123 GCF_003201975.1 Pseudogracilibacillus auburnensis | reverse complement strand
AGTTGCTTCAATTCCGTCCATTACTGGCATCATCAAATCCATTAACACGATATCTGGTTTTAATTTCTCTATTTTTGCAAGTGCCTCTTTACCATTTGTAGCACTTCCAACAATTTCAATGTCTTTTTGCGTATCTAGAAAAAACTTCAATCCTTTTAGCACAACGAGATGATCATCCACCAGTAATACTTTAATCGCCATGTTGCTCACCCTTTTCAACTTTCCATGGAATCATTACCGTAATGGTTGTTCCTTTTCCAGGAATACTATAAATGGAAAACGATCCACCAGCAATCTCTGCCCGCTCCCTCATTGAAGTAAGTCCCAATGTTCGTTTTCTATGTATCTCACTTTGAGCATCAAAACCTCTGCCACTATCGGAAATACAAAAGAAAAGATAGGGAGCTTTTATTTGAAGTTGGATCAATACTTTTTGTGTATTTGCATGTTTTTTTACATTGTTTAACGCTTCCTGCCCGATTCTCCAAAGTGTTTCTTCTATTTTCATTGGTAAATGATATACTCCTTGCACAAAATCGGTGACAGTTAATTCAAGTTTATTTGCATCATTTTTAAGTGCTGTAATAAGGCCTTCTTCTAGACCAACTGGGCGTAATTGCCAGATTAATGACTTCATCTCAATTAATGCACTTTGGGCAGTTTCATGTATTTCCTTTGTTGCCTCTAAAAGTACGTGTTCATCTTGTGAGATCATTTCTTTCATCCCATTACTTGTTAAAGACAATGAAAAAAGTTTTTGATTGACCGAATCGTGTAAATCTCTAGCAAGCCGATTTCGTTCATTATATAATAAAAGTTCTTGACGTTTTTCATTTACAATGATGCTTTCTATCGCAAGGGAAATATGGCTTGTAAGGGCCTTTAATACAGCAATATCACTACTCGAGAAGGAATTATATTTTTCACCTGCAATGAACAGCGCACCTTGTTGTCCCTCTTTTAACGATAATAAAGGTACGGTAACAGAAGATGGATAGTTAGGAAACCCCAAAGAACGCATGAACCGATGAGTAGATTTATTTTCAACTACTTTTTTTTCCAAAATTGCTTTTGCAATGTCGTGATCGCTATCAATTGGTATGTCATTTGTATGATGAAGATCAATCCTTTTATTTACAGCTTGTAAACGATAGCCATTTCCTTCTTTCATATAAAAAGCAATAAAAGGCCATTGAAACAGAGAATCACATTTTTTAATTATTTTTTTCGGAAATTCATTCAAGTCAGTGAGTCCCCAAATGAATTGAACGACTTGATCGAGCAAGGCAAAATTTTCTGCACGTTTTTTCTGGGATTGAAACAATCTTGTTCGTTTTACTGCAGTACCAATTTGAAATGCAACAGATTGAAGTAAAATGAGTTCATCATCGGAAAAATATTTTTTATTAGGAGCTGCAACATTTAATAATCCAAACTGTTCACCTCCCGCTGATAAGGGGACTGTTGCATGGTGAGTTAACCCATTTGTTTCTCCCCAATCATGGAGAAGCGCATTTTCCAAACGTTTACAACTAATAATGTTAACCGGCTTCGTTAAGTTTCCATCCCAATATTCATCCAAGCAAAAGCATGTCCCTTTACACATTGGTTGATTATTTCCCCACGATAATGCAGGTGGTAAATCATGACTTGCCATGAATGTATAATAGGGTTTTTTATTGTCAACGAGAAAGATCCATCCCGCCGTTAAATCCATCATTTTTAAAAGTTTTGGAAGAACAGATTGGAGCATATCTTCTAAATCGTTCGAACGGTTTAATGTTTCAGCAATAACTTTTAACACTTTTAAATCCTTCTCTTCTACATCATCAAGCAACGTTCTCACCTACTTTATCAAACTTGTATACATTGATACCATTCTGCTGTTACTATGTATCTTTCTTATACACTAATAAGGTAAAAAAGAAAAGAGACCTTCGTATACTTAATTAAGAAAACCTCTCCTTCATATCGAGTGAGACTAATACGAGTCATTATTAGCAGAAGAGATTTTGAAAGGTTAATCATCCATTTCTCCTGAAGTAACAAGTTCTTCAACTTGCAATACTTTCGATAGAACGCGGATGAATGCTTCATAATCAGAGGGATTTTGTGCATGTTTTTCATGGTAATATGTTAAATAAATTGCTATATCCTTACTTGCTTCTAGATCAAAATGATAAAAATCTAATATTGGAAAATATAATCGATTTCCTATTGGAAGTAATGTTCCCATGACTATTTCCCCTTTTTTTGCTGGTGTAGCAGTTGGGTCATATACAATAACATCTAGCGTTTCTTTCGTATATATATCGACAACTACTATTACTTGTTCATGATATAAATATTCAACGTAATAAAATGTAGGGATTGCTTTTTCCCATTCTTTTAACCAGGAGATGATGAGTGGTTTTTTATTTAGTTTTACTCGATTACAGGCAATATAGTTCTCTACATGACTAAAACGATCATCTTGATTCGATTCATATAGCATCCGCCACCAAAACAAATGATGAAATAATGCTTCTTCTTTCTCTTCATTTACTTGATGGGCATCGATAAATTCTTGTATAAGATAGGCTGACGCTCGGTTATTTTGGGTTAAATATTTTGTAAAGTCGCGAAGTTCAGAAATCATTACCTTTTTGTTTTTCGTTGATATTGGATAATCGTTATTAAACTGTTTTGTATATGCTAAAGATTGCCCGAATTCAACTACATTTCTATTCAGTTTTCCACTATTTTTCATCAAACTCACCTTTCTACACGGAAGGTTATTTTTGTCCATTTTTTCTAAACGATTAGGGAATTCTGAAGTCAGAAGGGAATAAAAGAGGTTATTGAAAAGGTATGTTTCTTATGTGTATGCCTTCATTGTAAATTATTTCAAAAAGTTGTCAATAGATAAAAATTTAAAATTCTTTTTTTGCGAAGAAGGATTTTCGCTTATGTCTTTCTAAAACGTAGGTAAAATGCAATGTTAGAAAACAAACGTCATTATTCATTAAAACCAAATATTTATGATCAAAAAAATATTCCTTTCTTTTTTGGTTATATTATCCACTAGGAGGTGTAATTGATGGAAAAGAAGAAAAAGGAATCATTGAATGACCGGGTTAATGCAGAGCTTGCTGGGATTGGTCTGTATGGAACGACTTCTAATGAGGAAATTGCCGGGTATCAAACAAGTGGCGATATTGAAAATGCTGGTCAACTTGATAAAGGATTTAAACGTCCTGAAGGTAAGGGCGGCGCACAAGCATCTTTAAAGGATAACAAAGAAAAAGAGTAAATTATGTTTGGACGTTCACGTAAAAAACGGGACTAAAAAGTCTTTAGCAAAAGAAAAGACCTCTTATTATTTAATCTTGGAAGAGGTTTTCATTGGCTTAACAAAAAAGATCCTATTTTTATTGTAGGATCTTTTTCAAAGTGATAGCTATCCATCTTTTTAATCTCTTGATTTATTTTCCCTATTTAGAATCAATTGTTTTAATTCTTGAATTTCCCTTTTAATCTCTTGGTTTTCTTTATTTAATCGCTCAAACTGTTCTTTTTGATCACTGTCATCTTCCTGTCCCAAATAACTTAAAATAACTGCAACAACTAAGTTTAAAATAACTAAAGCACCAATAATAATAAAAGAGACAAAATAAACCCACGCCCACGGTATTTCACTCATCACTGGTCTTGCCACTTGGCTTGCCCATGATTCAAATGTTACGACTTGCATCAAAGTAAACAGAGAAGCATGAAAACTACCAAAAAATTCATTAGGAAGGACTTCACTAAAATAGGTCGTGCCAATAATAGCGTAAATGGAAAAAATCAAAAAGGACAAACCTAATATCCCAGTTAAGGCTGGCACAGATTTCATTAAAGCATCCACAATTTTTCTTAATGCAGGAACCGCAGGAATCATTCTTAGTAATCGTAAAACTCTTAATAACCGCATCACACTTACGAATGGCGTTGTATAAAAAATTAAACTGCCTAAAACGATAATGAAATCAAATATATTCCATTTAAAAGAAAAGAACCTTTTAAAACCAAGTCCATATAATTTTAACAATAGTTCAATTACAAAGACCCACACAATAATATTATCTAAAACTAGTAAAAATTGATTTCCTATTAAATACGTCTCACCAATGATGATGAGTCCATTTAATACAATGATACAGATAACAATAGTCTGAAAGTTTTTCGTTTCAACTAATTGTTTTACTTTTTCTTTCCATGTTTCTTTTTTAATTCCATCGTTTTTGAAATCCATTTCTCGTTATCCACAATCCCTTTCTTCTTTCTGATTTACTTATTGAATATTCAGGGTAATTGAACTATAAATAGAATAAATATGTTTCTTCAATCTCAATAGTTCAACGTTATTTTAGCACAAAGAAAAGGCGGGATATAGAAATTATATATAAAATTAACACAACATTATTATAGTTGAGAATTAAGAACTATAAACGGATGATTTATTAGGGAATAAAAGACTATTTTTTATCACATGAATGACTTGGATTATATCTATTACTCCCAGGAAGTTTCTTCATATGATTCCATGCTTTGATCGCTTCTTCACGACTTTTTCCCTTATTTTGGGGGTCAGCAAAAAAATCACGAATAAATTGATTATACTCAAATTGAGGTGCAATATTTTTCTTGTATGAAGGATCTTTCTTCCGTTCTTCTTCCTCATTCCAAGCATTTACAACGTCACGATATGTTTTTCCAATATTGTTTTTAAAGTAGTTTTGAATGTAAGTGGAAAAATGGAATTTAGGGATTACTGTTTTGAAAAAAGCTCTCACATCTTGACTACAACGATGATCTTCCGGAATCACTGTATCGAGGCTTAATTCTGTTTGTGCAACTTTCCTTTTATTTATCCTCGGTCTTCTAGTTGGTTTTATAATTTCTCCTGTTTGAAGAAATGTTGCAATTCGATTGGTAATCTCTAACTTGGAACCGGTTGGACTAATGCCATTTTCTCTACAAAAATATTGCAATTCTTCCTTTAACCAATAGAAATCTGTAAAACTTTTCAAGCTAATTTCCTTTGTCAGTCTAGGTCTCATATGCATCACCTCCACACCCGATTAAGAATGTGTGTTCTGTTAATTGTAATTGAAAAGAAAAAATAACACAAATATTTTTATCCTAAGAAAGAAGAAAGGCGAAAAAATTGCCCGTTCTTGTGTAACATTTGTCTTACGTACTAATTGCAAACAATTTATTTTTAATTTAAAAAATATAATAATCACATTTATTTCTAATAATATTTTTTAAAAGCGAATGATTAAACGGGCTGTTCACTTGATACTGACAGATTTTTTGATATACAGTCATACATTTCCACATAAATATTAATGTTTCCATAATATTTATGCGGAAATGTTGTACAACCCTATAATATAGATTTTTATATATCGGAAAACAAACTGGAAGTAAGGACTGAAACATTTGGTCCGTAAATAAGTTTAAAGACATATTTATACAGGAATTAGTTATTTTAATTAATTTTCAATCTAATAATTTTCCCGAAGCCAAGTTAAAATGTATTCTAGTGCTAATTCATAATTCCCCACCTGGCAATGCTGTTCGCCACCCTCTTCCTCAGTAAAAAGTCTGCTTGTCACATCTGCATGTGATAAATGATCTGTCAGATGATCATGCTGCCATAGTGGAATATAGTGATCCTGTTCCCCGGCTAGAAGTAATACTTTTTGATCAATTTTATGAAGCAGACCTTTTAAAGTATGTTTTTTGATAGAGCGATAAAATTCATAGGGGGTTTTAGTTCCAGTTATATACATTCCATGAGAAAGGGCCCAATCGGCTAATGGATCTTTTTTCATTTTACTTTTAACTAAGCGATTGATTGTTTTTTCAAATTTACCATGAAATAATAATTTAAAAACTATTTTAATTGGTTGTCTCATTAAACTGAATTGAACATCAAGTCCGTCATAGCAACCACCAAAGCTAATCACATGAGTAATTCTCTTTTCAAAAGCGGCGGCTCTGAGCGCTAAAAACCCACCCCATGAAATTCCCATTAATGCAGCTTGATCCACTTTAAACCAATCTAAAATAGCCCCGACTGTGTTTTCCCATTGTTCATTGAATTTCATATGCTGTCTAAGCGTCTCTCCCTGGCCTTCGCCTTCAAACAATAAAATATGATAACCCGCCTTAATAAATAAATGACAGATTGGATAGAATTCTTCAATAAATGAATCATATCCTCCATGAATTAAAAGGGTTTTACCTGATGATTGCGAGCCTAATGATAAGCATGGTATATATCCATTTTTGTATGGGACTTTATGCTTCTCAATGGAAGAATTTCCTTTTTCAAACATCTCCATCATTTTACGATACATGATATCCTTTTCTGGGCGGTTATCCTTAAGCATAAATTCTGCCATACGATAATAATACATGCTATGAATGTATCTTTTCTCTTTTTCGGCTACTTCAGCAATGTTTCTCCATTGCTCATACCATGTTTCAGTATCAACAATTTTTCTTGATATTGAATAAATTTCCTCTTTTTTACACGCAATATCACCATGAGATAAAACTCGGTTTGCTTGATAATTAAAGTTAACATCATCAAATATGTTTTCAAATGTCATTATGATCTCCTCCTATGCAATACTTTAAAGGAGGGCGATTATAAAAACATGAACGAGATGCTTGTTTTATGTTTGCTCTGGAAGATTCGTTTAGGACTGGTTCCAAAGTTTTCTTTAAAAACGCGGGAAAAATGGGCAGCATCGGAAAATCCATATTGATGAGCTACCTCGGTAATTGTTTTATTTGAAGCTGCTAGGTTTTTTGAGGCGAAAATGAGTTTTTTCCAGGTCAGATACTTCATAACTGGAATATCCATTTCTTTTTTAAATAAATTGGCTAAATGTGACTTAGATAAGAAGACACTACTCATAAAATCTTGGTAACTCAAATCTTGAATATGATTTGATTGAATGTAGTTAATCATTTTTGTAATTCTGCTATCAGGTTTATTTGCAGGACTAGTATCTGACAGTAATTGGTGCAAAACAAGAGATGCAACTTTTTGTATGTTTTCGACTGTAACATCTTTGCTAAATGTTTTAACTTGTTGATCCATTTGCGGATTATCAAAATTGATAATGGGCTCTTTTTGAAAATAATAATATTTGATTCTTCTACCTATATCGGATTCTGGTTTAATCAATAATGACAATATTTTACTGTCAGAATGCACAATGTGGTCTATATAACTACCAATTAAAACTTGTCCTTCAGTTGTTTCTCCATTAATCTCCAGTTTATTTGTTGGGATGAGTAATTGATACCAATAGTGCCGATGCATCTTTTCGTTTTGTTCTTCTCCATACATCACAAAAAGATCTTCTGCCATCCCAATAAAATTAGAATGTTTGTTTATATCACCATGATTTAGTTTGTTGTTTACATTTGAATTCATTGCTCTATACTCCTATCTTGAAACTTAAAGATTTTAAAAGGATTAATTACTACAGGAATAAATATAGTTTTGATCAATTTGACTTGGAGATAGCTATTTACCTAGTTTTTTTTAGAAACTCTTAATGCATCTACTTTACGTAATTCTGAATTTATTGTCCAATTAAGTATTATTAATTTCTAAAGTCAATAAAATTAATTCGAATTCACAAGAACGAAAGTTTAGTTTAGAGCTTCAATTCCCCCATTCGTAAAAGCTCTACAACAGCTTGTGAACGCCCCTTGACACCTAATTTTTGAATCGTGTTAGAGATTTGCCACATAACAGTATAGAATCGCCATATAATTGCGGAGATGCGCCATATAACGGTTTAGAACCGCCATATAATTGTGAAGATCAGCCATATTATCGTAGAGCTACACAAAATAACAGGCATAACACTAAATTTTATTATGTTAATACATTCAGGACGCAAATATAAAAGCTCAAAAAATATTACTAAATAGATTTTTTTCCCTTATGCAGTCGTTAAGTCCCTTTTAAATTAATCTTCTAGTAGTTTATTACCAAATATGTACAGAATATTGAAACATCTTTGTTTTATCGACAAAACTTTGTTAAAATATTCCATACATTTAAACGAATGGAGGGATTGAAAATGCCCATATCAATTCTTTCCCAAATAAGTAGCGTAGAAAGTTCCATCTATACGTTAACCAATCAAATCTCAGATAAAAAACGGGATGTTGAGAAGTTGAAAACAACATTACGTAGTCTTGAAAGTTATTTTGAGTTATTTGTTCACTCTCAAAAAATTGTTTCTGAGCCAGAGTTAACAAACAGAACATGGCATGGGGAGTTAGCAACGGAGTTTTCACAATTTAGGTATGACGAAATTGTGAGAAGTTATTCGGCCATTCGAATGAAGCAGTTACATAGTCATATGGAAGCAATTGAAAATAAAATAAGGGAATTAAATAACCAAATGAACCATTTAGAAAATAGTGTTAGATCCAAAAGATTTATACTAGACCGATTACAGAAAGAGAGAAGGGAGGCGTATTTTTAAATGACGACGGAAATAAAAGTAGTTCAAGATCCAGTAAATCAAGCTCTTTCAGCCTTGTCTTCCTCAGCCCAAACGCTTAAAACCCCATTTTCAAAAGAGATAAGTAGAAATAACCAAATGGACCTTGTAGAAAAGATTGGTGACATAAATAAGACATATGCATCTCTTATACAACAATATCAGGCTTTATTACTGAATAATATCGAAGTAACGAATGAAACGGTTGAAGCAATAGCAAAAATGGATGAAAACATAGCTACCTTCATGATAAAAAGTCGGTAATTGTAACGATGGATAAATGAATTTTTACAGAGGAGGCTTGATGTGAAAGTTTTAGATGTTAACTCATTACATAAAGGTATCCAATCGATTCACTCAGAGATTGAAACATTGCATAGTCAAATTACGGCATTACAACGTGCGGTTCGGGGCGTAACAGAATTAGATGCAGAATTAAAAGGAAGAACAGGAGAGTCGATTCGTTCCTTTTACAATCAAATTCACCAACCTATTCTCATCTTACTTCATCAATCGTTAACAGATTATGCAAAGGTGCTAGATGGAATAAAGGGTTCGATTCAAGCATTTGAACCGAACAATCATGGATATATTGACCAAGACTTTATGGATGGAAAATTAAGAGACGGATTAGACACAACCGAGATAATGACTAATGATTTAATTGAGGAAATTAATTTGGAACTCAGCCATATAAATGATTTGATTTCTCTTGATGAGATGAGTATGTTGGAGTTAAGTCAATATTTAGCGCAAGGGCATAAGAAAATAACAACTGTTATGGAAGGACTTTACGAAGTTGATCATACGGGAACGAAGGCGTTAAGCAATGTTGAAAAAGATCTTCAATTATTAAAGAATTATTTAAGTGATATGACCATTTCATTTAAAAATGATGCAGCCATTCCAAATTATAAAGCCCTGAATGCTTTTGAAATGGGATCATATGGAGAAGTGTGGAAGAAGGTTTATGGTAATTCAACGATTAAGCAAAATGGGCTAATGGACAACGTAAAAGATTTTGTCAGTGATGAAAATTCATATAAAGGTGTTGGACTTGGGCTAGTAGATATAGGGACAGATATCGTTGAAGGAGTCATTGAACTTTTCACTAATCCAATGGGTGTTCTTTCTAGTGTTGCTCTATTTGCGACAGCTATGCAGCCAAACCAAATTGGACTACGTATGGAATTATCCACCTATATAGGGATTGCTATTACAAAGTCTTATATGAAGGATGTCGTTCATGGAGATAATGAAAGTCGTGCCCGCTGGTTTACTTATGCGCTAGGTTCAGTTGGGATTGAAGTCATTGGTCTTAAGGGTGCAGGTGCAGCAATAAAAGCCCCTGGAACGATGACGAAAATTTCCAATACAATGTCAAAAACTGCTAGTACGATGTCAAAAACAAGGAACATACTGGCTGAAACGAAATTTAATCAATTTGATCTATCAAACTACGTCTCATATTCACCAAAATACCAATTGGCATTTGATAGTTACTCTGGAAATGTTCCATACAATGTACTAGATGGGAAGAATCTTTTAAATCAGGTGCAAAATAAAAACCAGAACATTTTTGAATTTAGGGGAAATTTGAATAATAAGGGTACGGGTAACTTTGCCAATAAGAATTTTGCTTCTAGGGATTTACTAGAGTCTCATTACGAAAAACATGCCGTTAAAAACAATGAATTCCATGGTGATTATAATAATGCAGATGAATATATGCAAGGTGCTAGAGATGTTATGAGCAGTGGCACAAAGGTAAGATATCAATATAGGGGTGAAACTCGAACAGGTTACGTGAGGTTTATGGGTAACTCTCGTAAGGGGGAAGCAAAATTTGAGTTTGTAGGAACAAATGCCAATGGTGATGTTACAACGTATCATGTCAAACGCGGTAAGGATTTATGGAAATTGCTAAATAACAATAAACGCGATAAGACAATTAACCCTATGGAATAAGGAGGTGGCCTTTCATGCAATATACTGCAAAATTAATAGAATTAAGTCCTTTAATTGAAGAAGAAGCTGTACTTGAAATTAATGGACAAAGAGTGGTTGCTTTTATCAATAACTGTCCTTTTGAGATAAATCAAGGAGGACAATACCTAGTTGAAATGGAATTCGCTATACTTGATGACTTCGTAATTTCTAAGATTGATTCAGATGAAAAAGGTATTGAGCAGATAGGAGATAGTTTTTCGTATTTTATTAGAGGTACTTTGAATATTGATACTGGTAATATAGACGCAGGCATATTATTTGAGGTAGATAGTGAATTTCTTTTCGACTATGGATATCTTCATAATCAAAACGTACAAATTCGGGTGGATAGATTAAGTGTTGATTTTATTGGGTGATATGATGAACCTTGATTGGCTAAGTGCCTTTCAAGGTTTTTTTAGGGGCTACCTAGCGCAGAATAAACTTTTTATTATTTAAGGAATAGAGATAAACCTTGTAAGTTCCATATGATGTTCTACATAATACATACAACACCTTTAAAACGTATGGCCTATTTTATGTATTCTACCTCATGAAGCCGAGCCCGCTGGTCCACTTATGCGCTAGGATCAGTTGGGGATTGAAGTCATTGGTCTTAAAGGTGCAGGTGCAGTAATAAAAGCTCCTGGAACGATGACGAAAATTTCCAATACATTATCAAAAACTGCTAGTACGATGTCAAAAACAAGGAACATACTGGCTGAAACAAAATTTAATCAATTTGATCTATCAAACTACGTGTCATATTCACCAAAATACCAATTGGCATTTGATAGTTACTATGGAAAGTCCCATATAATGTACTAGATGGGAAGAATCTTTTAAATCAGGTGCAAAATAAAAACCAGAACATTTTTGATTCGGTGAGGTATTTTGGGAATACGGGTAAGAGTAATTTAAAAGTCCAATTTACAAAAGAACAGCTTGCCACTAAACCGTCATATTCGCCAGCCCCTGATAAATGGACAAAGAAAGGCGGTACAGTGAAAATTGATGAAGATGGTACTTGGGTATATTCAAATAAGAAAGGACAAACTGTAAGGTACCCTAATGGTTATCCAGATTTCACACAATATGCCCATCCTTCTGTAAAACCAGTTCAAATTGAAATTGCAAACCCAACAAATCGTCCGGCTGATTATAAAAATGCTAATTTAGAGGCAGGATTAAATAAAGATTCTAATCCTCCAGTACCAGCATTAGATAAGCCACCCGTGGGATATATCTGGCATCATCATCAAGATGGGAAAACGATGATTCTAGTAGATAAAGATATTTACAACCAATTTACTCATACAGGAGGAGTATCAACAGTTAATGGAAAAAAATAAGGGAGGATTTAAATATGGTCAAAATTGAAGGTTCTCATAAGAAACTAACTATAGAAGAAATTAAGCAGTTTGAAATAGACAATGGCGTGAAATTAACAAAAAAGTACACTGAATTCTTACTTAAATGGAATGGTGGATATCCGAACGAAAGTATATTTTCTATTTATGGAAAAATGGGAAATAGTGTTTTAAATGTATTTAATGGAATAGGTGATATGTACGATAACTTAGAGAAAGTTATCGATATATATGAATTTAAACTTCCTAAGGGCTTTATACCAATAGCGGATGATCCAGCAGGCAATGTTATATGTTTAGGTACGGAAGAACCTTATTACGACAAAATTTATTTTTGGGATCATGAACAAGAACCGGAAGATCCAGATGATATGAGTAATATGTATTTTTTAGCAAATGATATTAATGAATTCTTGGATAATTTATATGAGGATCCTGAGGAATAAAAAGAAATAGACAGGGTGGGCTTGCAAGAGCTGTATGCTCACCTTTTTTTCTTTAGAAGTAAAGTATGTGGTAGTGGGATACTAGTCGATTACGGTGGATAGATATCGCATATGGAGAAGTGTGGAAAAAGGTTTATGGTAATTCAACGATTAAGCAAAATGCGCTAATGGACAACGTAAAAGATTTTATCAGTGATGAAAATTCATAGAAAGGTGCAGGTGCAGCAATAAAAGTCCCTGGAACGATGACGAAAATTTCCAATAAATTATCAAAAACTGCTTGTACGATGTCAAAAACAAGGAACATACTGGCTGAAACAAAATTTAATCAATTTGATCTATCAAACTACGTGTCATTTTCATCAAAATACCAATTGGCATTTGATGGCCACTATGGAAATGTCCCTCATAATGTACTGGATGGGAAGAATCTTTTAAATAAGATACTAAGCTAAGGTGATAGTTTAAAAGAACGGAAAAATAATTTCGTAAGTAAAGAAGTGTACGGAACTGCACTACTCACCTCTCCGTGCTTTGTAGTGTAGCTGCTTATCCGACTATTAAAGCAACTTTTCTAGGGAGGAAGAATTACTTTCATTATTTATTTGTGCCTTGAGCACAGCGAAAGGAATGGTACTTAAAATGGAAAAAGTAATTTCATACGATGAGTTAAACTTAGATATTGAGCTAATCGAAGAAATAAAGGGTAGCAATAGAGAGTTTGAGATTTATTTTTCTAATAGTGTAAATAACAAATTTAAATTACAATTTAACAATGTTTTTGATATAAGATATTCTGTTGAAAATGGTTTCATTGATAGAGTTTCTAAAATGCCAGTAGATATCCTTAGAAATAATAGAATATTTATGCTGAAAAATTCAAGTTATTTTAATAACTTTACATACCAAATTTCTGGAACAATACCAACAGACAACATAAAACATTTCCTATTATTTGATAGAGTTGATACTGGAATAGAATTGCTTACAACAAGTGACCCGATTTTAACAAAGTTATAAAAGTTTAAGGTTTTATAATCCGTTAAAATGTCTCTATAAACATGGAATGATAATGGGTGTAAAATTATGGTGATATTTTAGACCCGATATCGAACTATTTTTAAATGAAAATTTATTAAAAGATTAATTAGTATTCCCCTCTAAAATAAAAGAAACCTTGAAAGGCAATTAGCCAATTAAAGTTTCTTTTATTTTAGGGGGCTACTTTTGTCCCGAATGAATTTTATTATTTGCAAAATATAGGTAAATTTTGTAGGTTCTATACTAGATAATATAATTGATGGACATCTAACTGAAAAAGATTTTTCAGGTACGCTTCGGGATTTACAAGGTAATCCTGTACCTAAACCTGGTGGGGGTTATTGGAATCACTTGCAAGAAATGAAAGATTCTTATAAGGGATTAAATAAAATTAAAAGAGGATTGGAAGGTTCACTGAAAAAACCAAATTTAAATAAATTCGAACGCAAATTGCTAAAGGATGGGTTAGACAAGGCAAATAACAATATTAAGAAAATTGAAGATTTATTTGCCCCATATGGAGGTATAAATTAAATGTCAATTAATAATACAATTGGTCAGATTTATGACTTACCCGCCCCAGAAATTAATTCCGAAGATAGTTGTAGGATTGAGAACTTTATTTAAAAGTAATAAAGGTATGGTAGTTATATACGGGACGATTAAATATTTGCTGAGATATGGTAAATCCCTATAAATCATCCTTTAAACTAATGTTTTTTTTTCTATAACATAGAGACTTTTTTAGAAGTATAAATTAATAGAATTATTACAAGATAGTTATGACTTATAATTGAATGTGATAGAAAAGTTAAAAGAAAAAGACGAGAGTTTTAATTTGAACCCGTCTTTTCTTTTTTTCACCTTTTCCAATAAATTATTTTTCGGCAATTTATGCTTCTTGTAGCTTACGGTTATTGTTGGAATCTTTTTGGCTAATTCCTTCTAATTCAAGTATCTCATCTGTTGTAGCATCAATTTCTTTTAAAAGTCCAGGATGCTCAACTAGAGACTTACCATAAGAAGGAATCATTTCTTTCATTTTTGGTTCCCATTCATCTATTTGTTGTGGAAAGCATTTTTCGAGTATATCTAGCATTACTTGAACGGCAGTAGAAGCGCCTGGTGAAGCTCCGAGTAATGCCGCTATCGTACCGTCAGCGTCAGTGACAATTTCTGTACCAAACTGAAGTGTCCCTAAGCCAGCTTCCGTATCTTTGATTACTTGGACACGTTGCCCTGCTACGACAATATCCCAATCTTCGGCCTTAGCATTTGGGATAAACTCACGTAATTCCTCTATACGTTTTTCATGTGATAATAACACTTGCTGAATTAAATACTTTGTTAATTTCATTTCTTTAAATCCTGCTGCCAACATCGTAAACACATTATTTGGCATAATGGAACCAAACAAATCAAAGTTTGATCCCGTTTTTAAGAATTTTGGCGAAAAGCCAGCAAAAGGTCCAAATAATAAGGATTTTTTGTTTTCAATATACCTTGTATCTAGATGTGGCACAGACATTGGCGGAGCACCGACTTTTGCTTTACCATATACTTTTGCATGATGCTGCTCGGCAATTTCTGGTTTGTTACATACTAGGAATAGTCCACTTACTGGGAATCCTCCAATATGTTTTGATTCAGGAATATCTGTTTGTTGTAATAATGGTAAACTAGCACCACCTGCACCAATAAAAAGAAATTTTGTTCTATGGTGTTGGACTCTTCCGCTTTCTAAATGAATTACTTTTACATCCCATAAACCGTCACTTGCTCGGCTAATTTCCAATACATTATGTTTATAATATAGTTCGACGTCATTATTTTGTAAATGATCAAACAATACACGTGTTAAAGCACCAAAGTTAACATCTGTTCCAGAGTCAATTTTGGTTGCAGCAATCGGTTCACTTGAAGTACGACCTTCCATGATAAGTGGAATCCATTCTTTTAGCTTTTCTGGAACATCAGAAAATTCCATTCCCTCAAATAATGGGTTATTTGATAGCGCTTCAAACCGCTTCTTCAAATACTGTACATTTTCTTCCCCTTGCACTAAACTCATATGAGGTAATGGCATGATAAAGTCTTGTGGATCACGTATTAAGTTGTTTTTTACAAGATAAGACCAAAACTGTTTTGAAACTTGAAATTGTTCATTAATATTAACTGCTTTACTTATATCTACAGATCCATCCTTTTCAGGAGTGTAGTTTAATTCACATAGTGCAGCATGTCCTGTACCGGCATTATTCCATTCGTTTGAACTTTCCTCTCCTGGGTTTTCTAGTCGTTCAAACACTTTGATTTTCCATTCCGGTACTAACTCTTTCAATAAAGCCCCCAAAGTTGCACTCATAATTCCAGCACCAATTAAAATAACGTCTGTTTGTTTCACTTGTCCGTTGCTCATTTCTACCTTCCTTATACCCTTATATTTAAAGAAAGGATGTATGCGCTTCTGCTTAAGAGTGTTGCAAGCCAAAGCCTAACTTAGTAACACATCTCTTCCATATTGATTATACCAATTATATAGAATAATAGTTTTATTAAGGTGCTTAATAAATTATATTATTTATTAATAGCATCCAATAATTAAAAGTTATATAGCTGTTGGATGGGAAGAGGACAGGTGTAAGCCACTTTACGGCTTACATATAAAGGGAAATGAGTCACTTCTTTTGAAATTGCGGGCAGTTATCTTTTTACCTAACAGTACTTCAGGGTAATGTTTATTTCATGTCAATACTCTACCTTGTATATTTTCCTTTCAATATAATATTGCATTCAAGATTTATCTTGAACCAGCAATAACATTTTTTCTCTAAACATAGCTTTTCGTATGTTTAGTTTGTGTTCTATATTAGCTACAGGAAATTGGAAACAAAGAAACTTAGAAAGTATTGCCTACTTCTATTTACGGGTATATACTAGTATTATTAAAATATGATAAAGAGGCTAAAATATGACAAATCTTAATGAGTGCTATTGCATTAATTTACGGACTGCTGCACGAAGAGTGAGTGGATCTTATAATGCTACTTTTAAGCCATTGGGCATTAATGTCGCACAATATAGTATGTTGAGAAGGATTAATCGATATCATAAACTCTCCATTACTAAAGTTGGTGAAGTGTGTGAATTGGATCGTTCAACAGCTGGACGAAATCTGAAGGTTTTAGAAAAAATGGGTTTAGTTACTTTTACCTCAGCTAAAGACAGAAGAGAAATGTCGGTCTCATTGTCGGTTAAAGGTCTTGATATACTTGAAAAAGGAAACATTCTGTGGGTTCAGGCACAAAAAAACATGGAAGATAAGTTAGGTGGAGAAGAAAATGCTAATCATTTATTAGCATTATTAAAAACACTATAAGGTATTAAAAAATGCTAACAAAAGAGGGTATATACCCGTTCGTGGAGGATTTCTAATATGAAAAAATTACACTATAGTTGGGTTATTTTATGCCTTATATTCTTTTCTATTATTGTTGCTGGCATTATTCGTTCTTCAGCTGGAGTTTTTGTCATTCCCTTCGAAAATGATTTTGACTGGAACCGCAGCACGATAACTTTTGCATTTGGATTGAGTTTATTAATGTATGGTTTATTAGGGCCCTTTATGGGTGCGCTTGTACAAATTATCGGTCTTAAAAAAATGATTTTACTATCTATGGGAACACTTATGACTGGTTTATTCTTTTCTTTATTTATGACAGAGACGTGGCATTTAGTTTTACTTTGGGGCATTCTAATCGGTGGAGGATCCTCCTTATTCTTAACAGTTCTTAGTCCAATCATAGCGAATCGTTGGTTTGTAAAACGTAGGGGTTTAGCCGTAGGAGTACTCACAGCAAGCACAGCAACGGGACAATTACTATTACTTCCTGTTGTTGCTTATATTGTAGAAAAAAGCAATTGGCGTATTTCTCTTTCCCTTATCTTGATGTTAAGCATCCTAACAATCATATTAATCACATTTTTCATGAAGGAATCACCAAAAAGTATTGGCATATCTCCATATGGTGGAGCGACAGTTCATTCTACAGAACTAGAAAATAATCAGATAGATCGAAACCCTTTTCGATTAGCGATATCGGTTTTATTTGATGCTTTTTCCTACAAAGAATTTTGGTTACTTGCTGGTAGTTTCTTTGTATGCGGGTTATCTACTTCAGGATTAATTGGTACTCACTTTGTTTCATATTGTATAGGATTTGGATTTGCAGCGGTAACAGCAGCATCCATGTTGTCTTTTATGGGAATTTTTGACCTAGTAGGGACCACTCTATCTGGATGGTTATCTGATCGTTTTGATAATCGTTGGTTGCTGTTTTGGTATTATACATTACGAGGAATTTCATTAGTCTTCTTACCAATTGCTCTTTTTGAAGGTTCATTTACTTTACTGATTATTTTTGCTATTTTTTACGGTTTGGATTGGATTGCCACAGTACCACCAACAATTAATATTGCTAGAAATGTATTCGGTTTGGAGAAAAGCGTCATCATTTATGGTTGGATATTCGCTGCTCATCAAATAGGTGCTGCTGTCGCTGCATTTGGTGGAGGAGTTATCTTTGAACGCTATTATTCATATACAAGCGCTTTTGTTGGAGCAGGTATATTATGTTTATTTGCAAGTTTATGTGTCATAGTCATTCGAAAGAAGCATGGGAAAACAGAAAACACAATAGCCAAATAATGTCATATCATAAGAGATGTATTGGCTTAATAGAGAGTCGGAATTGAAGTGACTAATTTTTGTGATTTTTGGGGTGATATCTAAATGAATAACGATGGATTATGTTAGCTTAAGAAATACACACTAAAGCACTTTTTTGTGATTTTTGAAAATATATTTTAAGATGAATGTGCTACTTACACGCTTTTACCCCCCATCATTTACTAGTAAGCCTTATCATACATATTCTGGCATACGTTCGTAATAACAGGACTCCCCATTTCATAAATCGTGAAAATACTGGTTAAATGGAGTAATTAATTTGCTCGGTTAAAGGGTTTCTTACGTGCAGAACCCTTTATCTTTTCTAGGAATGCAAAAATAAAGGCAACGGACAAAATCAACATTATTTAGGTTTTAATTAGCACTGCTTATGGACAGAATAAGCTTAATCTCTTTTGCAGTCCTTCTAAGACTTCTTTTGGCATTTCCTTGACTTTGATATCCCCACCTAGGAACAAAATCCAATTTGTTATTTCGGCCAATTCTTCGGGATGATGAACATGGATAAAAGTCTTTAGAACGGCTGTTGTTTGGTAAGGATTTGTATAGGAAATGGAAATGTTTAAAGGATGGTATTTTTTGAACTGGGCTATCGCCTTTGGACCAAGTTCAAGGACAAGGTTTATAACTTTTTCCTGCTTACTTAGCTTTTCTAAAACCTTTTTCCTACTTAATCTTTTTTTCGGAAGGTATGGTTTGACTTCC
This sequence comes from Pseudogracilibacillus auburnensis, assembly GCF_003201975.1. GTDB lineage: Bacteria > Bacillota > Bacilli > Bacillales > Amphibacillaceae > Pseudogracilibacillus > Pseudogracilibacillus auburnensis. The sequence goes on along the minus strand of NZ_QJJQ01000015.1, from coordinate 7,252 downwards.
GTCAGATTGTCGACAGGGAAAAACTGTCTTTTTTCAGCTTTTAAGTCAAAGCCCTCTAGCAGCCAGAGACCTTTTTCATGATAAAGGTGCAAGAGATAAATTGGATAAGTCTTTAACTCCTTTTTTACTTTCGTGGTAATCAATAAATGGCTATCCAAAAGAAGGGTTTGGATGAGTTTTTCTAACATAGGATGAGGTAGATCTGACAACTCAAGTAAGTCGGGATTATTGGGGTTGCTCCCTTCAAAAAGTAAGATTGAATTTAAAAAAACTAGATCATCTTGCTGGCTTTCTGAGATAAGGCCTAGTAATTTTTCAGCTAAAGACTGACGAATCTTTAGATAAGGGAGTTGTTGATTTCTCGTTGCCATAAAGGCAATAAAAAGAGCTTTGATCTCATCATCGGTAAAGCGAATAGTGGGCAGGACAGAGTTGTTCATGACAAAGTAACCTCCATTCCTTCCAACCTCAGCGACAAGTGGCATCCCCATAGCTTCGATTTCTCTAATATCTCTAATAGCTGTCGAACGAGAGATATTAAATTCTTGCATAATTTCAGAAATGGTAAAGTGGGCACGGTTGTTGATATACCTCATAATAACATTAATTCGTTCAACTTTTTTCATTGGAGTCTCCTAAATAGTATCATTTTTTGACATGATTTAAAGTTATTATAAACCCATCAAGTGAAAAGATAAATCATTTGATACATTTTAAAAAAAGGCAGGTTTTGAATATGGCAGATTATACGATAGAAGAAAAAGACGGCTTTACCGTTTTAGGTATTGGAACTGAGCTTACGAGCGATTACACAGATTTTGCTGGGATAAACAAGGAAAAGGTAGACTTTTGGCAGACCGTCCAAGAAGATGGAACGCTAGACACCTTAAAAGCTATAGCTATAAATGATTACATATTTGCCGTGAATGAAGCGGTGAATAACAAGATGATGCATTATGCTGGCGTTATGACAGAGGAATCCCTACCAGAAGCATCTAGAGTTATCCAATTTCCTAAGGGGGATTACCTAGTTGTGAAAGGGGAAGCGAAGACGTCCGATGAATTGCATCTCACACTTACTGGCATTGCCTTTGGTGAAGCATTAGCCGCTGTAAATGATTATGCCTATGTTGGTGGACCAAATGCAGCAGTTGTGATGGGCGAGAGAAACGGCGTTGTATTTGGTGAAATGTGGATTCCTGTTGTTAAGAAATAAAGAGATAGTAGGAGGAATGGAATTGTCCTATATCGTTGATTTTAAAAATGTGTCTACGGTTGGTTTAGAGTCTTCCCCTGTAGCGGATGCGCTTGCTGGTTTACGTGCTAATGAGGCCCGTTACTTTATGAACAAATATAAGCATGAATTTACGGTAGTCCCAGCTAGCGAAAGCCAGAAAACTCTTGAGGATGTGAACCGAATTTTGAAGGAAGAACGTAAGATTGAGTTTGCGGCCAAACCTTTAGAAACGTCGCGTTTTCAAGTCGAAAATATCAAATGGACTTTCGTCTTTTATGAGGATGGGCTTGGGATCAACGTCATGTATACAGTTGATGATCCTAAAAAACGGGCCGTTGGTCTGAAGCTGTCCGAAGGGATGGAGGTACCAAAAGAATTAGAAGGAAAGTTTAAGTTTGCTAGGCAAAAGTCTAAACTAGCTGGAACTATTCGGGGCTCGTTTTTTGTCATTAAAGGGGGATATGAAAGGGAGTAAAACTTGCAAGTCGAGATTTTTTCTTTGGATCAGAAAATCTTGATGGAGCAAAAACAATCATATGTTCATCTAGGTATTCCAATGACCAACCAGCACCTTTTCATCAAATGAGAAGGTGCTGTTGCTTTTCCATCAAAATTTCATTTTTCTTCTATAAAATGAAATGATATTTACTTGGAGTTTCTGTAAATTGGAACTGCACTCATACAAAACCTATACAAGGCACATAAACCAATTGGTAATGAGGATACTTTGGACGTTGCAGACACAAAGATTTTGTTTTACACTATTTATACATTAGAAGTAGCTTTGAATTTGTGCCCATATAGTAGGAGCGGAAAAGAATAGAAACGATGATCCAAACTAGTGTAATAAGTCAGCACTTGAATCGTATCTTCTGCACCGTAACGGGTGGAAAGTCAATGCACGTTCGAAAATATGTAAAACGATGAAAGAAAAGGGGAAATGTTATGGCGATTATTGATGTGAAAGCTGCAAAGAAGTGGAACCAAGTCCCTAAAGATCTCCAGCGAAAAATTATTGAAAATGTATTTTGTAGCGATTGTTTTGTTACAACAATAGTGGATTATTCCTTGCGCGATGATCCCCATGGCGTATTGCTTGAAGGCAAATGTAAAAGTTGTGGTAAAGCTGTTGCAAGATTAGTGGAAGAAATATAATTTGTAGCCCTTGTTCTTATGGATAGGGGCTTTTTTTAGTTGAAAGCGTACGAATCAGAGTGAGAATGACCAAGTCGAAATGAAAATCCAACCTCGCTCTAATACGAATTCACGATTTAGAAACAAAATTGTACGTTAATCAAAATAATGTAATGAAGTTTGGATGAAATTACATGAAGCTGTATTGCAAGCATGTTGTCTATTTAGTATGATGAAAGGTAAGTAAGCGCTATCATTCACTTTTCCCATAAAGGAGATGATGAAAAAATATATACCTAATCGATTTCTGAGTGTCGTAATGTTCCCTGTGTACTCTGTATGACGAAAAAGGAGGAAACAAAATGGGTATTCCGATAGAGAAGTTATTATGGATGTACGAAATGATGGTTAAGATTAGACATTATGAAGAGACGATGGAAGAGGTCTATATGGAAGGAAAAACTCCTGCTTTTAATATTGGGGCTGGAACGGTTCCGGGAGAGATGCATTTGTCGAATGGACAAGAACCTGCAGCAGTTGGGATTTGTGCACACTTGACGAAAGAAGATACAGTCGCTTCCCCGCACCGTCCACACCATCATGCGATTGCAAAAGGAGTAGATTTAAATAGAATGACAGCAGAAATGTTCGGAAAAGAAACAGGTCTTGGAAAAGGTAAAGGCGGGCATATGCATTTATTTGATCCAAATGTGAAATTTGCATGCAGTGGGATCGTTGGGGCCGGGATTCCACAAGCTGTAGGCGCGGCACTTGCTGCGAAAAAGAGGGGGACAGATGCAGTTGCCGTCGCTTTTATTGGAGAAGGTGCGGCAAACTCAGGTGCCTTTCATGAATCATTGAATTTAGCTGCTTTATGGAACTTGCCTGTCATTGTCGTTGTAGAGGATAATCAGTACGGAATTTCGGTGCCAAAAGATGCAGCAACAGCAGTAGAGTCGAACCATTTACGTGCACCTGCTTATGGAATCGTTGGAGAGCGAGTGGAAGACAACGATCCAATGGAAATGTATAAAGTATCGGAGCGCGCCGTCGAGCGAGCACGAAATGGGGAAGGGCCGACAATTATTGAAATTGAAACATATCGTTTTCTTGGACATTTCCAAGGAGATCCAGAACTTTATCGCGGAGAAGATGAAGTTCCTACTTTGCGTGAAAAAGATCCGATCGGCAGGCTGAAAGAATATATTTTATTAGAAGGATTAGCTGACGAAGCGGAACTTACAGAACGTGAAAACCGTGTGAAAACATTAGTCGATGAAGCATATCAGTTTGCAAGAGAAAGTGAGTATCCTAAGCCTGAAGCGGCACTGGAAGATCTTTTTAGCAGTTAAAAAAGATGAAACTTTTTTGACTTGCATACGTGCAACCATAAAGGATTGCGTGATAAAGAAAATTTTCTAATAACGCCTTAAAAAGATGAAGGAGGATCACGTAATGGAAACTGCAAAAAAACAGCGTTTATTGACTGGAAATAAAGCGATGGCCGAGGCGATCGCGCTTGAAATGGAAAAAAATGATGACGTATTTGTATTGGGTGAAGATGTCGGAAAGTATGGGGGAATTTTTGGTTCGACGGAAGGGCTGTTGGACAAGTTTGGACCAGAACGTGTTATGGACACGCCGATTTCTGAAACTGCATTTATCGGAGCGGCAATTGGGGCGGCAGCAGAAGGTATGCGTCCCATTGCGGAGTTAATGTTCGTTGATTTTTACGGTGTTTGTATGGATCAAATTTATAACCATATGGCAAAAATTCCGTATATGTCCGGGGGAAATGTGAAAATGCCGATGGTGCTGATGACTGCGGTAGGTGGAGAGTATAATGATGCCGCACAGCATTCACAGACGCTTTACGCAACATTTGCCCATCTACCCGGCATGAAAGTGGTCGCACCAACAACCCCGCATGATTTAAAAGGGATGATGACATCGGCAATTCGTGATGATGACCCGGTTGTGTTTATGTTCCATAAGACACTGCAAGGTTTAGGGTGGATGGACCAACTGGATGCATCTGTCGGACATGTTCCAGAAGAAGCTTATACAGTGCCGTTAGGAAAGGCGAAAGTTGCTCGAGAAGGCGCGGATGTTACCATTGTTGGCATTCAAATGATGACCGTCTATGCACTAGAAGCTGCTGAGAGACTGGCGAAAGAAGGTATAAATGTCGAAGTTATTGATCTACGTTCGCTTGTTCCACTTGATAAGGAGACTATTTTGGAATCGGTTCGGAAAACGCATCGACTACTCGTCGTTGATGAAGATTATTTATCGTACGGAATGACAGCGGAAATTAGCGCCGTTGTTGCCGAGGAAGCATTATATGATCTTGATGCACCGATCAAAAGACTGGCAATTCCAGACGTTCCAATTCCGTACAGTCGTCCACTGGAGCAGTTTGTTGTTCCAAGTGCGGATAAAATCTATGAAGCAGTAAAAGAAATGCTAGAAGAATAATAGCTTTCAAGGAGTGCAAAAATCATGGCAGAAATACTACTTCCAAGAATAGATAAAAACTATGAAGAAAGTTCAATCATATTTTGGCATAAACAAGAAGGGGACGTGGTCCAAAAAGGTGATGTTTTGGTTGAAGTCCAGACAGAAAAAGCAGTTAGTGAATTAGAAGCAGAAGAGGAAGGTATTTTAGAGAAAATTATTGTGAAACGAGGCGAGGTAGCAACTGTCGGGGATGTTTTAGGGATTATTGCAGCAGAGGGAGCGGAAACGTCAAGTAAAGTAATCTCTGAATCTGCCGTGGCAGCTATCATTGCAAAGGAACCTGCTGAACGTTCCTTCGTAAGAGTACCTCCGCGTCTCCGAAAACTAGCAAAAGATCTGAAGATAGATTTAACGAAAGTTCAAGGATCCGGAAATGGCGGAAAAATTACAGAAAAAGATATTCGTCATTTTGCAGAACTTGGTGGGTCAGACCCGGGTGAAAAATTAGCAGGTATTCGGAAAACAATTGCGACCCGGATGAAGGAAAGCCTCCAAAATAGTGCCCAACTAACGGAAACCGCTTATGCTGATGTGACAAAGCTCGCAATAAAGCGGGATAGTAAGAAAAAGATGAGCTGGAACAGTTGGATTTTGTACGCTGTCATTCGGGCGATCAAAGAACATCTATATATGAATGGTACGTACGAAAATGAAGTATGGAAACAGAGTGAAGAGGTCCATTTAGGAGTGGCAACAGATACGGAGGAAGGGCTATTTGTTCCAGTAGTGGAAAATGCCGGACAGTATTTGTTAGCCGAACTAGATGAAGTGGTAAGTGAATTGGTTCGATCTGTACATGACAAAAATATCAATCCAAAACATTTATCCGGAAGCACATTTACAGTCACGAACTTAGGCGCATTTGGAATCCACTTTTTCACGCCAATCATTAATCCACCTGAAGTTGCAATTCTGGGACTTGGAAAAATTGAATCCCACTTAGTACTTGAGGATGGACAAGTAACAGAAAAAAAGAGATTACCACTAAGTTTAACATTTGATCATCAAATGATAGATGGTGCTCCTGCCGCAAGATTTTTACAAACATTGATTGCGTACTTAGAGAATCCGGAAAAGCTAGAATAGCAGAAGTTCGTCTCCCTACGTCCTGAGTGGGGAGATTTTTTTAAATACAAAAGTTGGTTATCCTGACAGGAAGAAATTAGATGAATATAGATAAATACATACAATTGTTTTTGGTCAAATAGAAAATGACTCTATCGAAATTTAGAATGAACTTTCTTTACAACATGAACTAGGAATTTTTTTGAGAAATGAAATAGATAAGCCTTATAAAGTTTATTTTGAACATCGCTTTTTTTATCAATTAGCCGAGCATACCCGTGATTTCGTGGGATGAATCGGCTTCGATTGAAGCACAGCCTTGGCTATGTTATTCAATCGACATATGTTAACTAAAATATATTTCTAAATGTTTTTACGTATCGATATGTAATTGTGCATATGTTAAAGTATATTTGAGGTGTTTTCAATGTCTGACATACATTACGGACGTGGTTACGTCTATTCGATTCAATACCATTTAGTTTGGTGTGTTAAATATCGTCATGATATTTTGCACGGTCCAAATAGATACGGATGTGAAAACGTTATTAAAACAAATTGCAATAGATAATGACATTCAGATTGTAGAAATGGAGTCTGATCTAGATCACATCCACTTACTAATAGACTGCAAACCCCAACATCACATTCCAAGTATTGTAAAAGCTTTTAAAGGTGTGTCTGCACGACTACAATTTAAAAAACATCCAGAACTAAAACAACATCTTTGGGGTGGTCATCTATGGAATCCTAGTTACTTCGTGGCTACTGTAAAGTGAAAATACAGAAGAACAGATACGACAGTACATTCAAAATCAAAAAAAGAAATGAGGTGAGTTACGTGTTGCGACATAAAGCATCTAGCTTTAGAATCTATCCGAATCAAGCCCAACAGATTCTAATCGCTAAAACTATCGGTTGTTCACGTTTTGTCTTTAACCATTTTTTGAGTTTGTGGAATGAAACGTACAGAAATACGGGCAAAGGATTAACTTATCACGCTTGTGCTACTATGCTCCCTCACATGAAAAAGAACGAAGAAACCAACTGGCTGAAAGAAGTAGACAGCGTTGCCCTCCAATCATCTTTGAAAAATCTTTCTGATTCCTTTTCGCGCTTTTTCAAAAAACAAACAAATAAACCTAAATTCAAAAGTAAAAACAACTCCATTCAAAGTTACACAACGAAAAATGTGAACAACATATTTCCGTGCACAAAAACCGCTTAAAATTACCTAAACTCGGCTTTGTAAAATTCGCCAAGAGTAAAGAACTAAAAGGACGAATAGTAAATGCG
>NZ_QJJQ01000014.1 GCF_003201975.1 Pseudogracilibacillus auburnensis | reverse complement strand
CACTAATCAACAATAGGCCAAGAAAATGTTTAAATTGGAAAACTACACACGAAGTGTTTCAGAAAGAACTGTTGCACTTAATTTGACAAACCATCATATGTAAATGATTGGAAAGGTGGATTGCTCTACCTTTCTTTCTTTTTGTCTAATTTTCCTGCACAATTTTTGAAAACTCTCACTTTATTGGTGGGAGATAAATGTCGTTAAGTAAACACATCCATTATACGTGGTGATATGACACTTGTGCGAAATCGGAAAATACTTCATAAGTTTCAAACGTTTATAAAAACGTGATTTCTCGGGCTACGATCTTTTTGGATAATTAATTTTCAAACCATTACTTGATAAGGATGGGTTTCTTCCCTTTACTCTGATCACAAGCAGATTGCTTGTGATTTTTATTTTGAAGGGAAGAAAAACATGCAAAGAAATCGTCAGTCTTATAGAAAAAAGGTAAGTCAAAGAAAACTCCCCAATTTTTTAGGTCAGCATTTAATGCATAATAAGAGGTTACTCAAGGAAATTGTTGATCAAGCGAAGATAGGTAAACAAGACATCGTGTTAGAATTAGGGGCTGGTAAAGGCGCTTTAACTGAAATTCTCACTCAAAGAGCTAAAAAAGTGATAGCAGTAGAACTAGATCATAAGTTTGTAAAAACCTTAGAGAAAAAAATGACCAATAGCCCAAATGTTACGATCATTCATCATGATATATTAAAAATATATTTACCAAAAGAGAAGTTTATGGTAGTGTCTAATATTCCTTATGCGATTACAACACCGATACTAAAGAAGCTTCTTCATAATCCATTAAGTAATTTCCAAAGAGGGGTTATTGTGATGGAAAAGGGAGCAGCTAAAAGGTTTACATCTAAAAATGTAAAGGATCCTAACGTGATTGCTTGGAGAATGTGGTTTGATATTCGAATCGTAAAAGGAATTTCAAGAAAGAATTTTTCACCTCCACCAAAGGTAGATTCAGCTATGGTGTTTATTAACAGGAAAAAGACACCAACTGTACCTACTACTGATTATATTATTTTTTGGGGACTTGTGGATTACGCATTTAAGGAACCAAGAGTGCCAATTGATGTCGCCTTAAGGGGAATATTCACATCTCGTCAAATGAAGCAATTAAAAAGGACTCTCAAGATGAAAAATGAACATCCTGTATCGATGTTAACGGAAGAACAGTGGGGAGTCATTTTTGACACAATGATAAAGTATGTACCAAAATTTAGATGGCCAAAAATAAATAGGAAGAAACTAAAATATTAATGAATCTAAGTGAGAACCGCCATCGAACCATGGTCACGGGAGGTGTGCCATCAAATTGTGGAGAATCGCCATCAAATCGCGAAGATGCACCATCAAATCGCGGACATTCGCCATATAATCGCGAAGATGCGCCATTAAATCGTGAAGAACCGCCAAATAATCACGAAAAATCACCATATACCCGTGGAGAAACACCATCAAATCGTGCGAAGATTCATCTTATAAATTTGATTCAAAGAAAAAAGTGAGTTTATTCAGTCGGACATGGACAGAATTTTCTATACACGCTCAGTGTTTATGCACTGAGCGTGTATGGATTATTTTTTTTTATCCCTACTATCCTATCATATTCATAAGATTTTAAAGATTGATTTACTATATGAAATAAATTATAATATATGAAAATGTAAAGGCTTTCGCATTAAGCAGATAAAAAAGAATAAAACTTACTGTATTAGTGCAACTAAGACTTTCGCCATAAAAAGCTTGGTAAATGCCAAGTTTTCTAAGAAGGGAGATTAATTATGGCTGTTTTTGACCTACATTCAGACATACTAACAGATATTGCCATAAGAAGAGAGGCGGGTGAAAGAAATGTATTTGATCGGATTCATTATCCAAATTTAAAACATAATAATGTTCAAGCGATAATCTGTGTCGTTTGGGTTGAACCTAAGTATAAACATAACAGATGGGACAGGTTTAAAGAAATTGTTGCGTATGCTATGGACGATATTGCGGAGTCAAAACATATTCATCTATGTAAGTCGTCTAATGATAGGAAGAGTTCATCTAACATAATCAATGTTTTCTTAGGAATTGAAGGGATGAGTTTTATTTCAGAAGCCGTCAATCCATTAACAGAGCAAAATACTAAAACTTATTTTGACACATTGCATGACATGGGTTTTCGTACAGGCATTTTAGCTTGGAATGAAGTAAACGATTTTGCGAGTGGTGCCAATAACGGTAACACTAAAGCAAAGGTTGGTTTGACAAAGGCTGGACAAGCTATTGTTTCCGAAATGATGAATAGAAATTGGCTTATCGACGTTTCTCATTTGGATGAACAAACATTTTGGGATCTTTATGAATTGGACGCTTATCCAATTTTCGCATCTCATAGTAATGCTTTTACTCTATGTCCTAATGAGAGAAATCTAACAGATAAACAACTAAAAGCAATTGCCGAGAGAAATGGAATTATTGGAATGAATGCATATGCAGAATTTATTGCCAAGGATGACGCAAATTTAGATCGGTATATTGAGCATATCGAATATGTTACCCATTTAGTTGGAATGGAACATGTTGCATTAGGTTTTGATTTTATGGATTACTTATCCGAACATGATATGGGAACCAATTTTACAGAAGTGACAAAAGACTTCAACTCTGTAAACGATATTCCAAGACTATTGGAAAGACTAAAAATGAAAGGCTGGACAGATAAAGAAATTTCATTGATCACGTATGAAAATGCAAGTCGTTTTATAAAAAATATGGACAAAGGGTGAGATAAGATGGAAAACAGTTTAATTAAACCAGATGATTATATTACATTATGGGGAATTATCGTCGTCTGGGCGGCAATGAGTATTTATTTAGAACAAAAATATCAGTGGGCTGCACGAGTATCTGGAGCAATTGTAGCATTAGTTGGCGCAATTATTTTATCAAATACGGGGATTATTCCAATAGAATCTCCAGTATACGATGCTGTATGGGCGTTTATTATTCCTTTAGCAATTCCATTATTATTATTCCATGTGAAGTTTAAGAAAATATTTAAGGAAAGTGGAAGGTTATTATTTATTTTTCTTATCAGTTCAATTGGAACAGTAGCTGGAACAATCCTTAGTTTCTTTTTACTAAAGGACAAAATCCCCTATCTCGATAAGATTGGTGCAATGATGAGTGCATCCTATGTCGGTGGTGGAGTTAACTTTGCAGCAATGGCAGCCAAATTTGAACCACCAGGTGAAATGGTTTCGGCAACAGTTGTAGCGGATAATTTGTTAATGGCGCTTTATTTTGTTGTCTTAATGTTAATCCCAACACTTGCTTTTTTTAGAAAACGTTTTAGTCATCCTCATGTGTTAGAGGTTGAAAAGCAAACAGGAGAAAATGAAAATAGCACATTAGCTGAAGGATATTGGAAACGAAACAATATTTCACTAAAAGATATCGCATTATCAGTTGGAACTGCTTTTTTATTAGTTATTATTTCGTTTAAAGCTGCTGAATGGCTTGGTTCCATTATTCCAAGTGGTGAAGATGTATCCTTTTTATTAAACTTAATCAATGCTTTATTCGGTGATAAGTATTTAATATTAACTACATTTACATTTACAGCGCTAGCCCTTTTTCCAAAATACTTTGAATCAATTAATGGCAGTCAAGAACTAGGAACATTTTTAATTTATTTATTCTTTGTAGTTATTGGTGTACCGGCTTCTATTCCATTAATTATTCAAAATGCACCATTATTATTAGTCTTTGTTGCTATTATTGTACTAGTGAATATGATTGTCTCGTTAGTAGGTGGTAAACTATTTAAATATAACTTGGAAGAAATTTTATTAGTAAGTAATGCAAATATTGGAGGACCGACAACAGCGGCAGCTATGGCGATTGCAAAAGGGTGGAAAAATTTAATTGGTCCAATTCTCGTTGTTGGAACACTTGGTTATATTATCGGTAACTATATCGGTACGACTTTAGGCTTATGGTTTGGTATAATCATGTAAGACTAATTTAAAGTTGGTGATCAAGTGTTTGATGGAGGCAAAATTCGTGAATTAAGGATGAAACGTGGATATTCCTTAAAAACATTAGCTGAAAAATCCAATGTAAGTATTAGTATTATTAGTAAGATTGAACGTAATAATGTAGACCCTTCTGTGACGATCTTATATCGAATCTGTAATGGCTTGGATGTGTCTATAACGGAATTATTAGGTGAGGATTCTGGTTCATCTAACATATTAAGAAAAGAAGATCGTAATGTTGTCGTTTTCCCCCAATCTAATTCAAAATATGAATTACTGACGCCTGTTTACAATGGGGATCTTGAAATGATTAAGATTTATTTAGAAGCGGGGCAGTCAGATAAAAATTTAGTTAGCCATTCTGGTGAAGAATGTGGGGTCGTTTTGGAAGGTTCGATGACAGTCATCCTCGATAATAAAGAACATATTTTGAATGAAGGGGACTCTATTTGTTTTAATAGCGGAATTCCTCATCGGTTTTTCAACCATACAAATAAACAGTCCATTTCCATTTGGGCGATGAATAAAAAATAACATGGGTACCAATATGATGAAGGTCGTATTGGTATTTTTTTGATTTTTTAAAGTTTCATTCGTATAGGGTGTTAAGATTAAGTATTGATCACGGTAGTTTTACAGTGCCCACACCCATATACATTGTAACAATGATTGCTCTATCAATTCCGAGCAGTTTTTTATGTTATATTTAGGAGCGTAATTGTGCGTAATATAAGCTGGTGCAAAAATTGTTATTAGGTTTGATGAAATAGAAGTATTGTAAAAAAATATACTCTTACATTGAATTTTGAACTCCATTGTAAAAGGGGTACTAGCATCAAATAATACATCAGTTGTTTGGTTCAGATAATAATTAAATTTATTTATGCCATAATTCGACATTACCTTATGTACTTTTAAGATAAATTAGATACTAGTAAGGGGGATAGTGGAGGACTTTGGTATTTTGGAAATACAGCTTATGGTAGCGACAGTGGATATGCAGCATTTTCATAGGTGAAAAGAAGTCAATTAACTCCTGCAGTTAATATGTACAAGGTTGTAGGAATGGGAGTGTATTTAAAATTGGACTGATCATTAAGTGACATCAATTTAAAGGTGGGGTTAAATGAAACGAAATTTGTTTTATATGATGATTGGCATTTGCTTACTGCTTATTGGTTGTAATAAAGATGAGACAAATGAGGTGAACCAGATGGATTCAGATGAAATAGATAATCCCGTTGTTCTAACTCACGATCTTGAAGGTGGTATGGAGGAATTAATTGAGGGAGTTCTTGAATACGATAGTAAAACACAATGCTTGTTTATTCAAAATCCCGAGGAAGGAGATATAGCCCCAGTCTGGACTAAAGGGACTACACCATATGTAAAAGATGGGTTACATGGAGTTGAAATACCTGACTACGGCACTGTTGTAGAAGGCGATTCCATTACCGGAGGCGGTGGTGGGGTTGATAAGGCTGACATAGCAAATAGTGAAATACCAGAAAGCTGTATCGATAAACATCCACTTTTTGCTATAACTGATTTGGATAAATAAAACAATGAAACGAGCGTAAATAACTAGTGCAGACATAAGGTTCCCAACAAATCACGAAAACATCAATTTTATTAAGCAAGCCAACAATGCTCTGAAATAGAGAAGATAAAGAAAGTGGAACTTATAAGCTAGTCGAGTGCACGAATCATTGGGAATATGTTTGTATCCTATTATTGTTAATTAGAGGTAACCGTTTAATGTGAAAAATTAGTTTGAAATTATTTTAACATTTGTTTTTAATCATTACCCTCTTTTCCAGTTATACCAATTAGCAAAGGGAAGGCGTTTACTTTTATCCCTCATGGGGGAAAGTGAAAATTGGAATGTTACGGGATACCAAGTAATGATCACACCAGATGAGTTTAAGGCTGCATGAAATATTAAATGGGTACCAATATGATGAAGGTCGTATGGTATTTTTTTGAACATTTCTCAATTTTCAAAGGGAAGAGAGTGATGTCAATGGAAAAAGATGACAAATGGTTAAATCTATGGTATCATTGAAGAAGTTTTAAAGTTTATTTTAAAGAATAAGAATATTCGAGAAAATTAGTGACTAATAAAAAGAAGGGATTAATTAAAGATAGATTCATTATCTAATAAATAAGAAAATTTATTAAAAATAGGTGGTTTATTATTATGAACAAGTATATATTACCTCATCTTTATTTGTTTCTTGGTATAGCTTTATTCTTAATGATTAGTCAAGACATATATTTTTATGAAGCATTAACTTATTATTTATCTATCATTCTAATAATAATAGGTATCATTATGTTTATAACTTTATTTTTAAAATCTAAAAAAAGATAGATACTAGTATCTATCTTTTTTAAAATTTATTTTTTAATTTGAACATGTGTACTTGGATGATGCGTGAATTTTGATTGTTGCGAGACTGCTATTGAAATTGATCCTGTTTTGACACTGAATGATGGCGTTATTTGTTTATAATTTTGTTGATGTGCATAATGTCCATATGCATCTATTAATTTAACATTACTAACATTTGGTTTTATGTTATATTCCATGTAAATTGTATGTCTAGTCCAAGGAGCTTTTAGTTTTCTATTTGATCTCATTTTAAATGATAAACCATAACTTTTATTCTTTTTCCAATTATTGCTTTTGTGGTTAAATGTTCTACTTCCAGATTCGGAACCACTCATTGTAGTCCAAGATTGTTTGCCCCATTGAGAATTAGGAACAGGCGACGTGTTTGAGTTAATGCCTATTGCAATTATATCTGTTTTTCTATGCTTAGGTGCCTTTGACCAATAAACTTTGTTAGTAACTTTATACACGTTTTTTTTCTTTTTTACCTTAAATAATCTGGTAGTCATTCTCTTATAACTAGTTTTATTTTCTGCCACAGCATTTAGAGACATACTGTTTTCACTTCTTATAAATTCCTCATAGCTGATTTCTTCGACAATACCTTCTTCTTCCATGTCATTTTTTTGAGCTGTATTAATTGATTTTTGAGTGACTACTTCTTCTTCATCTTGATAAGCCTCAATAATTTTATAAAACTTATCTTCACTTTCAATGTATTCAAGATCTGCAATTTCTTCGTAGCTGTAGCCTACTTCTATAAAGTCATTAATGACTTCTTCAGGCATACCATCACTTAATAAACTATTAAATTGTTCATTAGTTAATAATTGATTCCCCTCTAGACTTGCCTCAACTTTGGGTGTGAAGACTAAAGTAGAAAAAATCAAAGAAAAAACAATTAATAAAAGAAAGTTTTTTTTCATCTCTATCCCCCTGTTTATAGTTTTATTTCCTTAATTATATAAAATAGTAAATTAAAGTCAATGTAAATCGTATTAGATCTCATTTTATTATCTTCATTGTAGCTATTTGAATTCAAAATTATTTATTCCGTATGAATTGATAAATTAAAATACTAAATATGTTAGGATTATCTTAGAACAGAATGGTTCATTAAAAGTACCTATTATGAAATTGACTCGATTATTATTTGAAGTAATATCTATCAGATTACTTAGTAAACTTATTAAGGTCGTCCATATGTATTTTAGTCAATATATAAAAAAGTCGAGAAAAAAGGGGGGGAAATATCCATGGTTAAAATATTATTTAGATGTATTCCATTGTTTTTAATCATTATCCTCTTATCCAGTTGTACCAATCAGCAAAGGGAAGGCGTTTACTTCTTATCCCTCATGGGGGAAAGTGAAAATTGGAATGTTACGGGATACGAAATATTAATCACACCGGATGAGTTTAAGGCTGGACACGGAATACTGAAAATGAAAAGCAAACAAGAATATATTACTAATTTTTTTCATTTTGAAACACATGTAGTTATTAACAATGAAGATCTAGTTATTCATTCCGGTTCTACATCGGGATTAGACATAGATATTGCGGAAGAGTTTATAGGTACGATTGAAGGTGGAGCCTATTTTAATGATAATGGAAAGCCTATTTCGCCAAACGATATTAGTGAAATTTATATGATTGTAGAGTGGTGGGATTCTAGTAATCATGTGGATGTTAAAGAAAGAATAGATTTATACTCGTCTCCCGAGGATGATGAAACCTTCTTGAAAAGGTAATGTAATTGAAAAAGGTATTAGAAATAGGAAAATTTAATGAAGAAACGTTTTTAGAAAATGTAGGGCAAATCCGATAAAAAGACGACTTTTTGGAGGGATTAAGTGGTACTTTTAATCATAATTTTTTTCAGTATTCTTATTTTGGATCAAATTATTAATAGAATTCTAATTAAAAATTGGAATATAGAAGTATCAGAAGAAAAATAATATGTGAATCAACTGCATAAATATGGTGAAAAAGCTCTCTACTATTTAAGTATTATAGTAATGGTTATAACAATGTTGGATTTTCATCATTTAAGAATATTTATCTTTATGAGTTTAATTATTTCGTTTGGCTTTCAAACATTTATGGAATGGAAATATGCGAAAGAAAGTAAACAGTATATCCTAAATGCGGTTTCTTGTGGGTTAATTATGATTGGTGCCATCGTTTATGTATTATTGTAATACTTTCCAGAAATCATTCCTTAAATGTTTGTAAATTATTTATGACTTCCTTCATCGTAAAAGAAACACAACTTATATTTGGTGAGGAAATAATTTCATCCCTTTGAAAAATATTGATTATTTCATAGTCATTAGTTGCTAATACGTATTGTTCTAGCGTTCTGGAAGCGGGATCTATCATCCAGTATTCTGGGATGTTGTACTCAGCATACGTTTTAATTTATCGATTTTGTCACGCTTTAGAGAGGATGGGGAAGTAATTTCAATCACTAGATCAGGAGCGTCTTCAATACCATGATTCGTTAAAATATTCATTCTTTTACGGTTTACAAGTACTATATTTGGTTGGCGTACATCAGTAGCAGATATGACATCAATCGGAGTATTAAAAAAATAATCTGTAGAGCAATTTCCTTCAACCCTTATAAATCTCGGCACTAATTAATGGGTCGTCGATGTAGAAGGGCTCATTAATTTAAGTTGTCCCCGTACTAGTTCATATCTATTTTCATCATCCATTGTTGCATAATCATCTGTTATAGTTTCTTCTTTTAATCTATCTCTTGAAGTTTCTTTTTTCTCATTTTAACAACCTTCTTTCTTTATCAAACATATATCATTCTATCAACATATTTGCTATACTATACGACTAAATAATGGTAAATGGGGAGGCCATTGATTTGAAAATTAGGGAAGCTGTTTCTACTGATGCAAAAGGAATTGCGATCGTCCAAGTAGATAGTTGGAGAACTACATATAAGGGAATTGTTCCAGATAAATATTTAGAGAAATTATCTTACTCTGATCGAGAAAAAGTTTGGCAACAAGCTATTTCTAAAGGCAAAATGTATGTTGCAGACGTTAAAGGCAAAATAGTTGGTTTTGTGATTGGTGGCAAAGAAAGAAGCGGAAACTATCCAAGTTACGGAGGGGAAGTTTATGCAATTTATCTATTGGAGGAATATCAGGGAAAGGGAATTGGAACTTTGCTAATGAAACCGATCGTGACTGATTTTCTTCATCAACAAATTGATTCCATGATTGTATGTGTACTTAAAGATAATGATTCACGTTTTTTTTACGAAAGACTAGGTGCTAAACAAATTGATTCGATTGAAATAGAAATAGGAGGCAAAAAGTTAACAGAACTAGTTTATGGATGGGAAAATATTGATGGAATTTTAGAGTAGCTATTTTACGTTGGGGGTGATTGAAATGATAAAAGTTAGAGCTTTACAAAATGGAGATTTTGATTTAATTACTAAAGCTGAAAAGGTAATTGAAAAAAACTATAAATATGGAAGTCATCATATTGGTTCAGCTGTAAGAACAAAGTCTGGGAAGATATTTTCAGCAGTTCACGTTGAAGCAAATGTGGGAAGAATAACCGTATGCGCTGAAGCGATTGCTATAGGAAAAGCGATCTCGGAAGGGGAACATGAATTTGAAACAATTGTTGCTGTAGCACACCCCCATCCACATGAAAAAATCGACAAATGTTGGGTTGTATCCCCTTGTGGAATGTGCCGAGAACTAATTAGTGATTACGGAAAAGATACAGATGTCATTATTTCTTATAACGGTGAGTTAGTGAAATGTAATGTTTTAGAATTATTACCAGAGAAGTATTGTAGTGATGTAGAATCATAATGTTAAAAACCGGGTCAAAAAAGGTAGAATATTGTTTTAAAAGAATTACGAATAATTATTAGTACAAAAGACAGGTGTTGAACTTCATTTGGTCTTGCATAGTTTGAGTACATTGTAAATAATCGAAGAGCTAACTGAAGAGAGTTTATGGAAAGGAAAAAATTCGTAATAACTATTGACTAATGGAGGATTAACATGAAGATAAGTCAAACTAAAAATTTTGGATTGGTTGCAAGGTTAAGTAAACCGGTGCAAGATTTACATTTTTCCTTATACCCTATGCATTTTAATCAATATAATTGTGAGGAAGTAAAAGAATTCTTCGAGAAACTTATGGAGAATAAAAATGACATCTTTCTATTATTAGAAGACGATAGAAAAGCTGTAGGCTATGCTTGGATAGAGATTAAGGAATACAAAGTAAATCCATTTAAAAAGGCTTATAAGTCAATATATGTACATCAGATTAGCATTGATGATATGAAAAGAAACAAAGGTTATGGTACAAGTTTAATGAAATACATTTACAACTTATCATATGAAAAAGGAATTGATTTAGTAGAATTGGATTATTGGGTTGAAAATAAAGTCGCTAAAGAATTCTATAAAAAAAATAACTTTGTAAAATATCGTGAGTTTGTTTATAAACAACTATAGTAATTTTTTAAAAAAGGGGTAGTCAATCTGTTAGTTATAACGGTAAGTTAGTAAAGTGTCATAAAGAATTATTACCAGTGAAGTATTGTAGTGATGTAGAATGAAGGAATATTGAAAAAGAAAGAAGAGCATTTATCTTCACTAGCTCTTCTTTTTATCGTCTCAAAAATAATCACGGTTTTATAGGTACACATATTTCACAGTAATGATCGTTTATCATATCATCCGCATATCTTTCCAAAATTGGCTTATCGTCGATCTGGTATCCATTAGCGTATAAGGTAGGAAAAATTTTTTCCCATGCTTCTTGAATGGCTTCTACCGTATGCTTAATTTTGAAAACAACATATTTCCCACCTGACAGTTTACCTTCACAAATTGAATGATCCACTTGATAATCATCTGGTATTACAACACAAGCATCATACCTACATTTTTCAGGCGGCGTTGTTTCAGGATTATCTTGTGGAATTCCCAATATAATAGACGATTCCATAAAGTTTTTCCCTTTAGCCCAGTTTTTTAGCAGATAAGAAATCCTTTCTTACTGCATAAGTGCAACTAAGGCATTCGCAGTAAAGGCTTGGCGAATGCCAAGTTTTCAAATCCGCTCCATTGCTTGTGCATTCGTAGAACCGTATGGACCAATCTTTCTCATATATGCAATCCGGTAATTTGGGAGAGTTTCTACTTGAAAATTCATACTTTCTCTCCTTTCTCTAGACTTATTTTCACTACATTATGATCGTATTATGTTATAAAAATTTTAGCAATTGTTTTTTAATAAAATTATCGTTCATGCTTTTATTGATGAGTTAGGAAATGCTGTTGATTAAGTGAAATCGAAAAATGATAATCTTTCATATCGTAGCGAATTGGAATTAATAATAAACAAGGACTTAGTAAAGTCAGTCTTTACTAGTCCTCATAAAATACCTTAAGTTTGAATATATACCTTACAACTGTTTCTTCAGTTCTTTTAGTTCATTAATCGTTATCTTTGTCGTTTTTTGAATAAGTTCTATGGGCATACCCTCTCTTAACAATTCTATGGCAACCTCTTTTTTACCTTCCTTCATCCCTTGTTTCCTTCCTTTCTCTTCATAGGAGATTGGAATATTCAATATTTCCTCTGCATGGTCAAATTCTTTTACTGATTCCACAAATTTCGCCTCCTCTTTTTCTGTTAATGTTACATATGTTTCAAAAAAGCCATATAGTAGACGTTGATCAGCTTCATTTAATTGTAGTCGCCATAACATTCGTACAAATTCTGCTTTTACTTTATATTTCTCTTCCTCTTTGAAGTCCATTTTACTAAGTAATGCAGCAACAACCGGATTATCCTTTTTCAAATAATCTCGCCAATACATTTTCTTCAAATGTAGGGTATGGTATTTAAATGATAAATAGGTTTTATCTAATACTTTCATGTTAAATTGATTTTGTTCCCAATGATTGAGATAACTGAATATTGCAATTGGAATAATTGGCTTACGGTATTCATTATAAAGCAAACTGTAATATTGAAACATGCGTTCATGAAAATCAGTCTGTATCGAACTTTGTGGTTCAACATGAATAATAATCATAGATTCTGTATTCTTTATTTTCATGTTGATGACTAAATCAAGCCTTCTAGAGCTTCCTTTAACAATATCCGTAAAAACTTCTCCAGATAAAAACGTAATCGAGTTTAAATCTAATTGCTCGTAAATATTTGGAAAAAATGCAAACAAAAAATCTTTGAAAAAATAACGAATGAGTTGCTTAAACAACAAATCATGGTTCGTATAGCTTGAGCCTTTTTCTTTTAAATGAATATTCGGACATTTTCGATATAAATAAAACTGTGAGACTCTTCGTTTTGTCAATCTCATTATATCATAACCTCCATTGAGCTGTATGCTAATTGGCAATTGCTTCTATTATATCATTAAATAGAAATAGGAACAAATGATCCCTTTGTGATGATGAGATTTCCTATTTTCACTGGAATGTTACTGAAATAATTTTAAATGTACTAAGTCTAACGAACAGATCAAGAACTGCACACTGCATTAAATAATAAAAGAGAGGAGCATCCCTCTCTCAAAACGTACATTTTATCTCGTTTATTCGATCGTAATACTCCCCGAAACAGACTGAACTTTCATTAACGAATCATCTCCATCACCAAAAGTCCCACTTAGTTC
Source organism: Pseudogracilibacillus auburnensis (assembly GCF_003201975.1). GTDB lineage: Bacteria > Bacillota > Bacilli > Bacillales > Amphibacillaceae > Pseudogracilibacillus > Pseudogracilibacillus auburnensis. The sequence continues at coordinate 135,309 of NZ_QJJQ01000014.1, read as the reverse complement.
ATGACCAGAACCGGTCTGTTTAATTTCCTCCTTCGCTACGAGTGAAGTGTTAATTTTACCAGTTTCATTCACTACATCCAATTGAACGGATAACGTTGGATCAAGTTCTAAATCAATATTTCCTGAATCCGTATGAATCAATATTTCTTCAGCGAGCAGATTTTGACCAATAATGTTCCCTGATGTTGTCTTGAGACTGATTTTTTTAAAAAGAGTAGTAGGTACATCTATTTGAATTGTATTTGTTTTAAAATTGATGAAGTTAGATGAATCTTCTGCATGAACCCTTAGTACTGTTCCATCCAAAATATACGGTAACTCGCTACTACTTTTCATACGCACGGTTATTTCTTCCATATCTGTTGGGGAAAATTCAATATTGTTACCATTTGCAACAATCTCCATTTCGTCTATTTCTGCCGTCTTCCATGTTTCTACATGTTCTTCTGCCTCTTTGCATCCAGTAAGAAGGACGATTAAACAAATTGTGAAAATGAAGGATGCTTTTATTCGTAAATGTTTCAAGACTTTCACCTCATTTAAAATTTATTTCATTTGCTTGTACTCGACTATAAAGCATGATGAAAATCAATAAAATAACCGTTGAGATAAGGTAGAATACTTCATGATTGTTCATCATGCCTAGGAAATCTAAATAAGGTATACCATTCATTGGTCCTAAATACCACCAGAGCAAAAAGATGATTTCAAACAGTTTTTTTGTCCCACTAACGCTTCCTAACGCAAGAGCTAAGGTTGGAATGAACATAATGCCAATCACCCATGATAAAAATTGTGACATTTGACCTTCTATCATAAAGCGGATAAGGACTCCTAAAGATACGATACATCCTACTGACAATCCGGCAATCCAAAGAGAGACAACTCTAGGAAATGATGGACCACTTGATATGATCAAATCTTTTGTAAAGAAGTGTTTTTCTTTTGTACCCATCCGCGACCAAATAGCAATTGGCAAAATAATAATAAAGGAAACCCAGCTCTTCATGACTGTTAAAGGTAGAAAGGCACTTAGTAGGATAATGCTAGCACAAAGTAAATACATCCAAATAGAAAAACCTTTTACCATGATGAGTAGTTCAGCTTTGATTAAAGGGATGAAACGAATCCGGCTTTTCTTAATTAAAGGTGTTAAGTTATATTCCTCTTTTTGTTCCTTTAACGAGATTTCCTCTTTCTTGTATGGCTGAAAAATATCGATGTTTTTCTTTTTAGTATGACCCTTACTATGTTTAAAGCGATTAAAAACCATTGCACTTATGATCAGAATAGTAATGGATATGAGTAACCAAATAAGACGTAATGTTAACAAAGAAAAATCCCAATCTACTCCTTGCCAAATAAATGTTTGGACTGGCCCGTCAACTGGATAATACCCAAAACTTGCTCCAAAATTACTCATTGCGAATTCTGTAGCGGCATCTTTCTCAGCGTTAGACATGATCACATCGAACCCAAGAGCATTGAACAAACTAGTAGGCTTTTCAATGGAAATTACGGCAAAAAAGATCCATAAGGCAAAAAAGATAATATTTCCGATTACTCCCTTTAACCAGCGAAACACATCGAAAAATATAGTAAATGATGAAAGGACAAATAATGCCGGTAAAGTAACGAATATAAAGGGACCGACATATTGCCAGAGTTGAATCGTATCATCTTCTCCTCGTAATAGTTGCATCGCCATGAAAGCAACCATTAAAATACTAGCAATAATGGATAATATACAAAAGTTAGCAAAAGCTTTACTAAAAATATAGCGTACATTACTTATTGAACTAGCGGCAATTATTTGTCCAACTTTTAATCGTTCATCATCCGAGATTTGACTTCGCAATAGGTAGAAACCAAATAACCATAAAAAAATGGTAGACACCATTGCGGCGACACCGCCAAGCCACGCAGAATTATAGATACCACGGACACCGCCAATATAAAAAACTTCATAACCTGCTGTTGCTGCTGGAACAAAGGCATATCCACAAAACAAAGTAATCCCAATTGTAATTAAGAATGGGTACGTTCTTATTTGTTTCATCACACTATTTTTTATCAAATAAAAATTATTCATTTGCCATTGCCTCTTTTCCTGAGACAAAATATAAATAAGCATCTTCTAAAGAAGCAGGAGTAAGTGTTGCATTTGAAGTTGGACAAAGATCGGAAACAACCCGTGCATGAATTCCATCACTACGATGAATCGCACTACTTACAGTATGGCTTTTTTGTAATCTTTGTAGGCTATCACTTGAAACCACACAGTTCCACACTTTTTGTTCTACTTGTCGAATCAGTTCCTCAGGTGTCGTAAAATTTACTAGCTTACCATTTGATAAAAGTGCAATATTTGGTGCGATGGACTCAATATCTGTAACGATATGGGTCGATAAAATAATAATTCGATCCGATGCTAATGTGGAAAGTAAATTTCTAAACCGAATCCGTTCCTCGGGGTCTAATCCGACTGTCGGTTCATCAACGATAAGAAAGTCAGGGTCATTTAATAAAGCTTGCGCAATCCCAACTCGTTGTCGCATTCCTCCAGAAAATCTACCTAATAACTGTTTTTTATTCGCCACTAAATTTAGAACTTCTAAAAGCTCATCGATTCTTTTCTTAGCTACTTTCATCGACAAACCTTTTATCGCTGCAATATATTCTAAAAACTCAACAGGGTTCATATTTGGATATACTCCAAAATCTTGTGGCAAATACCCGAGTTTTGGTCGCAATTTATTTGGTGAAGAGGAAATGTCGATCTGATTCCATTTAATTACTCCCGAGGTAGGCTTTTCAATCGTAGCTAGCATCCGCATTAACGTTGATTTGCCAGCTCCGTTTGGGCCTAGTAAACCGATTACTCCTTTGTTTAATGAACAAGTTACATCTTTAATCACCTCATTTTTACCGTACTTTTTTGTTACATGTTGAATGGATAGTTCCATAATCACACCTCTTTTATTTACTTGCTGCACCAAGTATAACGATGCAAAGTAACAGGAAGGTAAAATCGAGTAAAAATCAATGTAATATTTTTCTATCTTAAAAGATTCGTATGGTATGCTATAATTACCGGCTTACGGGGGGGGGAAATAGATGATTAAGCAAGAAAAAATTCTTATTGTAGATGATGAAAAAGGGATTCTTCAGTTGCTTGAAATTACATTGAAAAAGGAACGTTATCACCATATAACTTGTGCAACAACTGGGGCTGAAACATTATCCTATGTGAAAAATAATGAGTTTGATCTTATTTTATTAGATGTGATGTTACCTGATGATAATGGATTTGATTTATGTAGAGAAATTCGAAAATATTCAAATACCCAAATTATTTTCATTACCTCTTGTTCTAGTGATTTTGATAAATTAACTGGCTTAGGCATCGGAGGAGATGACTATATTACAAAACCATTTAATCCGTTAGAAGTCGTTGCTAGAATTGAAGCTTTATTTCGTAGACAACATTTATTAACTAAAAAGTCACATGTGGATGCTCATAGGGAAGAATATGATTTTGGCAGAATAACACTGAACATAACGGATGCAACACTTATTGTTGATGGGGTGCCAATCGAGTGTACTGCGAAAGAATTACAGCTGCTTCATTTCTTTTTTAAAAATCCAAACCGTATTTTTACTTCTGCACAAATTTATGAACATGTGTGGGAAGATCTAGGTTTTGGAGGAGAAAAGACGGTTGCCATGCATATATCAAGAATTAGAAAAAAGCTTGAAATTGATCCTAAATCTCCAGAGATGATTATTAATTTAAGAGGGATTGGATATAAATTCATTCCACCGAAACAAGGGGATAACAATGAAGACGAAGATCCGTTTTAGTATTTATTTTATTGTCGGTTTTATTGCATGGTTACTAAGTTTAGGATTGATGTTGCCGCTAGCAATGGAATTAGTATTGCCAAGTTTACATATAACAGAAGAGTATAAATACTATGATTTATTCGTTCTAGTCGTTTTTGCCATTAATATACTTATTTGTAGCATTTTTTTTAGCTGGTATTTTGGTGGACCTTTATGGTTTATCATCTCATGGATTGCAAATTTATCCAAAGGTAATTATGACCCGCCGGCAAAGAAACAAAAAATTTATACGAAGAAAAACAAGCTGAAAAGACGATACCGGCTGTACGAAGAAGTTATTGTTCACCTCCATACATTATCTGTCAGCTTACAAAAGGCAGAACATGATCGAATGGAGTTAGAAAAAGCGAAAAAAGATTGGATAGCCGGAATTTCTCATGATGTAAAAACGCCGTTAACTTATATTACCGGTTATTCTGCATTATTATTAAATGATCAATATAATTGGAACGAAGAAGAGAAAGTAACTTTTTTACAAGAAATAGAAGGAAAAGCAAGGCATATTGAATCTTTAGTTCAAGATCTTCATTTATCCTATCAAATGGATAACATCGAGACGCTGATCCCACTCCAATTAAACAAAGTAAATATTATAGAATTTGTGAAGACGATCATGGCAGATATTGCCAATGACCCAAGAGCAAAAAAATATCATTTTAGTTTTCATTCCACCTTTGATCGGATGCAGGTGGAGATTGATGAAAAGCTTATCCACCGTATTTTTCAAAATATTTTAATGAATGCTGTTCTTCATAATGATGAAGGTACAAATATCGAAGTCATGATCGAAAAAGTAAACGATGCACATATCCAATTTATCGTGAAGGACGATGGCAAAGGAATGGAGAGCGAGGTAGTTGATCATTTATTTGATTCTGATCGTGTAACGTTAGCTAAAAATAGATTGGGTCGTAATGGACTAGGAATGTCCATCGTGAAAGAATTAGTGACGGCTCATCAAGGGCAAATTTCTGTAACTAGTGAAAAGGATAAAGGGACAACGATTGTCATTTTATTACCTATTAAAAAGGAGATAAGAAAGGATGATAAAAGCAAGCTGAAGTAGACAAACATAGAACTTTAGCGTATCCCATATCAATGGGAGGGAGTTGTTCGTTCATCTTTAATGGAATCATTCATTTTAAAACGTTCTCGCAAATATTTTTCATTTCACCGCACCGAATTGTCCCTTTCATGTGTCTATATAGTGTAGACAACAAAACGAGGAGGATTAGGGTGAAAAATGATTTCGATTTACAAGCATTAGAAAGAGAAGCGTGGTCTTTGAAGAAAAAATTTCTCAAAATGATTGAACCATACCGTACTGATCTTTGGAATTACTGTAGGAAGCTTACAAGATCACCGTGGGATGCAGAAGATTTGGTGCAAGAAACGTTAATGAAAGCTTTTGCTTCTTTAGGACAAATTTGGCAACCATTAATACCGAAGAGTTATTTGTTTCGTATTGCGACGAACACTTGGCTGAATCATTGTCGTAAACAACAAAGGATCGTGTATTCCATAGAGGAAAACTTAATGGAGGACGAAGTGGTAAGCTATAAATTCGAAGTGCAGGAAGCAATCGAGCTTCTTGTGCAACAGTTACCTCCAAGACAAGTTGTCACCATATTACTCATTGATGTATTTGACTTTACTGCGCGGGAGACAGCAGAGATGTTAATGACAACAGAAAGTGCTGTTAAATCAATCTTATATCGAGCTCGTGTTAAACTAAAATCAGTAGCAGAAAAAGAGTCGAATGCAGAGGAAACCATGAAACAAATAATTCCGGATACCGCAATAGTAAATGCATTTATTGAAGCGTTTAATCGTCGTGATCCAGATGCAATGGCAGCATTATTTTCTGAAAATGCATATAACGATATTGTGCATGTTGGACAGGAATTCGGTAGGGAAACGATCCGAAACTATTCTATTCGTGATACGATGTTAGACCCGACGATCACTTTGCAGACAGCACACTATCATACGTTATTAGGAAAACCAGTTATTGTCATGATACTTGAAACGGAGTCAGGACAGTATCTAAATGAAATGATCTACATCGAAACAGAAGACGATAAGATCGTCTACAAGCAGGACTATTATTTCTGCTTGGATCTTTTGGCTGAGGCAGCTACTGAGTTAAATATACCAGTTGCTGAACGAACATATAAATTTGATTGAATTGGTTATTCGTACATGAAAAATAATAACGTATATAGTAATTCAATAGAGTTGACTAACTTTACATTTCAATAGAAAATGGCACATTGCTAGTTTTTAAATAAATGATACAAAAATCGCCCCACTTTTGTTTTTTTACGTTATAATTTAAAAACAACAATATGCAAAAAAAAGTAGGGGGGGATCCTGCGTTGAATAAAAAGATACAAGGGGAAACATATACGGTAGACATTCATCGTTTAGATGAGAAAGGATCAGGTCAAGCGGTTGTCTGGAGAAAAAATGAAGAAGGAAACGAAAGAAAATTAAAATTAACCATTCCATATACACTTCCTGGTGAAAAGGTTCGGGTTACAGTGGAACAGCCACAAAAAAGGAGATGGAAAAGTAAATCCGATGAGGTGTTGGAAAAGCATGCTGAAAGAATTATGGCAAAGTGCCCCCATTTTGAGCTCTGTGGTGGTTGTGTTTGGCAACACTTTAGCTATGAAGGACAACTCGAAGAAAAAACGAATCAAGTAAGGAATGTGCTTCAGTTACAGGGGTTTGATCCTAGTGTTGTTAATAAAACAATCGGTATGGATGAACCTTGGTATTATCGAAATAAAATGGAGTTTACCTTTGCTGCTGATGGGTCACTTGGATTGCATGAGCAAGGAAATTTTCGTAATATTATTCCACTTGAAACTTGTTTTATTATGAAAAAAGAAATGAAAGATGCGGTTTTAGAAGTGGCCAAATGGGCAAAAGAAAATGAGTTAACTGGTTATGAAAAAGAAAAGCGTGAAGGGTTACTACGTCATTTAATGGTTCGTATGTCTTTTAAAACGAACGAAATAATGTTAGCCATTTTTGCAACAGAAGCGCCAAGCTCTTGTGTAGAAGAACTTGTCCATCGAATCCAAAAATATTTCCCGCAAGTAAAAAGTCTCTTATGGCTTGAAAATCGTAATTGGGCTGACCGGACTCAAGCGGAGGAAACACATCTATTATTAGGACGTGACTTTATTTATGATGAGCTAATGGGATTCCGATATCGGCTTTGGTTTGACACCTTTTTTCAAACGAATCCAGTTCAAGCGGAGAAACTTGTTAAGCTAGCCCTTGAAATGGCAGAACCGAATGCTTCAGAAAAGATGATTGATTTATTTTGTGGAGTCGGAACGTTTTCACTTCCATTTGCTAATCAAGTGAAGAAGCTTGCAGGGATAGAACTTGTGGAAACATCGATTCAATCAGCGAAAAGAAATGCTAGTGATAATGGGATGGACAATACGTATTTTCTAGCGAAAGATGCTCGGCACGGAATGGATGAAGTGTTAACCCATTTTGGCAAACCAGATCTACTACTTGTCGATCCACCGCGATCTGGTGCTGGGGGCAAAGTAATGCGGAGAATTGGACGTTCAGCACCAGAGCGAATTATTTATGTGTCCTGTAATCCAGCTTCCTTTGCAACAGATATTAAAGAATTGGAGCCATTTGGATATACATTAAAGAAAGTTCAACCAGTCGATTTGTTTCCGCATACGTACCACGTGGAATTGGTAGCATTGTTGTCAAGAGTGGAAGAGTAAGTGTAGTTGAAACGTTGATATAATAAGGTTTTTCAGAGATTTGGAAGTTGGAAATCCTGGAAAACCTTATTTTATTGCGTTATAAATAAAGGGGAAATAGACGATTGAAAGGATTTGAATAACTTTTATAATAAATAGCTCCAATTTCTTCTATTGTAAAGAATTCTGATAATTGTAACAACCTCATCTTTTTCGGAAACTACATAGAAAGCAATGTAATTTTCAATTATCAACATTCTAATACCTAAATTGGCTAATCGTTCATCTTTAACGAAAGGATGTCGTTTTGGTAATTGTTCTAAAGAGGAAATGCTATTGGATATTTTTATAATGATATTTTCAGCAGAAGATGGAGAACGTAATTCAAATGCTATATAATCAATAATTTCATTTAGATCTTTTTCCGCGGGGTCTGTTATAACGATTCTGTATGTTGTCACTCATTTAACCTCTTGTGAATACCTGATACAGCATCTTTGAAAAGTTTAATCCTGTTTTCTTTTTTGGCGCACATTCCCTCATCTAATAAAGTATACAGTTCGAATTTACCAACGAGCTTTTCGTATGTTTCGATACTCATCACGGCCAAGTCGCCTTTGCCATTCTTCGTAATATAGACAGGTTCATTATGTTCATGACAAAACTCGGAGATTTCATTATATTTATTTCTTAAATCGGAACTGGGTCTGATTTCAGGCATTGGGTACGCTCCTTTTATCGTATGATATCTATATCTTATCAAAAAAACGATATGTGTGCAATGGCGGAATATGTAATTGTATAACACAGAAATAAATTGAGTAGATCACCATATCGTTTCTATTGAAAAAGCAATTCGGAACAAACATTAAGAATTCCTTAAGAAATTCATTCGCCAATCGATAAGAATTGGTTGTTATGTTAAATATAACCTTCAAAATCATGGTGGAAGGAGGATTTATTTTCACTTTAAATTGTTCATAATAGATTAGGCTCAATATGATACAATCTGAAGGGAAATGAAACGGACAAACGTTTCTATGAGGGGATGGACGAAATGAATATATTAGTATGTGACGATGAGAAAGAAATTGCTGAGGCAATCAAGATCTATTTGGAGAATGAAGGTTATACAGTATTCAAAGCTGCCGATGGGCTTGAAGCAATTGCACAGCTTGATAAACACGATATTCATTTAATTATTATGGATATTATGATGCCAAAAATGGATGGCATAAAGGCAACAATGAAAATTAGGGAGGAACATCATATTCCACTAATAATGTTGTCTGCGAAATCTGAGGACTATGATAAAATACTTGGGCTTAACATAGGGGCAGATGATTATGTGACAAAGCCATTTAACCCACTTGAATTAATCGCTCGTGTAAAGTCACAGTTAAGGAGATATACCGCACTTGGCAGTATGGAAACAAAACAACATATCTATCAAACTGGCGGACTCATATTGGATGATGAACAGAAATTAATCACAGTGGACGGAGAGCCAGTCTATTTGACACCTGTACAATATAAAATATTAAGATTTCTCACAGTGAATGCTGGAAAAGTATACTCTATTGAAGAAATTTATGAAAAAGTTTGGAATGAACCATCCTTTCATCCAGAAAACACGGTCGCTGTCCATATTCGTAAAATAAGAGAAAAAATTGAAATAAATCCAAAAGAACCAAAATATTTAAAGGTGGTGTGGGGAATTGGGTACAAGGTTGAAAAAATTTAGCCACTCAATTTTAATAAAAACAATTGTCTTTCTACTGATGATCGCCTGTGTAGCAGGTACAATTCATGCAGTATACCATATTTTTAAAATAACGAATGGAAACATAGAAATTATTTTTGAAAATAGCTACATAGAGAGTAGCTCCTTCAAAATGGAAAATGATCATACGATCAATCAACTTGCTGACCTTATTGATACATATATAAGCGAGGAAAACATTCTGAAAGGTAATACAATAAATAATGATGAGTTAGAATCTCGAAAAGAAGATATTTATTGGGAGAGGGAAGGTGAAGCATATAGTAAAACATATACGGCTGATCAAATAAGGCAAGAAATGATTGCTGAGGACTTAGAAAATTTTCAGATGATTTTAAACAACCTCGAAAAGGAAAAGGAGCCATTATATTATGTGACAGACGGTGAACATACATATACCAATACGAAACAAACGAAAAAAGAACAATTTGAGAAATATCCAATCCATTATATTAGTGAGGGTTATGATTGGAAGATGTATCCTAGTAAATTGGAGCAGTACGACCCTTTTTACGGGGGCTCACATATTTATCGGTCATCTAACCCTGAAAATACGAAGATATTTGTAGGCTATACAGAAAACTATATCCATGCTGCTTCAAATGAATGGACTGAGAAAAAGACAGCTTCCATGAATAAAATCTATTATTTACTAGTCTATGTTACAATATTTTTCCTAAGTCTTCTTTATTTAATTGTTACGACTGGAAGGGATTTTTTAAAAGATAAAATAGTACACATGCATCCAATTGATAAACTTTATGTAGATATTAATGTTATTCTGTTACTTGGGTTAACAGGGATCTGGTTTGTGGCTATGAATGAAATTCCACTGTATTTTGGAATAGTAGTTTGGATAGTTTATTCTATTACATTGATATACGTAGCCATATTCGTCACCCTATTATTATCACTCATTAGGCATATGAAAAATAAAACATTTTTCAGTCATTCTGTATTATATATTGTGTTGCATTGGCTTTATCAATTTGTGAAAGATATTTATGATAGTGGTAGTGTTGGTATGAAAATAGTGGTTATCGTGATTTTATATCCCATTATTGCTGCAGCTACATTATTCTTTTTTCCAATTACAATCGGAGTTGCGGTTTGGCTTGCGCTTAAAAAGGTGAAGGCTTTCAATAAAATACAAGATGGTGCCAAAATGATGAGAGAAGGGAATCTACAACACCATATTGATATTGATGGAAAAGGAGAGTTTGCGACACTGGCGTCAAATATTAACGGGATCAATGAAGGCTTTAAACAGGCGGTTCATAATGAATTGAAAAATGAGCGCATGAAGACGGAACTTATTACAAATGTATCACATGATATTAGAACACCACTTACTTCTCTAATCACATATACAGATTTATTAAAAACAGAAACAGACCCCGAGAAAATTCAGGAATATATTGAGATACTAGATCAAAAATCAAAAAGATTGAAAGTGTTGACAGACGATTTATTTGCCGCCGCAAAGGCTTCGAGCGGGGATATTCCTGTTGATTTACAGGAAATTGATATTGTCGCCTTGATAAATCAGGGGATTGGTGAAGTAAGCGAACATATTTCTGCAAAAAAACTTGCCTTCAAATTTAATTATCCAGAGGAGAAGTTGTATGTTATAGCAGACGGGAAATTACTATGGCGCTCCATTGAAAATGTGTTATCTAATATTTTTAATTATGCACTAGAGGGTTCAAGAGTATATATCGACATTACCGAAGAGAGTGATGGAATACTTATTAGTTTTAAAAATATTTCTAAATATGAATTGAACATAACTGAAGAGGAATTAATGGAACGGTTCAAACGCGGGGATGAATCGAGGTCTGGACATGGTAGTGGGCTTGGGTTATCTATTACAAAAAGTCTTATTGAAAACCAGAACGGAAAATTCGAAATAAATATTGATGGTGATTTGTTCAAATCAATAATATATTTACCGACAGTGGAGAAAGATGATACATTTGAAATGAGATGATAAAAAGGATCCAAAGTTCTAATCTTTGGAATCTTTTTGGTGTTTACATAGTGATAAATTATTAAAATCTATTTATTGTATCCACATAGTAGTGACGACATATGTCGAGTTATAGCATTGCTACAAAGAGAAACTATATAGAAATCCTTAGTTTTACAATGCCTTTGTAATGAGTTTGTTCGTGCTACCGAGGCACCTAATGGGGAAAAGAGTTCTTTAAAGGATCAACTTGGCTTATTTACTTGTCCAGAAATCCTTTTTGCTTTTTCATTCCTATCTTTAGTTTTGCTGGGATTTATGATATACACATATCTAACGCCTATTATTGAAAACATCCCTATTTGTAAGAATTGTATGGTTACTTGGTTAGTTGTTTTCGATTATAAGTAACTATATACCTTGGAAAATTACCAGTCGAAATGGTGTAAGCAAATTACGCTATGTTCTTATTATTCAGGCTTTCATTTTAACATTGCTTTACTTTACGATGGGTTCTACCATTGCAGGCCTTATCAGTCTTATGTTAAATGGCTCTCACGATGTTTGCGGTGAATGCAACCATCCAATTATATCTCATGAATTTGCAGAAGTTCATTCTCCAATACTCAAAGACTTTACTTCCTCGTTAACTTCGATAGCCATTAATTTCGGGATAGCTTTAGGTTCTTCCTTAGGAGTATGTAGTAAAAACGAGTAATTAAGTTCACCTTTCTTGGGCTGGGGGACTTGGAGCATTAGTGCTGCGGCGTTAATTTTTATGTTTAGATTAAAAGAGAAAGGACTATCAGATTTTACAGGTTGATATTATCTTTTAAAATTGAGATCGTCTTGATATATAATGAAACTGTATGAATAATTGCAAGTTGCACAAGGAAAGAAGTTATTTTCTAAAAATGAAGCACTAAAATCTAACCAATTGATTTTTAGTCGTTTTTTCTAAGATTAAATCGCAAGGAAATATATATACTGAAAAACGATTAAAAACAAAAATACTAGCGTAATATTTGTTGAATATACGTAGTTCTTCACTCTTAGATTACACCCTATAATCTAAGGAGTAATAAGAGTGAAGGGTTAAATGATTGTTTATTAAATGTATATATGATAATATAGTCATATAGGGAGGTATGAATATTGTGATAGAAAAAGAAAAGTATGAAAAGGAAATGAATTTAGATGAAGAAACATTATTTATTGTATCCCAAACGTTTAAAGCACTTGGAGATCCAACAAGAATTAGAATTTTGCATCTGCTTTATCAAAAAGAATGCTCTGTAAATGAAATAGCTGATATATTAGACTTAGGTCAATCGACAGTTTCGCACCAACTACGTTTTTTGAAAAATTTAAGATTAGTAAAAAATCGCCGTGCTGGTACGACAATGTTTTATTCGCAAAATGATGAACACGTCATACAAATTTTAGAACAGATGATTGCCCATGCTCGTCATACGTAATGTATCGTTATTCTTGCTTGCGAATGAGTGGAAAAAATGTGAAAGGCAATTAGTATTTTTATTGCCTTTATATGAATATGTGCTCATATACTATTTTATAGTGAATATGTAAAGATAATTAATTTGAATTAGAATGAGGGTTGTATTAGAGGCATGCGATAAAACAACTATATACATAAAGGGGAGATAAATGATGAGCAACTTAAAACATGATAATCACGATCATTTCCATGATCATGACCATAGCCATGGAGGTAAAACAGAAGTAATTTTATTCTATGCAGGACTCGGTGCTTTTTTAATCGCACTATTTGTAAGTGCAGGGACATTAAAGTCAACTTTATATATTGCATCATTAGTATTATCTGGTTATCACATTATTATTGAAGGTTTTTTAGATACTGTTAAGCAAACAATGAAAAGAAAGAAGTTTATGCCAAACATTCATATACTAATGACTTTGGCAGCCATTGGTGCTGTAATTATTGGTGAATATATGGAGGCAGCATTATTAATTCTTATCTTTGGTGGAGCTCACTTTTTAGAACATTATGCTGAAGACAAGAGTAATAAAGAAATTACAAACTTAATTAAAATTAATCCTACTACTGCAAGAAGATTGAAAGGAAATGGAAAAACTGAAATCGTCGATGTCGCTGAATTACAAGTTGGGGATAAACTTTCTGTTTTAAATGGTGACCAGATCCCGACAGATGGAATTGTTATTTCAGGCAGTAGCTCTGTTGATCAATCATCGATTACAGGAGAAAGTATCCCTGTAGAAAAGAAAGCAGGGGATAATTTATATGGCAGTACGATGAATGGTGCAGGAACTTTAGTAATGGAAGTAACAAAGGATAATTCAGACACGGTTATTTCTAAAATTATTGAATTGGTAAGTCAAACACAAAATAACATTTCAAAAACAGCTGTTTTTATTAAAAAAGTAGAGCCTATTTACGTTACTATCGTTTTGTTATTAACACCAGTTTTCTTTTTATTAGGTTTCACTGTATTCCAATGGTCAAGTTATGATAGTTTTTATCGTACAATGGTATTTCTAATTGCTACATCACCCTGTGCGTTAGCAGTCACGGACATACCTGCGACACTTTCGGCAATTAGTAATTTAGCTAAACGAGGCGTTTTATTTAAAGGTGGATCTTACTTATCTAATCTTTCTGATTTAACAGCCGTTGCATTTGATAAAACAGGTACATTAACAACAGGAAAACCAGTTGTAACTGAAGCGTATTTCGGAAATGAAGTAACAGGAGCACAACAGAAAGAATTTGAAGAGATTATTGTATCGATGGAAAGTAAATCGAACCATCCGCTTGCTCAAGCGATTATAAAACATTACAGTGACATTGTACCGACTGACTTCGAAGTAGAAAATATCATCGGGGTAGGATTAATTGCAACATCTGGAAAAACAACATATAAAATTGGAAAACCAGCTTCCTATCATGTTATCCCAAAAGATATAAAAAAACAAACGGACGTTTTTGAACGCGAAGGAAAGACGGTCGTATACTTTGGAACAGAAAAAAAAGTCCTTGCATTACTTGCGATTCAAGATGTTCCTAAAAAGACATCAAAAGCAGCAATTAAATACTTTAAAGATGAGAACATTCATACGGTGATGCTTACAGGAGATGCAAAACGTACAGGGGAGGCGATTGGTCGTCAATTAGACATTGACGAGGTACGTGGTAATGTCATGCCTGAAGAAAAAGCTTCAATTATCTCGGAATTAAAAGAAACTTATCCTGTGATGGCAATGGTTGGTGACGGTGTGAACGACGCACCAGCACTTGTTACGGCAGATATTGGAATTGCGATGGGGGAAGGAACAGATATTGCAATCGATGTTGCAGATGCCGTATTAATGAAGAATGACCTATCCAAATTAACTTACACACATAAACTTGCCAAAAAACTTCGAAAAGTGGTATGGCAAAATATCATTCTTGCTTTAGCTGTCGTAGTTCTTTTAGTGCTTTCTAATATTATTGGTCAAATGAATATGACACTTGCGGTAATTTTTCACGAGGGCAGTACATTGGCAGTTATTTTTAACGGTTTAAGATTATTAAAAGGCGTGAAAGACTGAATCTATTGAACGTGATACTTATGAAATATTATTTGGAATCTCTGTATAAAAGGTACATTATGTGTAAAAGTAAATATAATTATTTAAGCTTTTACACTTGAAATACAATACAGGGGTATCGTATAATAAGTGCGAAGTAAAAAAAAGGAGGTTATATAGATGGAACAAATCACATTACAAGTACAAGGTATGTCTTGTGGACATTGTGTCAATTCAATTGAAGGAAGTGTAGGCAACCTAAACGGAGTTAAATCTGTTAAGGTGCATTTAGATAATAGTACGATTGATGTCGAGTTTGATCCAAAAACAGTTAGTTTAGAAGAGATAAAAAATGAAATTGAAGAACAAGGATATGATGTAGCTGCGTAAATAGACGTGGTAATACATGATAAAAAATAATCATGCCTCCATTGGCATGGTTATTTTACAATATCTCTTCTCTAGGTATATTGTCAAAAAGATTAGCGAAAGCAAGAAAGTATTTGATTAAAAAGAATACTAAATGGATTTTAATATTTGCCGTTTGGATTAGTTTTATGATTGCAGGGTATAATGTCCATGCCGCAAAAGAAAGTAGGAAAATAAATTGGATCATAAACATCACAGTAATCATACTGTAAGTGAGGTATTTCCCGATGTATCTTATAATCAAGGAGAACTCATTATTGAATTAAAAGATAAAAGCGGTAAAGTTCCTGCATTAGAAGTCTCTCACGAAAAAATTATGCATCTCATTGTCATGAGTTCTGATTTGAGTGACTATCATCACTTGCATCCAGAGGATAAAGGTGACGGAAAGTATGGGCAAAGGATAGACTTGTCTAATGGTAATTATAAAGTGTTCGTTGATATCAATCCCAAAGATCTAAATTACTTTGTAAAGCCTATCCATATAAGTATTGGCGGTACTCATAAGGATTCGTTCAAGAACAAATTAGTTGCCGATACGAATTTCACAAAGACAATCAATGGACAAACAGTCGAATTAAATACTGATACAATGGAAGTAAATAGAGAAGTAACGTTTAACTTTGATGTTAAGGATGCAACACCTGAACCTTATCTAGGTGCTTTAGGACATGTTGTTATTACAGATGAAATAGGAGAAAAATTTATTCACGTTCACCCAATGTCTGAAAAGGAAACAGTCTTCATGACACAATTTGATGAACGCGGAATGTACAAAATGTGGGTGGAATTTAAATTGAAAGGCGAAGTAATTGTTTATCCGTTTGTCATAGAAGTTCAATAAAAAACGAGAAACATTAGCGAAGCCATGCACATTTGATTGCATGGCTTCTATATTCAATAGAAAGGAATGAGTTAGATGAAGAATGTACAGTTAGAGCTATATACAAGACCAACTTGTTCAGATTGCCAAGAAGGGAAAGCTTTTCTAGCTAAGCATCGAGTTTCCTTTATCAATCATGATTTATCAGAGCATCCGGAAAAGGAAAAAGATTTGCGAAAATTAACGGGCACTAGAATGGTTCCAGCTTTTGTATTTAAAGAAAAATCCTTACGGGGCAGGTTGAAGAAGCCGAAAACGCTCATTGGTTTTGAAAATAATGTAGATGAGATTAAGCAAATATTAAATATAGATTAAGCATATGATTTTTCATGAAAAAATAAATGAAGCTAGAAGATGGGAATGGATAGATTTCGCTTATTTACTAACGTAAAAGGTGTGAGTTCATGAGCAAAGATAGTAAATGCATAGATCCAATGTAGAAGGAATATCAAGTATGTTAAGTCATGAATTTTCAACGAAACCAATAACTACAGGACAGCATTTCAACATTCCTGATAAGTTAGGAAATGGGACTAGAGCTAATTAGATCTCTGACATGGAACTTTCCAAAGATTTAACGGTTAATAATGGAATTGATTGTCATTATTTTGAAATGAACTACTGTCTTTCTGGGGACACGGTTTGTGAAATGGTACGTCATCAGTTTAAAGTCTGAGAACCGAAGAGCCATATGTATTATTCCCACCACACCAAAACGCAATTTGATATAAAAGGGGATTCAAGAAAGTTTCTGACATTGAGATATAGATGAAATATTCACATATATATTGATCTTATTATGCACCAATCGTTTCAATGGTATAGACTCGATTAGATTTTTTATTTTAATAAAAAGCTTTTCTTGACATACAGTACGGGGGTATGGTAATATTTAATTAGTAATTAATAAGGAGGTCATAGAAAAATGAAAGAAACATTAAAAGTAGAAGGAATGACTTGTAGCTGTTGTGTAGGTAAAGTGGAGAAAAGCATCAATCAATTAGATGGTGTTTCTTCTATAAAAATAGATGTAGATCATAAGGAAGTACAAGTATCCTTTAATAAGGAAACAGTATCCTTAGGCCAAATTAAAGAAAAGATTGAAGAAGAAGGATATAAAGTCATTTAAATGAGTCATAGACGTAGTAGGGGATGATGTTGGAAGATTGAACTTTACCGATATGATCTTTCTTTTTAAGAGCAATATACCCCTACTAAGTATAGGAGGTAATAAATATGGCAACTGAAGAAAGCACGTTACAAATTAGTGGGATGACATGTACTGCTTGTGCTGCCCGAGTAGAAAAAGGGATCAGTAAAATGACAGGTGTAGATAAAGCAAATGTCAATTTTGCTTTAGAACAATTATCTGTACAATATAATCCGGATCAAACAAATGTATCTGAATTTAAAAAGGAAATTGAAAAGATCGGTTATGGTGTCATCGAGCAAAAAACGGAATTTGATATTTCTGGCATGACGTGTGCAGCATGTGCAACAAAAATAGAAAAAGGTATTCGTAAAATGGAGGGTGTATCTAGTGCGAACGTTAATTTTGCGTTAGAGACCATTTCTGTCACATACAATGAAAAGGAAGTACAACCTAGTGAGATGGTGGCAAAGGTTAAGAAGCTTGGATATGAGTTAATACCAAAAGAAGATAATCAAGATAAAATGGATCATAAACAGGCCGAAATTCGTAAGCAAACACGCAAGTTCATTTTTTCAGCCATTTTAACATTGCCATTATTATGGACAATGGTTGCCCATTTTAACTTTTTATCGTTTATTTATTTGCCAGATATTTTTATGAATCCTTGGTTCCAATTAGCACTTGCAACACCTGTGCAATTTATTGTAGGAGCTCAATTTTATAAAGGTGCTTATACGTCACTCAGAAATAAAAGTGCCAACATGGATGTTCTTGTAGCACTCGGTACAAGTGCAGCTTATTTTTACAGTTTATATTTATCATTTGAATGGATGAATGCAGGTGGCGTCGGTGAACCGGAACTTTACTTTGAAGCTGCTGCTGTGATCATTACATTAATTTTGCTAGGAAAATTATTTGAAGTACGGGCGAAAGGGAAAACGAGTCAAGCAATTCAAAAGTTGCTTGATCTTCAAGCGAAAACAGCTCGGGTTGTCAGAAACGGAATGGAGCAAGAAATACCGATTGAAGAAGTATTGGAAGGCGATGTAATTCTCGTACGTCCTGGAGAGAAAATTCCTGTAGATGGAGTCATTATCGAAGGTCAATCAGCCATTGATGAATCGATGCTAACAGGGGAAAGTATTCCAATTGATAAGGTACCAGGTGATGCGGTAATTGGTGCGACCATTAATAAAAATGGTTCTTTGAAAATGAACGCAACGAAAGTCGGGAAAGATACAGCGCTTGCTCAAATTGTGAAAGTAGTAGAAGATGCTCAAGGATCCAAAGCAGATATTCAACGTTTAGCCGATAAAATTTCCGGTGTATTCGTGCCAATTGTTGTCGTTATTGCAATAGCCACTTTCTTTATTTGGTTTTTTGTTGTCACACCAGGAGATTTTCGTTCAAGCTTAATCCCAATGATTTCGATTCTTGTCATTGCTTGTCCATGTGCTCTCGGGTTAGCGACACCTACATCGATTATGGCTGGTTCTGGACGAGCGGCAGAAATGGGATTGCTTTATAAAGGTGGAGAGCATTTGGAGACCACGCAATCGATTGATACTGTTGTCCTAGACAAAACAGGGACAGTAACAAAAGGGGAACCTACATTAACAGACATTGTCGTTGCAGATGGATTTCAAGAAAAAGATGTATTACAATTAGTAGGAAGTGCAGAAAATCAATCTGAACACCCATTAGCACAAGCAATTGTTCGTGGTGTAGAAGAAAAAAACATCACATTACTTGAAGCAGAAAGTTTTGAAGCACTACCTGGCTATGGTATTCGCGCCGTTATTGAAGGGAAAGAACTTTTTGTTGGAACAAGAAAACTAATGCGAGAACAAGAAATTTCCATTTTAAATGAAACAGAAGAAAAGATGGAGCAATTAGAGCAAGATGGAAAAACAGCGATGCTCCTTGCGATTGCTGGACAGATTGCAGGAGTCATTGCAGTAGCAGATACAGTAAAAGAAACATCAAAAGAAGCAATTGCTAGAATGCATAAACTCGGCCTTGAAGTGATTATGTTAACAGGCGATAATGAGCGAACAGCAGATGCGATTGCCAAACAAGTTGACATTGATCAAGTTATTGCCGAAGTTTTACCAGATCAAAAAAGTGAGGCAATTAAAAAATTACAAGCTAAAGGGAAAAAAGTTGCCATGGTTGGGGATGGAATTAATGATGCTCCAGCACTTGCGATGGCAGATGTCGGAATGGCAGTTGGCACTGGTACCGATATTGCGATTGAAGCGGCAGATATTACACTGATGCGCGGTAATTTAAATAGTGTTGCCGATGCAGTAATTATGAGTCAAAAAACAATGCGTAATATTAAGCAGAACCTCTTTTTTGCCTTTATTTACAATACGATTGGCATTCCAATTGCAGCAATTGGCTTACTTGCTCCATGGGTTGCGGGTGCGGCAATGGCGTTTAGTTCTGTATCGGTTGTGTTAAACGCCCTACGCTTACAACGTGTCGATTTGAAAAAGTAATTGTCCGTAAAATGATACTGCCATAAGTTTCATATGTGGAGAAAGTCCTAAGAAAGACTTTCTCCCCTTTAAGGGAGGGGTTTGAAAAATGGAAAATTTTCTTCATGAACATCCGATTGTGCCAAGAACAGATGAGGAAAAACAAGCTGTGATTAACCGATTGAAACGAATTGAAGGGCAAGTTCGTGGGATTCAACGTATGGTTGAAGAAGATCGGTATTGTGTAGATATATTAGTGCAAATTAGTGCTATTAATGCAGCTCTGAAAAAAGTTGGTTATACTGTTACAGAACGACATATGAAGCATTGTATTAGCCATGCAATTAAAGAGGGAGAAGGCGACTTAGCAATTGAAGAATTATTAGAAGTTATGAAACATCATTCTAAATAATTAGGGATATAACCGGAACTGTGTAAGATCTGATGCTCTATTACTTACACAGTCACGCCATTCTTTGGTTAAACTGTGCGAAATATTTGTTTCTCATGCATGATCTAAATGGCTGATTTATCAGTATATCATAATCCACATAACACGCCGACTATGATATAAGTCTAATTGAATAATGCTTGATAGGAAAGGGGTTGCTGAGGAGCAGACCTCTTTTTTGATGAAAAGTTAACATAAAAGGACACTAAGTCAAACGTTTGGATAAGTCCTATTCTATTTATTTGTGATCTCTCATCGACTGGAAAATCTCTCCCTCTCTGTGGGTGGCTGTTATTATTACTTACCCGCACCTCTCTTTGGACTAATTGATTCGTCTAATAAAAAGGACGAAGAAGTTCCACCAGATAAAAACACGACGTCCTGGGCTGTGATACTCGTCCTTTTCGAATATCGGAAAATGAAAAGGATTTAATCCAGTTTATTTATCAAGCGATACGAATTATCGAGGAAATGAGGTGTGCAACGAATGGACCATATTCAGTTATCGCAGAGTTAGAACGATAAAAGAATTGAGGCCTATATGATAAAACGAACAAATCTATTTAATTGAGAACTATTATCATTTATTGTATAGTAAGTAGTAAAGAATGTGTAATTGAAGGAGGAGAATGGATCATGCAAATTTATTGGACTAAAATAAATAAAATTATTGAAGAAACACCTGAGGTTAAAACATATATGATTGACTGTCCGGAAGGTTTTACATGGGAAGAGGGTGCTCATACCCACTTGGCACTGAAAGGGTTTAATGCTGGAGATAAACCAAACCGTGGGCTCGTTCGCCATATGTCCATTATGACTTTACCGCATGAAAATTTAATCGGTATTACTACACGCATTAGGGAGCAGTGCTCTGCATATAAAATGATTTTAAGAAATTTGGAAGTAGGAGATAAGGTTGCACTTTTTAAAACACATTCGAATGTACCGCTTAAAAGGGAAGGGAAAAATGTATACCTACTGTCATCAGGTGTCGGCTTAGCAACTTTTAGACCGCTCGTCCTAGATTATTTCGGACATCCTGAAAACGTTACAAAAATTCATTCCTTAAATATTGATTCATCAAGGGAGTTTCTATTCACAGATATTTTTGAAACGTCACGTGAAAAGAAGTTTACATCACAGTTCGTCGATAATCGTCAAGACTACTATGAAGAGGTGAAAAATCTTGCCTCAGATAAGGGTGGGCTCTTTTATGTCGTTGGTAGTGACGAATTCCTCAGACAGAACATTGACGTACTGCGCGATCAAGGCATCAAGCCGGAACAGATTATGCTTGATAAGCGCGAACAACAACGGCCTACGTTTTTATCAATAGAATTGCCAATGTAATCAGGATAAAACATTTATTTAAATTCATCAGAAAGAAATGAGCCTGGGTCATAACTAAAACAATCAAATCTAAAAAAACAATGTATTACCTTCTTGAAGTATATCTCCGGAGCGGGTTAGATGCAGCTACCATTGTTCGGATTTTTCTTTAGCAAAAACTTATTTGTCCCAGCCTCATACCTTCCTTGTAAATATAGTATTGATTATTTTAGTTTGCTAGTTCCTTCGCCCGTTGTAAGGTTAGACTTCGATGTGAAACAAACACATAGATCGTTAAGAAAATACTAATGAAAATACAAGTCCAATATGGTGCTTCTGGGTGAAATCGATATAATTCCGTCCCCATTACCGGTGCTAATAATGAGCCAATCCCAGTTGCTGCAGCAGTTAAACCTCCAGCCGCACCTTGATCATCTTCCCCAACAGCAAGAGAAATTCCAGTTGTATAACCAGGCATGAGAAAACCGCCACCAGCCCCAATTAACATGAAGGCAATGATAAATCCTGCTAGGTGATGGATAAAGATTAAAATGAGAAAACTAACGATAAAAACAGGAAGCCCAATTCGTACTAAAATATGTGGTGGCAATGTTCGTTTTTGGACAATGGTCATTTGAACGAGTGCCATCATAAAACCTACACAGAATAAGCCAATTCCGAACCAAATAGCGGTCTCTTTTGCGTCTAAAGAAAATCGATCTTGGATAAAGAATCCTGTAGTAATTTGTAACATAACGATCATTACCATTAAGCAAATTCCAATGAACAAATAGGGACGCAAGCCAACTTGTTTTAAATTAACTTTAATCTGTTTTTTTGTTAAAGTTGGTTTTGTTGGTGGTATGTTAACAATAATTAGTACCATTGCACAAAGAGATAAAATGGATGTAATAATAACCGGGAAAACGAGATGTATTGATGATAATGCTGCTCCTATTGCAGGTCCAATAATAAATCCAATCCCAGTTGCTGCTCCGATTATTGCCATTCCAGCAGATCTTTCGCTCGTTGTTGTTACATCAGCCATTAATGCTTGAGAAGCTGAAGTGATCGCTGGGAAAAATAAACCGAACAATACTCGCGAAAACAAAAGTAGGACAAATACAAGGTTTAAGGAAAGAATTCCTTTCATGCCAATCCATCCTAACAAAGCAAAAACGGCTAAACTAATCGAAAAACCTAAAAAACCAGTCACGATGATTCGTTTTCGACCAAATCGATCACTTAGTCGCCCCCAGACAGGAGCCGTTACTAATAGTACAAGTGCCGCAATAGAAATGACGATGCCAGCATGTCGTTCCTCCAGTCCCATTTCCCTAATTAAAGGAGCTAGAATAGGGTTAATCACTCCGAACCCAATATAACAAATAATTAAAGATATAAAAATGACTTTTTTTGAATCCATTTCTTTTCCTCCTTCGTTGACTTTATTATCGATCAAAGAAGAGTACTTAACTACTCTAAGAAGGATAGTTATGAACGGTAAACGGAATATTACTATTCATCGTCACTTATTTCGTTAGTAATTCATGTGGAAAAGCGAAGTCCCGTTTCAGTACTTCACTTGGATTATATCCAAATGTTTTACGAAATCGAGAAGCAAAGTGGCTCAAATTATGATAACCAACTAACATTGCTGTCTCCGTTACGTTTGTATTTCCTTGTTCTAACAGCTGCCTCGCTTCATACATTCTTAATCCTCTTACATAACCAAATACAGTTGTTCCGAATAATTCCTTAAATCCGTGTTTTAATTTGTAATCATTCAATCCAACCATTTTGGCAAGTGCTAGTAAACTAGGGGGGATAGAAAGGAATGATCAAGTACCTCTTTTGCTTGCTGAAGTGCTTCAATATCTGTCAAACTAAGCCTAACTGCAGCCCTTTTCATTATTTCCTCTTGTTCAACTCGATGTAAATGTAGAGCTAGTAATTCAAGAGCTATTCCTTCTAAATACAGTTTTTTAAGCGCACCTGTATATGGGCAATTTTTCATTTGTTCCATCATGACTCGTATTCGAGGGCATCCAGTTATCTGTTTACAAAAAAATTGTTTATTAAATAACTGCTTTTTTTCTACATAAAGGTGCTCCAAAAGTCTTAAATCAAAACGTAATTCCATTTGGATAATCTTTTCTTTAGCCGAAAACTCCGCATAGACTTTTTGGTTTTGAACAAATAAAAGATTTGAGGTATTTGTACTCATTTCATAACTATTTCTTTCATTTTCCCAAAAGCCACTTCCTGATAATGAATAAAAGATTTCAAGATGTGGGTAATGAACATGACAGTTTAAGGAGAATGATTCCTCAGGTGTGACATCAAACCAAAGTAGTTCAATTCCGTTTCTGAGCGGAATTCTTTCAACAGTTCCAGAACCATTTTGTAAAGGAAGTGTGTATACTTGTTGAAGCCGCTTCTCGCTTATCATTGTCATTTTATAATAAATAGAATTTAAATCTTCTGAGTTTAATTTTATGTTCAAGGGACTTATTCACCTTTCTTTACATATTTATTAAGTTTAGTATAAAACACTTCTTTCCTCTATAAAACTTTTTTGCTCACAGGAAAAATGCAAGGATGGAATAAGAGAAAAGAAAAATATCGCGAATGAAAATCATTATCATTTACGTGGTGTAATCATATCATTATCCATTTAATATTTAAAGAATAACTTCTAAGGGGGAAGAAATATTTACAACATAATAAAGAAGAATTACAACTTAGTAGACGTCAATATCACGACCTTTACTTTAATCATTGTGGTTAAAGGTTGAGGAACTCTAACGATTGGTTCTAATATATTGCAATTAAGACGTAGGCTGTTTTTTCAAACACTTCATTTGATGAAAAAAAATGTTACGTTAATGATAGACATTGTGATGAAAAAAGTGTATTCTAATTGATAGTGATTATCATTTTCATAAAGAGGTGCAAATAGAATGGCTAAGCGAGATATATTTGATGTGACAATTATTGGCGGTGGACCAGCAGGTTTATTTTCTGCTTTCTATAGTGGTTTAAGAGAAATGAAGACCAAAATTATTGAATTTCAACCATATTTAGGTGGTAAAGTCCATGTCTATCCTGAAAAAATGATTTGGGATGTTGGAGGCGTAACACCTGTTACAGGAGCTAAACTAATTGATCAAATGATTGAGCAAGGTAAAACATTTGACCCTGAAGTTATTCTTGGAGAGAAGGTTATTTCTATATCAAAGGATGAAGACGGAATATTTATGTTAGATACATTATCTAAACAAAAGCACTATTCTAAAACAGTTATTTTAGCTATCGGCGGT
This sequence comes from Pseudogracilibacillus auburnensis, assembly GCF_003201975.1. Classification (GTDB taxonomy): domain Bacteria; phylum Bacillota; class Bacilli; order Bacillales; family Amphibacillaceae; genus Pseudogracilibacillus; species Pseudogracilibacillus auburnensis. Next base: position 110,281 of record NZ_QJJQ01000014.1, on the reverse strand, counting down.
GGTATTTTACAACCAACGAGGCTTGAAATAGAAGGAGCCGAAAGATTTGAAGTAACAAACCTCCATTATACTGTTAAATCTTTAGCTAATTTTAAGGGAAAAACAGTGCTTATTTCTGGTGGAGGAAATGCAGCAGTTGATTGGGCAAATGAATTAGAGCCAATTGCTAAAAAAGTGTATCTAACGTATCGTAAAGATATGTTGAAAGGACATGAAGCTGAGGTTTCTCGACTTTTAAATAGCTCTGTCGAATGTTTATTAAATACGAACATTAATAAGCTTATTGCCTCAAAGGATCATGAAACAATTGAAAAAGTTACATTAGTTGATGAACATGATGAAGAAATTGTTATATCTGTCGACGAAGTGATTGTCAACCATGGCTATGATCGTGATCGAACAATACTTGAAAATAGTGAATTAGACATTGCGATGGCAGAAGAGAGCTTTGTAGCAGGTAGTTCAATGAGCGAAGCATCAGTTGAAGGATTATATGCAGCAGGCGATGTTTTGCACCACGAAGGTAAATTACACTTAATTGCAGGTGCTTTTCAAGACGCAGCAAATGCTGTGAATAAAGCAAAGCAGCTCATTACTCCTAACGCCTATGCAATGGGGCGGGTTTCTTCCCATAATGATATATTCAAAGAGAAAAACCAAAAGTATATAAAACATTTGTACACGGCAAAATAGACTAAAGAATTTTCTACGTTTCTAATCTCCAATATATTGATATTGGAGGTTTGTTGTTATTCTCACATATGTATAGTACTGAAGCAAATGGTTTACTTTAACTCAAAAGTGAGCTATACCGCATATCTAATGTATTTTTATGTAGTAATGTATATTCCAGTTGAACTTTTTCGCAAAGCCTATAAAAATAGACTATACTTCCATGTTTCATGTTTGAAGCTACATCATTCAACAGATTGTTCGAACTAATCTACATTATTTACAAGGAGCAGTAGATTGGCCTAAGATTCAGTTCCATTTATATGATGATAGGATAAAACGGATAATTAATTAAAAATAACGGTTGCATTCTTTGGCAGCTTGCTAACTTGATGAAGGTATTTTGTCATGTTTTGATCGTCTTTGTTTGGATAGGAGAACTTTAAATCATCAGCAATTTCTTTCGCCAATAATCTAAATAAATCACATGAGACAAAAATAGCATCCCAGAAATATTTTTCATTACCATCAGAGTAAGTGTTTCTATATAACTCCCAATATGCTTCTGGAAGATATCTTTTAAAATATTTTCCCATCTTACCAGTTGAAACTTGAAAGCCGTTCTGGGTTCCTATCCACCAGGAAACCATTTTATTCAATTCTTCCCTAATCATATGTTCAAACATCTGTTTTGCATATGGTAATTCTTCACGCCAAATACCTTTGGCAACATTTTGAAGACACCACCAAAAGTTATTACAACAACTAAAATACATCGATTCTGTTGGCTTTTTTACCCTATAATCAATATCTGTTGGTATAGCGATCAAGGGAAGAAGCTCGTCTTTATCTAATAATGGGATAGTAAGTTTGTCGCAACCGTATTCATTCATGACGGCATCTATCGTCTTAATTTGAAGGTCTATACGATTTCCATCTGTAAAAAGCATTAAATATCCATAAGATTGATCAACATTTCTTTTTAAACCAATTGATTGATCATTTTTATCAGGTTCTTGTATCATAAGCAGTTCTCCGAAGGCTTGAATCCACCCGTTATTTTTAATAAAAGAAGCAGTTTCTGTGACAACATACACAATATCATAGTCTTGAAAAATATCTTGGGGCACATTAGGATTGGTTCTTGATCCGTTCATATAAGCAGCACGAATTCGTTCATCTTTTTTTGCAACAGTTAAAATTAAGTCAAACATTTCATTTTCTATTCTCAAAACATCTCCACCTTAGTAAAACAATTCATTCGAAGTAATTTTTTTTTGGTATGTAGTTTTTTTATTTGTATAGTTGTTTTCAGCAAACGCTCTGATATCTTATTAGCGACTGAACATGATGTAAATGCGTATCTTAAAGTCTGCCGGACACTTCAAACGAATCATTTTGTCCGATCCAATGGGGGCTGCAATGGCTCCTGTTCAAAAGTGTCAAAATATCGGTTTATTCCAGCGGTCAGAAAAAATGATCCCTAAAAATAATTTGCAAAGGTGCATGGTGACTTTATACGTAATTACTACTTCCTACCAATAATGATATAACAAAATCCTATTTATATGAAGAGTAATTTTTAGAATGGGGGCATTTCAACATAAAGGTTCACCTGATGAAATTATATTTAAAGGAGAAAAACAATATTTTATAATGAATAAAATACAACATACTTTCCTTTAAAAAAGGAGATTCATATGACTAGACTTCCAACAAATATAAAAGTGATTAACCTTATCTTGTTGTAAAATTGTCAACGATATAAGGGTACAAGTTTCAAAGTGTCAACACGAACGTACATTAATAGTAATTAGAATAGAGGAGTTGGAAAGCTGTATGGCACCTTGGTTTATCATTGTTGTATTAACAATATCTTCAAGTATTGATAATTTGGGAGTGGGTTTATCCTATGGTATACGTAAAATTCGAATTAGCATTTATTCGAATTTTTTAATAGCGGTCATTTGCTTTTTATTTAGTGTTACCGGCATTTATTTCGGTCTCTGGATTGCTACTGTTTTACCTGGAATACTACCAATGATATTAGGAGCAATTATTCTAGGTATCATTGGTATCCGGATAATTCTTTTGACAAAACCAACTAAAGAGAAAGAAGAGATTGCTAAACTTCCTACAAATACAAAAACATCGTATATTGGTTGGGGAGAGTCGATTATGCTTGGGATCGCTCTTTCAGCAAATGCACTCACAAACGGAGTAGGAGCTGGATTACTTGGGTTTTCACCATTTTTGATTTCCTTGCTTGCAGCGATTGGTAGTTTTGTAACGGTTTGGGCTGGAGTAGAATTCGGAGTCAAATTAATTAATATCAGAATAGGAAAATATACTATAGGGGAATTTGGAACGGTAATAAGTGGTGTATTACTTTTAATTGTAGCGGTTTTAGTTTTCTTTTAAATGAATAAGAACATTAAAACATGAAACAATGAAAAGTCTAGAATGCTCTTCCATAAGTATTCATAGACTTTTCATTGGTAACCATTTAGCTCAATCATCTCCTTTGTTGCATACTCAATGATCTGATTAACAAAGAATCAGAGCCTACTTTTGTAAGAATGGATGCAACTTTTAAAGTGGTGTTGCATATTATGCAATAAATGAAATGGTTTTTATCTTTAGTTGTTGACATTTAATCAACATAATTATATAGTTATTTCTTAAGATGACTTAACGATGTATTTACGTGAATTCGTTAATAAGTTCATTTCTGGTACTCTTCTATTTTGAAAGGGGCTATTTAACATGATGGTGGAAAAGAATAATCAGCTTGGCGTCATATTAAAAGACCTATTAAAAAAGCACTCCTTATCCATGAGAAAATTGAGCGAACAAACAAATATAGATACGGCAACTATTTCAAGAATTGTAAATGGGAAACGGAAAGCTACATTAGAACATTTGGAGAAATTTTCCGAGCATCTACATATTTCTTTACATGAGCTGTTAGAGGCTGCAGGGTATCCACTCGAACAAGGGGAACGTCGATCTGAAACCAATGAATATGTAGGTAATATTCAATCTTTACTTGAGACCGCTGAGTTATCCGAACTTCCGATTAAAAAGATCGATCAAAAATTAGCCGATTTTACCGATTTTGCGCAAACAGAGGAAGGAAAAGAAACTATTGACGATAACTTTGAGGAAAAAATTAAGAAGGTTGATAGTGTTGGACCATTTATTACTCATTTAAAGGACTTTTATGAGCGTTTTCGATCAAGAGAGGGGACGCCACGGGAACTCATTTTAATTGGTGGAGCATTATTATATTTTATTGCACCAGTAGATGTTATTCCGGATTATATATTTCCAGTTGGCTATTTAGACGATGCAATCGCGATTCAAATTGTAATGAGATCATTATCAAAAGAATGAAGGTGTAATGACTTGACAAATAATCAGCAGAAATCAAGAAAGCGAACTCTAGTAAAAAGACTATTAATATCGGTTGTTTTTTTCATTAGTATCATCGTAGCTTATAGTATTTATCAATATAATGATGGTCTGTCTAACGCGAGAGAAGTATATGAGAAGGATGAAAATGACTTTGATTCGTTTGAGGGGGAGGAAATCCAATTCGGAGAAATGAAAGTTCTTTTGATTGGAAACGATGCAAGAGAGGGGGAGCAAGGTCGTTCAGATACATTGATGATAGCCTACTACAATCAACATACAAATCAAATAAAATTGGCTTCTTTGATGCGAGATATGTATGTAGAAATACCTGAATACGGAATGCAGAAACTAAATGCAGCATTTGCCTTTGGTGGTCCTGAACTGGTAAGGAAAACAATAAAGCACAATTTTGATATCGATGTTAACTATTATGCTGTAGTTGATTTTTCCGGTTTTACTGAAATAGTTGATTTGATTGCTCCTAAAGGAATAGAAGTCGATATTCCTGAGGAAATGTCTACCGGAATTGGAATGACCTTACACCCCGGAAAACAGACTTTATCTGGAGAGGAAGTTTTAGGATATGTTCGTTTTAGAAAGGATAATCAAGGCGATTTCGGACGAGTTGAACGCCAACAAGAAGTGCTATCCAAAATTAAGGATGAAGCTTTAAGTGTAGAAAACATCATTCATCTACCTAAAATTATTGGTACAGCTGATCCTTATATTGATACAAATGTGGACAAGCAGACATTACTTTCCATTGCAAAAGGACTAGTATCCACTGATTCTCACGAAATAAAAACGTTACGAATACCTTTAGACGATTCGTATACAGATGAACATGTGGATGTAGGAGCAGTTTTATCTGTAGACCTCGAAGAAAATAAACAAAAATTAAAACATTTCTTTTTCGAGGAAAGCAGTGTAGCTCATGATTAAGAAGATACGTTAAGGGTAGTCTAACTTCATGTTGCAGATATTTTTAACTATTTCACCGAACTTGTTTCACGCCAGAAAATCATTATTTTCAGTCCTCCTTGGACTCCACCGAGACAACAATGTTTATTGCAACGAGTGTGATAAACATTCATATCATCATTAGGAGTCGCCGTCGATATATATAGTTGTTAGCGATGAAAAGAATGGAGGAACAAGGAAGTGTTTGGCATCGAAAAAATAAGTACTAATGAGGAGAGAATGGCTCTTATCATTAGTACTTTTATTTTCGATTATCTGTATTCCATCATCGCCTTTAATGATGCTCTTCAGCAGCCATTGCGTCTGCTTTTGTTTGCTGCACTGTCCCAAATGGATGATTTGGAGGAGCATAAATTGTATATAATTTAAGTGGTTTATTACCTGTGTTCGTTACATTATGCCATGTCCCTGCAGGAACCATAATCGCATCATCATCTTGAACGCTTCTTTCAAAATTTAAATTATCCCTCGTAGGGCCCATTTGAACAAATCCTTCCCCATCCTCAATTCGCAAAAATTGGTCAACGTTAGGATGGACTTCTAAACCGATATCTTCTCCAACATCAAGGCTCATTAATGTGACTTGTAAATGCTCTCCTGTCCATAAAGCGGTACGAAATGTATTGTTCATTTTAGCAGCCTCGTTAATATTCACGACGAATGGCTGTTTGCCATAATCTTTTATTTCTATATGGCGACTTCTTATAGGCGATAGCATATTTCCTTGTTGATTCATCTGCATGTAGTAATTCATCGGTTGTCTTCCACAAGTACATAGAGGTACACAATAAGGGTATTGATACATTGGAACGTAGTACATAGTTACTCAATCCTTTCAATGACTTATCAAAATATTCTATGCTCACTGTTTAAAAATGGTACTTTGCCTATGTAGAAGTTATCATTAGTAAACCTTCACAGTTATGAATCGAACATTATATAATATGATCTTGTTTATTGTATATAGTTCGATTATAATCGAACTATATATCAATGGGAGTTTTAGAATATGAAAGTTGAATTAATTTTTCATCCAATATATGAACTGTTAAATAGTATACATGCCTATTCCGAAACAACTATTTATAAAAAAACAGAATTGGGCACTAATTGGAGAAAGCAAGCGACAAGTAGAATAAGTAAGGAGCTTGCAGAATCTTTAAATACCAATAAAAAGAAACTATTTAAGTTTCTTTATGAGTATGTATTAACACGATCATTTGATGAAATGCCGATCGAACAGATATTGGAAGAGTTAACAAACGTTGATGAACAACTAGTGATTAGCGATTTTTTTGCAAAGTTAAAGATGAAAGAAGACCAAATGAAGCTGATTACTGAAACATTTCATGAAGCTGTCGGCCTTGTAAAAAGGTGGAATGAAGAATATTTCCAACATGTAGACAAAACGATCATTACTCGATTAGAGTTAGACTTCAAACAAAAGAAAGATCAGTTAAAGAAATGCGCACCAAATAATGTATTACCTTTTATAGAAAAGGTGACAAATGGTCTTGTTTTAAACGATTTTAACGATGTAAAAAAAGTGGTTCTTTATCCAATTTATCATTCTAATCCAATGATTATTTACTCTATTTATGAGCAAATACATTTTTATGGTTATCCGACAGAGATTATCCTTCCTGAAGCGGAGCATGAACCCGCACCGAGATTGATGTATCGAGGGATGGCTTTAACAGATAAAAATCGTTTGAAAATTCTTCGTTATCTTGAAAACAAGGAGAGAAGTTTTACCGACATCGTTCAATTTATCGGGCTTGCTAAAAGTACTGTTCATCATCATATGGTTATTTTGCGTGCGTCTGGTTTAGTTCAAATTATTTTATCTCCTAATACTTCAGAACGTTTTCGATTACGGGAAAAAGGACTTGAAGAAATTTATCGGAGTTACCACGACTATTTATTCCGTGCTTCCAAAAAGGAATAACGGATAAAACATCCGAATATAGTTTCAATGCTTATAGTAAGCTTGCTTTTTCAAAAGGGGAGGAGTAATGGCGTTGAAAGACTTATTTCTAAATAGAAGGTTCGTGTTTTTATGGTTGGCTCAAGCGGCATCTGGATTAGGAAGTACTTTTGCTGCATTTTCTTTATCATGGTTACTTTATGAAATGACTGGATCTAAGATGGCGATGGGAAGTATTTGGGTCATTTTTATGGTACCTAGTATTATTGTCCAAATGTTTGCTGGTCCTTTTTTGGATCGATGGGATCGCAAAAAGATTATGATTTTTTCAGAGTGGTTAAGAGCGGCAGCTTTTATTTTTCCGGCCATAATGATACCGATGAATCAGTTGGAGGCTTGGCATTTATATGGAGTAGCTATTGCGATCGGGGTTGCACAGCCGTTATTTTATCCTGCCCTGATGGCTTATACAGCTGATATTTTACCGAAAGAAAAATTAATGAAAGGAAATTCCCTCCTAGAAGGAACGGGACAACTAATGATGCTTTTAGGACCTGCTTTAGGTGGATTATTGATTTCCGTATTTGGAACAGAATTAGTATTATTTATTCTCATTTTTTCTTTAGGCACAGCTGGGTTTTTATTAATGATGAATCCTAGTATTCAGAAAAAGCAATCGGAGAAAAAGGAAAGCTGGTATGTGCAATTTAAAGAAGGGTTGCAATTTTATCGTATCTATCCAATGCTTTTAGGTGTCGGAATCATGATGATGATTATTAATTTTTGCACGGGTGCCGCACAACCAATGTTTTTACCTTATATTACAGATGACTTAGGTGGTACAGCCTTTCAATACGGTTTATTTTCATCGTTTTTTTCTTTCGGTATGGTTGCCGGTTCGTTACTTACAGGCTTTCTAGATGAACCGAAAAATCGAAAAAGGGCGATGATCGGCTCCTTATTTATCAATGGCGTATTATTTATTGGACTCGCATGGACACCATATATTTGGCTGGCCCTTGTTATTTCTTTTGGTCAGGGGTTATTTGTAATTATTTTTAATATTAATAATACGACCCTTTATCAACGGAGAGTTCCTGATCATCTACGTGGTAGAGTATTTTCAGTCAGAGTTTTACTAGCACAAGCGGGAATCCCATTTGGCGCAGGTTTAGGTAGTCTTTTTGCTGAATGGTACTCTGTGCCAATATTATTTATGGTTTTAGGCTGTATTATTGTATGTACGACTGTGGTTTGCTCGTTGCATCCTACGTTTAATAGCCTTAATGATCAAACTCATGTAGATGTTCAACTAGAAAAAGTTTGAGAAAAATATTTTTTGCAAAGGTTCGATAGATAAAAAGAGGTTGATTTAACACGATTACATAGGATTAGCTTCATCGTTCCTATTTTTATCTATCATATTATTTGTACAGTTCCATGTAATTCAATGGATATAGTCCCTTTTTTCACGATGTATTGCTTTAAAGCATCAATTGCTTTTATTTCGAGATCACGGCGATTTGTACCATATTTTCTTGGAATGCCTTGTATGGTGACAAAAGAAGCAAAATACTTCTTTGTTTTGTCGACACGCTCATTCCCAATAAATAAATCTTGAACTCGCATTCCATTCGGATTTTCCAATTTAACGTACATTTTCATTCCAAGACAACGTTTCACATATCCTCCCATTTGCTTATATGGGTCAAAGGAAAAAGTATGCTCTAAGTTTTCTTCTAACATAGTCAACAGCTCTTCCCCCGTTATCTCCACGGTTGAGATTGGTGGATTTGTTGGGATGATATTCCACAGATCATTCATTGTTATTGGACCCGGAGGAATAGGCGCACCATAACGCCATCCATTTGAAAAAGCAAGACTGGCACCAGCGGCATCTCTGATAGCTTCAAGTAGCAGGTTGTCCATCGTCGACTCAAGTTGGGCGTAGCGATTCAACGCTGTTTCTGTTTGCCCGATAACCGTTTCAAGCATTTCACGATCGGATTTTATTGCTGAATTTATCATGGCTTGTACCTTCAGGTCGGGTTCAATTTCTTCTGTTACTTCGATTAACTCATGACGATGACGGATGATTCGTCCTTGTTCAACTTCCACATCAAGTCTACCGATAAAAGAACCATGACAACCAGATTGTATAAGAATCGTATCATTTACTATGACAGGCTCAGCTATCCGGTTATGTGTATGGGCACTTAACAGAATATCAATTCCATTAACTTCATTAGCTAGTTTTACTTCTTGTGGAAAACCGACATGTGATAACACGATGACAAGGTCTACTTTCTCTATGGTACGTAACGTATGAATAAGACTTGGTAATTCTTTATTACCGAGCGTAAAGTAGATTCCTTTTGAAAATTGAGGGGGCATTGTTTTGTCCACGATATGTTCAGAAATACCGATAATCCCGATTTTGAGACCCGCTCTTTCAATAATCGTATGGGAAGGGAAAACAAGTTCGGTTGTCTTTTTTCGATAACAGTTGTTTGCAAGCATTGGGTATGTTAACATGGAAACGATTTTTTCAAATTGTGCTGGACCATATGCGAACTCCGAGTGGGCTGTCATCCCATCTAAATTCAATGCATTTACTATCGGAACTAATGCTTCTCCTTTACTATGTACAGCCGGATATGTTCCGTGGAAAGTATCACCATTGTCTAAAGTTACCACTCCTTGTGGATTTTGCTCTCGAATTTGCTTAAAAAGTGTAGCAATCCGAGCATAACCACCAGCATGTCGGTAATAGGCACCTCCAGTTTCTATAAATATTTCAGGGTGAAGATTTAGGTATGCATGGGTATCATTCATTTGCAAAACAGTTAACTGTCTAGTGGTTTTCATTAAAATTCCTCCAAGTATGTAAATGTGTTCATTCAAACAGTCTAATACCGCACTTTCAGCTTTTATTCGGTTTTTCCGCACTAACCGATGTAAATTCCGCAATGGTCTTATAAATTCCACACTTGCCAATAGAAATTCCGCAACACCCTCACAGATTTCAGAAAAAGCTCTTCATCATAGATATCCTACCCTAATATTTTGTTACTAAATCGCGTAAAAATGATTATTTTTAAACTAGCAGTTACAGAATCGTGCTTGTTTTAACTCTTTTTAGCATATGGTTTTGGTTTCCATGTTCTCGAATCATTCACCCCATCGATAGCATATTTCTCAGCCCAATCATATAAAGTTGCCTTCATACTACTGTATTTTGAAGCCATAACACTTATATTTAAACTGAATTGAATAAAATTTATTTTTAGTGGACATAAAAACTCCCCCTAAGGTAAAAGCAGATTTTAATTTTTAAATCTGTCTACCTTAAGGGGAGTATATCGCTTCTCTAGGATAACTCTTATTTATATAATTATTTCAACCCTTTTCCCATTCCTTTTAAGAAATGAAGTCCGAATTTCATCGCCCGATTAATATCGGGATCATTGATAGCTTTCATTAAACTCAAAATAGATACTTTATCATCATTTGCAAGTTGTTCCTCTGCTTCATCCATTCCAATTTTTATACTGTTTGAAAGTTTTTCCGTAACTTCTGGGCTGATGGAGGAAGCAATAGCAGAGAGATTGAGACCGTGATTTATTAAATTTGTAATTGGTTCACGAGTTATTTGTTCAAGTCCAATCTTGGCAATATCTTCTTTGGCATCTAGCATCGCTTGTAATCCATCAATCGCACCAATTCGATCTAATTCTCCAGTTATATTTAAAAGCTTTTCTAATGCATCACCATGCTCGACAAGTAAAGATTGTAGTTCATTCAATTTCTCTTTTTCGAGCTCTGTTTCTGACTTGATCGTTCTTTTGATAGCTGTGATTGGTTCCGCCACTTGCACATCACCTCTTCTCTACATAATCTGTTAAATGGACGTAACCTGGTCTAGCCCATTTACGTTCTACCTCCACCCCATCTTGTGGATAACGTTCTTTATTACGATGGTTTGATTTCGGTAATGGATTTTTTCCGTTTGTTTTAAGCACTTCCATTCGAACCATTGTTTGTTTATAAGCAGGCGTATTTGTTCTCGTATCTGTTGCACTTCCGGTTAAAAAGTTGATCGCACTCTCTTTCTTCACAGAGTTCATCGGTAAAAATAATTCATTGCCCTTGACACGGTCCGTTACTAAAACAGGCAATTTTAAGGCACCATAAGGGGAGACGAGACGCACTAGTGACCCACTTTTCACACCACGTTTTTTAGCTAACTCTGGTGATACTTCAATAAACGTTTCTGGAACTTTTTCCTGAATTCCTTCTGACTTATTAGTTAAGTTACCTTCATGAAAATGTTCTAGTAATCGACCATTATTAATATGAAGATCAAACTCTTCCGGAAATTTTACAGGTTCAATCCAATCATTTAGAGAGAAACGGGCTTTCTTATCTGGAAAATTAAAACCATCTTTATAAAGCATAGGCGTACTTGCACCATCTAAACTTCCCCATAAGAAGCTACCCCAATCTTTTAATACGTCATAGTCTGCCTGGCTAAAGATAGGAGATAGACTTGCCATCTCATCAAAAATATCAGAAGGGTGACGATAATCCCAGTTTTGACCTAATCTATTAGCAACATCTTGGATAATTCGCCAATCTTCACGAGCATCCCCCAAATTAGGCAATGCTTTATACAATCTTTGTACTCTTCGTTCTGTATTTGTAAATGTACCGTCTTTTTCCAAAGAAGGTACAGCAGGTAAAATAACATCTGCATATTGCGCAGTGCGCGAGAAGAAAATATCTTGCACAACGAGAAATTCCAACTTCGATAATACATCATGTACATAGTTTGCATTGGAATCAACAAGTGCCATATCTTCTCCAACAATATACATTGCTTTCATAATGCCTTCATCGATTTTTTCTAGCATTTGAATATTATCTAGTCCAACCTCTCCGCTAATGGAAACGTCATATGCTTCTTCAAATTTTTTCCGTGCTTCATCATCGGTAATGTGCTGGTATCCTGGTAGCCATGCAGGTAATGAACCCATATCACAAGCACCTTGCACATTATTATGTCCTCGTAAAGGATATGCTCCGGCTCCTTCTCTTCGATAGTTCCCAGTTGCCAGTAAAAGGTTAGAGATGGCAGCAGATGTCTCAGAGCCACCCGTATTTTGCGTGACACCCATTCCCCACAAAATACATGTTCCATCGGCATCACGGATCATTTCAGCAATGTTTATGAGCGTTTCTTTTGATATTTTGGTGATTATTTCCGCATATTCCAACGTATATTTTTCAAGCACTTCTTTAAACTCACCAAAATGATTGACGTTTTCTCGAATAAATTGTTCATCATGCCAACCTTGATCAATCATATACTTTGTAACAGCCATTAGCCATACTTGATCGGTTCCTTGTTGGGGACTAATAAAGATATTAGAACGATCAGCCATTTCATTTTTCCGTAAGTCGGCGACAATTAATTTTTGTCCATGTAATTTATGGGCACGTTTCACCCGAGTTGCTAATACAGGGTGACCTTCTGCGGGATTTGCTCCAATAATAATGATCAGCCCTGCTTTTGCAATATCTTTAATTGTTCCAGAGTCCCCACCCATACCAACCGTTCGAAATAGTCCGTCAGTTGCGGGAGATTGACAATAACGAGAACAATTATCTACATTATTCGTTTTAAACACTTGACGAGCTAACTTTTGAATCACATAGTTTTCTTCATTCGTTATTTTAGAGGAAGAAATAACACCGATACTATCTTCTTCTTGTTCTTTCATTATTTGTGTAAATCGATCCGTAATAAGATTAAGTGCTTCATCCCAGGATGCTTCAACAAATGAATCTCCTTTACGAATAAGTGGGGAGGTAAGTCTTTCCTCACTATTGACAAAGTCCCAACCAAATTTCCCTTTCACACAAGTGGAAATCTGGTTTACTGGTGCATCTGACACAGGTTGAATTTTAAGGATTTTACGATCTTTTGTCCATACTTCATACGAACATCCAACTCCGCAAAATGTACAAACAGTCTTTGTTTTTTTCGTACGAGTATCACGCATCGCAGCTTCAATCTCTGAAACTGACATAATGCCACTGTAACCTGGCTCGATTTCTTTCACGAGAGTAATCATCGGTTCAAGCATTTCATTATCCATTCCAGTCATAAATCCAGCTTCACCAAGCATTGATTTTTCCATTAATGCATTACATGGACACACGGTGACACAATGACCGCATCCGACACAGGAGGACTCATTGATACTCTTTCCGCCATCCCAAAGTACTCGAGGACGATCAGCTTCCCAATCAATTGATAGTGTTTCATTCACTTGTAGGTTTTGACATACTTCTACACATTGTCCACAGGCAATACATTGATTTGGGTCATAACGATAAAATGGATGGGACATATCCACTTCACTAGTTGGAACTTTTGGTTCATATGGATATTTTTGATGTTCAATTCCCATCATATCAACCGTATTGTGGATTTTACAGTTCCCATTGTTATTATCACAAACTGTACAATAGAGTAAGTGATTCTCTAAAATTCGATCCATTGCTTCTGTCTGTGCTGCTTTTGCTCTAGGTGAAGAGAGTGAAACTTCCATACCTGAAATAACTTTCGTAGAACAAGCTCGCGCAAGTTGACCATCCACTTCAACGATACAAGTATCACATGTTTCAATTGGATCCACTTCAGGTAGGTGACAAATCTGTGGATGGGAAAGTTGATGTTCATTAATAACATCAATAATTGTCATGCCATGTTGAATTTCATATTCGTTCCCATTGATTTTGATCGACATGAAGATATCCCCCTTACATAAACTCACAATGAAACAGTATCTCTAAAAGACACCGTTTTCATATTAGATGATCTTTTAAATGCTATCATTCAATCCTAGACGATTGTATGGGTGAAATAGCCAAACAATATTATTAGTCTTTATTATAGTTTATTTTGGAATAATTACAATATTTTAAATAAAATACTATCATAGACTAAGAGAGGGTTAAGCATGGAGTGCTGAATTTAATCTTTTTCACACTGAACAAACTTGTCATTCCGCTGAATAATTCGCATTCGCGCTGAATGGTCTCCTATTAGCGCTGAATAATTTGGATCCGCGCTGAATTATATCCTACTTGCGCTGAATTAAACAGTATTCTCGCTGAATTAATTGGCCTTCATGCTGAAAAATTTGCATCCACGCTGAATGAGGCTACTATCGCGCTGAATCAATTTTATTTGTGTAACATCAACTCTCGATTAAGGATTGACGCTAAGTTATGTCTTCTAAATGCTTTTAAAAAGGGTTCCGAAATATTAAGATGAATGAAAGAGTGTTTGGAAATTGAAAAATGAAAAATTTGTTTAGGAAAGGTGGGGTTAATGAAAATGAAAAACGAAGAAGATATTATTTTCTTCATTCAAGAAGACGAATGGATGATGGAAATATTGAAAACCGTTAAATCGTTCCATTTGCCGGATTGGTGGATTTGTGCAGGTTTTGTACGATCAAAAATATGGGATGTGTTACATGGGTTTGAAGGACGAACACCTTTACCAGATATTGATGTTATTTACTATGATTGTACAACTATTAATGAAGAGAAAGAAAAGGTACTGGAAAAGAAACTAGCATCTATTCATCCTTGTCTTCCATGGTCAGTGAAAAATCAAGCGAGAATGCATCTTGTTAATAACGTTTCTCCTTACGTTTCATCTGAAGACGCTATGTCGAAATTTCCTGAAACTGCGACTGCTTTAGGAGTTAAACTAGATGAAAAAGACAATGTCCTATTGTCTTCACCATGTGGAGTAAAGGATGTGCTAAATTTAGAAATTAAACCAACTACCTATTTCCAAGGCTGCACGAAACGAATGAAAATTTTTGAGGAAAGATTAAAAACAAAGAATTGGCAATCAACATGGTATAAAATAAAGCTATTTAGGAATGAATTATGGCAGAATGATAAAAGCTTATGATCTAGTTAGATAGTTTAGGTATCTTTTCCATTACTTCTTTCATTGTAAAAGAAACACAAGGGATGTTTGGGGATAAAATTTGATCGTCATCTTGGAAAATATTGATCATTTCATAGTGGCTTTCCTTTAACGTATATTGCTCGATAATTCCAAGATTCGGATCCAAAATCCAATATTCTGGAATGTTAAAAAAAGCGTACGATTTTATTTTTTCTATTTTATCACGTTTCAATGAAGATGGTGAAAGAATCTCGATTACTAAGTCTGGAGCTCCCTCTATACCGCGATTTGTTAGAATATCCATTCGGTCTCGATGAACTAAAACAAGATCAGGCTGACGGACTTCTTTTGCTGATAGGATAACATCAATTGGGGCAAAAAAGATAAAATAGTCTGATTTACAATTAGATGAAATATGTTCATGTAATTCACCTAATATTAACTGATGAATAGTCGATGGAGACGGACTCATCAATTCTAATTGTCCTTTTACAAGTTCATATCTATTTTCATCGTCTAATGTTGCATAATCGTCATACGTTAGGTTATTTTCTTTTAGAATCTCTCGCTTCTTGTTTTTTTTCATTTAAACGTTCTCCTTTCTGTTTTTAATATCGTACCATATTAATTGAATATTCTCTACAAATAGTTAATGATGTAAGTAAATGGATGAGAGGCTTTGGAGATAAAGGGGTGTTCATTTGATCAAATCAGTCATTTTTGACCTAGATGGAACGTTACTAAATCGTGATGTTTCCGTTCAAAAGTTTGTTGAACGGCAATATGAGCGATTACATAAATGGGTCGGACACATTCCAATAGAAATATATATTTCTAGATTTATTGAATTAGATTGTCGTGGGTATGTTTGGAAAGATAAGGTGTATAAACAGCTTGTTGATGCATTCGATATACAGGGGGTCTCATGGACCAATTTACTAGACGACTATGTAGAGCAATTTAAATATAGTTGTATTGCTTTTCCAAATCTTATCCAAATGTTTGACGAGCTTAAACACGAAAAACTTACTTTAGGAATCATTTACAAACGGTTTTGGTACGTTTCAAATGGATAACATTAAAGCTTTAGGAATAAAGAAATATGTTGATACTATTTTAATTTCTGAATGGGAGGGAATTAAAAAGCCTGATCCAAAAATATTTTTAAAGGCTATTGAAAAACTACATGTCGAACCGAATCAATGCGTATTTGTTGGAGACCATCCAGAAAATGATATTCATGCAGCAAAAAATGTAGGAATGAAAAGCATATGGAAAAGAGATTACCAATGGGATCATGCTAATGCGGATTATATCATTGATGATTTATTAGAAGTACCGAACATAATAAAGAAAATGAAAGGGTAAAAACAATGAAAAATGAACAGCAAATCAAATTTCTTGAAAGTAAACGACTTTATTTGAGACCAGTAGAAATAGAAGATGCAAACATGATTTTTACAACATTATGGGATCGTGAGGCACGGCGACTCACTGGAACACAAAAAGTATTTAGTCGTCAAGGTGTCCATCAGTGGATCGAAAGTGTCACTTTAGATAGTAGTAGACTAGATTTACTCATTTGTTTACAAGAAAACGATGAACCTATAGGTGATATTGCAATGATGGAGATAGATCATGTAAACCAAAATGCGATTGTACGTATAGCAATATTTGAAAAAGAAAATTGGGGAAAAGGCTATGGAACAGAAGCGATGTCTCTATTATTAGATTACGGGTTTCATATATTAAATGTACATCGAATCGAGCTAGAGGTCTTTTCATATAATGTGAGAGCCAAAAAATCATATGAAAAACTTGGATTTAAACAGGAAGGAATCTTAAGGGATAAGCTTTATTATGATGGCGAGTTCCATGATTCCATTATGATGAGTGTACTGAAGAATGAATTTAAAAATCGTAGTACTTAAATGGGGGACATAAATGTTAATAAGATCGTATAAACCAAGCGATGAATCCGGTTGGCTTAGATGTAGAGTCCTATCTTTTTTGGATACAGCATATTATGACAATGTGTTACGTGAGAAAGAAATATATGAAAATTCATCTATTGAACTTGTTGCTGAAAAAGATAACCTCATAGTCGGGTTAATGGATATTGAGTATGAAGAAGAACCGGGAACTATTTGTTCAGATGATTCTATCGTAAGCGGAATGATTTGGCATGCAGCGGTTCATCCAGACTATCAACGTCAAGGAATCGCAACTGCACTTTTACATCATGCAATCAAAACTTTAAGTGATTTAGGCATGAATAGATTAGAGGCATGGACACGTGATGATAAATGGGTGAATGAATGGTATGAGTCACATCATTTTAAGAAAAAGAAGACGTATTATCATGTTTTTATGGAAGGTAATGAAGAAATGGAACCCACCTTTGTAACTAAAAATGTTCATTTGAAACCAATTTCCGCTTTTGCCCATTATATCGGTAACAATCCGGAAGAAATAAAGGGAAAGTTTAAAAGGGTTCATGCGTGTCATATGTATGAGTTGGTTTTTTAATACATGATAGAACTGGATGAGAAAGGATTAGAAAGGTAACGAAAAATAGTTCTTATCAAGAAGAACTAGTAAACTTTTCTGGGGAGAAATATACAACCATATTGATATAGTCTTTACATAAAAGTAGTGCTGCAAAGCAAAAAACAAGACCTTGGTCCATCGCCAAGGTCTTAGTACTATTATTATTGATTTGAAAGTGATTGAACTGTAACATTTGACTCTATTAGAGATTTTTTGAGGTGTTTTACTAATTCAACAGCCTCGTAATTATCACCATGCACGCAAATACTATCCGCATTTAATTCAACTTCTCCGCCATCAATTGTTTTTACTTTACCGTTTAAAACAATATGTAAAATTTGTTCTGTTGCCTGCTCTTTATTATAAATAACGGAACCTTCTTCCGTTCGACTAACAAGTGTACCTTTATTAGTATAAGTCCGATCAGCAAAAACTTCGCTAGCTGTTTGTAGCCCTATTTTATTTCCAGCTTTCACTAGTTCTCCGTTAGCAAGTCCCATTAAAATTAAGTTTGGATCAACTGCATAAACTCCTTCTGCAATTGCTTGGGCAATAGTAGCATCAACTGCTGCCATATTGTAGAAAGCACCATGGGGCTTTACATGTTGCATTTTTCCTCCAAGCGCTTTGACAAATCCATTTAAGGCACTGACTTGATACATAACATATGCTTTTGCTTCTTCGGGACTAATTTGCATTGGACGGCGACCAAAGCCTTTAAGGTCGGGAAAGCCAGGATGGGCACCAACAGCAACATTGTTTTCAAATGCTTTTTCAACTGTTTTTTCCATTACTTGTGGATCACCTGCATGAAATCCGCAAGCGACATTAACAGAAGTGACATGTTTAAGCACATCATCATCATTTCCGATTTTATATTGACCAAAACTTTCTCCTAAATCACTATTTAAATCAACCTTCATCATCTTCCATTTCCTCCTATTAGTGTTCGCTATTTCATCATCATTTCTGGGAACCAAAGAACAATTTCTGGGTATACAGTAATTACGCCCGTAACTAGTAAAATAATAATGAATGATGGAATAGCGTAATATGCGATTTTTAATACATCATCTTTTACAAGTCCATTAATAACAAATAAATTAAAGCCAACGGGTGGAGTAATTTGTGAAATTTCAATCATCAGGACAAGATAAATTCCGAACCATAACGGATCAAAACCAGCTGCAACTATTAAGGGTAATGCAAGTGGTAAACTCATAACGATGATGGAGAACCCATCAAGCATCATTCCTAAAATAATATACATGATAGATAAAATAAGAATGAGTTGAAACCCAGTCAAACCTAGGGAGCCGATAAATGCCGTAAGTTGTGCAGGTATTTTTAAGTATCCAACAGTAACAGATAAATAAGAAGCCCCACATACGATTAGCATAATCATTGTACTCGTTTTAACCGAACCTAAAATAATTTCTTTAAAGACTTTTCTGTTCAATGTTTTAGAAAAAAGGGCAATAATGAATGAACCAAGAACACCAACGGCTGCTGCTTCTGTCGGTGTAGCCCAACCAGTATAAATACTCCCTAAAACAAGGATGATTAGTAGAATAATAGGTAATAATTGTGGTAATGCTTTAATACGATCGCTCCAAGAGTACTTTTCGTCCCCTTTTGCAAGGCTAGGATTAAATAAACAACGTAAAACGATATAGCCACTAAAACCTGCAGCTAATATAATTCCTGGAATAATACCTGCGATAAAAAGCCTACCAATACTCACATCTGCCACGATTCCATAAACGATCATCATCATACTTGGTGGTATTAAAAACCCAAGTGTACCCGCTCCAGCCAAAGAACCAATACTTAATGAACGACTATAATTTCGTTTAATTAATTCTGGTAAAGCAATTTTACCAACTGTTGCAGTTGTTGCAGCAGATGAACCACTTACAGCTGAAAACAAACTACTAGCAATAATATTTACATGAAGTAGTCGGCCTGGCAAAAAGCTCATCCATGGAGCTAATCCTTTAAATAAACTTTCTGATAAACGGCTACGAACAAGGATTTCTCCCATCAAAATAAATAAAGGAAGAGCAAACATTGTCGCGCTGTTTGTATTGTTCCATAACATATTTGAAAGAATTGTTAGAGGAGGATTATTAGTAAATAAAATGATACTTATTATACCTACTACAAATAAAGAAACACCTACCCAAATTGTACTTCCTAACAATAACAATAATAGACCTAATAACGTTATAGAAATTACTCCAATACTCAATTTCATATCCTCCTTTTGAATGGTTTACCATCCATTTATCGACCCAATGCTTCTGATTCAAAATCATCCTCTTCCTCAAATTCCCCAGTTTTTAATTGCAAAATTGACTTTAAAATTTCTGCAAGAAACTGTAAGGAAATGATGAAAGACCCTAAAGGCATCGCAAATTGGGGAATGGCTAGATATGTTTTTGTTATTTGCATGGAGCGGGTACCAGAAGCCAAGCTACTTAAAAAATAATCGATCGTTGCATACGTAACAATTGCAAAAATTATGAACCCAATAATAAAGGCATAGATGTCTAATATTGTTCTCACTTTACCTACTTTAACGAACTTATGGATAAATGTAAGACGTATATGTCCCTTTTCTTTCAATGTATAAGCAAGCCCCAAAAATGTGATAGCCACCATAAAATAAGCAGTGTATTCTTGTGTAATATAAATAGTACTTGAGAAAACCGTTCGCACAATCACTTCAGTCAAGACGAGTACAACTCCTAAGATCATAAGTAATCCAGCAATTAGGCCTGAAGCATTTGATATCCTATCAATGATGCGAATAATCAGCGTCATTATTTTCCCTCCTTACAAAACTAAACGTTGTAGTATTTTTAACTAGAAAATCAATGGGTGAAATGAAGAAAAAGCAACCGACATTTGTAAACGAACTGTCGGTTGCCTGATGTTCAATTAACGGCCAACCTCTTCATTAAATTTCTCAACGATTTCTTTTGCTTCTTCTGGTGCAGTTTCTAACCAATCATTACGAATATCTTCTGTCAGATCAGATAACTCTTGTAAAAATTCTTCACTTGGTTCAAGTGTAGTAATTCCATTTTCATTTGAAATTGCTTCTTGTTCTTTATCAAGCTCAGCCACATCAGTCCATACTTTTTCTTCCATTTCTTTACCGACCTCTAAAATGGTTGCTTGTAATGCTTCATCTAGTTTATTAAATTCATCTAAGTTAACGGTTACAAAGTTAGTTGCCATCGTTACACTAACAGGAGAATAGAAATCTAATACTTCCCAAAAGCTAGCATCAACAGCAGTCGGTGTAGAAGTAAGTACAGAATCAATTACACCTGTAGAAAGAGAAGAATATACTTCACTAAATGGTAATGGGTGAGGTGTACCTCCACCAGCTTCTACAACTAGTGCTCCGTTTTTATCGTATGTACGCATTTTTAAACCTTTCATATCTTCCACAGACTCTACTTTATCTTTTGTCCAAAATCCGGCTGCTGGCCATGGTGTAACATAAAGAATTTTTTGATTCCATTTTTCTTCAGCAACTTGATCAAAATAAGGTCTTGCAATTTCATTTAATAGTTTTCCTTCATCAAAATTTTGAACTAAGAATGGTAGTGTTACAATTTCAAAGAGCGGTTCATCCCCAGCAACTCCACTTACGAGCATGTCCGAAACTGGCACAGCATTGTCCCGAACAGCAGTTAATAACTCAGGCCCCTCATAACCTAATGCACCACCAACCATTACATCAAGTTGTACTTTACCATCAGTAGCTTCATCTAATTTTTCGGCAAAGTCGTACAGTGCCTTACTGTTATGGTTATCCTCTGGATACACTTCGTTAGCAATCCATTCAACGCTATCTACAGATTCATCATTAGTATTACTATCATTTGTGCCTTCATTTGCATTGCTTTCTTCCTCTTTATTACCACATCCAACAAGTGCAATAGTCATAATGAAAAGCAAAGTTAATAATGTTAATACCGATCTTTTCATAATTGTTTCCCCCTGAATTGTTAGTTTATTTATGACGTTTACTGACCTATTAATATATTTTTGCATCACTCCTCATATAGAAACCCAATTATAATGTCAACGTTTTCAAATGGTTTAGTACCGATAATCGGAACCTTGGTTTTGAAATATTAAATTCATTCTAGCATATAAATTTATACATGTGAAGAATTATTATTAAATAATTATTTAAAAGGATATAATAGTGTGAACTTTTTACGTTCAAACTTGTATTTTGTTTGAAACAATTTATAATTAAAATGTATCCGCTTTATAAAACATTAGTACCGAATATTGAAACTTGATAGGAGTTGTTGTTAATGAAAACGGAGCAAAATGGAGTTAGTATTCGTCCTTTAGGAGATTCAGCACTTGTGATTCAACTGGGAGAAGGAATTAGCACCATTTTACATAAAAAAATAATTAATTTAGTAGATTTAATTGAAAATGACCCATTTGACGGGTTTATAGAGGTAGTTCCTAGCTATAATAATGTAACCATTTATTATGATCCAGTTACAATTCGATTAAAAAATTCAGCTAGTCAATTTGAAAGTTCATTTAAGCAAGTAAGTGATCGGATGAAGGATTATATGGAAAGAATAAATGATAATGAGTTACCACAAAAAAGGTTTATTGAAATACCAGTTTTGTATGGAAATGAATTTGGCCCTGATTTGGAATATATAGCAACTTATAATAAGCTACCTTCCGAAAAGGTGATAGAGCTACATACAGAAAAGGAATACTTAGTATATATGCTTGGATTTGCTCCAGGTTTTCCTTTTTTCGGTGGAGTTGATAAGAGAATATCTACTCCTAGAAAAGAGAAACCACGCCCAGCAATTCCAGCCGGTTCTGTAGGGATTGCTGGCGAACAAACCGGCGTTTACCCTATAGAAACGCCGGGGGGATGGCAAGTGATTGGTCGGACACCGGTAAATTTATTTAATCCAGAATTGTCTTCGCCAACATTATTGCAACCTGGAGATAGAGTTAGGTTTACTCCTATCACTCGTGAAGAATATTTTTCATATAAGGAGAAAAACAATGAGTATTAAAGTACTTCAAGCGGGTTTTTTAGCTACCATTCAAGATTTAGGAAGATACGGCTTACAAAAATATGGGGTAATCGTCGGTGGTGCAATGGATATTTTTGCAGTTCGAATTGCTAATATTCTTGTAGGAAATAAAGAGAATGAGGGTACAATTGAAGTAACGATGTTTGGTACAAAACTCTTCTTTAATGAAGACCACCTAATCGCCATTACGGGTGGCTGTTTACAACCGACAATAGATGATAAACCAGTATTAATGTGGCGACCAATCTTAGTTAAAAAAGGGCAAGTATTACAATTTAATGGAATAAAATCGGGGACACGGGCATATATTGCATTTGCTGGTGGTTTAAATGTTCCTAAAGTAATGAACAGTAAAAGTACTTATATTCCCGCTAAATTAGGTGGATTTAAAGGAAGGCAACTTCAAAAGGGAGATATTCTAACATGTGGAAAAATAAGCAATCAAGCGAACTACTTTATTTCACAGTTAGAAGAGACAAAAATACCTTTTTCTTGGTCCGTTAATCATGCTTCTTTTTATCCTTGTCAAAAGCCACAATCGATCCGTATTATACAAGGGGCTGAGTTTGAAAAATTTAATGATAAAAGTCAACAGGCATTCGTAGAAACCCTATATACATTAACAGTTCACGCTGATCGAATGGGGTACCAACTAAAAGGAAAAAAACTTCAATTAAAAGAAGAATTTGAATTACTATCAGAAGGAGTTACTTATGGTACTATTCAAGTTCCTTCTAAAGGTCAGCCAATTATTTTAATGGCCGATCGCCAAACAACAGGTGGTTATCCAAAAATTGGTCAAGTCATTTCAGTAGATTTACCACGATTAGCACAATTACAACCAAATCAACAAATAAAATTTGAAGTTGTCTCCATTGATGAAGCAGAAAACTTATTGATTCAACAAGAAAAGGATATGTATGAATTAAAAATGGGGATATATTTCAAAGCACACCTAACAGGGAGGAAAAAAATTGAAAATAAATGAAATAAAAGAACTAGTGGACCTAATAGAAAAATCAAAAATTGACATCTTAAAGTTAGAAAAAGGCGATTTTAAACTTTACTACCAAAAGCAAGATGCAAAATCATTGCAATTAAATGATGGAGAAGGAACGTGGGAACTGTCCTCAGAAGAAACGGAGGAACCAATTAGCTCAATACCTAAAAAAGAAAAAAATGAGGAGAAGGATCCCGCAGAAAATGATCATCAAATAACAGCACCTATAATAGGAGCATTTTATTCGCGTGCTAATCCGGAGGCGAAACCATTTGTTCAAATTGGTACAAAAATAAAGAAGGGTGATACAGTTTGTATACTTGAAGCAATGAAGTTGTTAAATGAAATTTCCTCTGATGTAAATGGAGAAATTGTTGAAGTATTAGTAGAAGATGGACAAATCATTGAGTATGGACAACCTTTATTTACCGTAAGGGTGAGTGAATAATATGCTGAAAAAAGTATTAATTGCAAATCGTGGAGAAATTGCTGTAAGAATTATTCAAGCTTGTAAGGAGCTAAAGATAAAGACCGTAGCTATTTTTTCTGAAGTAGATAGAAATTCACTCCACGTGATGTTAGCTGATGAAGCATACTGTATCGGACCACCACCTTCTAAAGATAGTTATTTGAACATCGAAAATATATTACATATTGCTACATTGACCAAGGTTGACGCGATCCACCCTGGATATGGATTTTTGGCGGAAAATGCTGAATTCGCTTCGATTTGTAAAAAATGTAATATTACATTTATCGGACCATCGGCAAGTTCGATTCGAAAAATGGGTGTAAAAGATATAGCGAGAAAGACGATGAAAGAAGCAGGAGTGCCAATTACTCCTGGGTCAAGTGGGATCGTTGAGAGCTATGAAGAGGCTGTAAACATTGCGGATGCAATTGGGTTTCCAGTCATTCTAAAAGCAACAGCTGGTGGTGGTGGAAAAGGGATTCGAGTTGTCCATGATGGTAAAAGTTTAAAAAGTGAACTAGAAATTACCCAGCAGGAAGCGGCGACAGTGTTTGGTAATCCGGGTGTATATATTGAAAAGTTCATTGAAGACTTTCGTCACATAGAGATTCAAATATTGGCAGATACATATGGAAATACGATTCATTTAGGGGAACGGGATTGTACGATTCAACGTAGAATGCAAAAGCTGATTGAAGAAACCCCATCACCTGTAGTGACAGAGGAATTACGAAAAAGAATGGGAGAGTCTGCTGTACAAGCTGCAAAAGCTGTTCATTATGTTGGCGCCGGTACAGTTGAATTTATTTTTGATCATTCAACCAACCGTTTTTATTTTATGGAAATGAATACAAGAATTCAAGTTGAACATCCAATAACAGAGATGGTTACAGGCATTGATTTAGTGAAAGAACAACTTCGTATTGCATCTGGATTAGAGTTAGAAATAAATCAAGAAGATATTTTAATAGATGGCTGGTCTATTGAGTGTCGAATCAATGCGGAAGATCCTACCAATCATTTTCTGCCATCACCTGGAAAGATTCATCAATTTATTGTGCCGGGTGGATTTGGAGTTCGTGTTGATTCAGCTGTTTTTTCAGGGTACACTGTGCAACCTTTCTATGATTCGTTAATTGCAAAACTTATTGTTCATGGCAAAGACCGGGAAGATGCAATCTTAAAAATGAAGCGAGCACTTGATCACTTTACCATTGAAGGAATTCAGACGACCATTCCATTTTTTAAAAACTTGTTACGTGATGAAGTCTTTTTAGACGGTATTTTCAATACAAGTTTTTTGGACGAATTTTATGCAACAGAGGAATAAGAGCGAAGAACTGGGACATAAGTTGAAAACGAATTGATTTTGGTATGATTCGCGAAAGTAAAAACGCATGAAATCAGGTTTTTAAACTGATTTCATGCGTTTTTTTCAAATGAATAGGTCCATTACCTTATTTCATATAACCTAACCGGAATGATATTTCATTAGCAGCTTCAATAACCTTTTTTGAAAAAATAGTTACATTGTCTTCTTGATAATTTGCTTCTATACCCGCAATGCTAAGTCCGGCAATGACATTACCATTATGATCAAAGATTGGTGCAGCAACAGAAGAAGTGTGGGTCTCTAATTCAGAATAACTGACAGTATACCCATCATTTCGAGCTTTTTCAATTAATTTATATAGCTCTTCTTTATCTGTAATTGTTCCTTCGCTAAATTTTCGTAATTCTGTTTTTTCAACGTAGTCACGAATTTTTTCATCTGATTGGAAAGAAAGAATAATTCGTGAACATGCACCTGCATACAGGGGACTTGTTCTCCCGACCGCCGTAAACAAACGAACCTTCTGTTTTAGATCAATTTTTTCAATATAAACGGCTTCCTCCCCTTGAATTACAATTAAGTTTATCGCTTCTTCTACATCATCATGCAACTCTTTCATTACAGGATATGCAACTTGTCTAAGGTCAATTCGTGAGGATACGAGGGAACCAAATTTAAGAAAAATAAGTCCAAGTCGGTACTTTAAATCAGAACCTTTTTCTAAAAACTGCATTTCTTCCAGTGATGTAAGCATACGGTAAACGGAGGTTTTTGGAATTCCTGATAAATCAATTATTTCTTGAAATGTAAGCTCTGTATGTTCGATAAATAAATTTAAAATGTCCATGGAGCGGACAACTGTTTTGTTTTTATAATTCATTTACTAAAAATTCTCCTTAACTAATTACTCATATAGAATGATACTTCTTTTCTAATCGTAACATATTTTTCGATGAAAGCCATTATTAATGAAAGGATGGGAATGTAACGTTCATAAATTTCAAGAAATGCACCCAAATTTGGATGAATTTGAAGAAGATGATTTTTATTCATTACGCTTATATATTACGAGTGGATAGGTGTTTTTCCTCTTTCATTTTTTCTGTTTTTAGCGTATCATTTTGGTTAAATAGACAGTTTTATCCAAGTAATTGTGAAAGGAGCTCTTAGTTGGAAAATAATAGTGCTATACAAAAGAAATATAGCTTCCTAAGCTTTGCCTCCTTATTTATCGGGATCATATGCTTTTTCATCGTTTTTATCACCCTGACAAGAATAGCTAAGATTGGTAGTTTACTAGGAGATTATGTGACGTTTTTTCTGACAGGAGTA
Organism: Pseudogracilibacillus auburnensis; assembly: GCF_003201975.1. GTDB lineage: Bacteria > Bacillota > Bacilli > Bacillales > Amphibacillaceae > Pseudogracilibacillus > Pseudogracilibacillus auburnensis. The sequence continues at coordinate 83,493 of NZ_QJJQ01000014.1, read as the reverse complement.
GGTATTGTATTATCTATCATTGGGTTAGCCAGAAAAACGAGAAAAAACTCATTCCCTTCCTATCATTAATCTTATCCTCATCGTTTTTTATTTTTTGGCTTATTGTCATTTTTATGTTATTTACTGATTTAACTGATTTTGCACCTTAACTTAAAGAGCTATTGTTTAAATAAATAGGGATCGTTGACTAATTAAGTTTTAACGGCAGTTTGTCCAGGAATAGCGGGTTTTTTGGAATCAACCGACTAAGGTTAATTTTTATTTTTGTCTTCTACGTTCATTTTTGCTACTAGAAAAACACTAAGCTATATGTGAGACAGAAGGAGGAATTTTTGTGTCAATAATAGATTGTTATGCAAAAAAAGACGAGGTTACTATTCATTATCTTGACTCAACTAATGATGATCCGAACTTAACACCTTTTGTTTATATTCCAGGAGCTTTAGGGTTTGCTGAACAGTTTCAAGAGGAAATGAAGTATTTCTCTCCGAGGCGTAGTATTGCTCTTAGTCTTAGAGGAATGGGAAAAAGCGATGCACCTCAAACGGGGTATACATTGGAAGATCATGTTTCAGACATTCAATCTGTGGTAGAAAAAAGCAATGTAAAAGATTATTGCATGATGGCCTATTCAATGGGAGTTCCTTATGCACTTTCATTCGTTGTGCGCAACTCAGAGCAAATAAAAGGACTAATCATTTGTGACTATCCCGCAAAATATCCTTCTATTCCGCAAACATGGGTAGATGGAATTATATCTAAAGGGATACTGGGAACTGAACGATCCCATGTCATTCAAGAGATTCAAAGGGATTCAGTGGAAACGTATTTGTGGAAAGAGCTTTCGAGTTTACTATGTCCTGTCTTAATTCTAAAAGGTGGAACAGAACATGCGCTTTTACAAATGGAAGATGTAGAACAATACAAACATCATTTAAAAAATGTGTCTGTGGTAGAATTCTCGGATTCTGGTCATGAGTTATGGGTGCCAGATTATGATAGATTTATTCATACAATCAAAGAATTTTTGCTCGTATTGGATGAAATGTAACAATAGGAAGTGATTGTAATGTATTTTCCATCTAAAAAAGATAGTTGGTTTATCTTGCTCATTTGGGGTTTTATTTTAATATTTATTGTTTCATTGGTGTATGATGTAAAGTCTAGTAATAGTTATCTAGGATCGATTTTTTTACTTTGCACAATTGGACTACTATTGTGGCTTTGGTTTGTCAAGCTATCAAATGATTGATGGAGAGTTGAGGGTTCGCTGCGGCCCTTTCAAAAAGAAGGTACAGGTATGTGACATTAAACAAATTAGAAAAGTAAAAAATATACTATCAGCACCAGCTTTATCCATTGATAGGCTAGAATTACATTATAGCAAGTATGATGTGATTTATATATCACCTAAAAATGAGACGGAATGTATCAACGTTTTACTAAAAGAAAATCCGCGAATTAAATTAGACGAGAAGTTAAAAAAATACAACAATTTGTCGTGATTGTTACATATTTCCATTGTAAAGTAATAAAATAGAAGGTGATCATGAGTAAAGGTTGATCCTTCCGCTCGTTCTATTTTTAATGGTCTGATTATTTTTTTACATAGCTAATTTACTATAAACTAAAAGTTAACTACCAAGGAAAAAGGTGAAGTCATGTTAAAAAAAATGATCTTGTTTATGATGAGCTTTATGATCGCTTATTTTGTTCTTCAACTTATTTCGGGATTTCTATTAACCATGTTCTTCACACCCGATTTTATGGGGGAAAATGGAACTCATTTACAAACTCAAGTAGCTTTTGGAAGTGTGCATTTGATTCCAGTATTAGTTATATCACTTACTTCACTTGTCGTTGCTCTAACAATCTTACAATTAAGTAAAAGAAAGCTGAAAAATCACTAATCGGAGGGAATATAATGAATTTAAAACGTGCAATTACTGTAGATGATTTAACAAATTTTGAAGTGTATAGTGATCCACAACTTGCTCCTAATGGCGATGGATATGCATTTGTTTCAACGACGGTCAATGCGGATAAAGAATATGAATCTCAACTTTTTTATCAGGATATGAAAGACGAAAAAATAAGGCAATGGACATTTACAAAAGGAAGAAACAGCCATCCTCGTTTTTCACCAGACGGTACGAGTGTCGTTTTTCAGTCAGATCGAAGTGGCATTCCACAAATTTGGAGACTACCTTTAGGGGGTGGGGAAGCGAAACAAATAACTACATTCAAAAATGGTGCTACAAATCCAGCATGGTCTAAAGATGGAAATTATATCATATTTACCGCAAGTTTAGAAAAAGATGATTGTATACATAACCAAGAGGAACAAACAAAAGAAGCACGACAAAAAGAACAAGAAGAAAACAATAAACAGCCCAAGATTATTAGTCGCTTAGCATATAAGTCAGATGCGGGTGGTTTTTTAGACGAAAAGAAAAGCCAACTAATTTTATACAATATTGAAACACAACAATTTACTCCATTAACGACAGCAGATGCTGATCATACGTACCAAGATATTTCTCCAAATGGATCTGTATTGTTTGCTGCTAATTTACAGGAAGAAGCAGATTATGAACTAACGAATGATCTATATACAGTAAATATTTATACGAAGGAATTAACGAAAATAACGAAAGAAAAAGGCATATACTATGAAGCAAGCTTTTCTCCAAGCGGCGAGAAGATTGCATGTTTTGGCAATGATTTAACGTATGCTAGTGCAACTTTAACAGAATTGTATCTTTTTGATCTTGTATCAGGAGAAAGGAAATGTTTAAGTGAAGAGTGGGACTTTGAACTCGGAGATGCGATGATTGGTGATACGAGAATTGGAGCTTCTGAAGCGGGACCTATTTGGTCGAAAGATGAACAATCTATTTATTTTCTAGGAACAGACCATGGTGCTACAGGATTATATTCTGTAAGCGTATCTAGTAAACTAGAAACATTATATAAAAATAATAACCATGTCTTTGGCTTTTCATATGACATGGAACAAGAAAGTTTTGTAGTAGGAATTAGTAGTCCGACAGAACCTTGTAATTATTATTCATTCAAAAGAGGAGATGAAATAGGCAAGTTAACGAATGCAAACGCAACATTTCTAACAGAAGTTGAGCTTATAGAACCAGAGGAAATCCAGTTTAAAGCAGAGGATGGCTGGGATATCCAAGGGTGGCTCCTTCGCCCATACGGTTTCGAAAAAGGAAAGAAGTACCCATTTGTACTTGAAATTCATGGTGGACCTCATGCGATGTATGGGCAAACATTCTTCCATGAAATGCAGGTATTGGCGGCAAAAGGCTATGTCGTATTATATACAAATCCACGTGGTAGTCATGGGTATGGGCAAGAATTTGTGAATGCATGCCGTCATGATTATGGTGGGAAAGATTACCTGGATGTGATGAATGCAGTTGATTATGCCCTTGAAAATTTTCCCTTTATTGATGAGGAACGACTAGGTGTAACAGGTGGAAGCTATGGCGGGTTTATGACGAACTGGATTGTCGGTCACTCGAATCGATTCAAAGCTGCTGTGACCCAACGTTCAATTAGCAATTGGCTTAGCTTTTATGGTGTAAGTGATATTGGGTATTTCTTTAATAAATGGGAACATGGACATGACTTACTAGATGACCCAGAAAAATTATGGGAAATTTCCCCGCTAAAATATGCTAAAAATGTTGAGACACCGTTACTTATTTTACATGGTGAACAGGATTTTCGCTGTCCAATTGAACAAGCGGAACAATTATTTGTTACACTTAAACATTTGAAAAAAGAAGTGGAATTTGTCCGCTTTCCGGGTGCGAATCACGAATTAAGTAGAAGTGGTGATCCGAAACTACGGATGGAACGGCTGAATCATATTTGTCGTTGGTTTGAAAAGTATATAAGATAAACAAATGAAAACGGAGCTCTACCAATGTGGCAGAGCTCTGTTTTTATTTTGCCTTTTTGCGAAAAATAGCAAACAATGCTGATAATAATGTAATGATTAAGACAAGACAAATGCCTGGTCCTAAAACAATCATTTTCCCCAATTCTTCCATTCCTAGGTGGTTGGCAAAAATTAACCTACCAAACCGAACAAGTGTAGTTAAAATCGACATCATGACTGCTTTTCCAGTATTGACCACTGTTTTTACTAGATCATCAGTGCTTGATGTGCGTACTCGCTGTGTAATATGAACGGCGTTTCCTACACAATACCGATGATAAGAAACTTCATTTTGAAAAGCTTCCATCACTTCTTCATCCCATACATCCTCGTTTGGACGAAAGGTAATAAGTTGTTTTCCTGATGAAGCGATTGCTTAGAGTCACCCGTCTGGTGTGCCGTATGTAGGACATCATTACATTGCTCAAATATGCCGGATGCAAGGGGGTATCATTTCAGGAGTCATTTTTTGAGCTACTACCTCCGTTGTTGTCCTATTACGAGTTTCTATTAATTTTTCAATGACTGTTATTTTATAATCTTGATCTTCTGGTAAAAATTCAAGTATGGAATCGATAGAAGAGACATTTTCTAGTTTTTTTAACGGACGTAAAAAATTGAAGGTCAACACATTTGTTGCACATGGGAAACATTTTGCTTAAAATACTTTTTTTAAGGCATAACCGAACTATTACGTTTATATAATAGAGTAGAATATTATCTCTCATGAATGCTAACCATCATTCTAGCAAGCTGCTAATACAAATAGACATTTACGACATAGTATTTTATTTTAGGAGGAACTATATGCATACAAATGTAAGATCCTATTTAATAGATTTGTTAGGTATCGTATTAATTTGTGTATCGCTTTATATCATTTCTGTTAGTAGTTCTTTACAGGAAACTTTTCAATTACCTGCTTCGCTTTACAATATGAATATTATTTTTTTAAGCATAATCATTGAAGCGCTGCCCTTTGTTTTAATTGGTGTCTTAATTGCTGGTTGCATTCAAATATTTATCACTGAACATCATATCAAACGGTTGATTCCAAAAAATAGAATGCTTGCAGTAGTAATGAGTTGTGTGGTTGGGGCTCTGTTTCCAGCATGTGAGTGTGGAATTGTACCGATTGTTCGGAGGCTTGTTGCGAAAGGAGTTCCGATTTATGCAGGGATAGGATTTTTGCTGACAGGCCCATTAATTAATCCCATTGTCATCCTATCTACTTACATGGCCTTTGGGAACGACTGGAGAATGGCACTTTATCGGATGTTCATCGGTTTTTTCATCGCAGTGATCATTGCTTTTATTATTAGTATCCTTTATCGATCTCATCAATTAAAACAACAATACGCTATCCAAGCGAATAGTTTGATTCAAATAGACCGTGTAAATCGTCAACCATTAAAAGAAAAAATATTTAATATGCTAACACATTCAATTGATGAGTTTTTTGATATGGGGAAATACTTATTTATCGGTGCCTTATTAGCCGCATATGTACAAACATATATAGCCTCTGAATCATTTCTTATGCTAGGAAATGGTGTTGCTTCATCAACATTTATTATGATGGGCTTAGCCTACTTTCTTTCACTTTGTTCAGAAGCAGATGCATTTATCGGAGCCTCTTTTAGCAATTTATTTCCACCAACAGCCATTTTAGCTTTTCTTATTTATGGCCCAATGATCGATCTTAAAAATACGCTTATGTTATTAAGTGTGTTTAGAGCGAAATTTGTCTTTGTCCTTTTATTTATTATTACAATCATTGTTTTTGGGATGTTAATGATAGTTAATCGTTTTATCTAGGAGGAGAATCATGCGTTTTTATTTCCAACAAGCTTTAAGGGGATTGATTTTATTTCTCTTTACAATGTTTATTATTAAATTACACAGGACAGGTGATTTATTAAAATTAATTAATCCAAAATATACGGTTATAAGTATGATTGGGGCTGCAATTTTATTTTTATTTTTTCTCGTTCAATTACAACGGGTATTTATGGTGAAAAAGAAAAGTCATGTTCACGGTCATGATTGTTCACACGATCACGACCACGGTGATTCACCAATAACTAGTAGAAAAATGGTCTCTTACGCCATTATTTCACTACCAATAGTGATGTGGTTATTGATACCACTTTCTACGTTAGATTCTTCAATTGCAGAAAAGAAAGCAATCATGCTAAATTTAACAAATAATGCCATGAGTTCTGAACCAAAAGAAAATGATCAAAGTGAAAATAAAATGGATGGGAAAGGTAACGGCCTTTTTGATGGGAATACAGAGGATGATGTGACATACCATGATCTTCCGGCAGACCCGAATCTCTATTCAAATACAGTAACAAAGGATCAGTTTGAACAAATTGAACAAGAACTGGAATTACAGTCTTCAATTTTAATGTCTGAGCGAGTGTACGCTGTATATTATGACCGAATTAATCAGGAAATGGACAAGTTTGTCGGAAAAGAAATAACCGTAACTGGGTTTGTCTATAAAGAAGCAGACTTCGCGAGTGATCAATTAGTCCTCGGACGATTTTTAATTACGCATTGTGTTGCAGATGCGAGTATTATTGGTTTTTTAACTGAAATGGAAGATGCTGCATCTATTGCAGAAGATACTTGGATTGAAGTGAAAGGGACTATATTTTTGGAGGAATATAATGGAAGTAGACTTCCAGCTATTCGCGTGTCAAGCTGGAAAGAAATAAACGAACCAGCACAACCTTATTTATACCCATTGACTGTAAAATTAGTGTAGGGATTGAGAACTTTCGTAGAATCACCTTGAGTGGTGGCTAAATAACAATTATTTAAGATAAATCTAGGGCAATGGCTGAAAAGGAGTCTAGGGGGAGCATGCGCTGAATTATTCGTTTTTGCGCTGAATCTGGGTTTGTTTGCGCTGAATAATTGCCATTCGCGCTGAATGATAATCGATACGCGCTGAATAATTGCTATTCACGCTGAATAATTAGTTTGCCGTATTTACGATTTTTTTCATTCTATGTTAAGATTTATCTAAAGCATATCAAAACAAAAAATACAACCCAAACTGGGAAGCTAAAAAGAAAATAAGATGATGAAGAAGCGAGATTGAACGGGGGAGAACAACCAGATGCTGATGAGTCACCTCCTTTTGTAACAGAACAAATGGAGCAACTTTAAATAATATTGATCGAATATGTTCCTTAACATATTTTGTACACGAAAGATGATTTAACGATACTTTCGGTAAATGATGAACGAGCTACAATGAATGTTTCGGATGTGAAGAAAACGGAAATTACTTTATATTGGATACAAATGAAGTAGAATTAACAAAATAAATGGTCAGGTCGCATTTTATGCATGGGACAGCTAGAATCGTCCACACTAATAGTACATTACATAAACGGAGGTAGCTATAGTGGACGAGAAAAAAATTGATACACAAGTGGATTTAGAAGCAATGAAGGAACAAGCTAGGAGATCAGGACTCTCTTATAATGAGGCTATTGAATGGATTGCTAAAACGACTGGCGGACGTGATACGCATATATACAGTGATACTGATATAGCTGCAGTTAAAAAGCAAAATGAGCAATCGGAGCATAAAAAGAAGCAGTAACGAACAAGTGTGGAAATATACGGATCATTTAGTTTTGTTCGGAGATGAATTGCTTTTCATTAAGGGGGAATCATTTTGTCATTCATTACATTTTTACGGGAAGTATTTTTAAAAACTAATTCAAAAGAGTGTTAAAATAAAGTTAACGGGTTCACAAATAACAATCTAATATTGCAGAAAAAGAGATAACTACTTGTGGACGGAATATATGATATCACTGATAATAAAATAGCACAGTTGTTATGATGAATTGACACTTATTATCTATTACGGAATAATTAGATTCAAATTGTTCCGTAATAGATTGTAATCGAATTACGAACTGAAAGTACATGGAGAAATAGAAGTTATTCAAAACACTTGGCAAAAATGTCATGAGGAGGTAAGCACTCATTGAATAATTGGGCTTATGTTTTATATGCAGTGATTTTAGCAATTGTTTCGATTATTACAAAAGAAATTGTCACATTTATTATGCTCGGTTTTATTCTCATTAGTTTACAAAACATACATAAAACATTAAAGGATATAGTAAAAGCAAAACAGGAGAATGAGATTTTTATAGAAGAAGGTGAATAGATGAGATTAAGTGTATTAGATCAGGCACCGGTCACAAAAGGCAATACAGCAGAATCAGCATTAAAAAAGGCAGAAGAGTTAGCGATTCTTGCAGATAAATTAGGTTATGCACGTATGTGGATGGCGGAACATCATGGGACAAAAGCGTTTGCCAGTTCCGCACCAGAAGTAACTGCTGCACATTTAGCTGCTAAAACGAATAATATTCGGATTGGCACAGGTGGGGTGATGATGATGCATTATTCACCACTAAAGTTAGCAGAAGTATTTAAAACTCTTAGCGCATTATCTCCCGGACGAATTGATTTCGGTGTTGGACGGGCACCGGGTGGAGATAATTATTCCATCTATGCTTTATCGGAAGGTCAGCAACCAATGCTACATAATCTGTATGAGAAGTTCGATACTACTTTAAAGCTTTTAAATGATGAAGTGCCGGAAGACAGATTATATGATAAAACAATTGCGACCCCATCAAACGTCGTCTTACCGGGAGCGTGGATGTTAGGTTCAAGTGGTACAAGTGCTATCCAGGCGGGACGAATGGGTGTCGGTTATTCATTTGCTCAATTTTTTAATGGGGATTTATCTAAGGAAATCTTAGATGCTTATAAGGAACATTTTGAGTCATCATCTTTTATGGAGGAACCTGAAGCGATTGTGACATATATGGTGACCACAGCGGAAACGAAGGAAGAAGCAGAATTTGAAGCTCGTCCCCAAGATATTGCAAGGCTCATGTTAAGAAGAGGAAGAATGATGCAAGCTTTAACACCAGAAGAAGCACAAGATTATCAACTAACAGAATTAGATCGTATGGAAATTGCAGAAAACCGACGACTACATCTAGTTGGTTCGGCAAAAGAAATTGCGCTTTTACTACAAGAGGAAAAAGAGAAGTACGGATTTGATGAAGCGATGATTTGTAGTATCCCACACTCACAAGAAAAGCGGTTAGAAGTATATCGGCTTTTGGCACGTGAACTTTTCTAACAACGTACGGTCGATAGATTTGAAAACATGATTAGTATCGTATAGTAATGCATTCATGGGTAGTGGTCCACTCCCTTTTACAGATTAAATAAATGAGGATAGTTAGTTTAATATAATGGCTAATATCCTCTTTTTTATGCATAGTAAAGTTATATAATAGAGGTTGTTCAAAAAGTCCGGTAAAAATGACACTTCGCATTTCTTTGTTGGCTTGCTTTTCCGCTACTCTCGTATTAAAATGCATACGTTCCGTTCCTTGGAAAAGAAGACCATTTTTCCGGCGTGCTAAAACATTTGCTTAAAGCTACGCCGCCTCGAACTGCTCAATCCTTTTTATCCTCCTTTTTGAACACGCACTAATATACTTTTATATTTTAGTCTAATATGTTAAGTTTATGATTCTATTATTTTAAGGAGCTTAATATGAAAGTACAGGAAGAGTGGCTTATACAGAGGTATATAGAAAATGTTAGGAATTGAGAATGGCATTCTTCGGATTGACTATTCTTTCAGCTAACGGGTCATGTTGTTTAGTAAAGGAAGGAATTTTCGAATGAAAAAAATGCAGAGGTTCAGTAATCTCTTCAAGGCAAAAAATGAAGGAGAATTCAAAATGGAAGATCGTAATTTATTGAGAGATGACTATATCATTATTACCGGCGGACCTGGCTCCGGTAAAACAACCCTATTGGATGAATTAGGGAAAAATAATCATGAGTACGTTCCTGAGGTCGCAAGGGAAATTATTAAAGCACAGATTTCTTCCAATGGCGATGCCCTGCCTTGGGGGAATGTAACAAAATATCGTGATCTAATGTTAGATAAATCCATAGAAAGTTATCTTTCAGCATTGACGAACCCTTCAAGCCAGCCTCTATTTTTTGATCGGGGTATTCCAGATACTCTTACCTATACACATTTAATAAACATTCCTCTCTCGGAAAAACTAGAATCTGCCGTCAAAAGCTACAGATATAACAAAAAGGTTTTTATTTTACCCCCTTGGAAGGACATATACAAAACTGATGGTGAGAGAAAACAAGATTTTGAAGAGGCCGTCGCAACTTATAAGATCATGTTTAGGACTTACGAGCAACTTGATTATGAACTTATTGAAGTACCTAAAATAGGAATTAAACATAGAGCAAGCTTTATACTTAAGAATGTTATACTTTGAGAGCCTTTTCAAAATTAATTCTAATTTCGCAAACGTGAGCGATTATTGAGCAACACAGATAGAAAATGATCAAATTCTTGATGACTTTTTACGATTTAGGCCTTGATAATAAAAGAAGGGATGATGCAAATAACAGTGTTTCAAACATTAGTGCTTTGGCTAGAATAAAGTGAGAGGAGATTAGGGTGGATAACGTATAAAGGAAGAATTTATTGTTTTATGACTTGTGATAAAAATACCGAGTGGCAATCAATTGAATTTCTCCCATATAAATAACATGATTTTCTACTAATAAAACAAAAGGCGAAAGCGCTTTTCCAAAAAGGGCGCTTTCACCATCTTATCTTAGGGCACCAAAGGGAAGGAATGCATGAACTCCCTTTGAAGTATTTACAATTTGAGTAATTCGTAAGTCAACGACCATAGAAGCATATGCATAAGCTTCTGATCGAGAAATGTTGTATAAGTATGATATAAATTGGAGCATATCATCCAATGCCATCCACATCGCTTCTTCAAGATTCTCATGAAATGCCATTGTAATCCATCCACTTTTTGTTTTAGCTCTAGGTCTCTGGATTGGAAAATCGTCTAGGACGGTAAAAGTTAAACTAACTTTTTCCATAGGACATTCTAATGCGGGGCCGCTAACTTCCCCATCTCCCTGCACAGCATGCCCATCTCCGGTAGAAAACAGTCCGCCCTCTACCTCAATCGGTAAAAATAGGGTACTTCCAGCTTGTAACTCTTTACAATCAATATTTCCTCCCGTCTCTCTAGGTGAAATAGTCGTATGTTGTCCCGGTATAGAGGGGGGCATTCCCATAATTCCCATGAAAGGATTTAGCTTTACAGTGAAATCAAAGTTTCCAAATTGACTTTTTCCAATCATTCGATTGATATCTAATTCAAAATCCAATATCACTTCTTTTTCTTCGACCATACCTAATTTTGCATTCCAATAGCTCGAAAATCCCCCAGCGGAAGTCCATCCCCATGAGCCAGGTATAATTTCATTAATCTTAATTTCTAAAGTTTGACCTGGCTTTGCATCCCTAATATAGACAGGACCGATTAATGCATGGCCAAATTGTTTAGACCTCCGGTGAGGTTGAACATTGCCGAATCTTTTTTTAGGTTCCCCTAAAGCTTTGCGCTTCCCGACACCCCATGCACTATCGAGGGTTTCAAAATAAACTGTATCTCCCGAATCTATTTCCAATGCGGGTTCTAAATCTTTACTAAAGAAGCCATGCAATGACTTTGCACTCGGGTTTAATAGGTGGATTTTTGCCATAAGGGAAGACCTCATTCCAAATGATCGGATTGTAAATTCCCAATAAACTCTAGTTCTGATACATCTTTAGAATCTACAGCACCATTCATAATCTCTTTTACATCATTCAAAGTATCTTGCAGGCTAACAGCTTGGCCTAACTTTTTTGTAAAGGGCTCGGCAATATAAAAAGCCTGAGTTAAATATGCTTCAAGTTTCTCGCCTCTTCGATATGTTTGTAACGCAGAAGTCGGAATTCGTTCAATCCCGCTAACATTCACCAATGAACGGAGTTCCCGATAACGACGAAGAATTTTTAGGGCTTTTTGTTGAATAGTAAAGTGTTCCTGATCTAAATGGGCTCCTTCAAGAACAGATGATGTTGAGCTTAAAGGATTAACGGCTGGATAGCGGTGTCTTGCAACAAGATCAGCATCGAATTGCCATAAGGTTTCGAGTGGTCCATAAGGTAAATCTTCATCAACAACTTCGCCAGTCAAATCAACAAGAAAGGTTGTAACAGAATGAATTCCAACCCCTTGAAGATTCTCCTGTAATTGTTGGATTCGTCCTGTTATCACATGGGATCTGTCTGCAATGAACATAATATCTTGGTCTCCCCCGATATTCGCAATACGCTCATATGTGTCATCAATAGTGTTTGTAATGATTTCTACATTTTCAACAAGATCATTTAATCCTTGATGTTCACCTTCAGGCATTAAAAGAATCGTTTTATACACTTCCTTCTTAAAACGATAGAATAATTCTGCCAATACTACGAGCTGCCCCATTCCAGTACGTGCAACCAAACCGACAGTACCTCCTTTTGCTAAAGGAGCAAATAAATCTAACGTTTTGATTTTGGTTTCTATCATTTCGATTTTCTCCCCTCTAATAATTAGATCATCCAAACTGCAATCGGCTAATGATGCAAGTGCAACTAAAGTTCGAACCTCAGCCCTGCCAACAGATATTTTTCCCGTGCATAGATTAGAAACAGTGGCTGGTCGCAAGCCAACTTGGCGTGCTGCACTGGTTAGATTCGGTACTTTCCTACGTAATAAACTAACATTTAATCTTAAGTCATCCACTTTTTTCATCACTTACCTCCTTTACTCTATATAGTAAACTAAATTACGTTGTGTAGCAACATAAAATTACTCTTAAATTTAAATAGGTTACTCTATAAGGTGAAAATGATGAAAGGCTAGTCATTCTCAAAGAAGAGGTGCGTCAATCTAAGAAAGGATTGATCCTTTTTTTCATTGAATTTATTGTGTTAACGAATCAGATTGCCTCATGAAGTTAATGGATTTTTGGTGAAATTTATAAGGAATGAATGGTTTGATAGGGGAGTAAATGCAGGACATAAAAGAAACACCGAATAGAAAAAAGAGAGATTTAAGACCACAAGAATGAAAAGGAAATGGAATATTTATGTGTAAAATTAGGGTTTATATTTATAATGTATTCCGTCTTTTTTCACTATCAGATGCTTTAGGGAATGAACAAAAGCCTAATGTTCTACTCATAATTCAGAAAAAAATTGGCTTTTAGAATAATTCATTATAAACATACTTACAATAAAAGAACATTAGTCAAATCTCCCTTTTAAAAAAATGAGAAGGTGCTCCTTTTTGCATTTTTAATCGTGCAATTGTGAATACTTTTTGAAGGATTACTACAAAAGACCGAATAGCACTCATATATTGTTCGGCCTTTAATTTTTTACGAAAAGGAAGTGTACATGTTAAAATATGTATAAGTCAAATAGAAAGTGATTTAAAGTGGGGAGAAGCATGGTGAAAGTATGGATGGATGCTTTATTTTTAATTGTTATTGTTTATTTTGCTTTAAGGCTTGTTTCACTTTTGCTGAAAATGAAACAGAATGTTCTATTACCTGCATCAGAAAAGGAAGCAGCACAAATTCGTAATCATCCTGAAAAAATAGTAGATCTACCGAATTATTCTAACCAAAAATGTAGGTTTATTGTCCATTGGATCTATCTACTGTTTATTTTTACTATATTTATTTTGACTTTCCTTTTTGACTTTTCAAATTGGGCATTATATTGGTTATTTATCCCCTTATTTCTTTATTCCAATAATTCGTTTAATTTATTTGCAATAACAGAAGCGGGCATTCTTACTGGAACTAGATTTGCCTCGTGGAAAAAATAAAATCTTACTGCTTCGTACCAATCGATTTAAACCATAAATATTATGGTTTCTCGAAAGAAGCGAATAGCGGGTATGAATTGCAGATTAAAACAATAGGGTTTCCAATTAGCGTCGTTATTACTTCAGAAGAGATGAAATAAAAATTGGAAAAGGTAATGATAGTGCGTGTTCAAAAAGGTCGATAAAAAGGATCGAGAAGAGATGAAAGGAGGGAACGCAACTTGAAACGAACAACGGAAATAGTATTAGGAGTTACTGCGCTATTATTTCAACTTCTCGTTATTATTCTTCTAATTCCAACATTACTTTTTTTAAGCTTCAAATTTCCAGAATTTTTGTCATCAAAATTTAATGCGCCATTTGCATGGGGGGTAGTTGCAGTTCATATAACAGGCTTCCTATCAGGTGTTGTTGCTTTAGTTATGTTAAAAAATACTCCTCAAAAAGCAGGAATTACTTTACTTATAACGGGCATTTTCATGTTTTTCTTAACTTTAGGAGCTACATTTATTCAAACTGTTTTATTCGTTATTGCTGGAAGTATGTGTATAGTTAGACGACCTACCGAAACAAAAAATGACCGTATTAACTCAATGTAAAATTAATAGAATCAAACAGTTATTAGAACGAAAGGATGAAAAAATATGGTAAAAGAAGAAGTTAAAAGAGAAGTAGAATTGCTATACATACGGTTGATCAACGCATGGAATAAACGTGAAGCTAATAGAATGGCAACTTTATTTCGGAAAGAAGGAGAACTTATTGGCTTTGATGGCAGTCAAATAATTGGTAAAGAAGAGATTTTCTCTCATCTTGCTCCGATTTTTAATGATCATCCTACACCGCCTTTTATTGTAAAAGTGAAGAGTGTGCATGTGCTTAGCCCAGTAATTGCAATGTTAAGAGCAATTGGTGGAATGTTACCATCTGGACAAACCGAGATTAATCCTGATCTTAATACACACCATACACTTGTTGCGCTAAAAGAAGAAGATCAGTGGCAAATTCAATTATTTCAAAATACTCCTGCACAGTTTCATGGAAGACCTGAATTAGTTGAGCAAATGACAGCTGAGCTGAGTGAGCAATTGAAAAAAAATAAAAAAAGCTTGTAGCATGAAAAAACTTCCTGCCACAAGCTTTACATTTATATGCTATTTATTTGAAAAAGTTTTAATATCCATAATCCCAGTCAATTGCTTCTTCATGCCAAACTACTGAAAAAATCGGATCAAATTCAACTTCTTTGTCGCCAATAGTGCAATGCGGATGTGCTAAATCTTCTTCATTTGCTAACTCTTCGTACACTGAATGATCCACATTTTCCAAAACTGTTACTGATTGATCTTCGTTAATTAATAACGCTGTACCTTTCATTTTTCATACACCCTTCGAAGAATTATTTTGTACGATCTTTCGTACTATCTATAGTATAGATGAACAGGTTTGTAAATAACATTAATTGTGAAACGTTTCACAAACTGTTCAAAATTTGAGTTGCCAGATTTGTAACAATTAGATCGGAGAAGCAATTTTATCCTTCCATATTTCCGTTAAAAATCCGAACAACGGAGAACAGTTATTGTTTTTCACTCTAGATGAATGCTTTTTAGCGTGCGTGGTTAACCTTCGTCAGGCTAAACTTCTTGTCTTATCTGTTCTTTTCCTCTCGCGATGCGCAATGTTTATTGCACCGAGTCAGCACAGGTACACAGGTACACAGCCCCAAAGGTCTTGACGGGACGAGCATTTAGCGCATTCCCAAAGGTTTTGATGAGAGAGCATTTAGCGCAGCCCCGAAGCTTTTGATGAGACGAGCATTTAGCGCATTCCCAAAGGTCTTGACGGGACGAGCATTTAGCACAGCCCCAAAGGTCTTGATGGGACGAGCATTTAGCGCATTCCCAAAGGTCTTCGATGGGTCGAGCGAATGCGCAGTCCCAGGAAATACTAGTGCCGGGCGTTGGTCACTAAATTTTACGGTGGGACAACATTTAGTACAATCCTTGGACGTGACCGTTTTTGATCGACTAGGAGTCAACCACCTAGAATGGAAACGTTAGGTGTTAATTACAATGCACGAATAATAAGGTTTCTTCAATGAGTCATGTTCGGATTTATCCTTGGAATTAGTGTGTATGAAATTGATTCAGGAAGATGGTAGCTAATGATGTGATTGTATATTTTTACAAATTTGTTAAGATAATTATATATGAAAGGGGAGAATTTGAAATGAACATTCATAAGCTTTCCGAACGTTTTTATCATTTTGCAGATGAATGTAAAGGTTCGAGTGAATTGTATGAGTTTTTATCTTTGCAAATTGCAAAGGATGAGGAGGTTCTTCGTTTAAGTTCGTATGCACAAACAGGTCAACCAATTCCGAATCTATTATTCGGTGCTGTTCACTATTTATTGCTTCAAGGGAAAAAGCATATTTTAAGAGAATATTATAGTAGCTTAGTAGATCATCCTCGACCAATAGAAACGATTTTTACCCCGTTTAAAGATTTTTGCCAAACATATGATAAAGAAATAATCAAAATCCTCCAAACAAAATTAGTGCAAACGAATGAGGTAAGAAGGTGTGCCTATCTTTATCCTGCATTTTGCTATATGTATGAAAAAGTTAAAAGGCCGTTAGCGTTAATTGAAATAGGGACAAGTGCCGGATTACAATTACTTTTTGATAAATACAGTTATTCATATGGCGATAAAAATGTATACGGCAATGTAAATTCTACATTACATATTACTTCTCGGATCATAACACAACAGTCACCACGATTTCATCAAACAGCCCCACCTGTAACGGATCGGATCGGATTTGATTTACATGTGAATAATGTAAAAGATGCGGAAGATTATCTTTGGTTAAAAGCATTAATTTGGCCAAATCATCAAGAACGAAGAGAATTGTTTGAAAAGGCAGCTACATATGTGAAGGAAAACCAGCTTCAATTAATTGAAGGAGATGGAATAACATTACTCCCAAACGTGGTGGAGAAAATTTCTGAAGCGTCCGTTATTTGTATTTTTCATACACATGTGGCTAATCAGATCCCCAAAGACGCAAAATTAAAGTTAGTACATATGATTAAAAAAATCGGTATGAATCGGGATGTTTTTCACCTTTATAATAATATGTTTGATGGGAAACTTCATCTCGATTGTTTTATAAATGGAAGAGAAGCAAAAAAAACAATTGGAAAAACAGATGGACATGGAAGATGGTTTGAATGGAAGTTCGTTTAAATTTCGTTTAAATTTAGCGCACGAGACAGTTGAATAAACGAACATATGCTAAGATATATAGTAGTAATATATCTTGGAGGAAACCAATGGTTCATATTTTATATATAGAAGATGAAAAAGAAATCGGAAACTGGGTGAAGGAAGAACTTATTGAAAAAGGATACAAAGTGACCTGGCTTTTATCTGGTGAAGGGGTAGAGAAATATTTATCTATGGCGGATATCGTCATTCTTGATGTAATGTTGCCGGGGCTTGATGGTTTTTCCATTGGGAAACGAATAAAAAATGAATATCAAAAACTACCAATTCTTATGCTTTCCGCAAGAACAGCGGTAGAAGATAAAATTGAAGGGCTCGGTTTTGCAGATGACTATGTGACAAAACCATTTCATCCGAAAGAACTCATTGCTCGTGTGGAAGTATTATTGCGCAGGTTTAATAAAAAAGATCAAATTATCGAGTTACAGCATTTAACGATTGATCCGCAAGACTTTCAAATTGTCAATCGAGAAACAAGGGAAGAAATTCTGTTGACTGGCAAACAATATGCCATTTTTCAATATTTATTTAGACATGCAAATCAAATATTGACGAAAGAACAAATATATGAAAGTGTATGGGAAGAAGTGTATATTGAGAACGATAAGACGTTAATGGTTCATATTCGTTACTTACGAGAAAAACTAGAAAAGGACCCAGCAAATCCAACTATTATTGAGACGATTCGCGGAATTGGGTATCGGTTAAAAGAATGAAGTTTTTTAGGTCATTACTAGCAAAATATATGTTAATCATTATTACTGCATTATTTCTTTTTCAATTTATTATCTTCTTAACAGCTACATTATTGTTTAATACAGGAATGGCAAAGGAAAGAAATGAAAACTTCATGCCTACTGTTATTGAAGACAAATGGCATGAACAGGCGAGTAATTTAGAAAATGATCAGAAAAAGATTAATGACTTTTTTGCAAGATGGAAAGAGCAATATCCCGACAGTTCGATGTTTTGGATAAATGAAAAAGGAACATTACAATTACAACTTGATCTGGAAGAAAATGTTCCATCCAATTGGACAGCAACAACGACGGCAAGATTTATAAAAGAACGATATGATAGTGATCCGTTTACTGTTATTGCATTTGTCGGAAAAGAGGAAAAGGAAGGTTTTGTCGTTTTTGAGATCCCAAGAGATAAGCTGAATAAAGAGTTTTATGAAGAATATGGGGATCTTCTTTTAGGTATTGGTGTTATCATTTTGATTTTATTTATCGCTATCTCCTTTTTATTCTTTAGAAGTATACAAAAAAGGTTAATTTATGTACAGGAAGCGATGGAGATTCGTGATACTGATCATCTTCCTGTTCAAATAGATGTAAAAAAGCAAGATGAGATTGGTCAACTAGAATTAACCTTTAACAAAATGGTGGACGAACTTAAAAAGAGTAAAAGGCGTGAACAAGAGGAAGAGCAATTACGGAGAAAGTTAATTGCTAATTTATCACACGACTTACGAACACCATTAACGAAATTACAAGCTAATTTGTCTATCCTTCAAAACGAAGATCAAACCGAAGTAGGTAGACAAATTATTCAAGTGATGGAAGATTCAATTCAAAGTGTGGACGGATTGATGGATAATCTAATTTCCTATACATTATTAACGGCTAGTAAATATAAATATTCCCCAGAGAAAGTGGATATGATTCGATTTTTACGGACCTCTCTTGCATCTTGGTACCCGCTTTTTGAACAGGAACAATTTGAAGTAGACATACAATTAGATTCAGTTAAAATAGGTGAGTGGTATGTTGATCCATTATGGATGGAGCGAATTTTAGATAATCTATTTCAAAATGTGTTGCGTCATGCAAAATCCGGAAGATATATCGGAGTGCGAATAGATACGACTTCAACATATGAGGTAATTGTTATGACTGATCACGGAAAAGGGATGAAACATGATTCCGATGAAAAAGGGGCCGGGATTGGTTTATCCATAGTCGACGTGATGATTCGTGGTTTGGATTTAGAGTGGGAACTAGCATCTACTGAGAATGGAACAACCATTCAAATAAAAAAACACATCTAAAGATTATTTTAGATGTGTTTTTTCTATGATGCATCATCTTGATCATGGTTTGCGGAGGTGAAAAAATTGAAACACTGCATCTTACATAGCCGCTAAATTTTTAACTATCATATTTTAAACCATTTTTAACCTTCATCATTCCTTACTTTTAACCTTCACATCTTATCATGAATAATGAGGTGAGAAAATGGAATATATTGTGGAAACGAAAAAACTAACGAAACGATTTGGAAGGGAATATGCAGTGGAAGATCTTCATTTGAAAATACCTAAAGGGGAAATATACGGATTTTTAGGACCTAATGGTGCGGGGAAAACGACGACAATCCGAATGCTACTTGGTTTAATGAAGCCTACAGCCGGCAGTGCAACAATTTTTAAGAAAGACGTACAAAAAGAAAAAATAGATGTTTTACGTAAAGTAGGTTCATTAGTGGAAAATCCATCCTATTATCCACATTTAACAGCTAATGAAAATTTGGAAGCATTAAGGAAAATATTGAATGTTCCAAAGAAGAGGATAAGTGAGGTACTAGAGATAGTCCGGTTAACAGAGGTGGCAAATAAAAGGGTGAAAGGATTTTCCCTCGGAATGAAACAACGATTAGGAATTGCTGCATCTTTATTGCATGAGCCGAAGTTGTTAATTTTAGACGAACCAACCAATGGACTTGATCCATCTGGTATTATTGAAATGCGTCATTTAATTAAACGATTGCCAACTGAATATCAAATGACTGTTTTAATATCTAGTCATTTACTGTCAGAAATTGACCAAATGGCGACATGTGTTGGGATCATTTCGAAAGGAAAATTAATTTTTCAAGATTCTATTGAGGCGATGCGCAAACTTGCTAAGCAAAAAATAGTATTAAAAGTAAATAACCATGAAAATGCTTGGCGTGCTCTATTAGCGAAAGGGATCAAAGCAGAAAATAATCAGGATGCCATTTTTCTTCATGAAGAATCGGATGACGGGGTTGCTGAGGCAGTTCAAACACTTGTAGCTGAGGGATATGCTGTTTACCGAGTGGAGGAAGAAAAACGATCATTGGAAGATATTTTCCTTCAAATGACTTCGGAGGGAAATTTAAAATGATCGGGAAATTAATAATGGCTGATTTTTTAAAAATGAAACGAAAAGGGTTTTGGTTCTTAGCTTTTTTAGGCCCATTTGGTGTGATTGCCTTGCAAATGGTGAACTATGGCGTGCGAAAAGAGTATTTACTTACTCAAAGTGAAGATGATTGGGGCTATTATTTATTAAATGTAAACTCGTTTACCCCACTAGCAATTGTTCTTGGGATCGCTATCGTAACATCTGCCATTGCAAGTGTGGAAAATGAAACAAATGCTTGGAAACAGTTATTAGCATTACCTATCTCCAAAAAAACGGTATTCTTATCAAAATTTATGGTGCTTGCTTTTTTATTATTAGTTTCGTCGGCTTTACTTTCAATATTTACTCTCGGCTATGGCATGTATCTTAATTTTGATCAAGAAATTCCGTATTCTGATATTATTATTTTCAGCTTTTATCCATATTTTGCAGCTTTGCCAATTTTAGCATTGCAGTTATGGATAGCAACAGTAAGTAATAATCAAGGAATTCCAATCACTACTGGTATTTTAGGGACTATTATAACGTACTCATCTGCTAGTTTACCAGATTGGCTAATTTGGAAATGGCCTGCAGTCATGCTCGAGTGGGAGGAACCGATACGTATCGTCATGCTTGGTTTTGGATTTGGCTTTCTACTCTTTATAGTAGGGATGATCGATTTTGTTAGAAGGGATGTGAAGTAATTGTTTTTGTCCATTTTGCAATCAGAATGGTTTAAATTACGAAAATCTAAAATTAGTGCTATTATTTTAGCTGCCCCAATACTAACCTTTTTAATGGGGTTAACGATGGATGGGTTTGAATTTATTGGGGATGATGAAGTAAATGACTGGTTACTTTTCTTTTTGTTTTCAAATTTAACTTATTCATTGCTATTTTTACCGTTAATTAGTGGAGTATTTGCAAGTCTTGTTTGCCGCTATGAACATCAAGCAGGGGGATGGAAACAGTTATTAACCTTGCCTGTGACAAGGGGAAAGGTCTTTATGGCAAAATATACGTTACTATTGTTACTTGTTTTTGTCATTCAAATGTTATATGTTGTAGCGATTTTCTCGGTCGGAACGATGAAAGGATATACAGACGCCTTCCCAATGGCCATTATTTGGAAAAGTGTTTTCGGGGGCTGGGTTGCTGCGTTTCCGTTAGTCGCTTTACAACTATGGATGTCCATGATTTGGAAAACTTTTGCCTTACCACTCGCAGTTAATGTCTTTTTTACTTTACCAACTATTTTGGCAGTGAACTCAGAAACATATGGTCCATATTATCCTTGGGCACAGCCTTTTTTAATGATGTATTCCGTAGAAGAAAGTATGGATAGTGTATTTTATGTCCCATGGGATCAGGTTCTACTCGTTGTTGGTGGAAGTTTTATTCTATTCTTTTTTGGTGGGATGATCTATTTTAGTAGAAAAGCGATTTAATAAAGAAAAAAGGGCATATCAACCCTTTTTTCCTTCTAATTCATTTTTTTGTTTTAGAAGCTTTTGAAACTCCTTCTCCAAAGCTTCTGTTGGATCAATACTCAATCTACTTAGCACTTCCGTTAACTTTGTTTTCAGCACTAGTAAGTCATCTTCTTGTAAATCCGGTGCTTCGGATTTATATGCATCGTATGAACCATCAAAAATAGAAATTTTCCCATTTTCCATCGTAAAGATTCGATTGGCAATTCCTTCGATGAAGCGGCGGTCATGAGAGACGAGTATCACCGTGCCTTCATATTCACTTAGTAATGTTTCCAATGCTTCTACCGCTTCAATATCGAGAAAATTAGTCGGTTCATCTAAAAATAACGTGTTTACATCGCTAACAAATAACTTAGCAATGGCAACTTTTACTCTTTCACCACCACTTAAAACAGCAACTTTTTTATACACATCATCATGAAAAAATCGAAGCCTTGCTAATACAGTACGAATTAGTGTTTCATTGTGATTGGAGCTTGAACGTACATTCTCTAAAATCGACTTATCTGTATGAAGCACATCTAAATTTTGACTAAAATAACCAAGCTTTACGGCGGGAGAAATAGTAATTCCTTCTTCTTCATTCAATATTTTTTTCAAAAAAGTCGTTTTTCCAGCGCCATTGTTACCAATCAAAGCGATTTTATCGCCAGCATAGATATCCATATGATCAGTCTTCCAGAGCAATTGATCATTTATATGAGCGACTACTTCATGTAAACGAAGGATAATACGTCCTCTTAGTAGGTCTTTATTTGGTAAATCCATTTTGATAGGTGGTAGGTCTTTTATCTTTTCCACTTTTTCTAATCTTTCTAAGCGAGATTCAATTGCTTTTGCTGTTTGCTGAAGTTTTTTTTGTTTTTTAGCGAAATATGGTTTTGCACCAGTAATTTTCGCTTCTGATTGGCTAACATTTTTAGGTTTTTTCGTTGCTCGCTGTGCTTTTTGTTCTTTCAATACTAATGCTTTTTCAAGTTGTTTTTTCTTCGTTTTATACTGTTCATAGGCGTTTTCATGTTGCTTACGCTCCAGTTCTTTTTGAGCTAAATAACTAGAATAATTTCCGTTAAAAATAGTTACTTTACCATGATCTAATTCCCAAATGGTGGTACAGAGCTTATCTAAAAAAGCCCGATCATGAGATACGATAACATATGCACCTTCCCATCTTTTTAACTGTTTTTCTAGTTTTTCAATATTTTCTGTATCAAGATTTGTTGTTGGCTCATCTGCCAGTAAAATATCTGGTTTTAAAGAAAGGTAATAATTAATATACTCTTGTGTCACTTCACCACCACTTTTCGTTGCCTTCGCCTTTTTTAGTTGAGGTAATAGTTCACATTTTGCAGCGGAATTTATCACACCTTTCATTGCAATTCTTTTTTTAGCTAAAACTTCTAATAATGTTGTCTTTCCAGTTCCATTACGTCCAATTAAACCGATTCTGTCATTTGATTGAATCGTTAATTGTTCAATCTCGAATAGAGTCCGATTTTTTATCATCATTTGTACGTCGTTTGCTTCAAGTAAAATCAATAAAATCCTCTCCTTTACCAATAATATGCTGGAGTAAGGAGACAAAAATGCCTCCTATCCAATTTCAGAATAGGAGGCATGGGTAAACAAAAAAAGAGAGAGACTACTCCCTTTCTATGCTCGCAAAAGAAATACCAATCCTATTCTGAAAAGACCGAAGTAAAAAGGCATACGAAAACAAAACAGGTTTCTGCTTTATTCGTGGTATGACTCAAAAACATCCTTTACTTGGTTTATTCAAAAAATAGGATTAGTTATCCATTCGATTGGTTCACCCTTTACGTATTTGTTAATGCAATTATAAAGAAAAATCCACTTTTTGTCTAGAAAAGAAATAATTATTCTTTAGTTCTATCAAAAACAATCCGCCCTGCAACAACCGTTTTTACCGCATTTGCCTTCACCATATCTTCTGGAGTTCCAGCAAATAAGTCACGATCAAATATGGAAAAGTCGGCATCATACCCCATTTTTATCATACCCCGTTCATGCTCTTTACAAATCGCTTCTGCACTGCCAATTGTATACATTCGAATTGCTTCAAAACGAGTCAATTTTTGTTCATGTATGTAACCATCATGTTTTTCTCCCGGTCGTTTCCGTTCTATAGCTGCATAAATAGTTAAAAGTGGATTAATATCTTCAATCGGTGCATCTGTTCCTGCCGCACACATAATGCCCTGATCGAGTAGTGTTTTCCATGCATATGAATAGTTTAGTCGACTCTTGCCAAGGCGATCCTTCACCCATGGAAAATCGGATGAAACAAAAGCTGGTTGTACATCGACGACGATTGGTAAATGACTCATCCTTTCGATCAAATCTTTACGTAAAACACAGCAATGGATAAGGCGATCACGTTTTTCATTAACAACAGGGTATTTTTCAATGACATTTAATACTAATTCAGCTGCTGCATCTCCAATAATATGTACGGCGATAGCTTCATTATGTTCGCGAGCAACTTTCACGATCTGTTCAAATTCTTTATCAGTATGAATGAACAAACCTTTATTAGTCGGTTGATCTTTATAAGGTTCTGATAATGCGGCTGTTGCACCACCTAATGCTCCGTCAACGAAAATTTTCATCGCCCCTGCTTCGATAAAAGGTTCAGCAAACTTAGCACTTTCTTGCATCATCTCCTCAAACACTGCATGATGACGTAATAAGTGAACCTTGAAATGTTGTTTTTCGCTAATGACTCGATGAAAAGCGGTTAGGGGGTTCATATAATGACCAAAATAATGTAAATCTTCTGTATGTCCACCCGTTAGTCCATACGATAACAGATCATCGATGGCTAGATGTAATAGTTCGGTTAACGATTCAATATATGCTTCTCCTTCTTTTGGGATTGCATCAGTGACAAGATTCATTGCTTGATCAAATAAAAGACCGTTCAACTTACCATTTTTATCACGACCTATTTCACCACCAGCTGGGGATAAACTAGATTCACTAATATTGCCAGCTGCAAATGCGGTAGAATTTCCTAATGCGACATGGTGACATACACGCGTTAATAATACCGGCTCTTTGCGAATCGAATCTAATTGATCTATGGTTGGAATTCGTTTATCGGAGAAGTTATTTTCATTCCAACCTTCACCAAATAACCATTGATCAGCAGGAGTTTTCCGAGCAGCATCTTTTACCATTGTTAACATTTCCTCAGAAGATTTAGCTTCAGATAAATTGAGCCGAGTTAATTTTTGACCTTGATAAATCATATGTAGATGACTGTCGACAAAACCTGGATACATAACGGCTCCTTTTAAGTCGATGATGTCATCTGCCTGCTTGGAAAGAAGAGCATATGAGCCTGTCTCGGCAATTTTTCCATCTTCTACAAGCACTGCTTCCACTGTTTCATGTTCTTTTTCCATCGTATAAATTGTTCCACCATACCAAAGCTGTTTCATCGATATCCCCTTTCTATGAAGCTTTACTAGTAAAAACGATCTTCTTTCATTATGCAATGTCACTTCCTATTGTGCAACCCCTTGAAAGAATGGGGACATGAATGGAGATTATTAGCTCTAGTAAGTTTTATAAACCTTTTTATAATATATTGTCGCTAAAAACATCGTGTCTAATAAAAAATAATGAAACTTTTTTAGATAAATAGGTATTTGTACCTATAACAATCTATTCATTATTCATTAAAAATGCCGATATAATAAATAAGTGCTCATAAATGATGATGAACTCATTAGCTATTTCCAGTAGTGGGATAGCTTTTTTTGTTTCATCGAAAAAGGGCATTATAAAAGCAACAGATGGGGGATAACATCATGAAAAACGTAGTAAAATTTAAGAGCATTAAAACGAAAGTATTATTTGGCTTTGGGCTTGTCATTACCCTTGTGCTAGCCTTAAGTATAGTAAATTTTATCGGTTTTAGAACAATCAACAAACAAAGTAATGACATTATTAAAGAGCAATTGCCTTTATTGTTATTGGATGAACAAAATCGTATTAATTTGGCCGAAACAAGAAACTTAATTAGAGGATATTTTTTATATGATGATCCAAACATGAAAGAACAAGTATACGACAAAATGGAAGAGGCGGATCGTTTAGAAAAGGAACAATTAAAATACTTTTCAGCAGAAGAAATGAGAGAGTATTCCGAAAAAAGAGTCGAATGGAATAAGTCACTCGAGGAAGCGATTAGTGAATATGATGCGGGGAACTTAGATAAAGCACTCGAAGTGATGCACAAGTCTAGTTCATTATCGACTGAACTTTCTGAAGAAATTAAAGAGTGGGCAGAATCTACAGAGGACGACATTCTCGCTTCAGGTGAAGAGGTAATTGAAGTAGGAAATAAAACAATGATTACAACTACCATGATTGCCGTACTCGTTATTGTTCTAGGTATCATCGCTGCTTTCGTAACATCCAGATCCATTTCTCGTCCGATTCTTGCAGTAATGAACCGAATGAATGAACTGGCAGAAGGGGATTTAAGTAAGGAACCGTTACAGGTAATGACAAGCGATGAGACAGCACAGCTTGTTACAGCAACAAACACGATGACGAAAAATAATCGTGAATTATTGAATCGAATTCACGAAGTGTCAGAAACAGTATCAAGTCAAAGTGAAGAACTGACACAAGCGGCTGGTGAAGTAAAGTCAGGAACGGAACAAGTTGCGATTACGATGGAGGAATTGGCATCTGGTGCCGAGATGCAAGCAAATAGTGCTAGTGACTTGGCGAATGTGATGGGGATGTTTTCAAGCAAGGTAGAAGAGGCAAACGAAAATGAGCATCAAATCCAAGAAAATTCAAAAAAAGTGTTAGCTATGACAGCAGAAGGAAGTAAATTAATGAGTTCGTCTTCCGAACAAATGGCAAAAATTAATGAGATTGTACAAGATTCTGTCGAGAAAATGAAAAGTTTGGATCACCAATCACAAGAAATTTCAAAACTTGTGTCCGTTATTAATGATATAGCTGAGCAAACGAATTTATTAGCATTAAATGCAGCAATTGAAGCGGCAAGAGCAGGAGAAAATGGGAGAGGTTTTGCGGTTGTAGCAGATGAGGTGCGGAAGTTAGCTGAACAAGTTGCCTTATCCGTTAATGATATCACAGGCATCGTATCGAATGTTCAAGCAGAATCAAATAGTGTGTCAGAATCGTTAAAAACAGGCTTTATGGAAGTGGAACAAGGAAAAGTACAAATTGAGACGACTGAAAAAACTTTTAATCAAATAAACGTGGAAGTAGCGGAAATGGTAGATAACATTACGAATGTTTCCGAGAGTTTGGCTGAAATTGTTGCAAACAATGAAGAAATGAACCGTTCCATTGAAGAAATAGCTTCCGTATCAGAAGAGGCGGCAGCTGGAGTAGAACAAACGGCTGCATCTACTCAACAAGCTAGTGGATCAATGGAAGAGGTAGCAGGAAGTTCGGAACAGTTAGCGACATTAGCTGAAGAATTAAATGAACTAGTAAGAAGGTTTAAATTGTAAGTGGAGAGAGAACCCTTTATCCATTCGGATTAAGGGTTCAATTATGTTCTAAAGTAATTTCTTTCACGTTAGTCCCATCGATATCCATTTTATATAAATAGTTTTCAGGATAATGACTTTTCGCGAATTGTCTATCAACGATGAAATAAACGTGTTTGCCGTCATGGGTTATAATCGGATGTGCAGCATATGATTGTAAGTCAGTTAATCTTTTTTCTTTTTTTTGCTCCCAATCGTAATAATAAAGTTCATATTGAAAGGTTCCACCTGCACTGGCATTACTAACGGATTGGAAAACCATCGCTTCTTTGTTTGGAACTAATGCGAAGTCATAAATATCGATGTCCCTATCATTGTCGCTAATGACGGAAAATTGTTCAGGTTTATCAAGTGGAATTTGGAATATTTGTTGTTTCATCTCAAATATTTCTTCTGCAGTAGCATCATCAGCTACATCGTCCATTTGAACATAGACAACATCTTCGGTAGGGGACACTTGTAATGAATTAATCGAATAGCTTGCCATTTCAGTATGTTGAATATGAATATCTTCTGAAAGATGATAACTAAAAACATCAATATCATGTGGATAAGCCCTTGCAATCGGCGAGTAATTTTCATATGTTTCGGCACTTAAATAAAATAACTTATTTTCATCTTTCGGATCAAAAGCTAGTTCGGTAATATACGTAGCTTTTTGAAATAAGTTTTTACTATCAAGTGAGCGAATATCGAGTAATTGCACAGAGCTTTCTAGTCCATCCTCTACTTCCTCATCACTAATTGAATAGGCTAATGTCGTTCCATTTGGTGAAAACGCCATATCAGTAATGATTTGATCCACATCAAGTTTTAGTGCTAATTTTTCCTCTTGTTCTGTTTTGATATAAAGTTCTGGATGTCCTTTAGAATGGGAAACATAAGCAATGACCCCATTGACTGAAACATCATAAACTTCCGTCAAACCATTTATTTTTTCGTCTTCCGTTTTATTAAATAAGATTCCAATAATGACCAAAAAGGATGTAATGAGTCCAATACTGGAAAAGATCAATATAATTATTTTCTTGTTCATACAATCGCTCCTTTAACTAAAAAAGCTAAAAAATACTGAAGTACCAAAGGAAAATTGCCAATACGATTAAAAAGGGTATTGCTGCTACTATATATGCACTTATCCGTTTTCCTTTCTCGCTAAGTTTTATTTGTGTAACATATGTGACAATCCAAATGAGCATAGGAATGAAAATATATAACATGAAAGGTTCAAACGACTCTGAAAAAATTAGGACAGCCCATAAGAAAAACAATGATGCACTAATAATAATGATGCCTAAAGTAATATTTAGAAAATGGAGTAGTTTCGTTTGTTTTTTACGTTCAAATGTAAACTGAAAATCATAAATTGTCGTACGATACACTAGGACAATTGCTATTAGGATAATAACGAGTGAAAAATACGTTAACGGGACAGAAATGGAATGATTAATATATAATGATAATAAAAATCCATATAGATAGATAAAAATATGACAGATTAGAGCTATATTTAACCATGTTTTTCGCTCCAAAAAAGGTAAAGCTTGTAATGTAAATAGTAAAAGAATAGAACTTGTTCCAACAGATAAAAGTAGCCAACCTATATGGGCATCGCCTTCTAAAAAAAGTTGAACTGAATAAACGACGAACGAAAATAACAGGGAAGACAGTGTTAACAGGAGAAATAACAATTTACGAAAGGGAAACATTGCTTGTTGCATTTGGTCACCAATATCATTCGTTTCGCCAAAAGATTTCATTGCCATTTCGTTAGCCTCCTTTTCATCGTAACCTGCTAACATAAATTGTTCGCTAGAGAGTTGAAGATGAATAATAAGTTCCTCATAAATGTCTGTTTTCTCTTCTTCGTTACCGTCTATTTGTTGAACAATTTTTTTGACGTAGTGATCGAAGACGGGGTTCAAGATAATCCCTCCGAACTTCTCCTTATTAATTCGTTCATCCAT
This sequence comes from Pseudogracilibacillus auburnensis, assembly GCF_003201975.1. Taxonomy (GTDB): domain Bacteria; phylum Bacillota; class Bacilli; order Bacillales; family Amphibacillaceae; genus Pseudogracilibacillus; species Pseudogracilibacillus auburnensis. The sequence goes on along the minus strand of NZ_QJJQ01000014.1, from coordinate 54,217 downwards.
TTCCAATTTCGCTTTTTAAGTTCTAGTTCCTTCGTTCCTTCTTTCGTAATATGGTAGTATTTTCTTCTACCACTATCTGTTTCTTTCCAGTACGACTTAATCCAATCCTTTCTTTCCATTCGTTTTAATGCAGCATAGAGCGTTCCTTCACTCATTTCATACGTTTCGTCGCTTAATCTTTTTAAAATGCGTGTCATTTCATAGCCATATAAATCCCGTTGTTCAATAAGGGATAACAATAAAAGATCAATACTTCCTTTCATCATTTCTTTATCCATGTAAAACACCTCTTTCTTGTATTGGCAGATAAGAAAGGATAAGTCCTTTCTTACTGTAAGTGTAACTAAGGCACTCGCCATAAAGGCTTTGGTAAATAAGTTATTCACTTATTAACATACGTGCAACATCACCTAGTCACCGCCTCTTCGGCTTGTCAGTCGGTGTGTTTTCTTTCGTCATAAACTAGCTATCCGCTTTAACAAGTCGAACGCAGGCTAAGAGCGCCACGTCGTGTGGCAACGCCTGCACTAGCACGTCCTGTGCGTCGTAAGTGCAACATCACCTCTGTCATCGCCTAACGGCTTGTCAGTCGGTGTGTTTTCTTTAACGTATGCCAAGTTTTCTAACTAACATTATATAACGATGTACATCGCATTGCAAGGGTGAGGAAAAAAGGAAAGTATGTGGCGAACAAAGAATACCACATACCTCTGGAAAAATTTATATATACGAAATAAGCAATCCACCAATTGCGCCAGCTAGGACTATGATCCATGGGGGAAGTTTCCAAAATACTAACATACTAAATAATACAGCTGCAAGTGCAAAATCAATCGGTTGAAAAATAGAGCTTGTCCAAATCGGTTGATAGAATGCTGAAATTAAAATCCCGACAACAGCGGCATTTACTCCCATTAACGCACCTTTTATTTTTGCGTTTTGGCGCAAACTATCCCAAAATGGGAGGGTACCTAAGATTAAAAGAAAAGCAGGTAGAAATATAGCAAATGTAGCAAGCAAGCCCCCTTGCCAACCGTTTATCACTGTTCCGATATAGGCGGCAAACGTAAATAATGGGCCTGGAACAGCTTGTGTTGCACCGTAACCAGCAAGAAATTGCTCTTCTGTTAACCACGCCGCTCGAACAAATTCACTTTCAAGTAAAGGTAATACAACATGACCACCTCCGAAAACGAGTGAACCTGAACGATAAAAACTATCAAACATGGCGATCCATTCCACTGCAGTTACTTCCCTTAAGATAGGTAAAAGGAGAAGTAACCCAAAAAATAACGATAAACAAATATAACCAATTCGATGTGAAATCGGAAATTTGTATGTTGGCGTCTGTTTTTCATCCAGTTTATGTCGATAAATGAAAAAGCCAATGAAAGCAGCTCCTACTATAACGGTTACTTGTGAAAAAGTAGATTGCCATAATAATGTTGTTACTAATGCAACTAATGCGATTGCACGTCTTTTTAAATCAGGGGTTAAATTATTAGCCATACCTAAAATAGCGTGAGCAACTACGACGACAGCGACAATTTTTAAGCCGTGAATCCAACCAGCATCACTAAGATCAAATGTGTGAAGGAAAGAAGCAAAAATAATAAGTGCAAGAACAGATGGAAAAGTAAAACCAATAAAAGAAACGATCCCACCTAATATACCAGCTCGCATTACACCAATACCAATACCGACTTGACTACTTGCAGGGCCAGGTAAAAATTGACAAAGCGCAACTAAGTCGGCATAGCTTTTTTCATCCATCCATTTTCTTCTACGGATATATTCTTCATGAAAATAACCTAAATGAGCAATTGGCCCACCGAAGGAAGTAAATCCTAATCTCGTCGAAACGAATAATACTTCAAATAATCGTTTTAATTTACTAGCTTTTGTTTGCAAGATGTCACCTCTACTCTTTTATTTCCTTAAATAGTTCATACGCTTTTTTTCGTGCATGAACGAGGACTTGTTCACCTTTTTCTGTAGCCGTATAATATTTTCTTATTTTCCCATTGACATTACGCTCTTCTTTTAGTAAAAGTTCATCTTTTTCCATGTTGTGTAGGATCGGATACAATGTTCCGGCACTAATGTCATAACCATGCTCTTTTAACTCTTCTACCATCCATACTCCAAAAATAGGATGTTCACTTGCATGATGTAAAATATGTATTTGAATAAAACCTAGAAATAATTTCCTAAGTATTCGATCCTCCATCTCTATTCCTCCTTTCATAGTTGATATCGTAACTCAATATCGTGATCCGATATCAATAACGTATCATACTATTGAAACGATTTCAAATGGATAAAAGGCTTCAAATGGTTCAAATGTGGTTCTAAAATGCGCTTAAAAACGTATAGTATACCAATTAACAATCGTGTAAGGAAAAACAGGCCTATACTAAGCAAAATGAAATGAAGGAGTAGATAGAATGAATAAGCGAAAAATAATTAATATTAGCTTATGGTCGATCGTCATTATTTCTATTTTACTATTTGTCGTTATCATTATTGTAGAACATAGTTTTTCAAGAAATGCTGCTAGTGGACTAGAAATCGAATCACAGGTAGCTTATAAATCGTTCATGAATAAGATTAAAATGTAGTTGACCAATTTAAAGTGGCGCATCTCCATGATTAATTGGCGATTCTCAGCGATAATATGGCGCATCTTCGCGGTTATACGTCGCATCTGCACGATAATATGGCGCATCTTCGTTCTGGATTCTGGTCACGAGTAGGTGTTAATCGTAACCGATTTTGTGAATTTTCCCGTTTTCAGTCACGAATAGCTCCTACTATGAAATTTCGGGTGGATATGCTCTAGTTTTAGAGGACAGAAAAGCACCGGGACGCATTTTGCCCGGTTTTTTTCTTACTGTCATCTCTGAACATATTTATTCAATATATTCAATGATCGCATTTCCCGTTTTCCCTACTCGGACATAGGCATATTCAACTTCATTTTGAAGATCTACCCCTGTTCCTTCAGGGACGAAATAGCTTTCAATCCCGTAAACTACTTCGTTTGGCCCATTTGATTTTCCATTTATCATGATGTCACCTTGTTCCTCATTATACGGCTTATTCCATTCTCCATTTATTTGGTAATAACCTGCATAGTCATAGATCCCATTATTTTCTCTAAGTACAACTTTTATTTTTTTATTCCAAAGCCGATAATCGTCTGTTTGTTCCATTTCAGTAATTCCATATCGTAATATAATATAATCACCTTGCAGCATTGAGCGAGGGTCAATAGGCATTAATTCTAACTTAATTAACTCACCTTCTTTTAATAATGTTTCATTTGTATACGATTGGTAACTAATAAAGCCAAGTTGTAATAATATAAGACTAATCAGAAACGGAGTCTTATATTGAATTCGCTTTGTACTTACAGTAGGGTTCGCCCTTTTTCGCTCAAAATAAATGGTCGTGCTGATGATAATGATGCCAAGGGCGAGAAACAAGATTGATTTATGGATTAACAACCATAAATATTCATAATACTTATAAGCGATAAATAGAAACCAGAAAATAAGACATGTCGTCCACTCCCAACGTCTTGTTGTCATTTTAATCGTAAAGATTGGAATGGTAACTGTTAAAAAGAAAGTGAAGTTATAGATAATACTTAGCCAATTTTCTACATCTAAAACTGTCAACGTTAGAAAAGCAAACAAACCGATGATGAATGCACTATATTTAGTCGCTATTTCTTTCTTTTGTGCCATATAGTAAAGTACATTAAAGAAGAGTAAACCAAGAAAAATCCCATGCACTTCAAACCACTCTGATAAAATGGAACCAAATACAATGTTTGCTAGAATATATAAAAATACTTTCATACTTCGCATAGGTACAGTAAAGATACCAGCACCAAGTAAGATCAATAAAATAATATTGTATATGATTATTGAAAAACTGCTGGCTCCAATTGCTAGTAAAAAGCCCGTAGATAAAAGGGTATATTTGATTTGGATAGGCCATTTTGTAAATAAACCTGGCGCAATTAGGGCGCATATCGAAAAGAAAAATAATACGTCTGCTGTCGCCTGAGGAAACAAGATGAAAAATAGTCCAGAAATGGCGAGTGTCGAAAACAATGTCGCAATAATCGTTACAATAATTGTAACTAATTGTGTTAGAATTCTATTTTTCTTCCCCTTTTTTAAAAAGCTAACGGCAATGACGCTTAAGAAAACGAGTAGCGCGGCAATAAGTAAAAAGAACAGCAACATCCACATACCATAATAAAGAAACATCCAATAAAACCCTTTTTGTAAGACGTAGAATGTGGCAAACAATCCTGTCAAAATTAAAAGAGGTCGATGGAGCTTCACTTTAAACCAATAATAAAAGCTGACGATGAAAATACCAATATAGAAAAGATTACTTAAAAAATCAAAAGGTAATTCATTGTTTATCGTTAAATAAATAAACATGGAATGAAACATAATAAATGCCATATAGAGAATCGTTTTAGTCGAAATAATCGTACGATAGGTGAGATAAAAAAGGACAGCATTTAATAGTGCTACAGTAAAAATGAACCCAAATAGCTCATAGTCAGTCCAGGAAGCAAAATATGTGGAAGGTGATAAAAAGAAAAAGATGGCTAAATGAGCCAAAATGAAACTGAACACGTAAAATGGTACATATTTAGTAATCAATGATAAGATGAATACGGGAACGAACCAAACGAGAAATAGCCAATAACTGTCTGCATGGGAATTATATATTTGTCCAATAAGTGCTACAGAAAGTCCGAAAACAACACTCGCTGCAACTAACATCCAATCGCTTAAAAAATATTGCTGGTTACCTATTTTTCGTACTAAAAAATGCAGTCCATAAAATAGAAGGACAAGCCCAATACTTAACATAATTTTTGTCAATCGTTCAAACCCTTGCCAGTTAGCAGCAAAAAAATAAAGAATGCTTGCAAGGATTAAACTAACTCCTAATAAATAACCAGTTTGGATCATTTTACTATTCAAAGAAAGCCCCCCTACCAATTATGGTGATTTTATTATGACATAGGAATGCTTTTTTTGATATAGGTTTTTTGACATATTAACGAATGAAAGAGGAGAATTGCTTTGGTAAAATATCTTACTATTTTCGGTGTGATTATTGGCCTCATTATTATCTCGATCATTGGACTTGGCTTTTGGTTAAACAAAGCGAATGCTCATTACGTTTGGAAAAAAATAAAGGATGAAAAAATGACATCTTCTGTTGTATTTAATGTAAATGGAGAGACGAAATTAGACGTACGATCAGATGAATTGATGCCTTTAGCAAGTACGGTAAAAATAGTTGTCGCTTTAGAATATGCTTATCAAGTGGAAGAGGGGAAACTTGATCCGAAAGAACAAGTTGATTTAGATGAACTAGAGAAATATTATGTACCTAAATTAGACGGTGGTGCTCATGAAGCTTGGGTGGGATTTTTGGGTGAAAATGCTTATCTTGAGAATAATAGAGTTCCCTTACAAGAAGTAACTAGGGGAATGATTGCCTTCAGTTCCAATGCGAATACAGAATATTTAATGAAAAAATTAGGATTGGAGAATATCGAACAGAGAATGCTAGAATTGGGCATACGAGATCATACACCTTTATTTTATTTTACTTCTGCACTTTTCATTCCTTATGAACTGAAAATGAGAGATTATCCCGACAAATCGATCGAGGAAGGAAAAGACAAGATTATTCAAGCAATGCACGATATGAGTGATGAAGATTGGATCGAAATATCTAGTATGATTAATGAAAAGTTAACAAACGATGCAGAAACCTATAAAGAGAACGCGGAAGTTTTAGAATGGTGGGACGAAGACTTTGATTTATTGTTCTCTGAAACCTTTATTAAATCAACGACCTCCGAGTATGCTAAGCTAATGGCGATGATTAATAATGAGGAACTTCCTCCTATTGCACAAGAGGAATTAGAATATTCACTAGGAATGATCATGGAAAATGAAACAAATCAACAATGGTTAAAAAGAGCTGGGAAAAAAGGTGGCTCAACCCAGTACATTTTAACCGATGCCATTTTTGCCGAAGATAAACAAGGAAATAAATTTGAAATAGTCATTTTCTTTGATGACTTGAAATGGTATGAAGGATTTAAATTAACAAATAGTTTAAATGAATTTGAATTGAAATTATTAAGTGATGAATCGTTTCGAGATGAAATTTTATAATAAGTTAAAGCCCCTTTCACTTATGTTTCACTAAGATGGATCTGGGTATAGTTACTATACGAGAAAAATCGTGAAAGGTGGAATGATTATGAAAAAGTTTGACGTCATCATCATTGGTTCGGGAACAGCTGGTGCTAAAATAGCGACTGAATGTGCGAAACGTAAAAAAACAGTCGCGTTAATTGAAAAAGATCATCATATTTTTGGTGGTTCTTGCATTAATATCGCTTGTATCCCAACAAAGACACTTATTCATGACAGCCTACATGATAGTTTATATGAAGAGGCGGTAGAAAGAAAAAATAAGCTTGTCAAAAAGATGAGTGAAAATAAATACAAATCTTTATATGGGCTAGATCAACTATCTATATATGATGGTGAGGCACGTTTTGTCGCAAATAAAGAAGTGGAGATTGTGACAAATTCTACGAAAGAAATAGTTACTGCAGAACATATTATTATTAATACGGGAGCAGTAAATAACACTCCGCCAATTGAAGGTATTGAACATGTAAAAAATGTCTACACGAGTACTTCATTAATAAACAGTGAAGAACTGCCTGACAAGCTAGTCATTATTGGTGGTGGCTACATCGGACTTGAGTATGCCTCTATGTATGCTAGTTTCGGTTCAGATATAACTGTTGTGATGCCTGAAGATACATTAATTCCTAATGAGGAACCTGAAATCGCGCAAGAAGTAGAAAAAGTATTAAAGGATAAAGGAATTACATTTCTATTTGGCAAGCAAGTTGAAAAGGTGAAGGAAGAAAATGGAGTTATTTCGTTACAATTATCAAATGAGGATGAAGTAAAAGGAGATGCCGTATTAATTGCTACTGGTAGAAAGCCAAACGTAGAAGATCTCCATCTTGAAAATACAAAGATTATGTTAACGGATGAGAAAGCCATTCAAGTCAACGACAAGTTACAAACGACAGTTGACAATGTTTGGGCTGTTGGTGATGTAAAAGGTGGCATGCAATTTACGTATATATCGTTTGATGATGCTCGGATCATCATAAACCAACTCTTCGGGGATAAAACATATTCAATGAAAAAGCGAAATAATGTTCCCTATACTGTATTTGTTGATCCACCTTTATCACGAGTTGGGCATACGAAGGAATCTGCCGAAAAAGATGGGTATGAGGTTGTTGTCAATAATATGCCAGTTTCATCCATCCCTCGTTCACATATTATGAACGACCAAAGGGGATTATTTACTGGAATCGTTGACAAGCAAACAGGACAAGTACTAGGCGCTTCGTTATTCGGTCACAGTTCCGAAGAATTAATCAATATCGTAAAAATTGCCATCGATCATAAGTGGCTTTATACGGATTTGAGAGATCATATCTTCAACCACCCAGTAATGAGTGAATCGTTAAATAATTTGTTTGATTTAGAAATAGAAAAATAAATATGAATCTTCAGTTGAGAATAGTAGAGGGAAGATGACAATATCAGTAACTTGTGGGTTAAAATGGTGAAATAAATTAAACGGTCACAACTAGTTATTAATTTTACAATTAACTAGAAAGAAATGACTTAAATAGATATTAAAAATCCCAAGTTTTCTTGGGATTTTTAATTATAACATATCCATTTCATTTGGGTCACGACCAGTTCGTTCATTACGATCGATGGATGCAATTTGCTCCATATCTTCCTTATCTAATGTAAAGTCAAAAACTTGGAAATTTTCTCGAATGCGTGAAGGAGTTACAGACTTTGGAATGACGATGGAATTTTCTTGGATATGCCAGCGTAGTATAATCTGGGCAACTGTTTTATGATGTTTTTGTGCAATTGCTTTGATCACTTCATCCTCTAATACACCACCACGAGCAAGTGGGCTCCACGATTCAATGAATATATTGTGCTCACTACAAAAAGCTTTTAAGTCTTTCTGTTGTAAGTACGGATGACATTCCACTTGATTTAAAACGGGTTTTATTTCACACTCATCAAATAAGCGTTCCAGATGTTCTTGATGAAAGTTACTTACTCCAATTGCTTTTACCCGCCCGTCCTTATATAGCTTTTCTAATGCTTTATATGTTTCCACAAAGCGATCATACATTGGAGTGGGCCAATGAATTAAGTATAAATCAAGATAGTCAAGTCCCAATTTTTCCATACTTTCATTAAATGCTGCTAATGTTTTATGATAACCTTGATGACTATTCCATACTTTTGTCGTAATAAAAAGATCTTCACGCGCAACATTACTTCGTCTTACCGCTTCACCAACACCACGTTCGTTTTCATAAAACTGGGCAGTATCGATGGAACGATACCCAGTTTCTATAGCAGCTGATATCACATCAATAGCCGCTTCATCAGAAACTTTGTAAACACCAAGACCAAGTTGTGGCATTTTTACGTTATTGTTTAATGTTATGTAATTCATTCAATCACTCCTCTTGCACTATATTTTAAATTAATTTTACCATAGTAAACAAAAAGACTAAACCGAACTAGCTTTAGAACAACGTCTAGAAAAAACAAGACTTTTTTTTCATCCATTTTGTTTGTTCCCTCTTTAATCAAGAGGTGCTAACCGTGCTTCGATTTCCGCTCGTTTCCTTTCCAAAAAGGGGGGTAAGTCTAATTTTTGTCCAAGTGTTTCTACGGATGAATCAACAGTAAATCCTGGTCCATCTGTAGCAAGTTCAAATACGATTCCATTCTCTTCTTTAAAATATAAACTTTCAAAATAGAAACGATCGGTTATTTTCATTACAGTGAAACCAAAATCTTTTATTCGCTCGTACCATACCCGAAGTTCTTCGCTATTTTTTACGCGAATGGCTAAATGGTGCACGCTTCCTTTTCCGGGTCTTTCATTGGGACCGTCTTTTTCAACAATGACAATTTCACCAAAAGCCTGCCCTTTAACAGACTGATAAATAGCTTCATTCGTTGTAGGAGAAACACGTTCATAGCCAAATAATTGCTCCAACGTATTTGCTAAACTATGTAAGGATTGTACGGTTATTTCAATAGCCCCCATCCCTAAAATACGATGTGTATTTTTTACACCTGAATCTTTCCAAGCTTTCCAATGTTCAGGAATGTACTCACCACGGTTATTAAGGAGTACCATACGAAGCCCTTCGTAATCTTCAAAATGCAGTGCTTCTCGCCCGGCATAAGCGGTAATATCACTGTGCTTAACATGTAATGTAGAAAAACGTTCTTTCCAGTAAACCAAACTATCGTACGATGATACTAATAAGCCTATTTTTGTAATCGCGTTCGTGCCACGGTGTGTACTGCCAACCATAGGCATTTCAAAAAAAGTTAATTCTGTTCCTGGGCTACCTGTCAAATCTCCATAAAATAAATGGTACATAGTAGGATCATCCTGATTGACTGTTTTTTTTACGCGACGTAATCCAAGTATTTCTTGATAAAACCGATTATTTAGTTGCGCATTTTTTGTCACCATCGAAATGTGATGGTGTCCCGCTATCTTGTTCATTGATTTCGCTCCTTTACATAGAGACTTCTGTACAACCGAACATTCTTTTTTAGCTTCATAAGTTTTTCAGTCAAAAAATAGTGATACTATGAATCAATTTCGTCATTTAATATTTCAGTTAAAAATCCGGACAACGGATTAGTTATTGGTTTCCACTCTAGGTGGTAGTTAAATACCTAGATACTGAAATTTTTAATATGTCATGTCCGGATTTATGGAATGATTATAGAAGAAATTGACTCAAATAAATGAACATTTTTATTTAACGAACGTAGCAATATGGGTTCATTTTTTTATAAGCTTTATTCGTATTCTTTTTCAAATTCAATTGTGCTGCGAATCGTATTGATAGGGCGGACCATCTCTTCAATTTGTTGACGTTTATCTTCCAAAAAGGGTGGTAAAGATAACCTTTCACCTAAAGTTTCATACGGTTCATCCCCCATAAAACCCGGCCCATCGGTAGCCCACTCGAATAAAATACCAGGTGCTACGCGAGCATATAATGACTCGAAGAAAAATCGATCCACATAACCGGAAGTGCCAAATCCAAAGCTTTCCATACGGTTCATCCATTCATGTAATACCTCTGTATTTTCTACACGAAATGCTGCGTGGTGTATTGTACCGAAACCTTGTTGTCCCGGTGGTAATACATTGTTATATTCCACAATGACTTGGGCACCATTACCACCTTCACCAACTTCAAATAAATGAAGCGAGCCTTCACTTGCGATTTCTCTGAATAACATCACTTTTTCAAGAAACTCTTTAAAGTAATCGAATTGGTCGACACGAATGTGAATTGGCCCTAGTCCAATAATGGCAAATTCCAATGGTATTGGTCCTTTTTCCCAAGGAGTCCCTGGTTCGATGCCTTTATTATTTTCATCTGAAACAAGTTGGTACTGTTGGTCGTCAAAATCGACAAATGATAATGTTTGTTTACCAAATAACTCTTTAACCCCTGTATGTTTTATTCCTAAACGATCAAAACGTTTAACCCAGTAGTCTAATGCAACATCTGAAGGTACTCGAAATGCTGTCTTATAAATTTCATTCGTTCCATGTGTTCCCTTTGAAATACCTGGAAAGTCAAAAAAGGTTATATCTGTTCCAGCTGACCCTTTATCATCTGCGAAAAATAGATGATACGTTTGGATATCATCTTGATTCACTGTTTTTTTCACTAATCGCATCCCTAAAACATAAGTGAAAAATTCATAATTTTTCTCTGCATTGCTTGTAATTGCTGTTACGTGGTGGATTCCTTTTACATGATTCATTTTTTATCCTCCATTTAATTGATGTCATGAAATTTAATTTATATGTTACTCGGTTACGAATGGTATAATAAATAGTTTATATTATTTACTTTACTCATTAGTAATATTACATTTAAATAAAATATCTCTAATTCGAGATAAATGTATCACAGATTTAATTAGAATGTCAATCATTTAATTCGATAATTTTTTGAATAAGTAAGATGAAAAGCAAATTAAATACATTTATACATGAAAAAGTTAGAAGTAGATGAATGGTTGTAACTTTATTGGATAAAGTATAAGTATAAAAAATGGAATTACTCGTTAACGATAATTACGTTTGTAAAGGATGATGGTATTGACAAAAGAACATTCAGATTACGAAACAAATATTGAACATGATGACACCTTGACGACGAGACAAGGACATCCTGTCACAAATAATCAGAATATAAGAACCGTTGGAAATCGTGGACCAGCAACCCTTGAAAACTATGATTTTATCGAAAAGATTAGTCATTTTGATCGTGAAAAAATACCTGAAAGAATTGTTCATGCACGTGGGGCAGGGGCACATGGCTATTTTGAAACATATGGAACTGCAGGAGATGAACCAGTTTCCAAATATACGCGGGCAAAAGTATTTCAAGAAAAGGGAAAGAAAACGCCTGTTTTTGTTAGATTCTCGACGGTTGTCCATGGAAATCATTCCCCTGAAACAGTTCGTGATCCACGTGGATTTGCAGTTAAATTTTATACAGAAGATGGAAATTGGGATTTAGTCGGGAATAATTTAAAAATTTTCTTTATCCGAGATGCAATGAAATTTCCCGATATGATCCATGCATTTAGACCTGATCCAGTCACAAATTATCAAGATAGCGAGCGTTTTTTTGATTTTTGTGCAAATTCTCCAGAATCTTTTCATATGGTTACCTTTATCTATTCACCTTGGGGAATCCCGGCGAATTATCGAATGATGCAAGGGTCAGGGGTGAATACGTATAAATGGGTGAACAAGGAGGGGAAAGCGGTTCTTGTTAAATATCATTGGGAGCCGAAACAAGGAATAAAAAATTTAACTCAAAAAGAGGCTGAAAAAATTCAAGCTAAAAACTTTAACCATGCAACACAGGATTTATATGAGGCAATAGAACGGGAAGAATACCCGGAATGGGAATTATTCGTACAAATCATGGAAGATGGTCCTCATCCCGAACTAGATTTTGATCCTTTAGATGACACGAAATTATGGCCAGAGGATCAATTTCCGTGGCTTCCTGTTGGACGTATGGTGTTAAATAAAAATCCAGAAAATTATTTTACTGAAGTAGAACAAGCTGCATTTGGAACAGGGGTTCTTGTCGATGGGCTTGACTTTTCAGATGATAAGATGCTCCAAGGACGAACATTTTCATATTCGGACACCCAACGGTACCGAGTTGGAGCAAATTATTTACAGCTACCAATTAATGCAGCGAAAAAGCGAGTAGCAACAAACCAAGAAGGTGGTATGATGCGCCATGAACCCGAGGCAAGAGGGAAGAAAAATCCGCATATCAATTATGAACCGTCTGTTTTAGGCGGACTAAAGGAAGCGGAGCAAATGGGACAAGAATATACACCAAAAATAGAAGGGAACTTGGTGCGTGAGTCGATTGAGCGGACGAGTAATACAAAACAAGCGGGTGAAACGTATCGGCGCTTTCAAGATTGGGAAAAAGATGAACTAATTTCTAATTTAGTTGGAGATTTGTCTCAATGTGACCCGCGTATACAAGATAAAATGATTACATTAGCAGAAGAAGCGGATGAAGCGTATGGACGTAGATTACGGGAAGGTTTAGCAAAAGCGAAAAAAGATGGGTCAAGCTACAATCCACTGGGATATAGTGATGCAGAAAAAGCGCCACAACAAGCCGTAGAAAAAGGAAAAGATGCAGAGCCGTATTAATACAAGCCCCCCTTTTGAAATTAGCTTTCTCAAGGGGGGGAGTCTTTCACTATAAACTTTTTTTAATATCCATGATTGCCTGAAGATGCATCCCTTCATGGAATATAGTTCGGATTAACACTTGTTCAAGCGTACACATTTCCATATCAATAGGTGGAAATGGTTCATCTAGCCTATCTCCATACGTTTGTTGAATGTCGTTTGGTTGTTTGCTCAATAGTTTCTTCAATTCAATCATCGAAGGAGTTTCGGCTGTAAAGTCTTTTGGCGAAGTACCGAATCCAAAGGAAGAATGGAAGATATTCGGAATATCCATTTTTTCCTTTGTTAAAGCTTGAATCCATAAATATTGATCAAGATAAATATGACCTAAGTTCCAATGAACATTATTATTAAATCCGGTTGGTATGAATTCTGCCTCTTTGTCAGTCATACCGTCAATGACATCTAATATTTCGTTTCGATAGGTTTGTAGTTGATTGAATAATACTTTTTGCCGATTGTTCATGTTAGTTGCCTCCTAAGTTCGTTTTAGATTAAATAAAGGGTGTTGTAGTTGAATAAAGGTATTTTTCTCGATCGTGATGGTGTCATTAATGAAGTATTAAGCCACCGAGTAAAATTTGTCAACAAACCAACCGATTTCTATTTACTCGATGGGGTTGGTGAAGCAATTAAAAAATTGAATGATGCGCATTTTTTAGTTTTTGTTGTAACAAACCAAGGAGGAATTGGGTTAGGTTATATGAAAAAAGCTGCTTTAGAAAAAGTACATGAAACAATGCTGGCGGAACTAGCTGCTTTTGATGCTAAAATAACAGATATCGCTTTTTGCCCCCATAAACCAGATGCACAATGTCGTTGTCGGAAACCTAAACCTGAAATGATTATAAAACTTGCCAAAAAACATCAAATCGATCTAGCGAAAAGCTATATGGTTGGCGATCGAAAACCAGACATTGAAGCAGGGAAAGGAGCAGGTACCAAAACGGTATTAGTCGGAAATCGACGAGGAAATGCGAAAGCAGATTTGTCTTTTCCAGATCTGCTTTCATTTGTAAATTGGCTTATCGAACGCTCATGTTAAAATGGTGCTTACATTTATTGTGTTGGTTGCGCATTTGCGCAAAATGCAATGAATCGCTACATAATTTAGCGAGATGCGCCATATAACCCCAGAGAAGCGCCACCTAATCTCGAGGAAGCGCCATGTAACCCCAGAGAAGCGCCACCTAATCTCGAGGAAGCGCCATATAACCCCAGAGAAGCGCCACCTAATCTCGAGGAAGCGCCATATAACCCCGGAGCAGCGCCACCTAATCTCGAGGAAGCGCCATCTAATCGCGGAGCAGCGCCACCTAATCTCGAGGAAGCGCCATCTAATCGCGGAGCAGCGCCACCTAATCTCGAGGGAGCGCCATATAACCCCAGAGAAGCGCCACCTAATCGGTCAAGACGCACTATTGTCAGAATCCGCTCATATCGTGTTTTCCATCACTTTATCAGGAAAGAAGTTTAGTTGAACAATTCAATAAATCGTTCTGCACTTTTGGAAAGATAACGATCTTTTAACCAAATAATAGCTGATTCAGAAACGATATGTGTATCCTCAATATGCAGAACACTTACATTACTCGTATTATGCTTTAATAAAGTAGATTTTGGAACAACAGTTGCACCTAGCCCTTCCGTTACAAGCCCCAAAAGCATATCAACATTTGGAGATTCACAAATGATATTAGGTGTTAAACCTTTATCACGGAATTTGTCCATAATAAGTTCAAATTGTCCAACCCCTCTGATCCGGTGTAGTAAGAGGAGAGGGATCTCGACAAGTTCTTCAATAGAGATCATTTTTTTATCCGGTTCATTTATCCAATTATTCGGTATAACGACAACATATTCCTCTTCTGGCAAGCGCAAATAAGAAAATCCATTCATATCGATTGGCAGCCGAATAATAGCAACCTCAATCTCTCGGTCCACTAATTGTTTCGTTAAAAAATAGGAATCTCCTTCTAATAATTTAAATTTCACTTGTGGATATTTTTCTTGATACGTACGAATCGTTTTCGGGATCCGAGAAAAACATGACTTGTTACAACCGATTGATAATGTACCACGAACCCCTTTGCCAGTTTCTTTTACTTCTATCATCGTTTCATCTATTTTATAAAATAATTCTTTCGCTTTTTCATATAATACAGCACCTGCATCTGTTAATTCCATTCTGCGTCCGTTTCTTTCGAATAATATAACACCTAAACGATCCTCTAACGCTTTTAAAGATTGACTTAATGGAGGTTGGGCAATATGAAGCTTTTTAGCGGCACGTGTGATTTGCCCCTCGTTCGCAATTTCATAGAAATATCGTAGTTGCTTTAAATTCATCCTAATTAACCCTCCTAGTATATGTTTTTCATATACAAAACAAACAATTTTAATATTTTACATATATAATAACATATATGATAATAAGATTAATAGAAATTAGAAATCGTTTACATTTTCATTATAGCTAATTTTTAGATAACTGTAATGTTTAAGATACATTTTGAGTTGTAATGAGGGTATTCATTTTAACTCTAAAGCGATTTCATTTTTTAAAAAATAAAGATTTTTAGGGAGGAAGTTTATCATGGGAGCGAAAACTGGTAAACAGTATAAAGAAAGACTACAAAAAGCGAAAAATAATGTGTATGCCAATGGGGAAAGAGTCGAAGATGTTACGACACACCCAGCTTTTAAAAATGTGATTGATTCAATGGCAAAACTTTATGATCTTCAACATGAAAAGGCTGACAAAATGTTATATACATCTCCAACAACTGGTGACAAAGTAGGGATGACATTTTTACATCCGACAACAATCGATGACCTTGTTGCTAGAAGGGAAGCAATTCAAGAGTGGGCACGATCCCATAACGGAATGATGGGACGCGCACCGGACTACTTAAACGCAGAAGTAATGGCCATGGGAATGAACAATGATTTATTCGGAGAGTCGGATCCACGCTTTGCTAAAAACGCCCGTGATTATTATGAATATGCACGTGAAAATGATATTAGTTTGACCCATACACTTATTCACCCGCAAGTGAATCGTTCAAAAGCTGAGCATGAGCAAAAGGATGCAAATGTTGCGCTTCATTTAGTAGAAGAACGTTCAGATGGAATTGTTGTCGATGGAATTCGCTTACTAGCAACACAAGGAGCAATAACGGATGAAACGTTAGTTTTCCCGTCCACAGTTAAAAAAGCTGGCGAGCTAGATGATCCTTATTCATTAGCATTTGTCGTACCGAATAACGCTCCAGGGGTAACCCATATTAGCCGAGAGCCTTGGGATTATAAAGATAATAAATGGGATTATCCATTATCATCACGCTATGAAGAAGGGGACACAATCATTTCGTTTGATAACGTGTTTGTTCCTTGGGATAAAGTTTTCGTATGTGGTAATTCATCGATTTGTAACCGTACATTTGGAGAAACGAATGCAGTTACCCATATGTCGCACCAAGTATTATCAAAAGCAGTCGTGAAAACGGAATTTATTTTAGGCGTAGCGTTAAGTATTATGGATGCAATTGGAATTGACCAGTTCCAACATGTAAAAGACAAAGGTCGCGACATTATGATTACGTTAGAAACAATGCGTTCTCATTTATATCGTGCAGAACATAATGCAAAATTGGATAAATACGGGACGATGAATCCTGATTTTGCTGCATTAGATGCTGCAAGAAACTGGTACCCACGTATTTACCCATCACTCACTGAAATTATTCGAGTCCTTGCTGCGTCTGGTTTAACAGGTATTCCTACAGAAGCAGACTTTTTAAATGAAGATATTGGACCAATTATTGATCGTGGATTACAGTCTAAAAACTTAAATGGTTACGAGCGTGTTCAATTGTTCCGTTTAGCTTGGGATTTAACTGCAAGTGCGTTCGGTTCGAGACAAAACCATTATGAGTACTATTTCTTTGGAGATCCCGTTCGTATGGGAATGACTTATTTTGATAAGTTTGAAAAAGAACCATATAAACAGCGTGTTACTGACTTTTTAAAGGAAGTAAGAAAACAACCAAGTAAATAAACTAAAGGATAAGGTTAGGGGGAAAAAGAATGAGTTTTAATATTTCAAGAACAGGTAGAGCAGTTCTGCATGTGACAGATTTAGAAGCGTCAAGAAAGTTTTATGTGGACGGTTTAGGTTTATATGAAACAGAGTCAGATGATAATCATATTTATTTACGTGGATATGAAGAACAAGGACACCATAGTCTTTTATTAAAAAAGGCAGCTAAACCGGCCGTAGAGGTAATTAGTTATAAAGTATATGATGACTCAGATTTAGATAAGATTGAACAAGTTGCACAGGCAAATAATCTTCCATATAAATGGGTTGAAAAAGGAGAACAACGTGCGATTGGTCGCGCTATACGTATGCAAGATGTTTCAGGGCTGCCACTAGAATTTTATGCTGAAATGGAACATGTTGATAGTTTAATGCAACGTTATGATCTATATAAAGGAGCAAGAATTCAGCGTATTGATCATTTAAACTGTCTAGTACCTGATGTGCAAAAAGCATATGACTTTTATCATAAGGAATTTGGTTTTAGAGCTTCAGAATACACAGAAGATGATGAAGGTAAATTATGGGCTATTTGGACACACCGTAAAGGTAATGTTCATGACCAAGCATTTATGAATGGAGATGGACCACTTTTACACCATGTAGGTTTCTGGTTGCCTGATCCACTCGCACTCATTCATGCATGTGATGTGTTAGCGTCGATGGGGATGGCTGATAATATTGAGCGTGGGCCAGGTCGCCACGGGTTATCGAATGCGTTTTTCCTATACTTACGTGATCCAGACGGACACCGAATCGAGTTATACTTTGGCGATTACTTTACAGGTGATGGAGACTTTAAACCGAAACGCTGGAGTGTACACGATAAAACACGTCAAACGTTCTGGGGACATGAAGCACCAGATAGTTGGTTTGATGAAGCATCAACGTTATTACACGTCATAACCGGTGAAGAAGTTAAACAAGAAAAAGCAAAACTTACGTTATATAAACCAGACTTTACGATGTAATGGATGAACATAGGTGGAAGGAGAGCAAAAATGGAAGTTATTTATTTAGACCATACCAGTAAATTAAAAGATATCGAACCCCATGTAATGGCAATTGGATTTTTTGATGGAGTTCATCTAGGACATCAGGAGTTGTTTGAGCGTGCTAAAAAGCATGCAAAAGCAAATGGAATATTATGCTCAGCTTTAACATTTAGTCCTCATCCTGATGAGGTGATTAAAGGGGAGAAAAACAGAAAATATATTACCCCTTTACAAGAAAAAATAACTAAAATTGCTCAATGTGGAATAGACAGATTGTTCGTAATGAAATTCGATAAAAAGTTTGCCTCTCTTCCACCGAAGGATTTTATCCATACGTATATTACTGGGATAAACACGAATCATGTCGTCGTTGGTTTTGACTTTGCGTTCGGATGTAAAGCACAAGGAAATACGGATTTACTTAAGAAAATGTCTCAAAAAGGTGATTTTGGGGTAACAGTCATACCGAAAAAGACATTTTTAAATACAAAAATTGGCTCTACGGAAACAAAAAGGCTAGTTTATGATGGGAATGTTGATTTAGTTCCTCACTTTTTAGGAGAATATTATGAAGTTCATGCACGTGTAAAGAAGAAATTTGATGAAGAAAATGTATTTAATGTAGAGATTCATCACCAATATATTCTACCGAAACAAGGTACCTATGAAGTTAGTATATTAATTGACCATGGTACTTACTACGGTGAAATAACGATTCAACCGAATGTAGAAAATGAATTACGTATTGATGAATATGAAAATCCAAACGATCAAGCACTGAAGATAGCGTTTTTAAATAGATTAGCAGTGAAGAGCGCTGTACTAGTATAAAGAAATAATATTTTTCTTCATTAAGTAGGGTCTACTAAATAAACAGAAATCCCATCTAAACCAATAGTTTGTATAGTTTCTCTCGATATAAAGTGCAAGGGTTTTGTCTGTTTTACCAAAAAACCTTTGCACATGTAATGAACTAATCTAGTTGTCTGGAGCGAAAGTGACTGACTCCAGCGGGAAAAGCACGAGTTTGAAGACCCCGCAGGAAATGGTTTTCTTCCGAGGCGGGTTAAGTACGCGACGTCCATGTCGCAACACCCGCACTAGCACGTCCTGCGACTGCGCTTACTCGTCGCAATAAACATTGTGCGTCGAAGGCTGAAGCCGTGCCCGCTAAAAAGCATTGTACATTTCGCGGAAGACAACGGTAGGATGGAAAGTAATTTAGTTGTTCAGCAGACCCTAAGTAAACACATAGACGAATAAAAATAAGGAGGAGACAAAATATGGATGATCGTATGTTTCGAAATGCGATGGGGAAATTTGCAACGGGTGTAACAGTAATTACATCAAAAGTAGGAGACGATATTCATGGCATGACAGCAAATGCATTTATGTCCGTATCCTTAAATCCGAAACTTATTACTGTATCGATAGATAATCGGGCAAATATGCTTGATCAAATTAAACAATCAAATCAATTTGGAGTCAATATTTTAAGTGAAAGTCAGCAAGATATCTCCATGCATTTTGCTGGCCAAACGAAAGAAGATAGAGAAATCAATTTCGGTTTTATTCAAGAGATTCCTGTCATTAAAGATTCGTTAGTTTCCATCGTATGTGATGTAGACACTTCTTATGTTGTTGGTGACCATACATTGTTTATCGGTAAAGTAATCGATATTGCATCGACAGAAGGAGAACCACTCACATTCTATTGTGGAAAATACGGGATTAATCCAGTAGTGAGTTAACCATTCACGAAAGAGGCTGAGACATAACTAAAACAACCAAATCTAAAGACGAACAATGCATTATCTGAGCGGAGGAAATATACGTAGACTCCTGCGGGAGGAAAGGCATCGGTGAGACCCCACAGTGCGCTAGCACGGGAGGCTCACCAGCCGCCCGCGGAAAGCGAAGTATATTTCCAGAGCGGTTTATATGCAGCTACCATTGTTCGGATTTTTCTTTGGTGAAAACACTTTTGTCCCAGCCTCTTTCTGACGACGTGAGAGAACCATCGTTTCTGATTGAGTTCGCACATCGCATTCGTAGTCGCTCTACTATTTCCGAAAATATTTTATCTAGATTATTGAAGATTTTAAATGAAGGAGTTGATTGTTCATGCAAAAAGTAACGTTAAAGCTGCGCGGTATTGAACAAGTACTTGAAGGGGAAGTAAATGAACAAGGGACAGTAGAAAT
The DNA here is from genome assembly GCF_003201975.1 of Pseudogracilibacillus auburnensis. Lineage (GTDB taxonomy): Bacteria > Bacillota > Bacilli > Bacillales > Amphibacillaceae > Pseudogracilibacillus > Pseudogracilibacillus auburnensis. Next base: position 33,932 of record NZ_QJJQ01000014.1, on the reverse strand, counting down.
TCAAGGTATTGATTATGAATTAGATGCATTGCCAGTAGACGTGCCAGTAAACGGGACAATCTATGGTACGCTTTTAAACTATCAAGGGGCGTTTGAGGTACTTGAGCCAGCTATGAAGGAAGCGCCATATAAAAACCCACCGAAAGCACCAGTATTATATATCAAACCAAAAAACACGTTTATTAGTAGTGGAAAACCAATCCCATTACCTGAACAGGTTGAAGCGTTAGAAATAGGTGCAGCACTAGGAATTGTCATTGGCAAAACGGCGACAAAAGTTTCGGAAAAGGATGTGCAAGAGTATATTGCTGGGTATACAGTTGTCAATGACGTAAGTATTCCACATGAGAGTGTGCACCGTCCAGCGGTAAAAGAAAAAGCTCGTGATGGTTTTTGTCCAATTGGGCCGTGGATTGTTTCGCGAGACTCAGTTGATAACGCAAATGATTTACGTATTACAGTTTCTATAAACGGAGAAGTAAACCAAGAAAATACGACGAAAAATCTCATTCGCTCTGTTGAAAAGTTAATCGCAGATGTAACAGATTATATGACACTTTATAAAGGTGATGTGCTATTAGTTGGTGTTCCTGAAAACGCACCGCTCGCAAAAGCGAACGACTTAGTAACAGTTGAAATTGAACAAATCGGTAAAATTGAAAATAGAGTAATGAGTGAACAAGACGTAATCGGAGGAGATACAGTATGAAACGTGCACGCGTTAGTTTCGGCGGTTTAATTCAAGATGCAATAGAAGTAGATGGAAAAGTAAAACTGAATGATGGACGAATGGTCGAAGAAGCAGATGTTGTTTGGTTACCACCAGTCAAACCACAAACAGTCTTCACACTAGGCTTAAACTATGCGGATCATGCTGCAGAACTTTCATTTGATGCACCGAAAGAACCGTTAGTCTTTTTAAAAGGACCAAACACTTTTATCGGACACCGTGGACATACTGTGCGTCCAAGTGATGTAACGTTTATGCATTATGAATGTGAACTCGCCGTCGTCATTGGAAAAACTGGGAAAAATATTAAAAAAGAAGACGCGTATGACTATGTGTCAGGATATACAATTGCCAATGACTATGCGATTCGTGATTATCTAGAAAACTATTACCGCCCGAATTTACGGGTGAAAAATCGTGATACATGCACACCAATTGGACCTTGGTTTGTCGATAAGGAAGATATTGCAGATCCGATGAATTTAACATTACGAACATATATTAATGGTGAGATTAAACAAGAGGGAACTACTGCAGATATGGTGTTCGGAATTCCTGAGTTAATCGAATATTTAAGTTCCTTTATGACGTTAAATGAAAATGACCTCATTTTAACTGGTACACCAAAAGGATCAGTTGATACGAAAGTAGGAGATGAAGTAATTACAGAAGTAGAAGGAATTGGAAAGCTTGTGAATACGATTGTAGGTGAGAATGACTAATTTGTTAGGAGGGGTGTGAGCTATGCCACACTTAATTATTGAGTATACTGATAACATAAAGGAAGACGTAAACATTCCACAGCTATTAAAAAAAGCAAATGATTCTTTATTACAACATCGTGACATTATTCCAATTGGTGGATTACGTTCAAGAGCCATTGAGTTACATGATTACTGTGTTGCAGATGGCGCGGAAGATGACGCATTTGTCCACGCTACCCTTAAGCTCGGAGGCGGAAGATCGGAAGAACAGATAAAAAGTGTTTGTGATAATTTATTCGCTACGATAAAAGCACATTTTAGTGAAGTTTTTGCTAAACGATATGTAGCCTTGTCAATGGAAGTATACGAGTTCACAAGACCTACTTATAAACAAAATAATATTCATTTACGATATAAATAACGAATAGAAACTATTTGTATTGAGCATGAAAAAAAAGAAAGAGACTGGGACAAAAGTATTTTCACCAAAGAAAAACCCGAACAATGGTAGCTGCATATCACCCGCTCTGGAAATATACTTCGCTTTCCGCGGGCGGCTGGTGAGCCTCCTCGTGCTAGCGCACTGTGGGGTCTCACCGATGCCTTTCTTCCCGCAGGAGTCTACGTATATTTCCACCGCTAAGATAATGCATTGTTCGTCTTGAGATTTGGACGTTTTAGTTATGTCCCGGCCTCTTTCTACCTTTCATCATTACGATGTTTAAAAGCTTCCAACGTATTCAATTTATGGTTTCTCGTGTATCGCTCAATCTCATCTGCACTCTTATTATCACTTAAATACTGAATGATCGTATTATGTTCTTCAATAGAGTGGGGTGTCCGTTTAGGGAAAAACCGGAAGCCAGTGTGACGAACGACATCTAATCGTTCCCACATTTCTTTAATGTTTGTAATGAGTAGTTCGTTTGGACAATAAGAATAAATAAAAAAGTGAAACGCTCGGTTTAATTCTGCTATTTTGTCCAACTCGTAATTTTGTAAATGCTCACTCATTTTCTCGTTTATTTCAGTTAACTTTTGAATTCCTGACTGATTTATATGGGGTGCACTTAATGCAGTCGCATAACCTTCTAATAAAGCTAATACTTGTAATGTGTCCATATAAAGTGAATCATTTATTCCTTTCACAATGGCACCAATATTCGGTTCATACTCAATTAGTTGTTCAGACTCTAATTGATGAATCGCTTCACGGACGGGTATATGACTGGAATTAACCTCCTTTGCGATTTGGTCGATGACAATTCGTTGCCCTGGCACATAGACTCCTTCAAGAATTCTCGATCTAATTACTTGGTATGCATATTGTCTTTTGTTTAATTTTTTATTAGTAATCATATACATAATATATATGAAGAGATATATTATTGCAAAAGATATCATTCCTTGTATTAAAAGTATTTTACCCGAGCATTTTCAATAAAATGCTTTGAATGAAATATAAAAAGTGTTGATAAAACACTTGATAACATATATGGTATGATATATGATAATACCTATGAATGAGTTAAAAGGGGGAGTCTTATTTTAAACTTTTATGAAAACGCTTTAAAAGTGAAAATTATCCAAAAAAGAAAACATTACTAAAAGAGAAAATTTGAACACTAGGAGTGAAAACATGAAAATGCATGATAAAATGAAGTTTTTTTTATTGTTAGCGATCGCAGGAATTATATTTTTGGCGGCTTGTAGTGGTGGAGACGATGCAGCGGAATCAAAAGAATCTAGTAATGATAAAAATAGTAGCGGAGGCGGGGAAGAATACGAGTTTGATTTTTCGCATTTTTTCCCACCTACACATTTTATGGAAGAGGAAGTTCAGGCATTTAGTGAAGAATTAGAAGAAGCGACAGATGGTAGAATAAAAATTACTTCCTACCCAGGAGCGTCATTAGCTGCTCCAGATGAACATTTTGATGCAGCAGCTACAGGTTCAGTAGATTTTGCCTTAAGTGTACACGGTTACACACCGAATCAATTCCCGTTAACTTCTGTGATGGAGCTTCCTTTTATGTCTGAATCAGCAGTGGAAGGTTCCAAAAATTTGTGGGAACTATTTAATGAATTTGACGAATTTGATGATGAGTATGCAGGAACAGAACCATTATGGCTTTATACGACAGATCCTGGCCAACTATACACAGTTGGAAAGCAAGTGAAAAGTATGGAAGATTTAAAAGGCATGAGAATTCGTTCACCATCTCCAGAAACGAGTGAATGGCTTGAGGCACTCGGTGCAACTCCTGTGTCGATGCCGATGAATGAAAACTTTGAAGCATTAGAACGAGGTGTTGTAGATGGAACAATTGCCCCGTGGGAAGCAGTAAAAACGTGGGGACTAGATGAAGTGATCGATTATGCAACAGTTGGAAACTTCTATTCTACAACGATGTTTGTTGTAATGAATGAAGACATTTGGAATGAATTAAGTGAGGAAGATCAATCAACAATTAAAGAACTAGCTGGAGAAAGAATGGCTACTAAAACAGGAGAAATTTTCGATCAGTTTGGAAAAGATGCTGTAGACCAAGCGAAAGAAAAAGGGGTCGAAGTGTACGAATTAAGTGATGGTGAATTAGCAGAGTGGAGCGAGTTTATTAATCCAACCATTGAAAACTGGATTAATCATGTGGAAGATAAAGGACTACCAGGACAACAAGTATATGATCGAGCAGTTGAATTAAGCGGTAAGTAAGGTAGGAGTGAAAGCACCATGCTAAAATTGATCGAGAAATCTGAAAAAGTGTTTAATAAAGTAGTAGATATTCAGCAGTTCATTTCCAATATGTTTCTCATTTTTATTATGTCTATCATAACGTTCGATGTGCTTGGTCGGAATTTATTTAATAAGCCGTTAAAAGGAACATTCGAAATGACAGAACTGGGTGCAGCTTTATTAGTGTTTTTTGCTTTAGCAATTACACATCGACGTGGCGACCATATTACGATTGATTTTGTTGTTGAGCGTTTTTCAGAAAAAAGTAGAAATATAGTGAATGGTATCATCGAAGTAGTAATAGCAATCACATTACTCTTTATGTCTAGACATATTTTCGATAACGGGCTTCGTATGATGGAAAGAAAAACGACGACGACTGATTTAGCACTTTCTATTCACCCATTTCTATTCATTATTACGTTTACGCTAATCATTTTTGCTATTACAGCAATTTGGAAAGCGCTTCATTATTTCGGATTGGCGGTGAATAAGAAATGAGCCCAGAATTAATCGGTATAATAGGGATTATTGTATTACTATTATTGTTTTTAATACGAGTTCCTATTAGTGTCTCCCTTATTATTGTTGGAACATGTGGGCTTGCTATGATAAGAGGATGGGATTCCGCCCTTGTTCAACTTGGAACCACACCATTTTCAACAGCGAGTTCTTATTCTCTAAGTGTTATACCGCTATTTATCTTAATGGGAATGTTTTTATCCTATAGCGGTTTCGGAAATGATTTGTACACTGCAGTAGATGCATGGATCGGTCATATCAAGGGAGGTCTAGCTATTACGACGATCGGTACGAGTGCAATGTTTTCGGCCATTTCAGGCTCCGTTAATGCAACGACAGCTACAATGGCACGAATTGCACTTCCAGAGATGAAGAAGTATCGCTATGATGATGCACTATCAACTTCATGTGTTGCGGCTGGAGGCACTCTCGGTATATTAATTCCACCAAGTGTCATCCTTGTTTTATATGGAATTTTGACGATGGAGCCGATAGGGAAACTGTTAATTGCCGGTCTTGTTCCAGGCTTACTGCAAATGGTTTTATTTATGCTCGTTATTTATGTCTTAGTACTGAAAAATCCATCCATAGCACCGGTTACTGCTAAAAAACCTTTTAAAGAAAAAGTAGCTTCTTTAAACAGTGTGTGGCCATTCGTATTTTTGTTTGTCCTTAGTATTGGGGGAATTTATTTCGGGTTTTTCACCCCTACAGAAGCGGGTGGAGTCGGAGCTTTTGGCGCATTTCTGTTAGCGGTAGTAACGCGGCGATTAAGTTGGGATGATTTTAAATCATCGTTAAATGAAACGACACGATTAACAGCAATGATCTTCTTTATCTTAATTGGTGCAGATATTTTTAGTAAATTTCTCGCTTTGAGTAAAATTCCTGTCGTCATTACAAAATTTGTATCCAATTTAAACATGCCAGCGATGGTCATCATGCTCTTCATCCTAATCGTCTATTTTATTTTAGGATTGTTTTTGGAAGGAATTGCGATCTTTGTTTTAACTTTACCAGTCGTTTACCCACTAATTACTCTGCTAGGTTTTGACGGTATTTGGTTTGGTGTCGTGATGATTTTCGTGATGAATATTGGCTTACTTACTCCTCCACTTGGATTAAGTGTTTACATTATAAGTGGAGTAGCAAAAGATGTGCCTATACAGCGTATTTTTAAAGGAGTTATCCCAATGTTACTCATGATGATTTTATGTTTAGCAATAGTAGTGATATTCCCTAGTATTGTCACATTTTTGCCAGATTTGATGAAATAAAATAAAGGGGAATAAACAGTTGCTTTGATCGTAATTGTTTATTCTCCATCCCATAAAAATAAGTTAAGAAGTTTTTATATTTGAAATCATATATGATTTAGTATATTATTTACTTATAGGAAAATTTAAAGGAAGTTTTATTAAATAAATATAAAAAAAGAATGGAGAAGATACGTATGAGTAAATATGATGAAGCAAAACAGAAATTAAGGGGATCGATTTGCCCGGTAATTACACCATTTAAAGAAGATGGTTCGATCGATGAAGAAACATTCAAAAATTTAGTAGATTGGCAGATTAAAAGTGGAAGTCATGGTATTTCTGTCACAGGAACTAGTGGAGAGCCAAGTTCTTTAAATGTTGCAGAAAGAAAGCGTGTAATGGACCTTGCAAAAGAAGCAATTAATGGTCGAGTAATTTTTACACCAGGTACAGGATCTACGAATCATGATGAAACGATAGAATTAACAAAATATGCAGAAGAAATTGGTGTAGATGCAGCAATGGTTATTGTTCCTTACTACAATAAGCCAAACCAAGATGCATTGTATGAGCATTTTAAAACAGTAGCTGATTCAGTTGAAATCCCAATTATCATTTACAATATTCCAGGACGTACTGCCGTAAATATGGAAGTAAGTACGATGAAACGTTTAGTGGAAGATTGCCCGAATATTATCGGTGCCAAAGAGTCGAATAAAGATTTTGAACATGTAAACCGTGTGTTATTAAATTGTGGGCGCGACTTTCTATTATATTCAGGAATTGAACTATTATGTTACCCAATGCTTGCAATCGGTGGGGCAGGATTTATTAGTGCAACAGCGAATGTTGAGCCTAAAAAAGTTGCCGAACTATATAATGCTTGGGAAGCAGGAGACGTAGCAAAAGCGCAAGATCTTCATTATGAATTAATGCCGTTGAACGACGTATTATTTAAAGATACAAATCCGACAGTGGCAAAAGCAGCATTAGGTATGATGGGCAAAATTACGCCAAAACTCCGTCTACCACTCGGTTTACCTTCTGAAGCATTACAAAAAGAAGTACGTGAAACATTGGTTAATATGGAGATTTTAGAAAAATAGAGGATAAATAAAAAAGCTGTATAATAAATTGCTTTATTGCTTTGAACGAAGAAAAGTTTTGTTAGATACTACTAGATGACCCGAATACACGTAGAATCATGTTTGGTCAAAAATGGCCACGTCCTGAGACGCTGGACTCCTCGTCCCTCAAAAGCTTTGCGACTGAGATTACTCATTGCTATAAAGATTTGGATGTCGGAGGCTCAACTGCGCTAGCAATAGAGAGACATTGTAAAAGCAAATGAAAGCGCAGCTAGAACAGATGTCACTCTTATGCCTGTAATGAAAGCGAAGTGTATTCGGGACGCGGTCTAGGTTAGAAATAAATCACATGAAAAGGATAGGTGAGAACGAATGGCAAAAGCATTAGAACATATAACCCAACCTGACATTTCGCTTTATATTAACGGTGAATTTGTAGGCAGTGAAGCGGGTCAAACATTTGAAAACTATAATCCATATACAAATGAAAAAATAAATGCCATTGCTGAAGGGCGTAAAGATGATATTAATAAAGCAGTAGCTGCAGCAAGAGAGGCCTTTGATCATGGTCCTTGGCGTACAATGAAATTAACAGAAAGAATGGCTTACATTTATCGTATTGCTGATTTAATTGATGAGGAAGTCGAAAAAATTGCTTATTTAGAATCGCTAGATACCGGACTTCCAATTAAACAAACGCGTGCAATGGTAAGTAGAGCATCAGAAAACTTTCGATTTTATGCGAGAATGGTTGAAAGTCGTCTTATCGGTGAAGCATATCAGGTTGATGAGCATTTCATTAACTACACAATAAATGTACCAGCAGGTGTTGCAGGATTAATTACACCTTGGAATGCACCATTTATGCTAGAAACTTGGAAAGTGGCACCAGCACTTGCAACTGGTAATACAGTTGTGTTAAAACCGGCAGAATTTTCACCTTTATCAGCTAATTTATTAGCAGAAGTGATTGATAAAGCTGGACTTCCAAAAGGAGTATTTAATGTTGTTCATGGGTATGGGGAAACAGCAGGGGATGCACTGGTAAAACATCCAGATGTACAGTTAATTTCCTTTACAGGAGAAACGACAACCGGTTCAACGATTATTAAAAATAGTGCTGATACATTAAAAGCTTGTTCCATGGAATTAGGTGGGAAATCGCCAATCCTCGTTTTTGATGATGCAGACTTTGATCGGGCACTTGATGCAACTGTTTGGGGAATCTTTTCATTTAATGGAGAAAGATGTACAGCGAACTCAAGACTTTTTATCCAAGAAGGGATGAAGGATCGATTTATTGCAGCATTAAAAGAACGAGTTGCTAATGTACGAATTGGAGATCCATTAGATGATACGACAGAGGTAGGTCCACTCATTCATAAAGAACATTATGATAAAGTAGTTAGCTATTTACAAATTGCACAAGATGAAGGAGCAGAAGTACTTACTCGTGAAATACCTGAAGAGTTTAAAAAAGGTAATTTTGTTGCACCGACGATGATTGTTAATGTCGAAAATAGTATGCGAATCGCTCAAGAAGAAATCTTTGGTCCTGTCCTTTCTGTCATGACTTTTAGAGATGAGGCAGAAGCAATAAAACTTGCTAATGACATTGATTACGGCCTTGCCGGATATGTGTGGACGAATGATATTAAACGTGGTCATAGAGTAGCACAACAAATAGAAGCTGGGATGCTTTGGGTAAATGCCCAAAATGTTCGTGATTTACGTACACCATTTGGAGGATCAAAAGCTTCCGGGATTGGCCGTGAAGGTGGACATTACGGATTTGAATTCTATACGGAGAAAAAGATTATTCACGTTTCAATCGCGGATCATCCAATACAACAGTTTGGAAAACAATAAGGTGAGAAAATCCTCTATCCTAATGATAGAGGATTTTCTTATATTCTTCCGTATAGTGTTGGGTCCAACAACTTTGAACAATGAAATGGTATGAAGATGTAGTACTTATGTTGACTTTGTATGGACTGCTAGGTTAGAAGCAGTCTGTTTACATGCTTTTTTCGTTAAGATTGCCAGTGACATGATGCAGTTGAAGGAACTGTGCAGTACTCCCATGAACAGTCCATTTCTTGCATTAAACTCTGCTTTTTTCGCTGGAACTGTACATTTTTGTTTTGAACTTTGCATTTTTCGCTGGAACTGTACATTTTTGTTTTGAACTCTGCATTTTTGAGCTGGAACTGTGCATTTTTGTTTTGAACTCTGCATTTTTTGCTGGAACTGTGCATTCTTGGTTTAAACTTTGCACTTTTCGCCTTGAACTGTGCATTCCTGGTTTGAACTCTGCATTTTTCGCTGGAACTGTGCATTCCTGGTTTGAACTCTGCATTTTTCGCTGGAACTGTGCATTCCCGGTTTGAACTCTGCATTTTTCGCTGGAACTGTGCATTCTTGGTTTGAACTTTGCATTTTTCGCTGGAACTGTGCATTCTTGGTTTAAACTTTGCATTTTTCGCTGGAACTGTGCATTCCCGGTTTGAACTCTGTATTTTTCGCTGGAACTGTACACTCTTGGTTTGAACCCTGCTTTTTGCTTCTGACATTCCTTAGCGAAGGGTGAATGCGAGAACGTAGACCCCGAAACGAGAGAGGTTGTTTAAGGTCGCGACGTCCTTCGCAACACCCGCACTAGCACGTCCTAGGAATGTGCATTCGCCCGTCCCCTCGAAGACATTGCGACTGCGATTACTCGTCGCAATAAACATTGTGCGTCAGAGGCTTAGCAGCCGCCCACGGCAAAGGAGACACTGTGGAAAACAAGCGATAGCGCAGGTTGAACAGATGTCGCGATTGTGCCTGTGGTGAGAGCGGGGTGTATTTCCGTAGCGACGGGACATCTCACTAATTGAAGTTACTGCACAGTTTATCTTTTATATGTAACAAAAAATCTACTTTAGTAAGATAAGTATAGCGCGTTTTAAAAGAAGCTTTATTACTGAGTTATCAAGTATATAATAAGAAACACATTAACCTGAACGATGCGAAGTATGTAAACTCATTTTTGGGTGCGAAAGTTAAACCATATCATTATTGAACGATGTCATGGGGAACATGATCGAAAACAGACACGAAAAAGATATGATCATGCACTAAGCAGTGTAATTTTTAAAAACGGTCACGAAAAAGCGATTTTTATTCCATTTATAAAAAAACTAAGCCCCTACTTTCAAGGCTTAGTATCACGTTCATGTTTATTCGAATAAATTGCCAATCGATAAATATTTTGTTTCTAAATATGGTTCTATTCCTTCTGTTCCACCTTCACGGCCAAGTCCACTTTCTTTCATCCCACCAAATGGGACGTGAGCTGCGGAAGGGGCACCGTCATTCCAGCCGATAATGCCATAATCTAAATTATCGAAGAGGTAATTTCCAACTTTATAGTCATTTGTGAAAAAATATGCAGCAAGACCATAAGGCGTATTATTAGCAATTTTAATCGCTTCATCTAGATCGGAAAATGCTGTGAGCGGTGCAACAGGACCGAATGTTTCTTCATGCATGATTTCCATCTCATCAGTAACATTGGCAAGTACGGTAGGATGAACGAAAAATGATTTGCGCTCTTGATCCACATCATATTTAGCACCAACTAATACTTTTGCACCTTTTTGTACTGCATCATTAATTTGCTGGACAATTTTTTCGTAACTTCCTTCATTGATAACTGGGCCAACATCTGTATTTTCGTCTAGTCCATTTCCAACGACGAGTTGTTTTGTTTTTTCCGCAAGCTTTGTTGAAAACTCATCTATAATTGATTCATGGACAAGTACTCGGTTTGCACAGACGCAAGTTTGTCCTGCATTACGGAATTTTGTCGTTATCGTTTGAGCGACAGCCATATCGATATCAGCGTCTTTGGCAACGATTACTGGTGCATGTCCACCGAGTTCCATTGTGACACTTTTAACCGTATCAGCACTTGCTTTAATAAGGGCTTTTCCAACAGGAGTAGAACCAGTAAAAGTGATTTTACGAACAAGTTCACTCTCCGTAAAAATTTTACCAACGACACGACCTTGTCCATTCATACATTGAATTACATTTGTGGGAATCCCCGCTTCATGAGCAAGTTCTGTTAAGCGAATCGTTGTTAGTGGTGTTTCTTCAGCAGGCTTTACGATAAATGTACAACCAGCTGCCAGTGCTGGTGCAGCTTTACGTGTCATCATCGCTGCTGGGAAATTCCACGGTGTAATAGCAGCTACAAGACCGATTGGATGTTTACTAACCATCAGACGTTTTCCGTCCACATGCGCGGGAATCGTTCTACCGTAAATACGTTTTGCTTCTTCCGCATACCAATCAATATAACTTGTTGCATAGTCTACTTCACCGATTGATTCAGCAAGTGGTTTTCCGTTTTCTTCGGTCATTACCTTGGCAATAGCTAATTTATTTTCTTGGATAAGATTGGACCATTTCGTTAACAATCGCGCTCTTTCATGTGCATTCGTTTTTTTCCACGTTTGGAATGCATCATGTCCTTTCTGGATGGCTTGTTCAATTTCGTCCACACTATTCCGCGTGATTGTAGCAAGTGTTTCGCCAGTTGCGGGATTTTTTACAGTAAAAGTATTTGTCATCGATAAAACTCCTTTAAATAGTCGTCATTAAAATAGAAACAATTCGATAGGTATTTCTTTTTATTATGAAGTAAAATGGAATAAATGAATAGTACCAGGCAAAGCTTAAATAGGGCACCAGCCTTAAGAATGGAGAAAGAAAAATGATTGAAATAAAGATCGATAAATCAGATGAAAAAAAATATATTTATCAACAAGTGTATGACAAGATAAAAAGTTATATCGTAGAAAAAAGAATCGATGCAAATGAACAACTACCTTCAAAACGTTTATTAGCGGAACAATTAAATATTAGCGTCAATTCCGTTACGACAGCATATGAACAGCTGTTAGCGGAAGGATATATTTATACGATTGAACGGGCAGGATATTTTGTGGAAAAAATAACTGATTTGCATAATAAAAAAGCGTCAGAGTGTGTACTACCAGAAGATTTACGAGAAGCTGAAAACGCCAAAACAGGGTGGCTTTCCTTTTCGCATATTTCCGTTGATGCTAGTATGTTTCCATGGTCCAACTGGATGAAAAGTGAGCAAAAGGCGATGAAACACAATCGGGCCCAAATAGCGGAACTTACCCATTTTCAAGGGCCCATGCAATTAAGGCTAGAGATTGCTAAATTAATAGCACTCACTCGTGGTGTTATTTGTGAACCAGAACAAATTGTGATTGGTGCCGGAACCCAAAGTCTAATTGAAAGACTCGTTTCTTTATCCGATAAAAACACAAAAATTGCCATTGAAGACCCAGGATATAGGCGCTTTTATCATTTGATTAAGCGGATTGGTTATCATGTCGAACCTATCCCACTTGATCATAATGGGCTTAACATACAGGCATTACATCAATCGGAAGCGAAAATTGTTTTCGTTACTCCATCACATCAATTTCCAACGGGTACGATTATGCCGATTTCTCGTCGCAATGAACTACTAAATTGGGCAGCACAAAATGAGACTCGGTTTATAGTGGAGGACGATTATGATAGTGAATTTAAGTATGAAACGGATCATATTCCCTCCTTGCAGAGTTTGGATCAAAATCAGCAGGTTGTTTATACAGGTTCTTTTTCTAAAACGATATTGCCAAGTTTACGTATAAGCTATATGGTTTTACCATTTCACCTACTTAGAAAATACCGCGCTCGTTATGCTGATATTATGCATGAAGTAAGTGGGATTAATTTATATACACTATATTATTTTATTCAAGACGGACTATACCAAAAGCATGTCCGGAATATGAATAAACAGTATGAGAAAAAGCGTATACAACTAATAAAGCGATTAAAATATACGTTTAAAGATCAAATGGAGATAATCGATGTGCCAGCTGGATTACATTTTTTAACTTATATGAAAACAATCAAAACATATGATGAAGTGAAGGAGCGAGCAAAGGAAGAAAAGTTAGAAATGTATACGTTACAAAGGTTTAATTTAACTAATCGGGTGGAAAGTGAACAGAGATTAGGAATTATTATTGGGTTTGCAGCTATTCAAGAAGAAAGAATCGAAGAAGCAGTAAACCGATTGTTGCGAGTGTTTTCATAAATGGAGAAAAATTCAAAATAAATGAGTATAAATCAGACAAATTTATCTGAAATTATTGTATGATAATAAGAAGTAAACTTTAGAATGAAATATTCTAGTAGGAGGTGTTTCCCTTTTCTACAATGTAGGGAGGGAGAATGGTTGGAAATATTTAATTTAATGATGGTCATCATTTTAATTGCATTAACTGGTTTTTTTGTCGCAACCGAATTTGCTATTGTAAAAGTAAGGAGTACTAGGATTGAGCAATTAGTAAAGGAAGGGAATAAAAATGCAATTGCTGCACAAAAGTTAACTGATAATTTAGACGAGTATTTATCAGCATGTCAACTTGGGATAACTGTAACAGCATTAGGTCTTGGTTGGTTAGGAGAACCGACCGTAAAACAAATACTTACTCCTTTATTTTTACAAATGAATGTATCTGATTCGGTTTCCTCTATTCTTTCCTTTGTTTTGGCATTTTCATTTATTACTTTTCTACACGTTGTCGTTGGAGAACTAGTACCTAAAATTTTCGCATTACAAAAATCAGAAAAAGTAGCATTATATTGTGCTAGACCAATGATTCTTTTTTATAGGACGATGTATCCATTTATCAAAGCGTTGAATGGAACCGCAAGATTCATTGCTAGCTTATTTGGTGTGAAGGCGGTATCAGAACATGAAGTAGCACATTCTGAAGAAGAATTACGGATGATCTTGTCCGAAAGCTTTAAAAGTGGTGAGATAAATCAATCTGAGTACCAATATGTAGACAATATTTTTAAATTTGATGATCGGATCGCAAGGGAAATTATGGTTCCCAGAACAGAAATTATCGCTTTTGAAAAGTCAGATACGTTACAAGACTTTATTAATTATGTAACAGAAAAAAACTATACAAGGTATCCAATATTTGATGGAGATAAAGATAATATAATTGGATTAGTAAATTTAAAAGAAATACTGATCCATTTTGCTAAAGGAAAAAATCTAGATGATACGGTAGAAAAGTATGTTCGACCAGTCTTACAAGTGGTGGAATCAATTCCAATCCATGATTTATTATTAGCAATGCAAAAGGAACGAGTTCATATGGCAATTTTAATGGACGAGTATGGGGGCACAGAAGGGATGGTAACGGTAGAAGATATTTTAGAAGAAATAGTCGGTGATATTCGCGATGAATTTGATGAAGATGAAGTACCGGAAGTGCATAAAATCGATGAAAATAGAACAATCATTGATGGAAAAGTCTTAATAGAAGATGTGAATGAAATGTTTGGCTTACATATTGACGACACAGAGATGGATACAATTGGTGGTTGGATGTTAACCGAAAAAGCGAACCCACAAATAGGAGATTCAGTTCAAATTGATCATTATGAATTTATTGTAACAGAAGCAGATGGCTACCATATCAAAACATTAGAAATTCAAAAAATTGGTTAATAGTTGTACGAAATTGAAGCAGATCTAAAAAAATAACCCGAACATTAAAACTAAATATTAGTGTAATCGATCAAAAAATAGTATAAAATAGATGCATCCATTCATCCTTATGGGAGGAAATTTTATGCGACTACCAAAGAAGCTGTACCCCTTTGCAATTATCATTTCACTAACTTTAGTTTTAATCGTTTTTTACTTACTAAATCAAGGTCATTTAGAACAGGTTGGTCATCATCCATCCATTAGCCCCGATGTCGCCCGTCAAGATGGGGTGCTTTATATTAGTTATGATATGGTTTGGACTGGCTATGGTGAGCCAAAACTAAAAGAGGTTAGATGTTTAAATGACGCTGGTAATGAATTAATCGTTACTCCTTATATTGAAACTTCGAGCAATCAAATAACAGGAATCTTAACAGAAGAAGAAATGAATGAAGGGAATTACATTGCTAACCTAACTGATGTAAACGATTACAAGTTGGCCGATCCAACATTTCGAATCGTATTAAAATTAGATCTCGCTCAAGAAGACTTGCAGAAAATAGCATATTTGCAAATAACATATAATACATTTGGTATAGTGAAAGAACAAACGATCAATGTAGGTAATAGGATGGGTGAATAGAAATAATTTAGGAGTGATATCATGATAAAATTTCCAAGGCCAACTGTTGAACAATTTTTTAGAACGTACATTATTTCAGAATTTACAGTGAGTGATGATGAAAAGAGACTGATATTTAGCACGAACTTAAATGGAAAAATGAACCTGTGGGCATTAGATTTACCTGATACGTTTCCCTATTTATTTGCGCAAGTGGATCAGTCTTGTAATTTTATTAAAATAGACAAAGAAAATCGTTATGTGCTTGCTGGGTTTGATAAAGAAGGCGATGAAAATTATCACATATATGCATTAAATCGTGATGGTGGCTTACCAGAAAAATTAATCACGGGAGAGCCAACAGAAAAATATTACTTTGCCCATTTGAGTGAAGATGGCAAACGGGTCTATTATATGACATCTGAAGAAAATCCCCGTTTTTTAAATGTTAGAATGCGAGATGTAGAAAATGGCCAAGATAAGTTACTACACGAAGGAGAGACAGCGCCGACCTATTTAGTAGCTATTTCGGATGATGAAAAGACTCATGTATATATGAAGGTGCTAGCTAATACATATAATCAATTATTTATCAAAGCGAATGGGGAAAAACATTACTTAGTACCAGATCCTGACAAGGTACATGTAAATGACTACCCTCTTGTGATCCATGATGAGGCGATTTATTTCCCGACAAACTATGAGAGTGAATTTCACTATTTAGCAAAATATGATTTACGTACCAATACATTTTCAGTCGTTAAGCAGATTGATAATGAAAGTATTCAGCAAATTAAGTATGATAAACAGAACAATGCAATATATCTTCGTACAGAGGTTGGAGTTAAAGATCGCTTGTACCGATTATCCCTACACGATGGCGAACTCGAATTAGTCCATACACCAATAGATATAATAGAAGAGTTTCACATCGCAAAATCTAGTAATCTTTATATTTTAGGAAGAAGTGCAACAATTCCGCACAATATTTTTCAATCAAAAGATCGACTAGAGTGGACCCAACTGACGAATAACCGTGTTTTAGGGGTGAAAAGTGAAGAAATGGTTGAACCCGAGGTTGTCACCTATGAATCATTCGATGGCATGGAAATAGAAGCATTATTATTTCGAGCTAACCAAGAAAATGACAATGGCCACACCATTTTTTGGCCTCATGGGGGACCACAAGCGGCCGAAAGAAAATTTTTTCGAGCAATGTTTCAATCTTTTTTAAATCGTGGATATACGATTTTTGCACCGAACTTCCGTGGCAGCACAGGGTATGGATCTTCTTTTGTAAAATTAGTGGAACAAGATTGGGGACACGGTCCAAGACTGGACTGTGTAGCGGGCATAGAATGGTTATTTGAGCAAAAGATAACAAACCGAAATAAATTATTTTTAATCGGTGGTAGTTATGGTGGCTATATGGCGTTACTATTACATGGTCGTCACTCAGAATATTTTAAAGCCGTTATTGATATTTTCGGTGTATCTAATTTATTCACGTTTGTGAATTCTGTTCCTGAACATTGGAAGCCACTCATGGATCGATGGCTAGGGGATCCGGAACGAGATAAAGAACGATTTACGAAAGATTCTCCAGTAACATATTTAGATGGAATGACAAAGCCAATGCTCGTTATTCAAGGTGCTAAAGACCCAAGGGTAGTAAAGGAAGAGTCTGATCAAATTGTTGCTAAATTAAAGGAAAAAGGTCGGGATGTACAATATCTTGTTTTAGATGATGAAGGACATGGATTTTCAAAGAAAGAAAATGAAATGAAAGTATACCAATATATGCTTGAATTTTTAGAAAAATATCAATCATAAATGGAGAAGAATGTAGTGTATATCTTGTTTTAGATTCTAATATAATTTTAGGGTATTCGGGTTATCGTGCTGAAAAGTACCAATGTTGATTGATAAGCTCCCTAGCAAATAGAGGATGGAGACTGCTACGTTCTGTTGTGGCAAAAGGCGATAATAGGACGTTCTGTTCGTTGTGGAAAGAGAGTATATCCTATTATGTGATTAGGAGGAAATACTCTTTTCACACTATTTTTCGATTAGCTAAAATAAATTAGGAGTGATATAGTGGAGATATTTACCAAGCCGACTGTTGAACAATTTTTTAGAACGTATATTATATCAGACTTTACAGTAAGTGATGATGAGAAGAGAATCATTTTTAGCACAAACTTAAATGGGAAAATGAATCTGTGGGCCTTAGATGTACCTGATGCATTTCCCTATTTATTTGCGCAAGTGGATCAGTCTTGTAACTTTATTAAAATAGACAAAGAAAACCGTTATGTGCTTGCTGGATTTGATAAAGAAGGCGATGAAAATTATCATATATATGCATTAAATCGCGACGGTGGCTTACCTGAAAAATTAATCACGGGAGAGCCGACAGAAAAATATTTCTTCGCCCATTTGAGTGAAGATGGAAAGCGTGTCTATTACATGACATCTGAAGAAAATCCACGTTTTTTAAATGTTAGAATACGAGATATAGAAAATGACCAAGATAAGTTACTACATGAAGGAGAGACAGCGTCAACCTATTTAGCAGCTGTTTCGGATAATGAAGCCACTCATGTATATATGAGCATATTAGGCAATACATACAATAAACTATTCATAAAAGAAGACAGTGAAACATATTATCTAGTTCCAGACCCTGAAAAAACTCATATGAATCATTCCCCCGTTATTATCGGTAACGAATCAATTTATTTTCCAACAAATTATGAAAGTGAGCATCATTATTTAGCAAAATTTGATTTAAAAACGAAAATTTTCTCAACTGTTAAAACAATAGAAAATGAAAGTATTCAACAAATAAAATATGATAAAAAGAACAACGCTATATATATGTGTACAGAGGTTGGAGTAAAGGATCATTTATATCGTTTCTCCCTAGATACTAATAAGCTTGAGCATATAGATCTTCCAATCGATGTGATGGAAAAAATTCACATTGGAGCAGAAGGTAATCTCTATATTTTAGGGGAGAGTGCAACGATTCCACAAAATATATTTCAGTCTGAAGATGGCAAAGAGTGGACACAACTGACAAATAACCGTGTATTAGGTGTAAGGAAAGAAGAGATGGTTGAACCCGATGTTGTCACTTATAAATCGTTCGACGGAATGGAGATAGAAGCATTATTATTTCGGGCTAATCAAGAAAATGATAATGGTTACACCATTTTTTGGCCTCATGGGGGACCACAAGCTGCAGAAAGAAAGTTTTTCCGAGCAATATTTCAAATCTTTTTAAATCGTGGTTATACCATTTTTGCACCGAATTTCCGGGGCAGTACTGGTTATGGCTCCTCCTTTGTAAAACTTGTGGAACGAGATTGGGGACACGGTCCAAGACTGGACTGTGTAGCAGGCATAGAATGGTTATTTGGGCAAAAGATAACAAACCGAAATAAATTATTTTTAATTGGTGGTAGTTTTGGTGGATACATGGCTTTACTTTTACATGGTCGTCATCCAGAGTACTTTAAAGCAGTCGTCGATATGTTAGGTGTTTCGAATTTATTTACGTTTGTCGAGTCGATCCCAGATCATTGGAGTACGAAAGTGGAGCGCTGGCTAGGAGACCCAGTGCGTGACAAAGATCGTTTTAGAAGAGATTCACCAATTACTTACTTAGATGGGATGACAAAACCAATGCTCGTTATTCAAGGAGCAAAAGATCCAAGGGTAGTAAAGGAAGAGTCCGATCAAATTGTTGCTAAATTAAAGGAAAAAGGTCGAGATGTACAATATCTCGTATTAGATGATGAAGGACATGGTTTTTCAAAGAAAGAAAATGAAATGAAAGTGTATCAATATTTGCTTGATTTTTTAGAACAATATCAGTCATAAGGAGAGAAAGGATAAAGCATAGAGAATCCCCCTCCTAGTAAGTTAGTGTCAAATGTGTTAATTGGCTCTTTTTTGTAAAAGGATCAGGGAGACTGTCGGTCAAGATACTTGCTCCTTTTTTCCTATTGCCTGAATGTATCTTTTAACGTATATTGTTTGTAGTATATGTAGAGAGGGAGGAAACACGTATGCAAGAACATCGGCGAAGAAATACACCGGCATTTGTTTTTATGGCATATTTTACTTTTGCAGTTGGAGTTATTTTATTTTGTGTCGGTCTATGGAATGCAGAGATGGAATTGAACGAAAAAGGCTATTATATCGCTGTGATGATCTTAGTCGCAGTTGGGGCGATCTTAACACAAAAAGTGGTAAGAGATAATGCTGAAGATGATTACATGATTGAACAGCAAAAAAGAGATAGAGTCAAAGAGAAAAAGAGTGAATAACTCATGACGAAAAGTGTTCCAATTCAGGAGCGCTTTTTTATTTTAACAAATTCCATTGCTTCATGTAAATGATTAGTATATGATTAAATAGAATAAGTCTAAACAATTAATGGTAAAAATATGAAACTATTAGACTAATAAATTCATCTGAAAATATATAATGCTCGGTGGTATGAACATGGGTTCTCGATTTCGCTTAAAATTATTCATAACATTACTTGTCTTCGCCCTTATCATTTCCATTTCCATTGCAACGATCGATTATTTTCGGTTAAAGGAACGGACAATAAAAGATAATAAATTACAAATTGAACAGGCGACAGAAACAGTAAAATATGCCTTAAAAACGATTGATAAAGCTTATTTTTATTTAGATGAAGAAACGGCTACTAGAATGGCTGAAAACACCTCCTTATTACAAAAAAAATATGAACAGAATCCACAATTTTATTCATGGGATTTTGAATTATTAGCAAAAGAAATGGATATGGATATTTATATTTTAGATGAAGGAAATAAAATAATTCATAGCAATGACCCCAGGGAGGTTGGTTTAGACTTTTCTGTCTGTTGTGGATCATTCAATAAATTATTAAATGAAAGAAGAGCTTCTGGTGAATTATTTATTGATGGAATTGATGTCGATCAGCAAACCGGAAAAGTAAAGAAATTTAGTTATATGGCAACAGACGATAAAAAATATATGATTGAGCTAGGTTACTCTTTAGAAAATGAAGCGATTTTTCAAGAGTTTGATTTTTTAAAAGTGACTGATGAGTTAGTGAAGGATTTTGCTTTAATTGAAGGCATCCATGTGCTTAACTTAGGGGGGCTTCCATTTGGAACGAGAAAAACGGAATCTCCTCCTTCTGAACGAAGAGAAGCATTTGAACGAACGAGAGAAACAAATGAAGTGGTTGAAATAGACGGTGAATATAAGGGGAAAGCAGTCATGTTTCGCTATGAACCTTATCAATCAGCTTATGATAATGGAAGTACGAAAGTAAAAGTAGTTGAAATTATTTACAATAAAAATAATTTACATGTTCTTTTACGAGAAAGTCAAAAATCTTATTTTATTCAATTACTCATTATTTTTATTGTGACCATCATTATTTCTTCCGTTATTGCTAACTGGTTAGCTAAACCTGTTTATTTAGCTTATCATGATAGTCTAACAGGCCTAAAAAATAGAGCCTCATTTGATCGATTTTTAAAAAGCGCATTAGCAGAAAAAAAGGAAACAACAGCATTGTTGATGATGGATATCGATAACTTTAAATTAGTTAATGATTATCTAGGTCATGGGAGAGGCGATTATTTACTTCAGTTAATCGCACAAACAATTAAAGAGGCCGTTGGAAGCGACTATGAAACGTTTCGACTAGGTGGCGATGAATTTGCCGTCATTATGAAAAACACAACGAAAAAAAATGCTGAGCAAACCGCACAAATAATAATCGATACGTTAAAAGAAACACTAAAGGTTGAAAAGGATATCCATACGCTATCTGTATCGATTAGTGTAGGGATTGCTTTATCTGGAGAAATCCAAAGTCCAAAAATGTTATATAAAAATGCGGATATCGCCTTATATGAGTCGAAAGAAAAGGGCAAAAACCAGTATCAAATTTATCAAGGCGGAAAAGCTCCAAAAATTCCATTTATTGATTAATCAATACTCCACTTAATTTCAGTAGTTATGAGGAAGTTCCGTCAAAAAAAGAAAACCAAAAAGGCTAATTGATTGTTACATGATTCTTTCAATTAGCCTTATCCTATGCCGGAATTTTTCCCGCTAATTAATTATTCGTTGCCATCACTCCAAGAGGGCCATCTTCCCGAAGAATACCTTCTAATTCAAACACCGAGATTGGAAACATTGGAAAGCCAATATAATAAGGTGTAATTTCGTATAATTGAAAATAGATAACTAAAGCTTTATCTGCAATATAGAAATCTTGATCATGTCGAATTGTCGTAAATGGTTCTAATAAAGGTATATTTCTTTCGTTAATTTGTCTTCTAATGATGTCAGAAAGTACTTCTACATAATTACTATCCGGTTTAAAAAGATCCTTTAATACATATGATTTTCCCGTTTCCATATTAAATGTGAGTGATTTCATGATCGTCAGTCCATGGGCTGCATGATAAAAAATCGCATAATTGGAAAGAGATAGACTTAAAATATGACGGTCATTTGTTTTAATCTCATATGTTCCAAGCATTTCAACAAACTCATTTGTATTTTGCTGTACATATTGTTCATGAATTAGTTTTTGCACCAGATGAAATATGTCTTGATTTACTTTTGATTGGACAACCATATTTTTCATCCCAAAAACTACTGGATAATAAATCGTCTTTTCTCGTTGGTGAATAATGTTTGTTTTCGTCATCACAGGAAAAGCTACTATATCCATATCCTCATTCCTTTTAACATAGTCTATTTATTGTATTCATTTCCTAGGATAATGTCCTTCATCAATCTCAGCATTCTTTCACGAAAGTCAGCATTTCGAAATCAAAGCCAGTATTATTTCAAGAAGCTCAGCATTCTATTATATAATTAATCACAATTCCCCGAGATCTAGTATTCCTTTTTTTAGTTTCAATAATAGGATGAATCGGTTACAATATGAATCAATTTCATAAATGCTAAAATAAATAAAAAATGCGAACAAATAGTTGAAATATTAATTGAATGTTCGTTTACAGGAACTGCTTACTATTGAAACGAAAGGTGGCGACTCCTGCAGGATAAAAGGGAGAGCACTGAAAAAGTCTCCCACGGTTAGCGCGCTTGTGTTCCATCCGAATCCACTACGCTTTCCACGGGCAACGCCTCAACTAACTTCATACGTTTTTCCAAAACGTATGAAGTGGATTTTCGGCTGTTACTTTTCCCGTAGGAGTCTTCGTGGATTCGGTTTCCACACAAAAGGGGAAATACTGACTATTTCTTTATCTCTTCATATAATGGATTTTTAAATAAGGGTGTTTTTTTTCCAAAATGAAAACATTTATTTATATTTTGCTCTTTTCTCTTGGCGTACTTTTCTTAGTATCTGCTTGTGGAGTACCTGATAATATTGGAGATAATAACAAGGAGGATAATAACGACTTTAAAAGCAACGATACTTTAAACTGAACCGAATTTTTCTTGTAAAACATTGGAAGGGGAAGAAGAATTTCTTTCCTCAGATCCAATCATTGTCTCAACGAATGAAGCAAATTGACTCGATAGCAATGAAAATGTGATTGAAATGACTGGCTTTGAACCAAATATGACAGTGGAGATTGAATATGATGGTAGCATGGCAGAAAGTTATCCTGCACAAATAGTAACCTGTTATAAAATAAAAATAATCGGCGATGATGCATAAATTGGACAAATGAAAAGACATGATATAATGAAGATATCATTTAAAAAGCGGTGAATGTTAATGAGCGAAAAAAAGAGTAATATGTACAAACAAATGGAAGACCTATTTCAATTTATTTTAAAAAATGTAGATAAATCAAAAGTCTCTAGTAAAAATAAATCACAGATTAGAGAGGAGATTGTCGGTTTGCAGTCTTTTGTGATCGGTGCAAGACCGGCAAGAATCGCTATTGTCGGAAGAAGAGGAGCAGGAAAATCAAGTCTCATTAATGCTATTTTTGGTGAACAGAAAGCGGAAGTCGGTGATTATAAATCACAAACGGGTAGTGGTAAATGGTATTTGTTTGAGAATGAATTAGGTGGTATCGATATTTTAGATACTCGTGGTTTAGGGGAGTCGCATAATCCTGAGGAAGCAGTGCTTGCTGAGAGCCCGATCGAAGAAGTCAAACAGTCGGTTAAACATAAATGCCCTGATGTCATTTTGTTTTTATGTAAAGGGAAGGAAGTTGGGGCACGAATTGATGAAGATTTAGAACAATTGCTACAGCTTAAAAAAGATGTTCTTGCCATGCATGCATACGATGTACCGATTGTTGGAATTGTAACGCAAGTGGATGAACTTGCACCAGCGTCAAATAGCGAGCCTCCTTTTGATCATCCGAAAAAACAAGAAAACATGACAGCAACCGTTCATATGTTAGAGGAAAAAATGAAAGAAATCATTACCACTCCTGTAAAAGTAATCCCAATTAGTGCCTATGTAGAATATGAAGAAGGCGAGATTACGTATGATCGTCGTTGGAATATTGATTTATTACTCGATTATTTAATTACCGAACTCCCAAAAGAAGCACAAGTTATCATTGCCAAACTGTCTAAAATAAAGTCTGTTCAAAAAAAATTAGCCCGTAATATCGGAAAAAGTGTGATGACAGTTACTGGACTTATAGCTGCTACACCAGTACCAATTGCAGATATGCCTGTGATCACAGGGTTACAAATATCAATGATTGGGACTATAGCAATGATTAGTGGTACAAAATTAAATCGTAAAACCATTATTCAATTTGTTGGTGCAATGGGAATGAACGTAGGAGTCGGCGTTGCGCTTAGAGAAGTTTCACGCCAATTAGTAAAAGTTTTCCCCGGGGCAGGGAGTATTATCTCGGGAACAATTGCAAGTGCTGGAACGTACGCATTATGTGAAGCGGCAATCACTTATTTCATAGACAGTAAGACGACCGAAGAAGCGAAAGAAGTGTATGAACAACAATTTGAAAAACAAAAGAGAAAGGGAGAGGAAAAATAATGCACGGATTTACGAGAATCATACGATGTTAAAAACGTTCTATGTTCAAATGAAAAGAAAAAGGAGGAAATGATAATGTATCAAACAAGACAAAGAAGGTTGATAAATCATTTACAAACAGAGCAGAATATGGATGTCGCACTGATCACCTCCCCAACAAACATATATTATTATACTGGGTTTCTAGCTAACCCTCATGAACGGTTTTTTGCTCTTGCGATTGATACTAAGAAAGATAAAACCATGTTATTTTTACCTTCACTAGATGAACAGGCTGCAAAAGAAAAAGCAGAAGTAACTGAACTCATTCCAATTGATGATCATGAAAATGCGTTCGATAAATTCAGAGACTCCCTTGGTAAAGTTGATTCATTCGCATTTGAGAAAAGTCATGTCACAGTTATGCGATTTGAACAAATAGCTGCATATTTTAACAATACGAGTTTTACAAATATTGAACCTTTCATACTTTCGGAACGATTAACAAAGTCCACAAAAGAAATAGACCATGTAAAAAAAGCGATACAAATTACGGAAGAAGGATTAGCTCATACTATACCGAAGATAGCACTAGGGCTAACCGAGCTACAAATAAAAGCTGAATTAGAATATCAATTAACCGTCTTAGGTTCGGATGGACTTGCGTTTGATACACTCGTTTTAAGTGGAGAAAAATCTGCTTTACCCCATGGCACAGCTGGAGAGCGGCCAATTCAAAACGGGGATTTTTTATTATTTGATTTTGGCGTGAATGTTAACGGGTACTGTTCCGATTTAACGAGAACTTTTATCATCGGGGAAGGAACAGAAAAGCAATCCGATATTTACAACACAGTGTTAGCGGCAAATGAAAAAGCAATTTCACAAGTAAAGGTCGGCGATGAATTACTGAATATTGACAGGGCAGCACGCGACTTTATTACATTGAAAGGATATGGGAACTATTTTACACATCGGATCGGACATGGTCTCGGATTAGAAGTACATGAGAAGCCATCGATACATAATGAAAACAAGGAATTGATTCAACCTGGGATGCTCTTTACGATTGAACCGGGAATTTATGTCCCCAAAATCGGCGGTGTTCGGATAGAAGATAATATTTATATAACGGAAGATGGGGGAGTCGAAGTTTTAAGCTCGTATCCTAAAAAATTAACCTATATTCCAATATAAAATGATGGAGGTACATACATATGATACAATTCGATGATTTTTTAAAAGTTGATATGCGGATAGGAACGGTTGTGAAGGCGGAACCATTTCCTGAAGCGAGAAAACCAGCAATTAAATTGGAAATTGATTTTGGTGAGTTAGGAGTTAAACGTTCATCTGCACAAATTACCAAACGTTATCATGCGGATGAGCTTGTTGGTCGTCAAGTGGTAGCCGTCGTAAACTTTCCACCGATGCGAATCGCGGGTTATAAATCAGAAGTGTTAGTTCTAGGTGGAGTACCTGATGAGGAAGATGTTATCTTATTACGCCCGGATATGGAAGTTGAAAACGGTACAAAAATTTCTTAATAGGAGGCGATTTACATGGACAAAATAATTAATCAAAATCGAGAAGAGTATGAGTTATTACTTATCATAACGACGATATTTTCCGTCCTAACCTTCAAGAAAATTAAAAAACTTGAATGTTATCGACAGAAATTAAAAGAAAAATTATTTATTGATTAACCAACTAACCTTTGCCATATGCAATGAACTACTCTAGTTGTCTGGAGCGAAAATGACTGACTCCTGTGCGAACTGCAAATGGTCTTCGATGGGACGAGCATTTAGCGCAAAAGCTTTTCGATGGGACGAGTAAGCGCAGTCCCAGTCCCACGTGTCCGAAGACCTCGCAGAGCGGTTTTCTCAAGGAGGCTAAGGTCGTGCCCGCGGAAAGCATGCCACATTTCGCGGAAGACAACGGTAGGATGGAACACAATTTAGTTGTTCAGCAGACCCGAAGTTACTATGCAGTTTATTTTTTATACGTAACAGCAAATCTATTTTAGTAGGAGAAGTATTGGCAGTACGAATCTTTTGGAAAACGGTTTATTATACCGAGGTTGCCAAGGATATCATCAGAAGCACCTCAAGTCTTCATCAAGCGAACTGTTTTCACTCATTTTATCGGTGCGAAAGTTGAGTGATTAAAAAATATAGCTCATAGCAAAAGTACAAAAGTGTAAACAGATGATTTTAAATTGTCTGATTCATTATGGTACGATGATAACAAATAAAGGAGGAGAACGAATGGCGACAATTCAAAAAGGTGACAATAAATTTTATGTTGGAGAAAATGAAAACGACCCACTCGCGGAAATCACGTTTAAGCAAAAAGACGAAAATACAATTATTGCAGATCATACGTATGTTTCAGATGAGCTGAGAGGACAAGGGATGGCGGGAAAGCTAGTTGAAGCCCTCATAGCATATGCCCGTGAAGAGAATGTAAAAATTGTTCCACAATGCTCTTATGTACAAAGTAAGATGGAAAAAACAACTGAATACCACGATTTAATTGCTAAATAAACGATCCTCGCCTTAATGAACCCATTCATTAAGGTTTTTTGTTTGATGAAAATCCATTAAAATCGTTACAATATTGTGACCTCCATTCATTTTCATCAAATTTTCATATGACTACGTTATAATGAATTGGAAACCATCTTATTTGGAGGAAAATTCATTGGCATCTACTTCCATATTTATCTCTATCGCAATCATGATCGTTAGTTTTATTGGTGGCTTATCATTTTTTTATGTTAGTAGTTACCAGCCAAGAAAAGTAAAAAAGCAACAGTTAGATCAACTAATGTCCTTTTTAATAAATTACATTATTTATATTTGGATTGGAAAAGTTCTTGCTCATTTTACAACCTTTATAAAAGACCCATTGGCTGTATTAGCTTATCCAAGTAATTCAACTGCTTTTTATTATGCAACGATCTTGATCGTCGTTCATCTTTTATATCGAATGAGACATAAAAAGGCGGAAATGTTTATTGTATTGCAAACATCTTTACCTGTCTTTTTAAGTGCTTCTTTTTTATATGAATTTTTACAAGTCATTGTGGCAAAAAATCAGATAAGTTGGGGATATTTAACGCTATTAATGGTATTCATTTTACTATATTTATTCATGCAAGGGAAAGGCTCTATTCGTAATCGTTCACTTATCATTTTTTATATGTGGATATTTGGACAATTCCTGTTGTCATTTTATTCTAATATCACTATTTTTGACTATATGATCTCACCAATATTTTTAATTTGCTTATTTGTCATTGTTCTATTCTTTCAAATGTTTAATCGAAAAGGGAAGGTGTAAAAATGGGAGGTATAGAAACAGATACTTTTTTACTAGTAGGAATGGTTTTAGCATTAGGGGCTGGGGCACTATCTTTTTTATCCCCTTGTGTATTGCCAATTTTTCCAGCATACTTATCCTATATTACAGGGATCAGTGTGAAAGAATTACAAGGAACGCAAAGAGGTAAAATACGCGGAAAATTGCTAACTCATTCTTTCTTTTTCCTATTAGGAGTCTCACTCGTTTTTATTAGTTTAGGTGTTGGCGCATCCTTTTTAGGGCAGTGGATTCAGCAATTGTTATCGGGAAATTCAGGTCTTTTTATACAACGAATTGCTGGCATATTTATCATTGTAATGGGGCTATTTGTTGCCGGGTGGCTACAAATTAATTTTTTAATGAAAGAAAAGCGGATGCAGTATCGGAAGTCAAATGTAAGTTATGCAGGTACCTTCTTTGTTGGAACAGGGTTTGCTGCCGGTTGGACACCTTGTATTGGTCCGATATTTGGCTCTATTTTATTTTTAGCAGCAAGCCAACCAGGACAAGGAATCTTTTATACGATCATGTATGTTATTGGATTTGCGATTCCATTTTTACTATTAACATTTTTCCTTGGCTCGACAAAATGGATTGTAAAAAAGAGTGACGTCATTATGAAAACAGGTGGCATTATTATGATTGTGATGGGAATTATACTATTCACAGGACAAATGCCGAGAATCACCCAATTTTTACTTGATTTAGTAGAGGATACTTGGTTATCTAGACTTGGATAAATGGAGGAAATGAAATGAAAAAGTGGATAATAGTCGTTATCGTTGTAGGTTTGTTTGGCTGGGCATTGTATGATTTTGTTAGTAAAGAGGATCCTAAAGAGCTTGAGGCAGAGGTTGGGATCGAAAAAGGGGATATGGCTCCTGACTTTGAATTAGAAACAGTCGATGGTGAAAAAGTAAAGCTTTCCGATTACCGTGGGGAAAAAGTATTGTTAAACTTTTGGGCAACATGGTGTCCACCTTGTCGTGCGGAAATGCCTGATATGCAAAAATTCCATGAAGAATATGGAGATGGAGTTATTTTAGCCGTTAATTTACGTGAAACGGAAACTAGTTCCTCTAATGTTGAAAACTTTCTTGATGAATATGGTATTACGTTTCAAGTTTTATCAGATAAAAATACAGTAGTCGCTAATGTTTATAAAGCACAAGCGCTCCCAACATCCTATTTAATAGATTCAGAAGGTATCATTCATAATATTGCAATAGGTCCTTTAAATTATGAGGCAATGGTACAAGAATTTGATAAAATGAATTAAGGAATGAATTTTTAAAGAGGTGTGCCATTTGAAACAATTAGTTTTAGTTGTGGAAGATGATGAGCTAATACGAAATTTAATTCAATTCTACTTGGAAAAAAATAAATATGAAGTCATAACGGCAAAAGATGGGGAAGAAGCGAAAGAATTATTTCTACAATTTCATCCCTGTCTTATTATCCTTGATTTAATGCTGCCTAAAATAAGTGGGGAAGAAATTTGTCATTGGATTCGTCAGGACTTAAATAATAGTGAAGTATCGATCATCATGGCAACAGCTAAATCACAAATAGGCGACAAAATTGAAGGTTTAAAAATGGGTGCGGATCATTACGTAACAAAACCATTTAATCCCGATGAACTCATTGCCCATGTAGAAGCATTATTAAGACGAACGGGACAGTTTTGCCAAAAAGTGACGTATGATGGTTTATGTATTATGCCACGTAAAAGAGAAGTATTACTTTATGATCAGTCTATCTATTTAACAAAACATGAATTTGAATTACTATATTATCTTATGTCGCACCCCAATATAGTTTTTACGAGAGAACAACTTGTCAACCAATTATATGCGTATGATGATCAACATATATTAGACCGTACGATTGATGCACACATTAAGAAAATAAGGGAAAAAATCGAGGAAACACCTGCTAAACCGAAACGAATTCAGACTGTGCGAGGAACGGGGTATAAATTTGTCCATGAATAAATGGTTTCGTTTTTTGCCAAAAAGCTTTTTATGGAGATTAACGATCGTCAATGTTTTTGTTATTTCATCTGCTATATTACTAACTGGTTGGGCAGTTTATGAAACGGCCTGTTTTTTAGTGGACGGAATTGGAAATTTCTCCGTGATCCGCCAACAACAATTTAATGCGACACTATTTGAATATTTACTCATTTTTACAGGAATAGCAGTCTGTATAAGTAGTGTCATTCATTTTTATGTTACAAGAAAACTTATTTCTCCGATTAATGAACTAATTGAAGCCATTAAAATATTGAAAAAAGGAACCTATCCTGCTCCAATTCCGATTCAATCGAAGGATGAAGTCGGAAAATTAGTTTCTCATTATAATGAATTATTATATCAATTACAAAAAAATGAAGAGCAACGAAAAAAGCTTGTTGATGATGTTTCCCACGAACTACGCACACCAATAGCAAACTTAACGGGATATTTATATGCTCTAAAGTCTGGAGATTTACAAGGATCTAAACAATTATTCGCCGCTTTACATGAACAAACTGAACGATTAACAAATATGGTGGAACAAATAGAGCGACTGAACGAATGGGATGACCATACGAAACAGCAGCATACAAATAAAGAAACTGTTCAAATAAAAGAGATTGTCGATCAATGTATTCAGTTGTTTTCCTTGAAATGTGATCAAACAGGTTTACGTATAGATGCTGACATAGAACGGGAAGAAGTTTTCATTCATAAAGAAGGTATCAGGCAAGTTGTTACGATTTTGCTTGATAATGCGATACGTTATTATGAGGGAAACGGGTCAATATCGGTTATCGGAATGAAACAAGATTCAGCGTACGTTATTTCCGTTTCTGGTCCGGGTGCTCCCATCAATAGGGAAGAACAATCCAAAATTTTCGATCGTTTTTATCGAATTGATCCATCTAGAAATCGTAAAACAGGCGGAAGCGGATTAGGTCTCGCTATTGCAAAAGAAATCATTGAAAATCACAAAGGAACCATAACCGTTCAATCATTTACAGGGATAAACACATTTACATGTAAACTTCCGACAAAAAATATGCGTTCATGATAGCGTATATGACTGAACGAAAATTTCTCTTTTTTCATTTAATAAAAATGAGGAGAGATTTTTATGGTGAAAATTTTTATTGATCCTGGCCATGGTGGAGTGGATTCAGGTGCAACGGGAAATGGTTTATTAGAAAAAAATGTCACGTTACAAATCGCACTTTTGGTCCGTAAGTATTTAACGGCCTACGAACATGTAACGATCAAAATGTCAAGAACTTCGGATAAGACAGTAACATTAAGTGCACGTACAAATGAGGCAAATAATTGGGGAGCAGATTATTTCTTAAGTATTCATATCAATGCCGGTGGAGGAACAGGCTTCGAATCATATATTTACAGTAGACTTTCTAGTTCTGGTGAAACAGCTAAATGTAGAAATATTATTCATAATGAGATCGTAAAAGTGAATGAATTAAGAGATCGTGGGAAGAAGCAAGGGAATTTACATGTGTTACGTGAATCAATGATGTCTTCTATGTTAACCGAAAATGGTTTTATTGATACAAAAGCAGATGCGGAAAAAATGAAAGATAAAAAATGGCTTGAAACGGTGGCAAAAGCACATGCAGATGGTCTTGCAAAAGTATTTCATTTAAAGAAAAAAGCACATAAAGATGATAGATATACGATGACGAAAAACACCCCTGGATATTATACAGCTGAAGATGCAAAGAAGGGAAAAAATAAAAAGTCGACTATGCTACCAGGTAAGTATTATATATATAAGCAAGCATCGGGAATGATAAATATAACGAAGCAAAAAGGGGTCCCAGGTAGTTGGATAGACCCGAAAGGAAGAAAATAAGAAATTGGTAAGAGTTCACGATGTACATTTTAAAAATAAGAAAAGGGCTGGGACATAACTAAAACGACCAAATCTAAAGACGAACAATGTATTACTTTAGCGGAGGAAATATACGTAGACTCCTGTGGGAGGAAAGGCATCGGTGAGACCCCACAGTGCACTAGCACAAGGAGGCTCACCAGCCGCCCGCGGAAAGCGTAGTATATTTCCAGAGCGGGTTAATATGCAGCTGCCATTGTTCGTGTTTTTCTTTGGTGAAAACACTTTTGTCCCAGCCTCTTTCTGCTTTTGATTACAGTTCATCTCCCTGAGGTTTTTCAAGTAATATTATTAATCTTTAAACACATAAGCATAAATGTGGGTACAAAAAGTGATACGCAAAATAGTTAGCCATTGTTTCAAAATAATCTACTAATTGTTTTCTTAAATAAAGCCTGATCCCTTTGTCGAAGAAATAATGTTTCATTTCGTGTCCCAAATCTTGCCATTGCTGCTGCTTATTCAAACTATCCATTAATGAAGACTTTATTTTTTTCTTTTATAATCCGTCATTACTCTTGAATAAGACCATTAATTAATGCATAACTTCATTCTTTCTGAAATGTTTTCAATGCTTAGTTGCTCAGGACTTGTGATATTGATAGATTTGTAGAAATTCATAGTACAAAGTTGTGCGGCATTCATGTTGTTACCACTATTATCTATTAAAGTGTATCATAAATGGTATACTTAAATTTGTATGCCTAAATATTCTTTTGAAAGAATACTGTTATAGAGGTTTTTGAAAATTACTCCATTTCGGGTTAACAAAAAAAGGTGTGCAACAAAGTGCACACCTAATTGTTTATTCTAAATTATCAATAGCATATTGTGCTTCTTCTTCGGTAAATTGTTCCCCGTACTCCGAAATCAGTTGATCAAAGATGGCATCGTTTGACATGTCCATTCCATCTGCATATGTTTCTGCTTTTTTTAAAGCATTTTCTTTCCAGTCAGCTTCAAGGTTATCGATGGCATATTCCGCAGCGTCTTCGGGAAAATTTTCACCATACTCTGAAATTAATTGGTCGTAAATGGCTTTTTTTGACATATGCATATTGTTGGCATACGATTCTGCTTTCTTTAATGCCGCCTTATGCTCCCTCGGTACATCATCGTTACTTTCTTTTTCTGTTTCTTCTTCATTTTCATTATTATCCTCATCATCATTTGATTCTGAACTCTTTTCCAACACTTGTTTCGCATCGTCATCTATTTCGTTCATAACATCATTAACTACACTACCAATACCCATCACAGAAGCGATTATCATAACAAATAATCCAACGACGGAAATAATAATATTACGTATAGCTTTACCATTTTTCTTAACCAAAGAAACAATCCACATAATTCCAAAAACAACAAAGACAATAAATCCAACAACACCTAAAAAGCCAAACATATAAATGCCCCCCTATGTAAGTTTTAATATAATTTATATAAAATGACACATATGAATGTCATAAAATATCGTTATGTATTTGCTATCTTTTTATTGAAACTTGGAACTAAAAATATTTATAATAAAACACCATAAATTTGGTAGTTTATGATATAATCTCCTGTTGTTTGTGATAAAAGACACGATAAAATATAGTAGTATTTTTGGGCGATTAACAATGCTAGGCAATAATGTTAACCATATTATCGTATGCTTCTAAAAAAAGCTACAAGACTTTTACTAAATATGGTAACTAATTCCACCAAAATCATTATATAGCAATATTATGCTACATTCAAATAAATATAGATGAAAAGTATGGAAGAATATGAAATTTTTACTTGTCGCAACGCTTTGTCTTATGGGATGTATAACGTCATGATCGGATCACGTGCAAGTAACGACCCTAACGAAGCTCGAACATATCAAGTAGCGATTGGGTATAATACATCAACTACTGCTACTAGTGCGGTCGCTATTGGTGCCAACTCACGAGTAAGTGCCCAGAGGTCTGTCGCGATAGGTGCATACGCTTCATCTCCGAACAGTGGTATAGGAGTTCTAGGTACTTCACACACCTTAGCTAACGGCACATACAACTGGCAAGTGCCTGGTAGCTTTACAGTATCTGGTACGAAGAATTTCGAAATACCGCACCCGCACCCAGACAAAAAAGACACGCATCGACTTAGGCACGCAGCGGTAGAGAGCCCGACAGCGGGAGACACTCTATATCGTTACACGATAGAAGCTGTTAGAGACAACGAAACTGTTAAAATGTTATTGCCTGATTATTTCCAATATCTAAACAAGAACGTAGATGTTTGGGTTAACGGGCATATGCATTTCGGTAGGGCATTCGGTATTGTGGAAGACGGTGAACTGAAAGTGACATGCGAATCCGCAGGCGAATACAAAGTACTGGTTATCGG